>DBYR01000036.1 GCA_002310215.1 Bacteroidales bacterium UBA1181
ACATTCCCTTGTGCGCTCAATAATTCATTTGATGTTTCATTAAAATTATACAGATATGAAAATAGCGAAAAAACTGATAACCATCATGAGTATTATGCTCCTTAGTACCAATATATGCTGGGGACAAGATATACCGGTAGAACGTACGGATTCTATTTGGGGTGCGAACATGTTTTTGTCAGAAAACCAAGACTCTGCGATTGTCACCTTTTATACTTCCGCAGATTTGAAAGTGTATGATCATATATATATGGTGGCGACAGGAACGATGTACACGAGCTATATCTATAATGAATTATCAGAACTCCACGTTACGGAACAAAAATTATTATATTCCACTTTTGTAACGTTTAAATTCAAACCAAGTGAAAAAAACCCATATGAATCGATAAAAAATATTGATTTTTATATCTACCATGACACAGGAAGGGGAGAAACACCTATACAGACGAATAGAACAGGTTATTACAAGAATGAGACATCATTGAATATGATCCATTCAGAAGAAGACCAATATGAAAAGAGATTCTTTTCCTTAACGGGCGAGGAGTATTCGGATCTCGACTTCAAGGATAATATCTATATCACTGCCATTTACAAAGGGAATAAATTAGTACGGACATTTAAATCGTATAAGACTGCGAACCACAAGTAGGATGCGATTCTCCCATTTTTCAATCAACACCCTGTTTGGAGAAGGACAGGGAGCACCAGACACAACAAAAAAGGTGCCGGCGACATCACCGGCACCTTGCATAAACAATTCGTCATGCTTTAGATTTATACTTTAAATTTTCTTTTCAAGATAATCATACAAGTTTCCGAATGTTTGGATAGATGACATCTCCGAGCCCTGAATCTTCACACTGAACTCCTCCTCAATCAGAGCCACCAAATCCACCAAACTCAAACTATCCAAGTTCAAAGTCTCCTTGATGTTTTTGTCTGCGGAAATCTCCGAAACCTCGACTTCAAACTCGTCGGACAAAACCCTATTCACTTTTTCAATTAATTCGTTCTTATCCATTACCTATCTTTTGTTTAATTAGACTTCAATATTTACGATGCAAATTTCCCTCTTATACATGAAAAAACAAAGACACAATATTCATTGTTTATGACACAAACTTCAACTTCTGAACCTCAAAAGAGAAAAATATGACTATATTTGCGCCACATCTAGGATAAATTGGCAATGAAGCAAGAAAAATTGAACATAATTACCATCCAAGATTTCAAAAAGATACCCACCCTATCCTTCTTGGACGAGGAGGTCATGGTAGTGAACAACAACGACATATACCAAATACCCAAGCCATCCTATCCGGTGCGCATGAAGAACTTCGTGATAGCCTTCTGCATCTCAGGGAAGGCGCAGATATCCATCAACACCATCAATTACGATGTGTCCGCCAACAACGTCATGTTGCTCTCGCCAGAATGTGTGCTGAACATAAACGAATTAGAATCGCCCAAGGCGACCTTCCTTGTCTTCTCCCAGAAATACGGAAAAGACGTGATATCCCTATGTTCCGCCATCTGGAACTCCCTCGACGCCATGATCCGCACCGTCAACCACAAGGTTACCGAAGAGGAGGGGCAGATGATACTCTCCTACATCAAAAAACTCTCAGACTGCTGCAACGACACGAGCAACCGGTACCGAAGGGAAATCATCAAACTGCAGATCGTATCCTTCCTGCACGAACTCTGCAACGCATGCATCAAGGAGGATTCGCCCAAATCATACATGACAAGGGAGATGCAGATCTTCCAGAACTTCTTCCAACTCGCCAGCCAAAACTTCAAGGTGGAGCACTCCGTCGCCTTCTATGCCGACAAGCTGTGCATCTCCCCGAAATACCTTTCGATGGCCGTGAAGCAGGCGGTCAACAAGACGCCGAGCGAGACCATCCAAGGATTCCTCATCCAAGAGTCGAAGGTCTTGCTGAAGAACACCAACATGACCATCAAGCAGATATCCAACGAACTGAACTTCCAGAACCCGTCGTTCTTCTGCCGCTATTTCCGCAAATACGTGGGCGTCTCGCCAATAGAATACAGAACAAAATCGTTTTAAATCATGAAGAAAATTCTTATACTGACCGCATTCTTCCTCGCAGGGATCATGAGCCTCTCTGCCCAAGCGCTAAAAAAGGACATCAAGTACAACGACCCGCAAGAGCCTAAGAGCATAGGCATCGTCATGTATTCCAACGACACGGAGACCGTCTTCAACGCCTTCCGCTTCGCCAACTACGCACAGGAATGGGACAACCAAGTGGAGATATTCCTCCTCGGCAAGGGCGTCGAGGTGGAGGAGATGATGGAGAAGGACGAGAACATCAAGAGTCAGGTGGACAACTTCATCGACCAAGGCGGGGTCATCATGGGCTGCAAGACATGCCTGCAGAGCCGCAAGAAAGAGGGGTCGAAAATCTGCAAGGTAACCTGTATCGAAGACCTATATAACCTCGTGAAAAAGAATCAGATCGTCCTCACCTTCTAACGTTCGGACAAGCACTCCCGCATCGTCGCCTCCACAGGGTCCTTGCCCTCATTGGACAACTCCCGGAGATGGCGGTGCAGTCTTTTCATCATCGGCATGAAGAGCCATAGGGTAATCAACCCGGACACCAAGGCGCAAATCAACGGCACGAGCATAGAGAGCCCGGAGACGACCATATCCTTCGTCAACACAATACCGAACCACTTGGCCAGCTGGCGCAGGAAATTCAGCACCACAAGTCTGGTCATGAGACGGACAGCGAAACGCTGGATCACCTGTTTGACGGCCAAGCCAAAGGCAGACTTCGCCAAACGCATCACCTGGCTCTTTCCGATCATCACCACCGAGACCAGCAGCATCATCATATCCATCGAACGCTCCTCCTCCAAGTTGTCCTTTCCATGCAGGTCCTTACAGCCGTAGAGATAGAGCAACTTCTGAAGCGTGACAAAGACGAAGACCTGAAACTGCACGAAATCCACCAAGATCAAGACCCACATCAGCCAACCGTCCGGAGGAAGGGCGCAGAGCACGGAGACAAAAGACACCCAGAAAGCATGCCAACGGATCTCCCGGTCCGCCATCTTCTCCACGATGCCATTCGGGAAAACAGAAGAAGGCTTGTCCGCCAAGACGGCACGCATCTGTTCCTCGTCCGCCACCCTATGGGCGAAAGAACGGCGCAGGTAACGCGCCCTATCCACCTTGGAGAAAGGCAATTTCAGGCCCAACTTCAAGACAGAATTCCACGTCGCCATCAAACGATCATAAAACAATGACACTTTTTCGAACATGACACGCTCCTCCATCCGTACGCGAAACTAATAAATGAAGTTTTTTCCGCAAAGAACCAATTAATTTGGAAAAGTAAAAAAGATAAACTACCTTTGCTATGTCAGAAAAGACACGTGCGACAATACCCAAGGAGTTCCGATGAAAGTCGGGATTCTTTTTGTTATGCCGTGCCGAAAAGCAGACGATAGTAAATAACACAAATACAAACCTTTAAATAGTATATCATGGCTGTTTCTTATGTTACCGAAGAAGGGTACAACAAGATGATGGAGGAGTTAAAGCACATGGAAACTGTGGAACGTCCGAACATCTCGAAACAAATAGCGGAAGCCCGCGACAAGGGCGACCTATCCGAGAACGCGGAATATGATGCGGCGAAAGAGGCACAAGGGCTTTTGGAGTCCAAGATTTCGTTACTCAAGGAGAAGATACTCAATGCGAAAATCATCGACGCTTCCAGGCTCAACACCGATGTTGTCCAACTGTTGAACAAGGTTCAGATCAAGAACAAGAAGAACGGGGCCACCATGACATATACGCTGGTGTCGGAACACGAGGCGAACCTCAAAGAGGGGAAATTGGCCGTCAACACACCGATCGCGCAAGCGCTCCTCGGCAAAAAGGTGGGCGACGTGGTGGAAGTGAACGTACCTGCGGGCAAGATACCTTTCGAGGTGGTAAGCATTTCTTTCTAAAATAGGAGAAAAAGATGGCAACAATATTCACGAAAATCATCAAGGGAGAGATCCCATGCTATAAGATCGCGGAGGACGAGAACTACTTCGCATTTCTGGACATCAACCCAGTACAGAAGGGTCACACATTGGTTGTTCCGAAGATTGAGGACGATTATATTTTCCACCTCGACGACCAAACGTTAGCGGGGCTGATGCTATTCTCGAAGAAAGTGGCGAAAGCCATCGAGAAAGCCGTTCCATGCAAAAGGATCTCCGTGGCGGTCGTAGGTTTGGAAGTGCCCCACACGCACGTCCACCTCATCCCGATCTCGCAGGAGAAGGACCTGAACTTCGCCCAGAAACAGCAATTAGACCCATCCGAGATGGAGAAGATAGCGGAAAACATCCGGGCAAATTTTTAACGAACACCAACGTTCCGCGCAGGAACGGATGACATTCTATTCGAAGAGAGGTAAAGATGGATCCACTTCTTCAGTTTTTGCAAGACACCATAGAGGGAGGCGCACCACAAAAAGATGCGCTTCCCTTTGTATGGTTATCAAAGAAAGAGCTGGAAGAGATAGAAGAAAAGGAAATCGACAAGATCCAGGAAGAGACATCCACGGAGCACTTCCCCTCATTCGAGGAAGTTCAGCAGGAGATACAAAAGAAGGTTGCCGAGGCGCAACCCGCGAGAGACAGGAGATTCCTAAGCGAGGTACCCAGTCTACCAGGCAAGGAGCTCCCCTCCACCATCCAGCAAGAGGTATGGTTCGTGCCACTCATGCTCATACTCTTCTGCGGATTCGGGATGGTGCTCTCCTCCCGGTTCTCCTACATCATACAGGCGACAAGGGAATTCTTCTACCCGAAAAACCGCAGCAACGTGTTCTCCGACAGGATAACGGACGAGTTCGGGTTCAAGCTGGCGATGACCACTCTATCCTTCTCGACGATAACGCTGTTCTGCCAATTCGTGCGAGTGGACCTGTTCCACTATCCGTGCCAGCACATATTACACGACCTCGGCGTCATCCTCCTGCTCTTCATCGGGTACGTGGCATTCAAACTGCTGATCATCCAATACATCTGCAGCATCTTCTACGACAAAAACACGTTCAGGGTCGTACGGCACTCCTATGCGACCATCTGCTTCGCCCTCTGCATGGCCCTGTTCCCCTTCGTCGTACTGGTCTCCTTCACGAACCACACCATGGCGACATACGCGCTGATGATAGGCTGCGGACTCTGTGTCGCAGCCGTATTACTCTACATCTACAAGATTGTTTCGATTTTTTTTACCGGATTAACCTCTATTTTCTATTTGATTTTGTACCTTTGCACGCTAGAAATTTTACCCACCATTGTCCTCATACAAGGGTTAATGTATTGGGTGAGATAACTTAAAAAATATAAGGAGAAAAATGGCAAGAATTAAACGTATCTTGGTTTCACAACCCAAACCGGCGACCGAAAAGTCACCCTATTTTGATCTGGAAACAAAATATGGGGTGAAAATCGACTTCAAACCATTCATTAAAGTAGAGCCAGTGTTGGCGAAGGAATTCCGTCAGCAAAAGATCGCGATCTTAGACTATACCGCGATTGTATTCACGGCAAAGGCAGCCATCGACCACTTTTTCAGGCTCTGCACTGAAATGAGGGTGAACGTGCCGGAGACAATGAAGTATTTCTGCGTCTCCGAAGCCATCGCCCTTTATCTCCAGAAATACATTCAATATCGCAAAAGAAAGGTATTTTTTGGCACATCCAACAAATTAGAGGATTTGATTCCAGTCGTGGCGAAGCATTTGGACGAGAAGTTCCTCGTCTCCGTCGCAGACGTGTACGACGCGAACAAATCCGTATCGGAGGACCATAAAGACGATATTTTAGCGATGATGGAGGAGATTGGAGCCAACTTCACGAAAGGCGTGATGTACAAGACCGTCAGCACGGACTTCACCAACGATCCTGACTTCAACTACGACATGCTCGTATTCTTCAGTCCATCAGGAATCACGTCACTATTCAAGAATTTCCCTAACTTCGAGCAAGGCGACACCTATATTGGATGTTTGGGAGCGACAGCCGTAAAAGCAGCCAAAGACGCCGGATTGACCGTCAATGTGGAGGCTCCCACACCCGACGCGCCTTCCATGCCGGCCGCATTGGATTTATTCTTGAAGGAGTGCAACAAGAAGAAATAGAGGGAAGTCCGGACATGCGTCTGGACTTTTTTTCACGATAAGGGACACGATAGCGATGGAACGACGGAACACATTCGGAAAGGAGGAACACCTCTGCGGGAAGACAGCCATCGACGAGCTGTACAAGACAGGTGAATGTTTTTTCCTATATCCGTTCCGCACGCAGTACAAGGAAGTGCCCCAAGAGTCCGTACCGGTCCGTTGCCTCGTCAACGCACCCAAACGTAGGTTCAAGCACGCGGTGGACAGGAACAGGCTAAAAAGGCTGATGCGGGAAGCATACCGCAAAAACAAACATGCGTTGTGCGAAACGATGGAGCAGGCGGGAACGACGATGCAAATCGCCATCACGTACAGCGGCGACAAAATAGAGCCACAGTCATTCGTGGAGAAACGCATGAGGAAAGTGTTAGAGCAGATTATCCAAGGGAAAGATGGAGCAAACCCCGAGCAAAGGAGGCAAGGAGCCGAGCGCTCTTAAAAGGGCCGTCAGGACGATGGTCCTGCTCCCCGTCTACTTCTATCGGAGATGCATCTCCCCCCTTTTCCCTCCATGTTGCCGGTTTACGCCAACATGCTCGGAATATGCGATCCAAGCCGTGAAGAAGCATGGGGTCTTCAAAGGGTCTTGGTTAGCTATAAAAAGAATATTGAGGTGCAACCCATGGGGCGGCAGCGGCTACGACCCCGTACCTTAAGAAAGAATGGATATATACGGTATAAAGATACGGTCTGTTGCATATTTTTAACAAAACAGCCGATTTTTATGCACGAAAAGAGTTGCGATTCACATTATTTGCATAATTTTGCAGCGCAAACGGATAATTATTCCGATAATTATCCGGGCACAGGTAGAAATTAAAGCAATAAGACAGTGAAAAACAAGGTAAAAAGGTTCGCCGCCATACAAGAGATCATCTCCACCACGGTAGTGGGAAGTCAGGAGGAGTTGCTTCAGCGATTGTCCGCACAAGGGTTTGAACTGACACAGGCGACCCTCTCGCGCGACTTGAAGCAACTGAAGGTGTCGAAGACGACCAACTCGAAGGGAGAATATCTCTATCAGCTTCCGCCAAGGAGCATACAGGAAGAGAGCCGAAACATCGGGAACGACTTCCCAATGGGCAACGCATTCCTGTCGATCGAGTTCTCCGGCAACATCGCGGTGCTGCACACAAGGCCAGGCTACGCCAGCAGCATGGCTTATGAGATCGACGACAAGGCAAAAGATGTGATAATAGGCACAGTGGCGGGTGAAGACACCATCATCGCTGTGACGAAAGAAGGAAAAACAACGAAGGAGGTGACGGAGTCTCTATCTCAGATCATCCCTTCAATAAAATAAAACCGTATTTCAGAAAGAGGAAATGGATCAGGAAATTGAAATCATGGTTGCCGACGAAAGGCATATAGGCTACGTTGACACGATATTGGACACAATTGAGAAGGCAGCCAAAGTACGTGGGACTGGAATCGCGAAGCGCGACCCCGAATACGTGAAGCAAAAAATGCGTGAGGGGAAAGCGATCATCGCACTTTGTGGAGATGAATTCGCTGGATTCAGTTACATCGAGACGTGGGAGGATAAGAAATACGTCACCACTTCCGGACTCATCGTTCCGGAGAAATTCCGCGGTAGAGGCTTGGCACGCCGCATCAAGCACCACACCTTCACGTTGGCGCGCAAAAGATGGCCGGAAGCGAAAATCTTCAGCCTAACGTCAGGCGCCGCCGTGATGAAACTCAACACCCAATTAGGATACCTCCCTGTGACATTCGCCGACCTCACGGACGACGACACATTCTGGAAGGGATGCCAGGGCTGCATCAACTACGACGTGCTGCAACGCACAGGCAGACGTTACTGCATCTGCACCGGCATGTTGTTCGACCCGCACGAGCCGTTGAGTGTCGAGATGGCGGAGAGGGAACTCGCCAAAGACCCGAACATCAAGATTTAAGAATCCTATATACATCAAGATATGGCTAACAAGAAAGTAGTAGTAGCATTTAGCGGAGGTCTCGACACCTCTTTCACCGTCATGTACCTGGCAAAGGAAAAGGGGTACGACGTATATGCGGCCTGCGCCAACACGGGTGGATTCAGCGCCGAGCAGTTAAAACAGAACGAGGAAAACGCCTACAAGTTGGGCGCTGTCAAATATGTGACATTGGACGTCACCCAAGAGTACTACACGAAGAGCTTGAAGTACATGGTCTTCGGTAACGTGCTCAGAAACGGCACCTACCCTATCTCCGTATCTTCCGAGCGTATCTTCCAAGGTATGGCCATCGCGCGCTATGCGAACGAAATCGGCGCGGACGCCATCGCACACGGTTCCACGGGTGCGGGCAACGACCAGGTGCGTTTCGACATGACCTTCCTTGTGATGGCTCCAGGCGTGGAGATCATCACGCTGACGCGCGACATGGCGCTTACACGCCAATATGAGATCGATTACTTGAACCAGCACGGATTCGCCGCTGACTGGACCAAGTTGAAATATTCCTACAACGTGGGCATCTGGGGAACCTCCATCTGCGGAGGCGAGATCCTTGACTCACGCGAGGGATTGCCTGAAAGCGCTTACCTGAAGCAAGTGAAAAAGACCGGCAGCGAGTACCTCACCATCGGTTTCGAGAAGGGTGAGATCTGCTCTGTCAATGGCGAGAAGTTCACCGACAAGATCGCCTGCATCCAGAAGATCGAGGAGATCGGTTCGGCTTACGGTATCGGTCGCGACATGCACGTGGGCGACACCATCATCGGCATCAAGGGCCGTGTGGGCTTCGAGGCCGCCGCTCCTATGCTGATCATCGGCGCGCACAAGTTCCTGGAGAAATACACGCTATCCAAATGGCAACAATATTGGAAAGACCAAGTGGCCAACTGGTACGGCATGTTCCTCCACGAGTCACAGTACCTCGAACCAGTGATGAGGGACATCGAGGCTATGCTGGAGAGCTCCCAACGCCACGTCAACGGAGAGGTGAAGTTGGAGCTCCGTCCGCTCTCCTTCTCCACTGTCGGAGTAGATTCCAAGGACGACTTGGTGAAGACCAAGTTCGGCGAGTACGGCGAGATGAACAAGGGTTGGACCTCAGAGGAGGCGAAGGGCTTCATCAAGGTCACATCCACTCCGCTCCGCGTATACTACGCCAACCACAAGGACGAGGGAAAAGATATATAAAATCCATCAAGAACCCATGGAAGTGCGTCAGATGGCTCTGACGCACTTTTTTTATGCGGAGATGGTTGGTATCGCACAAGTACAAACACGGGCAAAGGAAGCGGCCTAACGCGCCACAGGGGCCATGCCAAAGCCAAGGAGGTTATCCCCCGAATCGGGCGGATTCCTTCAACGTAAAGGCACAAAAAAGGGGCGGAGAAAAAACCCCGCCCCATAACAGACAAGCTATAGACGATTATTTAACGATAAACGACTCGCTATAGGTCTCGCCACCGACGAATACAGTGACAGTGAATGTTTGTCCGACAGACAATCCGTAGCATTGGATCTCATAAGCGTTCAAGCCCTTCTGCAATTGGATAGTCTCCGTCTTTGCGGTCCAACCCCAGATAGAAGAGATCGTAACCGTTGCGGTAGTCTCCTCCAACGCCTCGAATCCGAGCACAGCGCTGCTCCAGTTAGCGTAGATGTACTTAATGCCTTGAACATTGTTTGCCACAGGCTCGTCACCATCGTATACACCATTGATGACAGAGAACTTAGACTTACAAGCCTTATCATCCACAGTAGCCGTGAAATAGTACTCACCCGTCACAGAGAGGTTTTGAGTGTTCAATTGAAGGACAGCAGAGTTTTGGCCATAGCCAACGCTCATAGGGCTGGCGAATTGAGAAACCACGTTACCCTCAGCATCCTCGATTCTGAGGTCAACGTTCGTGTTGTTGTGCTCGATAGGCACATCAACAAGCAAGCTACCGTATTGAGCGGTAAAGCCGTTCATCATCTCAACGCAAGAGTTCTCCTCCTCCTCGTTCACCGTCCAAGGGAAAGCAGTGGTGTACTTATTGCCGGCGATGTCATATACCGTGAGTTGCACGTCATATTGACCTGGAGCCAAAGAATAGAGATCGATTTCCTTGCTTCTGCAATCAGGATCGATAGCAGAGCCCTCGTAGACAGGCTCGAAATAAAGTTGGTCATCCTCCCTTACGATCTTTGAAACCTTGTACTCATAAGAGAACTGAGGAGCCTTATCTGAAGCGACTTCCCATACAAGAGAGCCATTCTCATAAGCGATAGACTCCACTGTGATCGGAGAGAAGAAGCGAAGACCCTCAAGCGCATAATCAGCAGAGGTGAAGGTCTCATACTCGATGGTCTGACGTTGGTCGAGCTCTGAGTGGTCGTCCTCAGTGCCACCTGCCTGCATGAAGTACGTAGCGTTCTCTTTACGAGCCACATAGTTCTCCTGGAAGTCAGGACCGCTACCGGAAGCATAAACAGAACCTTTGCCTTTGTAATACCACTCACCTGAAAGGAGACGAGCGAATCTTGGCGCAGCGTACATAGATCTTACAGAGCCATCCGTAACAGAATAGGTCTCAAGGAATGAACCGAAAGAAGATGTAGCATAGACATTACGCTCAGGATAGATCATCGTGATGAAGTGGTACCACTTTCCTGCGGTATGGTCAAGCACCCACGAACCGATCTTCGTGTTGTCGCCATCCTGCCAGAACTTCGTCACGAACGTATACCAGTTATCCGTGTTCCAGTCCAAGTTGTAGAAAGACTGCAAACCTCTACCCTCTCTTGCGAACGGCTGGATTCCGTAAGAGATCTCGTTGGCTTGTTCGTAAGAGATAACCGTGCTTTCAGTTGATTGGAACAAAAGCTCCATGTTATCGCTCACGATCACTTCGTCGTTTTCTACCCTTGCGCTTGGCGTCGTACCGTTCTCATAGGTATAGAAACGAACAACACCGTCGTTGCTGAAGCAATAAACGGAATCACCCTTCAACTTATCCCATGATCTGTCAAACGTCTTCAACGTCTCATTACCGATCGTTACCGTAACCGTACCATCACCGATAAACTTGGAGCTGGAGGAAGATACAGGCTCTCCGTTCCATCTGATCCTCGGATTCCAGTTAGAGAAAATAGCGACACGTTTACCGTTGCCCAACTGCTGCAATCCAGTATATCCGCAATCCTCGGACTCTATAGTTCCGTCGTCCTTCACATGGCTCAATCCCCACTGCATCGCACAATAATAAGTGGTGTTTGCAGCGTCCTTTACATTAATCGTAGAAATAACCATATCCGACAATCTTTGATCAAGACTAGAATAACCATCCTGATCATCGCAGTTAAGGATAATAGCAGGCAATCTCACACCTGTGTCTGCCGCACTAGCATTAACAAAACTCAGAGACAGCAAGCCTACGGCACAAGCTCGCATCCCCAACGCTAAACAATTTTTAAACATACAGTAAAATTTTTTTTGGACTCACTACAAAAAAGGATGAATGGGCGAAGTCCATAATTCCCGAAACACCCCTATAAAATGAACATTTAAACGGATAGAATATTGATAGATATAACTACCCTAAATGCATGCATTAAACTACCCTAAACACAATGACAAATATACCATTTATATCAAGAATTTGCAAATTAATTATGCACATAAAATCGATAAAAACGATGAACAAGTATCAAACATTGTAAGTATTAATGATTCAATACAACCTTAAAATAGACCATAAGCAGAAGGATGGCAAATCATTGTCCAATGGAATTTCCCGAAGCAGGGGAAACTTCGAGCAATCCGCAATGCAGAATATCATCGATTCTATAATAACGGAAAGTATTCGTCATCGAGAAAGGAGAGACCACCGCACCATTTTGAGCCGCCCTATTGATGGCGACAGCCACCAGTTCCGTACAATAAAGGGAGGAATCACTGGAGAGGTCGAAATCGGTATCAAAAGGGACTCCTCGCGCGGAATAACCAAGAGCGATCGAATCAACTCCCGAACGAATCGAATCGACGGTGAAGCGGTAGAATTGATGGTCATGGGAGCCTCGCAAAAATTCGGACAAGAGCTCTCTTTTCACGGAACCGACGCCCGTCAGCTCGTCCGCATCCGCATGGATCACGAAACAGGAATCTCCCTCACGATGGAAGACCCCAATGTGGGAGAAACGTTCGGAATCGCCCGAAAAACGTCTGAAGATGCCTGAGAAATAGCCGTTGCCCAACCGGCACACCAAGTCGCCGCTCCGCATGGAGTCAGCCTCAACAAAAGGAAGTCCGTCCGATGGCGAACCACCTGACGGACTAGAACATGCGGATGCGACGAGGCATCCTACTGCCAATAGCGCATTACGGAAGAAGGAAGGCATTACTTCTTACCGCTCATAGAGACTTTCCACTCTCCATCGACCTTGTTAAGCTTCATCACCTGCTCCCGATCGCTATCGTTTTCCGTGTAGAAGACGTATGCGAGGTTATCGACGATTGAGTCGCGCAAGATATTCATTTTGTAGTTCGGATTCTCCTTCATGCCTCCCAATGCGGCAGACATATCCAACATTTTAGCCGTACTCTCGGTGCAATATTTCTTCGCCTCTTCCACCTGTCCCGTAGCGACCGCCTGGGAGAACTTCTTAGCCACCTTGCCAGGCGAATCCGTGCAGGAAACAAGCATCATGGACAACAGAGCCGAAACCGCCAGAATAACAAATTTCTTCATGGTCATATAGTCTTATTTGTTTAACAATGTTTTGATGAATTCGTCGCCCTCCAACACGCCGTAGGCACCCGCCTTGGCGGACTCCTCGTCGTAGCGTTCCACTGCGTCCGGCTCGATGCCCGGGTAGTAGATCAGGAACGGGATAGGGGCGGAGATATGCGTCTTCAGCCTGCAAGGCGTCGGATGGTCCGGAAGGATAGCGATCGCCACCGGCTCGTCCCACTTGGAGACCTCCTCGTAAATCGGTTTCACCACACGGTTCTCCAGGTACTCCACCGTCTTCAGTTTCAGTTCGACATTGCCCTCGTGGCCCGCCTCGTCACTCGCCTCGATGTGGAGGTAGACCAAGTCATTCTCCTTCAGCGCATCGATAGTCGCCTGCGCCTTGCCCTCGTAGTTGGTGTCGTACAAGCCAGTGGCGCCCTCCACCTCGATGGATTTCAGTCCGGCGTAGACACCGATGCCACGGATCAAGTCGACAGCGGAGATGACCGCGCCGCTTTTCAGCCCGTAGGTCTCCATCAGCGTCTTCATGCAAGGTTTGTAGCCAGCCGACCAAGGCCAGATGCTGTTGGCGGGATCCTTTCCCTCCGCCACACGCTTCACGTTGACCGGATGCTTCGGGAGGATCTCCATGGAGCGGAGGATCAAATCGTTCAGCAACTTAGCGGTAGGCTCCGCCTCCGGGCAATCCGCCTTCACCATGACATCCTTGAAAGGAGTGCCCGGCACATCATGCGGAGGGGTACAAGAGACGTGTTTGTCACCACCCTTCACCTTCAGCAGGTGACGGTAGGAGACGCCTGGGAAGAAACGCACCTTATCGTCTCCCAACTCCTCGTTGAGATAGTTGATCAACTGGTAGGCCTCCTCGTTGGATATGTGACCCGCGGAGTGGTTCTTTATCTTACCGTCCTGCACGCAGATGATGTTGCAGCGCATCGCCATCTCTCCCGGTTCGATGTCCACACCCATGCTGGCGGCCTCCAAGGAACCACGTCCCTCGAACACCTTCTTCACATCGTAGCCAAGCACCGTAAGATTCGCGATTTCGCTTCCCGGGTGGTATCCGGGAGGCACAGTGGACAAGAGGCCATTTCGCCCTTTTTTCGCCAACATGTCCATCGTAGGAATGTTCGCAGCCTGAAGAATTGTTTTATTGCCCAAAGAAGGAATTGGCTCGTCCGCCATTCCATCTCCAAGGATAATTAAATATTTCATGTCAAAACCTATATTTTGGAGACAAATTTAAGAACAAAAAACGACAAAAAGGAGACAAAGGAAGAAGAATTACAGGTGGGGACAGAGAAGAGTACCAACAAAAAGGGATGTATGTCTGAAAAATAACAAAAAAAAGCGACCAAGAAACCTTGATCGCTTTGGTGAGCCAGTTGGGGCTCGAACCCAAGACCCCATCCTTAAAAGGGATGTGCTCTACCAGCTGAGCTACTAGCTCTCCCTCATTCGCCTTGTTTTTCAAAGGCGGTGCAAAGATACCGCTTTTTTCTGTACTTGCAAATATTTTTCCGAAAAATCATCGGTCCCCATTGCGGAAATTTCAGTTGACGGAGATGACACTTACAAGTATTTACTATTTAGCGATTTACTATTTACTATTTTTCTGTGAATTACGACACGCGCAACCTTCTACCCACACGCAAGATCGTCGTACTCTTGATATGGTTCAGTTTGCAAAGTCTGGAGACCGTCGTATGGTATTTCCGCGCGATTCTACCCAAATTATCCCCTTGTCTCACCTTATAGTAACGGATCGGGGAATGCAGATAAGCATAGAAATCACTGAAAGTAGCTTTACGTTCGATCAAGTAGGTGTCCGCCTTCATGTAGACACTGTCATCCTTCATCTCCAACAACTTTCGTGGATTAATCGGGTTACCCAAATAGCGGAATTCGAAGTGCAAGTGGGGACCTGTAGACCGCCCCGTATTACCGCCCAAGGCGATCACATCACCCGCTTTTACCATCTGACCCGGCGTCACGAGGACCTTGGAGAGGTGGCCATAGAGCGTCTCTAAACCATTGTAGTGCCGGATCATGATGAAATAGCCATAACCCTTTCTTCTCATACCTACCCTGGTAATGCGGACCTTCCCGTCGAAGGCGGCACGAATCGTGTCGCCCACCTTGAGGCGCATATCCGTACCCGCATGGAAACGTCCCCAACGCTCACCGCACTCGGAGGTGACCACATTCACATTCGGAGGATAGAAGCCCCTGCAATCCACAAGGAATGAGTCGGGCACAGAGTCAATCGGTATTTGGTATGGATTCACGCGGGTGCCATCCCAGATACCATGGTACATGGAGTCGCACGGGATGGAGTCGTTGAACACGAACTTCTCGCTGTTCCAGTCCGAATTGATGGAGTCGGACAACAAATCCTCATCCGCCGTCTCGTCTTCCACCATCAAAGAGTCTAATGTTAACGATGTTTCCTCACCTTCTTGCGCCACGGCAAGAAACGGAATGTACATAAAGACCAATAAAAATAACCTCTTCATAAGCACGTTTCATCTTAGGCGGGGATTACATGAGATAAACAACCAGACGCAAATTGACCATACGCCCACAAAGTTAAAAAGGGAACACACTATGTGCATAAGCGAAGCCCCCATCCGCCACCGCGAAGATATAATGTTTTCGGCAATAACCCCGCTTTAAGCGCTGCGCGAGGGGGCATTTTTTGGCATATTTAAGGCAATTTTACTTTTTTTAATAAATAACGGGGCAGGAAAACACACATAACAATCCACAAAAGGAAACGCCCGATGCACGGGGAAACGCACATCGGGCATAAAAGATGACAGAGAAGGACTAATCCTTCCCGCAAGTTACCGAGTCATTATATCAGTCTGAATCAACTTGCCTGCAAATTCAACCGGGAATTGTCCCATCATACATGAGAAGACAAGGGAGTCGTTCTTAGCATAACCCTGCAGCGACGTCAACGTGTATTGCTCGAAAGGTCTGCCCTTCCATGTAGGAACAATGTTTTCTCCAGCGAAAGTGACATCAGCCACCGATTTCTCCGTGAAAGAAACACCATCCACCCTGATGGTATCGAGGGTTGGCATGCCCGTCATCAATTTAGCGTTCACCAACACAAGGGCCTTCCCTTCAACAGAGTAAGCGCACACGGCGGAGTCGTTCACGAAAGAGGACTCGCCTGCACCCACCTGCATCTTACCGAGATATGAGGTGGAAAAGAAAGGATCCTCATTGTTTTTCACTTCCTGATTTTGCTCCTTTCCATTACCCTCTTCCTCATCATCGCTACCACATGCAGCAAAACCTAACGATAACATTCCAATCACTGACAAGACAAAAAAACTCTTTTTCATTTTTTAAATTATTATATATTAAACGATTAAATAAAATCCGACCTATCATTTCAATTCATAACAGAGAGAGACCCCCACCCTCCTCGGCTTGCCAACTTGGCAAAAACGGTTGCCCATGGAGACGAAATAGAAGGTGTCATACCGCTCGTCCGTCAAGTTCTTGCACCACCCCTTCAGCGTGAAACGCTTCTTCTTCAGAGCGAGGGAGAGACCGAACAGGGAGTAGAAGTCTTGGGAGACCTCATTCGCCTCGTCCCAATAAATCTTCCCGACGCCCTGCCAATCCGCGCAAGCCTCCAGCTGATCGACCAGCTTCTTGTTCACATAGAACGTATAAAGTGCCTGAAATGATATAGTATTCAGGGGAGAAAATGGAACATAATTACCATCATAGCGATGATTTCCATCGTTGTAATCGACGAACCGGGCGTTGGTATAGCCATAGGAGCCCGTCAGGTCCAGGTTCTTCACCTTGTAGTTCATGGACAATTCGGCACCGCAACTACGGCTCCTTCCCGCATTGGTCATCATGCGTCCCGTGCTCTTCCCCGCAGGGAAAACGGTCAATTGTTGGTCGTGGGCGTCGATGTAGAAAAGGGCGAAGTCGGTTGTCAGATCAATATTCCTTGCCTTGAAATGTCCACCCAATTCATAGGTCCAGCAATACTCCGGGTCATACGAGATGGCCTTCGCGGGATCATAATCCGGCACACCCATATTATCGAAGCTCACACCCAAGTCCCTCATCATATCGTTCATCAGGGCATTTTGGAGGATATCCGAAAAAATCTGCGTATTGAAACCGCCCGCCTTGTAGCCTTTGGCGGCGTAGGCGTAGAGATGGTTCCCCCTTCCGCAGTCATATTGTGCGGAAAGCTTAGGCAACACCTCGAAGAAGGTCTTCTCCGCCTCTCCGTTCAGCTGCGAAACCAATGGCTTATAATCCTTCATGAAGAGGGTGAAGATGTAATTCAACCGCGCGTCATTGTCATACGTCATCCGCGCCTTCTCATAGTCGAGACGGAGCCCCATCGTCAGGGTCCACCGCCGCAGCTTGAACTCCGACTGGTGGTAGGCGGCACATCCGTACGTCGGCAAACCGAACTCGCTGTTCACAACAAACTGATCCTCCAGGATGTCCAATCTATCGTCCGGGAAGACGTGACGAATACCGTTATTGGCATTCGAAAGGATCAGCTGGTCGATACCGTCCCGCTTGAACGTGACGGGGGCAGTCATGTCATTATGTTTCAGGAAAGCGAAGGCGCCCGTCTTCCAGTTCCACTTCTTGTCTTGCCGCAGGGATTGGAAGATGACCTCCTGCGTCGCCGCATGCTCCCGCTGACGTTGCTCCAACGTGAAGATGGAGGAGGGTTGGAAATCCTGGTCGAGGTGCATACCATCGTCCAGGAACTGGTAACTCGTGACGGAAGAGAACGTCATCCGTTCCCCTTTGTGGGAGAGCACAAAACCGTCACTCAGGTTGAACCGTTCATAGCTGCACTCATCGTTATAGCAGACAGGGAGACGGTCATCGCCCTCGACCTTCGCATAAGCATATCCCCCCTGGTTCAGCACCCCCAAGGATAGATTGTTCTCGAAAGAGAGGAAAGAGGAGGGCCTCCACATCAACCGATTGCGCAGGGAAAGACTATTGGAAGGGTCACACAACTCATCCTTATACGTGTTTCGGAAGAGTCCGTCCGTATGTTGGGCATTCGCCGCGATAGAGAAGGCGAACTTATCCGTAGGCTTACGGTACAGGGAGGCTTTCAGCCGGGCCGTATTGCCCGTGGAATAGTCGGCGGACAAACGGGTGCCTTGGTACGAGAAGGGGGAAAGGGTGTGGATATTCACCAGACCACACATGGTGTTGCGCCCATAGAGCGTACCCTGCGGACCGCGGAGGAACTCCACCCGCTGGAGGTCGAAAAGGTCCATGTCGAAAGCGTTCTTGTTGAGGATCGGCACATTGTCCACGATCATACCCACCACCGGTTGTTCGATCCGCGTACCGAATCCGCGCACATAGATGGAGGAGGTGATCTGCGAACCATAGTCCGGCAGATGGAAATTCGGGACGAACGTGGCGATATCCTTGGAGGAGAAGACCACACCGGACTCCAAATTAGCCATCGAGAAGGTACTGGACGAAACGGGCAACTCCTCCACCCGCTTCTCCCTATACTTGACATCCACCGACACCTCTACCTCTTCCAGGTTCTCCTCTATCTTTTCCTCTGCGGAAACATACGAAGGAAGGAGGAGCGTCATCATGCACAGCAGACGAACACAAACCTTACGAAAGCGACAGCGCGTCATCAAGGAGTTTTTCTCAAACATATCCATTCCAGCATTAAATCTGCCGCGAAATTAGCATAAAACATCCACATGTGACAGGTCGGGGAAAGAAGAACGTATGTTTTTTGAACTTACGGATGTAATTTATCCATTTTAGGAGGGAGATTTTCATAATAACGGAGTACAAAAACGAAACAAGCGAAACCATAAAGATTTCGCTTGTATTGAGGTTCCTAGCAGATTCGAACTGCTGTAAACGGTTTTGCAGACCGGTACCTAACCACTCGGCCAAGGAACCATTCGTTTTCGTTTGCAAAAGTAATGGATATTTCTAATCCAACAAAATATTTGCCACGGATTTTCCTCAAATATTCAATAAAAAATGTTTATTATTCACATTTACAGAATAGTATGAGTGAAAAATATCACTTCCTGGAGGTCAACCGATACGTCAGGTTCCCCGGTTTGGACGCACAATGGTCGGCCAATAGGAAACGCTCCTCGTCGGCAATCTCCGAGACGATGGAAAGGCGTTTTTTCGTCAACGCCGCCAATAGGGAGAACTCCCCTTGCTCCTCTTCTTGGAGAGATATCTCTCCCTCATCGGGCAACTCGGAGATGCGGGCGGATAGGCTATCGATCGATTTCAGCACACGCCGCGCGTTGCGCTCCACCGCACGTCCCTTGTAGATGTAATTATGCATCACCAAGTCCGCGAAATAGGCAGGCGTCTCTATCTCCGCCGCCATGCGCTCATATTCCTCCTCGTAGTAGTGCTGCGTCAGCTGGGCACTCTTCAATGATTTCACCTCCTTACGGAAGGAATGCTCCGGAGAGATCCTCGGCAGGAACTTCACATCCACCCTACCCTTGCGCAACAGGAACTCCTTCTTCGGGAAGAAATGTCCGATGCCATGGATCATCACAGGAATAATGTCCACGTTGAAACGCTCCGCCAAATGGAAAGCGCCTTTGTGGAAGCGTAGGATGGAGCAATCCTCCGAGCGGGTGCCCTCCGGGAAGATCAGGATGGAATAGCCTCGGTCGATCGCCGTCTTCAGCTCCTCTTCGTGCTGCTCCAACCCGTCGGAGACCGGCAGGAACTCCGCATAACGGATAATCCACCCATAGAACGGGCAGTTCCACACCCACTTGTTCGTCAGACAAACAATCTTAGGACTTAAAATCAACGTGTAGAGCAGATCCAAATGCGACTGATGGTTGCAGATCATGATGCCAGGACGATCCAACGTCTCCCCCTCCGGGTTATGCACATGACACTCCACGCCCGGCATCAGCTTGACCAAGACACGGAAGATACCGCACAAACGCCTATGATAGAACGCTTTATGGTTCTCCGTCTTGCCTCCAACCGTCAGAACGATGAAACCTAAAAGAGACATGTAGATCGTCCCCACGAAAAAGACTGCGAAGCAACCGATGGTCAGCAGGAGGTTCTTCAGCGTGATAGGCATGAGTCTATTTTTGTCTTTTGACTTAGTTAACCAATTGAATATCAGCGGAGGGAAAAAATAAGCCATCAGGATGACGGTGAACATGCCCACGATCGTCACCTCCGCCAACGAGCGCATAGCGGGATGCTTGGCGATGATGAGCGTGCCGATTCCGATGAACATGATCAGGGCGGAGAGCATCACCGAGTTCTTATACGACGCCAGCACCTTCTTCCCATAGGCATACTCGTGCATCAAACCCTCCGTGACGAAGATGGTATAGTCATCGCCCTGCCCGAAGATGAAGGTGGCGAGGATGATGTTGACGATGTTGAAACGCATGTCCAAAATGCCCATCAACCCTAAGATCCAGACCCATCCCACCGTCAGCGGGACGAACGCCAAAAGCGCCAACTCAGAACGTCCAAAGGAGATCAGCAAGAAGAGGAAGACGATGAACCCGCAAAGGAAGAGGACATTGTTGAAATCGCTCGACAAAGTATCCACCAGCTTATTCAGCATGGAGCGTCCGTCGAAGAAGGAGAGAGACTCATCCCTTCCCGCAAACGAAGCCGCAACGACCTCCGAGGCGTCCTGTTCATGCTCCATGATCGAATAGACATACCATCTCCCGTCATCCTCCATCACATAGCTCTTGGCGAGGGAACGTAGGATAGGTTCGAAATGATCCTCTTCCGCCACGCCGTACCGTTTCCCCACCATCGTGAGGAAGGGATCGAACGCTTCCGCCGCAAAACCCGCGGCCACAGCCTGCTTTCGGATCATATCCGCCGCCATAGGATGGTTGGTCCAATAATCGTTCCATACCGTCGCCCGTCTCTCCTGCATCTCCTTCGAAGGCAGGAAGAGACTGATGCCCGTCACCTTGGAGATCGTCCCAGCCGACAAGAGACTATCCATGGAGCCCCGCACGGATTCGTAACGACGCAACGCCTCGTCCATCGTTCCGCCCTCCGCCACACAGAAGCTCTTCGACAAGCCCGACTCCGTCTCGCTCGTCAGCTTCGCCATCCGCACACGCTGGTCGGGCGTCATATAGTTGATAGCGTTCATATCCGTCTCGAACTGGGTCTTGGTGCTGAAATAGAGGAGCGGGAAGGTCAGAAGGACGATCAGGCACACCGCCACCTTGTTCTTCTCGAACTGGACATTGGCGATCTTGCCGAACATCAGCTTACCACCCGTCCGCCCCTTGAAAAGCTTATCCGCAAAGAAATGAGGCAACACGAAGAGAACGAAGAGAATCGTACCCACAAGAAGCAAGGCGGCGAAGAGCCCCATGTCGCGCATCGCCTCCGAACGGATGAAGAGGAGGCTGAGGAAGGCGCCCACCGTCGTGATATTGCCCGTCACGAGCGGATCCACGATGTCGCGCATCGCCTGCTGACGGGTATGCCCCTCCTTGAGGTGCGCCAGAAAATGCAGCGGGTAATTCACCGCAATGCCCACGATGACGGAACCTATGCCAATCGCGATGACCGAAACGTCCCCCTTCAGCAGCGCCATGAAAGCCAAACCGAACAATGAGCCGAAAGCGATGGAGAACAATATGAGGAGAATCGCGCGCACGTCACGGTAAAACAATGCCAACAGAATCACGATCAAAGACAAAGCGATGACGGTGGACCATATCGTGTCCCTCTTGATCTGATCCGCATTGCCCACGGAGATGACCGCCGGTCCGATGTACGAGACATTCACCCTACCCTCGTACTTATCCATCACCGATCGCGCGGCCTCACCGATCGAGGCGATCCACAGCTTGTTCTTTTGCGTCTCGCTGGAAGGCAGGGAAGAAGAGACCGGCACCATGATCGCCCGCCCCTCCTTGTCCAACAGGTAACCATTCCTCATGTTCTCCCCCTCCGAAGGGCGCAATGCGTTCAGTTTGTTCAGGACGGGGGATGAGAGGTGCAACGGGTCACGCAAGACGATCTCCTGGGAAAAACCTCCCATAGGAGACATCAGTTGGTTGCGGTCTGTCAGCATGACACGTGCCAGCGCACTGTCCGACCACACGCTATCGATACGTTTATAATCCTCCGGTTCAAGGTAATACGGCAGATTCGCCAGGACGAAGTCCATCGTTTCCAGCACCCTCTCCGGGTCTGCATTCAGGAAAACATCAGAGGTGTAGCCTGAGGAGTCGGCGGAACGCAACGCTTCGGAGAACTCCGCCGCAGCCTGTTCCAAGAGAGGGAAATCCGCCGGTGAGGAATCCGCCATCGAGACGTAGACCATCACCCGATTCGAAGTGCTGAAAAGGCGGAAGGCACGGTCCGCCCGCTCATTGCGCGCATCCTTGGGCAAGAACTTCCCGATGTCTTCGGAGAAGCGCACATGGCACACCGCCACAGCCAGCAAGCCCACCACCGCACATAGCGATGCGCCGAACACCAAGCGGTGCCGCCTAAAATAGAGAAACACTCTCTCCACAAATCCTCTCATGCCAACATTGTTTTTCGCAAAGATAGGGATTAGACGACGTTATGCCATAGCGATAGAGATAGTTTTTAGCCATGACGATAAAAATTGCCAACCTACAGGTCAAACAAAGCCTCAATACGGATTGAACGCATGACAGATTGATAATCATTTTACGGTCAGGCGAGAGGCATCTGACGCAACGATTTTTATAACCGCACAAACAAATCGACAAAAGGGTAAGAGAAATCACAGGCTTCTCCGTGGCGGGAATGGCATGATGTACAAAAAGCATTTCCAACCAACATTCATATTCAAACGATTGTATTATCTTTGGGGCATAGTAACAAAAAACAGTCCCCAAAATGGAAGGAGAAGGTATTGATGTAAAGACTCAACATAAAGATAAAACAATGAAACACATATATGTCTTGCATGAATACGGTGCTCCGACGCATTATCTGGCCTTACAGGAACTTGCCGACAAGAATGGGTACAAGGTCGGATACTACGAACTATGGAAATGGAATTTCATTATCAAGCACCCCAACCAGTGGAGGAAGTATATTGTCAACAGATTCTTCTGGGCAATCGTCCCCTTCCTACCCACAAGCAAAATCGTGTTAGGGATCGCGCCATACAACAAAAGGCTTCCTCGGATAATGCGCAAGTTGCGCAAGCATGAGGTCTACTACCACACGTCATACACATGCTGGGACGGCACCAGATTCGCACATGCGCCGAAAAGCGACCATGCGATCGACGATTGGAAAGGATTCACCAAACATTACGTGAAACATATTTTCGCCGTCTCGGAAAAATGCAAAAGCGAGTTGGTCAAAAACGGGTTCACAAGTGACGAAAACGTATCGACCGTAAACCATTCATACAACTATGACGTGGAGCCCGAAGCCAACAAAGGGAAGAGCGACAGCTTCATCTACGTGGGTAGGCTTATCGAAGAGAAAGGCATCAAGGAGCTACTGGACTTTTTCGCTTCCCATCCGGAACTAAAATTCACCATTGTAGGCGCCGGTCCCCTCGAGGAAGAGGTGAAACAATATGCAACCCAATACGGCAATATCCATTACGAGGGTTACATATCAGGGTTTAAACACATCGCCCCACACTACCAAAAACATAGTTTTTTGGTCCTGAACAGCAAAAAGAACGCGACATGGGAGGAGTTATTCGGCATGACCATCATAGAGAGCATGGCATGCGGCTGCGTTCCGATCTGCACGAATCACCCCGGTCCACAGGAAATCATCACAAACGGCGCGAACGGGTTCCTGACCGAAGAAGGGACGATTGGCGACGCCATACGCAACGCCGCGCATATATCAGAGGAAGAGTACCAGGAATTAAGGGGGAAAGCCATACAGAGAGGCAAGGAATTCCAGTCTCAGAACATCGCATCCAAATGGGCCGCCATACTTGATTAGCACAAGCCCAATTCACCGATCGGAGAGAGAAACGGGGAAACATTTTTCGAAAAAAAACAACCCACATTTTGTTTTTTCAAAAAGAAGCCGTACCTTTGCACCACGATTCGATGTAAATCGGCTACATGCGGGATGGAGCAGTTGGCAGCTCGTTGGGCTCATAACCCAAAGGTCACAAGTTCGAGTCTTGTTCCCGCAACAAAGGCCTTGGAAATACCGGGGTGTGTGCGATACCATGAAGGAGAATCCCCCAACAACGAGGAATAATTTGAAATGGCTTGCGCAACAATTCGTAAAGTATTAACTGATAATACAATTCAAGATGAATAAATTACTGAGATACTTAGGCATTATCATCATCCTCGTTGGAGTATTGCTCCTCATGTTCCACTTCTTCGGAGTGATTGGAGGCAATGGTATTTTGGCCACTGCGGGAATTATGTTCGTTCTCGGCTTGATTGCATACATTATTTGCAACAAGTACTTCCTGAACGATTAACCGAGAGAACAAGAAATAAAAGGGGCGTCGTTTCGATGAAACGACGCCCTTCTTTTTTTGCGCATATCTCCTCGGAACCCCCAAAGGAAAAAGAGAAGGTCCATCAAGACGGGTTCGATACAACAATCTCGAAATCAGCGAAACGGATCACGTCGCCATCAACGATTTTGGCACGCTTGCGAAGCTCGACTGCTCCATTGCGCAGCACCATGCCCTCCACGACAACGTCCTGCGCCTCGCTTCCGGAACCGACCACATGGGTCGCCTTCAGCAACTGTATCAACGGGATGAACGATTCGCCTTCCCTCAGTGTGAATTGAATTTGTTTCATCGGACAATTATTTATTCGATGGCGAAATTAAGCATTATTGTTGGATTATTTTCTAAATTTGCAGATTGGTTAGTATTGGTTTTTAATATTTAATGATATGAAGATAGCATTCATCGGCGCCGGTAATATGGGAGGCGCCATCGTCAAGGGCTTATATGTCAGCAAAACATGCAAGGCGGACGAACTTTTCGTCGCAGATGCCAGTGAAGAGACGTTGAAGAACATTTCAAAAATCAATAAGAACATTTTCACCACCACGGACAACCGTGAGGCGGTAAAGAGAGCCGACTACGTGCTGATCGCAGTGAAGCCATGGTTGGTCGATACAGTGTTGGAGGGCATTAAAGGCACTCTCAACCCGAAGCAAACCATCATCTCCATCGCCGCCGGCGTGGACCTCAGCCATATCGCCGAGAAGATCGGCAAGGAATATTCCCTCTTCAGGGTATTGCCTAACACGGCGGTCGCCCTGCTCGCAGGCATGAACTTCGTATGCTCGCTCAACGCCAGCAAGGAACAAGAGGAGTTCGTCCTCGGCCTCTTCAACAAGTTGGGAAGGGCCATCATCATCCCTGAGAAGCAGATGAGCGCCTTCACATCCGTCTCCTCCTGCGGAATCGCCTACGCATTGCGTTACTTGCGCGCAGCCACCGAGGGTGCTGTCGAACTGGGCATCCGTCCGGACATCGCACAAGAGGTCATCGCACAAACGATGGTGGGCGCGGCGGAGCTTATCCTCAAGAACAAGACCAACGCGGAGTACGAGATCGACAAGGTGACCACCCCTGGCGGATGGACCATCAAGGGACTCAACGCCATGGAGGAATATGGATTCACCAACGCGGTCATCAAAGGCATCAAGGCCAATAACTAATTCACAAAGAAGATTAACCTTATCAACGAACAATATGGTAAACGAGCAAATCAAACAAATCGCCTCCCGCATGAAATGCTTGCGCGAGGATATCGGAATGACAACGGTAGAACTAGCGGAAGCTTGTTCCATCACCCCAGCTGAATACATCGCCTACGAAAGCGGCGAAAAAGACATACCTGTTAGCATTTTGCACTGTATTTCACAAAAGTGCGGCGTCGAGATGACCTCCCTCCTCTTCGGAGAAGATCCTCACATGAAGACCTACTACCTCACCCGCAAGGGAAAGGGTACCGCCATGGAACGTACCAAAGCGTACAAATACCAATCCCTGGCCGCCGGCTTCATCGACAGGAAAGGTGACCCGTTCATCGTGACCGTGGAGCCTAACGACGCTCCTATACACCTCAACTCCCACCCGGGACAAGAGTTCAACATGGTACTTGAAGGTAGCATGCTCATTAGCATTAATGGAAAGGAATTAACTCTCGAAGAGGGCGACAGCATCTACTTCGACGCTAACAGACTCCATGGAATGAAGGCGCTCAACAACAAGACCGTCAAGTTCCTCGCTATCATCATGTAATAAAAGCACTATACTTCAAATACCAAAAATTATGGTAGAAAGATTCGTAAACAGGGTGAAGTTCGACTCGTATGAGGACTTCAAAAACAATTTCAAACTAAATGTTCCTGAGCATTTCAACTTCGGCTACGATGTAGTCGACGCATGGGCGAAAGAAAACCCAAACAAAGTGGCCCTTCGTTGGACTAACGACCAAGGCGAGCACATAGATTTCACATTCGCGGACATGAAGCGTGAGACGGACAAGACCGCCGCCTATCTTCAATCCCTCGGCATCGGGAAGGGTGACATGGTCATGCTGATCCTGAAACGCCGCTATGAGTTCTGGTTCTCCATCATCGCCCTCCACAAGATCGGAGCAGTGGTGATCCCAGCCACCCACCTCCTCACCAACAAAGATATCATCTACCGCTGCAACGCGGCCGACATCAAGGCGATCATCGCTTGTGGCGACGACATCATCATCAACCATATCAACGATTCCGTGGCGGAGTCTCCTTCGCTGAAGTACCGCATATCCATCGGTCCTTCCATCCCTGAGGGCTGGCTCGACTTCCACAAGGGAATCAATTCCGCCGCTCCGTTCGTGGCTCCCGCCCGCAACGACAACGACGACATCATGCTGCTCTACTTCACCTCGGGTACCACCGGTCATCCGAAGATGGTGGCGCACACGTTCACCTACCCATTGGGACACATCGTCACGGGTAAATACTGGCACAACCTCGACGAGGATTGCCTGCACCTCACAGTGGCGGACAGCGGTTGGGGAAAGTGCGTGTGGGGCAAGCTCTACGGACAATGGATCTCAGGCGCCACCGTGTTCGTCTACGACCACGAGAAGTTCAACGCGGCGAACATGCTCGCCATGATCGAGAAGTACAAAATCAACTCCTTCTGCGCACCGCCGACCATCTTCCGCTTCATGATGAAGGAAGGCTTGGAGAAATATGACCTCTCCTCCCTGAAGCAATGCTATATCGCCGGCGAGCCGCTGAACCCAGTCATCTACGAGGATTTCCGCAGGGAAACAGGCATCAAGCTGATGGAGGGATTCGGACAGACCGAGACGACCGTCTCCATCGCCACCTTCCCTTGGATGGAACCTAAACCAGGCTCCATGGGCAGACCAAGCCCCGTATTCGACATCGACCTGATCGCTCCGGACGGACACTCCGTGGAGGACGGTGAACAGGGTGAAATCATCATCCGATTAGGAAAGGAACGCCCGGTCGGACTCTTCAAGGAATATTACCGCGACGCTGAAAAGACGGCGGATTGTCTCAGGGGAGGCGTATACCACACGGGCGACGTCGCATGGCGTGATGAGGACGGATACCTCTGGTTCGTCGGACGTACCGACGACGTCATCAAGAGCTCCGGCTACCGCATCGGTCCTTTCGAGGTGGAAAGCGCATTGCTCACCCACCCTGCCGTGCTCGAATGCGCCATCACAGGCGTGCCGGACGAAATCCGCGGACAAGTGGTCAAGGCAACCATCGTGCTCACCAAAGAGTACAAGGGCAAAGAGAGCGACGCCTTGATCAAGGATATCCAAGACCACGTCAAACGTACTACCGCACCTTACAAATACCCTCGTGTGGTGGAATTCGTAGACGAGATGCCTAAAACAATCAGCGGAAAAATTAAACGTTCAGAACTTAGAAACAACCAAAAATAGATAGATAGAGTACAAACCTAAGAAATGATAGAACGATTTGTTAATAGAGTAGAATTCAGCTCTTACGAAGATTTCAAGGACAACTTTAAAATCATCGTACCCGAACACTTCAACTTCGGGTACGATGTAGTTGACGCATGGGCAGAAGAGCAACCCAACAAAGTCGCGCTTTGCTGGACGAACGACAAAGGGGAACACATAGACTTCACCTTTGCGGACATAAAAAGGGAAACAGACAAGACAGCCGCCTTCTTCCAATCCATCGGCATTGGGAAGGGAGACATGGTGATGCTTATCCTGAAACGTCGCTACGAGTTCTGGATCACGATCATCGCACTCCACAAGATCGGAGCCATCGCGATCCCAGCCACTTACCTGCTGACGAACAAGGACATCATCTACCGCTGCAATGCGGCGGACATCAAGGCGATCGTCGCAGTAGGCGAAGAGGTGATCACGAAGCACATAGACGACTCCGTGGCGGAGTCTCCTTCGCTCAAGTACCGTATCTCCGTCGGTCCGGACATTCCTGAAGGGTGGTTGGACTTCCACAAAGAGGTGGAGAAGGCTCCAGCCTTCGTCGCACCAGCCCGCAACAACAACGACGACCTGATGTTGCTCTATTTCACATCAGGAACCACCGGCCACCCGAAAATGGTGGTACACACCTATACCTACCCGCTCGGGCACATCGTCACAGGAAAGTATTGGCACAACCTGAACGAGCAGAGCCTGCACCTCACGGTGGCCGACACCGGTTGGGCGAAATGCGCATGGGGGAAACTCTACGGACAATGGATCTCCGGCGCCACGCTTTTCGTATACGACCATGCGAAATTCAACCCGGCAGACATGCTGAAGATCATCGAGAAATACAAAGTTAACTCGTTCTGCGCACCTCCGACCGTCTTCCGCTTCATGATGAAGGAAGGCTTGGAGAAATATGACCTCTCCTCCCTGAAGCAATGCTTCATCGCCGGAGAACCACTGAACCCTGTCATCTACGAGGATTTCCGTAGAGAGACGGGCATTAAGCTGATGGAAGGATTCGGACAGACCGAGACGACCGTCTCCATCGCCACCTTCCCTTGGTTGGAACCTAAGCCAGGCTCCATGGGCAAACCGAACCCTAACTTCCAAATAGACTTGGTGACGCCGGACGGCCAACCAGTGGAGGAGGGTGAGCAAGGAGAAGTCATCATCCGTACCGAGCCTACTAGGCCGGTCGGTCTATTCAAGGAATATTACCGCAACCCGGAGAAGACCGCGGAAGCCTTCTACGACGGGGCATACCACACAGGCGACATCGCTTGGCGTGACGAGGATGGCTACTACTGGTTCGTCGGACGTACCGACGACGTCATCAAGAGCTCCGGCTACCGTATCGGTCCTTTCGAGGTGGAAAGCGCATTGCTCACCCACCCTGCCGTGCTCGAATGCGCCATCACAGGCGTGCCGGACGAGATCCGTGGTCAGGTGGTCAAGGCCACCATCGTCCTCACCAAAGAGTACAAGGACAAAGCGGGAGACGAATTGGTCAAGGAGATCCAAGACCACGTGAAACATACCACGGCCCCTTACAAATACCCGCGCGTGGTGGAGTTTGTGGATGAGATGCCAAAGACCATCAGTGGCAAAATCAAGAGGTCTGAAATACGCGAAGAAGACAAAAAGAGATGAAGAAACGGATCGCCATCAAAATAGGAAGCAACGTGCTCGCCCTGAAAGAGGGGGGATTGGACCTGACGCGCATCAAGCAGTTGGTTTCCCAAGTCTCCGCCCTCCACAGACAGGGCTTCGAGATCATCATGATCTCTTCGGGTGCCGTAGCCGCAGGACGCGCATTGCTATCGGACGATAAGTTGGACGCCGTATCAGCCCGCCAGCTCTTCTCCGCAATCGGGCAAGCGAAGCTCATCAACCATTACCATGAGTTCTTCGCCAAGGAGAACATCCTATGCGGACAGGTGCTCACCACCAAAGAGAGCCTCGGCACACGCTCCCACTACCTCAACCAGCGCAACTGCATGGAGGTGATGCTACAGCATGGCGTGGTGCCTATCGTCAACGAGAACGACACCATATCGGTCACCGAACTGATGTTCACCGACAATGACGAGCTCTCCGGCATGGTCGCCACCATGATGAACGCCGAGAAACTGATCATTCTCAGCAATATCGACGGCATCTACGACGGCAATCCGTCGGACCCCGCATCGTCCGTCATCCGAGAGGTATATCCGGGGAAACGAGACCTTTCCTCCTACATACAAGCCTCGAAATCATCCTTCGGTAGAGGAGGCATGCAGACCAAGACGAACATCGCCAGCAAAGTGGCGGACGAGGGCGTGGAGGTCATCATCGCCAACGGCAAGAAGGACGACATACTCCTCAAACTGCTGACCGGCAAAGAGGATATCGTCTGCACCCGCTTCCTGCCAAGCGACGCACCCGCCACCAGCGTCAAGAAATGGATCGCCCACAGCGAAGGATTCGCCAAGGGGGAAGTGCACATCGACGCAAAAGCGGCGGAGGCGATATGTGAGGGGAACAATTCCGTGCTCATGGTCGGCGTGACCGCCATCAAGGGCAGCTTCGAGAAGGATGACATCGTAAAGATATACGACGACAAGCAAAACCAGCTGGGTGTGGGGAAAACCCAATACTCCAGCGAGGATGCCACCAAGCTAATCGGCAAGAAAGGGAAAAAACCGATCGTGCACTACGATTACATGTATCTATTTTGATTCACCACTAAAAGGGAGGTCATTATGAGCGAGACAAAGAAAACCGGCGCACTGCTGGGGATGGACAAGGAAACAGTGATGCACTGGGGGCTACGGATCCTCTTCTTCCTGTTCGCATGGCTCTACCTGAGCATCGCGAAAGAGGATTACCTCTTCAAATTACAGGAATCCAACTATTTCCTCTATGACCATTTGTTCCTCAACGGCCTCATAGCCAGCAAATCAGGGGTTATCGTTCTATGCGCACGATTCCTTCTTCAGTTCTGCTACCACCCTTTCTTAGGAGCCGCCATCATCGCACTGCTCCTATCAGGCATCGAGATACTCTCGTCAAAGATATTCCGCATAGGGAAACAATGGTTTGCCATAGGGTTTATCCCTTCCGCGATCCTCCTATATCTGTTCAACTCCATCTCCTACGAGTTTTATGATTCGTTTGAGATATCCTACGGGATATGCAACATCTTAGGATTCTACTATGTGCTTCTATTATACGTCGTGTATAGGAAACTCAAGGATTCGCTTGTGGGCGTGGCCATCCTCACCATCGTCTCCACGCTGACCTCCATCTGGATGGGGCCCTACCCGATGGTGGCGATACTGATGTTCGCGGCAGACGCACTATTCAGGAAGAAATACTTAAGCGCAGGCATCATCCTTCCTTTAGGTGTCGCCGGCATATACCTCTTCGCTCGTTATGCCGCCTACCATGTCACGCCAGGGTATTTTTCATACTCCCTGCTGCATCCATGGCCCATCGACTTCTTCTTCCCATTGTTCCTCAAAACGATTATCGCCCACGCCCTCATCGCGGTTGTGCTGACAAGCCACCAACTTTACAGCGGGCGCACCATACAGAAAGCACAGCCATACATAAACCTGGCATTAGGCATTCTCCTCATAATAGGGGTCAGTTTCGGCAGTCAGTACCCGAAGACCTTCAAGGATGAGCTCAGGCTCCAACACCTCGCCCACCAAGGCAAATGGAAACAGATGGTGAAGGAGATGGGCAAGATGGAGGTGACCACAAGGGTCATCGCCGCATACAGAGCCGTAGCGCTCATAGCCACAGACCAACTGAACGAGAAGATATTCAACTACGACTACAACTACTACCACACGGATTTCAACCAATACTGCGAAGAGATGTCCTACTACCCGGAACTCACATTATTTGGCTCGCTACCACAGGTCAGCTACAGATGGTGCATGGAGTTCCATACGGACACCAGCAAGAAGCACTATCTGCTCCAAATCATGGCAATCTGCTCATTCATAAACGAGGAGTACGAATTGGCGAAAAAATACCTGAACCTGCTCAACGAGACACAATACTACAAGAAATGGGCGAAAGAGATGCTCGGATGTCTGGACGACCCGAACGAATACTACAAGAAATATCCATATCTCGTGAGGATCAAGGCCGGCATACCAACCATGGAACGAAGCGGCATCTTCAACGGCATCACCACCGCATACGACAGATACACCGCACTGCCCAACATCACCGCCAACAAAAGGCTCCTTACCCGTCTCTACAGGAGGCAATTGGACGAACTTGAGCGAGAGACGCTGTGCTCCCCTATGATGAGGGACCGCAGACTGCCAAGATGCGTACAGGAAGGACTTGTGATGAAAGCGCTACTGTCCAACGACCTAAAAAGATTGCAGCGATTCCCGATAGAGAAAGACGTCTTTCAATACGTGCGGGATTTCAAGGAATATTATGTGCAGCATTACGGAGAAAATGATTTAGACAAAAAGATGAAGAAGAGATTCGGCTATTCCTACAGTTACTATTTCTCCTTCGGTATCGGTTCCAACATAAAAAACGAGAAGAAATGATAAGAAAAAAATTGCTCAGACTTCATATCGTGTTATTTGGGATATGCCTACTATCCGCATGCTCCACACAGTTACCCAAAGAGGCTAAAAAAGTGGACCAGGAAGTCGTCACCTACCCAGACGTGAAAGGAGTGACCATACCCCAAAGCCTCGCCCCCCTCAACTTCATCATCGAGAACAAGTCCGACGAATCAATCGTGGAGATAACGAACGAGAAGGGAGGATCCATCATACAGAAGGCCACCAGCGACAACGAAATCCTTTTTGACGAGAAGGAATGGAAAAAGCTCTTGGAGGGATCAGGGAACGGCAAGCTACAATGCACCCCATACCTGAAGAACGGCGACCACTGGGAGAAATTGAACCCATTCACCATCAACGTATTGGACGAGCCGATAGACTCCTTCGTGACCTACCGTCTCATCGAACCTTCCTTCATGAGTACCGGTCAGATCGGTTTGTACGAATTCAACATGACGACGGGCGAAGAGAAAGTCATCATGCGTAGGTGCCAGAACTTCACCACAGAGAAAATGCACGAGCAGAGTTGCGTGAACTGCCACTGCGCACAGAAGAAAAACCCGAAGAACAAGATGTTCTACTACCGTGGAAAAGACGGTGGGTTGTTCCTCACCTACAACGGCAAAATCTCCAAAATCGAGACCAAGGTGAAGTGTATGTTCAGGGGCACGACCTACCCCGCTTGGCATCCATCTCTACCCTTTATCATCTTCTCCGAAAACGAGGTGCAGCAGGACTTCCCTAACATGATGAAGGGAAAAGTCCAAATATATGACTGGCGGGCGGATCTTATCCTCTACGACATCGAGAAGAACGAAATATTCGTGGTCGCCGAAACCAGAGAGATGGAGACCAACCCGACATGGAGCCCGGACGGACAATATGTCTATTTCGCCCATTCCGACTCCGTAATGAGTAGGAACAACTACCCCGAATTCGAGTATCCTAAGCTGAAGTATGACATCGCAAGGATCAAATTCGACCCTGAAAATAAAACATTCACCCAGCCTGAGATCGTGCTGAACATGAGCCAGCAAAACAGAAGCGCCACTTTCCCGAGGATCTCCCCAGACAATAAATTCCTATTGGTGGCCATATCCAACTTCGGCGCCTCTCCGCACACACACAGGGAATCGGACCTTTACGTCATGAACATGGAAACGAAGGAACTGATCAAGTGCGACGAGGCCAACAGCGACGAGGCGGAGAGCTACCACGACTTCTCCTCCCAGGCGAACTGGTTCGTCTTCTACTCTCGCAGGGAGGACGGCAACTACGGCAGGGCCTACATCTCGTACATCGACAGCACAGGAAAGTGCACCAAGCCATTCCAACTACCCCACAAAGACCCGCAAACCGACCACAAGAGACTTAAGCTCTACAACATGATTGAGTTCGCCAACGCAGGCGTGGTCTACAACGAATCGGACTTCTACAACGTGCTATGGAACCAGGAAATCATCCAAGCAGCCAATGACCCAAGGAACAGGCAAGACACCGACGGGAACACAGGCGCCACGAAGAAAAAAGAAGGCCAAAAAGGCACGGACGGCAATACAGGAGCCACCGTGAAGAAAGAGGGAAGTAACAAATTCAGTGGAGAGAACGCCATCCACGGAGAATAGGCAATTCTCAATTGACTACGTCGAACTAACGTTTCATAATTCAAAATTCTTAATTGCCTTGGTTCATCGGGTGGAAACGGTTCACCTGATCCCGCAACAGTTTCATGTCCACATGCGTGTAGATTTCCGTTGTGAGGATGGACTTATGCCCGAGCATCTCCTGGATCGCCCGTAGGTTCGCCCCGCCTTCAAGCAGATGCGTCGCGAACGAGTGGCGAAAAGTGTGCGGACTGATACACTTCCGGACGCCCGCCATTTCCGCATATTGCTTAACCAAAAGGAAGACCATATTTCGGGTAAGACGAGTGCCCCGCCTATTGAGAAACAGAACATCCTCCTCACCCGCCTTAGGTGTGATGAAAGCACGATCCTGCATCCAATAACCGATTTCCTTGATGGCACAGCGGGAAATGGGCACGATGCGTTGTTTGTCACCCTTTCCCACAACAGAGATATACTCCTCCTTCAGATAGAGATTGGATATTTGCAGGTTAACCAACTCGGAGACACGCAGACCACAGCTATACAAAACCTCTAACATTGCCCTATTCCGATGCCCCTGTGGAGAAGAGAGGTCGATAACCGACATAACAGCGTCAATCTCCTCCAGCGTTAAGACCTCCGGTAACCTCATGCCGATTTTGGGGGCCTCCAACAACTCCGTCGGATCATCCGACAACTTACCATCGAACACCAAGAAACGATAAAAAGACTTGATACCCGATATGATACGGGCTTGAGAGCGGCCACACACACCGATATCACTCAATGCGATGAGGAAATCCCGCAACACATCCAAGTCGGCGCGCAGATAGTCGATATGCGCATCCTTCAGGTATATCAGCAGTTTGGAGAGATCCTCCAGATAGGCTGATGAGGTGTTCTCCGACAAGGAGCGTTCCAGCAACAAATACGTCCGATATGCCGACACGGTTCGGTCGGAGAGGAACGGATCAATGTTCATCCTGCAACTCCTCGTTCGCGTTGATCAACGCTTCAATCGCCAAACGGTAGGAATCCAGCCCAAAACCGGCGATTACACCCATACAGACAGGCGAAAGATAGGAGAAATGGCGAAACTCCTCCCTTTTATGGACATTAGAGATGTGAACCTCCACCACAGGGCACTTGATCGAACGGATCGCATCAGCGATCGCCACGGAAGTGTGCGTGTAGGCCGCGGCATTCAGTACGATACCGTCTGAGATGAAGCCAGTCTCCTGAATGATATTCACCAACTCCCCCTCAATGTTAGACTGATAATATGAAATAGTGATGTCAGGATACTTCTCTTGCAGACTTTCCAGATAATCCTCGAACGAGCGACCGCCATAAATCTCAGGTTCGCGCTTCCCCAACAAGTTCAGGTTGGGACCATTAATGATAATGATATTCATATACTACTTGTTTGAAACAATAAATGTAACCTCTTTGAACGCATATTTGCGCACCTCGCCATCCACCAACCGTAAAGAGAGGATGCCATCGTCCGCCACAGAATCGATTTTAGCCGCGAATGAGCCCTTATCGTCCGTGTAATAATAGAAACTGTCACCGTGATACATGGAGTTGAAATATTGGGCTCTAATCGTCGAAAAATCGTTTTTGATGAGCTGCAGGTACCTCGCCTTAATGCAATCCACCAGTTTGGGCAATTCAACCTCCAGATTGAAAGTGCGTTTGGTGGCCATCGCCATGGAGACAGGATTCGGTGCGTCAGAAAGGAATTTCTTCTGATTAACATTCAAACCGACCCCCACGATAGTATGGGAAATAGAAGAACCGACAAGTAAATTCTCAATCAATATGCCACAAATCTTCTTGTTTTTCCAATATATGTCATTGGGCCATTTAATAGTGACATCGGACAAACCCACATGGTTCCGCAGATAATCCACGATGCCCAAAGAGACAAATTGGGACAGCAGGAACTGTTCCGACGCAGAAACGCACGAAGGGAAAAAAAGCATACTAAACGTCAGATTCTGTCCCGCCTCAGACTCCCACACATTGGATATTTGTCCCTTTCCTTCCGTCTGGAAGTCGGACCATATCACCAAACCCTCCGTCAACGAATCATCGCACGAAATCAAATGATGCAAATAATCGTTGGTAGAAGAAGTCGACGTAAGATGAATTAGGTTATCTCTCATTATATCTCCTTATATTGGACAATCGATACTGACAATCTGACAAAAAAACCAGCAACACATCAAATGACGAGAGCAATAAAGCGGGCAGGATAGCACGAGGCGTCCTCTTTGCGACGCCTCCATCCCGTTACCTACAGAAGTGTTTCGTCACGCACCA
>DBYR01000024.1:0-32772 GCA_002310215.1 Bacteroidales bacterium UBA1181
TAACGGTTATTTAGGACTAGTCAAAAACAGCAATTAAGAATCGCCCAAATCCATCATTCTTTTCCCCTCCGTTTTTTCGTATATATTTATTATTTTTGTCGTGTGGACTTTCTGATTTATAAAACTTCGTAAGTCTAAAGTATGTAGGAAAAATAATCAATCGAAAAGTCATGTCGAATAATAAACAGAATGTAATGCAGAAAATGGCAAAGACTGTTTTATCAGATCTTAACCAAATTATTCTCCGGCCGTCAAGTTATCTTGACAAAGGAGGAAACAGCATACCCAAATGGGCCACCAACATAACACAAACATCCATGCAACAACTAAATGAGTCAATTAGGATTTCCTAAGTAAATGTTCGTATATTATAAAAAAATCTCTAACAAATAATTTCTGAAATGGGGAATCCATTAACAACATATGCTCTATTAGGCTATTTAAAGGAGACATCTTCCTCAAAGGCTGCCATTACCGAATTATATACACCGCTTGTTCAGAAAGCCTTATCGGATTACGCAGCGGAGAAAGGGCTGACAGAATATAAGGGCAAGTCTTTAGAAGAGATCAGTCAAAAAGTTAAATTAATATTTGACATAGAAATTCCCTTGCCCATCTTAGCCAAAATAATGGAAGCTATCTGTAAAGACATTGATGACCCCAATGTTTTTGCTTTATACAATGATGGTGCCTTTATAATCAAGAGTTATGTTTTTAATGATATTGATGATATTATCGAACAGGGGAAGAACAACATAGAAAAACTTTCAGAAGATTATCGTACATATTGTGTTGAGAACGGATATCAGTTTGACTTCGATGAATTAAAAAAGTTTATACTTACGCAACAAATCGAATTGTTCACAAACAAACAATCAAATTTATTAGATGTGAATTATTTCGTACCGAAGTATGTTTCGGAAAGAATAACAAATGACTCCATCTTCAGAATTATGAGTAGCATCTACTTGGGTAGTATAATAGCTGCTTATTTAGAACAAAACATAACCAAGAAAGTTACTGATGCAGAACTTCTTTTAGACACCAACTTTTTCATCAGTTTAATAGACCTAAATACAGAAGATGCACATCACACATGTAATCAACTATTCTCATTGTGCAAGCAATTAGGCTATCGGTTCACGATACTGAATAGTACAGTAAATCAAATTCGCGTGCTGTTAAGTAATCGAATAAATGATTTTGCAAGTCGAGATTTCATAGGTTCTGTTCGTTGTGCAGATGTTTTCAATGCCTGTATTCGAAAAAATTTGGACAAGACGGGCTTGGAACGGATAAAAGACAACATTCAAAGATTAATTGAAGAAAAAGGTATAGTAATCGTTCACGATGCACAGATTAAGGACTTAATTGAAAAAGCAAAAAGATCGCAAGAGTATAAAGAATTATACAAACGCCGAGGCAATGCCGATAGCGCATTGAATGACACTGTTGCTAAATTTTATGTTGAAAACAAACGAGGGCAAGACGTTAGGGAGTTTGTGGATGCGAAATGTTGGTTCTTGCACAACTCATTCTCTCCATATGATTATAGCTATGGTCGTAAGATTCATGAACGCTATCTGATTAGCGCAAACGAACTATTAGTCTTACTATGGCTGTCAAGCCCAGCTCAAGGACAACAAATAAAAATAAACGATGTTGCAAAAAGCGGTTTAGCTTCTTATATCACCAAATATAGACGTTCAAAAATGCCTACACGTGAAACCCTTAAACTAATCAAGAAACGTGTAGACGATGCGGAATCTTATGGTCGAATTACAGAAAAGGATACATTTAATCTTTGTATTCGTATGGCAGAAGGCCATCTAACACAAAAGGAAGTTGATGAATCATTGATAGCAGACCATGTCTCCAATGAACAGTTTGCTGAAAAACTGAAGGAATACACAAATGAAGTAGAAAACAGCAAGCAAAAGCAGAAACAGGATGCAGACACTAAAATAGATGGGTTAAATAAGAAGATTGAAGAGAAGGATTCACAAATACAAAGCTTAAACGAACGCCTCGAATCACTTGAAAAGGACAAATACCAAAAAGATAAAAATGAGTTCGTTAATTCAAAGATGAGCAAATTGGCAAAGGATACGATGATAAATATTTTGCTTGTTCTTGCAATCTGTGCTTTGTGGTGCGTAAACGAATTTTATAAGGCTGCTCTTCCAACAAATTGGTCTACTATTATTGCAATCGTTGCTGCATTAGCTACCACTTTTGGCACATTATTCTTTAGGAAGATAGAGTTTAAAGATTATTTCTGCCGAAAAGGATTAAGGAAACGATTAGAAAAAGAATTTGACGATAGTCATAACACGAAAAGCAATTAACAATGGCAATCAAGAAATCACAATTATATAGTATGCTGTGGGAGGGCTGCGATGCGCTCCGCGGTGGTATGGATGCAAGTCTATACAAAGACTATGTGCTAGTCATGCTGTTCTTGAAGTATATCAGCGACAAGAAGAAAGCTGGGGACGAGGATATGATGGAAGACTTGCCGGATGATTGTACCTTTGATGAGATTCGCAAACTGAAGCACAAGAATGATATTGGTGAGCAAATTAATGTGAAACTAGCAAAAATCGCCAGCGCATTTGGCCTTGACAATGTGTTCGTCAATGCCGACTTCGACAATGAAGACAAGTTGGGCAAGGGAAAGGACAAGGTTGATACGATCACGGGTCTCGTTGAAGTTTTTGAAAACAAGAACCTAGACTTCGGTACCAACCGCGCTGGAGATGACGATTTGATTGGTGATGCTTACGAATACCTGATGCGCAATTTTGCCTCACAGTCGGGAAAATCCAAAGGACAGTTCTATACCCCTGCCGAGGTGAGCCGCTTGATGGCTCGCATTATTGGCATCAGCAAAGACCATCGTCCGCAAATAAACATCTACGACCCTGCCTGCGGTTCGGGTTCGTTGTTGCTTCGCGCCAGAGACGAGGCTCCCAAAGAGGGTGTAAATGTAGGCATTTATGGTCAGGAGAAAGATCTTTCTACCATAAGCATGGCAAAGATGAACATGATTTTGCATGGCATGATGACGGCTGACCTGCAACAAGGAGACACATTAAACACCCCTTTGCATACTCATGGTGTCAAGCTTGACCAGTTTGACTACGTTGTTGCTAATCCGCCATTCTCTTTGAAAAAGTGGATGAAGTCGGCAAAAGAAGACGATGTATATGGACGATGGAAAAAAGAAACTGGTGTTCCTCCAACCTCCAAAGGCGATTATGCGTTCCTGCTGCACATCATTGAATCAATAAAGGTTGGCGGCATGGGTGCCTGTATCCTGCCTCATGGTGTTTTGTTCCGTGGTTCAGTAGAGAAAGGTGAAGCCGAAGCTAAGATTAGAAAAAACCTGATAGACCGGAAGGTTATTCGTGGCATTATCGGACTTCCTTCAAATCTGTTCTATGGCACGGGGATCCCTGCCTGCATCATCATTATTGACAAGAAGAATGCAGCAAACTCGAAAGGTATCTTTATGATGGATGCAAAAGAGGGATTCAAGAAAGACGGAGCAAAGAACAGACTTCGTGAGCAGGATATCCGCCGCATCAGCGACGCATGGGAGGCCGGACAGCAGATAGACCACTTCTGCCGACTGGTAAAGTGGGAAGAGATTGAACGCAATGAGTACAATCTAAACATTCCTCGCTATATTACTCCTCGTTCCACAGAAATTGAACAGAATCTGTATGCCCACATTCATGGCGGCTTGCCTATGTCTGATGTTGATTCATTGGAGTCTCTATGGAATGTATGCCCATCGCTTCGTGACAAGATATTTGAACCATACGAGAACAATGGCTATCTACAACTGACCAAAGAAGCCAATAGCCATTTAGCCCAGCTTATTGAACAGGACAAAAGCTATCTTCAACAAGCAGCCAACTATAATAGTGCCTTTGAAACATGGCGGGAGTTTATGCGTGTAGAATTGCGGACATTGGGTGTTGGAAGTGTGCCTCGCAAAGCCATTACACGTTGGAACGATGAAATACTACGAATCTTCAAGTCCTGCCATTCGTTGGTCGATGCATACGCTGTATATGATGAGCTGATGACCTACTGGAATGAGGTGACGATGCAGGATGACCTGTATCTGATTAGTCGCGATGGTTGGAAGGTAACAGTAGAACTACCCACCAACAAAAAAGGGGAAGTAAAGAAAACCTACAGCTATGAGGACTTGACCTGCGACCTCGTGCCTCCCTCAATCCTTGTCAATCGTTATTTCGCCAAGGAACAAGCCGATGTGAACAATACTCGGCAACTGATAGACGCAGAACAGGTGGCGATGGAAACCATTACAGAGGAATACGCTGATGCTTTTGAGGATATTGAGAGCGACAAGGTGAATGCCAGGTTTTGCAAAGCCGTTGGTATTTTGTTGAAGGATGGTAAGAAAAACCCCAAGGAAAATGCTGACACTATCCCTGTGTGGGAGGACTTCTTGAAACACTTCAAGGAGCAAGAGCAATTAAAGAAGGAATTGAAAGACAAAGTTGCCCGACTCACAGCGGATGTCTTGAAAAGGTACAAGGTTTTGACGGAAGAAGAAATACGCACGATGGTATTTGATGACAAGTGGATGCCCGACATGCAGAGCCGTTTGCAAGCCTTGATGACCGCCGAACATCAAAACATCATTACCTCTATCACGGCATTGAACGAACGGTATAAGGTGACGCTACCGGAGATGGAAGCCGATGTAAACCGCTATCGCGATATTGTGAAGGGTTATCTTCAAGAAATGGGTGTTGAATTTTAAAGTAGATTGCAATGGTTGAAACGAAATTCAAACAAACGGAATTCGGCGTAATTCCTGAAGGTTGGCGGGAATCAAGGCTTTCTGATGTATTGAAAGACTTTACGACAGGTGCCACACCATATAGAGGTATTAAAGATTTCTATTCAGGACTTATTCCTTGGGTTTCAAGTGGAGAACTGAATTATAATCTCATCAAAGACACAAATGAACATATAACAGAAGTTGCACGGCAGAAAACCAATCTAAAACTATATCCAGCGGGTACTTTTCTAATGGCAATTACTGGGCTTGAAGCAGAAGGAACTAGAGGAAAATGTGCTATTCTTGGGACCTCTGCAACGACGAATCAGTCTTGTTTAGCATTGAGTTCAACAGACAAGATGATTGTAGAATACTGGTTCTATTTTTATCAGTATTGGAGCGATTGGTATGCCTTCCGTTTTAGTCAAGGGACAAAACAACAAAGCTATAAAGCTGACATTGTTAGGAAGTTTCCTGTTATCTTTCCTTCGGACATCAAGGAGCAACAACGAATCGCAGAAGCCTTATCGAATATTGACCAACTGATTTCTTCTCTTTCAAAGACAATTGAGAAGAAACGTTTGATAAAGCAAGGTGCCATGCAGCAACTGCTGACTGGAAAGAAACGATTGAGAGAATTTGATGGGGAATGGGTGGAGAGTGAAATCGGAACAATTGTCAGTATCCAACGTGGAAGTATGTTGAAATCGTCAGAGTATCAATTTGGTAATATTCCTGTAATTGCTGGAGGAATAACACCTGCCGGGTTCCATAATGTTGCTAATCGTAATGGTAGAACAATTACCATCAGTGCCTCTGGTGCAAATGCTGGATACATTTCGTACTATAAAGAACCAATTTTTGCGACAGACTGCTCAACAATATCGGAAGGCAATGATTACTTCATCGATTTTATATACTATGTTTTACTGCTAAAGCAAAATGATATATTTCGATTACAAACGGGTGGTGCTCAACCTCATATTCACCCCAAAGACATAGCTCCGTTAAAGATTAATATTCCTTGCTTATACGAAGAACAAGTGGCGATTGCCAATATTCTCACTACAATGAATAACGAAATCGAATCCCTTGAAGAAGAGCGAGAGAAATATATCCGACTGAAAGAAGGCATGATGCAAAAACTGCTGACAGGGCAAATTAGATTGGTAGAAGCAGAGATGAAACAGCAAACCCCTCCGAAAGCAAAAACGGCCAATGTGTACTTCAGAAGAAGCGTGTTGGCAGCAGAAATCGCCGACCGCCTTTGCGAAGAACCTACCTTCGGACATGTGAAGATGGAAAAGCTGATTTTCCTGACAGAGCATCTTTGCCACATCGACATTGACTCCCACTATCACAGGGATGCCGCTGGCCCATACGATAACAGAGCGCTCCGCTCTATCGATAGCCAGTTGAAGAAACAAAAGTGGTTTGAGGCAAAGAAAATGGATAAAGGATACAGGTATATACCCATGCAGAACCGAGGCGGACATAAGAAGTATTTCGATAAACACTACGCTGATGTTATGCCTATGTTTGAGAAGATAATCGACACCTTTAAATCCAGCCCAACAGAGCAATGCGAGATTGTCGCGACCCTCTACAGCGCATGGGATGATTTGTTGCAAAGCCATCAGCCCTTTACAGATGACGATATACTGAACGAAGTCCTGAACAACTGGCATGAATCAAAGAAACGCATCAGCCGTAACCGGTGGCAAAAAGAACTCGACTGGATGCGCGATAATGGTTTTGTGCCTCAAAACGAGAACAGATAAAACCCGTATGTTATGCCATACAATGACAATATAACCCAAAGTGAGCGTAAGACACAGGAGCAAGTGTTGAGGCTCGTCAAGGACAGGTTGCCCGACTATCATTATATCGGCAATCTAAAAGAAGTGGAGAATACCAATCTACGGGAAGTGTCCTTGATGTCTTTTCTAACGGAGCGAAGTGAGCAGAAATTGACAGGTGAGCAGGCGAAGTCAGCTATTAGGAAGCTGAAAGAGGAGATAGCGCAGTGTTCTAATTTCGAGACGCTGATGGAAACTAGCGAAAAGGTATATGAGCGGTTGTGCTATGGCGTCAGTATCCGCAGAGGATTGAACGAAACCGACCTGACTGTGCATCTGGTTGACTGGGCAAATCCAAAGAACAATATTTTTGAGATTGCCGAAGAGGTAACAGTTAGTTGTGACGGTCTGACAGTAACGGAGCACCGCCGTCCGGACATTGTGGTTTATATCAACGGCATTGTAATGGTAATACTGGAGCTGAAGCGCCAGGGCGTTCCTGTAGCAGAGGGTATACGCCAGAACTACCGCAATCAACAATCAGGCTATATTCCACAGTTCTTTACCACCTCACAGCTTTGTATGGCTGGTAATCCAAGCGAAGGGTTGTTCTATGGAACCACATGCACACCACAGAAATATTACCTGCATTGGAAGGAGCCGACAGGCATCAGTGATGATGAGAATATTGATGTGCCAACGTTCGCCGATGTTCAGAACGAGTTGGACCGTTCTGTGTTGCAGATGTTGGAGCCCACGCGGTTAATACATTTCATTCAATATTGCGTCATATATGACGGTGGCACAAAAAAGGTGGCACGTCCCAATCAATATTTTGCCCTTCGGGCGGCCATCCCACGCATAGAGAAGAAAGACAGCGGTATCATCTGGCATTCGCAAGGTTCTGGCAAGAGTCTTACAATGGTTTGGCTGGCGAAATGGATTAAGCAGAATGTGGAAGATGCTCGAGTTGTAATTATAACTGACCGTGACGAACTTGACAAACAAATTACCAATGGCCTACGCAATTCTGGATTACTTGACCTGAAGAATCATGATATTGGTTTCTACCATGCCAAAAGCGGTAATGACCTATTGACAAAACTGGATGCTGCTGCCCCATGGTTGATAACAACCCTTATTCACAAATTTGGTGCTTCGTCAGACAAAGAAAACTTAGCAGAATACCAGAAGGCAGGAAAACGTTCTGTTGACCAATACCTGAAGGAAGTGGCAGAGAAGTTACCTGTGAATTTTAAGGCAAAGGGCAATATTTTTGTTTTCATTGATGAATGCCATCGTACGCAGGGAGGAATGTTGCATAAGGCCATGAGGATGATTATGGGTGAAAACGTCATGATGATAGGTTTTACAGGTACACCATTGCTGAAGAAAGGCGAACGCAAGACAAGTCAAGAAAACATTGGCCGTTATATTCATTCCTATCGATTCAACGAGGCTGTGGAAGATGGCGTCATCTTGGATTTGCGTTACGAGGCGAGGAATGTGGAGAAAGAACTGCAAGATGCAGATAGGTTGAATGCGCTCTTTGAGGTACACACCCAGCAACTTACAACGAAAGCCAAAGAAGCACTAAAAGATAGGTGGGCACAATTACAGAACATCTATAGCAGTGACCAACCCATGAGAAGGGTCGTTGCCGACATCCTGTTTGATATGGAAACGAAGCCAGCACTAACAGGAGGCTATGGTAATGCCATGCTGGTTTGTGAAAGCATTTATGAGGCATACAAGTATTGGTCTTTGTTCAAGGAAGAGGGCTTTGCCACTCATTGTGCCGTTGTTTCCAGCTATGAACCCGATATTAATTTGGCTTCTGGTTTTGCTGATGAAAAGAAAACAGAGGAGGAACTGAAATATAAGTGGTCGAAGGAGATGATGGGCGAGCGCACCCCTGAACAATTTGAGGAGTGGGCAAAAGACCAATTCATCAACCGCCCTGCCGAGATGAAGTTGCTCATTGTGGTAGATAAATTGCTGACGGGTTTCGATGCCCCTAGTGCAACTTATCTGTATCTTGATCGAAAGATGATAGACCACACTTTGTTTCAAGCTATTTGCCGAGTAAATCGATTGAACGGTGAAGAGAAGGAATTTGGTTATATTGTTGACTATAGGGGTTTGTTCAACTTTATCGAAGGAGCCATTGAAAGTTACACAAACGGCGAGACTACGGAAGGATTCCAAAAGGATGAAATAGCCGAACTATTGCAATCCCGATTGAAAAAAGGGCGTGAAGAACTGGAGAAGGCTTTGCAAAATGTTGAGCGACTGTGTGAGCCGGTAGAATTGCCTCGAAACTTGGATAGTTTCTTTGATTATTTCTGTTTTAAGCCTGATACACCTGCCGATGAACAGGCTGCAGAGGTGATTAAGAATGCGACAAAGCGTGAAGATTTTTATAATGCGGTAAACCGATTATCTCGCCGCTATGTTGCCATTGCGATGGAGATGGAAGAAGCAGGCTTTACAAAAGAAGAAGCAGAAAGCATCTATCGGAAGGTGAAAGACTATGACGAATTACGACATGCTTTAATGCAACGCAGTGGCGACTATGTAGACATGAAACTGTACGATGCGCAAATGCGTAGTTTGCTTGACCGATATATTGTTGCCCCTAGAAGTGAGAAATTGGTAGAATTAAATGATTTCTCTTTTTTAGACATTATCAGTATAAATGAGGTGACGGGAGATGTTGAAGTAGACGTAGAAGCAGGACAAGAGTTGGGCGGTCAACGTGGTGTAGCTGAAACTATGACGGCGAATGTCCGTCGTGTCGTCAATCGTAAACGCGAGCAAAACCCTGAAGAATACAGGCGTTTTTCTGATCGTATCAATCGTTTATTGGAAGAATTGCGACAAGGTGTCATAGAGTATAAGGAGTTTTTAAAGCAGATCAAGAAGATTGGCGAAGAGTTGAGACAAGGCAATATTATGGATGCTCGCCTCGACACCGCTGCAAAGAGAAATCTGTGTGATAATTTGGGAGGAAACATTGAACTAACTTTAAAAGTATATGCGATAGCTAAACAGTTTGCTCAACCTAGATTCAGGCAGAATAAGCAAATCAAAAAACAATTGTTAAGGCAGATAGAGAAAGTTTTGAATGGAGAAGATTTCGAAGCAGAGAATGTTTTAGGAATCATCACCGCCCACACTATAGAATTTCCTGATTGATGGAACTGAACGGCATAGAGATAGCAGTAGAACGCAAGGATATAAAGAATCTGCATTTGGCAGTATACCCTCCTGACGCTCGTGTTCACGTGTCATCACCCAAATACTTGGATGACAATGATGTTCGCTCGTTTATTATCTCAAAATGGGAATGGATTGAAGAAAAGCGAAAGGAAGTGCTTGAACAAGCAAGACAAACTGAACGAAATTATGTGACAGGCGAGACCTACTACCATTTCGGGCAGCATTACCGTCTTCGTGTGGACGAAAAATCGAGATGTAGTCATTCAATTACTAAACAGGGAGATTGGTTAATAATGACAGTCCAGCCTGGAACAACTACAGAGCACCGTGCAGAAGTGCTAAAAGAATGGCAAAGAAGTGAATTAAAGTTCTTGTTGTCAGATTTAGTGCCACAATGGAGTGATAAAATGGAAGAGACAAATGTCACATGGGAAGTTAAACAAATGCGTTCCCAATGGGGTAGTTGTATCAGCAAAAAGAGACATCTAATATTCAATTTAGAACTTGCAAGAGTACCTCGTTCTTGTATCGATTATGTGGTGGCTCATGAATTGACGCATTTGAAGGTTGCAAATCATAATAAAATGTTTGAAGCTATTCTAACCTACCATTTCCCACAATGGAAGTTAAGAAGAAAAGAGCTAAACGACTTTATTGCATTGCCATTAGAGGATGCTCAGAAAGTGACAGGAACACACAATAATCACTTCTAAACAACATATCACAAATATAATCAATAGTTCAGCAAATCACAAGGGGCGACCACCCTTTGGTCGAGGTCCATGCCTCTTTTCTTGAGGACATCCTCCATGCCTTCGATGCGATACTCACGGATCTTCCGAGGCTTGCAAAGTTCTATGCCTAACTGTGTTTTGTAGATGTCATAGATTAGTTCCGAGCAATACCACTTGCCGTTGTCGAATTGAAAGGCAAGGTCGTATGGCTTGCCAAGGTATTTCTTGTATTTGATTTTCACAGGTTCCTTCTTCACTCGCATCTTCTTCACCTTCCCGTCTTTCCCTCGCTTGATCCACTCCTGCAAGGGTGTCAGCTTGACCACCTTGGAGGCTTCCAGCACATACATCTTCTTGCCCTTCTCAACCACGACGCCGCAATGGGACCATTTCGACCCGGTGGCTTTCTGGATCAATGGGGACTGACCGCTCTTCGAAACCTGGAAGAGAATATCACCCTCCTTGTAACTCTTTTGCTGACGTACATAGTAAGCGCCACCAACGGCCACGGCTAGGAGGAGGAATAGGATGGATAGTTTCTTTTTCATGCGGAAGGGATAATAAAGGGCGAACCATTAAGCAATGATTCGCCCCCGATATTTAACATTCAAGCTTACGCTTTCTTCACCTCGATATTCACCTTGAAGTCGTCGAAGTCCAACTCGGTCGGGTTGGCCACCTTCTCCACCAAGGAGATCTTGTTGGCGAGCACCTGTGAGGAGATGTACTCCTTGAACTGCTCCACCGCAGCATTTACATTATCGTTCTTCTCGATGTCGATAAGTATCTTGTCGGTGATCTCGAATCCGCTTGTCTTACGGATGTTCTGGATACGGTTGATGAACTCACGCGCGATACCTTCCCGCTGTAACTCTGGCGTGATGGTCACGTCGAGCGCAATGGTGATCGTTCCGTTGTTGGCTACCAACCAGCCTGGAATATCCTCCGAAAGGATCTCCACATCGGCCTTGTCCACAACGACGCAGCATCCGTCGAGACAGATCTCATAGCTACCGTTCTTCTCGAACTGCGCGATCTGCTCTTGCGACAGGCCTTGCAGCTGTGCCGCAACCGTCTTCATGTTCTTGCCGCACTTAGGACCGAGCTTCTTGAAGTCCGGCTTGATCTTCTTCACAAGGATGCCGGCTGAGTCACGCACGAAATTGATCTCCTTCACGTTGACCTCGTTCATGATCAAGTCCTTCACCGCCTCGACATTCTCCTGCTCATGCTCCGCCAAGATAGGTACCATGATTTGCTTCAACGGTTGACGAACCTTGATGTTCTCCTTCTTACGGAGAGAGAGGGTCATGGATGAGATGTCTTGCGCCAACTGCATGCGCTCCTCCAAGGTCTTGTCGATCAAGGATTCGTCGTACTTAGGGAAGCTAGCCAAGTGGACAGACTCGCTCTTGTCGCAGCCTGTGGCATTGTTCAGATCCAAGAAGAGTTGGTCCGCATAGAATGGAGAGATTGGTGCCATCAGACGGGCCACCGTGTCTAGACAGGTGTAGAGCGTCTGGTAAGCGGCGAGCTTATCCTCTGTCAATGTGCCACCCCAGAAACGTTTACGGTTCAGACGAACGTACCAGTTACTCAGGTGATCGTTCACGAATATAGAGATCGCGCGACCTGCCTTGGTCGGCTCATAGTCATTGTAGCTCTCGTCCACCTCCTTGATGAGGGAGTTGAGCAGAGAGATAATCCAACGGTCAATCTCAGGGCGCTTTGCCATCGGCACTTGCGGCTGACTGTTGGTGAAGTTATCCACGTTCGCGTAGAGGGCGAAGAAGGAATAGGTGTTGTAGAGCGTGCCGAAGAATTTACGACGTACCTCCTCGACACCATCTGTATCGAACTTCAGGTTGTCCCAAGGCGATGCATTGGTGATCATGTACCAACGGAGCGGATCGGAACCATATTGCTCGATGGCACCGAACGGATCGACTGCATTACCGAGGCGCTTGGACATCTTATTACCATTCTTATCGAGCACCAAACCATTGGAGATAACCGCCTTGAAGGCTACGCTATCCTTGATCATGGTGGAGATGGCATGCAACGTGAAGAACCAACCACGGGTCTGGTCCACACCCTCCGCGATGAAGTCGGCAGGGTAGAATTCTCCGTTATCGACCACCTCCTTGTTCTCGAACGGATAGTGTTGCTGTGCGAAAGGCATGGCGCCTGAATCGAACCACACGTCGATCAAGTCCGCCTCACGTTTCATCGGCTTGCCACTGTCGGAAACCAAGATGACGCTGTCGATATATGGACGGTGGAGGTCAATGTTCTTCGGATCATAGTTCTCCTTCGAATAATCACCCACCTTGAAGTTCTTCCAAGGGTTCTCCTTCATGAAACCAGCCTTGATGGACTTGTCGATCTCCTCGAACAATTCCGCGATGGAACCGATGCACTTCTCTTCCGTGCCCTCCTCCGTTCTCCAGATCGGGAGCGGTGTGCCCCAGTAGCGGGAGCGGGAGAGGTTCCAGTCGTTCAAGTTCTCCAACCATTTGCCGAAACGGCCGGTACCCGTCGATTCAGGCTTCCATTGGATGGTCTTATTCAACTCCATCATTCTCTCGCGAGCCTTGGTGGATTTGATGAACCAGCTATCCAGCGGGTAGTAGAGGACAGGCTTGTCCGTACGCCAGCAGTGCGGGTAGTTGTGGACGTGCTTCTCGATCTTGAAGGCTTTGTCGGTCACCTTCATATCCATGCAGATGGAGATGTCGAGCGTCTCGTCCTTATCCGTCAGGTTAGGATCGTATGCGTTCTTCACGAAGCGGCCTTCGAATTTCTTGTAGGCCTCCACGTTGATGCGTGATTTCACGAAATCAGCGTCCAAGTCAGAGAGCAGATAGAACTTACCCGTCAGATCCACGGAAGGACGCAGGTTGCCGAACTTATCAACCAACTGCAACGGAGGGATGCCAGCGGCCTTCGCCACCTTCGCATCGTCCGCACCGAAGGTAGGGGCGATATGGACGATACCCGTACCATCCTCAGTGGTGACGTAATCGCCTGGGATAACACGGAAGGCTTGGTCAGCGTTCTCCGGTGTGATCCAGTCGAAGAGTTGTTCGTATTTCATGCCTACAAGGTCAGTGCCCTTGTATTCAGCGATGACTTTATAAGGGATGAGCTTGTCGCCCTCCTTGTAATCCTCCAAGGCCAATTCGGCGGCCTTAGGGTTGAAATGAGCGTTCACCAAATCCTTCGCCAGCACGTAGGTGGCAGGCTTACCCGTGTAAGGGTTATAGGATTGGACAGCCACGTAGGTGATGTTCGGACCGACGCAAAGAGCCGTGTTGGACGAGAGGGTCCAAGGCGTGGTGGTCCATGCCAGGAAGTACGGTGTACCGAACTGAGCCATTTCAGGCTTCGGATCCACCATCTTGAACTGTGCCACGACGGTCGTATCTTTCACGTCACGGTAGCAGCCTGGCTGGTTCAGCTCGTGGGAGCTAAGACCCGTACCCGCCGCAGGGGAATAAGGCTGGATGGTGTAACCCTTGTAGAGGTAACCCTTTTTGTAGAGCTCCTTCAAGAGGTACCACAACGTCTCGATGTATTTGTTGTCGTAGGTGATATAAGGGTTCTCGAGGTCCACCCAATAACCCATCTTCTTGGTGAGGTCGGTCCACTCCTTGGTGAACTTCATCACGTTGGTACGGCAAGCCTTGTTATAGTCATCGACAGAGATTTTCTTTCCGATATCCTCTTTTGTGATACCCAACTCCTTCTCGACGCCCAACTCGACAGGCAATCCGTGGGTATCCCAACCCGCCTTACGCTTCACGTGGAAGCCCTTCATGGTCTTGTAGCGGCAGAAGATATCCTTAATAGAGCGCGCCATCACGTGGTGGATGCCCGGCATTCCGTTTGCGGACGGCGGGCCCTCGAAGAAGACGAAGGAAGGAGCACCTTCCCTGATTTTCACACTCTTATGAAACAAATCTTTTTCCTCCCATTGCTTCAGAACCTCCTTGTTGATGTCCGAGAGGTTGAAACTGGAATGTTCAGCGAATTTCTTTGCCATTTTATTATGATACTATATCTTTTGTTCAAATTAGAGGATTAACATAGCGTCTCCGTAAGGGCCGAACTTATAGCCCTCCTTCAAAGCCACGTCGTAAGCGTTCATCACATAGTCATACTCGCCAAAGGCGCACACCATCATGAGGAAGGTGGAGTATGGCATGTGGAAATTGGTCACCAGGCGATCCGCCACGGTGAAGTTGTATGGAGGGAAGATGAACTTGTTCGTCCAACCCGTCGTAGGTTTAATCAAGCCATCCGTGCCCACGCTGCTCTCAACCGCTCGCAAGACGGTTGTACCAACGGCGCAGATATGTTGTCTCGCCTCATGGGCCTTGTTCACAATCTTTGTGCACTCCTCGGTGATGAACATCTCCTCGGAATCCATCTTATGCTTCGTGAGATCCTCCACGTCGATCTCGCGGAAGTTGCCCAAGCCTGCGTGCAACGTCAGGAAAGCGAAGTCGCAACCCTTGATTTCCAAGCGTTTCATCAGCTCGCGGCTGAAGTGCATACCCGCGGTCGGAGCGACCACGGCACCCTCGTTCTTGGCGAAGATCGTTTGGTAACGCTCAGCGTCCTCCGGCTCGACCGGACGGTTGATGAACTTCGGAAGAGGCGTCTCACCAAGCTTGTAAAGGGTCTCGCGGAACTCCTCGTAGGAGCCCTCGTAGAGGAAACGGAGCGTACGTCCGCGGGAGGTGGTGTTGTCGATCACCTCGGCCACCAGCGACTCGTCCTCACCGAAATAGAGTTTGTTTCCGATACGGATCTTGCGGGCTGGATCCACAAGGACATCCCAAAACTTCAACTCATGGTTCAGCTCACGGAGAAGGAACACCTCGATTTTAGCGCCATTCTTCTCCTTGATGCCATAAAGACGGGCAGGGAAAACCTTCGTGTCGTTGAAGATGAACACATCCTTGTCGTCGAAATATTGAAGGATCTCCTTGAAAATTTTGTGTTCAATCTCACCCGTCTTGCGGTTAAGCACCAATAACCTAGCCTCATCCCTGTTATGGGCAGGGTAAAGAGCGATCTGCTCTTCCGGCAAATTGAATTTGAATTTTGATAATTTCATGCGATATCGGAATTTATCTGTTCTTGTTCATTTACAATATTTTGGAACTGTTCGAGGGAGATGCAATTCTCCACCGTGACGTCCCCCACCCTCGTGCGCCGCAGCGAAGTCAGGTGCGCACCGCTGTTCAGGGCGGTGCCGATGTCGCGCGCCAAGGCGCGGATGTAGGTGCCTTTGCTGCAAACCACACGTATCGTGATGTACGGCAGCTGGCAATCCAGGAGTTCTATCTCATCGATGACGAGCAACTTAGGCTTCAGCTCCACCTCGTTGCCCTTGCGGGCGTAATCGTAGGCGCGCTTCCCGTTCACCTTCACGGCAGAATAGACTGGCGGAATCTGCTGGATTTCCCCCAAGAAGGTCTTCAGCGTCTCCTCCACCATCTCACGGGTGATATGTTCCGTAGGATATTCAGCGTCAATCTCCTGCTCCAAATCGAAGGAGGGCGTAGTGGCACCCAGCCTCAACGTAGCGACATACTCCTTCGTCTGGTACTGGAACTCTTCAATTCGCTTGGTAGCCTTCCCCGTGCATACGATCAACACGCCCGTCGCCAGTGGATCCAGCGTACCGGCATGCCCGATCTTGAACTTCTTCACACCCAGTTTGCGCTTAATCATGTAGCGCACCTTATTGACCAGGTCAAAGGATGTCCACTCCAATGGTTTATCGAAGCATAATATTTCCCCGTTCAAGAAATCCATTCTCCACTAATCATTACGAGCACAGCACGCAGACCGCACCCACGATGAAGCAATAGACGGCGAAATAAATGAGTTTACCCTTCTTCACTATGTTAATCATCAACTTGCAAGCGAGGCAACCGAAGATGAAAGCGGTAACGAAACCCACGCAAAGCGCAAGAGGTGAGATACCACTGGCGACAGAATCATATCCATCCTTCGCGATCTTCAAGCAATCCAGCAAGGCCTCTCCAAGTATCGGAGGAATCACCATCAGGAAAGAGAACTGCGCCAGGTTTTCCTTCTTGTTACCCAACAAGAGACCCGTGGCGATCGTGGAGCCGGAGCGGGACAAACCTGGCATCACGGCACATGCCTGCGCCAAACCGATGACGAAAGCGTCCAATTTGGAAATCTCCTCCTTCTGACGAGGCTTGGCGAAATATGCGAAAGCCAACAACGCGGCAGTCAAGAAAAGCATTAGACCCACAAGGAACAACCCGGAGCCGAAGAACTCCTCCACCACATCTTTGAAGAAAACACCCACGATACCCACAGGAATCATGGAGATAAGTATATTGACGAAATACTTCATCTCGTCGTTCCACTGGAACTTCAAGACACCCTTGAAAAGCCAAACAACCTCTTTCCAGAGGATGACCAACGTGCTCAGCACCGTGGCGACATGCACAGCGATGGTGAACATCAAATTGGACTCACCGTCCTCCAAACCGAAAAGATAGGAACCGATGGTCAAATGACCACTACTACTAACGGGAAGATACTCCGTCAATCCTTGGATAATACCCAAGATCAAAGCCTGTAACCAATCCATCAAGCAATCTCCCCCTTATTTCTTCACAACATTCTTTTCCTTCTTTCCACCTCTGGGCAATGACTTGCGAACTGCCCCCTCCGATTCCGGACTGTCATATTCATCATCAGAGAATGTACGCTCACCCGACAACTCAACACCTTTCCCCACGCGAAGCCATACAATGGCGAAAATCTCGAAGAAGAAACCGATGACCAAAATAATCGGCGCCACAGTAATCCTCATCGAACTGAATATCTCCGGATTATAGGAGACTCCATCCTTACTTCCACCACCAATCATGCAAATACATCCGATGATGATGATGACTAAACCAACCGCCAAGAGAAGCAGATTCTCCTTAGGCAACGCGTAATTTTCTTTTAAAGCCATTTTTATGTAATTGTTTACTTGTTCAAAAACTATATGTAATACAAATCGTCCACCTGCTGCTTCAGATACTTGCTCACCGCGCGGTGCGTCGCCACACATGTGATGATGATACTGAAAATGAAGATGCTACCCAACACGACGATGTAAAGCATCGGATCACTCGTCATACCCTCCAGGCTCGGCGGAAAATCATCCTTTAGCAGATAACCAAGTCCCATCAGGTACATCGTCGCCAACACAAAGGCCACCACGGCAATGACAAGGCTCTCCAAAATATACGGACGACGCACGAAACTCTTCGTGGCCCCCACCAACGTCATCGTATGGATTAGGAAACGATCCGAGTGAATCAACAACTGTATTGTATTACTAATCAGCACATAGGAAATCAGTAAAAGCACCGCCGCCGTACAGAACAGCACGGAAACCAACTTCTGGATATTGTTGCCGATACGGTCTATCATACTCTCTTGATAATCCACGCGATCCACACATTCGAACAACTCGATGGACTTCGCGATCGGGATGATACTATCATTGTTCGCATAAGTCGCACTCATGCTCACCTCAAACATATCGTTGATGCGGTCAATCTCCATATCCTTGTACTCCTCAGGATCCTCACCGATATCCGCACAAAGTTCCTCAATGGCTGTCGCCTTGTCGATGAACTTCACCTTCTTGGTATAGGGCTGCGAAGCCAAGTACTTCTCCAAGTTCACACGAGATTCCTCCGTCGTGTTCTTCTGCAGGAAAACAGTCAATGAAACACTCTCCAAAACGTAGGTAGACAACGTTTTAGACATAAAACCGACAAATATGATACACCCAAGGAGAAAGAGTACAATCGATATACTAACCGCCGACGTCAACTTCGAATTAAAGAATCTATGTTTCGCTTTCTTTTTCATCAGATACTATACACCCAAATTTTCCGCAAAAAAAGCAACAATTATCCTCTCTCGGAAATAATTAATGTTAAAAAACATTAAATAAAACCCCTTGCCTCCCGAACTCGCTCCGCAGGGAAGAACAGGAAGTGTCGATGGACTATTTCAGGTCGTCCAAAGAGACATGCGGAGGAAGGAAGGTAGTGATATCCTTGCCATAGCGAATCAGGTCACGTACGACGGTAGAGCTGATGAAAGAGTGTTGCGGCTCCGTGAAGAGTAGCACCGTGTCGATGCCCGACAGACGACGGTTGGCGTCGGCGATTGTCTTCTCATACTCGAAGTCCTGGATGGAACGGATGCCCCTGAGAATGATATTCGCATTGACCTCCCGGGCGAAGTCCACCGTCAAAGAGTCGTAGCTCTTCACAGAGACGTGCGGCTCGTCACAAAATGCCTTGGAGATGATCTTATACCGCTGCTCAACAGAGAAAAGCGACTTTTTCGCATCATTCACACCAATGGCGATCACCACCTCGTCCACGAAATTCAAGGCACGCTTCACGACTGAATAATGGCCTATCGTGAAAGGATCGAAACTACCTGGAAATACGGCTATCTTCATCTTCTATTTTTTTTGCAAAGATACGAATAATATGTTGAAAAACATACCACAGGGGGGAAACATCCACACGCACAAATGATTTGTTTTAATAAAATCGCAAATTTAATTTTGCCATGAACATATTATAATGTATTTTTGCAAGACAAATAATTAATTTTTCAAAAGAAGCACTTATGAAAGTCAGAAAGGTTCAGGGTTTTTCACTACCAGAGCTATTAATCGTATTAGTCATCATCGGCATCTTAGTATTATTAGCATTGCCTAACCTCATGCCATTAATATCCAAAACCAAGGCGACAGAAGCGCAACTTCAACTGGGACATCTCCACACACTGGAAAAAACATACTTCTACATGTACTCCAAATACTCAAGCGATTTGGATGAAATAGGATTTGAACAGGAAAAACTCGTGACAGATGGAGGGAAAGCGAACTATCTGATCGAGGTGGTAAACGCGGAGAGCTCCACATTCACGGCAAGAGCGACGGCTGTCGTCGACTTTGACGGAGATGGCACCTTCAACGTGTGGGAGATTGATCAAGATAAGAACCTGAAGGAAACTGTAAAAGACTAATGTCGAATCTTTTGGTCTTACCCATTTTGTTCATCTTGATATACCAAGATTTTACAAAGTACACAGTGACCCTCTTCTTGCTTATTCTATTAATAATTGTTCAACTTTCTATTGGATTATGGACGGACGGATGGGAAGAAACAGCCACACGCTGCGTCACCAACGTCACAATCACAATCGTACAATTACTAATGCTTAAAATATATTTCAGAGTTAGGAAAGTCAACGACAGCGACAAGCTGATCAACAATGTCATCGGATTAGGGGATATCATCTTCTTCCTCTTTTTGTGCATGGCCTTTTCTCCCATGAACTACATCGCCTTCATGATCATCTCTCTGATTCTGACGCTCTTAGTACATATTACAGTTAGGAACAGGTTCCAGAGAATACCGCTGATAGGCTATCTTTCAATATGGTACACGATATTAGCGGTGACAGGTTTTAACACCAGAAGCGACATGTACCTTCAAAATCTTTTCTTCTGAGTTATGATAGAGACAATCGATATAAATCCAGACATCAGGCACGTCATCACAGACCAACAGGCCTGGCACTACCACATCATTCCTAAGGAGATAACCCCCTCGGAATGGAACCTATATATCGATAAGGAGTACATGAGCGAAGCCGTCAAGGAAGAACTCGAACTCACCCTCAACACAACGGTCAAATTAGAAGCGACTGATTCTGAGGTCATAACACACACCCTCAGCAAATACTACAGGAAGTCGGACGCCAAAGAAGCGAGCGCCCAACCATCCGTCAACATTAAGTCGGACGATTTCTTGTCCTCCCTGATCAAGGAGGCCAAAGAGATGCACTCGAGTGATATTCACATCGAGATATACGAAGAGCTCTGCCGCGTCAGGTTCAGGATCGACGGAAAACTATTGGAGAAATATAGGTTAGACAAAGAGAATTATCCCGCACTTGTAAATAAGATCAAAATCAAGGCGAACATTGACATCGCAGAGAAACGATTGCCTCAAGACGGACGTATCTTCTTCGAGGAGGGGAATGTCAAGTTCGACATACGTGTCTCCGTCCTGCCCACGCTGAACGGAGAAAAAATCGTTTTGCGTCTGCTGAACAAAGACTCCGCGAACATCGAGATTTCCAAACTCGGCTTCACGGAAAAGCAGCAAGCCATCTTCCTGGAGAACATCCGCAAATCGCATGGCATCATACTTATCAGCGGACCTACCGGCTCAGGAAAGACCACTACATTATACGCCACCCTGAAGATCTTGAACAATATCGAGTCCAACATCCTAACGATCGAAGACCCGGTCGAGTACACCCTTTCGGGCATCAATCAGGTACAGCTGAGGGAAGACATCGGGCTCACCTTCGCAAGGGCGCTACGCACGTTTTTGCGACAAGACCCGGACGTCATCATGTTAGGAGAGATCCGAGACAACGAGACGGCGCAGATGGCGATTCGATCGGCCCTAACCGGTCACCTTGTGTTATCGACCATCCACACGAACTCCGCCTGGGGCATCATCTCCCGTCTCTGCGACATGGGCATTCCTCCATTCCTGTTAGCGGACACCATCAACCTCTGCGTGGCGCAAAGGCTTATCCGCCTATTATGTCCACATTGCAAGGAGAAGGTCAAATTCGACGCCTCCCAACTGCCAAGCCAATTCAAGAGCAAGACGATCCCTGAATACCACTACAAAGCGCATGGCTGCGAGGAGTGCTATTACACCGGCTACAAAGGGCGAAAGGCGATTTACGAAGTGATACCGATCGACACGGAACTGTCGGAGGTCATCAAGCAAAACAACTACGACATAGAGACCATCAAGGAGAAAAAGGGAATCCTCTCGTTAGCAGAGACCGCATATAGCGATTTCTTGAAAGGGGAGACCTCCATCGACGAGATATATCCAATCTTATTAAACAGTTTATGAATCTTAAAACAACATATAAAGACATCGTGAAACGGTCAATTATCCTATTATCGATTTTACTATTCAGCATTAACCTCAATGCTCAAGTGACAAACAGCGAAGATCGGTTTGTAAAGATAGAGAAACAGTTAGAGCAACTCTCAAAGACAGAGCCTGGACTATCCGAGAAAATAGAGCTTTCGGTATCCGATCTGGACATCCAGGAGTTCATACGCGCGATAGCCAATGCGAACAAAATCAACATTCACATCAGCCCGGACCTGAACATGAAGATTAGCAATAACTTCTCCAACGTCTCCGTCTCGTCCGTATTGTCATTCCTGTGCAGGCAATATGACCTGAACATTGATTTCTACAACAATATCCTCTCCATCTCAAGATGGTACCCCGAGCCCGAAAAGCCAGTCATTCAAGCGCCCAAAGAGATTGACATCCGATACAATCCGAACGACGGGACAATCAGCATGGACTTGGATTCGGACACTTTATCGAAGGTAGCCAAGGAGATCACGAAGAAGACGGGCCGGAACATCCTGTATGGACCATCGGTCAGCAACCATATCGTCTCATTCTTCGTCGAGAACATCGCCTTAGACAACGCCATAGACAAACTTGCGCTTACAAACGGATTACAAGCGATACCGACAGAAGACAACTGCATACTATTAGACAAAGAGGCCAGCACGACCGACAATGGCAATGGATCCTCGTCCAGAGGCAGATCCTCCAAGAAACGTAAATCCCACAATGCGGATTTCGAATATACCATCGAAAACGACCTGATCAGTCTGAATGCGGAAAACGCATCCATCAACGACATCGTGACGGAAATCTCGAATGAGATGAAGAAGAACTTCATCGTCTACACCCCCATAACAGGAGAAATCACCACAAGGCTTGACAAAGTGCCTTACGACGAGTTCCTGAATAAGATACTGAACAGCAGCAAGTTCACCTCCAACCTGAGCAATGGATTATACATGATCGGAGACCGGCAAATAGAGAATCTGAGGGAGACGAGGGTCATACAACTACAACACCGGTCCACCAATAACATACAAGAATACATCCCGAAGGAAATCCAAAAGGATGTGACAATAAAAGAGTTCCCCGAGCTAAACAGCATCATCGCCTCAGGTTCGAGCCGATCCATCGACGAGGTGGAAAACTTCCTGATCAGCATCGACAAGGTAGTTCCCGTGATTCTGATAGAGGTGATCATGATCAGCTCGAATGTCTACAACACCACCTCGACAGGAATATCCTTTGGGTCAGGAACAGAAGCGGTCAAATCCTCGCTCACCTATAACGGAGGCATCTCGACCACACTAAGCTCAACAGTCCTGAACGACATCATATCAGGAATCAACAGTTGGGGATCGTTCTTCAACCTAGGGAAGGTGAATTCCTCATTCTACATGTCGCTGAGCGCACTGGAAGACCAAGGCGTCGTAAAGGTACATTCGACCCCTAAGCTGGCGACCCTCAACAGCCATGAGGCAACGCTCGTGATCGGAGAGACTGAATACTACAAAGAGGTACAGAACACCGTCGTCGGAAATGAAAACCCGCAGAACATCCAGTCCTACGAATGGAAATCGATCGACGCCAACCTCTCCATCTCCATCAAGCCGATGTATTCCGGAGACGATCAAATCACGATGGAGGTAAAAGTCGCACAGTCTGGATTTAAGCAAACAGCGGGGAAAGACGCCCCTCCGGGATCAGAAAACAAGACATTCAACTCCACCATGAGAGTACGGAACGAAGAGATGATTCTGTTAGGAGGGTTGGAGGAGAAAAGCAAATCCAACACGGGGTCAGGGTTGCCCGTCCTCTCCAGAGTACCCGTATTACGCTGGATCTTCTCCAATCGGACAAAAAGCAAGGAGGATTCTCAACTAAACATATTTATCCGTCCTACAATTCTGTTCTAAGATGTTTAAATTAGAGAATATAATTGAAACCTCCAAGAAAGCATATATCGTTGATATTGAAGTAAATGCGACCGAAGTCTACTCTTTGACGGTTTTGACGCGCAAAGGGAAGGATATCGATTTCAGTTTTCCGGTCGTGGAGAGCAGCGATATCAACGACATATTGGAGAAGATACCGGACGAGGCGACTATCGGCCTGATCATCAGCGGGAAGGGAGTGCTCTACAGACTCGTCAGGAGCGGAGTCGACTCACCCAAAGAGAAGCTCTTGTCTCAGATTCTTCCCGATGCCGACGTCAACGACTTCCACATCCAGCCATACGGAATAGAGGGTCAGGAAGAGGCATCCATCGTATCGATAGCCAGAAAGACGGTCGTCGACAACCTAATAGCGAAATTCTCAGGGAAAGGATTCATATCGGGCATCTCCATCGGTCCTTTCATTTTCAATTCGATCATACCGCTCTTCGAGGAGCATGTCCAATCCATTTCATACAAGTACATCAAAATAGACATAGCAGACGACGCGATAACAGGGTTTCAGACAAACGGCACCGAAGAAACGACCGTACACATCAACGGGCAGGAGATCAAGGCAGACCTGCTACCTTCCTTAGCCTTGGGATTCTCCCTCCTCATGGGCAGTCCATGCAATTATGCGGAGATACCGTCAATCGGACAATTCGCTTCCGAGAATAGATTCAGGGAAAAGAGCATCAAGATCATACGCTACGCCATCCCCATCACCTTCTTGGTGCTGATGGCAAGCTATATACTGTTCGACACCTATTTCGGCAAAGTCGAGAACATTAAGGCGGACATAGCGGAGAATGAGCAGCAGCTCAAACAGTTAGAAGAACTGCGGGAGTCTTATGCCTCAAAGAATAAATTCCTTGAGCAATCCGGATTGTTAGGCCACACACAGACCTCCAAGTACTTGGATCTGATCGCTCAAAAGATTCCCGCCACGATCGTCCTCTCCGAAATAAACGTCAATCCCCTGCAAAAAAGCCATTCGTACAACAAAGAGATGACATTCAAGCGAAACACGATAGAGATTTCAGGGACGAGCGTAGAGAGCTACGTATTCAACACCTGGATCAAAGAGCTGAAAGAGAGTCATCTATTCAAGGAGGTCAACATACTCCAATACGAGTACAAGGAAAAAGAAGGCAGAGCCTATTTTAAAATAAACATCATCACATGAATCTAAGGAAACTAACATATCATCAAATCTATTACGTCGTGATAGCATCCGTTGCCCTGTTGGCGATATGCGTCTTCTTTTTATCCATCCAAAAGACAATTGATGTGATGAGCGAGTATTACCATCACACGGAAAGGATAGAAAACATCAAAGACGCACCTCAGAAAATAGATGCGTTAAACAGGAAAATCAAGCAGATGGAGCATCTGCTTGTGGACGCCAACAACATAGACACCGAGCAATTGCTGTTGGAAAAGACGACGCAATTCTGCCAGAACAACAGGCTGACACTGATTGAGTTCCCGCAGACGTATGTCTCCGAACACAGTGATTATGAGATACTAACAAATAAAATCGTATTGGAAGGATCCTTCAGGGATAATCTATTGTTCATATACGATTCAGAGCAGAAGAACAAAATCGGCATGGTCGCATCCATCCAATTCATAAAGAAGAAAGACATGCGGACCAAAAGGGAGAGTCTGTTCACCCACATCTATTTCCAAAACATTAAACTCAAAAAGAACAAAATATGACCACAACCAAGAAATTCATTTATTTGCTTCTGATCGCGGCACTCGCCAGTTGTCAGGATCTAATCGTAGAAGACATATCAGAAGAGACCGTCCACATCCTTGTCCCTCAAGATAATGTCTCTACCATGAGCTCGACCGTAACATTCGCATGGGAGAAGATAGAAGATGCGGATTCATACCAAATACAGATTGTGAGCCCGGACTTCGAAAACGCCCAAACATTATGCTACGATTCGGTGACGACGAGCAACAAAATAACATTCTCATTAAATCCCGGTAAATTCGAATGGCGAGTCAAAGCCCTCAATGACATCAGCGAGACAAAATATACAAATCACAAATTCGTGATAGACAGCACATTGGATTTAAGTTCGGAAAAGATATTGTTATATACTCCAATCGACGGAGCCACATTAGGCTCAGACAGCATCACCTTCCGTTGGAATAAACTTTACAATGCCGACAATTACAAATTCACACTTGTCAATACAAACAACGAAACGCTTGCGGAAAAGCTACTGACCGATTCGGAATACGGTGTCAAACTGCCTTCTGACGGAATGTACCGATGGAGTGTGTGCGCAAGCAACGCCAACACATCCACACAAACGTTCAGCGCCACCTTCACGACAGACACCAAAGCACCGGAAGCCAGCCTGTTGAAGACGCCAACGAACAAACAGACCATTCTTTCAGACACAATAACCTTCTCATGGGCAACGTCCCAAGACTCGGGTTCCGAAATATTTGACAGCCTGATTGTCGCACATGACTCCGCCCTTTCGGACAAAGTACTGGCCATTAAGGCCATAGGCTCCACCTATTCCGACACGCTATCGGCAGGAACCTACTACTGGACAGTCATCAGCATAGACAAAGCAGGGAACAAATGCGTCAACAATAGTGTCTATACATTCGTTAAGGAGTAATTCGTAATCATGAAGAACAAAGCGATTACATACTTGTTGTTTCTAATTGTAGCCATCGTTTGGGGAACAATCATATATAAGATTTTCTTCTATTCGGAAAGCGATGGAGTGGAGGTCCGCATCGACAACACGCAAGTGAAAGACGACACGCAAGAGCACATCGACACATTCGCGCTTTCGCTTAACTACCCCGATCCGTTTCTGAAAAACAGCAAAGTGAGTCCGAGAAACCATGCCAACACATCACGGCCCACACAATCGCAATCAGGCAAGAAGCCTGCCCCAAAAGCCGCACCTAAAAAGCAAGAAGCTATTATCGTATGGCCAACCATTCGTTATGATGGCTTAATAAAATCAAACGACATCACGACGGCAATCGTCACGATTAACGGAAAATCGCACTTCCTGAAAAAGGATGAGGTCGCAAAAGAGGTCAAGCTCCTATCGATAACAAAAGACAGCATTATCGTCATGTATCAACAGAAATCTAAAACAATAAAAAAATGAAGCATAATATCTTACTGATCATATCCCTGATTATCAGTCTCTCGGGAGTAGCAAAAAATAACGCGAAGAACGTCTTCGAGGAATATAAGAAAAGCCACCATCTACAGTGTGACGACTCCCTTTACATATACAAATTCGTCACTGAAGCCACATCGTCCATCAGTCCAGAGTTAGAGAAGAGCTACACCTGGTACTACAACAATGCGATACATACCTCCAAAGGGAATTATAGCGGCAAACTGTTAAACGGAACTTTCACGAAACTGGACAAGCGGACCAACGAACTCGTGGAAAAGGGAAGCTTCACCTTCGGCAAAAAGGATGGCGCATGGTACAATTGGGGCAAAAACGGAGGACTTCAAGCCTACACGGAATACAAGAACGGAACGCCACATGGATCATTTATCCAATATACGGACGGCAAACAATTCGCAGAGAAGGGCTCTTACCAAAACGGCTTAAAAACAAAAACTTGGACCACATACGAGGAGGGGGTTGTCATAAACACGACAAACTACAAGAACGGATTAAAGGACGGAAAATCAACGACCTACGACAAAAATGGCAACATAGAGAAGGTAGAGCATTACAAAAAGGGAGAACTGGACGGGAAGTGCTACCTCTACAAAGACAACAAAGTCGTCTCCAAAGAGGTCTATAAGAACGGAGAACTGAAGAAGGAGAAAAAACATATCGTCAGGAAGTTCATAAAGAAATTATTCAAGAAAAAGGAGAAGGCGGAGAAGAGCGAAGATGTGAAGAAAGCCAAGGAGGCTAAAAGAGCGGAAAAGGCAGAGAAGAGAGAGCAAAGGAAGAAAGAGAAAATAGAGAAGAGAGAGCAAAAGAAGAAGGCGAAATCAGCCAAGGAAAAAACAGGGAAGAAATGAGAGGATTGTTTTATAAACAAGCAGACGGATATTCCCTACCCTTTGCGATGTTTATATTCGTCATCGTCATCATTTTGAGCGGATCGATCCTATTAGCGTCTTATCAAAAAGGGATCATTTTCAACAGAGTGGTCCTGATCGAGCGATTAGAGGCGAACACGAAATCCGCACTAAACATCATGATCGCCCATTCCGACCAATACCCTTACGACCAAGAGATTAGGCTCTCATTATACGGCGAGGCGCAAGACTCCGTAACGCTCAAGAAGGAGCAATGGGGAGCGTTCGACCTCCTGAACGCCAGCGCGTTCCATAAAGAGCTTAAGAAGAGGCACTCCGCGATAATCGGCAATTACAAGCAAGACAGCACCAACGTCGCACTGATGATACCAGAGAACGGCAAGAGCATCGCACTATCCGGGAATGTCTCCATAGAGGGAATTTGCGAAATGCCCCAAGCCCGATTCTCACAACCCAGCATAGAGGGGAAGACCTTCACCGGTAGGCAAATCAGGTCATCGATCAGGACCAGCGACTCCATCATGCCTAAACTGAACGAGAACATCGCCAAACTGACGATGGGCTATGCGCTCGACCGTTACATGAGCAAAGGTACCGTCATAATACCCTATACAGAGTTCAATAAAGATTCGCTAATCGTGCCCTTCCTATCCGATTCCACCGTCACATTATATGCGGAAGGACCTATCACGATAGACCATAAAACCATCAAAGGGAAGGTCGTCATCATATCAGACAGGTCCATCTCCATCGGGCCATCAGCCCACATATCCGATGTGCAATGTTACGCGCCATACATAGAATTCAACAATGGCTTTTCGGGGAATCTGCAAGCCTACGCCACCGACTCCATCGTCGTGGGTGAGAAATGTGAGATAAAATATCCATCCGTTCTTGGCATAAACCAAGAAAAAACGAGCATCTCGGCTCTCACGCTAAAAGAGAACAGCATGCTGTACGGCATCGCATTCATGAATACAAAAGAGGACGGATCCGCTCCCAAATCAATTCTCTCGATAGCAAAAAACGCGAGCGTACGGGGACAGGTGTACTCCAACAACTTCACGGAGATAAAAGGGGCTATAAACGGATCCCTGTACACCAAAAGATTTATTCTCCGCACGCCCTCCTCGATCTACGAGAACACCATCATGGACGCAAGCATCGACATGTATAAACTATCAAGCAACTATATAGGAGCGGATTTAATCGGAGAAGGAACGACGGGAGGCGTGATCAAATGGATATACTAAAAAAGACACCCGGTTTCACTTTGATAGAGGCAGTTGTCTCTATGATCATCATCATGGCATGCTTCGCGATGTCCTCCATGGTGTACATCAACGTGGTTCGGTCAGACAACAAGCGGGAGAGGGCCTTAGCCTTCACCGAAGTCAATCGGATCGCCACGGAAACCATATCAAACACACAGATTTTCGACCAGACATTCGACGTGAACGGGTTGACCATCGTACGTCACGTGGAGCCCTACAAAGGCGACAATCTGCTGAAAACACTCACCATTGAGGCATACGACCAAAAGAAGAAAGGGTTGTACTCCTTCAAACAAATTGTAATCGCACGATGAAAAGGATAGAAGGATTCACACTCACGGACGTGATCATCACAATGATAATCAGCCTGATGATCACAGGCATCGCCTTCTCCATTTTCAGGATGACATACAATCAGTTGTTCTCGTACCAGACGGACAACAGAGCATACCAGGACCTATACCTGCTACACATGACGCTACAAAACGATTTCAACCAAGCGGAACAGATCACAGCGGCGGGAGAAAAAATCACAATGAGCTCCTCCGCATACAAAAGCTGCGAATACCTGTTTTCCGAGAAATCCGTCATCCGGCAGATCTCCGAACAGGCGGACACCTTCCTGATAAAGACCTCGGAATACATCACCTACTTCCAGAATGGTGAGCAATCCAACGGCACAATCGACAGGCTTTCCTTTACCGCCGAGTTGAATAACACGAACTTTTCATATATGTTTGTAAAAGAATATCCATCCGAAATGGAAATTTCCAACAATAACTAAGTAGTATGGCTTCCATCAAAATTGAACAGTTAAATAAGAAAAAGAAGGATTCCAACGGAAAATGGTCGGACACGTTCAAGCAGCTCATGTCCAAAGAGATCTCGCTCGGCTCCTCGAAACTGAATGACAAGAAGAAGACCAACTTCTACAACGATTTATATATTCTTTTGTCGTCAGGAATCGACCTGCGAAGCACATTAGACCTAATGTGCGAGGAAGTAACCCAAAAGGAAGAGAAGAAGGTTTACGAAGAAATCAGGAAGGGCGTCTTGGAGGGAAACAGCCTGTCGGACGCGATAGAAAAGACCGATCAATTCTCCGTATACGAATGTTACAGCATACGGATCGGAGAGGAGACCGGATGCTTAAATGACATCCTGAAGGACTTAGTGTCATTCTTCACAAAAAGAATTGAACAGAAAAGGAAAATGAAGAGCGCCTTCTCCTACCCTATCTTTGTCCTATCGATTGCCATCATAGCCGTGGTCTTCATGATGATAGTGGTGGTTCCTATGTTTCAAGACGTATTCGCCCGGTTTGGCAACGACCTACCCTATTTGACCCAATTGATCATAAACATATCCAATGGCATCATTGACCATATCACGATCATCCTATTGGTCATCGCACTGCTTGTATTCCTCTACCTGATGATCCGCAGGAGCAAGAATTTCAACAAAGTACGATCCAGCATCATCCTGCGGCTTCCCTTCTTTGGGGAACTCACGAGGAAGATGTACCTGGCCCGTTTCTCGCTGGCCATGGCGTTGCTCACCAGTGCGCACATACCCGTTTTACAATCGCTCGGATTGATCAAGAAGATGATACCATTCTACCCTATCCAATCATCGTTGGAGACGATCGAAGAGGATATCATGAAGGGAAAGCCATTTCATGAAAGTCTGTCCAAATTCAAGATCTACGACCGAAGGATGGTGTCTCTCATCAAGGTGGGAGAGGAGGTCAACCAACTGGACATTGTCTTCAACCGCCTTAAAAACCAATACATGGAGGAGGTCGATTACCAGACAAGCATGGCCAGCGGCATCTTAGAGCCCCTAATGATTGTGTTCGTAGGTATATTCGTCGGCATCATCCTGATATCCATGTACTTGCCAATCTTCGAGTTGAGCACAAGCATTGGTTACTAAAAAAGAACGCATCGTCCCAACCATCATCTCACATGCACGTCTTCTTATACACCGCTAACATGCTGCCTTGCGGGTCACGCACGTAGTAGGTCTCACGCATTTGTCGCACAGGGTCACGTTCTTGTTGATGACCTTCTTGGCGATGCGCTGGCCTGTGGCGTCGTAGTCGAACTAGAGGTCGGGTTTGCCACTGCCTTCGATGCGGCTCACTTTCGACACCTTGCCCGCAGTGTTCCACGTGATCTCGGCGATCTCTTCCGACTGGTCCTTGATGAGGTTACCCATCTTGTCGTAGGCGTAGTTGTGGCTAGCCGGATCATATTGGGCATAGTTATCTCCCTGATTCTCAATGTCCGATGGATTTGCGCTGTTCTGTACATCATCGTTCACGTGCAACAACCTATTGTTGAGGATTTTGCCACTCCCATCCGTGGCATAGCGGTACGTCAGGTTGTCCATCGCCGCGCCCGACTGGTCGTTGCGGGTCAAGTTAGTGATGTTGCCGTTCGCATCGTAGGTGTAGGAGGTCTGGTAGTTGGCGCTCCCGTCCACTTGAGAACTCGTCAGACGGTTCAGTTCGTCATAGACGAAGCCGCGTGTCTGCGTGCCGAAGGTCTGGCCGGAGACATTGGCGAAATACGTGGACATCCTCACTATGTTACCGTTGTACAGGGCCCTTCCCCCCCAAGTTGTTCGACGTCACGGACTGGCAGAATGAAGCGTCCTATCCGATCGGCAGGTAGTCCTTCTCGTGGTACTGCAGCGTGTAGCCGTAGACGTCCTTCTTGACTCCATTCTTTCCGTCGCCGCCCATGTCACGCCCTGCGGCGTCAGCGTTCACGCCCTTGTCACCGCACGCGTAGCCAATACCATCATAGAAACTGACAGAGTTCAGCGTATTATTCGTAGGACTGGATTGTTCCACAAGACTGCCCCCGAAGGTGTAGCGGGCGATCTTGCCCCCCCCCTCGCCCACAAGGATAGCCGTGTTGGAGGAGGTCATGCAGACGCCCCGCACGTTGAAACCGACGCTCTTCTCGCTCCAGGTTTCACCGCCGTTCGTCGTATATTCGAGGATCTTGTCCCCCGCAACGATTCCGTGTTTTTCGTCATGGAAATGCGCGCAACGCATAACCAGGTTACTGCCCGAATAGCTTTCGCCCTGGGTCCTCGTATTACCGTCGTTGCTCCAAAAGATGGAGCCCTCTTTCTGCACCAGACAATAGCCCGACCCTCCGCGGGACACAATCGTGGCCACCTCGCCGAACGTCACCTCCGACGCCGCATTGTTCGTCAACCAGTTGCCGGCTATCGCCGTCTGGAGGTACAGTATTACAAATAATATCGAATAGAGGGGCTTCCTAAACATGGAACTATGTTTCAATCTTATCATTTTCTAAAAATAGGTCTCAAATGACACGCATCAAATTTATACCTCAAACCCAACATTAAGATTTCCTCGCAACTTCGACCATTACAATTTGTAATAGTTGTATGCCATTTATCACCACATAACGTAGACGTTCCATATTTTATTTGAAAACATGAAAAATCTTCTGAAGAAGTCTGCCCCATATCTATATGAAGATAGATCACATTACCAGTAACGGTACTTGTTAATTTATACGCACATTTTCTCTGCTTTTCATCTATCCATATAAACTCCATATAACATATAGATAGTATAAAGGCAAATTCCCTTTGAGTTGGCATTCTCCACTCTCCTTTCCAGTTTTGTCTTACAATATCATCTTCTAACGAAAGGACATATTCTTTTCCTATCTTAGCATATTTCACATCATCTTGTGACTCAGAATTAACAAACTGACATAACTGTCCTTTATCATTTACCCAATATAAAGGACCCGCAGACAATGTAGAATTGGAGAGGAAATCCGTTACTGCGACCATAAATCCATATCCCATGTCCAC
>DBYR01000024.1:32867-33013 GCA_002310215.1 Bacteroidales bacterium UBA1181
CCGAACATAAAGACACGAATAAGATTCTCATCATTTTCAACTCCAGCAGTGGCATACCTGATAGTTTTAGGGTTTCCGTCTGAAGGCAAAAATAACTGATTTCCATTTACTCGACTGATAAAAAGCACTCCATTGGGAAATGCCTT
>DBYR01000024.1:33071-33596 GCA_002310215.1 Bacteroidales bacterium UBA1181
CCATACTTTTTCGTCACAGCATCATCTTCATATTCCAGATGACGACGGCCATCTTTATGATACTTACTATATTCTCCATTAGCGAGAGTGAACTTGTAAGGGACATTGGAGACTGATTCGGTCTCTCCGAACCTATAATAATCTCCAACATCATTTGANNATTCCTCTGCACCTAAATTACTTGTCATCCAAAGTTTGCCGCTTGGCAAACCAAGATTTACATATTGAGGTTCATTATCCATGTCACCTCCAAACTTTCAGAGAATCAAACAAGATATCCTCTCCTTCAAAATCTTCAATTGGATAATATAACACCAAAGAAAATTGGGGATAATGTTGATACCCATATCTCACATAGTTATCTAAAATTATTGGTGATTCTTTCTTTTTGCATAGTTCACGTAAATCACTGAAAGTGAATCTCTCAGGTAGTTCCTTCCTATAAGAGTCGAACAATTTTGTCATATCATCAATCGTATATCCTTCAGGCAAATGATATGTATATTCTTTCATACTATAAACTTC
>DBYR01000028.1 GCA_002310215.1 Bacteroidales bacterium UBA1181
TCCATCCGGGTTGACCCCTTTTTTTTGTCCGTACCGGAACCCTGTCTGTCGATTGAAAATTTGTCACTTCCATACAAAGAAGGGGCGTGTTTCCCTTCCTCCCCCTGAACCTATTTGTCAAAAATATGAAGAGATTCTCTTCTTTATATTGCTCAGTGTGTGCGCAGGCATTCATTTATGCTATGTGCAAGATCCCTCGGTGTGCCGTCTTCTGTAGACTCAACCGGGGACTGGGAAATCGTCATGAGTGAGGTTCCTTCTCTGGAATGGGGAAAAATTCGTGGACGAGCAAATAGGATTGATTGTCATTTTCAGGAATATAATGAGATTTATAAAACATATTCCAGCATTTGTTTTGCATATTTATAGAAAAAATACATACCTTTGCCTTGAAAAACGAATTTAGGACGTGATGAGTCGAAGGAAATTTTATTTTATAGGTTTGTTCTTTGTTGTCATTTTCGCTATTGTGTATGCGTTGTACACGAAGCGAGAACAGATTCTTATGTCCGTTATCCAAAAAAAGATAGATAAGCTTGAGCAGACCACCCATGCTGATCTCTCCATCGGGAAAGTCAGAATGGATGGGTTCCGCAAGTTGACGATAGATGACCTTCTATGCTTGACGCCTGCGCAGGATACGCTTGTGACCATCCACAAGGTCGCGTTTATATATGATTTCAGTAATTTGCTAAGGCTTAACGCAAATGTCGAGTCGATGGATGCTGAGGGCGTTAGGATATACTATAATGACCGAGATGGCAAGAAAAGATATTCCTTTTTGTTCGGGAACGGCAAACTATCTTCTTCGGAGGAGCGGGGAAACACATCCAAAATCGAATCTTTTATGAACTTGTACAAGAAGATTTCCTCCTATTTCCCAGCTTCCATGCATGTCTCCGATGTGTTGGCGATCGGTTATCGGAAAGGAAATTTGTGCAGGTTCTCATTCCCGGAGAATACGCTGAAGGATGGGCTTTTGGAAAGTCAGGTCATTTATCGTCTCTCTTCTCCGACAGGACAATATACGGAGAAGAGTTTTGTCGTCACAGGAAATTTGAGCGTTTCGAACGAAGACCCGAACGCAATCCGCATTTATCCTACCACCCCGCAGTCGTTGCCCATCTCGATTAAGAAGGGTGACGATTATGTTTCGGTCGGTTTCGACACGATGGATATACAGTTCTCCACTGATAAACATTGCGAGAATTGGAAAGGCTACCTTCGTATGGTGCCGTTCACGTTGTCGAATGAGAGGATTGCGTCTGTTCCGGTCCGATTGGATTCCTTGACGTTCCAGTACTCCATGAATATGGTCATGGAACCTTCTCTTCGAATTGAATTGGACAGTTCCAGCCTGCTGAGCGTGAACGGATTCAGTTTTAACCCTTATGTGCTGTATGAGGGGAAGGATACCACTCCTTGCCTTCGCGTGGAGGTGCACCGGGATAGCTTCGAGGCACAGTCTCTCTTTAACGCTTTGCCTAAGGATTTGTTCACGAATTTGGAAGGCATACAAACAAAAGGTAAACTCTCGTATAGACTGCTGTTCGACCTCGACATGAGCAAAATAGACAGTCTTTCGTTTAGTTCCTCGATGGCGAAGAGTGGCTTCTCCGTTGAGAAATTCGGCAAGACTGACTTCTCGTCAGTGAACCATCCCTTCACCTATCAGGCGTTTGACCATGGTGAAGTGGACGCAAGTTTTGTCGTTGGTGAGGGGAACCCTGATTTCGCTCGTTTGGACGAAATATCTCCTTATCTGAAAAATGCGATCCTCTATTCGGAGGATGGGTTGTTCTTCTGCCACAAAGGTTTCTTGGAGACCGCCATGAATGCTGCGATTGTTAAAGACATCAAGGAAAAACGGTTCGTCCGCGGAGGTAGTACCATCTCCATGCAGTTGGTGAAGAACCTATGGCTCAGTCGGGAAAAGAACCTGTCCCGCAAACTGGAGGAGGCCCTGATCGTGTGGTTAGTGGAGAACAATAGGTTGATCTCGAAGAATAGGATGTATGAGATATACCTGAATATCATCGAATGGGGCCCGCATATCTACGGCGTTAGACAGGCTTCCCATTTCTATTTCTCCAAGGAACCTTCCGAGTTGACGCCGGAAGAGTCTATCTTCATGGCAAGCATCATTCCTCGTCCGAAGAAATTCATGTGGTTTTTTGACAATAACCGTGACCTGAAACCGTTTTTGGCTCCTTATTTCGACCTACTGGGAGACAAATTGTTGCGCCATGGAATCATCACGGAGGAGCAGCGTGGGAACTTGGGACATAATGTGAATCTCACGGGCGCCGCACGTGTCTATCTGCGTAGCTCCGTCGCTAAAATGGGGGCTGCGGGAGAGAATGGTGATGTGGAGGACGAGGCGGTTCTTATAGAGTCTTTGGATAAGCCGAGAATAGAGGATGAAACTATTTCAAACAGAACAGGTAAAAAGGATTGACGCGTTAACCATGCGTTACGAACCGATTCAGTCGTATCGGTTGATGGAGCGTGCCTCACGTGTGTTTTTTGAAAAATTATTGCCCAGTGTTTCCGAAAACACCTCCTTCTGTGTGATTGCGGGGAGTGGTAACAACGGTGGGGACGCTTTGGTCATCTCCCGCCTCTTGCTAATGATTGGCAGACCTGTTTCCGTGTTTTTGGTGAATCCCAAGGGACAACTCTCTCCTGATTGCCAATCGGCTCTTTCTGACCTGAATGTGAAATGTCCTGGTCATGTGGTGGAAATCACTTCGTCTGAACAACTTGTCATCGATGGGGATTGTGTCATAGACGGCTTGTTCGGGTCTGGATTGAATCGCCCGTTGTCTGGCTTGTATGCTGAAATAGTCCGCAAAATAAATGATAGTGGCAAGTGGGTCGTCTCCATCGATCTGCCTTCTGGCTTGATGGGGGAGGACAATAACTCCAATGACCTGCAGTCCATCGTGCGGGCGAACCAAACCTTTACCTTCCAGTTCCCTAAACTCTCTTTCCTCTTGCCAGAGAATGAACAGTATGTGGGTGAGGTTTCGATCCTCGACATCCAATTGCACGGCAAGGCGATCGCGGAGGTGGAGACTGGGTTCTTCCTGACGGAACGGGAGGATGCGCAGGCTCTCTTGCGTCCTCGTAGCCGTTTCGCACATAAGGGCAGTTGCGGACATGCCTTGTTGATCGCAGGTTCCAGACAGATGACCGGTGCGGCTATCTTGTCTGCCCGCTCCGCCTTGCGCTCGGGGTGTGGCTTGCTGACCGTTCAGGTGCCTTCTTCTTGCCGACAGGTGCTGCAGATCTCTGTGCCTGAGGCGATTGTGAGAACTGATGATTCGGAGGAGTGCTTCTCCACCGCTCCGGATTGCGTGAAATACAATGCGGTGGGTGTTGGACCGGGTCTTGGAACGTCCGACGCCTCGGCGCAGGCGCTTTCGCAACTCTTGGATGTGTTGGGCGACAAGCCTTTGGTGATGGATGCGGACGCATTGAATCTATTGGGTCAGCATCCGTCGTTGTGGAACAAGATACCGAAGGATACGATCCTGACCCCTCATCCGAAAGAGTTTGAGCGTATTTCGGGCGTGAAATGTGACGGCTATGCCCGTTGGATGAAACAGATTGAGTTGTCCGTTCAGCATCAGGTCGTGGTGGTGCTGAAGGGTGCGTATACCTCCGTCTCCTTCCCTGACGGCTCGCTGCATTTCAATACTACAGGGAATGCGGGCATGGCGACGGCCGGAAGCGGTGACGTGCTGACGGGCATCATCCTCTCGTTGTTGGCCCAAGGCTATGAACCTTGTCATGCGGCTACGCTAGGCGTATGGTTGCATGGGGCGGCTGGAGACTGCGCTTTGGCGGAACAGTCGGAGGAGAGCTTGGTGGCGAGTGACTTGGTCGGCTCTTTGGGGAAAGCGTTTAGAGAATTAAGAATTAAGAATTAAGAATTTTGAATTAGGAGTTGAGTCGTTTTGGGGAGTTATTTACTATTTAACTATTTACAATTTACTATTTGACGATTTACGATTTACTATTCTGGGAGGGTTTTGAAGTTTTTTCTTCCTAGTAGGCGGTTGTTATCTCTTAATTTTATAAATTTGAGCAACGTTTTTTTTTACGTTACATTTTTTTTGAAATGAATTATTATGGCAAAATCAAATAAGAAATCGAGGGCTAGTTTGCCTTCTAAAAAAAATAAGCGGGCCAAGGAACCTGCAGGGGGCAAGCAGCTCACGAAGCAGGAGATGTTGAACCGTACGGTCCGTTTCTTCGAGCAGAATCCTACACAATCGTATAATTACAAGCAGGTCGCTTTCGAGATAGGCATCTCGAACATGACCCAGAAGCGCCAGTTGATCCAACTGATGGAGGACTTGGTGCTGCAGGAGTTCCTTTTCTCCCCTTCGAGCGGGAAGTATAGGCTTGACAATCGTAGCGGTGCCATCGTGGGTAAGCTGGAGCGCCGCACGGGTGGAAAGATATTCCTCGTGCCGGAGGATGGTGGCGAGGAGGTCTTCATCATGGATAAGTACTTGAACAAGTCCATCGTGGGCGATACGGTCCGTGTCCGCCTCTTTGCGCGCCGCAAGGGATGCATTCAGGAGGGACAGGTGCTGGACGTTCTGCAACGTGGACATGATACCTTCGTGGGTAAGCTGGAGGTCTCAAAAGATTATGCTTTCCTGCAGGTTGATAATCGTCTGTTGGTGAACGATATCTTCATTCCGAAGGATAACCTGAAGGGTGGAAAGACCGGCGACAAGGCGATTGTGAGGATCACGGAGTGGTCGAAGAGAGACCGTAACCCGGTGGGTGAGGTCGTTGAGATATTGGGCTCCGCAGGTGATAACAATGCGGAGATGAACGCTATCTTGGTGGAGTTCGGTTTGCCGTACAGCTACCCTCAGGTGGTCGAGGAGGCCGCTAATCAGATCTCTGACGAGATACCAGCCGATGAGATCGCCCGACGCATAGACTTCCGTGGCATCCCTACGTTTACCATCGACCCGGCGGACGCGAAGGACTTCGACGATGCGTTGTCCATCCGTAAGTTGGAGGATGGCAAGTGGGAGGTGGGCGTGCATATCGCCGACGTGACCCACTACGTCAAGGAGGGTGACATCATCAACGAGGAGGCGTTCAAGCGTGCCACATCCATCTATTTGGTGGACCGTACCATCCCAATGTTGCCGGAGCGTTTGTGCAACGTGATCTGCTCTTTGCGCCCTGACGAGGATAAGTGCTGCTACTCCGTCATCTTCAAGATGGATGATGACGCGAATGTGCTGAAGTATCAGATCGCCCACACAGTGATCCGTTCCAACCGTCGTTTCGCCTATGAGGAGGCGCAGCAGGTGATTGAGACGAAGGAGGGCGACATGAAGGAGGAGATATTGACCTTGGACGCCCTTGCGAAGAAACTGCGGGAACGTAGATTCGCCAAGGGAGCCATTGCTTTCGAACGTACGGAGGTGCGCTTCGAGATCGACGAGAAGGGCAAGCCATTGTCCGTCTATTTCAAGGAGTCCAAGGATGCGAACAAACTGATCGAGGAGTTCATGCTCTTGGCTAACCGTACGGTGGCGGAGCACATCGGCAAGGTGAAGAAGTCCGAGAAGGCCAAGACCTTCGTCTATCGTATCCATGACTTGCCGGACCCAGAGAAGTTGTCCAACCTCTCGCAGTTCATCACCCGTTTCGGCTATAAGCTGAAGACGACAGGAAAAAACACGGAGGTCTCTGCCTCCATCAACCGATTGCTGGACCAGGTGCAGGGCAAGCGTGAGCAGAACCTGATCGAGACGATCACCATACGTTCCATGGCGAAGGCGATCTACTCCACGGACAATGTGGGCCACTATGGCTTGGCTTTCGATTTCTACACGCATTTCACGTCGCCGATCAGACGATTCCCTGATATGATGGTGCACCGTCTACTGGACCGTTATGCGGCGGGACAGAAGAGCGCCGATCAGACCGTCTTCGAGGATTATTGCAAGCATTGCTCCGACATGGAGCAGGTGGCCGCGAATGCGGAAAGGGCCTCCATCAAGTACAAACAGGTGGAGTTCATGTCGGACAAGATCGGACAGACCTTCAACGGTGTCGTTTCAGGCATTCAGGAGTGGGGTATCTATGTGGAGTTGAACGAAAACAAGTGCGAGGGTATGATCCCTATCCGTGATTTGGATGATGACTTCTATTCCTTCGATGAAAAGGAGTATTGCCTGACGGGAAGGAAGTATCGCCGCACCTATCGTTTGGGTGACGAGGTGGTCGTTCGTATCAAGAAGACCAACTTGGACAAGAAACAGATGGATCTTGAATTAATAGAAAAATTATAATGGTGAAGAATTTTTTATGTGGGGCTTTGGCATCCCTTGCCGTATTTTGTGTCTCTTGTGGAAGTGGAGACGAGCATAGCGACCGTGCGGATTTGTCTCTTCGCGGCAAAGTGAAGAGTGTGACGGAAAAACAGTTTCATGCGGTTGTCTCGGAAACAGGTGATATAGAGAAGGGTTCCTTCTTCCGCACGAATGGTGAATGGGACTTCACGGAACGGTTCAACAAAAAAGGCATGTTTACGTCCATATCCTTCCTCGATAGGGATGGTGATACCATCAGTAAGAGTCTATACGAATATGATGCGGATGGGCATTTGGCGACCAAGAGTTTCTATGACCCCGCCCTGAAGATGAAATCGATGTATGAGTACGACTCAAGGGGACGCGTTAAGATGGTTTGTGATTATGATGGGGATGGCGATTTGATGCTTGCCACCTCGACGGAATACAATGATGAGAACCGAATCGAGACCAGCACCACGTTCAATAAGCAGGGTAACTACCTGCAACAATCCATTTCCCAAAAGAACAAAAGGGGGTTCGTGACCGATTACAAGTACTACAACGAGGAGCGTAAGTTGGGCAATTGGCGGAAGGAGGTCCATACGGACGACGGACGGCTGGTCGAGATGACAGTCTTGAATCAGGACGAGACGGTGGCTTTCATGGTCAAGTATGAGTACAATAAACAGGGCGATTTGACGATGAGCGTGCCGATTTCCGAAAACGACGAGTACATCGCGGACCGTTATCTGTATGAATACGATAAGAAATCCAATTGGCGGAGGAGAATCCATTTCAAGGGTGATTCCGCCTATAGTGTGACGGAACGTATTATCGAGTATTATTAAAGCAGTTTCGGAAAATTCATCGCTTTTATTTAGCAGGGAATGCCTGTATAATCATAGGACATGAAGATAGAGGAGCGTCGTGTTTTGATGCCACGTCTCTTTCTCATGCAGACATGCAGAGGTCTCAATTCCTCTTGCAGAAAAGAGTTCATAGAGTGTTGGTGCGATAATTTCGCGTCAACACTTGCCTAAGTTCAAATTAGAAGTGCAAAT
>DBYR01000005.1:0-87163 GCA_002310215.1 Bacteroidales bacterium UBA1181
GTAACGCTATTTTAGGACTAGACAACCCTGGGAAATTGATGGGGGACGTCATGTGTTTGGCGCCCCCCATTTTTCAATTAAGAATTTTGAATTTTGAATTATGAATGAAAGGGTGTGTCGCTGGTTTTTCGTGTTATGTGAATTCTGTCGTGTAGCGCACGCCCTAAGCCCCGCAGGGGCGATATCCCCCAGGCAGGGGTGTCAACCCCTGTTCGAAGGAGCATTTGAGTTTGACAAAAGCCCTGAAGGGGCGACACGATGATAATTGAGAATTTTAAATTATGAATTAATGGTGTATCTCTATGCGCTGCGCCTATGGCCTGTAAGGACAACCCTTTACATAGCCCAGGGCAACACCATGGGAATGGGGCGACTCGATGATAATTATATAATTTTGGGGCGACCCCCGATATTGTTTTTCACCTATTTATTCTTAATTTTGTGGAGGATACGAATCCGTTCGATTTTAATTGTATATGGCCATGGATATGAAGAAACAAGCGAATTTATTAGGGTGGCTGTTGCCGCTCGTGTTGTCTCTCCTGGCATCCTGCTCCGACCCGTCGGACGTGAAGGATGTGGAGGAGTTAACCAAAAAAGGGGATAACCTTTTTACGGTCGGTTCGGTCTCTATCCCCGTAGGAGAGTGCTTGGATAGCTACACGGAATCGGATGGGGGTGTGACCCATTTGCTGCACTTCTTCACAATCGGCTATTACCAAATGAATGGTGACGGTACTTGCTCCGAAAATAAGTCGTTCAGGAAAACGGGCGCATACGTGGAGATCCCTGCCTTCGACAGGGGCCAGTCTGACCTTTCCCGCCTGATGACGGGCACTTACATCAATAAATACTCGAATAGTGATGATTGGAGCGGCGACTACATCGTGACCAAAAGCGGATCGACCACCACTCGCGCTTTGTCGTATGATAAGATGACGGACCTTCATGCCTCTGCCGTGCAGGTGAAGAAAAAAGGGGATATCTATGAGATAACGTGGGAAGGTACGGATGAGAAGAACAACCCTTGCTCCCTTTACTACTACGGAATAATTAAGTCCGAGAAGATGCTGGAGTGATTTTGTGAATCTATATAGGCGAACTGTCAGTTTATAATTCTTAATTATTAACTCTTAATTCTTAATTCATAAATCACTATCTTTGCACAAAATTAGAGTTTAATAGATGGAACATAAATTAAGGATATACAACACGCTGACTAGGACGAAGCAGCTGTTTGTGCCGATGAATGCGCCCCACGTGGGCATGTATGTTTGCGGTCCGACCGTGTATGGCGATGGACATTTGGGACACGCTCGCCCAGCTATCACTTTCGATGTGCTATTCCGTTACCTGACCCATTTGGGCTATAAGGTGCGCTATGTGCGTAACATCACGGACGTGGGTCACTTGGAGCACGACGCCGACGAGGGCGAGGACAAGATCGCCAAGAAAGCCCGCCTGGAGCAGAAGGAACCGATGGAGGTGGCTCAGTACTACACGAACCGCTACCATAAGGCGATGGAGGCCCTCAATGTCTTGCCTCCAAGCATTGAGCCTCACGCTTCCGGCCATATCATCGAACAGATTGAGTTCGTGAAGAAGATCCTGAACGCTGGCTACGCCTATGAGAGCGAGGGCTCCGTCTACTTCGACGTGAAGAAATATAACAAAGACCACCACTATGGCAAACTCTCCGGAAGGAACATCGACGACCTCTTGGAGACGACCCGTGAGCTGGATGGCCAGGACGAGAAGCGTTGCGCTTTGGACTTCGCTCTGTGGAAGAAGGCGCAACCTGAACATATCATGCGCTGGCCTTCCCCTTGGAGCGCCGGCTTCCCGGGTTGGCACATGGAGTGCTCCGCCATGGGCACGAAATACCTCGGCGAGGAGTTCGATATCCACGGGGGTGGAATGGACTTGGTCTTCCCGCACCATGAATGTGAAATCGCCCAGTCGACCGCCGCGCTTGGCAAGGAGACGGTCCACTACTGGATGCACAACAACATGATCACTATCAACGGTAAGAAGATGGGTAAGTCGTTGGGCAACTTCATCACTTTGGACGAGTTCTTCACGGGGAGCCACTCTTTGCTCACACAGGCTTACTCTCCGATGACCATCCGCTTCTTCATCCTACAGGCGCACTACCGTAGTACGGTGGACTTCAGCAACGAGGCTTTGCAGGCTTCCGAGAAGGGTCTGGAACGCCTTACCGACGCCTACGCGCGTCTGCAGAAGATCACTCCGGCCGCCACGACGACCGTGGATGTGGCCGGCTTGCGTGAGAAGTGCGAGGAGGCCATGAACGACGACCTGAACACGCCTATCGTCATCTCCTATTTCTTCGAGGTGGCCAAGGCGATCAATACGGTGACCGACGGCAAGGGTACGATCTCCGCCGCCGACTTGGAGGAACTGAAATCATTGTTCCAACTCTATCTTGTCGATATCCTCGGACTGAGACTCTCCGCTGCGGCCGATAGCCATAGCGACGCCTACAAGGGCGCTATCGACCTCTTGCTCGAAATCCGCAAGCAGGCGAAGGCGAACAAGGATTGGGCGACCAGCGATAAGATCCGCAACGAATTGGCTGCCTTGGGCTTCAACGTGAAGGATACCAAGGATGGCTTCGAGTGGAGCATTTGAGAATTTTGAATTAGGAATTAAGAAACGTCAGTTCGACGAAGTCAATTAAGAATTGTGGGGACGTCATTTGTTTGGCGTCCCTATTTCATGCGTGTTCCCTTCCCCTATGAATGCGCATATTGTTTAGCGGTCGGTTCCCCTCGTAGAGACGCAATGCGTTGCGTCTCTACCCGATGTCGCCTCAGTTCTACGGTATATATACCACCATTAAAACCAATGGTCCCGTCATTTGTTTGACGTCCCTTTTTGTAAATCGTAAATCGTCAAATAGTAAATCAGCAAATCCCAACAGCCGTTTGCCAGACCCCTCCTCGTGACATGCTGTGAAATATTTTGAAAAAAATGTGACAAATCGTTTTGTGCTTCGGAAAATTTTGTAAATTTGCACATCAAAATAGAAGAACGATGAAGAATTTTTTCTCATATTATTTTTACTACTTTTACTTTTTGAGGTAAGAGCGGGACTTCTATTTTATTAATGAGTAATCAATCAATCGAAATAAGGTCCCGCAGTAATGCGGGACTTTTTTGTTACAGAGATTAAAAGAATAAAGCGATGACGAACAGTTGGTGTTTTTATTATTACTACTTTTTTTACTTTATGATGTTCATAAGGTGAGGTTCGTTATTGTTGAAATTTTGAGTCCCACCTTGGTAAACGAGGCGGGACTTTTTAATGAATAGGAATATGGGTACGAGAAAGAAAGTTGTTATTCAAGGCATTGCGGGTTGTTTCCATGATATCGCCGCAAGGGAGTATTTTCGGGGTGAGGAGATCGATATTGTTCCGTGCGACCACTTCGACAAACTCTTCGAGACGGTCTGCGCCAATAAGGACCTGTTGGGAATCGTCGCTATCGAGAACACCATTGCGGGTAGCCTGCTGCAGAACCACACATTGTTGGCGGACAGCGGGTTGCGCATCGCCGGGGAACAGAAACTGCGCATCAAGCACAACTTGGTTGCCCTTCCTGACCAGGACATCACCGATATCCAGGAGGTCTACTCACACCCCATCGCCCTGATGCAGTGCCAGAACTTCCTCAAGGAGAACCGTCACCTCAAGGCGGTGGAGTACGACGATACCGCATCGAGTGCGCGGATGGTGGCCGAGCAGAAATTGATGGGCAAGGCGGCTATCTGCGGCGAACTGGCGGCTGAGATCTACGGACTGGAGATCCTCGCTAAGGGCATCGAAACCAACAAACGTAACTTCACCCGCTTCTTGGTCGTCGGTGATGGCGAAGTGGTGGAGAAGATGAATAAGGAGAAGTTCCCGAACAAGGCCTCCCTCCTGCTGGTGCTCTCCCATGAGGAGGGTAGCCTCGCCCAAATCCTCTCCATCTTGTCCTTCTACAAGATGAACCTGACAAGAATCCAATCTACCCCTATCATCGGTAGGGAGTGGGAGTACCAGTTCTACATCGACCTGCAATTCGAGAAGTACCAACGCTACCAGGAGGCGCTCGCCGCCGTCAGGCCATTGACCAACGAGATGCGTGTGCTCGGAGAATATGAAGTGGGTAGACAAACCATTTGAGAAATAGTATAAATAATTAATAATAAGTTTAATACAAAGATTATGGAATTAGAGAAATTGAATTTGAAGGGTGTTGAAGACAAACGTCCTTTGGTGATCGCGGGACCATGTAGCGCGGAGACGGAAGAGCAAGTGATGGATACTGCTAAGCAGTTGGCTAAGAACGGTATCAAAGTGTTCCGCGCCGGTGTGTGGAAACCACGTACCAAGCCAGGTGGCTTCGAGGGTAACGGTGTGGCGGCTTTGCCATGGTTGCAGCAGGTGAAGAAGGAGACGGGCATGCTCGTCGCTACCGAGGTGGCTACCGCTAAGCACGTCGAGGAGGCTCTGAAGTATGGCGTGGATCTGCTCTGGATCGGTGCGCGCACCACGGCTGACCCGTTCGCTGTGCAGGAGATTGCCGACACCTTGAAGGGTGTGGACATGCCTATCCTCGTGAAGAACCCTGTCAACCCTGACCTCGAATTGTGGATCGGTGCTTTGCAGCGTATCAACAACGCGGGCATCAAGCGTTTGGGCGCTATCCACAGAGGCTTCAGCACCTACGACAAGAAACTCTATAGAAACCTTCCGCAGTGGCACATTCCAATCGAGTTGCACCGCCGCATCCCTGAGTTGCCGATCATCTGCGACCCAAGCCATATCTCCGGTCGCCGTGACCTCATCTCCCCGCTTTGCCAGCAGGCGATGGACCTCCAGTTCGACGGTCTTATCATCGAGTCGCACTGCGATCCTGACCACGCATGGAGCGACGCTTCCCAGCAACTCACACCGGATGTCCTTTCCCTCATCCTCAACAACCTCGTGATCAGGGAGACCAACCAGACGACGGAGAACCTCGCTGAGTTGCGTAAGCAAATCGATGAGATCGACATGGATTTGACGGAGATGTTGGCGAAACGTATGCGTGTGGCGAGGGAAATCGGTATCTACAAGAAGGAGCATGAGATGGCTATCCTCCAAACCCAGCGTTACGACGAGATCATCAACAAGCGTGTGGAGGCTGGTTCCGCCATGGAGATGGACGGCGAGTTCATGAAGGTGGTCTTCGAGGCCATCCATGCGGAGTCTGTCCGTCAACAGATGAAGATCATGGAGGGTTAATCCGCCCGTTTGTGGAAAAATTTTAGGCCGCACGTTCGCAGAATCACTTTTTTATGTGTAATTTTGCGGATGTGCGTTCTGTTTGCGCACGGAAAGTGTTTGTCCTATGGGGAAAGGTCGTAGATTGTGGTTCGTCCCGAAAGACCGGGAAGCCACTGAAATGGAGAAGAAAGTGATGTTTTACGAGAGCCGCGGATTTGAGGTCCCGCCTCGCAAACTGATAAAAACGCCTGAACAGATTGAGGGTATACGCCAAAGCGGTGTGGTCAATACGGGTGTGTTGGACCTCGTGGAGCGTGAAATCCGTGCGGGAATGTCCACCGAAGACATCGACAAGCTTGTATATGATTATACGACCTCTCATGGTGCCATCCCTGCGCCGCTCAACTACGAAGGGTTTCCGAAGAGCGTCTGCACCTCCATCAACGAGGTGGTTTGCCATGGTATCCCTAATCCGCGAACGATCCTGAAGGAGGGCGACATCATCAATGTGGATGTCTCCACGATATTGAACGGTTACTTCAGCGACGCCTCCCGCATGTTCTGCATCGGCGAGGTCTCTCCGGAGAAGAAACGTTTGGTGGAGGTTACCCGCGAGTGCCTGAAAATAGGCATGGAGGCCGCCAAGCCTTACGGTTTTGTGGGGGATATAGGCTTCGCCATCGAACAGCATGCGAAGAAGAATGGCTATTCGGTGGTCCGTGATCTCTCGGGTCATGGCGTGGGACTCGCATTCCACGAGGAACCGCAGGTGGACCATTACGGAAAGCCGGGTACGGGTATGCTCCTTGTTCCAGGCATGGTCTTCACCATCGAGCCGATGATCAACATGGGTAAATACCCGGTTGTCTTCAGCCGTGTCGACGGATGGACGGTGACCACGCGCGACGGATTGCCTTCCGCACAGTGGGAGCATACCTTCGTGATGACGGAGAATGGATTGGAGATATTGACCTACTGATAAAAAAATATGAGAAGTACGATGCAATATTTTTTAAGTTGCTTCGTTTAGATATTGTGTTTTTCAATGGTAGTATTTTAAAAGTAATACAGTGTTATGTTTGGGTTGCCCGTGAGGGTCGCCCAAATTTTTTTTATGAGACCCGTAGATACGTGCGAAATTTCTTATATTTGTTTGTATAATTAATTGCGTATGACAAAACTGGATAAGTATACGAAATATTGTAGGTCGCTGCTTGTTGTGATGTTCTGGTCGTTGGGATGCGTATGGGCGGCGGAAGATTCCACTTATACGAACTTGATGAAAGAGTGCATTAACAGCCATATCGTTAATTTTGAGGGATTTGACGATTCTCAGGGATTGCGCTTCTCCTATAAGCATAAGGCGTTGGATTTGGACTATTCGGAGCTGGAGGCCCAAATACTTTTGAACCGTTTTTTTGAAGAGGTTCACTATGATTTTTTCCTCGGATACGTCGAGCAATATTTTGTCGGGGAAGTGTCGGCCGAGGATATGCGAACCGCCTTGTCTCTCTTCGAGTCAGAACAGGGTGTGCGAGCCAAGCAGGACTTGGATTATCTTGAATCGGAAGAATTCAGAAAGAAATTTGAGGACCGCCTCTGCGTCGATATAGCGGAAATAATTGTCGATAAAAAGGTGACCAAGAAAAAATGTGATTTGCCCAAGGAGTACCAGAAGTTGTTCCGTTCCTTTATCCGTTCCTCCATTCGCGATGAATCCGCCTTAGCGTCCGGATCCCTCTATTTTATTGATAGTAAGTCGTTTGGTGGGTTCGAAAAACTCTTTCTGGAATATATGTCCAGTAATGTTATTGTGGTGTTGATGCAACTCGCATATCCGAAAGTGACGCTGGAGGATCTTCGCTTCATGCACGACTTCAACTCGTCCAAGTTGGGAGGGAAGTTCTGTCGGATAGCCCAAAAGGCGTTCTCGAACATTGACGACTACTTCTTGACGTTGGGAGAAAGAGTGGATATCTTCTTGGAAGAGGAATATGGGAAACATCCTCCGAAGGTGATGGAGGCGACGCCGGAAGATGAGCCCGTGGAGGACAACAAACCCGTGTGAATTTAATAATGTTTAATCGTATAATAATAAGTGATTGTAGTATGAAAAGATTTTTTTTAATCAGAATTGTTTCCTTGATATCTATATTGACGGGGGGAAGTTTGGTCTCCTGTTTCGCGGAGGATGCCGAGGATTCTTATTTGCAGACATTGCAGGAACTCACTAAAAAGTGCAGTACAACCTCTTTCATGCAGAAAAAGGACAAAGTGGTGAAGAGTTTTTCACCGATTCTCATTGGCATGGGTTGCCCTGAGGATTTGGCCGCTCAGAGAACCGCCAAGTATTTTGACGAAGTGCTCACCAAGGATTACATGGATTGGTTGCTGGATATCTATAAGCCGGTGTTTACGGAACAGGATATGAAGGAGGTGATGGCATTCTATTCTGAAGGAGCCGGAAAAATAGCTTTGGAACATTCCACTATTTATGACAGTGAGGAATCGCAGGCCGTGCTGCAGCAGAAATTATACCCTAATGTCCTGAAAATCGCGATGGGACAGAAGACGGAGAATATTAAATCCTCCTTGCCTAAAAGCTACCAGAAGATGTTCCAGGAGTATAGTAAAATCTCGGGCTTGGGAGAATCTATAAATATGTTGATAAAGCAAGCCGTCTCATTGTCCGCCTCCCAAGATAAGGATGATCGTGAGTACGTGAAAGCCGCGACGAAATATCTGACCGACAACATGGGTACGCTTATGATGGAGGCAGGCTATCCGACGATGACGGAAGAGGACTTCAGCACATTGGTGAATTTCTATAAATCGCCAGTAGGCAAGAAACTCTCTAAGGTCAATGCCACAGTGATAAAGGAGGCGGTGAAGTTCAGCGTCTCCGCGGCCATGAAGTTCCAGATGTCCCAAAAGAATTGGGCGGCGGAGGAGAATGTCAGTGTTGACGCTCCCGCCGTTGAGGCTGAGGCTGAGCCTTGAGCCCTTCCCCGGTGACCCGTGTCCTGCCGGATAGCCGGCGGGGTGCGATTGTAACTCGTTGAGGGTCTGTGAAAAGTTATTGGCAATATTTTTGCGAGTATGGAAATTAATATCTATATTCGCGTTCCCTTTTGGGATTAGTAATTAATTAATATTTAGTTTTATGTTAAATCAGTACGAGACCGTTTTCATCTTGACTCCCGTTTTGTCTGATAATCAGATGAAGGAAACGGCCGAAAAATTCAAAGGCGTATTGACGGACGCCGGCGCTGAGATTGTCAGCGAAGAGCAATGGGGCCTCCGCCACTTGGCGTACCCTATCGAAGGCAAGAGCACTGGATTCTATTGCTTGATAGAGTTCAAGGCGGAGCCTGCAACCATCGACATGTTGGAAACCCAATATCGTCGTGACGAGAGAGTTATCCGCTTCCTTACCACAAAACTCGACAAGTATGCTATCGAGTATGCGGCAAAAAGAAGAAGTTTGAAATCCAACAAAGAAAAGGAGGCTTAAAAATGGCAGCACAAAATTCATCTGAGATTAGATATCTGACTCCTCCGACGGTGGACGTTAAGAAGAAGAAGTATTGCCGTTTCAAGAAGAGCGGCATCAAGTATATCGACTACAAGGACCCTGAGTTCTTGAAGAAATTCTTGAACGAGCAAGGTAAGATTTTGCCTCGCCGCCTCACCGGAACTTCCTTGAAGTACCAAAGAAAGGTCGCTCAAGCAGTGAAAAGAGCTCGCCACTTGGCGTTGCTTCCATTTGTAACCGATTTGATGAAATAAAAAAAGGAGGGACGAACAATGGAAATCATTTTATTGCAAGACATTCAGAACTTGGGTTACAAGGACGATGTTGTGAAGGTGAAGAACGGTTATGGCCGTAACTACCTCATTCCTCAAGGAAAGGCTATCTTGGCTACTCCATCTGCCAAGAAGCAATTGGAAGAGAACTTGAAGCAACGCGCTCACAAGTTGGCTAAGATCAAGGCGGACGCAGAGGCTTTGGCCGCTAAGTTGAACGGCGTTTCATTGCAAATCGGTGCGAAGACCAGCGCTACTGGCACTATCTTCGGTTCTGTTAATAACATCCAAATCGCTGAGGCTTTGGCTAAGCAAGGATTCGATATCGACAGAAAGATTATCTACATCAACGACAATGTGAAGGAGCTTGGCTCTTACAAGGCTACGGTGAAACTCCACAAGGAGGTTTCTGCCGAGATCAATTTCGAGGTTGTTGCTGAGTAATCGCTGATTCCGTTAAAAACAGCATGCGGGGACGAACTTTTTTCGCCCCCGTTTTTTTTGTTTTTTTGTCTTTACTAATTAAATCCCTTTTCCTATATTTGTGCTGTTTGTTATAGACTTGAAAGAATTATGAAACGAATATTCTTTTTATTAATTGCTGGACTTTTTTTGTCGTCTACGGCCTTCTCTATCAATGAGGTAGATTCGAAGGGCCGTAAGCAGGGCGTGTGGAAGAAACCATACGGGAACGGTTACTTCATGTACGAGGGAGAGTTCAAGGACGACCAACCTGTCGGCACCTTCAAGCGATATTACGAGGATGGTGTGCTGAAATCAATCCAACAATACGGGGAAAACGAAACCTCCGCCATCGTCATCTATGAAAACGACGGACTGACGAAAGCCGCACAGGGCGCTTATATCGGGAAGGCGAAGGAGGGCGAGTGGATCTACTACGTCGGAGGAAAAGTCTCCCTCATCGAACACTATGCGAAGGGCGTTCTCGTGGATACCCTGAAATCATTTGCCAAGACGGGTGAACTGATCGAGAAAACCCCTTATAAGGAGGGCAAGATGAATGGTATACAGACCCGTTACCTGCAGGATGGCAAACTCTATTCGGAATCTCCCTACAAAATGGGTGTCGAGGATGGTGTCTATAAACTTTATGAGGGCCACGACTTCCCTGTCATCGAGGGCCTGTATGTCGGCGGGAAAAAACATGGCAATTGGCTGGTGAAGGACGATGCCGGCAATGTGAAGGATACCCTGAAATACGACATGGGCGTGTTGCTGAACAGCAAAGAGCTGAACAAGGAATATGCCGCGGAGGCTGCTGAAAACGAAAAGAACGAGGGCAAAATACCTGAGCCCGACCAAATGATTAAGGAAGTCGGCAAGTGATATCCTTGCTTGACGGATATGCCAAGGATAAGAGGCGGCGTGATATGCGTTCCGCCTCTTTTTTGTAGTTAAAAATGATAAAAAGTTTCTACGCTGTTTATATATTTTGAAGGGGGATTCGCTCAATGTTCGCTTTTTTCGTATCTTTGCCATGATAGATAATAATTTTGAGTCATGAAGATTGCTTTAATTGGTTACGGGAAGATGGGTCACATCATCGAACGTATCGCGCGAGAGAGAGGTCACGAAATCGTTTCCACTATAGATATTAACAACTTGGATGATTTTGAATCCGCCGCTTTCAAGAGTGCGGACGTCGCCATAGAATTTACCAGACCGGAGACGGCCCTGGAGAACGTGAAGAAGTGTTTCGCCGCCGATGTGCCGGTGGTATGCGGCACGACGGGCTGGAACGCCGCCGCATTGAAGGATGAGGTGGAGAAGAACGGAAAGACTCTCTTCTGGTCTTCTAACTATAGCATCGGTGTCTATGTCTTCAATGCCATCAGTAAGAAGTTGGCCCAAATCATGAACCAGTTTCCTAACTATAACGTGGAGATGACTGAGGTTCACCACATCCACAAATTGGATGCGCCGAGCGGTACCGCCATCACATTGGCGGAGGGTATCCTCGCCAACTTGGACCGCAAGACCGCATGGACCAAGGAGGTGGAGAACAAGCCGACGGACCTCGCCATCAAGTCTATCCGCGAAGGCGAGGTGCCAGGCATTCACACCATCAGGTATGAATCCGAAGTGGATAGCATCACCATGACACACGATGCGAAGAGCCGTGAAGGATTCGCCCTCGGCGCTGTGGTGGCGGCTGAGTTCGCCGCCGGGAAAAAGGGCTTCTTCGGAATGTCGGACATGTTTAAGTTCTAAAAGGGAAAGTTATGTCATCAGAGAAGAAAACATTGTCAGAGAAGAAATCGTTTATGGAGCGTATTCGTATGGCGAATACGAGACAATGGGTGAAGTTCGCACTTGTGGTCCTCCTGATATTGGCTTTCCTGATTTGGTCGGGCGCATGGTGGTTGTTGCTGCTCATTCCTCTCGCCTTGGATATCTATATCACCAAGTATGTGCCTTGGGGCGGCTGGAAAAACACGGAGAATCCTATCCTGAAGTGGCTCGCCGAATGGGTGGACGCAATTGTTTTCGCTCTCGTCGCGGTCTATATCGTCAACCTTTATATCTTCCAAAACTACAAGATCCCTTCCCCTTCTCTGGAAAAGACTTTACGTGTGGGGGATTTCCTCTTTGTGAGCAAGATGAGCTATGGTCCTCGTTGCCCGATGACACCGCTCTCCTTCCCGTTGGCGCAGCACACATTGCCTTTGCTGAATATCAAGTCATATATCGAACACCCTCAGTGGGAATACAAACGCCTGAAGGGTTTCGGCTCTGTCCAGCGGGGTGATATCGTGGTCTTCAATTTCCCTGCCGGCGACACTGTGGCTTTGAATCTGCAGAGCGCGGACTACTACTCTCTGGTACATACCTTTGGTAGGGATGCGGTGTGGAGCAACAAGCGGAAATTCGGTGATATCGTCGTAAGGCCTGTCGATAGGAGGGAGAATTATGTGAAACGCTGTGTGGGACTGCCGGGCGACACTTTGCAGATCATTAACGGTGTGGTCTATACGAACGGGCAGGCGGAGAAGAAAATGCCAGGGATACAAGCCAATTATCTGGTCGAAACGTCTGGTGCGCTTAACCCGAAATTCCTCGAAAAATTAGAGGTGCGTAAAGAGGATCGGTTGCTGCTTGACCCGATGAGCGCAAGGAATCTCGGATATGGCGACTCGACAGGGGCTTTGCCTTATGTCTACCGTTTGCCGCTTACGAAAAAGGCGCTGGAGGAGATGAAGAATCATCCGGGCGTCGTCTCCGTTAAGAACGAACCGGCGTTCATCAGCGGTGAGACCTTCCCTATAAACATGCCTAAGACTTGGACGCGGGATGACTACGGACCAATTTATATCCCTAAAAAAGGCGATAAAATCAAATTGGAGGTGGCTACTTTGCCATTGTATGAGCAAATTATCCGTAATTATGAACGTAATGAGCTGAAAGTGGCGGACGGGAAGATTTACATAAACGGACAAGTGGCTGATTCATACACGTTTAAAATGGATTATTATTGGATGATGGGTGATAACCGACATAATTCGGCCGACTCCCGCTTCTGGGGTTATGTGCCTGAAGACCACATCGTCGGAAAGCCACTCTTCATCTGGTTGTCTTTGGACGAGGATAAGTCCTTCCCGTTCAATATCAGGTGGAGCAGAATGTTCACCATGGTGCATGCGGATTAACCGATGTGCCGAAGATTTGCCCTCTGATTTTTGTCGATGCGGCGAAAGGACTCCCGATAGGGATGATGGTGTCGGATATATTAATGAACGATTAAATTTTTAGGATTATGAAAAGGAAATTAATATTCATCATATCGCTGTTGTTCGTTCTGGCGTCCGCCTTTTCGTCCGACCAATATATGAGCGACGAAATCGCCTTCAAGGATGGGGAGAGGGCTACCTACTACATCTACTACAACTTGGGCCCTATATGGCTGCATGCGGGGAATGTCAACTTCTCCGTGAAGGAACGCAAGGCGGGCAAAGAGTCTCTCTTCGATTTGCAGTTGGCGGGAAGTTCGACAAAATCCTTTGACAGGTTCTATTGCATTCGTGACACTTACTCGGTGACGGTGCGGAAGGAAGGGCTACTTCCCCTCCACTATAGGGAGGTGAAGCACGAGGACAGCTATTTCAGCGATAACCATTACCGTTTCGATTGGAAGGAGAACGATAAGGATTCGAAGGTCTACTTCGAGTTCAACAAAAGGGGCAGGATGTCTTATGACACGTTGTCCGTTCAGCGTGGTGTCCTCGATTTAATCACCTCCTGTTACCATATCCGTAGCGTGGATATGACGAAGGTGAAAAAAGGCCAGTCGATACCTTTCCGCTTGGTGTTGGACAAGAAGATATATGACCTCACCGTGAAGTATAGCGGAGAGGAGACGATTAAACTGAAGAATAAGAAGAAATACAAGGCGCTGAAGTTTACACCTAAATTGGTCACTGGGGATATCTTCGAGGATGAGGATGCGATGACAATCTATGTCTCAAACGATGAGAACCATGTGCCGTTATACATCGAGGCGAAGATTAAAGTGGGCTATGTGAAGGTCATGCTGAATGATATTCAGAACACGAAAAGCCCTATGTCCTCGGATATTTCCAAGTAGTAATATTTGAGTTTTATGGACATTCTAATTATTGATGACGAACGAAGCATACGCAACACGTTGAAGGATATCCTGGAGAACGAGGGCTATTCTGTCGATGTGGCGGAGGATGGTGTGCATGGTCTTGAAAAACTGAAGAACGAGCATTTCGGTATGGTTTTCTGTGATGTCAAGATGCCTAAGATGGACGGCATTGAGGTGTTGTGCAACATTAAGAAAGAGAACCCTGACCAAACTGTTGTGATGATTTCGGGACATGGTACCATTGACACGGCTGTCGAATCCCTGAAGATGGGCGCATTCGATTTTATAGAGAAACCATTGGACCTCAACCGCCTGCTGGTGTGCGTGCGCAATGGCATGGAGCGGAAAGATTTGGTGCAGGAGACGAAGATCTTGAAGAAGAAGATTTCCAAGGATGTGGTGATGGTCGGCCATTCGCCTGCCATGGAGCACCTCCGGTCGGTCATTGAACGGGTGGCATCCACGAACGCAAGGGTGCTGATTACGGGTGAGAACGGTACGGGTAAGGAAATCGTCGCTAAGATGTTGTATAAGTCCAGCGGACGTTCGGGTAATCCTTTCGTGGAGGTCAATTGCGCAGCTATTCCGTCGGAACTGATTGAGAGTGAGTTGTTTGGACATGAGAAGGGATCATTCACCTCTGCCGTGAAACAACGTATCGGTAAGTTTGAACAAGCCAATGGCGGTACGCTCTTCCTGGACGAGATCGGTGACATGAGCCTCTCCGCACAAACCAAGGTGCTACGTGCTTTGCAGGAGAATGAAATCACCCGTGTGGGTAGCGATAAGAGCTTTAAGGTGGATGTGCGTGTCTTTGCCGCCACCAATAAAAACTTATTGGAGGAAATACAGAAAGGGAACTTCAGGGAGGATTTGTACCACCGCCTGAGCGTCATTCTGATTCATGTGCCTCCTTTGCGTGACCGCTTGGAGGATGTGCCGGAACTCGTGGATTACTTCTTGGGCATCATCTGTGATGAACAGGGCATTCCGACTAAGACATTCTCCGCCGATGCGATGGAGGAGATGAAAAAGTACCGATGGAGCGGTAATATACGCGAGTTGCGGAATGCGGTGGAACGTATGGTTATATTGTGCGGTAATGAAATTACAGTGGACGATGTGAGGATGTACGCCTCCCAGTCTTACCTATGATTTGATAAATTGATACTGAAATGGCAAATGTAGTGGAAACGCCTTTGATGAAGCAGTACCTGGAGTTCAAGGCGATGCATCCTGATGCGATCCTGCTGTTCCGTGTGGGCGATTTTTATGAGACGTTCTTGCAGGATGCGGTGATGGCTTCCGAGATTTTGGGAATCACGCTGACCAAGCGTGCGAACGGTGCGGCCCAGTCGGTCGAGTTGGCTGGTTTCCCTCATCATGCGTTGGATACTTATTTGCCGAAATTGGTGCGCGCGGGTAAGCGTGTGGCCATCTGCGACCAACTGGAGGATCCTAAGCTGACCAAGAAACTGGTGAAGCGTGGCATCACGGAGCTGGTGACGCCGGGTGTCGCTGTCAATGATAATATACTGGACCACAAGGAGAACAATTTCCTTGCGGCGGTCCATTTCGAGAAGAAAATGGCGGGTGTCGCCTTCCTGGATATCTCCACGGGCGAGTTCCTGACGGCTCAGGGCACCTGCGAATATGTGGATAAACTGCTGAACGGTATCATGCCGAAGGAGGTCCTCTTCGAGCGGACCAAAAGGGCGGAGTTCGAGGAGAACTTCGGTTCCCGCTTTTTCACCTATGAACTGGAGGACTGGATTTTCACCTACGAGGCTGCCCACGATAGACTCCTGAAACATTTCGAGACGAAGAACCTGAAGGGCTTCGGTGTGGAAAACCTGAAGTTGGGTATCGTGGCTTCCGGAGCTATCCTCCATTACCTGGACATGACCCAGCATACGCAGATCAGCCATATCACCCATTTGTCACGTATCGAGGAGGACAAGTACGTGTGGCTGGACCAGTTCACCATCCGAAACCTGGAACTTTATGGCACGATGCATGAGGGCGGCAAGACGCTCGTCAATATCATCGACCGTACCATCACCCCGATGGGCGCCCGCCTACTGAAGCGATGGGTGGCCTTCCCGTTGAAGGATGTGAAGCCGATTGAGGAGCGCCTCAATATCGTGGACGAGTTTTTCAGAAGCCCGGACATGAAGGAGACGTTGGAGACAAACATGTCGGTGATTGGTGATTTGGAACGTATCATCTCCAAGGTGGCGGTGGGGCGTGTCACTCCGCGCGAGGTGGTCCAGCTGAAGGTGGCCTTGGGTGCTATCCTGCCGATTAAGGAGGCTTGTCTGGCGAGCGATAACGATGGTTTGCGGCGCATCGGCGAGCAGTTGAACCCGTGCCCGAACATCCGTGAGAAGATTGAGCGCACCATCACGATGGATCCGCCGAACATGCTGAACCGTGGCGGTGTGATCGCAAACGGTGTCTCCGCCGAATTGGATGATTTACGTAACATCTCCCACTCGGGGAAGGATTACCTCTTGCAGTTGCAGCAGCGTGAGTCTGAACGCACGGGTATCCCGAGCCTGAAGGTGAGCTACAATAATGTCTTTGGTTACTATATCGAGGTGCGCAACACGCACAAGGACAAGGTGCCGGAGGATTGGATCCGCAAGCAGACGCTGACGGCCGCTGAGCGTTACATCACGCAGGAGCTGAAGGAGTACGAGGAGAAGATCTTAGGTGCGGAGGAGAAGATATTGTCTCTGGAGACGCAGATATTCAACGAGTTGGTGCTTGAACTGACGGAGTACATACCTGCCATTCAGGTCAATTCGAACCTTGTGGCGAAGCTGGATGTGCTGATGTCCTTCGCGAAGACGTCGGAGGAGAACCATTATGTGCGTCCGGCGGTTAACGATAGTGATGTGATAGAAATCAAGCAGGGCCGACATCCTGTCATCGAGCGGCAGCTTCCGATCGGGGAGCAGTATGTGGCGAATGACTTGACGATCGATTCGCAGTCCCAGCAGATTATCATGATCACGGGTCCTAACATGGCGGGTAAGTCCGCATTGTTGAGGCAGACCGCTTTGATCGTGCTGATGGCGCAGATAGGTTGTTTCGTGCCTGCGGACGCTGCGACGATTGGTGTGGTGGATAAGATCTTCACGAGGGTGGGGGCGTCCGACAACATCTCCATGGGCGAGTCCACTTTTATGGTCGAGATGAACGAGGCGGCGAGCATCATCAACAACCTCTCGCAGAAGAGTTTGGTGCTCTTCGACGAGTTGGGTAGGGGAACCAGCACGTACGACGGTATCTCCATCGCCTGGTCCATCGTGGAGTATATCCACGAGCATCCGAAGGCGAAGGCGAAGACCCTTTTCGCCACGCACTACCATGAGCTGAACGAGATGGAGAAACTCTTCCCGAGGATTAAGAACTACAACGTCTCCGTGAAGGAGGTGGATGGCAAAGTGATCTTCTTGCGCAAGTTAGTGAGGGGCAGTAGCGAGCATAGTTTCGGTATTCATGTGGCGAAATTGGCCGGATTGCCGAATAAGGTGGTCAACCGCGCCAATGAAATTTTGGAGCAGTTGGAGGTGGGCAATTCCAAGAGTCCTATCACTGACGGTTCCAAGCCGGCGAAGAAAAAGCCTGAGGCAGTGCAACTTAGCTTGTTCCAATTGGACGATCCGATCCTGGAGGCGGTTCGTGACGAGATCAATCATTTGGACATAAATAACCTCACGCCGATAGAAGCATTAAATAAATTGAACGAAATTAAAAAAATTGTTGGAGGGAAATAAAATTATTATTATCTTTGCAACGCAAAAAAGGAAAGGGAGAGTCCTTCCGGAAGTGTTGAAATAGAAATGCGAAAATAGCTCAGTTGGTAGAGCACGACCTTGCCAAGGTCGGGGTCGCGGGTTCGAGTCCCGTTTTTCGCTCTAAGGATGCCGCAGTGGTGGAATGGTAGACACGAAGGACTTAAAATCCTTTGAACAGAAATGTTCGTGCGGGTTCAAGTCCCGCCTGCGGTACTTTTCCGTAGGGAGGACAGAAGAATAGAGGACGCTTGAAGGCGTCCTTTTTTGTTTTGTGGAAGTGGGTGTAAATCAATTCAATTCATATCTTTTTTGCCCATGCTGAGTGAATTTGAACATTTGCTCATTTCCTTGGGCGTTGCCATTGCGGAGTGATCCGTAAAAATTCATAATTGTAGCAAGAAAGCATTGCATATAGGGAATCGTTTTTTGACGATAACTATATGATTTGCTTCTCTATGATAGAACATTTAATTATATTTGCGTTATTAACTAAAATCTTTAATTTACGAAACAGAAATAAATATATAATTGACATAATATCAAAGTGTTAGCTTTTATTCTCGCAACAGAAATTTCGCCAAAATTTTAAATCAGTAGAATAAACAATAGGTAGCTATAAAAGGTAACCTCCGCTTAGGCGTGGGCTTATCTTGTTATCTATTGTGGGTGTTTGGCGACACCTCTGTTGCGGACAAGTGGCCTGCGCCGCTTGTTTGTATCCAAATCATTCAGCAACAGAAATTTCGCCAAAAATGACTGTAGAAAACAATTCGAACACTGGATCCGCTGTAGAGACGCAAAATTTTGCGTCTCTACCGTCGGACAACCCGTCAACCGCAGAACTGCAAATCAAAATCCGTGAATTGGAAAAGGAAATAGCTCGGTTGCACACCCAAATCAAGGAACAACGTTACGGACTAACATGGCTCGACGTGCCGGAGGCTTTCGAGACTGAATCGGAGAGTAAAATCCCCATCCTCGAAGAGGTAAAGGAGAAGGCAATTGACACGCATTCAGACGACGAAATGTCGCCCCACATCATTATTGAAGGAGATAACTATCACGCACTCACGTGTTTAAATTATACCCATCGTGGTAAAATCGATGTAATTTATATAGATCCGCCATATAATACCGGCAGTGACGGATTTACCTACAAGGACAAACGTATCCTGAAGGAATTCCCCGATGGTTCGCCTGTACCGACAGACCATCCCTTACGTCATAGTTATTGGCTCTCTTTTATGAGCAAACGCCTTGAATTGGCAAAGAATTTGCTCAAAGATGATGGTGCTATTTTTATTTCAATAAATGAAGATGAGTATGCTCAACTAAAACTATTGTGTGATAAAATATTTTCAGAAGGAAATTACATAACAACATTTACGATAAAAGTTAGACATGAAGATAGAATTTTAAAAGGGGATAAACCAATTCATGAAACCACAGAATTTCTCCTAATGTATCAAAAGTCCAATTCTTTTATAATTCAGAAACGGACAAAAGATAATTCACAACCTAAAGATTATAAATATAAAATAACAGAACTTACTGCGAATCCTCAAACATTAAATCTGGGAGGGAGGGAAGTCAGCGTATTTAGGAAAGGTGAATATAAAATTGAAGAATGTGAGGAAAGTTTTGAGAATCTAAAAAAAATAAATATCCGTGGGTCAATAAAGGCTGGGAATAGTTCCGGGCGATTTCATATGGCATATTTAGAAAGCAGGAAAAATGAATTTAATGTTTTGTATAAAGTCCCAGATATGGGAGATGATGGTTTAGGCTACAGATATTTTATTTCGAGAAAAGATGAGAAACAAGCCAATGGTTCATATTTTCAAGGCTCACCTTTGAACAGAAAGGATATTAAAGAAATCCCATATCCGAATTTTTATGATTTTGAATCCGCCTTCAATGAAGTCGGACAGGAGGGAGGAGTGCCATTTGGAGGAGGGAAAAAACCAATCAAGTTCATACAACAATTGTTTGAAATTTATACAAACAAGAAAGATTACGTCGTTTTAGATTTTTTTGCAGGAAGCGGATCCACTGGGCATAGTATTGTTGAATTAAACTCTCAAGATGGTAGTCGTGTGTTCATCTTGGTTCAGTCTCCTGATTTAACTTATGAAATAAAAAATGGCCTCAAAGTAGCAAAGACTGGTTGTGTGGATGTTTTCACTGCAGGATATGAAAGAATTGTTGACGTGACTTATCAGCGTTGTAAAAATGTAATGTGCGGCTATACCAATGCCAAAGGCGAAGAGGTGGAAGGTCTGGGCGGACGACTGAAATATTACCGCACCGCCTTCGTGGGGAAAAACTGTAGCCGAGAAGCCACCGACGCCGACCGAGTGGAACTAGCCCTCAAAGCAGGCTATCTCCTTGCCTTGGGAGAAAACACGTTGGAAGAGATTTGCCACACGGATTCGTACCAATTCTTTGCGGATGTACCTGATGGCAAGAAGCCACAAAAAATCACCGCCATATTCTTCACGGAAAACTATATAAAAATGCCTGAGTTCGTGGCGGAAATCGAACGGTTGCGAATGGACAATACAGATGTCCCTACACAATTCAGCGTCTATATCTTCTGTTGGGGAGAAGCTGACATTTTCGAAGGCGAATTTGACGACCTTCGAAACATCTCGCTGAAGGCAATCCCGCAACCCATTCTCGATGTGTACAAATCTATAAATCAGTAAAGTCATGGCTCAATATAACGCATTTCCTTTCCAACAACGGGCAATCGACGAGATGCTCGAAAGTTTCAAAAATCTGTGGAGTCACAACACCTCCACCGTAGAACTTACGCTCAAAGCCCCAACGGGTAGCGGCAAAACATTCATGACCACCCACTTTATCGACGCACTTAACCGCCAGCCCGACTGGAACGAAGATGTGGCCTTCGTCTGGATTACTTTCAGCGATGAACTCGCCATGCAGAGCAAGGACAAGTTCTACGACTATTTCTTCCCAACGTTGAGCAATCAACTGCTCACCATCGCCGATTTCTCACAAGGTAAGTTGAACAAAAACGATATACTTTTCCTGAACTGGCAGAAGCTGGTGTCACGTCGTGCCACAGACCGTCAAAACCGTCGACCGGAAGATACTGCGTTAATTAAGGAGGCGGGCTTTTACTTTGAGGATGTAGCCGAAAACACTTTGGCAGAAGGGCGACAAATCATTATGATCATCGACGAAAGCCATAAAAACGTGACTGAATCAGCCTATCGTGACGTAATCAATCCGCTCAATCCAAGAATTATCGTCAAGGTGAGTGCAACGCCAGAAAAGGAACCATCCATCAGTGACGTGAATAAATGCAAAGCCGGTTGGGTCGAAGTAGACATCAAAGATGTGATTGAGGAAGGATTGATAAAAAAGGAAATTGTTAGCCAAACAGAAGATGATCTTAAACGATACAACAAAGAAGATTTGGATATACTCATGCTCGATTTAGCGATAGAAAAGCGTGAGCAACTATTGGAAGAGTGGAAATCCTACGGCGCAAGCATCAATCCGCTAGTACTCATTCAATTGCCAGACGATGACAAAGATGCAGAGGCTCGTGGAGTCGAGAAAAAAGAGACATTAGTAATGAGATATCTACGAGAAAAAGGGTTCCAAGAAAAGGAAATAGCCGTATGGTTGAGTGGAGTACCAAAAACGGAGGCGTTAAAATCCATCACGGAAAACAATAGTTCTGTTTCGTTCCTTCTGTTTAAATATGCAGCCGGCACAGGTTGGGACTGTCCGAGAGCGCATATATTGGTAATGTTCAGAGAGATAAAATCCGACACGTTCCGCACACAGACGTTGGGTAGAATCCGACGCATGGCAGTCCATGACAAGCGGTTGGATGATTTCCCAGCTTTGCAGATTGGCTACCTATACACCAACTACTCCCGCAATGAGGTGGAGCAGATACCCGAAACAGACCCGAACAAACCTAAGACAAAGATTGTAAAGATGCAGGTAACGAACCGTGCCATGTTTGCTATTCAAAAATTTAGGTCTGAAATAACAGCACGGTTTGAAAATCGACTGAAAACCAGCGACAAAATCACACAGAAGGCAGTGAATAGTGTCTGCGACAAAGTGAAAGAGAAGTTAACGGAAATAGAACACACTCTGGAAGAAACAATTGATGACGGGGTTGGATTTGCGACTGAATTAGAGGGGGAATATGGAGGAATAACCCCAAAAGACCGTAAAGTGACGGAGGCTATTGAGCAAGTGGTAAGCGAATGCGCAACGCTTGTAAATGAATCCAAAAAAGAGATAGAAAAATCATTACCGGAAAACACGCAAAAAATTGCCACAAGTATTTTGGAATCATTACAATCAAGCTTTCAATCAGAAGTAAGAGGCACAAAAATATCCAATTTCATCCTCGACCCCGCACTAAAAACCGAGTTCATCTCCCGTACTAATTATGGTGATTTGGGTAAGTCAAGTGAATTTCAAATTTCCTTCATACAATCTCTAAATCAATGGTTTGGAATCTCTAAAGAACTGTCGAACGACAATTCTAACACAATACTTCTGAAAAACAAAGGGGTGGACATCATACCAATACTCAGCCAAGAGATTATGGTGAACGCACGATTCAAGACGGTAGACAGTTCAATGACGAATACAGAAACGACTAAATACGAGATGTCTTCAAATGATGTGGAGAAGCTATTCACGAATCTATGCTACCAATTTATCAAGGAACATGATGATGCCGAGGCAATCATTGGTAACGCCAGCCGTTCATTCGGACGATTAAAGTCAGCCTTACGGATTTGGTTCAGGAACTATGCTTTGGTAACCTATACAGATACGGATGCCTACAAGGTTTTCATCAAAGATTTGTTACGAAACGCAGATAGCAAATTTCGACCAGCCCTTACGCAAGCCATCAAAGACTACTATCCAGTATTACAGAAAACATTGGAGGCGAAACGCATAAAAGCCTTGGAAGAAGAGCCTACACCATTCGTCATCTCCACAGAAAAGAGTTGCCCCGATGAATACGAGGAGTACCCCAACAAGCTCAGTTTAGTGGATTTATACCTACCAAAGGAATACAATGGTCGGAAAAATGAGACCCAATTCATCGACTATTTAGAGCAGAAATCCCACATTGTGGAGTGGTGGCTGAAAAATGGAATAGGAAAAGAAGATTTGGGGTTCCGCTACATGGATAGCACAACCCATGAAATGCGCCTTTTCTACCCCGATTGGATTGTCAAATACCGAGACAACAGTATTGGCATCTATGATACCAAAGGAGGCATCACCGCCAAATCTCAAGAGACGAAGGACAAAGCGGAGTGTTTGGCAGCGCATATTGCGGAACTGAATCAAAAAAGTGAAAAGTTCAATTACGTAGGAGGTATAGTGGAGATGCGCAATGGCATGTGGTATCTCAATGACTCAACAGAATATGTGTATGAAAACGAGGCAGATTGGAGAAGATTCTAAATCTATCGTGGGGATTCCCAAACACAGGAACAGCGGAACGTAAGCTCCGCTGTTTCTGTTATTAACCCACACTACCACCCATCACCTCGAAACCGTCACCACAAACCGCCGATTGACCATGTCACCCAACGGATGAATCGCCTGTACCACAACGATATACGGTGCGACGGCAACCAATGCACCTCCGTCCGTGCGACCATCCCAAACCAGCTCGCCCGACACGGAAAGGGACAACGAATGACCTAACGTCCGCACCACCGCACCGTTCAGCGCATAGACACGCACGTTCGCCAAATAGCCGGGCTTGTCCAGGTTGTAACGCAGGTGCCAGAACCCGGAGGCTTCGAGATAGGGGGCACACAACGGATCGGCCTCAAAAAGGATCTCCTCGACCGCCATCATCGCCTGGTTCTCACAGCCCGGAGAGGCATAGCCCGTCGCAGGGGAGGCGGAGGTCCACGATGAACCCTCTATGGAAACACGCTCCAACGAGACCCCCACCCCCTTGTCAGGCACCCCCTCCACATGCAGGTCGGGGGCGAAATAGGCCTCGTCGATCAAGAGAGAATCGGATGTGCGGAAGAGGGAGACCCATCCCCCAGCATTGTTCAGGGCCGCCATGTTGGACATCGGCACCATCGCCCCGTCGGACGCACACGAAGAGAGGTCACCCACCTTCTCCGGATATTTTGTAACCGCCTTATACTCATCAGGATAGATTAGTGAAGAGGAGGAGGCAATCCGCTTGCCATAGCTAACCGCACCATCCTTCTTCCTCGCCGCAAGGTTGAGTCCGGACAAGTCGATGACCTTGTCGGAACGGTTATAAATCTCCACAAACTCAGCCCCATCCGCAGACGGAGCGAACATGATTTCCGTGAAAATCAAATCGTTAGGCTCAGGCAATGAGGGAGGGTCGAGCACGGAAGCCGCTTCACCCTCCACCATCCAACCCGAGAAGGAGAAGGTGTTCGCCTTCGACTTAGGATACTTGCAATAGATGCCCGAATAGGAGGCTTGCGTCAAGGTGTTATCGGTGACGGAGAACTCCTGACGAAACGACTCCTCGTCATTCAGCCTGGAGTAGACCACCCATTCGCCCGCACTGCTACGGGTCACCCGCACCTCCACACGTAGCAACTTCTCGTCCAACGGAGGGAGAAGCCTCATCGTGTCCCCCTTCGCCAAGGTGACGACGCTTCCGCTTTCCTTGCGGAAGCATAAGGAGATCTGCCGTTTGGAATCACCCAAGCGCAGGAAATAGCCGGAGGAGGAGCCATCGATCGCCGGCGCGTCGACCGCCAAATAGTAACGGGCGAAACACGAGCCGGTCGGCTGGGTCATGGTGACGGTGAGACCCCACTCCGCATCGTCCATCGCGACAGAAGGGGCGAAGAGATAGCTCTCACCGGCTACATTGTTCAAGGAAGTAACCACCCCGTCGGCGACCGAAAAGAGAGAATCCGTACCCACGCAATACGAGGGAATCACACCATCCGTAAAGGATACATTCAGCTGAGCAAACGCACAGAAAGGGCACAAAAAAGCCCACACAAACAAAATTTTTTTCATTCAACAATAACTTTTATAATTAATTACTACAAGTAAACCGCAAACAAATTATCTTTGCAGAAAATTAGAGGATGGCAAACACATCCCTCTCGCAAAAGTATAAAATATTGAGAAAATTCATATAAAATTACAAAAGAAAAATGAGAGTAGCAATCGTTGGAACAAGCGGCGCAGTGGGACAGGAATTCCTCCGCGTATTAGCAGAACGTAATTTCCCGTTGGATGACTTAGTACTGTTCGGATCGTCTAGAAGTGCAGGACGCACATACGAATTCAAAGGCAAGCAATACACCGTCAAGGAGTTGAAGCACAATGACGACTTCAAGGGTGTGGACATCGCCTTCACCTCCGCAGGAGCCAGCATCTCGAAGGAGTTCGCCGAGGACATCACCAAGTACGGTGCCGTGATGATTGACAACTCCAGCGCATTCCGCATGGACAATGATGTTCCATTGGTTGTGCCTGAGTGCAACGCGGAAGATGCGCTCAACCGTCCGAGAGGCATCATCGCCAACCCTAACTGCACCACCATCATGATGGTAGTGGCTTTGCAACCGCTCGAGAAGATCAGCCACATCAAACGTATCCACGTCGCCAGCTACCAAGCGGCCAGCGGCGCAGGTGCGGCAGCCATGGCGGAGTTGGAGCAGCAGTACAGGGAAGTGTTGGACAACAAGCCTGTGACCGTCAATAAGTTCGCTTATCAATTGGCATACAACGTCATCCCTCAGATCGATGTCTTCACCGACAACGGATACACGAAAGAGGAGATGAAGATGTTCAACGAGACGAAGAAAATCATGCACAGCGACGTGAATTGTTCAGCGATGTGCGTGCGTGTGCCTTCCCTCCGCTCCCACTCGGAGTCCATCTGGATCGAGACGGAGAAGCCAATCAGCGTGGAGCAAGCACAGAAAGCCTTCGCCGAGGGTGAGGGTCTGCAGTTGATGGATGATCCAGCCAACAAGAAATATCCAATGCCTCTCTTCTTGGCAGGCAAGGACGATGTTTACGTAGGCCGTGTACGTAAGGACTTGGCGAACGAGAATGGTTTGACCTTCTGGATCGTGGGTGACCAAATCAAGAAAGGCGCCGCTTTGAACGCTGTACAAATCGCTGAATACCTCATCAAGGTAGGAAACGTAAAATAAAGGATTGCCAGTAGAGGCCGATAGAAAAGCCGCTACAATGGCCTTATAAAAACGAGCAAGGCACGGTGAACGATGAACCTTCACCGTGCCTTTCCTTATAAAAGAACAGGACTGATTCTTTGGGAAATCAGTCCTGTTTTTCATGCGTAAAACAGAATACGATGATTACTCTTTGACGTCACGGACTAAGCGGACGGAGCATCCGATTCTACGGCGAACGCCATCGTACGTCGGAGTAATATCATATACGTCAGGATTCTCATAAGCAGATGCTGAGTGTGCGATGAACAACATTCCCCATGAGAAGGTATCATCATCATACAGGGAGGTAGACCAATAACTACCATCAATCCAGTCGGTATAACCAGTGTCATCAATGTCGTAGGTGGATCCGTACCGCACTATTCCCGCACTTGGCAAGAAAACTGCACCTAACGCCTCCATGCGAGACCATACTTCCTCGTCATAAGTATTAACCTCATAGTTATAAATCGGAGTCTCCGGATTGTCATTATAAGGTATGCCATTGTTGAAATCCCAATCGTCAGGCAAAAGGAGGATTCCGTCCACACCCTGTACTTGGGCTGCCACGTGGAAATTCCTATTGTCCTTGCGTCTTCTCATGAGATATTCCCACTCATCCTTTGTAAGTGTACGCCAAAGGTTCGCGGTGTTGCCTCCATTGGAGATCGGGTTATACACGCCCCAATCATACTTGGTGCCAGAGATGTCTGGAATATCTTCGTAGAAGTCGCCATAAGCGAAGTTAAATGTAGGGTCAAACGCATAACCGGAAGAAGCCCAACGGAAAGCGTCTATCCATCCGTCTCTTTTCTCGGTGGTATTTTGTATCCAACTCTTTGGCGAGATGTGGTCAATTTGCGTCTCCGCGAAACGCCAGATCTTGGTGTCTGGATTGTATTGAAGGTTTCCTTGGGAGAAATTCACTTGTTTGGTTTCCGAAACCGAGAATCTTCCGCGAAGGAGTCCTGCGCTCATGTCAACGCCCGATAAATCGGGTTGATTGTCAGGAAGATAATTGTTCGGCATATCGACTCCTTCTCCTTCAAGTTCTTCATTTTCAATTGTACCCATCTTTATTATCTCTGCCGCTATACTATCTGTAGTGACTAATCGGATAAAATTAGTATTCCTGCCGTATGCGAGTGGATCAAAGAAATCATCGTCACACCAATATTCATCCTCACAAACAGGATATGCATGATTGGCGGTCAGGTTCATGGCGTGACATTCGAACATTATTCCCCAAGACCAATAGTTGGCGCAAGGCATGAAGACCACACCTAACGACTCCATCTTTTCCCATGTTTTTTTGTCATAGACATTAACCGAGCAATTCTCCGCTTTAGGAGTAAAGTTTATGTCAGAAGGGGTTTCCCAATCATCTGGCAGAAGGACATATCCTTCCATTCCATTCACCTTGGCCTTTGAATAGAGGCTATCTGCGTTGTCTCTAAAATTGAAGAGATACTTCCAGTCCGAATCGTCAGGGTTTTCCCATAGGCCAATCTTGTTACCTCCGTTATGGATAGGTTGGTCACCATTTTTTCCGTCGGAAGCATAATTAAATTCAATGCCCCAATAATGGTAATCCCTGTCATAATATTCGCACTCTGGATGATTAGCTGTACCAGCGCCATATTCGTAGCAATCGACCCAATCTGTGGCCGGAAACATCCAATAATCCAAGTAACTCTTCCCGAGAGTATCGAACTGGGTCTTGGCGAATCTCCATTCGTTCTTATATGCGAGGTACTGCAGTACGCCTTTGGAGAAATGTACTATTTTGTTTTTCCCCATGGAGAATTTACCAGGCAACACTCCGTGGATTGCGGCTGATTTGAAAAGTGTGTCCGCAGGTGTCGTGTCGGCAGGAATGGTATCCGTAGGGATGGTGTCACCATGTATTGTATCCGTAGGGATGGTATCGACTGGTGGTATGTTTATTTGAGCGGAGATCGAGTCTATCGTTGCTTCGAGTTCCTTGATTTTCCCCTCCCAAATGGCATCTCTTTCGGAGAGGAGGCTTTCGACTCTGTCGTTGATGAAATCCTGTAGGAATTTCTCGTCCACTTTGTCTGCCAAGAATGACCGATGAGCATACAAGGCGTAGGGAACGCTCAACAACTGGGAGGTGACGGAGATGGTCTTCCCGTTCAGTTCTGCGGCGGAACGAATGAAGAATGGTCCGTTGCTCCAATCGATGGTGTTGAAGTCATACGTCGTCATTCCACCTCCGACCTCAAGGGTGATGACTCCGTTGACAGTTGTGGCGGTGGTATGGGTTTCCGAGTATACCACAGTGCCCCCTTCTATGTTCCCTTGCAAAATGGAGATTTGGACCTCCAGATCCTGGTTGCTGACCACGTTACCTGCGGCATCGCGAATGACCGCTTGGTAAGTGAGTTTTTGTGGGACTTGCGCCGACAACGACACTATCCATAGCAGTGTCATCGCGACAATCATAAAAATTCTCTTCATGGTGTAATAAATAGTTAATATTGAATGAATGTTTTTTTATATGTGCAACGCTATAACGTCAAGCCAGACTTATGCCCGTCATTTCTTGACGATGCTGAATGATTTGACGATCGTTTCGTCGTGTGTGAGCGTGAGATGGTATAGTCCTGAGGCGTAGCTGGAAAAATTGATTCGAGTCTCGCTTTCCCTCACGGGTGCGGACAATAGTTGTTGTCCTTCCGCATTCGTCAGGGTCATCGTCAAGTTTTTAAACTCGCCCGTTGTAAGCACGAGCACATCTTTTGTGGGGTTCGGATAGACCGACAACAAGGTGATGCTGGTGAGCTCCATTCCCGTGGTCGTCGCCACATTGTATGGGATGAGATTACCTGTGGAGAGCGCTCCGTCTTCCGACTCCATGGCCGCCACATTCCCCACCACATGGTAGAGTGTCAGATCACTTTGCGTCTTCTCGGCCGCTGAACTGTATAGGTTCGACTGGGCGTGACAAAATATGGGCACACCCGCCAATGACGCAGACAATAATATGTGTTTTAGCATAGCATAATAATGATTTAATATGTTTTACACTCAATACACGAAATGTCGCCAATAAACTTATGCGGGAGTATGTATTGTGAAAAACGGGGAAGTCGCACACAATAAACAACAATAACACGTTTCAATGGTATTCACATTAACACTCCCTGTATGTCCTTTAAATATTAGGCAAAGGTAAAATAAAACATATCAAAAGTCAAAGATAATGGATATAATTCTTTTTATAAAATGATTTATATCGTCCGAAAGAGTGTTTCGGCAAGGAGCAAGGGGACTTACGGGGAAGGAATAAAAAACAGGGAGAACGTGTGATGCTCCCCCTGTTATATGCTAAATTAGGTAAAAAATCATTTCATGACAATTTCGATACGTCTATTCTTCTGACGGTTCGCCTCGCTCGTATTAGGCACAAGTGGATCGGAAGAGCCCTTGCTTCTCGCCATCACGCGGTTGATTGGGCATCCCGCTTTGATCAGCAACTTACGCATCGCCTCCGCGCGTTGCATACCCAGTTCGATATTCTTAGACTCCTTACCCAAGTTGCATGTATGGCCCCAGATGAGGATCTTACGTCCCGGCGTGTTTTTGATATAGTTTGTCAGGTCATTAATGTAAGCCTCGATTTCCTCATTCATCTGGACAACCGCTTCGCCTAATTTGAATTCCACCTGCACGTTATTATTCAACCATTTGACAACCTCTTTGACGTTGGCGAGTTCACGTGCTTTGCGCTCCTCCTCCTGCTGAGCCAGCTGGCGGGCGATGCGTAGCACCTCTTCGACTTCCGCCGTCTCGGATCTTCTGATTTCCGCCTCGATATTCTCCGTATCCTCGTCCTCCATGGCAAGTTCATGCTGCATTTCAGGCAATGGGAAGATACGAGGCATACCGAACGAGATGCCCACTTTCACACCTGCCGCCATTAGGTGGGCCTTATCCGTCAAATTAGAGGAGAGCACGCCAGGGTAGGAGTTCCCGTCGAATAGGGAGGATGTATGGTCTTTGGACAGGTCCGTGAAGCCATAACTGAAATAAAGGCCCATGTAGAGGCTCATATCCCCATGCTTAAAGGAGCGGAGGAATCCGGCGTCGGCGAAGACACCTCCTCCGAATTTACGCAGGGAAGCCTCGCCCTCGTAGGCATCCTCTTTGAAGAATCCGTGCTGGGGCAGGTTCTCGTACTCGATATTCGTGAGTTGTTTGAAGTAGCCTTTGGTCTCCATTTCGCCATCCAGAATGCGGTATTGGTTGGATATTGGCATGAAAAATTTCAAGCCTCCGCTTCCTAAAAAGCTCCACAAGGTACTGATTGGTTGCTGGTAATAGATAGCCACGGGGAGTTCAAGGTTGACCACATGTTGCTTCTCCCTCCAATCGCTGAAGATGACCCTATATTCGTATGGTTCTCCATTCTGTGCATCAACAGCGGCGCGTGATATGCGGTAATCCTCGTAGAAGGAACGGGCGTTGTACCAGCTAACACCCAACCCGAGGCCTGCGCTCCAATGTTCACCAAGGACACGGCGATAGGCAGCCCTCACCTCCATACCTGTGCCTGGCGTGAAGTTACCCTCCTTCGGAGAGAACTGGACGGAGTGCAATCCGCCTCCCACGGTCAAATCCAAGTAATGATCGTAAGTCTGAGCATGCGACACAAGTGAAGGTAACGTGAGCAAGCCTAATAATATCAAACCCTTTCTCATTCTCATATATCAATGTCTTTACATTCAAATAATTACGGGGAGAAAAGACTCTCCCTTATTTCCTAATCTCCTTCACGGTCAATCCATCCACTTCGACGATGTATGCGCCGGAAGGGAGTTCTCGGAAGGACACCTGAGTCTTACGGCCCACAAACGTAGTATTGTGGACGATGACACCGGAGGCGTTTGTCACAGTGAGTTTATGAACCGAACCATTGTCCACGCTCAGTTCGACTGTCGCGTTGTCGGAGGTTGGATTAGGGTATACGGAAAGTATGGTGTTTGTACCATTGTCGAACCACTTCTTGCAAGTACGCAATTGGCGGCCGTCCGTCGTGACAGTCTCCAAGTAATAGCTGCCGCTCAAGCCCTTCTTCTCGCAGTAGTAAGGGAGTGTGGCGCCACCGACCCTCACATCGTTGTGAAACCATTGATACTCACGGAATATATTCTCCGTATTGATGACGGAGACCACATCCTGCCAGATGTCCGTAATGTAGTCGCTGGAGAGGTTGACCCTCAGGTCCACATCGAAGAACGGAGTGACTGAGTTGATGGCATTCTTGAATTGGATGCTTGCCTTGTATGTGCCGGCAGGGCAGTCCGGTATGACGACCTTCACCTCGTTATCCGCATTGATTTTTGTGAAATCAACGTCGGCGAAGCCTGCCTGTAACGCCTCTTCGCTAAAGATGATCCTGTATTCGGAAGGAGCTTCGGAGTTGAGTAACGAATAGCGTATCACATCCTCCGTGTTAGGGCAATAGCCGAATGAAGGGATTATCAGTGTGTCGACCATCATCTCGTCCACATCCTTCGCGAAGAGCGTTGAGGCTATCGTGTCAGAAGAGATGGTGAAGCTGATTATGCTGGAAGTGTCGCCGTCGCCCCACTTCACGAAATGGAAGCCCTCATTAGGGATCGCTTGCAGGCTAACGACTGTGCCATAAGGATAATCACCCTCGCCTGTCACTTTACCCACGTTGCCGTTGATCTTTGCGATGACGGTGAAAATCTTCGGTGTATAGATTGCCGTGATTGTCGTGTCATGGGAAGGCATGGAAAGAGGGAACTCCGCATCCCACGCCACGAAGTCATGCCCGATCTTGGTAGGGTTTAACGAATCGAGGCTTTTGCGCAGAATCATATCCTTGAAGTGATGAGGGAGAACGGCCAACGTGTCATCGCCATTCACCACATTGACGTAGTAAACGTTTGGAGAGAAGCTTGCCGTGAATGAGGTGTCGCTTGTCACCACCACTGAACGAGGGTTAGAACGGCCTCCGTCTGTCCATGAGGTGAAGCGGAATCCCTCATTTGGGACTGCGGCGAAGGTGATCGTATCGCCATACGGGATGGAATCACCGAGGGTGTAGTCGATCGTACCGTTTGCGGAAGCGGTCACTACCACATGGTATCTCTTCTTCTCCCATTGTGCCTCCAGTGTCAAATCGGACGCACCCACCTCGATAGGAAGGGTAGGATACCATCCGATGAAATCATGGCCTTCCTTCTCCGGAATTATATTCACGAGAGAATCGGTAATGATGTCGCCATAAGTGACATTGATTTTCAGGAGTGTGTCACCGTCGAGCAATGCGGCGAATACATACGTGTTCGGCATGAAGATAGGCGTTAGTGAAGTGTCGCTTACGACCACTATCTGTCGAGGATTCAGGGTGTCGCCGTCCGCCCATGAGAGGAAGTGGTATCCCTCGTTAGGCTCAACCGCCAAAGTGATCGTATCGCCATAGGTTACTGGGTTTTGGAAGTCTGCGATGACTTTACCATTCTCAAAGAGTGTGTCGAGGGTCAGTTCAATCGTCTTCTTCGTCCACTGTGCTTCGATGGTCATGTCGCCCGCCTCCATCACAATAGGGAGGTTAGGCAACCAACCCGTGAAGTCGTAGCCAGTCCTTTCCAACGATACCTCTACCGAAGAGGATTGTACAGTATCTCCGTAATGGACAGGTAATGTCAGCACAATCGTATCCTCACTCATGGCAATTAGATGGTATAGATTAGGCTCGAAGATAGGCGTCAATGATGTGTCGCTCGTCACCACTACCTCGCGAGGATTGGTCGTCACGCTATCATTCCAAGCGACGAAATGGTAGCCTTCGGCTGGTTCGGCCGTCAGTGTGATTTTATCGCCATACGTGACAGGGTTCGTGAAATCCGTTATGATAGAGCCGTTCTCAAACAATGTATCGAAAGTGAGTTCGATGGTCTTCCGTTGGAACTGTGCCTCGATTGTCAGATCTGTGGCACCCATCACAATCGGGAGGGCAGGTTGCCAACCTACGAAGTCATAGCCTACCGACGAAGGCTCAACATCCAGCATCGCCTCTACGATGGTGTCGCCATAGGAGATGGAGAAGCGTTTCAGCGTGTCTCCTTCGCTAAGAACTGAAACAACATATTGGTTCGTTTCGAAGAGTGGAGCGAATGATGTGTCGGATGCAACGACCACCTGGCGAGGATTTGCCTCTGAACCATCGTCCCATGTCATGAAATGGTAGCCTTCGGCAGGTTCGGCGGTAAGTGTAACCGTATCACCATAAGCGACTGGGTTTGTGAAGTCTGTCGACACGCCACCGCCAACCGTCAATGAATCCACAGATACGATGTACATCCTTTTTGTCCATTGCGCCGTGACGGTCATGTTCGAATCGCCCATCACGACTGGGAGCACAGGAGACCAACCTGCGAAGAGGTGACCTTCCTTCTCTGGGGATGAGCCCATCAAATCCGTTGTCACCGTATCTCCGAAGAGAACAGGAACCGTACGAAGCGTGTCCGAATCGCTCATCACGATGACATCGTATTGGTTCGGTTCGAAGATGGCGGCGAAGAAAGTATCGCTGTGGATAGTGCACTTGCGAGGGTTCAGCGTCGTGCCGTCCGTCCATGACACGAAGTGGTAGCCATTTATAGGCACAGCTTTCAATGAGACGGATGCACCGTATGACACAGGATTCGTGAAGTAGGTGACGAATGTACCCTTATCCGTCAACGAATCGACAGAGACGATGTATGTTTTGGCCTTCCATTGGGCAACGATTGTCATGTTCGAATCGCCCATCACAACAGGTAGGGTAGGCTCCCATCCTATGAAATCATATCCCTCTTTCTCTATAGGCTTCAGCCACGATTCATGAATTGTTTCTTTGAATGAGATAACAAGGCTATCCACGATTGAGTCGTCACTCATCACATAGAGCATGTATTTGTTCTTCCCATACAAAGGGGAGAAGGAGGTATCGCTCGTCACCACCACTTCGCGAGGATTGATCGTGTCACCATCGTTCCATGAGATGAAATGGTATCCGTTGAAAGGATTGGCCGTCAAGGTGACGGTGTCCTCATAGGCCACAGGGTTCGCAAAATCCGTTGTGGTATATCCTCCTGCCGACATTGAATCGACGGTGACGATGTATGCGCTCTTTGTCCATTGTGCTACGATTGTCATGTCCGAATCGCCCGCTACGACAGGGAGTGCAGGTGCCCAGCCCGTAAAGTAATGGCCTGCCTTGGAAAGTGCGACGTTGATTTTCGAATCGGTTATCGTTTCGCCATATACAATGGCTATCGAATCCAATGTCATACCGTCAGATACAACGGAAAGCACATGTTGGTTAGGCTCGAAGCGAGGACTGAAGGATGTGTCGCTTGTCACCACCACCCTACGTGGGTTCGTCATATCCCCGTCATTCCATGAGGTGAAGTGATAACCGACTGCGGAGAGGGCGTTCAGGACAACCGTGTCACCATAGGCGACAGGATTCGTGAAGTTAGTGTTAACCTTGCCTCCTTCCGTTAAGGAATCCACCTCCACGTTGAATAGCTTTATCTTCCATTGTGCCTCAACCGTCACGTCACCCGCACCCATCACGATAGGGAAGGCAGGCGACCAACCGTTGAAATCATATCCCTCCCTCTGAGGCGTCACGCTCAGCATAGCCTCAACAACCGTATCTCCGAACAAGACGGAGAGGGAGTCTAACGAGACACCACGGTCCATCACAAAGATTTGGTACTGGTTTGGTTCAAAGGTGGCGGCGAAAGAGGTGTCGCCCGTCAACACGAAGGTGTACGGATTCTCAAGAATTGTATCGTTCCATGCCACAAAGTGGTAGCCTGTATTAGGCAAGGCCTCAACTGTCACGTCGGACTGATAGAGGTAAGTGCCCGAGCCCGTCACGGAACCCCTTGCCGTGTCGGCGGATGATGCGCTTACGATAAATTCGCCAGGTCCTGGTAGGATGATCACCTCTTGCGAGTCGGATGCCGCATAGTATTGCGATTCAGGGAATCTCACGTAGTAGGTGCCTGGAGCATATAGGGAGTCTGTACGAGTCACCATCGCATACGTCGGGGTATGCTCGTCACGCATCTCCATTTCGGTCGTCAAGCCTAATAACTGTCCGTCGTTGAGTCCAAGGATAGACTCGTTGACAGGAACGATGGTAGGAGCTTCCTGTGGAATTTTAGTAATCACCAAGAATCCTCTTGCTATGACGATTTCATAATTATCTTCGATAGAATCGTTGGCATAGACGAATACCACCCTGTTCAGGACATGTCCTGGTTCGGTGATCTCTCCGGTCGCATGTGCGCTCACGAGATCCCCTTCGATGAAGCCATCGCCTATGACGAATACCGTGTCGTACCTCAGCGGCGTGCCATCATATACCTTGGTGCTGTCACCTGCGGCGAGTTGCACCTGACGTTTCCTGATAGCGCCTCTTAGTTGTTCTTCCTCAATCGCATAGTTGGCGATGTCATTGCCCATTAAGGAGAAGTTAACTATAATAGTCTTGCTACTACTTACTTGCGCATTTTCGTAGTGGGCGTTCAACGAGGCAAGACGCACATCGTCATCCATTACGACACCCACCAGGGTGCTGTCCGTCTTCAAGGAGAGGACGGTATCTGTTCCGTCATACGGTTTGATAGGATTGATGTCGTATGAAGCAAGTGTAACATATTTCTTGGAGACGGAGATGGACTCTCCACCCGAAGGAATTGCGAAACCACCTTCCGATGAGGTGAATTGCGCCAATAAAGTGTGCTCACCCGCAGGGATAACATACCCTGTGTCTACAGGAAGTCCGTCGACGAAGTAGATAAGTGTGCCCTCCACCGTCTGGTTAACCTCCACCAACGGATTCTTACCGACAATGGCCATGCCATAGACGGTGTCTTTCACACTCCAGGTGAAGGAGATTGCCGGTTCAAGGATATTACCCTTCACCGTATCCGGCTTCACGGTATAATTGGCGGCGTCCTGACCAGACAACCGATAAGTGACATAAACATCCGTACCGTCACCGATCGTGTCGCTGGAGAAGTAGGACGATGATACGGAGACATTTACCACGTCCGGACTGATTACGGATTGCAATGTGCCTACAGCGGCCACAGCATCGAGTGTTCCGTCGTAGCTCTTATCCAAGATCGTTGTGCCCACCACCGTCAGTTGGAGCGGAAGAATCGTACCTTCCGACACATCTACGGAGTCTGACAAGTAATAATTCATCGCATCCCCGCCTGTAAGGCTGTATACGGAGCGAATGGAGGATGCCTCCGTTGTGAAGGTATCATATTGGGCAACGATGGAGACTGAGACATCCTCGTTTCCAACCACGCCGGAGAGGCTTTCGAGAGATACGGTCGCGTCCGTTGTGCGGTCGTATACCTTTGCCTTCGTCACATTAGGGGTGACGGTAATCGGAGCCTTGCCGATAGTCATCTGCCAGCCTGTCAAGTCCACCTGCTCATAATTAGGATTATGGACGGAAATCTTGATGTCATAAACGCCCGCATTGATTGGAGGGAATGTGTTCCATGCTGTGGAATCCGTACCCTCTGCCTTGTAGGAGATCGTGTAATCTACATCTTGGGTGAAGTGTAGAGCGGAGTCTGTATTGAAAGTGGCAGGATGACTCATCGCGTCATACGTGACGGAGGATTGCTGGAGTGTGAAGCTGGATGCGTCGATGCCGCTTGGAAGGATAACCCACACCAGAGAATCATTTTCCGGCAACTTGAAGTTACGGTTGTTCACACCGGTCGCACGCGCCACATATCTGCCCGCTTCGATGGCGGAGTCACCCGTATAGCCAGTCACTTCGATGGCGGACACATGGATGTCCATCTCCACTGTGGCGGAAACCCCATGCTTCAATCCATCGTAGACGAATGTGTCAGGAGTGTTCCAGACAAGGATGGCTTCCCTTTTGTTGATTACGCCTTTATTGTAAACCGCTGTATTGTAGGCAAGCACGTAGTTGTCCTTGTCCGGTCCTGCCAATCCGTAGGTGATGCTCACCTTTTTGTTGGTTCCTGCGGAGGCGTTGTTAAACTTGGCGGCTGTGGTGACCTCGATAGAGTCGCCAGGAGCCTTGAATGAGACCGCATTCACCTTTACGGTAGCGGCATTACCTCCGTCAAATGTTTTTTCGAAGATGGTAGAGTCTGTGATGGATATGACCACAGGCAGGATTGAGAAGTTCACTTCATAGTCGGTGAATAGGAAATTACCGCCATCTTGTGACTTCACGGCGATGTGGGCGACATCGCTACCAACCTTCACATTGTTGTCGCAAACGATTTTATAATCCGACATCGGGTTCAATACGTTGCCATTCACGGTAATCGTGGCGGTCGGGCAATGCTCCATTCCGTCGTAGATGAACACGGTATCATCCCATACGATATCAGAAGGCAAGATGTCGATAGGCATAGGTGAAACTTTCAATTGGCCATACTGCAGATCCACCTGGTAATTGTCTTTGTCGAAGACCACGTTGAACGTGTTGTCACTCTTACCCACATTGGTTTGCGAGCCAGAGAAGGTCACGGTGTAAGTGTCGCCCGGCAAAACCTGCGAGGAATCCACGATGAATGCGGTCTCGCATGTCAATGGTGTGCCGTCGTATATCTTTTCGCATGAATCGGATCGGAAGGTGACGGCTCTCTTCCCGATGGAGAAGTAGACCGTATCCCTGTCGAAGAAGTAAATTCCTCCATTCTTTCGGGAGACGATCGCCATGGCTGAATCACCGGCATCCACATTGTTTTTATAATCAACGTAATAGTCTGAATCCGTCAGTATGTTTTCACCGACCTTCACAACCACGCCTGGTTCGTGGGCGGTTTGGTCGTATGTGAACGAAACGTTCTCGACGGTAACATCCGCATTCATAAGCATAGGCAAGATATACCAGTTGAACGAAGCGTCGTCAGGAAGAGTATAATTCGTATTGTTCAAAGACAAAGCCCTGGCCACATAGCTACCGATCTCCGTGGCCTCGTTTCCTCTATAGGATTCTACAGCCACCACATCCGTGCCGATCGCATTCGTCACAGTAGCCTCCACACGCTTTGGTGTTCCGTCATAGGCTATTTGGGCCTCCCCGTTCCACACGAGGGTTGCCACCAAAGGAGAGATTTCCCCATACGGGTATGTCTCATGATTCACACTTAAACGATAGTTGTCTTTGTCCGCACCGATTAGCGCATAGGAGATTTCCACATCCTTGTTCGTTCCCGCATTGGCGTCGGCGAACGAGGCGGTCACTTCCACGTCCACATCGTCGCCCGATACTAAGCCGGTGATTCCGTTCACCGTGACCGTGGCGGATGTTGTGCCATCGTATGTTTTCGAAGCGACGCTCTTGTCCGTAATGGTAACGACCGCTGGTTGGATGGAGAAGTGTGCTTCATAATCGCTGAAATCAAAGTTCCCGTGTTCTGCTTTTTTCACTGTCGCGACTGCGCTATTCTCGCCGACTGCCACGTTGTCAGCGCAGGATATCGTATAATCATGGTCGGGGTCCAACTCCAATCTGTCCACTGTGATTGTGGCGGTCGGGCAATGCGCTTGGCCGTCATAAGGGAAGGAGGCGTCGCTCCAGGTGACATTCGCATTGCTCAGTGTCACTTGCTTCGGCTTTACCGTCAGTGTGCCATACTGACGGGTTACGTTGTAGTCTCGCTCATCAATGGAGACCTGGAAGACATTGTCCACCGTGCCTACATTCGTGAGAGAATCGGTATATTCTAAGGTGAATGATTCTCCCGCCGCCATTCCGTCACCCGTCACAGATTCGATCATGTGGCATGAAAGCGCTCTTCCGTTATATACTTGTTCGCAGGAAGAAGACTTAATCGTAATGGAACGTTTAGCGATGGAGAAGAATGCGGTATCCGTTTTGAATTGAATGCTGCTATTCTCTTTAGGCGAAATGATCACCATAGCGGAATCGCCCGCATGGATGTTGTTTTCATACTTCACGTCAAAGAAGTTCTCGTCCAGTGTGTATCCTATCGCCGAAATTGTAGCGGATGGCCGATGCTCTGTACCTTCATACATATAATTGGTCTCCGACAGGTTGATGTCATAATCGCCTGTCCACATAAATGGTTCGACGGTCAGTTTCCCGTAGTTGGTCGTGACCACATAGTTGGCGAGCGTCACGCCTGGGGCCGGTGCATAGCTGAACGTATTGTCCACGCTACCCATTTCCGTGATGGTGGCAAAGTTGGAATAGACAAAGGCGTCCGATCCCGCGAAACTGCCTGCGATGACGTTGACGGTAGGGTTGGATAGAGGAGTTCCATCATAGGACTTCGTGGAGTCGGATGAGGAAATCGTAATCGGACGAGGGGTCACGACTAACGATCCGTACCGTACGGTGACATTGTAATTTTCGAGGGAGGTTCCTGCTGTCGCCGTATAAGAGAAGGTGTTATCAATCGTGTCAGCACCCGTCAGGCTCGCGAAATTATTGTAAGAGAATTGTTCCTCACCCAAGAAAGAGCCTGATTCGACAGAAACAGTCGGCATGGAGAGTGCCTCCCCATCGTATGTCTTCTCGGCTGAGCCAGACACCAAAGTGATTGGACGAGGCAATACGTTGAAACGGATGGACTTCACCTCTTCCACTAAGTAGTTTGATGAGGAAGGGGAGAACAGCAAGTCGATAGAATGCAGACCTGCCTGCAGGACTTCCGTCGTGTCGACCAGACCTGCCACGCTATCCCGCAAACTCCATGTACCCTCACAATCCGCGCCGTACGATAAAGCCTCAGACAACGGCGAACCGTAGTAGATATTATCCGCATAGGCGTATGCGTTGCTTGGGGTGATTTCATGATTCACCACACTGATATTGATTTTCACTGTCACTTGGTTCGACGCTCCCTTGTCATCCGTCAGTGTCATCGTCACGCTGTGCGGGAAGGTGCCAGCTGACCGCACATTCCCTGTCGCGCCTCCAACTGCGTTAAAGTATAGCTTCCCGTCGGTATAAGTGAAATAGGAGGAAGACATGTTAGAGATAGAGGCTGTCACCTCGTCGCCATCCGGATCACTGATAACCACAGGGAGCAGGTAGTCTGCGGTCTGACGCATTCTGACGGTGATGGTCACTTCTTCAGGAGAGAGCGTAGGAGCTTGGTTCACCTTTATTGTCACTGTGATAGGCGTCACAACCGGTTCCCTCACTCCGTCGTCAACCGTTAGGTCGAAATGGGAGACTGTCTCAGTGGAAACGGGGCCGCCCACATAGTAGACGCTGTCGCCGGCCACTTCATACCAAGCGGCGTCACTGCCTGAAAGGGAGAGCGTGAGCGGATCACCATCCTCATCGCTGATGATGATAGGCAACCACGTCCGATTCCCGCTCCTATTGATGGTGACCGACGTTGGCGTTACGGCCGGCAAATGGTTCGGCAAAACCTGTATATTGAAACGGGAGGTGTCCCTGCCTGGGATCAAGTCTGTCCCCTCATAGGATGTATTGCCCGTGAAGCCGTCCGAAACAGCATAATAGATATCAGGGACCATTCCGGCATACGAAGCATCTGCTGTGAACGTATATGAACCATCCGCGCCCATCTGAAATTCGCCACAGGTTTGTCCTTCTTTCAGAATGGTCATTGGCACGTCCAATGTTCCCATGACGCCGTTCACCATATAACCGCTCACGTTGATCTCGTCATTATCCACATCCTTGTCATTGTTCAAGAGATTGCCCGACACGCTTCTGCCCGCAGGCACGATCGTGTCGTTGGCGGAGGCGTCTGGTGCCGTGTTGAGCAGGAAGACAGACCTATTAGCCACCATGACATTGTCGTTTTCTATTCCCTCGTACTCGTTCAGTGGGTTCAGTGGCATACCGTCCGATGCGAGATTCTTGGCATCCACCTCGAAGAAATCGCCAGGACGCATGATGAATCCGATCGGGCGCATGCTATTATGCGCCATGTGGGCGGTGGCGTAACCGGACACCCTCAAAGTGGCTTGTTTGCCATTCTTTAGAGAGATGAAGCCCAATCCGAACTCCGCGCTGGAAGGTTGGCGGGCCACTCTACAGGTTGGGTCGTCCGAATCCAACAGTTCGACGGATGTGGTGACGAATCCGCCCGTAGGGAACCATACACCCACCGACGCACTGTCCGCATCGGAGTCCACGATTACGGAATCCTCACCATATTTCACTTTGCCCATCGCCTTGTTCACAACCTCCAGCGTGTAGGAGACGATTTCCCCGACATGTGCCACGTTGGTGTCGCAGGTGACGGATCTGATGCCCAAATCGATGTAACGTGAATAGGCGGAGAGGTTCTGCACGCCACGGCTGGCGCCTTGGGCGAATGTCCACGTGTCAATGATGCGGTTGTTACCCCTATTGCTATTTCTGTAGAGCCACTTGTGCCCTGGAGACTTGGTGCCCTCTGTCATTGACAGCGGGTCCTCGGCTGAGGATACCGTGCCGAGACCGGTCAGCGAGGAGTCGTCCCAATAGATGGAGTCACGCTCCACTGCGGTCCACTCCGCATTCAGTTGGTTCAGCAGTAGTCCGTTTTTGTTGTTTTCCAGATCGAAGAAAGGGAAATGTATCTCGGCCGACTTCAACTTGCCGGCGAGGGAGATGTTCACGACAGGCACAGCCTTCCCGTTGCCGTCCAAACCGTCCCATTCTATCACATTCCTGCCTTTTTCGCAGTATCCTGATAATATCCTGTTCTCATAACCTGCACCGAAAATCATCTCAATAAGGAAATCGCCGGAAGCGTTCGCGTCGAAATGGATGTTAACTCCCTCAGGACCGAGCACGCCTTCCAACTGGCTCTCCTTGCCCACCAGACTGAGGTTGGAGATCAACGGGGCATCCTCTGCGTTGAGGCTCGTCAGCAACCATGTGGTCTCCACTTTCTTGCCATATACGGCGCGGGCGGATGCTGGCAAGTCCGACGACGGGATGCAGAAGAATATCTTATGGGTCACGTCGTCCGTCGTCTTTTCTTCTCCCTCCACCATTCTCTTGCTCTCCATGTCTGGACGGCGCGGATCATAAATGGGAACCTTATTGTCGACGAAATGGCTATTCGAAAGGGAGGCGTCCACGCTCTTGTAGGAGGCGAATCCGCCATAGCAAGGTATCGCCTTGGAAGAGGAATAGTCCGCGTTGTCCGTGATCCAACCGAGCGGATCGGTCTGTATGCCCTTGTTGTTCGCGAAGAAGGTGGAGAAGTGTCCGTTTTGTCCGTTTGGCTTCACCTCATACAGGTAGCCGGTGTTCGTCAAGACATATAGGGTGGTGTACCACTCGCAGGAATAGTTGGTGTTTTGGTAGGAGGAAGGCATCATCAGGTTCAGCACGTTCGCGTAGACACGTCCCTTGATGAATGCGTCGTCCGCCTCATTGGAGACGGACACATCAAATGCGTTGATATATGGTCGGTTAAGATTTTCCGTCCAGTTGTTTATTGTATGATTGGATGGAGTCTCTGTGTTGAAGTTCAGATTGGTGGTGGCGGCGACGAAATCGATTTCCCACACGCCTTCCTGGTCCGCACCGACAGTTATCTTGTAGGCGTCGTATCCGGCTGTCGAGCCGTTGATGTTCGGACCCGCCAACTCTTCTGCTCGGTTGGCGATCAAACCGCCCCTGCGGATGTCCGTGACGCTCCCCTTGGTCCCGTCGGGAGCACGCCAGTCGATGCGTCCGTATGTCTCTTTCGTTGAGGTGGTCTTCACCACCATGGCGCTCGAAGCCATGTATATATGTTCACCCGCCTTGGCGTATACTTTTATCGTTCCATACGTAGGAAACGGGACGGACGGATTCGGATCCGAGTTCCCTGAGGGTATTCCGCTCATGAGACAGGCTCGGTAAGCCCCGATAGGAATGTTCTGCGCTGTGGGGGTAGGTACCCCGTATCTCGAGAAATAATTTTCCGGGTACATGTCCTTGGAACCATCCGCACTAACATACTGAACATTAATCATCAAAAAAGACAAAACAACCGTTAGACAGATGCCTCTCATCTGAAGTAAATGTTTCACCATAATCGTATCTTTTATGCACATACCTTGTTTTTTTTTCTTTGCAGCAAGCCCCCATTTTGCTTCGTTTTAACCTCATGAAACACGGAGGCAAAAAATTTGCAAATGTAAAGATAACAATTCATTTGAAATTTCAAACAGATATTTTAATATATTTTTACATATTTAAGTGCCTGATATGTTGATTCCTATGGATAATATGTCCACGAAAACATCAATCCACGGTCCAAAAACGTGCCTCGTTTAATCCAATTTCTTTAAAAAAAAGGCAGTTTTTCTACCATTTATTGTCGGCTGTGGGCTATGGAATCGTCGCTTGTAATGTCTCGACAAACACAGAAATGAATAGAGGGATTTGACCATATCAAAGCATGCGAAAAAGGTGGTCCATACGGACAGCGCAATGGCTTGGGGCGTGTGGGAAGTAAGGGAAGCCCAATCGCCTAAACCTATCGTCATTAATGGTTACCGCATCGTCTAAAAAATAGCCATAAATAGTGATTGTGCAGAAGGGAATAGGGTGGGAACTTTGCGCATGTGGAAAAAAGAAATTACATTTGTGATGCTGCCAGCGGCATGCCGAAAGGGATGTCGCAAGGTGTAAAGCAATGTCTTCAATATTTTTTCACACGAACAAGTACGGAAATGAATAAATTCACAGAAAAAAATAGATTTATCGAGTTGCTCAACTACAATCCGCAGCTGATCCTGATGTTGCCGAGATTTGGCATGAAATTAGGGTTCGGAGAGAAGCGGGTGGGGGAAATCTGCAAGATGAACGACGTGCCAGTATTCATGTTTCTCCTGTTGTGCAATGTCTATTCGTTTGACGATTACATGCCTTCTGACGAGGAGATAAAGGAGATTGAGGGGAAGACGCTCGTCGATTATCTGGTGGCGTCACATGATTACTACCTCAATCATCGGCTGAAGCACATTGAGAAGCATATTGTCAAGATAGCCAATGAGGCCGGGAAAATAGGGAATGTCCTGCTGCAATTCTTCAAAGAGTACGAAGGGGAGGTGGCCTCCCATTTCAAGACGGAGGAGGAGAAGATCTTCCCTTTCATAGCAAATGAAAAGTCGGGTATCAATCCGGACGAACTGGATATCCGGACCGTTTCGAAATCGCACGATAACATGGGCGACAAACTAAGTGACCTCACCAACATCATTATCAAATATTTACCATCTGAGATTATGCCGAATGAACGTATCGGTGTTTGGTTCGACATCATCCAACTTTCCAAAGACCTTGATAAGCATGCGATTGTCGAGGAAAAGATATTGATGCCCTACATCAAATGGATAAAAGGATTGGATTCATGAAAAAGAAAAATATTGTCATAATTGATTCTTCTTCCATCCTCGTCGAGGGATTGAAAACGATTGTCGAATCGAGCCCCGAATTCAAGGTGGGCAAGACTTATCGCGACAGCTTCGTCTCCGTGAACGTCCCCTTGCATGGCATCGACATCCTTCTGGTTGACCCCCGCATGTCTTCCGTCCCTCAATTCACGAAATTCATACGCGACTGCAGGGCTGGAAACGAGTCTATGGTGATCATTGCCCTGCAAACAGCCTATTTGCCCACACAGATGTTGGAACTCGTCGATGGAGTGATAGGGTTGGATGACGTCCCTTCCGCCATCATCTCCAAACTGAGAAACACAAGCAACAAAAGTGAAGCCAGCACATCCTCCGACAACTGTGAACTCTCGCAAAGGGAGAAAGAGGTGCTCGTGTTAGTCGCTAAAGGAATGACGAACAAGGAGATAGCGGACCAACTGAACCTTTCCGTCTATACGGTGATCACCCACAGAAAAAACATCACGGCGAAAACAAACATTAAGTCAGTCTCGGGTCTTACCATCTACGCCCTATTGAACAACCTGATCAGCCAGTCTGAGTTTGAATGAACCGCTCATCGCCTCAATTCGACGAACCGTTTCGAGGTGGTTGGACCATGGGGGCGGCAAGACGAATCCCAAGATTCCATATCGCTGGAACCTTGGGGATCCTATACAATAAAAACAGATTAGATATTCCCTTTCGGAAACGATAGCAACAGTATATCACCCCTTTTCATCCAGGGGAAGGCAAAAAAAAATCATTCAATCGTTGAAGCGACGGAAGACAACGAAGCCGTGCGCCTTTTCCGTTCGCAATACCGGGAGCATTGTTTGCAGATGTCGTATCCTAACAGCATCCCTAACATGAAATCCTCTTCGGGGGTCAATTTGTTCAGCGGACGATCCAGGAATGAGCGAATCACGTTCAAACACTCGGGTTCGCCAAAATATAGGTTTACGTTCCTATCGTTGACCCGCTGCGTAAGGTATGGGATGCCTGCGCTCTCCAATCGGCGACACGCCATCTCCTTGTTGCGCACGTCCATCGTGTACAACACGAGGGGCCGCACCCCTTTTTTGAACTCATATATGTGGTTCGACAGGACCTTGAAATCGCCTGTGTTTATCAATGTCTGAATCATAAGCTACTCCCTTGTAAGATTCCACATCATATACATAAGCCCCTGTGCGCTATAGCGGCAGAGAGGCAACCCAACTGGCGATTCTGTCGTCGGTCTTAAATCCTTCGTTCACCTCGTCCAACGCCAAGCCGACGAAGTTCCCTCCCTCTACGGAAGCGGAGGAGTCGAAAGTGTAATCGGCTGTAGAGACCTCACCGACAAAGACTGCGCCTGAGCCGGACAATTCGCCTTTGATAATCCCCATGGCATCGCAAAACGTGTCGCTGAACGAACCGCTGTCTCCCAATCCGAACAAGGCAATCTTTTTCCCCGCCAGATTCGCGGACTTGAATTTCTTGATTCCGTCATACCAATCGTCCTGAAGCTCGCCTGATCCCCAGGTGGAACTGCCCAACACCAAGAAATCATAACCCTCAATCACGGAGACTTCCGCTTTCGCCACATTGTGGATGTCGGATGAACCTACGTTCAAAGCTCCCGCTATTCTTCCGGCCACGTCCTCGGTGGTCCCGGTACTACTGCCATAAAAAATTCCTATTTTCATATCTACACTAAATAAAATGGTTACTGATCGGCAGTCGTCATTATCCCGCCTTTCATCATCGCAAATATATGCCACTCCGATTAGCCGGGAAATAACGACAAATGGTGAAATGGCGCCGTTTCATTCCCTATAATTGATTATTATTCCAAATAACATGTGGATATAAGTTAATTGCAAAACTCACGAGTATTGATTTAAAGATCTAAGTAACGTTGGCTCTAAAATTTTCCGCAACTAACATCGGGTTATTCGCAGGGGTGCTTCTCTATTCTCCGAAAAGCCGCAGTTGCCACAGAACAAGAGGAGTTGAATCTTTCAGTCGTAGTATTTTTTGTCCGCTTACATTTTGAGCGCATATATATGGAACAAAAATCAAAAAGAGACCTCTATTGCCCCGATATGCACATTCCTGCGTAAAAAAAATCATCAATGACTGCCACATTCTCAAAATAAATTTTAACTTTGCTATGCAGTGTTAGTGAATTTATGTTAAAAAGCAGAAAAATGATTACCCACGACGAATTACCGGCGACATAAGACGTGAAAGTGTTGCGAGTGAGGAAGAGTGATGGTGAGGTTGAATAGAGAAGTTGAAGAGTAGAGAAATATTGATTAATAATTTATATCGCTTATGGGAAATTTAATTTATGTAGTTCTTGCGGCTTCGTTGGTAGCCCTGGGCTTCGCATTTATCTTCTATAGACAGATGCTGAAGGAGTCCGAAGGAACCGACTTGATGCAAAAGATTGCGGCTCATGTCCGCAAAGGTGCCATGGCGTACCTCAAACAGCAGTACAAAGTGGTGATTATCGTGTTCATCGTGCTTGCGGTCATCTTCACCGTGATGGCATGCTTCGGTTTACAGAACAGTTGGGTGCCGTTCGCGTTCCTCACCGGAGGTTTCTTCTCCGGCTTGGCTGGCTTCTTCGGAATGAAGACCGCCACGTATGCTTCGGCTCGTACGGCTAACGCCGCCCGCCAAACATTGAACAACGGTTTGCAGGTTGCCTTCCGTTCGGGTGCGGTGATGGGTCTGACGGTTGTCGGCCTCGCATTGCTCGACGTTTCGGTGTGGTTCCTCATCCTCGACCACTTCATCCCGGCAGAGAATCACTTGATCATCATCACGACCACCATGCTGACCTTCGGTATGGGTGCTTCCACGCAGGCGTTGTTCGCACGTGTGGGCGGTGGTATCTACACCAAAGCCGCTGACGTGGGCGCCGACTTGGTAGGTAAGACTGAATACAATATCCCTGAGGACGACCCTCGTAACCCTGCCACAATCGCCGACAACGTGGGTGATAACGTGGGTGATGTGGCTGGTATGGGTGCCGACCTCTATGAATCATACGCAGGCTCCATCCTGGCGACGATGGCCTTGGGTGCTTCCGCATTCGCCAGCTCAGCCGTTGAGGGCATGCAATTGAAGGCGGTGCTCGCCCCTTCATTGATCGCCGCAGTCGGTGTGGCATTGTCCATCATGGGTATCTTCTTGGTGAAGACCAAGGAGGATGCGGGCATGAAACAATTGCTGGCCGCATTGAGCCGTGGAACAAACACAGCCGCTGTGCTGATCGCCGTTGCCGCATTCTGCATCTTCGCATGGTTGTTCGGCACAGAAACGAGCCAGTGGTGGCAAATGTCCCTGTCGGTTGTGGTGGGTCTGTTCGCCGGTGTGATCATCGGTAAGGCAACTGAATATTACACTTCGCAGAGCTACCGTCCTACGCAGAAGGTTTCAGAGAGTTCACAGACGGGTCCTGCCACGGTGATCATCTCCGGTCTCGGCCTCGGTATGCTTTCAACGGCTATCCCTGTCGTGACGGTGGGTGTGGCCATCATTCTTTCCTACTTGTGCGCGAACGGATTCAACGTGGCATTCACGCCTGAGAATCTGAGCCTCGGCTTGTATGGTATCGGTATCGCCGCCGTGGGTATGCTCTCCACACTGGGTATCACATTGGCCACCGACGCTTACGGTCCAATCGCCGACAACGCAGGTGGTAACGCTGAGATGAGTAGCCTCGAACCAGAGGTCCGCAAACGTACCGACGCCCTCGACGCTCTCGGAAACACGACAGCAGCTACGGGTAAGGGCTTCGCCATTGGTTCCGCCGCATTGACGGCCTTGGCACTGTTGGCTTCTTACGTGGAGGAGATCAAGATGGCGCTGATCCGTACCGGCGAGGCTTTGCCGAACGGTATCGACGCTGCTCAAGCTTCATTGGTTGACTTCATGAACGCCTATAACGTGAACCTGATGAACCCTATCGTGTTGGTGGGTGTCTTCATCGGCGCCATGATGGCTTTCGTCTTCTGCGGATTGACGATGAACGCTGTGGGACGTGCCGCCCAGAAGATGGTTGAGGAGGTTCGCCGCCAGTTCAGCGAGATCTCCGGTATCCTCGAAGGTAAGGCGGATCCTGACTACGCGCGTTGCGTGGCTATCTCCACGAAGGGTGCGCAGCGTGAGATGATGTTACCAGCCCTGATGGCGATCATCGTTCCAATCGTTACGGGTGTGATCCTTGGCGTGGCCGGTGTCCTCGGTCTGCTCATCGGAGGATTGAGTAGCGGTTTCGTGCTCGCCGTCTTCATGGCGAATGCCGGTGGCGCATGGGACAATGCGAAGAAGTATGTGGAGGAAGGCAATTTCGGAGGAAAAGGCTCTGACTGCCACAAGGCTACCGTCGTGGGCGACACGGTCGGCGACCCATTCAAGGATACGTCCGGTCCATCCCTGAACATCCTCATCAAGCTGATGAGCATGGTATCCATCGTGATGGCTGGTCTTACCGTGGCTATCCACATCCTTTAACGGGTGCATAAAAACAAATGATTTTCTTGTGACAAAATCGTTTTTTTCACTACCTTTGCGATGTTAGATGCATGACAATATGAAAGTGAAAAAACATTCATAGAAAACTTAGGAAAAACCAATGCGATTCGGTTCGCATTGGTTTTTTTTTGAAAAAACATAACTGCTATGGCTATAAAAAGTTTAGTATCCATTACGGACTACTCGAAGGAGAAGATCCTTCAGATCCTGGAGAAGGCGGCGGAGTTCGAAAAGAACCCGAACCAGAAAATCCTTGACGGGAAGGTGGTGGCCACCCTTTTCTTCGAACCATCTACCCGCACAAGACTGAGTTTCGAGACGGCGGTGAACCGTCTGGGAGGACGCATCATCGGATTCGCCGACAAGGCTACCACCAGCGGCACCAAGGGTGAAACGCTCAAGGACACGATCATCATGGTGAGCAACTATGCGGACCTCATCGTCATGCGTAACCCGATCGAGGGCGCCGCACGCTACGCTTCGGAGGTCTCCCGTGTGCCGATCATCAACGCCGGCGACGGTGCCAACCAACACCCTACCCAGACCATGCTCGACCTCTACTCCATCAAGAAGACGCAGGGCAAGCTGGAGAACCTGAAGATCTGCATGGTGGGCGACCTGAAGTACGGACGCACCGTCCACTCTCTGATCATGGCCATGTACCACTTCAACCCGACCTTCTCCTTCATCGCCCCTAAGGAGCTGGAGATGCCGGAGGAGTACAAGCTATTCTGCCACGAGCACAACATCCAATTCGAGGAACACACGGAGCTGAACGAGGCGAACATAGCGGATGCGGACATCCTCTACATGACCCGCGTGCAGAAGGAACGCTTCACCGACCTCTTCGAGTATGAGCGCGTGAAGGACGTCTACACCTTGCGCAACAAGATGCTGGAAAACACCAAACCGAACATGCGCATTCTCCACCCTCTCCCAAGGGTGAACGAGATAGACCAAGACGTGGACAACAACGAGAAAGCGTACTACTTCGAGCAAGCCCGCAACGGTGTCTTCGCGCGCCAGGCGGTCATCTGTGATTTGTTAGGCCTTTAATCATTCAATAATGAGCAACATGGAAAAAGAAAAAGGAACAAAAGAGTTGAAGGTCGCCGCCCTGAAGAACGGGACCGTCATCGACCACATACCATCGGAGAAACTGTTCAAGGTCATCTCCATCCTCGGCTTGGAGCACCTTCCGAACCAAGTCACCTTCGGCTACAACCTGGAGAGCAAACGCCTCGGGAAGAAAGCCATCATCAAGGTGGCCGACAAATACTTCACCCAGGCGGAGGTGAACAAAATCGCCATCACCGCCCCGTCCGCGAAGATCAACATCATCAAGGACTACGAGGTGAGCAAGAAGATGGAGCTGCAATTGCCTGACGAGATCATCGGCACGGCCAAATGCCGCAACCCGAAGTGCATCACCAACAACGAGCCTATGCTCTCCAAATTCAGGACCATCGACAAGAGCAAGGCGCTCCTCAAATGCTTCTACTGCGAACGCATCGCACAGGCGGAGGAGTTGGAGATATTGTAAGATTGCCCAGGACGCACGGATGCGCGTCATCGGATGGCATAACACCCTAAACAGCGGAGCATGATTGTTCCGCTGTTTTTTTTGTAAATCAATACATCATAGGCATTAAATACCATCCAGCACCTTTCGGAAGCAGGCAATCCCCTCTTCCATGCTTGCGATGATTTCCGCCGCAATCTCATCGGGTTCGGGCAGGTTGTCAAGGTCGGTGAGGCTCTTGTCCTTGATCCAGAAGATGTCGAGGTTGGTCTTGTCGCGGGTGATGATCTCGTCGTAGGTGAACTTGCGCCAACGGCCTTCGGGATTCGACTCGCTCCACGTTTCGGTGCGAAGGTTGCGGTTTTCGGGATTGTAGCATTTAATGAAATCGGCTAAATCCTCAAATGTCAGAGGCGACTTCTTGAGCGTGTGATGAATGTTGGTTCGATAGTCGTAAATCCAAATGTCCTTGGTCTGCACATCCTTGCTGGCTGGGCGGTTGTCGAAGAACAAAACATTGGCTTTCACGCCATTGGCATAGAAAATGCCCGTGGGCAGACGCAGAATAGTGTGCAACTCGGTGGTTTTCATCAGTTGCTTGCGGATTTCCTCGCCTGCACCACCTTCGAACAGCACATTGTCGGGCAAGACAACAGCCGCCTGACCGTTGATTTTCAGCAAGGTCTTGATATGCTGAAGGAAATTCAACTGCTTGTTGGACGTTGTCTCCCAAAAATCCTGACGGTTGTAACTCAAATCCTCTTTCTCCACCTCGCCGTCCTCGTTGGTAATGGTTATGCTGCTCTTTTTGCCGAAAGGCGGATTGGTGAGCACATAGTCGTAGCGGTTGCCTGTGTCGGACACAAGGGCGTCGTTAGGCGAAATGAAATCCTCGCTGTCGAGTTCGCCGATGTTGTGCAGATAAAGGTTCATCAGGCACAGACGGCGCGTGTTGGCCACAATCTCGTTGCCGAAGAATGTCTTTTTCTTCAGAAACTGCTTCTGGTCTTTGTTGAGCGACTGAGCGGCGATATAGTCGTAGGCGGCAAGGAAGAAACCGCCCGTGCCGCAGGCAGGGTCGATAATGGTCTTTTCGGGCTTGGGACGCACGCACGCCACCATAGCACGAATCAATGCACGGGGTGTAAAATATTGTCCTGCGCCGCTTTTGGTATCTTCGGCGTTCTTTTCCAAAAGACCTTCGTAAATCTTGCCCTTCACATCGGAACCCATCAGCGACCAATTCTCGCGGTTGATCATCTCAATGACGCGCAACAGTTTGGCAGGGTCTTGAATCTTGTTCTGGCTCTTGGTGTAAATCTGTCCCAACATTCCCTTCTCGGTGGCAAGGCTGCGAAGCATCTGCACATAGTAGGCTTCGAGTTCCGCACCGCGCTTGCTTGTGAGCGTCTCCCAATCGCACATTTCGCCATCGGCAATCTCCTTGCCTTCGGCATCCTTCAGGTGCGGAAATTTCAGTCCCTTGTTGTAAGGCGGTTTGTTCATCTCATCCGCCATCTTCAGGAAGAGCAGATAGGTGATTTGCTCCAAATAGTCACCATAACTCACGCCATCGTCGCGTAGGACGTTGGCCATATTCCATATTTTTGATATGATTGCTGATTCTGTCATAAATATTCAGTCAAATAACCGTCAAATAAAAATATTGCTGTTTTTCAGAATGTTATATTGTTTTACATTAGTAAATATTCTTCGCAGTCAAATAAAGCCATACTCATATTTGAATGCCATATTTAACTTTAGGTAGTGCAAAGTTAAATATAACTATCCATATTTAAGTTTATCGGTCCGAAAGTTAAATATGGCTTTTTCGTTTTTGCACTATTTTCACCACCATTGTAATTAGTGCAAAAACGCCGCTTTACACCAACTCCCCACTAAACGCCTTTTTGAGTATGCTTTGTCTGAGTGCCTCGGCTTGTTGCAGTGCGTTCTCAATGTAGGTTTCGCTTGCCGTTGCCTGCGACAGGCGCGATTCGATTTCTTTTACTATGCGCTGCTGCTCGGCGAGCGGGGGAAGTGAAAATTCATATTCTTCTACGGTAGGTACTGTTAATTGGGGAATTGCACTTCCCGTAATTGCCATAGTTTTAGAGTCTACCATATATTTCAAAAAAGAATTATTCAGATTGTCACTTGGAATAATAACAATCAATCTCACAATTGGGAAAAATGGTTCTTCTCTAATTTCAGTGTGCCCTGTGCCACTACCACGCCCTGCAATTGTAACACAAGGTTCATTTACACGACTAACATCCGTATAGCCATATAATCCTTTCTGTTTTACTGCGTTAGCATAAATTGGGATTCTGTATTTTTCGGTCTTTATTTCAGAAAAATTATTTTTTGGAACATCACCTCCTGCAAAAATTTTCTTTGTGCAATCCTTTAACTTCACCATTTCCCATTTCCCCTCATCATTATTGAGCCAATGGTTGAGCACTGCCTGTCGGTAGGTTTTAATCTGCTGCTGAGCGGTGCGCAGGTGCTGCACGGCCTTGTCGAGTTCGGCGAAAAGGGTTTCTATGCGGGTTACTATGGCGTGCTGGGTGGCAAGTGGGGGGAGAGGGATGGGGATTTGCAACAAATCTCGTTTCGCAAGACTTGGTATTGTGGTACTTTTGTCCAACTTTTTGAAATCAAATGATTTACAAAAGAAAAACAAATATCTTGGCAAAACCTTTTCAGATGGCTGGATTCCAAAGGCCGTATCAACATTCCAAAATTTACGATTGACAAAAATCGGGCTGTCTATTGTTCCTTTTCTGCCGATAATGGTACTATTTTCCTTGCATAGATAGCCTGTGGCCCAACCAATGATTCCTCCACTGCCATAAATAGGATATTTACCCTGTGGTGAAACAACCTCTTTTTGGTTTTTCCCATTAATGATTTCAGCGACATCGCCTAATTTGTATGTTGGGTAGGTGGGCATAATTTCTAATTTATGATATACTATTTACTAATGCGTTGTATTGTTGCTCGTCTTTTTCTTTTATTTTATCCAAAATCAGTTGAGCTATGGTTTTCATTTCAGGGACATCGACAAGACTTTCACCTCTCTCAAAAGTTCCACACAAATGAGAATACTCATTTACAAGTCGGTTAGTATAAATAGGTTCTATGCCATCTCCAAAAAATAATTTTCGTCTTTCTCTTTGTGCGTCTTCTTCTCTGTTTTGATTATACATATCTGGATACTTATAATACAGAAAGATTTCGAGAAATTTACGAGCGTTATTCCCGAAATTATAAAACTTTGTATAATTCGTATCATCAACTTGAACCAAGTTTGCACAATCATATATTTGTTTGAACAAATAATTAAATTCGGTCACATACTCTTCCATATAACGAGGCATTTTTTCGATGATAGATTTTTTGTCTTGTCTCGAAATAATGAAAAACAACTTGTTATTAGACAACCTCTTTAAGTATTTCAAAAAATTCAAATTATGGGTTGAAATAAAAAGTTGCTCGAAATTATCATCAGCAACAATCTTTTTATGAATTAACGAATATACACAAAAAATATGGTTGCTATCTAAGCTGGAAATCGGGTCATCGATCCATATTATTGGCTTCTTCCCTTGTGTTGATACATCTTCCAATTTTGCCATAAAGTAACAGAAAGCAATCATATTGCATTCCCCTTCGCTCAAATTATAGGCAGGATTTCCGTCTCTGAGTATAAAAAACTTATATGATTTATCCGTTTCATTCTCTTTCTCTGCCCTTAGTGAAAGATGAAGTTGACCAAAGAATTCGGATAAATACTCCTTTACTTTTTCGGCTCCTTTTTGTTCATCATTCATTTTTGCTTTTAATTGTTCAACTTCATCCTCTTTGCTTTTTATTTGGAAATCAACATTTTCCTTTTCAGTTTCTTTTGCGTTCTTCTGTGCCTCCAATTGCCTAATATTATCTTGGCTACCTTTGTAATCTATCGTACCAACGAAATTATATATTTCGTACAATCTCAACGACGTTTGGGCTTCTGCTCTTTTACCCTTCAATTCTTTTGTGAATTGGTTATTTTGCGCAACAATTTCGTTGTAACCTTTGGAAAAGGACTCTAAATCATTTGTATAATCTGTAACAGGAATGAATGTTTTCGTTCCAAACAAATCGTCTTTCTTTGATTGAAGTTGTTCCTTCAACGAATCCAAAGACTTCATGATGTTCTCTTTTAATGATTGAACACTTAAGCCATCCAATTGGGTGTGAAAGGTGGAATAAAATAAATTCTTATCAATAGAAAGGGCATCTATATTTGACCGCACATTCGTAATTTCTCCGATTAACGAATCAATGTCTTCTTCTAGTTTTTTCTGTGTATCATCAAAAAAGTTATTCAGCAATGTCCATCTATCAGATGTAATTGGATTGCCGCAAAAAGCACATTTATCTCCTTGTTTATGTAATTCCTTACCACGTTTAGCCCAATTGATTAAGTCTGCATTGACAAATTCTTCGATTTTCTCTTTTTGAACTATTTTTTCTTCTACCAACTTTTTGACTTTATTCGCAATCTCAGAAAGTGCTGTATTGGGGGACATTAACAAAGAAACGTCTGCTTTTTCGTCTTCTTTGAGTAGATGCTTCAGTTCTTCTTTCTTTTCGTTAGAAATTGGTATATATGTATCTTGCAAAACTTGCTCAATTTCAGACTTTAATTTGGGAAGACTGTAGTTTTGATCGCCGTATAATGCAGAATTATATTTTATAGAATGTTGTTTGTCTTCAGTAGCTTTAGCCCTCAGCAGGCTTTCTAGTCTGGTATTAGCATTTTTATAAGCGTCATTGGCGTTTTTATATTCGCTATCCTTTACTTCTTGGTCTTTATAAAGCCCTGTTTTTTCTTCTCCTTCTACATTTTTACCTAACTCATTATTTATGTTGTCTATTTGGGTTTGAATGGTATTATTATCTTCTCCTAATACTGCAAAAGACGAAATGTTACCATCATCATTATAAGGGAAAGACAGATTGTCTCTTACAAAATCTTCATTGAATACACGTATAGTCTTTGTGTGATTTGTCGGATTGTCGTGTTTGACAGGATTTCCATCTACTATCACTTCAAAAATTTTAGCTGAGTCATATTTATCAGATATTTTTCCTGTTTCTAAAGCACGAATTATTCGGGACAATGTTGTTTTACCTGAATAATTCCTACCATATAGAACATTTATTTTCTTAAATGTTAGCACATTTCCGTTTTTATCTTTTACAGAACTATCCCAATCAAAATCATCAAAAACGGCTATTTTCTTTATGCTTTTAATCTTTTCAATCATAATATATCTATAATTACATTCAAAAAGGTGGAACACTGTCCCTCTTTTTAATTCAATATATTTACGCCACTAAAACTTCATTCAACTCATCAATAATCGCTTCCATCTCATTGTCAAACAATTTTGAACGCATCTCTATTTGAAAACTACGAATCCAATTTTATCACTTCCGACACTTTTTTATCAATATCAGTCACAATATCACTAATAAAAGCATCTATTGTGTGTAATTGCTCTTCCTGAGACGGGAACTCACTATATAGTTTTTCTAAATATGTTTCTCTATTGAAATTATTCCTTACTACATATTGGTTTCTACAGAACAGTACTTCGAGTTCGCTGTGTACATCAAAAGCATTTTTCCCTGCTGGTCGAAATACATTGAGTCTCACATCTATTCTCACATTATCAATGCCATAGTGTAATTTCTCTATAAAGGATTTCAACTCTTCAAGATCTGCTTCATAAAACCCCTTGCTCCCTGTCCATATCATCAACTGGATTGTTTCAAACTCTTCTTCGAATTCAGCCCTCAATTTCTTGGCAATCATTTCGAACATAGGCAACACGAGATCCAGAAATAATCGTTGAGTATTACTCTCATTGACAGTTTCTACCAATGGTTTAATACTTAGTTGTTGCAACTTCTCCTTTAAAGCCTGTAATTTTTGCTCAGATTGAGGAAACTGCTTTGTCCATTCCTCGTCTAACGTACTATTTATAATCTCGTCTGAAGGTAATTCTTCTTGCATAAAAGAAGGAAGTTGATTATGCAATAGAAAGTCAGACACTCCTATTGGCGCAGCTATATTTTTCAAAGAATATTTTATTTCTGTTTTGTTGGGAGTTTTGCAAAGCAAGACACCTATGGTTGATTGATGATGAGGCAATTTCATTTTTGCATCCACTGCATTTATATAAAAATTTAACTTGCCGGCATATTCTGGCTTGAAATCTCCAATTTTCAATTCAAATACCACGTAGCAATTCAGAGGAATGTTGAAGAACAATAGGTCTAAATAATAGTCGTCGCTCTCTACCTTTATGTTATATTGATTCCCGACAAACGCAAAACCTTTGCCCAACTCCAACATAAATTTTTTCAAGTGATCAATCAAGCCCAGTTCTAAATCTCGTTCCTGCATATCTTCTCTAATATCAAGGAACTCAAAAATGTATGGGTTTTTAAAAACACTTGAGACTTCGACAGAGCGTTTGGCAGGTAATGTTTCTGAGAAATTAGAGATGGACTGTCCCTGCCTTTTATATAATTGTGACGCTATTTGATGAGAGAGAATATTTTTACTCCACCCATGTTCTGCTGTTTTTGAAATATAAAACAGTCTCTCTTCAGGTAATTTACATTTGTTTAATATGACTGTATGGTTTGTCCATGAAATTTGCGCAACCAGTGGTTGCGTAAATTCAATAACCTGAAAATCATTTAATTGCAAATTCGCAGCCAATGGTTGCGTAATTGTATATGCTTCTGCGAATTGACGCATATACAATAAATTTCTCGGAGAAAAACCCTTCATATCTGGAAATTCCGAAGACAAATCTTTTGATAGTTGGTCTATCACCTTACTGCCCCAACCTTCTGACTTTTGTTGCTCTTCTATGGTTTTTCCGATCAGCCAATAAATAGAAATCAATTCTTTATTGACAGACAATATAGCACGCTGCTTTGCCGCCCTTACTTTTCCTTTCAGAAAGGACAATAACTGTGGATATTTATCTGGTAATGTACTCATGCTACTAATACTTCATTCAATTCTTCAATAATCGACTCCATCTCGTTACCAAACAACTGGTACATCTTGCCTCGTCCACCTTGGGCATCGAAAGGGGTGTAGTCCAAATCGTCAATATCGAGGTGGTAACTGCTCACCATGTGGTCTTTGATCATCCGCAGCCATTCAATCTGCTCGGGCGTGAAGCGGTTGCGGTTGCCTGTGTGCTGGCGGAACAGCCACGTGTTGAAATTTCGCTCAATGGTGTTGTTGAAGGCTTCAAGACCCTGGTCGATACCGCAGGCGTGGCGCACTAACGAAACCAATGCCGTGAGTTCCGTAACGGGGCGGTTGGCTTTCACCTTCTCAATAGCGCAATAGGCATCCCAAACGTACATCGGTGCTAACATCGGCTTGTCCTGCTTCAGTTTTTCGAGCAACTCCTGCGCCATCTGCAGGGTGAGATTGCGGCGGTTGTAGGACTGGTTGTAGAAAATGCTCAACGCCATTATCTCGTCTTTGTGCTGCTCCAAATATTCGGTGAAATCGTGCACCGTCTCTTTCGCCTTCTCGAGCGTGAAACTGTTGAACTCGCTTTTCAGCACCGTGTCAAGGTTTACGGTGTCTATCTTCTGATCGTGCAGGTTGCGCACGGTGACAATGTATTCGTTCAACTCGCCGTTGAAGGTGCTGCTGGCAACGTCGGCCAACCGTTGCTGCGCCTTTCTGCGTATCTCCTCCTCAATGGCGGGCGTCAGTTCGGCTGGCGGAATCTTTTTCAGTTCTGCCTGTGCCTCATCGTCGATTTTGTCGGGGTCGAAAGCCGATAACAGTTCGGCGCTCATCTGCCCCAACGTCTTGCCCCGCGACAAGGTTTCTATCTTTTCCTTCTCTTTTTCGGTAACCTCTTTGTTCAGCCGAATCAAGCGATTGGCCAACGAAGTGAACAAATCTTCTTCCGTAACGCCCATCGTGACTGCGCCCAACAAATCCTTCAGTGGCACGGTGGGTTTGCGTTCCAACGGTCGGCTGTCGGTTTTCTTGGTTTGCGTTACGCCCACGGCATCCACAATCACAAAATGCGTTTTGGTCAGCGCCGTGCGGCTCACCAATTGCAGCGAGTCGGGGTTTATGGTGCGGGTGCCACGGCCTTTCATCTGCTCGAAATAGTTGGCACTGCGCACATCGCGCATAAAGAGCAGCACTTCGAGCGGCTTCACGTCGGTGCCTGTGGCAATCATATCCACCGTCACGGCAATGCGCGGATAGTATTGGTTGCGGAATCGGTTCAGCACCGATTTAGGATCTTCGTCAATCTTGTAGGTCACCTTCTTGCAGAAGTCGTTGCCTTCGTCGAACTCCTCACGCACAATCTTGATAATATCGTCGGCGTGGCTGTCGGTCTTGGCGAAAATGAGCGTCTTGGGCACCTCGTACTGTCCGTTCTCGTCGTAGCGGTTCGGGAAAATCTCCTCCATCAGCGCCTTGCGGAACTGACGGATAACGGTGCGTATCTGGCTCGGATTCACCACCGATTTGTCCAAATCATTCTTCTTATATTCGGTGTCCTCGTCCACCTGCTGCCAACGGGTTTTGCGAGTGGCCTTGTCACGATAGTCGATATGCCATCCCGCCTTGATTAACCCACCGTTTTTCGATATTTCCGTTTCAATGGTATAGACATCGTACGGCACATTCACGCCATCCACCACCGATTGCTCGTAGGTGTATTCACTTACCACATTCTCGTTGAAGAAACCGAAGGTACGTTTGTCGGGCGTGGCAGTCAGACCAATCAGGAACGCATCGAAGTAGTCGAGCACCTGTTTCCAAAGATTGTAAATGCTACGGTGGCATTCGTCAATCACCACAAAATCGAACTGTTCGATAGGCACTTTGGCGGTGTATTCCACAGGAATGGCTTGCTGGTCCTTCAGCCGCTGCTGCAGCCACGACGATTCGTTCGGGTTGTCGGTTTCGGCGGATTCGTCCAACTCCTCGCCTTTCAGAATCGAATAGAGTCGCTGAATGGTGGATATGCACACCTGACTGTCATTGGCAATATAACTCGACGAGAGCCGCTGCACGTTGTAGAGTTCGGTGAATTTGCGGTTGTCGTCGTTCGGGCGGAAGTTCATAAACTCCTGCTCGGCCTGCTCGCCCAAATTGCGCGTATCTACAAGAAACAGAATACGTTTCGCTTTGGCAAATTTCAGCAGACGGTAAATGAACGTTATGGCGGTAAACGTTTTTCCTGCACCCGTCGCCATCTGAATCAGCGCCCGCGGGCGGTTGTTGCGGAACGATTCCTCGAGATTCGTCACGGCCTTAATCTGTGCTGGGCGAAGCCCCGTTGTGTCTAAAGCTGGAAAATCTTGCAACCGACTTCTAAGGCTTTTGCCGTTGCGCATCCATTCGGCAAAAGTTTCGGGGCGGTGAAACGCAAACACCACACGGCTGCGAGGCTTGGGATCACTGTAATCGGTGAAATGCGTCAGCGAGCCCGTTGTCTCATACACATAGACAAGCTGTTCGTTGTTCAGGTATTTCAGTTTTGCGTTGGCATACCGCACCGACTGTTCCTCCACAACAGTGAGATTTACCCCTTCCTCCTCTCGTTTAGCCTCAATGACACCAACAGGCTTCCGGTTGACAAACAAGACATAATCAGCAGGTCCCTCGTCAGTTTGGTACTCACGTATAGCTACACCAAGGCCCGCCGAAAAATCTATTTTATTTTTCGATTGGATTTTCCACCCTGCTTGTTCGAGCAGAGAGTCGATCTTATCACGTGCTATCTGTTCCGGATTCTGATTCATTTGCGCTCAGTTTTTAAGGGGTCAGACCACCTGAATTGCCATGTTAAGCAAGTCACACACGCAAATATACAATAATTCCACTACTGCGGCATCCTTAGAGCGATTAAAAAACAAACTCGTCAGGCAACAAACCCACACCCCGTGTCACTCCTTCGGGATTCCCCTCATCATGTGTCCTTTCCCCATGGGTTCACACCCCCTAGCAGGGATACGACACCCTTTCAGGATTCCGTGCGGAGAGGCGCGTGGGGAAGTGGTCCATCCGAAGATTTGCCACATCGTATATTCCACAATCATTTACTATTTAACCATTTGCAAATCACTATTCCAAAGAAACGGGAAGTCCGACCCTCTTCCTCCTTGTCAAATCGTCAATTCCGCGTTCATCTTACTTGTTTTCAGTAAATTTTTATTGCGTTTTTTTCAGAAAAAACATATATTTGTAATAATTATATACTTCGGTTTTACATTCATGGTGTGTATAAATCAACAAAGTGCTATTTAATATGAACGCATGGGCTCAATGGGCCTATGATATTGGTTGTTAATAATATATTGTTATGCTTATGTGTGAAATTTTTACCAAAAAATTCCAAAGACCTTGCATAAGTCATGGTCTGCGACGGAAGGGATGGCAGGTGTTGTCCATGCTCTTTTCCCTATTGTTCTTTTCCTATCAATCGGCCGCTGCTGCCGAAGTAGTTTACGGAGTATTCAACGAGAGTGAATCCACCTTCACTTTGAAGTATGGGGAGGACCCTGGAGAGGGGACCTACACCTACGCTCCGGAATTGCCTTCCGGCTACATTTGGGAGGTGGCGTGGGAAGCAGATCCCAGTTCAAATATACCTAAAAGTTGCTGGAAGTCTGGTGATACATACCTGAACGGACATCAGGTGACAAAAAAAGTGGTTATTGACCAGTCGCTCATGTCATACCGTCCTACCACTCTTGCGGGATGGTTTTATCATTTACATGCAAAGACAATTGAGGGGTTGGAGAATTTGAATACGTATGATGTAACTAGCATGGAATCCATGTTTGAGGGATGTGCCTTTTTAGAATCGTTGGATATTGGTAACTTCGAAACAACCATGGTGACCAACATGAACTATATGTTTGCCGGATGTTTACACCTTAAATCATTGAACCTCATAGGGTTTAATACGGCGAGACTGAAATCCATATCCGGAATGTTCCATACCATGCTGGATATAGAAGTGCTGGATGTCAGTGGTATAAACATTAATATGGTGAAGGATGCGTGGAGGGTGTTTGGATCAGAAGGAGGTACTACTAAAAATTTGCGTACCATTATTGTCAACAAAACTTGGGATAAGTCTCACTTTGCGAATGACACTACTTACCCAGACCAGTTCGCAGGCTGTACACACTTAGTTGGAGGCAAAGGAACAACCTTTAAGGGAGCCGGTAGCATCTATGCGCACATTGATGGCGGAGAGGATGATCCGGGCTATTTCACGTCAGCATCTGACCGTAGAGTGTATGCGATACCATTTAATGTGCATTATGATGCTTACAACCGCGTCGACTCATGTGACTTGAGATTGTGTTACGGAGTAGACGCCCCTGGAGCACACATACTTAAAGACGGGAAATGGATTCTCGGAAGTGATACAATTGATGTCGCTACAGTTACAAACGTCGTGATTGATCCGTCCATGCAAACTTATCATCCGACATCCCTTTCTAACTGGTTCAAGGACTATTCTCGGATGAAAACGATTGAAGGATTGTCAAATCTAAGGACAGATTCGGTCACAAACATGGCTGGAATGTTCAAAAACTGCTCTTCTCTTGTTTCGTTGAATTTTGGATGGGATATTAATACAAGAAAGGTAACGAAAATGGGTCAAATGTTCTCCGGTTGTTCCTCTCTCGAAGAACTGGATTTAAGCTGTTTCAACACATGTAAGGTCGAGAACATGGCATTTATGTTTACGAATTGCAGTAATTGTAAGAAACTGAAGTTGCCTAATTTCGACACTCGAAAAGTTACCAACATGAATGGAATGTTCAAAGGCTGTAGCAGTCTTGACACCTTGGATTTGTCTAGATTCGATACTCAACAAGTGACCGAAATGGCGTCTATGTTCTCGGGCGATTCCTCATTGACAACCATTCAGGTGAGTGATAATTGGCGAACGGATTCCCTTAGCAATGATGATAACATGTTCAAAGAATGTGTTTCATTGGTTGGAGAAAAAGGAACAGTATATGATAAGAACCACATAGATAAATCATACGCCCATATCGATGAAGGGGAGAGCCTCCCTGGTTATTTCTCCTACGGAAAGCAAGTCTATGTCGTCAGAGAAGGTAAGACACTCACCTTCTACTATGGCATTGCCCCTGACAATTCCTTCATCATGCGGCAAGATGGTGTCAATGGCATAGAATACTATTGGCAATCTAAAATAAATCCAGACCTTTCTGGAAGCAAACTTTACAGAAAAGAGGACACGTTGATTGTAATTGATAGGTCTATGCGCGACTTCCATCCATATACGACAAGGAGGATGTTTGCGGATTTCGAGAACCTTCATTACATTGAAAATCTGAATAATCTGGAAACGGACAATGTGATAGACATGAGTTCGATGTTCAACACTTGTATGAATCTCAAATCCTTGGATTTTTATTTTGATACGAGAGAGGTCACTGACATGAGCCTCATGTTTGCCGACTGCTTACGCATTGATTCTCTTTCCATTAAATTCCATACCGATAAAGTGACGGACATGACTGGTATGTTCATGGGTATGTATTCCTTAAGAGCACTTAACTTCGGGGATAACTTCCGCACGGATAATGTACGCAACATGAGAAGCATGTTCCTGAATTGCGAAAATCTTGAGTCATTTGATGTGTCAGGCTTCAATACGAGCAATGTTACTAACATGAGAACTATGTTCTCTGCATGCAATAAACTTGAGTCGATTGATTTGAAGAACTTCAACACGGAGAATGTCATGGACATGAATTCCATGTTTTGTAGATGCTATAACCTTCGATATACTAATTTGCAAAGTTTCAACACCAAACAGGTGACCGATATGGGCTCCATGTTTGGCAGCTGTGAAAACTTAAGGGCAATCTATGTGGATAAAGCATTGTGGAGCACTGAATCGCTGGGAGCTGACAGCAAGTATATCTTTGGTGGTTGTAACAATCTTGTGGGCAGGATGGGTACAACTTATGATCCATCCATCGATTCGGATGCCATCTTTGCTCATGTGGATGAGGGTGCCAGCAATCCAGGTTATCTAACCGACACGTTCTACCATTACTTCGTGGCGGATACCGTCGCACGTACGCTCACAATCAGTGTGGGAGGATACCTGCCTGAAAACGTCACCCCTTGTTCTAACATTTTTGACATTCAGAGTGACTCTCTTGTACCATGGAAGGATTTCCGATCATCTATAGAAACGGTTATAATAGATTCTTTCACTCATTTATATACCAATAATATTTCTCGCTCGATGAACTATTGGTTCTACGGATTCGAAAAGTTAAAACGCGTCAAAGGACTTGAAGGCCTTGCGATTGGGAAAATGGATTACATGTTCTATGGATGTAAGAAACTTGAATATGTAGACCTTTCCCATGTTAAATTAGACGAATCCCATCTCTTTATGAGCCATACATTTTATGATTGTTCCTCTTTGAAAAGAATCATAATAGGAGACAATTGCGATCTGTTTTCAATCGATAATCAAAGGGATATGTTCAAGAACTGTAACTCTTTGGTTGGAGGCCGTGGCTCTGTGGTCAGTGACTTCACAGATGAAGAACTTTGGTATATTGCACCTAGGGAAGACGGGGGTGTTGGGGATAGAAGAGGACTATTTACCTACTACAAATCAAATATCATCTATGACTTGGATGGTGGTGCATGGAAAGATGGAAAGAAAGGTGTGGAAGAATTTGAGTTCCGGGATTGTCCTCTAACAATTAGCGACCCGGTAAAGGAGAACTACATTTTCGTTGGCTGGGAGGTCTCCCAAGAGGGTGGCTCGATCACGAGACTTGACACGCTCTCCACTTTGACGATCAATCAGGAGGATTTCTTCAACGTTCCGTACACATGTACCGCTTTGTGGAAAAAGGATGGGTTTGTCATCAACTATATGGTGGATGGTGAATTGTATATGAGGGATACATTGGCCAGTGGTACCCCTATCACGCACGAAAGCATTCCTGCGCCTAAGAAGACCGGTTATACTTTTAAAGGATGGGTAGGAAAGAAAGGCACGCCAACAACAATGCCGGACTATGATCTCACCTTTAACGCACTCTTCACCGTGAATGATTATGTCCTCACCTACAAGGTGGATGACAAGGTTTATCAGAAAGATACCATCGCCTTCGGTGATACGATTACGCCGATAGCCGGGCCTGCGAAGAAGGGCTATACATTTGATGGATGGGTAGGATTGCCGGAGACGATGCCGGCCGAGGACATTACCGTGACGGGCCTATACGTCCAAAGTACAGGCCTCTCATCGATCGGAAATGACGGGTTGCGCATCTGGACATCCGACGGGTCTCTCTTTATCCATGCATCCGCCGATTCTCCTTACCGCATCTATGACGTGCGTGGCACCCTCATTGCGGAAGGCGTCGCCAAGGATGTGACGCAGGTACCGCTTCCTCGCCAAGCCATCTACGTCATAGAGATCAATGGACAAAAGGCCAAATTCGTTGTATACTAACAGTATTTGACCACCTCTGATAAAGACCGCGACGGCGCACGAATAGGTGTTGTCGCGGTCTTTCTTTTCTTCATGCAAAAATTCTTATTTCTTAACTAAAAAGTCTTCTCTTTCCTTTTTTCCTCTTAACTTTGTGAGAAAAAGAAAGGGACGTATATGATAGTTCAACCGAGATATTTGAAGAAGGGCGATAAGATCGCCATCGTGGCGCCTGCGGGTGCGGTGGATCCTGTGTTGATAGACGGGGCATGCGCCCGCCTGCACAAATGGGGCTTCGTGGCCCAGGTGGGTTTCACGGCGAAGGGTAATTGCGGACGGTTCTCCGCATCGGACGAGGATCGTCTGCTGGACTTGCAGCTGGCGATGGACGACCCCGCCGTATCGGCTATCCTCTGCGCGCGTGGCGGATATGGCTGCATGCGCATCGTGGACAGGCTGGACTTCACGAAGTTCGCCCAGTCGCCGAAGTGGTTGATCGGCTTCAGCGACGTGACCGCCCTGCACGCCTCTTTCCACCAGCATGGCTATGCTTCGCTCCATGGGGTGATGGCTAAGGCTATCTCCTCCAACAGCAAATCCGCCACCGCCCTCCGCGACCTGCTGAAGGGCAAGCGTGTGGAGTGCGCCGTGGAGGCCTCTCCGCTGAATAGGCTGGGGGAGGTTCATGCCCCTGTCTTCGGCGGCAACCTCTCCTTACTCTACGCCCTGCGCGGCACGCCTTACGACGTGGATATGCGGGGGAAGATCCTCTTCATCGAGGACCTGAGCGAGCGGCTCTACCATATCGACCGTATGATGAATAACCTGCGCTTAGGAGGGGTGCTCAAGGATTTGGCCGGACTGGTGGTCGGTTGTTTCTCCGACATCCCTGAGGATCCGACGTTAGTCTCAGCGGAGAAGGTGATCCGTGAAGCGGTGGCAGAGTACGACTATCCGGTGCTTTTCGGTGTGCCGGTCGGCCATGAGGGGTACAACTGCCCGATTATGGAGGGCGCCGAATATAAGCTCTCCGTCACGAAAGAGGGTGGCTCTTGGTCGTTATATCTTCCTGCGAAGGATAATAAGCGGAAATGATTTCCGTTACATTAGTAGATTTGTTTATCTTTGTGGAAAAGTTGATGTATGAAACGTATATTTAGTATGATATTGCTCTCCCTCGCCCCTCTGTTGGCGAGTGCCCAGTGGGAATTTGGTGTGGATTTGGGAGCATCCATCTCCCGCTCCAATAGGGCGGACGAGCCTAATTTCCTCATGAAGAACGCTATCTCTTTCCTTCCTGAGTTCAGGGCGTCCTATTCGTTCGCACCCAATTGGTATTTAGGCTTCGGGGCGGCGCATGTCACCAAGTGCTATAGGCTTGAACCTACCGACGAGTGGGAGGGTGAGGCTCCAAGCACATGTCGTTTCCGCTACTTCACTTTGCCCGTCTTGTTGACGTACCGTTTCCCTATATCAGACTTTTGGTTGGGATTCTCCTACGGCATACAGGGGGATTTCTTCATTAGCCAAAAAACACCTACTATGTTCTATAATGGCGAGGAACATCGCCGATATGAGTTGGACAACAAGGAGATGAACCAATGCTTCGGCATGTCGCTTGGCTCAGAGTTCGGATATAACCTTAACGAGAACTGGAAGTTGTTGCTCTCCTACCGTTGCGCCTTCGATTTGGTGAATGCGGACGAGCGCGCTTTCCATGGCAGATTCCGTAGCAATACTATCTCTTTGGGTTTCAGGTATGTGCTGGGCGGTGCGACGTTGGTGGAGTCGTATGATGCGTTGTCGGCGGCTTGGTGATTATATCGAATCAATCTCGTCGATAGACAATCCTGTATATCGTGAAATTAATGAAGGGTCCATTCCGTCCTTTTTCATGCGGGCAACAGCCTGTAGCAGGCTCTTTTTAATGGCTAATTCGGAGATCACTTGTTCGTTTTTCCCCCATTCCTCCCAATTGGTATCCGACAGATATTGTACTATTTGTTGTCGTAATGGATGTAGATCATCATGGATAACTTTCCAAACTTCTTGTGCGTTGATTTGGTAATAGTCGTGAACTAACACATGTCTCATTTTGGCGATAAATTCCCAAGGCGTTTTGTCGTGTTGCCTGCAGAATGTTCTTGAGAGTTTATAGGCTGCTTCACCGATGATTTCAATGTTTTTGATGATGCCATAGTATCTCAGTCTGTCAATTTCCAAATCCTCTTTTGATTTGCCATCGGCAAAGTCAAGGATACAATCAATCGCCTGAAGAATGTGCTCCAGACGATCCCGATCTTTAATGTTCTCTCTCATAAATCAGTTTTTTGTCACGATTGGCACTTTCAACAGCGAAGGGTAGTAATGTCCCGTCTTCAACTATATCCACAGACAGATTGAGTATTCTTTCTAATTCACAGATCATAGCGGCGTGTTTTAATAGACTAATGCCGTTTTCATCGTATTGAACAAGAATATCCACGTCGCTCAGTGGTGTTTCTTCACCACGAGCATATGAACCGAACAACCATGCTCGTCGAATCGGCTGATTCTTGAAATATTCGGCTATATTTTTTTGTATTGTATTCGTGTTCATTTGTTCTTTTTGTGGATTCAAAAACAAAAATAGTATTTTTTCCGTAAAATAGTGTGTAAAAGGCGGAGAAGTAGAGTGGTAAATATAAGGACGCTTTTAGATTGTTGTCGTTAAGCATCCTTTTGGTTTTGCTTTAATTCCTTCCCTTTCTTCTTTCCGATGGTCAGCACCTTATAGAAGAGGATGCCGAGTATGACGGTCACGGTACCTTGTACGATGAGCATGAATAGAACGGATGTTTTCATAATTTACCCTCCCTTCTTTCTTTAAGGATGCGTTGTTCCCTGGTGTAGGACGCATGCCAGATTAGTACGCAGACGAGCACCAGGAGTATGACCATGCCGATCCTTGCCCCGTCGATGTAGGCGATGTTCGGGTCGTCTGCCGAGATGCCTTGGTGGGTCAGCTCCGCTATGATGGCGGAGTCGTCCAACGGCCAACCCTTCAGGCTGATCAGAGACCAGTCGTCATTCTTCGGTTTGAAGAGGGCTGCGAGGAAGATGGTGATCAGCATGGTCGGCGTGACATATTTCAGCACGTATTTGAAGAACTTCGGTATCTGCATGTCCGCATGGTAGTTGATCAGCTTCCACCCCTTCTCGATGCCCATCACCCATGAGAAGGCGATGGCTTCTATGGTGGCGAAGAGGAAGAGGGCCACGGTGCCTCCCCAGAAATCGTATTGGTCGAACACCCCTTTCTCGAAGAAGAAGATGCACGGAAGGGCGATGATGAGAATGATCGCGCCGAGGGTGTAAGAGGTGCTTTTCTGCGACCAGTTATAGCTGTTGGATAGGAAAGCCACGAAGGGTTGCGTGGTGGAGAGCGAGGAGGTGATGGCGGCGAAGAAGAGCAGACCGAAGAAGGCAAGCCCCGCTATGGCCGACAGGAAATCTCCCCATTGCCCGAAAAGATAGGGCATGGTGCGGAACCCTAATCCGAATCCTCCTGTCTGCGCCAGCTCGACCACCTTGTCGATGCCGAGGTAGCCCACTGCGATCGGTATGATGATGGCGCTACCGAGGATGATTTCCGTGAATTCGTTGGTGAAGGCGGAGGTCATGGAGCTGAGGGCGATGTCCTCGTCCCGCTTCAGGTAGGAGGCGTAGGTCTGTATGGCTCCCATGCCGAGGGAGAGCGTGAAGAAGACCTGTCCCGCCGCCGCCAACCATATCTTAGGGTTGGAGAGTGAGTTGAAGTCTGGTGTCCAAAGAAAGTCGATGGCGGTCGTTCCGTCGCAGATGGCGCCACTGTCGCCCGCCTTGAGGGAGTATGCCTTGACGACGAGGAACAGTCCGAAGAACAGCAACATCGGCATGCATATCTTAGCGACCCGCTCGATTCCTTGGTTGATGCCCTTGCTGATGATGAAGATGTTCAGCCATAGGCAGAAGATGAAGCAGAGCAGGGTGTCGTAGGGGATACCGAAGGTGGACTCCTTGAGGTTCAGGTAGGTGTCGAAGAAGGCGGAGATCTCCGTCTCCGTCATGCCTTTGAACGAACCGATCACCGAGTGTATCGCGTAGGAAAGGATCCAACTCTCTATGTAGCAGTAGTAGGAGGAGATGATGAGGCTGGAGAAGAGGCCTAAGGAACCTGTGTAACGCCAGATTTTGTGGTGGTCCAGCCGTTGCATGATCATCGGAGGCGAGTGGTGCCCGTGCAGACCGCCGAACTTGCCCGTCGACCATTCCACCATGACCAAGGGCAGCCCTAAGAGGACGAACGACACGATATAGGGGATGATGAAGGCGCCGCCACCGTTCTGGATGGCTTGGATGGGAAATCGCAGGAAGTTGCCGATGCCTACGGCGCTTCCCGCCATCGCAAGGATGAGTCCGACCCGTGATCCCCAGTTTTCCTTCTTTTGATTCATGAGACCTTTGTTTTGGGCAAAGATAATAAACTTTTGCGGAAAATGTTAGGTTAGGAATGCGTGTATATCATCACCTGACGTGTCGGATACGGACATTTCGCCCATTCCACATCATTTCCCGAATCGAATACCGACCGATAGGTTGAGTCTTCCTATCCCTTCTTTATGGTCTTTGTCCAGTTTGATTTCCTGTTTTTGTATTTCATCATCTAACGTGTACTTTGACAGTGTGCCGCTAATTATCGAAAGTTTAAAGCCCACGCCCCAATTGGTGGCGAACCAATAGTCATAGCCAAAATCTAACGCCGCGAAGACGGTACGTCCTTTGATATGGTATTTTTGCGCATCTAATTCGCCATTGTTTTCGTAGCCCATATAACCAAATGAGAAATTCGTCAAGCAGCAGTGTTTCTTGTTCTCGAAGGGATAGCGTATGGCGAGCATCGGTCCGAAGATTGGAATGCTGTAATCATCTTGCACCCTCTGCCGAGGCAGGTATTCACACTCGTCAGACGCCTTAAACATTGAGAATTTAAGTCCTGCGCCCATGTTTTTGCTGAAGAAAATGGAGAGGTCACCCCCTATGTTGTAACCATTTTTGGCGTTTCTCAGATGCTCCTTCAGTGGCAATGGTGTCTCTTTTGCGATTCCCGCTGTGCGGCGGCTGTATCCTCCTTCCAGGGAGAGGACGAATCTCTTGTCCTTGATCTCATCGTAGGTGCTTAGTCTCTCTCCGACAATTGTATCCTTTGCCAGAATTGAACTGTCCGCGTTCGTTTGGGCCGTTGCCTTGTAGCGTATCGCGGTTCCTTCCTTTTGGAGGATGATCGTATCTTGTGGTTCAGTCTTCTTGGCGGTGAATGTTTCAAAGTTTGCCCTTAAGGCATCGCTCTCCGTGATGGAAAGGGAAGGACGACCCATGGCGATGCCTGTCGATACGCCGCATCGTAGGTAATAGACATGTCCAGGCCGGAGGTCGACCTCCAATTCCTCCTTTTTCTCGGTCTCTGTCCATAGGGTGGTCGGCCCGTCTGCCTTTATCAAGATGGTTTTCTTAAAGTCGTGGGGTACCCGACAAAGAAGAGACTTTCCGATGAATAGGTCGAAGATTACACCGAACGTCGCATCATCTCTGAAGATGTTTAATGTTGCGTAGTTTGAGTCAGCCGTCTGTCCCGGCTTCATTCCGAAGAGATAGGAGTCCGCGTTCTCTATGCGCAGGATGTCTGCCGTTATTCTGTGGCAGCTGCTGATTACGTCGGGAGTCTTGTGCTTTGTGATCTTTATAGCGTTTCCTCCCGCCTTCCTGGCTTCCTCCTTCGCCTTTTCAATCACGGCCTCGTAGGTGCATTTCGAATTGCCGGTTAATCCATTGTCGCCCACTTCCACCATGCCGATCACCTCGGTGTTCTCAGGGATGACGTCGTTTGCCATTACCACTTTAATCTCTTGTTTGATGTCTAATTCCGGGTATGTCTTTGTGATTTGGGTCGAGACCCTTGCGTTGCAGCCTGCCAATAGGAGTACTGCGCAGATGCTTAATAGTTTAATATGTAAATTCATTTTGTGATTATTGATATTACGCCACAAAGGTAGATGATTTTCCTAGTATAACATTGCAAAATGGTGATTTTTTGTTCGATGCGCACAGAGTGTCCTGAGATAGGCATGGAATCATTCCGATTCTTTCACATCCTCAGCGGAAGTTGTCGGGTTGTTTCCCTCCAGGGAGAAGCGGATGGGTAAGTAGTAGGGGGTATTTACGCCTTTACTGCTTGGTTTCCAGTTGGGCATCGATCGAACTACCCGTAAGGCTTCTTCGTCCAGCCGTGGGTCAACACTTTGTGTCACGTTAGCGTTGGAGATGGTGCCGTCGGGTCTGACGACAAACCGGACGCGTACTGTCCCTTCAATACGGTCATCGATGGCTGATTGAGGGTAGTGGAGATTCTCTTTCAGGAAAGCCATCAAGGAATCTCTGCCGCCAGGAAAGGAGGGTGGTGGAGTCATGACCACCGCACCTGTGATCACATTGTCGTCAGGCTGGGTGGATTCCAGTGCTTTTGGAGTGGATTGGGTTGAGTCTTCCTTGTCAGGGGATTCCGGGCTCCTTGCGACCAATCCGTCCAGCTCGGGGTAGCGGAAGGTGTCTACGGGACACGGAGGCGGAACGCATTCCCAATACATCTCCTCCCATTCAGTAAGAGTGAAACATGGAGACGAATCGCTTTTGCAATTCCTCTCCTCCGGACCTGAACTGTCATCTTGTGCGGTGGACGAGTCGGAGCACGCCGGGCGGAACTCTTCGCCCAGTAAGGCTGTGTCATTTGGGTTAGGATTCGTTTCCGAAGGGTTCGCCGGGGACGATGGGCCCGAAGAACATGCGCTTCCGGACGCCAGCGCCATGGAGAGCCCTATGATCTTGATGGGGGCGCCCATCTTTTGTCTCGCATACAGTTGCCGTTCCAGGTATTCACGCTCCTGCTCGCAGGCGGGGCATGTGCCTGCGCAGTCACCCTTATGCGTGCAATGGATAGGGGAATAGTCGATGCCGTTGGCCTTCGCGATCTGTTTACGGATGCCCTTTAGGTATTCGCATATGTTTTTTCCCCTTGCCATAGGCCTCGATTTATCTTGCCGTGATCTTGCAAATCTCCGTCAGTACGTTCACTGCGGAGACCATGGAGCGGATAGGGATGTACTCGTATCTGCTGTGGAAGTTCATGCCTCCCGTGAAGATGTTCGGGCAAGGCAGGCCTTTGAAGGAGAGCGTTGCGCCGTCGGTGCCGCCGCGGATTGGCGTCGGTTTAGGGATGACGTTGCACTTCAGCATGGCCTCCTTCGCGATGTCCACGATGTTCATGTAAGGGAGGAGTTTTTCCTTCATGTTGTAATATTGGTCCTTGATATGGAGGTCGATACCACCTCCGCCGTGCTGGATGTTGATGAGTTCGCAGTTCTTCCTCAGCAAATCCTTCTTGTATTCGAAGCGAGCCTTGTCGTGGTCGCGTATCAACATCTTCAGGTAGCCGCTTTCCGGGGTGCAGCGCACCTCCAATGTGTGGAAGAAGCCCTCGTAGCCCGAAGTCCTTTCCGGCACTTCCGAGAGAGGCAGGGAGCTCTGTATGGCGGCCGCTATTCTCGCCGCGTTGATCATCTTGCCCTTCGCCTCGCCAGGGTGGACGTTCTTGCCCGTGATATGGATCTCCGCCACCGCCGCGTTGAAGTTCTCGTATTGGATCTCTCCGATGGCGCCGCCGTCGACCGTGTAGGCCCATTGCGCGCCGAACTTCTGGACGTCGAAGCGGTCTGCGCCCCTGCCGATCTCCTCGTCAGGCGTGAAGGCTATTTTAATTTCCCCGTGGGGGATGGTCGGGTCGCTCTGCATCAGTTCGACCATGGTCATGATTTCGGCGATGCCCGCCTTATCGTCCGCGCCGAGCAAGGTTGTTCCGTCGCTCACGATGACGTCTTGTCCGAGGAAAGCCTCCATTTCGGGGAAATCCGCCATGGAGAGTGCGATGTTTTTTTCTCTGTTTATGATGACATCCGCGCCGCTGAAACGCACGATTTGAGGATTGACATCCTTGCCAGAGGCCTCCGGGCTGGTGTCCATGTGGGCGATGAAGCCGATGACGGGGGCAGGTTTGCCGACATTCGAAGGGATGGTGGCCATAACATATCCGTTTTCGTCTACGGAAACATCTTTCGCACCTAATTTGTTCAGTTCGTCGGCCAGGTAATTCGCCAGGACGAGTTGGCCTTGGGTGCTCGGGCAGTTGGCGCAGGATTCGTCGGATGTGGTTTCCATCGTGACGTACTTCATGAAGCGGTTGATTAGTATGTCCATAAACGTATTACATTTAAGATTAGATTCGTAAAGTTATGAAAAAGAGGGGAAGAAAACAAAAGAAGGTGGAAAAACTTTTTGTCGGAAAACTTGTTGGATAAAAAAAGAATGTCTATTTTTGCGGTCGCTTTTTGAACGACTAATATAAAAACATTAAAATAAATTATGATTGTAGTTCCAGTAAAAGAAGGCGAGAACATTGAGAAAGCCTTGAAGAAATTTAAGAGAAAATTCGAGAAGACTGGTGTCATCAAGGAGTTGCGCAAGAGACAACAATTTGAGAAGCCGTCAGTGGTTAAACGTCAGCAGATGATGCACGCCATCTACGTGCAGCAGTTGAGACGCACGGAAGAATAAAAAAAATACCGCAGGGGTATTGCGTATGTCAAAATAGTTTCGTATATTCGTACGAAGCTTGTAAGCAATACCTTCTTCGTATGTTGATCGATAGATTTCTGCAATATATAAAGTATGAGAAGGGCTATTCTTCTCATACTTTTGTTTCTTATCAGGCTGACCTATCGCAATTCGAGAAGTTCGTATTAGAGCGGAGCGGGGCGGAAGAGTTCGTCCCGGACGAAGTAGATTCAAGTTTGGTGAGGGAATGGGTGGTTTCCATGATGGAGTCTGGGGTTTCCGCCTCGTCCGTCAACAGGAAGCTGTCGGCCTTGAAGTCCTTCTTCTCCTACCTATTGAGGAATGGCGAGGTGAAGAGGGATCCCATGAACAGGGTCGTGTCTCCCAAGAAGCAGAAACGTCTGCCGAAATTCCTGCGGGAAGGAGAGATGGCGGATCTGTTTTCGGATCGTGCCGAGGTGTTCGGCGAGGGGTTCGAGGGGGTGCGTGACGCGTTGATTATGGAGACGTTCTACACGTTGGGCATCCGTTTGTCGGAGTTGATTAAGATGAAGGATGAGGATATCGATTTCCAGGCTCGGACCGTCTTGGTGAACGGAAAGAGGAACAAACAACGCTATGTCCCGTTCGGGGAGGCCTTGAGGGACTCGATGCAGGCGTACTTGTCCGTCAGGGACAAGGAGGTGCCCGAGCGCTCAGGATATTTTTTCCTGCGTCCCGATGGCGAGGCGCTCTACCCGATGTTGGTCTACAGGATCGTCCATAAGTATATTACGGTAGTCAGCACCTTGTCGAAAAGGAGCCCGCATGTGTTGAGGCACACGTTCGCCACGGCGATGTTGAACAGCGGGGCGGACTTGGAGGCGGTGAAGGAGTTGCTGGGGCACTCGAGTCTGGCTGCGACGGAGGTATACACGCATACAACCTTCGAACAATTACAAAAGAATTACAAACTGGCTCATCCGAGAGCTTTAAATTAAGGAGGAAATGACCATGGAAGTGAAAGTGAAAGCGATTCATTTTGACGCTACAGTGAAGTTGGAAGAGTTCATCCAGAAGAGGATAGTGAAGTTGGAACAGTATTCGGACAGGATAACGTCTGCGGATGTTACGCTTGAGTTGGTCAAGCCAGAGACTACTGAGAACAAAAAAGTTATGCTGAAAGTTTTGTTGCCGGGGAACGAGTTGGTGGTCACAAAGACTGCGAATTCCTTTGAGGAGGCATTCGACAATTCGATGGATGCTATGATTCGTTCCGTGCTGAAAACGAAGGAAAAACAGAACGACGCAAAAAAATAGCGAGAAAATTTTGCGGAGAAAAAAATAATGTCTACATTTGCAAGCCGTTTCGAGAGACTCTCGGACGGCTTGTTTTGGGAATGCCTCTTTAGCTCAGTTGGCCAGAGCACGTGATTTGTAATCTCGGGGTCGTTGGTTCGAATCCGACAAGAGGCTCGAAGAAAACTCCTCGGAAAAAGAGGGTTCGGCCAGTTTTCTCAAAGACAATCGGGTAGTTACCAGAGTGGCCAAATGGGGCAGACTGTAAATCTGCTGGCTCTTGCCTTCGGTGGTTCGAATCCATCACTACCCACAAGCCATGCGGAAGTAGCTCAGTTGGTAGAGCATCAGCCTTCCAAGCTGAGGGTCGCGGGTTCGAATCCCGTTTTCCGCTCGTGTTTGCCTATGTAGCTCAGTGGTAGAGCACTTCCTTGGTAAGGAAGAGGTCACGGGTTCAACTCCCGTCATCGGCTCAAATCTTTTTATACTTAGATTGTTTATACATTAATAAATTAAATAATTATAATTATGGCAAAAGAACAATTCGACCGTTCCAAACCGCACGTAAATATCGGTACTATTGGTCACGTTGACCACGGTAAGACTACTTTGACCGCCGCTATCTCTAAAGTTCTTCACGACAAGGGATTCGGTAAGGAAGAGATCAAATCATTCGATCAGATCGATAACGCTCCTGAGGAGAAAGAGCGTGGTATCACCATCAATACTGCTCACATCGAGTATGAGACCGCTAACCGTCACTACGCACACGTTGACTGTCCAGGTCACGCCGACTATGTGAAGAACATNNACTGGTGCTGCTCAGATGGATGGTGCCATCATCGTGGTTGCCGCTACTGATGGTCCGATGCCTCAAACTCGCGAGCACATCCTTTTGGCTCGTCAGGTGAATGTGCCTCGCTTGGTCGTATTCATGAACAAGTGTGATATGGTTGACGATCCTGAGATGTTGGATTTGGTTGAGATGGAAATGCGCGAATTGTTGGGCTTCTATGAGTTCGACGCTGACAACACTCCATTCATTCGTGGTTCTGCACTTGGTGCATTGAACGGCGAGGCTCAATGGGTAGACAAGGTAATGGAATTGATGGACGCTGTTGATACTTGGATCGAGCTTCCTAAGCGTGACATCGATAAGCCATTCTTGATGCCAGTTGAGGACGTGTTCTCAATCACTGGTCGTGGTACTGTTGCTACGGGTCGTGTTGAGACTGGTGTGATCAAGGTTGGTGACGAGGTTGAGATCATCGGTTTGGGCGCTGAGAAGTTGAAGTCAACTGTAACAGGTGTCGAGATGTTCCGCAAATTGTTGGATCAAGGACAAGCTGGTGATAACGTAGGATTGTTGCTCCGTGGTATCGACAAGGATCAAATCAAGCGTGGTATGGTGCTTTGTAAGCCAGGCGAGGTTACTCCTCACACTGAGTTCAAGGCTTCTGTATATATCTTGAAGAAGGAAGAGGGTGGACGTCACACTCCATTCCACAACCACTATCGTCCTCAATTCTACATCCGTACTTTGGATGTGACTGGTGAGATTTCTTTGCCAGATGGAACTGAGATGGTTATGCCAGGCGATAACTTGGAGATTACGGTTAAGTTGATTTGCCCAGTTGCATGTAGCGAGGGTCTTCGTTTCGCTATCCGTGAGGGTGGTAGAACCGTTGGTTCAGGTCAAATCACTAAGATTATCGACTAATCAATTATTCTATAATGCGGGTCCCCTTCCTTCCGGGAGGGGACTTTATACGGGAGTAGCTCAGTTGGTAGAGCACTGGTCTCCAAAACCAGGTGTCGGGAGTTCGAGCCTCTCCTTCCGTGCAAAAACAGTAAAGAGATGGATGCTGTAATTAATTATATCAAAGAATCATACAACGAGCTTGTTTATAAAGTTTCTTGGACGAAGAGGAGCGAGTTGGTCAGTCATGCAGTAGTTGTTCTTATTGCTTCCCTACTTATTGCGCTGGTCATTTTCTGTGTGGATAAGTGTTTCGAGGAAATCATGAAATTTGTTTACGGGGTGTTGTCATAATTAAAAAGGTTAGGCATGTCTGAATCAGGGAAGAAGTGGTACGTGTTACGTGCTATCAGTGGAAAGGAAAGCAAGGTTCGTGAGTATATTGAGAGCGAAATCAATAACACGGATCTTGGTAAGTATGTCTCACAGGTTTTGATTCCTACAGAGCGTGTTTATCAGGTTAGAAATGGCAAGAAAATCTCGAAGGAACGTAGTTACCTTCCTGGTTATGTCTTGGTTGAGGCCGAGCTGGTCGGAGAGGTTCCTCACCGTTTGTCCGAGATGCCCAATGTCATCGGTTTCCTTGGGGACGGTTCCAAGAAGATCAATGAACCTGTGCCTTTGAGACAGTCTGAAGTGAATCGTATCTTGGGTCGCATCGATGAGATGGAGGATCCGGAGAGCGAGGTTCAGACCACATTCGCGGAGGGAGAAACCGTAAAGGTTACCTTTGGCCCTTTCAGTGGCTTCAATGGGGTAATCGAGGAGGTGAACGCCGAGCGTAAGAAACTCAAGGTGATGGTTAAGATCTTCGGAAGAAAGACTCCTCTGGAGTTAGGCTTTATGCAAGTGGAGAAGGAGTGATTCCTTTTCCAATATAATCAATTTTAATTATTAGTAAAATGGCTAAAGAAGTTGCTGGATTTATCAAGTTGCAGATAAAAGGTGGCGCAGCAAATCCTTCTCCCCCGGTAGGACCTGCATTGGGTTCCAAGGGTATCAACATCATGGATTTTTGCAAACAATTCAACGCAAGAACCCAAGATAAGGCCGGAAAGGTTTTGCCAGTTGTCATCACTTACTACGCTGATAAGTCTTTTGATTTTGTCGTTAAGACTCCTCCTGTTGCCGTTCAGTTGTTGGAAATCACCAAACAAAAGAGCGGATCTGCGGAGCCTAACCGTAAGAAGGTGGCCGAGATCACTTGGGAGCAGGTGAAGGCAATTGCGGAAGATAAGATGACCGATTTGAACTGCTTCACGGTCGAGTCCGCCATGAAGATGGTGGCCGGAACTGCGAGAAGCATGGGTATCAGCGTGAAGGGCGATTTTCCTGGTAAATAATTTTTAACACTTCAATTGACATGGGTAAACTTACAAAAAACCAAAAGTTAGCTTTAGAGAAGATTGAAGCAGGAAAATCTTACTCTTTGAAGGAGGCTTCGGCTTTGGTGAAGGAAATCACCTCCACGAAGTTCGACGCTTCTGTTGATATTGATGTACGCTTGGGCGTTGACCCAAGAAAGGCAAACCAAATGGTTCGTGGCGTCGTTTCATTGCCTGCAGGAACGGGTAAGACCGTTAGAGTCTTGGCTCTCTGTACTCCGGATGCGGAGGCTGATGCAAAGGCTGCTGGCGCCGACTACGTTGGTCTTGATGAGTATATCGAAAAGATTAAAGGTGGTTGGACAGATGTTGATGTAATCATTACGATGCCTTCCATCATGGGTAAAATCGGTGCTTTGGGTAGAGTTTTGGGTCCTCGTGGCTTGATGCCGAACCCTAAGAGCGGAACTGTTACCAATGAGGTTGGCAAGGCTGTTAAAGAGGTTAAACAAGGAAAGATTGATTTCAAAGTTGATAAGAGCGGTATCGTTCACACGTCTATCGGTAAGGTGTCTTTCACCCCTGATCAGATCATGGAGAACGCTAAGGCTTTCATCGACACGTTGATCAAGTTGAAGCCTACTACTTCTAAGGGTGTCTATATTAAGAGCATCTTCCTTTCGAGTACTATGAGTCTGGGTATTAAAATTGACCCTAAATCAGTTGATGAAATTTAATATTTAGGAACATGAAAAAGGAAGATAAAGGTGCTGTTATAGAACAGATTTTTGATAATCTCAATCAATATGCTCACTTCTACATCGCTGACGCTGCCGGTTTGACGGCCGACTTGACCAGCGATTTGAGGCGTGCTTGTTTCAAGAATGACATTAAGCTTTTCGTCGTAAAGAACACTTTGTTGAAGAAGGCTTTGGAACGCAAGGGTGATTTCTCTCCTTTGTACGGTTGCCTCGAAGGCCCTTCCGCATTGTTCCTGTGCGACACTGGCAACGCTCCTGCAAAGTTGATCAAGGAGTTCAGCAAGAAGAATCCTTTGGCTAAGCCAGCCTTGAAGGCTGCTTACGTGGAGGAGAGCTTCTATGTTGGCGCGGATCAATTGGACGCTTTGGTCAGCATCAAGAGCAAGAACGAGCTCATTGGAGATATCATCTCATTGTTGCAATCGCCTGCTAAGAACGTTATTTCCGCTCTTCAGTCAGGAGGTTCAACTATCCACGGCGTGTTGAAAACACTTTCCGAAAGATAATTTTTAATAGTTAATAGATTATAAACATTTTTAATAGATAAATAAAATGGCAGATTTGAAAGCTTTTGCAGAACAATTAGTTAACTTGACAGTTAAAGAAGTTAATGAACTCGCTGAAATTTTGAAGAACGAGTATGGTATCGAACCTGCTGCTGCAGCTGTAGCTGTTGCTGCTCCTGCTGCCGGTGGTGCCGCTGCCGCTGAGGAGAAATCTTCATTCGACGTTATTTTGAAATCAGCTGGTGCTAACAAGTTGGCTATCGTTAAGTTGGTTAAGGAATTGACTGGTCTTGGCTTGAAAGAGGCTAAGGATATGGTCGATGGCGCACCAAGTGCTATTAAGGAAGGTATCGCTAAAGCTGATGCTGAAGGTCTTAAGAAACAACTCGAGGAGGCTGGAGCTGAAGTTGAACTTAAATAGTACAGGTTCTGGCAACAGAACTTTGGTTTAGAACCTTTGCACAAGGTTCTAAACCTTTTTATGTCTATATTCTTTTTTGAGTTCACTTAATATCTTCGATAAATGTCTTCTATTGAAAATAAGCAGAGAGTTAGTTTTGCCTCTGTCAAGAAACCGTTCGAGTATCCGGATTTTCTTGAAGTGCAATTAAAGTCGTTTAGGGATTTCTTCCAGTTGGATACCCCTCCTGAGCAAAGGAAAAACGAGGGCATGTACAAGGTCTTCGCTGAGAATTTCCCTATCGCGGATACGCGTAACAATTTCGTCCTGGAGTTTTTGGACTATTATATCGATCCTTCCCGTTATTCAATTGACGAGTGTATCGAGCGTGGCCTTACGTATTGTGTTCCTTTGAAGGCTAAATTAAAATTGTATTGTACAGATCCTGACCATGAGGATTTTGAGACAATTATCCAAGATGTCTATTTGGGTCAAATCCCTTATATGACTGACAAGGGAACCTTCGTCATCAACGGTGCGGAGCGCGTCGTCGTTTCCCAATTGCATCGTTCCCCAGGCGTTTTCTTCGGACAGAGCATGCATGCGAACGGTACGAAACTCTATTCCGCTCGTATCATCCCGTTCAAGGGTTCATGGATCGAGTTCGCTACGGACATCAACAACGTCATGTACGCCTACATCGACCGTAAGAAGAAATTACCGGTTACCACGCTGCTGCGTGCCATCGGATATGAAAGTGATAAAGATATTCTCGAAATATTCGGCTTGGCCGAGGAGATCAAGGTCTCCAAAGCTGCCTTGAAGAAGGTGGAGGGTAGAAAGCTCGCCGCACGTGTCCTCAAGGCTTGGGTCGAGGATTTCGTAGATGAAGATACAGGTGAGGTTGTTTCCATCGAACGTCACGAGGTTGTCATCGACCGTGAGACGATCCTGGAAAAGGAACACCTCCAAATGATTCTCGACTCGGGCGTGCAGACTATCCTGCTCCACAAGGAGGACCAGAACCTCTCCGACTACGAGATCATTTACAATACTTTGCAAAAAGATTCCAGCAACTCCGAAAAGGAGGCTGTTTACTATATCTACCGCCAACTGCGTAACGCCGAGCCAGCGGACGAAAACGCTGCCCGCGAGGTGATCCAAAGTCTGTTCTTCTCCGAGAAACGCTACGACTTGGGCGAGGTTGGACGTTATAGAATCAACAAGAAATTGGGTCTTAAGACGGATATGAACGTGGGTGTCCTCACGAACGAGGATATCATCGAGATCATCAAGTATTTGATCCAATTGATCAACTCTAAGGCCGATGTCGATGATATCGACCACTTGAGCAACCGCCGTGTCCGCACGGTGGGCGAACAGTTGTACAACCAGTTCGGCGTGGGTCTGGCCCGTATGGCGAGAACCATCCGTGAGCGTATGAATGTCCGCGACAACGAGGTGTTCACTCCGATCGACTTGATCAACGCGAAGACGATCTCTTCCGTTATCAACTCTTTCTTCGGAACGAACGCCCTCTCCCAATTCATGGATCAGACGAACCCGCTTGCAGAAATCACGCACAAGCGTCGTCTCTCCGCCCTCGGTCCTGGCGGTCTCTCCCGTGAACGTGCGGGATTCGAGGTCCGCGACGTGCACTACACGCACTATGGACGTCTCTGTCCTATCGAGACGCCTGAAGGTCCGAACATCGGTTTGATTTCTTCTTTGTGTGTCTATGCGAAAATCAACGACCTTGGATTTATCGAGACTCCTTACCGTATCGTGAAGGACGGAAAGGCTGATATCTCCGAGAATGGCGTACAATATATGACCGCTGAGGAGGAGGAAGGTAAGATCATCGCCCAGGGTAACGCGGCATTGGATGAGGAAGGTAACTTCTTGTCCGATAAGGTGAAGGCTCGTAAGGAGGGTGACTTCCCTGTCGTTCCACCTTCTGAGTTGGATTTGATGGATGTCGCTCCGGCGCAGATCGCTTCTATCGCGGCTTCCTTGATTCCGTTCCTCGAGCATGATGATGCGAACCGTGCGTTGATGGGATCTAACATGATGCGCCAGGCTGTTCCTTTGCTGCGTACAGAGTCCCCTATCGTGGGTACCGGTATCGAGGCTCAGTTGGTGCGTGACTCACGTACCCAAATCGCCGCTGAGGGCGACGGTGTCGTTGAATTTGTCGACGCCAGCGTCATCAAGGTGCGTTACGATAGAACCGAGGATGAGGAGTTCGTTAACTTCGACTCTTCTCTGAAGGAGTATGTCATCCCTAAGTTCAGAAAGACCAACCAAAGCACCACGATCGACTTGCGTCCGGTCGTTACACGCGGACAACGTGTCACGAAGGGTCAGATCATGACGGAGGGTTACTCTACCCAAGGTGGTGAGTTGGCTATCGGTAAGAACTTGTTGGTTGCCTTCATGCCTTGGAAGGGTTACAACTACGAGGATGCCATCGTGATCAACGAGAAGGTTTGTAAATATGATATATTCACCTCTGTCCACGTCGACGAATACCAGTTGGAGGTTCGTGAGACGAAGCGTGGATTGGAGGAGTTGACCGCTGATATCCCGAATGTCAGCGAAGACGCTACCCGCAACTTGGATGAGAACGGTATCATTCGCGTGGGTGCCTTCGTAGAGCCAGGCGACATCCTGATCGGTAAGATCACCCCTAAGGGTGAGTCGGATCCTTCTCCTGAGGAGAAGTTGCTCCGCGCCATCTTCGGTGATAAGGCCGGTGACGTGAAGGACGCTTCCTTGAAGGCTACCCCTTCATTGCGTGGTGTCGTTGTGGACAAGAGATTGTTCTCGAAAGCTATGAAGACGCGCAAGTCTCGTATGAATGACAAGGCTATCCTTCCGAAAATCGAGGAGGAATTCCAAGAGAAGGCGGCCGAGTTGAAGGGTATCCTCGTGGATAAGCTTCAGGTTCTGACGAGCGGAAAGACTTCACAGGGCGTGAAGGATTTCATGGGTGCAGATGTCATTGCTAAGGGTGCGAAGTTCTCCAAGAAGGCTTTGGAGGAGATTGATTATACTACTGTTCAACTCAGCAAGTGGACCTCTGACGCCCACAAGAATGATATGATCCATGACTTGATCATGAACTATATCAGGAAATACAAGGAGTTGGATGCTGTGAACAAGCGTAAGAAGTTCAACGTCATGATCGGTGACGAGCTTCCTGCAGGAATCGTTCAATTGGTGAAGGTTTACATCGCTAAGAAACGTAAGATCCGTGTGGGTGACAAGATGGCCGGTCGTCACGGTAACAAGGGTATCGTCTCTCGTATCGTTAGACAGGAGGATATGCCTTTCTTGCCTGATGGAACACCAGTTGACATCGTGTTGAACCCGTTGGGTGTGCCTTCCCGTATGAATTTGGGTCAGATTTTTGAGACCGTGCTCGGATGGGCTGGTATGAAGTTGGGATGCAAGTTCGCTACTCCTATCTTCGACGGTGCCACTTTGGACGACTTGAACGAGTGGACGGACAAGGCGGGCCTCCCAAGATACGGTAAGACTTACTTGTGCGATGGTGGTACGGGTGAGCGTTTCGACCAACCTGCGACTGTCGGTGTCATCTACATGTTGAAACTGGGTCACATGGTCGACGATAAGATGCACGCTCGTTCTATCGGTCCTTACTCGTTGATTACTCAACAACCTCTTGGTGGTAAGGCTCAGTTCGGTGGACAGCGTTTCGGAGAGATGGAGGTTTGGGCTATCGAGGCCTTCGGTGCTTCTCATGTGCTCCAGGAGATCTTGACCATCAAGTCAGATGATGTGACGGGTCGTGCCCGCGCATACGAATCGATCGTCAAGGGTGAACCGATGCCACCTGCTGGCATTCCGGAATCTTTGAACGTGTTGTTGCACGAGTTGAGAGGTTTGGGCTTGAGTATAACGCTTGAATAATTAGTATAACTCTTTTCAATATAAAATATGGCTTTTAAGAAAGATAGTAGGATAAAGAGTAATTTCACTAAGATTACCATTGGCTTGGCTTCTCCGGAGGAGATTCTCGAAGAGTCAAGTGGTGAGGTGTTAAAACCGGAAACCATCAATTACAGAACCTACAAGCCTGAACGTGACGGTTTGTTCTGTGAGCGTATTTTCGGTCCGGTGAAGGACTATGAGTGCCATTGCGGTAAGTACAAACGCATTCGTTACAAGGGTATCGTCTGCGACCGTTGTGGTGTGGAAGTCACTGAGAAGAAGGTTCGTCGCGAGCGCATGGGTCACATCCAGCTCGTCGTTCCTGTCGCTCACATTTGGTACTTCCGCTCTTTGCCAAATAAGATTGGATATTTGTTGGGTATGCCAACAAAGAAATTGGATGCGGTCATCTACTACGAGCGTTACGTCGTCATTCAACCAGGTATCATGGAGAATGAGGGTATCGCCGAGCAGGATCTGCTCACCGAGGAGGAGTACTTGGACATCATGGACAAGCTCCCGAAGGAGAATCAGATGCTGGAGGATACCGATCCTAATAAATTCATCGCGAAGATGGGTGCCGAGGCTATCTACGACATGTTGCAACGTGTCGACCTCGATTCCCTCTCTTTCGAATTGAGGAACCGCGCTGGTCAGGAGTCTTCCCAACAGCGTAAGACCGAGGCTTTGAAGCGTCTTCAGGTGGTGGAGGCTTTCCGTGCGTCTAACGGCAAGAACAAGCCTGAGTGGATGATCGTGAAGATCGTCCCTGTCATCCCGCCTGAGTTGCGTCCGTTGGTTCCATTGGATGGTGGCCGTTTCGCCACTTCCGACTTGAACGATTTGTACCGCCGTGTCATCATACGTAACAACCGTTTGAAGAGACTGATCGAGATCAAGGCTCCTGAGGTCATCCTCCGTAACGAGAAGCGTATGTTGCAGGAGGCTGTCGACTCCTTGTTCGACAACTCCCGTAAGTCCAGTGCGGTGAAGACGGATGCTAACCGTCCGTTGAAGTCTTTGTCAGACTCCCTGAAGGGTAAGCAAGGACGTTTCCGTCAGAACTTGTTGGGTAAGCGTGTTGACTACTCCGCTCGTTCCGTGATCGTCGTTGGCCCTGAGTTGAAGATGCATGAGTGCGGTTTGCCTAAGGATATGGCGGCCGAACTGTATAAGCCATTTGTGATCCGTAAGTTGATCGAGCGTGGTATCGTCAAGACAGTGAAATCCGCTAAGAAGATCGTTGACCGTAAGGATCCTGTGGTTTGGGATATCCTCGAGTACGTGATGAAAGGTCACCCTGTTCTCTTGAACCGTGCCCCGACATTGCACCGTTTGGGTATCCAGGCCTTCCAGCCTAAGATGATCGAGGGTAAAGCTATCCAATTGCACCCGTTGGCTTGTACCGCGTTCAACGCCGACTTCGACGGTGACCAGATGGCCGTTCACTTGCCTTTGGGTAACGAGGCTGTCTTGGAGGCTCAAATGTTGATGCTCGCTTCCCATAATATCTTGAACCCTGCGAACGGTTCGCCTATCACGGTGCCTTCTCAGGACATGGTGTTGGGATTGTATTATATCACTAAACCACGTGCCGGCGCTTTGGGCGAAGGTTTGACCTTCTACGGTGTGGAAGAGGCTCACATCGCCTACAACGAGAAGAAAGTGGCTCTCCACGCGCCTATCAAGGTGATCGTGAAGGATTTGAACGATAAGGGCGAATTGGTGGACACGATGGTCGAGACGACTGTCGGTCGATTGATCTTCAACGAGAACGTGCCGCCTGAGGTGGGTTACGTGAACACGTTGATCACCAAGAAGTCCCTCCGTGACATCATCGGTAACGTGATCAAGGTTTGTGGTGTGGCTCGTACGGCTCAGTTCCTCGACGATATCAAGAACCTCGGTTACTACATGGCCTTCAGAGGTTGCTTGTCATTTAACCTCGAGAACGTGATCATCCCTAAGGAGAAAGAGGAATTGGTTCAGAAGGGTTATAAGGAGGTTGAGGAGATCATGAACAACTATAACATGGGCTTCATCACCTATAACGAGCGTTACAACCAGATCATCGATACTTGGACGCACATCAACGCTGAATTGTCTAACATCTTGATGAAGACGATTTCTTCCGACGACCAAGGATTCAACTCTGTATACATGATGCTTGACTCCGGAGCCCGTGGTTCTAAGGAGCAGATCCGTCAGTTGTCCGGTATGCGTGGTTTGATGGCTAAGCCTCAAAAAGCGGGTGCCGAGGGCGGTCAGATCATCGAGAACCCAATTCTTTCCAACTTTAAGGAGGGTCTTTCCGTGTTGGAGTACTTCATCTCTACGCACGGTGCTCGTAAGGGTCTTGCCGATACCGCCTTGAAGACGGCCGACGCAGGTTACTTGACCCGTCGTCTCGTTGACGTCTCCCACGACGTGATCATCAACGAGGAGGATTGCGGTACGTTGCGTGGTCTGGTTTGTACGGAATTGAAGAATAACGAGGAGGTGGTAGCCTCTTTGTATGATAGAATATTGGGTCGTGTGTCTGTTCATGACATTGTCCACCCATTGACGGGCGAGATCATCGTCCACTCTGGCGAGGAGATTCGTGAGGATGCGGCTCAGATTATCCAAGACTCTCCAATCGAGCGTGTCGAAATCCGTTCGGTATTGACTTGTGAGTCTAAGAAGGGTGTCTGCGCGAAGTGTTACGGACGTAACCTCGCTACGGGACGTCTGGTTCACAAGGGTGAGGCTGTTGGTGTCATCGCCGCCCAGTCTATCGGTGAGCCTGGTACTCAGTTGACACTGCGTACGTTCCACGTCGGTGGTGTCGCCGGTAACATCGCTGCTGAGTCTGGTATCGTTTCCCGCTACGAAGGTAATATCGAAATCGACGAACTTCGTACGGTTGATTCGGAGGACGAGAATGGCAATCCAGTTAAGATCGTCGTGAGCCGTTACACGGAGATGCGTATCGTGGATCCTAACACGAAGATCGCCCTTACTACGGCCAACATCCCTTACGGTGCTAAATTGTACGTTCAGGACGGACAGAAGGTTTCCAAGGGTGATAAGGTCTGCGAGTGGGACCCGTTCAACGCTGTGATCATCACGGAGGTGGCTGGTAAGATTTCGTTCGACAATGTCATCGAGAACGTTACTTACAAGACTGAGTCCGATGAAACGACCGGTTTGAAGGAGAAGATCATCATCGAGTCCAAGGATAAGACGAAGGTGCCTGAGGCACGTATCGTGGATTCCAAGGGTAATGTCGTGAAGTCATATAGCTTGCCTGTGGGCGCCCATGTCATCGTCGATGACAAGGATAGCGTTAAGACGGGTCAGCTCTTGGTTAAGATCCCTCGCGCCGTCGGTAAGGCGGGCGATATCACGGGAGGTCTTCCTCGTGTCACGGAGTTGTTCGAGGCGCGTAACCCATCCAACCCGGCTGTCGTATCTGAGATCGACGGTGAGGTGACCTTCGGTAAGATCAAGCGTGGTAACCGTGAAATCACTGTCACTTCCAAGACGGGTGATGTTCATAAATACCTCGTTCCATTGTCCAAGCAGATCTTGGTACAAGAGAACGACTACGTTCGTGCTGGTACCGCACTCTCTGATGGTGCGATCACTCCATCGGATATCTTGGCGATCAAGGGTCCTACCGCTGTTCAGGA
>DBYR01000005.1:87177-156431 GCA_002310215.1 Bacteroidales bacterium UBA1181
CGTCTGCAGGGTGTGAAGATCAACGATAAGCACTTCGAGGTGATCGTGCGCCAAATGATGCGTAAGGTGGAGATCGAGGATGCGGGTGATACTCGCTTCTTGGAGAAGGAGATCGTTGATAAACTCGAATTCATGGAGGAGAACGATAGAATCTACGGCAAGAAGGTCGTGACCGATGCGGGTGACTCTGAGAACCTGAAACCTGGTCAGATTGTGACTGTCCGTAAGCTGAGGGACGAGAACAGTATGTTGAAACGTCGCGACTTGAAACCGGTTGTGACGCGCGACGCTGTCCCTGCTATCTCTTCTCAGATTCTTCAAGGTATCACGCGTGCCGCATTGCAGACTACCAGCTTCATGTCTGCCGCTTCATTCCAGGAGACCACGAAGGTCTTGAATGATGCCGCTATCCGTGGTAAGGTGGATTACTTGGAGGGTATGAAGGAGAACGTGATCTGCGGTCACTTGATTCCTGCAGGTACGGGACAAAGAGACTTCGATCGTCTGATCGTGGGTTCTAAGGAAGAGATGGAGCCGCTCTATGGACCATCCTCTTCAAATCTGGAGCCTGCGGACGAGGTTGAAGAAGAGAATTGATTTTATTGTTGAATGAATGTATAGAGGAGAGGGCTGGCTTTATAGTTGGTCCTCTCTTCGTAAAATAGTCTATTGATATGGAAGATCAAAACGAAAAGAAACCATTGAGCATCGAGATAAGCGAGGAGGTCGCTGAAGGTATATACTCCAATATGGCGATTATCTCTCACTCCTCGTCTGAGTTTGTGATTGATTTCCTCCGCATCTTGCCGAACGCTCCTAAGGCCAGGGTTAAGACTCGCATTGTTCTGACACCTGAACATGCGAAACGCTTGATGATTGCCCTGCAGAGCAACCTGAAGAAGTACGAGGAGATGTTTGGTCCCATCAATGGGGATGGCGATTTCCATGGTGTTTCACCACTGAATTTCAATACTTTCAGTGGCGGCGGTGAGGCGTGAAGTATACCTTTGCCGGGGCGGATGGTGACGCTTGACGCCCATTGCCCATCCGAAGATTTATCGAAAACAGATGGCGTGCCTTTGCGAGGCGCGCCATTTTTATTATCGGGCGGGGAATATTTGTAGAATCCCTTGCTCAATATGTTCTAATCGAACTTCCACGCCGAATTTGCTTGATATGTGTTCCGCCAGATGTTGCGCGGAGTAGACCGACCGATGCCTGCCGCCCGTGCATCCGCAGCAGAACATCAGGGAGGTGAAGCCTCGCTCCATGTAGCGGAGGATGTGTGCGTCCGCCAAGGCATAGATATGCTCCAGGAAGTTCTTGATTTCGTCGTTGGATTCGAGGAAATCGATCACTGGTTTGTCCAACCCGTTCAAAGGCTTGTATTGGTCATATTTTCCAGGGTTATGTACTCCCCGGCAGTCGAACACGTAACCGCCTCCATTGCCGGAGTCGTCCGTCGGAATCCCCTTTTTGTAAGAAAAACTGAACACTTTGACTTTCAATGATTTATTGTCTGGCAATGGTCTATTTTGGAACTTCGGGCTTTCAATCAGTTGCCATAGCACTTGGGTGAGGTAAGGGAAGTTAGGGTAGGCGTGTTGTTGGAGCAGGCCCTTTAGATTGTTGAGTGCGAATGGTATGCTCTCGATGAAATGCGGCTTGCGTTCGTAGAGCCCGCGGAACCCGTATGCGCCCAATACTTGTAACATGCGGAAGAATACGAATAGGGAGAGCCTCTCCTTGAATTTCCCTTCGTCGATGTGGGTGTATCGGCTGGCCGAACGGATGTATGTCTCTACAATTTTTCCCCTCAGTTCGTCGGGGAAATTGGCTTTCGCTTGCCAGGCGAAAGATGCCACATCGTAATATATCGGGCCTTTTCTACCGCCTTGGAAATCAATAAAATAGGGTTCTCCGTTCTTGACCATGATATTGCGCGACTGGAAATCCCGGTAGAGGAATGTGTCGCTTGAATCTGCCAATAATGCGTTACATAGCGTTTCGAATTCGTCCTCTAAGTTGGGCTCGGAGAATTCTAAGCCTGTGAGCTTTAGGAAATTATACTTGAAATAATTAAGATCCCACAGAATGGATCGTCGGTCCATTTCGGGGATGGGGAAGCAGACGGAGAAGTCCAGTCCTTGCGCTCCTTTGAACTGCAGGTCGGGTAGGAATGCTATCGTCTTGAGGATGAGAGCCTCTTCTTTTTCGCTGAATTGTCCGCTCTTGATGCCCCCTTGAATGAGGCTGAAGAGGGAGTCGTCGCCCAAATCCTCCTGCAAGTAAAAACGGTTGTCGTCAGAGGCAAGGATGAGGTGGGGCGTGTTGAGACCCTTCTCCGTGAAGTGTTTCGCCAAGTGGATGAAGGCTTTGTCCTCTTCTTCGTTGGTGCCTTCCACACCGATGAGGGAGTGGTGGGCGGATTTCAGCCTATAGTATTTCCTATTGGATCCTTCCCCTTTGATTTTTTCGCATAGGGGAGTTTCGCCTGTTGCTTTTTCGAAAAGAGCGATTAATTCTTCCATTCTGATTTTTTATTTTTAACAAAGGTAGTTAATTTTGCACTATGCTCGTGTTTAATACTACATATTTGGTGGCGAAAGCGTCCGAAAATGATTTTTTGGCGTGGATGAAGGCGGTCTATGTGCCTGCTGTGCGGAAGGCCGGTCTATTGGGAGCTCCCCGGTTGTACAAGGTCTTGGTGAGCGAGGAGGAGGGCATCACCTACTCCTTGCAGTTTGATGCGGAGACGGTCGCCGATATGTCTAAGTTTAAAAACCAACACTTGGCGGGGTTGGAGCAGATGCTCTTTCTTCGGTTTGGCGAGTCGGTGCTCCATTTTTCCACCTATCTGAAGTCTTGTGCGATATGAGTCCTGCGAAGAATGCCACGGTGGAACGAATCATTTTGGGGATAGACCCTGGTACCAACCTCATGGGTTATGGCGTGATCCGAGCCGTAGGGAACAAGGCTGAGTTTGTGCAGATGGGTGTTTTGGACATCCGCAAGGTGGGCGACACCTACATGAAGCTGAAGGCGGTCTACGATAAGGTGATCGAGTTGGTGGAGACCTACCTGCCGGACGAGTTCGCTATCGAGTCTCAGTTCTTCGGGAAGAACGTGCAGTCCATGCTGAAGCTGGGCAGGGCGCAGGGCGTGGCGATCGCGGCGGCTTTGCAGCGTGACCTCCCCATTGCGGAGTATGCCCCGTTGAAGATCAAGATGTCCATCACGGGCAATGGCGCCGCATCGAAGGAGCAGGTCGCCTCCATGTTGCAACGGCAGTTGAATATACCGGGAGAGGCGATGGAGAAACATCTGGACGCCACCGATGCGTTGGGTGTGGCGCTGTGCCACTTCTACCAAATCAACCGTCCCGTCCCCGAGAAGCATTTCAATAGTTGGAAGGATTTTGCGGCTAAGAATGAAAGACGGGTCAGCGGTTGGAAAGAGTTTTTGGAAAAAAAAGAAAATAAGGATTAGTGATGAAATATACTATAATGGAATCGGACAAGGTGCTGGCCGACATGAATAATGTCCGCTTGGACTGTGCCCGGTTCGCACATGCGCCAGGCGCGGATGAGTCGTTTGCCATGGTACGCGTCACACGGAGAGACCTCTCGTTCGGGGAGCAATTGGATGCTCTTTTCGGGCTGTTGGGCTATTATCTAGGTGAGAAGGGTAGTGTGCGGACGGCAGTCTTCATCCGCTTCTTCCTTAGCGATGCCGCCAATCAGGAGGCGGAGTTGCTGCGCCGTTGGGAGTTGTTGGGTATCGTCTGCCCTGTTTCCGTGGTGCAACAACCACCATTGGACGGCACGAGATTGTCGGCTTGGGTCTATACTATTTCGGGGGCGGAGGTGACGCTTGATGGCCCGTTGTACAAAGTGCATACTGCGCATTACAACCATTATTGGATGGTCAACGCAATCTGTGCGGAGTCGGATTCGCACCACCAAACCACTGCCTTGTTGGAAGGTTACGAGGAGGCGTTGAAGCGTGTTGGATGTGATTTGCCGAATCACTGCGTGCGTACTTGGTTCTTCGTCCAGAATGTGGATGTGAACTACCATGGTGTGGTGGTGGGGCGTAGGGAGAATTTCATGCGCATAGGTTTGAATGAGCATACCCATTACATCGCCAGTACGGGCATCGAGGGACGGAGTGCTGACCCGAAAGCGTATGTGGGGATGGATGCATACGCGGTGGCGGAATTACAGCCAGGGCAGCAGCAATATCTCTATGCGCATACCCACCTGAACCCCACGTCGGAGTATGGTGTCACGTTCGAGAGAGGGGTCAAGGTGAAGTACGGAGACCGTTCCCATCTCTATATCTCAGGTACTGCCAGCATCAACAACAAAGGCGAGGTTGTGCATGTGGGTGACATACGGAAGCAGACGGAACGGATGTGGGAGAATGTGGAGATGCTCCTTCGGGAGGGAGGCGCCTCGTTCGACGATGTTGCGCAAATGTTTGTATATCTGAGAGATATGGCTGATTATGAGGTCGTCGGAGCAATGTTCGAGGAACGGTTCCCTATGGTTCCGAAGGTGATATTATTAGCGCCGGTTTGCCGTCCCGCTTGGTTAATCGAAATGGAGTGCATGGCGGTTGTCAGGGAAGTTCATCCGGAATATCGTATATTTTAGTTAATCTTATTTGAATATAGAATAAAAACGCATATATTGCGGTTGTAATGTGTAACGCAATTGTAATCGTGTATGGGTAAAGTGAAATTTCTTTTGGAGTATTCGTTCGGTCATGTTTCGCCTGAGGGGTTATGGACAAGTCTCAGTACACCTTCTGGGTTGTCTTGTTGGTTTGCCGATAAGGTCTACAAGGAGGATGGCGTGTTGAATTTCGTGTGGGGGAAGTCTGAGGCGCAGAAAGCTGAGGTGTTGCACCACCGTAGTGGTTTTTACATACGTTACCATTGGTTGGACGATGAGGATCCGAAGAGTTATTTTGAGTTGAAGATTTTATGTGACGAGTTGACGATGGATGTGGTTCTCGTAGTGACGGACTTCTGTGAGGAGGACGAGAAGGAGGAGGCCATCGACTTGTGGAATAATCAGATAGCCTCTTTGAAAAAAGCGTTGGGGGCTTGATTTTTTTGCTAACTTTGCGCTCGAAATAGAGGAGGATGAGATGCGTTTAAAAAGACTGAATTCATTTTTATTGTCGGAGTTTTTTGGCACGTTCGGGGCGACGTTCTTCGTGTGCTTGTTCGTCGTGTTGATGGAGTTCCTTTTCCGTTATGTGGATGAGATGGTGGGCAAGGGCCTTGATTTCTCCGTCTTGTTTGAATTCTTTTCCTATGCCGCATTGTCGCTTGTGCCGATGGCTCTTCCGCTTGCGATCCTACTCTCTTCTTTGATCACGTTTGGCGGTTTCGGGGAACGGTTGGAGCTCCTCTCTATGAAGGCGGCGGGCATCTCCCTGACGAGGATTATGCGTCCTTTCCTGGTCGTGATGTGTTTCATGTGTGCGGGCATCTTCCTTTATTCCGAGTTGGCGATACCTGCCATCCAGACGAAATTGTGGACGTTGCTCTACTCCATGAAATCGAAATCTCCCGAGGTGGAGATCCCGGAGGGTTCGTTCTACTCGGGCATTGAAGGGTATAATTTCTATGTGAGACGGAAGGATAATAACAAGAAGTTATTATACGATATCAAAATATATGACTTCTCGAAAGGGTTTGAGAACGCTGTGGTGATGGCAGCCGATTCGGGTCGGCTGAAGTCTTCCGATGATAAGCTAAGCATGGTGCTCATGCTTTATTCGGGCGAATCGTTCGAGAACTTGAAGGAGCAGAACACCAGCGCGAGCAGTGTGCCATATCGCCGCGAGACATTCTCCTACAAGGAGGTGATCATCGATTTCGACGCTAATTTCAGCCAAATGGACGAGTCGGTCATCTCGAATAAGTACATGGGGAAAAACCTGTCGGAGTTGACTTATGCCATAGACTCCATGTTGTTTCATGCGGATAGCCTCGACCATGCTATGAAGGCATTGTATATCCCTTCTTATTTCGACAGGGGATTGTTGAGCATCAATTCTGTCACGGAATACGACTCCCTCCCTGAATATGGGTCGTACACCTTCGCTAAACTGACGGAAGGCCTTTCGTCGAACGATATGTTGGAGGTCGCTAAGCGGGCGGTGAGGAATGCGAACAGAATGAAGGTCGATATGCCTTTCATCCACATGGCGAAGTATTCGGATATGAAACGTTCGTACCGATTTGATATAGAAAGACATAGAAAGTTCACCTTGTCGCTCGCATGTATCGTCTTCTTCCTGATCGGTGCTCCGTTGGGCGCAATCGTGAAGAAGGGTGGAATCGGTTTGCCGGCTGTCTATTCCATCATCCTTTTCATCCTCTATTATGTCATCGATAACACGGGTTATAAGATGGCGAGGGATGGCGTGTGGCAGGTTTGGCAGGGCGTTTGGTTGAGCACGATCGTGCTTTTGCCGTTGGGTTTGTTCTTGACATACGAGGCGGCACATGATCGCTCCATCAATATCTCTTTGCCGTCTTTCCTGAAAAGAAAAAAGAAAGACGGAACGGATAATGATGATTTTGTCGCCCCTGAACAATTTCCTTCTGAGGGGAATGATGAACAGGAACCGACGAAGTCTTAGTGATTGTTTGAGTAAGAAAGATTTATTATATTTGTAGTAGAGACATATAGTTGTAATGGAGACATATAAACTGAATGATATAGAGGAGGCTATAGAGGATTTTAAGGAGGGTAAATTCCTTATCGTGGTGGATGACGAGGACCGTGAGAACGAGGGGGACTTCATCACCGCGGCCGAACTGATTACGCCGGAGAAGATTAATTTCATGCTGAAAGAGGGCCGTGGCGTCCTCTGTGCTCCTATCACTTTGACGCGTTGTGCCGAACTGAAATTGGACAAGCAGGTCTTTAACAACACTTCTGTGTTAGGTACTCCTTTTACCATCACGGTGGATAAATTGGAGGGTTGTACCACGGGTGTTTCCGCTGCCGACCGCGCCGCTACGATCCGTGCGCTGGCGGACCCTAAGTCAACGCCTGACACCTTCGGCCGACCTGGTCACGTCAATCCGTTGTATGCGCAGGACAAGGGCGTTTTGCGCCGCGCTGGACATACCGAGGCTGCTGTCGACCTGGCTCGTCTCGCGGGTCTGCATCCTTGCGCCGCGCTCATCGAGATCATGAACGAGGACGGTACCATGGCGCGCCTCCCGCAACTGATGGAACGCGCCAAACAGTATGGCATGAAGATCATATCTATCCGTGACCTGATCGCTTACCGTATCAAGTCCGAATCCTTGGTGGAGAAGGGGGAGACGGTGCACCTGCCGACCCAATATGGTGATTTCATGCTGACGCCTTTCCGTCAGAAATCCAACGGATTGGAGCACGTGGCGCTGGTCAAGGGCTCCTGGAAACATGGCGAGCCTATCCTCGTGAGGGTTCACTCTTCCTGCGCCACGGGCGATATCTTCGGATCCCTCCGCTGCGAGTGCGGCGAGCAACTGAAGGTGGCGATGCAACGAATCGAAGAGGAGGGTAAGGGTGTCCTTATCTACATGAACCAAGAGGGCCGTGGCATCGGTCTGATGAACAAAATACGTGCCTATAAGCTTCAGGAGGAGGGCTATGACACGGTGGATGCGAATATCCACCTCGGATTCCAACCGGACGAGCGTGATTATGGTGTGGGTGCGCAGATCCTCCGTGAACTGGGTGTCTCGAAGATGCGTCTGATGACCAACAACCCGGTGAAGCGTATCGGTTTAGAGAGCTTCGGCTTGGAGATCGTGGAGAACGTGCCTATCGAGATCAAACCGAACAAGTACAATGAGTTCTATATCAAGACGAAGAAGGAACGCATGGGGCATGACCTCCATCTGTGATTGTGATAATTAATATAACGTTAAACGTAAAAAATAGATAAAATGGTTTTAGGTGTGTTGTTACAAGCAGTGCAGACAGTGCAGACGACCGAGGCGGCTGTTGAGCCGGAAGTCGCAAGTCTGAGTATATTCGAATTGGCTAAAGCGGGTGGATGGATCATGATTCCATTGCTGCTTTTATGTATGTTGGCCGTCTATATCTTCGTGGAGCGTCTGCTCGTGATCCGCAAGGCTTCCGTGAAGGACCCTACTTTCATGGATAAGATCAAGGATTATATCAATGAGGGCAAGATTGATGCCGCATTGAATCTTTGCAGAAAGACAGACACGCCATACGCCCGTATGATCGAGAAGGGCGTGATGCGTTTGGGTCGCCCGATGAATGACGTCATGGTGGCGATCGAGAACGTGGGTAACTTGGAGGTGGCTAAGTTGGAGAAGGGCCTATCCCTTTTGGCGACTACCGCTGGTGGAGGTCCGATGATCGGTTTCCTTGGTACGGTGATTGGTATGATCCAAGCCTTCTTCAACATGTCTAACGCTGGTAACAACGTGGATGTCAGCCTGCTCGCAGGTGGTATCTACACGGCCATGGTAACGACCGTCGGCGGTTTGATCGTCGGTGTCATCGCATACTTCGCTTATAATTACTTGATCTCCTTGGTGGACAAGGTGGTGAGCAACATGGAGGCACGTTCCATGGAGTTCATGGATATCCTAAACGAACCAGCGTAATTCTTTAATTGTAGGTTGTTATGGCACTTAAAAGAAGAAGTAAGGCTGAGGCGGGTTTTAACATGTCATCCATGACGGATATCGTCTTCTTGTTGTTGATATTCTTCATGCTGACATCCACGGTGGTGCATCCGAACGCCATCAAACTGATGCTGCCGCAGAGCAAGCAACAGACTTCCGCCAAGCCGATCACTCGCGTGACGATTGATAAGGAACTTAATTACTATGTCGCATCCGGCAACGAGAAGGAACGCCCTGTCTCTTTCGAAGAGATCGAGCCTTTCTTGCAGCAACAGGTTCTGGAAGAGCCTGACATGTACGTTGCGGTCTATGCGGACGAGACTATCCCCTATGGCGAGATCGTGAAGGTGCTGAATATCGCCAATGCGAATAAGTTTAAACTGGTTATCGCTACGAGACCTCAGAAATGATAGCTAATGGAGGAAAATAATCAGAAACAGAAGGTTATTGCAATGGTTGTGACCATCGTGTTGCATCTGTTGTTGATATTGCTGATGTTCAATATTTACCTTGAGCACGTTGTCCCGGATACGGAGGAGGGCTTGGAGGTGGCTTTGGGCATAGAGTCCCTGACGGCTGGTGCCGACGTGGCGGATGCCGCTCCTGCGCCTGCCGAGGCTTCCCAACCTGTCCCGACGCCGCAGACGCCTACGCCTGCCAACGAGTCTTACCAGACGCAGGACATCGAGGAGTCTTTGGAAATGCCGGACAAGACGCCGAAGAAGACAGAGGAACAATTGCGGAAGGAACGTGAGGAGCGTGAGAAACGCCTCGCGGAGGAGAAACGCCGCAAGGAGGAGCAGAGGAAATTGGCTGAGGAGAAACGTAAACAAGATAGTATTCGTGCTGCGATCGCCAATAAAACCAAGGGCCTGAAGGGCTTCGGTGCTGGCGGTAACGGTACGGACGCCAACTCGAACGGTATGGGTGACGGCTCCGGTAGCGGTACGAAGGGCAATCCGTTCGGCCGTGATGGTTCCACCTCCACCAACGGTGCGGCTAACTCAGGTAGCAACCTCTCCTGGAGCTTGGGCGGACGCTCTATCCGTGGATCGCTGGTTCGTCCTAATTATGCCTCCCAAGAGGAGGGTACGGTGGTCGTAAGTATCAAGGTGGACAAGAACGGTAATGTGGTGAATACCAGCGTCGGCAAGGGAACGAATACTTCTGACCCCGCTCTGTTGAGGGCGGCTCAGGAGGCTGCTAAGAAGACGAAGTTCTCTCCACGTACGGATGGTAAGGATGGTGACCAGTTCGGTACAATCACGTATAAATTTATTTTGAATTAGGATATGAATACATTTGTGTTTTTGGCTGATGGTTTCGAGGAGACGGAGGCTATCGCTCCAATCGATGTCATGCGTAGGGCTGGCTTTCATGTGGTGACTGTCTCTATCATGGGTAAAAAGCAGGTGAGAAGTTCGCATGGCGTTGTGGTTGAGGCTGACGCTCTGTTCGAGGAGTGTGATTTCTCCGAGGCGGGTATGCTGGTCCTCCCTGGCGGAATGCCTGGTACCAAGAACCTGGCCGCTCACGAGGGTTTGTGCAAACTGCTCGTCTCCGCTGCCGGTAAGGATGTGATCTTAGGTGCGATTTGCGCCGCTCCGTCTGTCTTTGGCGGACTCGGTTTGCTGAAGGGAGAGCAGGCGACTTGCTATCCGGGCTTCGAGGAGTACCTGACGGGTGCGGAGGTGAAAAAGGAGCCGGTTGTGGTCTCTCACCAATTCATCACCAGCCGTGGCGCTGGTACCGCTTTGCGCTTCGGTTTCGCTTTGGTCGCTAAGGTGAAGGGACAAGCCTTCTCGGATGAATTGGCGGCGGGCATGATGTTTTAGGAATATATTTCATGTTTTATTTTAATAATGTTGTTTTTATGAAAAAGAAGTTGTTATTGCTTTTAATGGCCGGTTTTTCTATGGTCATGTTGCCTGCATGTGGCGACGATGACGATGATGATGTGAAGAACGAGCAGAATGATCAAAAAGGAGATGATCAAAAAGGTGACGAACAGAAGGATGACGAGCAGAAGGATGACGAGCAGAAGGATGACAAACAGACTGCGGATACGACTGTTGCGGACAACACGTCTTTCCCTTTCACCTCGCTTTTAGGCGTTTATCATGGCGCCCTCACTTATGCTGATGGTAGTTCGTTGGCCGACACATTGGGTGTTGTAGTGGAGAGCCATCAAGATGGATCGATTGATTTGTCTTTGGAGCCTATTGTGATCAACAATCTTCCGATAGGTGAATTGTCTTTCCCGAATATGCCTTGCACATACGACTCTACGGAAAATGTCTGGAAATTTTCCGCAAGTTCCATAGCGGTTACTTTGATGAGCGGCGCTGTGAATGCGGTAGTGGACGTGAAGGATGGAAAGTTCTCGAACGACGGAACCCTTGCTTTCTCAGCTGCTGTAAATGCCGGTCTGATGAATATGGATATCGTATACAAGGGCAATAAGTAAGAATACGTTTATTGTTTATAATACGACGTAAGGCGGCTCGTTTCGACGGACCGCCTTTCTTTTTGGGGGCATGCCCCTCTGTTTAATCCTTGAATTCGAGCTTGAGTTGCGGGTCGATGAGGGTGAAGCTCATGCGGTGGTGTTCGGTCGGTCCGAACTGCTCGATGGCCTCTCGATGCGCCTTGGTGGGATATCCCTTGTTCTTGGCCCATTGGTAGGCAGGGTAGTCCGCCGCAATTTTGTTCATGTAGTCGTCACGGTAGGTCTTGGCTAAGATGGAGGCCGCCGCGATGGACATGTACTTACCATCCCCTTTCACCACGCATTGGTGTTTGATGCCCTCGTAGGGCCTGAATCGGTTACCGTCTATGATGAGATGTTCAGGTCTGACCTTCAGTTGATCTACCGCTCTGTGCATGGCGAGGAAGGAGGCGTTCAGGATGTTGATTTTATCGATTTCTTTGGCGGATACGATACCCACCGCCCATGCGATGGCCTCCGCTTCGATGATGGGGCGTAGCGCATAGCGTTGCTTCTCCGTCAATTGCTTGGAGTCGTTCAAAAGATCGTTCTGGAAATCGGTCGGTAGAATGACGGCCGCCGCGAAAACAGGACCCGCCAAACAGCCTCTTCCGGCCTCGTCGCATCCAGCCTCGATGACGTTCTCTTTCAGAAAGGGTAGTAGCATATCATGGGCGTTTTAGAAGTTCCTTGGCGTTTTGGACAGCCGCTTCCGACAGGGCGGATCCGCTGAGCATCTGTGCGATCTCCGTGACCCTTTCGGCGTCGTTCAGTAGTTTGATGCGGGAGTGGGTGGTCGTCTCGTCATCCTCCTTGTATACCTTGTAGTGGGTGGCCCCTTTCGAAGCGATCTGAGGAAGGTGGGTGATGCTGATGACCTGCATCTTCTCGCCCATGGCCTGCATGAGCGCGCCCATCTTGTCCGCCACCTCGCCCGATACGCCCGTGTCTATCTCATCCAATATCACTGTCGGCAACTCCTCTGTCCGGCATAGGATGGACTTGAGGGCCAGCATGATACGTGATAGCTCACCGCCTGAGGCCACGTTGGCGATCGGCTGTAGCGGAGCGTTCTTATTAGCCGAGAAAAAGAAGCGCACAGCATCCTTCCCGGTGGTTTCCAGTTGCGCCAGCGGTTCTATGCGCACCTCCAGTTTGGCGTTAGGCATGCCTAAGCTGTGGAGAATATCTTCGACGGATTGTTCCAAGGCAGGCTTGTTCTCCTGTCGTTTTTGGGTGATGGACTTCGCCATCTCCTCCAATTGTTTCTCCAATTGGGCGATTTCCTGCTCCATGAGACTGGTCTTCTCCTCCGAGTTGTCCATCTCCTCCATTTGCTGTTCGAAGGAGGCTTGCGTTTGGAGCAGTTCGGCAAGAGAGCCCGCATGGTGTTTCTTCTCTAATGTGTAGATGAGGTCTAAGCGTTGGCTGACCTGTTCCAGCCTTTGCGGGTCCACATTCACGTCCGCCAGTTTCTGCTCGATCTCACGTGACAAGTCCTTCAGTTCGATGAGGCAACTATCCGCCCGTCTTTGCATCTCCGCGAAAGAATCCGAGAACTGTGCGATGGAGGAAAGGGCCGAGGTCACCTCCTTTAGCGAACCGCAGATGTTCTCCTCTTTGTCGGAGAGGAGCCAGGTCGCCTTGGAAAGCGCATCCTTCATCTCCGAGGTGTGCGAGAGCACGTTGATCTCTTCCTCCAGTTCCGCCTGCTCATTCTCCGCGAAGGCGGCATCTTGTAGTTGCTTCAGCTGGAACTCGATATAGTCCCTGTTTGCGTTTCTCTCCGCCAAGGCGGTGCGCAGTTCCTTCAGACGTCTCTTTTGGGCTGCGTATTCTCCGTAGAGGGTCGTGTAGGCCGATAGACGTTCCTTCAGGTTAGAGAAGGCGTCCAACACATGTAGCTGGAACGAGTCCTCGTTCAGGAGGAGCGTTTCGTGTTGGGAGTGGATGTCGATGATATGGGACGATATATCTTTCAGGGCTATGAGAGCCACTGGCGTGTCGTTGATGAAGGCGCGGGACTTGCCGTTAGGGGCGATTTCCCTTCGGATGATGCAGTTCTCCTCGTAGTCCAAATCATTCTCCTCGAAGAACGGGCGAAGGTCATAAGCGGATAGGTCGAATTCAGCCTCCACCACACATTTCTTCTCCGGGTCCTTGAGCGCCTTCGTGTCGGCTCTTTGCCCTTGTATGAGACCTAATGCACCCAGTAAGATGGACTTTCCGGATCCGGTCTCGCCTGTGATGACGGAGAATCCGTTGTTCCACCGCACGTCCGTTTTCTCGATTAAGGCGTAATTCTCTACAGATAGGGACTTCAGCATGGCTCGAGGATTTAGTTGAGCAACTCTTGGAATTTGTTGCTTTGGGTAGGCAGTATGCTTTGGAGGATCTCATACAGATCCTTTTTCTCTTTGGAGGTGGCAGGCTTGAACATATCGAGCAGTTCGTTCATCTTAGCCTCCACGAAGAGTTGCAGTGCGATGGAGTAGGGAACCGCGCGGTTCATCTCCTTGAGGTAAGGTAGGTTGTTGAAGATGTTCGTTCTGCCTTTCTCCACACTGTTCACCATCTCGTCCAGTCCGAATCTGTGGTATTCATACATGATATCCCTCAGTTTTTTCAGACGTTCGTCCTGGTAGTTGCTCACGAGGGCATAGCGGTTTCTGTCGCTGTCGAACGCCTTCCATCCGATGTCGTCCGATCCTTGGGCGAGGGAAACGATGAGCTCCGCCTTCTCGAAGTAGCGGCTTCCTCCGTAGCGGCTGAAGGAGTCGAAGTTGATGCCCAATATGATATTGACATAAAAAGCGATGGTGGAGAGCAGGTTGTTCTCGTATACGTTCTCGTCGAACTCCAGCTTTTGGTACTGGGTATAATTGAACGAGAGATTAGGATCCAGGAAGTTGAACAGGGTGGTGGTGTAGCCCGAGTTATAGACAGGGCGGCTGGCCTGCACCTGTAGTTTCCCCGAGTAATTCTCACCTGCCGCCTTTTCGAGCGTGATGACGAAGTTGCACTCGATTCGTTCATCCTCCGTGAAGGTGGCGTCGGTCCATCTTCTGGAGTTGATGAACTCTGTCAGCGCCTGGTTCATCTCGTCGTAGATTTCACGGTTGGTGCTTGTTCCTCCAATCTGTTCCGCATTGACGCGTACATACGCTTTGACATCTTGTGCGTTGCTGGTGAATGCGCAAGAAAGGGTGATTAGCAGGGAAGCTATTGTTTTGATGAATCCTTTTTTCATACTCATTTTTTGTTCATTAGAGAGAGGGCATGGTCGATGATGTCCTTTGCAACCTCCTTTTTGGGTTTCAGATCGTAGACGGTTTTGTCTCCGTTTCTGTCGAATATGGTTATTTTATTGGTGTCGTGGCGGAAGCAAGCGTTCTTGTCGTTCAACGAGTTCATCACGATGAAATCGAGGTTTTTGCGCTCGCATTTTCCCACGGCGTTCGTCTCTTCGTCGTCCGTCTCCAATGCGAACCCGATCATCATTTGTCCCTCACGCTTCATCTTGCCCAACGCTGCGGCGATGTCTTGCGTCGGCACGAGGTCCAATTGCATGGCGCCTCTCTTTTCACGCTTGATCTTATGGTCCTCCTTCTGTGCGGGCGTATAGTCGGCCACTGCGGCGCAGAGGATCTCGATGTCCGCATTCTCCGCTGCTTTCACGGCGGCTTCGTACATTTCCTGGGCGGACTCCACCGATATGCGTTGGATGTTCGGATGTTTAGGCGAGAGGGAGACTGGTCCTGAGACGAGGGTCACCTCCGCACCTCTTTCCGCGCACTCCTCCGCCAAGGCGTAGCCCATCTTTCCGGAAGAGTAGTTGCCTATAAAACGGACAGGGTCTATCTTTTCGTATGTCGGGCCGGCGGTGATCATCACCTTTTTGCCGGAGAGGTCCGCATTTTGGTTGAAATATTTCTCGATGAAATCGGCGATGGTTTCAGGCTCCGCCATTCTTCCCTTGCCGGACAGTCCGCTAGCGAGGAATCCCTCTTCCGCATCGATGATGAAATTGCCTCTCTCCTTGAGCAGTGCGATGTTCTTCTGCACGGCTGGGTGGGCATACATGTCGAGGTCCATGGCAGGTGCGATGAAGACCGGACATTTGGCGGAAAGGTAGGTGGTGAGGAGCAGGTTGTCCGCTATGCCGTTGGCCATCTTACCGATGGAGTTGGCGGTGGCGGGAGCGATGACGTAGGCGTCCGCCCAGATGCCGAGGGAGACGTGGCTGTTCCATTCCCCGTTTTCAGGGTTGAAGAAGTCCACCATGATAGGGTTTTGTGAGAGCGTGGCCATGGTGAGTGGCGTGATGAACTGTTTCGCCAAAGGAGTCATGACCACTTTGACGTTCGCACCTCGCTTTTTCAGTTCCCTTACCAGTGAGGCGGTTTTGTAGGCGGCTATTCCGCCTGTTACTCCGACTATGATATTTTTCCCTTTCATGGCATAAAAATTATCTTGTTTTTACAGCTCTTCCTTCTCCATGTCTTCTTTGAATTTGTTGAACAAGGATAATCCGATGATGGCCAAGCATGCTAGGAATCCGCAAAGGAATCCTCCCGTGATGATACCCTTAAGTTTTCGCATTTTATCATTTGCGAGAGGGTATCTTGGTTCGTCGATTATTTGGATGAACGGAGTCTCTTTCGCCAAATTCAGTTTCAGCATTTCAAGGTTCTTCAGCATTTCCGTGTAGGTGGCGCTAAGGATCTGGATGTCCGTGTCGATTTTCCATTGTGTAACGGACATCATTTGGCCGTTTGCGTTTCTGTTCGCATCGGCGAAGCTTGCCCGGCGAGCGAAACATTGGTCCATTTTCCTACGTACGGAATCCGCTTTTTCCTGAAATGTCTCGATGTTCTTTCTTGCGAGAGAAGTCTTTGTGTCGATGTAGAATTGGGACACTTCCTTCAGATGTGCGTCCGCGAATTCCTTGGCGAATGTCTCGTCGGTATGGCTGAAGGCATAAGCCATGAATGATAACTTTTTGTCTTTCCTTATGGCGGAGATATTGCCCGAGAGAAAACCGTTCGCCATTTTGCCGAGGATACTATCCTGTGCACGTGTGAAGGTCTCTCTGTCTTGCCCGAGCGGGAAGGAGACGTCGCAGATGGATACAATGTCTGAGGAGGCTTCCTTCTCTTCTCCCTTTTCCTCGCATTTCGCCCGTGTGCTATCGCATATCAAGGCATATTCGATGAATGTGATGGAATCTCCCTTGTATACGACGGGAGAGAGTAGGGTCTTTTCCACCAATGTGCGTGACTTTATCAACTCGAGGACATTGTCTCCGGAGAATGCGTCCATGGATGCCCCTCCGATATTGAGCAGGGATGACAAGCTTCCAAGGCTACCCGTGCTTCCAGTGGATGGGCTGCCGAGGGTGAATGAGTATTGGGCTTTATAGGTTGTCTTCCTGTTGTAGGCATACACGAACCCGATGATGCCGCCGATGAGCCCTGCCACTATGATGATCCATTTTTTGTCCCATAGTTTCCAAAAGTATTCTTTCACCAAGGCGACAATCTCTTTCACGGAGATCTTGCTCTCCTTCTCTTCTCCCTCGTTAAGGAACTTCACTATGTCGTTTAACTCGCTCATGCTTACTTGTCTTTAGCCACGGATATCGCTGTTACAACAACGGATGCCATGGTGATGATTGAACTTGAAATGGATACGATGAACGTGGTGCGCTCCCTGCCGTCCGTAGACTTGTCCACTTTCTCAGGAATGTAGATGTGTGATCCCGGCTCTACCTTCGGGTAGTTCTTCATCCAAAGGATATGTTTGGTGGAGGCTATTCTTCCGCTTGGGTAGGCTACGTAAACGGATTTCTTTTTGGCTTTCTCCGTGAATCCTCCTGCACCTCTCACGTATTTCCTGAGGTTACGGGAAGAGAATACCTCTTTCCCGGGAATTTGGACCGAACCGGCGATGGTGATGGTCTGCAGCTCCTCTGGGATAAAGATGATATCTCCGTTCATGACGTTGAGGTCCGACTCTTCGTTCCCTGGATATTTGATGATCTTGTTGAGTTGAATTCCCACCAGGTCTTGCCTTGATTCGAGCTCCTGACGTATCTTCTGCTTTATCTCTTCGCTTTCCGCATTGTTGAGCATGTCAATGATCTTCAGGTCTCTCTTCCTCTCCGCTTCCGTCCGGTTGGAGCTGCGGAGGAGGAATGCTCCTTTGGGGTAGGCATATTGGGTGATGCCGCCTGCCCTTGCCATCACATCCGATATCTTTTCATTCTTGTTGGTTATGGCGTATATGCCTGGACGTTTGGCCTCTCCGACAATTTGGATGGTTCCTAATTTCTCGTATCCCTCCTTGATGCGGACGGTAATTTGGTCGTTAGGCATGAGCTTGAAGTCTCCGTCTGGTCCGTCGAGATTGTTGTCCAACGACAGCACGAACACTTCCGACTTCCTGTTGCCGTCCTTCAACTCATTCTCGTCCTGAATCATGCGAACAACCTCGATTTTGCTCGGGTCTGCGTTCTCTTCGAATCCCTTGGATAGGAATAACATGTCGCGCAGTGTCGCGTTTTCATAATACGGGAATGCCCCAGGTGAGAGCACTCTTCCCTGTACGATTATTTGTTTCTTGTACTCGAAATCATTCTTTCCGCCAATTGTGATCACATCTTCCTTCTTCAGTTCGATGTTGAATTTGCCGTCCATCAGGTCTTTCACGTCAAAGGAGATGATCTCTGGGGTGAGGTCGTCCTGCAAACGGACGATGGTCGCACTTCCCATGAAGGCGTCTTCCGTCAATCCGTCGGCTTTCTTCACCAAGTCCTTCAATGTCATCTTGTCCTCCAATGCGTAAACGCCAGGGCGGAACACGCTTCCCGTAATTTGCACCCTGTTGCTGTATCTCTCTAAAATTTGGCCTATGCGGTAGACATCCCCCGCTTGAGGGGTGAACATGCCGAACAACTCTTTGGATACGTCTGCCACACTTTTCCCTTCGCCGGTGTTCCTGGTGACGGATATCCTCTCCGTGTAGGCTTTGTCCGTGAATCCTCCGCAGTAGTCTATCAGGTTTTGGAGCGTCTCTCCTTCCTTCATTTCGTAGATGCCTTCCCTCTTGACTTCTCCGAGCACGTCAACTCTTTTGCCGTAGGTCGGCACTTGAATCACATCCTGGTCTTGGAGCGTCGTGTTGCTAGGCATCGTGCCGTTTGTCAGGAACTCGTATAGATCCACATGGGCCACTTCCTTGCCTCCACGAATCACTTTTATGTTACGCATGGACCCGTTGTTGGATGGTCCTCCACAAGCATTCAAGGCGTTGAATACGGATGATACGGAGGTCAGCGTGTAGCTGCCCGGCGTGTTCACCTCGCCCATGATGTAGACTTTGATGGAACGTATGTTGTTGATGGAGACTGCCACATTCGTCCCTCCGGAGTGGATGGAACTGTAGATGACCGCTAATTTCTTCTTGATGATCTTCTCCGCATTCTCGATCGTAAGTCCGCTGACTTGCGCCACGCCTGCGTTGGGGATGCGGATGTTCCCTTCCTTGTTCACGGTCAGGTCGTAAGTCGCTTCCGCCATACCGAACACATCGATGTGCAATACGTCGTTGGGCCCGATGACGTAGTTGCGTGGAGTGGCTACGGCTTGGCTGGGCTCGAATGATACTTTGCTATTGTTGAAGAGGGATGCGCCGAATATGCGGGTGTCGGATAACCCCACTTTCTCTCTTCCCTCCTGGACCTCATCTTCTTTTATCTTGCTGTTTATCTCTGCCGCCTCGACGGTGACAGCCTTTTGTGCCTCTATCTCGTTGATTCTTTTTTTCAGCTTCTCCCATTCCGCGGAGGACATCTTTTTGGATTGTGCCAGCTGCTCTATGTCTGCCAGTGTGTATCCCGCATCAGTGTATTTCTTTACGAATTCTGATATTTGTGCGTCTTTCAATTGGTCTACCTTGACATGCTGCAGGTTATTCAGCGAAATGTTGTCTGCCAAGGCGAAAAAAAACACCCCAAACAATAAAATGGCGAATGCGTTTAATCTTTTTGTCATAAATAGAGTTTTGTTTGATCCTGTTTGCAAAAATACTCTATTTTATTTATTTTCCATACGTTTTGGTTTTAAAAAGTGTTTACGGAAGGCGGGTTATTCTGCGTTGAAATCGTCGAAATGGTTTTGTGGCATCCCCTTTCTCTCCGGTTGCCGTGAAGCGGTGGTCGGACGGCTTGTTCACTTCCTTTATTTTGCGTAATTTCGCGGCTCGAAAATGTTTGATTATGATTTCAGTAGATGGCTTGACGGTCGAGTTTTCCGGCTCGACTCTCTTTGAGAATATTTCGTTCCAGGTGAACGAGAGTGACAGAATTGCCTTGATGGGCAAGAATGGTGCGGGTAAATCTACCTTGCTGAAGATTCTTGCGGGCGTGCAGAACCCTACCCGTGGCTCGGTGACGGCCCCGAAAGGTACGGTGATCGCTTACCTGCCGCAACACTTGATGACGGAGGACCACCGCACGGTCTTCGAGGAGGCTTCGCTCGCCTTCGAGGAGCTTTTCGCCATGGAACGGGAGATCGAACGGATGAACCAGGAGCTCTCCGAACGTACTGACTACGAGAGTGATAGCTATATGGAACTGATCGAAAAGGTCTCTACCTTGAGCGAGAAGTTCTACTCGATAGAGGAGACGAACTACGAGGCGGATGTGGAGAAGACTTTGCTCGGTCTGGGCTTCGTCCGTGAGGATTTCAATAAGCCTACGAGCCAATTCAGCGGTGGCTGGCGCATGCGTATCGAATTGGCGAAACTGTTGCTCCGTAAGCCGGACGTTCTCTTGTTGGACGAGCCGACGAACCACCTCGACATCGAGTCGATCCAATGGCTGGAGTCTTTCTTGGTGGAGAGCGGCAAGGCGGTCATCGTGATCTCCCACGACCGTGCCTTCGTCGATAACATCACGACGCGCACCATAGAGGTGACCATGGGGCGTATCTACGACTATAAAGTGAATTATTCACACTACCTGGAGCTGCGCAAGGAGCGCCGCGAACAGCAACAGAAGGCTTATGATGAGCAGCAGAAGATGATCGCGGAGACGAAGGAGTTCATCGAGCGTTTCAAGGGTACGTACTCTAAGACGTTGCAGGTGCAGTCGCGCGTGAAGATGCTGGAGAAACTGGAGATCTTAGAGGTGGACGAGGAGGATACCTCGGCGCTTCGCCTGAAGTTCCCGCCTTCGCCCCGCTCAGGTAGCTTCCCTGTCATCGCGGACCGTGTGGGCAAGTCTTACGGGGATCATCTGGTCTTCAAGGATGCTTCGTTCACCATCGCCCGTGGCGAGAAGGTGGCCTTCGTGGGCAAGAACGGTGAGGGTAAATCTACCATGGTGAAGTGCATCATGAACGAAATCGAACATGAGGGCACGCTGACGCTGGGGCACAATGTGATGATTGGCTATTTTGCTCAAAACCAGGCTTCTCTGATGGACGGGGAGCTGACGGTCTTCCAGACGATCGATGATGTGGCGAAGGGTGAGATCCGCAACAAAATCAAGGATCTCTTAGGCGCTTTCATGTTCGGCGGAGAGAACTCGACGAAGAAGGTGAAGGTGCTCTCGGGCGGTGAACGTACCCGTCTGGCGATGATCAAACTATTGCTGGAGCCTGTCAATCTGCTCATCTTGGACGAGCCGACGAACCACTTGGACATGAAGACCAAGGATATCCTGAAGGCTGCCTTGAAGGATTTCGACGGCACGCTGATCGTGGTTTCGCACGACCGTGATTTCTTGGATGGATTGGTCACGAAGGTCTATGAGTTCGGACATCAGCGTGTGACCGAACACTTGGAGGGTATCTATGAGTTCCTGAAGAAAAAGAAGATGGAGAGCCTCCGTGAGATAGAACGCAAGGATCGTTAACCGTTTCGCTTATTTCAGCCCTTCCGTGCCGACGCACACACCGTTGGCGAAGAAGCCTATGTGCTTGTCGCTCAGCTCTGTGATGGTGTAGGATGGTTGCTCTTTCTTCTCCTTCTCGATGGCTGTGATCTGGTCGTCTGAACCGTCCGATTGCAGGATGTACGTCCCGATTTTTACCGTCCCCACATTGACGAATCCTTTGTAGAGCTTGCTCTTCTCAGGGTCGCACGAAACCCAGCCGAATTTAGGGCTGAAGAGGGGATGGTCCAACGTGCAGGTGAGGCTCCTCCCGCTCTTGAAACGGTAGGTGACGAAGTCGGTATGGCTCTTCTCGGCTACCGCCTTCACGATGCTCTTGCCCATTGTGTTGCTGGTGGTGTAGGACAATACTTCGTCCCCCTCTTTTATCTCTTCGATATTCTTCTCGGAGCCGTCCGCCATCGTTATCTTCGTCCCTTTGGCGAGGCAGTGCACGTCCAAACCGTCGAAATCCATTCTCTCTGTCGATACGGTCTGTGATACAGTCGTTTCCGCCAATGCGCATAGTGTGTAGGCCCAAAATGCTAAAATGAATAGTATGCTCTTTTTCATGGGTAATCCTCCTTGTGTGTTATAGGCTTGGCAAGCTCATGCCGTTGATTTTGCGATAAAGGTCCAATGCGTAGATGTCGGTCATGCCCGACAGGTAATCCAGCACCGCCATGATCTTACGGTAAGGGTCTTCGTTCTCCGTTTCATATTGCTCAGGGATACGGTTGATGAGTTGGCGTGAGTAGGCCTTGTCTGGGTTGAACACTGCGTTCACCACCTTGTTGATGAGCGTATGGATGATGTTGTAACCGGCTATCTCGATGTCCATCACCACATTGGATTTGTATATCTTCTTGAGGGATATCTCTTGGCATTTCCGGTAGGCATTCCCCACCAGTTCGGACATGTCGTCGATGAGCGCGCCCTGGAAAGATCCTTCCATGATGGCCTCCTCGTTCCGCAGGAAGGCGTTGGAGCATTCCTCCACGAGCACACCGATGACGGAGGATCGCAGGTAGGCGATTTGCTCGTTCTCGTCGTCCACCGCGTCCATGTGTTGGCGCTTCCTCGCTTGTTGCTCTTCCGTGAAGAAGGAGAGCAGGAGGTTCTTCGCCTCGTTGTTGCTGAGGAGCTTCAGTTTGTGGGCGTCCTCGATGTCCATGATCTCATAGCAGATGTCGTCGGCCGCCTCCACGAGGTAGACGAGCGGGTGCCGTGCGTATTTGTATTCGTCGAGGCGGATCATGCCGAGGTCCTCCGCTATCTTCACGAAGTCCTCCTTTTCGCTCTGGAAGAAGCCGAATTTCTTCTTCTTGGCGCTGACATAGTCCGATTTGTACGGGTATTTCACGATGGAGGCGATGGTGGAGTAGGTGAGGACGAACCCGCCTTTCCTGCGCCCGTTGAACTGGTGCGTCAGGAGACGGAAGGCGTTGGCGTTTCCTTCGAAGTGGATGATGTCGTTCCATTGGCTATCGGTCAGTCCATACTTGCTTTTCAGCTCTTGCCCCTTTCCTTCGGAGAAGTAGGAGGCGATGGCGGTCTCCCCGGAGTGCCCGAAAGGAGGGTTGCCCATGTCGTGCGCCAGGCAGCCGGCTGAGATGATGGCGCCGATTTCAGTGATGCTCTCAGGTAGGCTCTCCCCGTATTTTTCTTTTAGGAGCTTCGCCACGGCATTGCCTAACGAGCGTCCCACGCAGGATACTTCAAGGCTGTGTGTCAGCCTATTGTGCACGAAGATACTGCCGGGTAGGGGAAATACCTGCGTTTTGTTCTGTAGCCTGCGGAAGGGGGAGGAGAAGATGAGCCGGTCGAAGTCCCGTTGGAACTCGGTGCGGTCTTGTCGCTTCTCGTCGTGGTAGTTCTCCAAGCCGAAACGCTTGGTGGTGATCAGTTTTTCCCAATCCATCTTCATGTCACACTCCTCCTGTATATCGTAAAATTTATATCACAAATATAGCAAATTTTTAAGATGAAAGCCATTTGCCCAGTTCTTCCAGGCTCATGCCTCTCCTTTTTGCGTAGGCAATTTTTTGGTCGTCGGCGATTGCCCCCACGATGAAGTAGAAGGCTTGCGGGTGTGCGATGTGCAGTCCGCAGATGGAGGCGTTGGGGCGCATGGCGTAGTTTTCGGTTAAGGTGATGCCGATGTCGCCTAAGCGAATGAGCCGGTCCGCTTCTCTGAGCAGGGAGATGTCCGGCAATGCGGGGTACCCGAAGGCGGGACGGATTCCCTTGGCCTGCGTGGTGTTGGCGTAGCCCCAGTACTCGGTGCGTATCTTTTCGTGGAGCCATTCCGCGGTCGCCTCCGCCAGCCTGTCGGCCACGCTTTTGATGAGCAGTGAGGTGTAGTCGTCGCCCTCCGATTTGGCCCTCTCCGCCCATTCGTCGCCTCCATGCACGGTGACGGCGAAGAGTCCGATGTAGTCTTTCTCGGGGGATATGAAGTCGGTCATGGAGAGACAACAGCCTTTCCGCTCGCTGATGTGTTGTTGCCGAAGCATGGGGAATGAGGTGGTGCCCGATTCGTCGGTGAGGAGTATGCTATCCTCGGTGGCTTTCGCTTCGGAGAAGTAGACCATGGCGGATAGGGAGAATATTTTCTCCTTGATGCCCTTCCGTATCACCTCTTGGGCGTCACGCATGAGTTGGTAGGCCTCTTTCGCCTTCTCTTGTTCCTCGGGACGGTATCGCAGCAACCATTGCGTCTTGCAGGCGGGGCAGTCGCATAGTGTCTCCAGCCCTTTGAAATCTCCCGTTACCCTCCAGGCGTGGAAGAAGTAGCTCCAGTCTATCAGGGGAACGACGGAGAAAACGTCGATGGAATCGATGATTTTCCTTCCGAGAAAGGTGGGGCGGACAGGAGAGTACATGTCGGATTCTTTATTGGTTGACCTCCTGCAACGCTGATCCTCCCGCATTGTTGCGTCTGTTGCTCAATTCCGTCGTGATGGCGTCCATCTTCTCTTGGTTGAGCGGGTACATGTACATTAATGCGGTTCCTATAAGTGCGATGATGGCTGGGATCCAGCTCATCAGTTGGATGATGCCCGGCACTGCGTTCTGTATGGCGATGGAGTCTTGTCCGTTGTATCCGTACATGCTCAATACCCATCCGATGATGGCGCCTGCGATGCCTCCGCCGAACTTAGTGGCGAAGGAGCCTGCGGAGTAGACGAGGCCTGTTGCCCGTCGTCCGTTCATGTATTCGGAATAGTCCGCCGCGTCTCCTAACATGGCGAAGAAGAGGGTAGGCATGATGGCTGCGGCACACTCGGAAAGACAGCCGACTGCGAAGATGGCGGAGGTGTCTTGTGGTCCGCAGAACTTAAGGAGTGAGTTGATGGCTCCGGAAACGAGCAACGCCCCGATGAAGAGGTTCTTCTTGCCGAACTTCTTGCTGAGCGGACTGGTGATGGCGGCGCCGACGATCGAGGCGATCATCAGGGCGGTCATGTAACCACCCGCCAACAATTGGTTGTGGATGTAGTGGGTGAAGTAGATGACCGTGATGCCTTGCTTCATGTTGTTGTATATGTTGAAGACCAAACCGACGATTAACAGCACCACCCATGGTTTGTTGTGGATCAGGTCTATCAGGTCCTCCTTGATGTTCTCCTTCTGTGAGGCAGGAGGAGTCACCCTTTCCCTTGTGAAGTAGAAGGTGATGAAGAGGCATAGGATGAGGATGACGGAGAGCGAATAGATCGCTTTGCTATATCCTTCGTTTTGGTTGATGAGGGTGATTGCCCCCGAGTTTTGTTGGTTGTCCCCGATGCCGAACACTTTGGTGAGCATGGTGCTGAACTCGGTCTTTCCTGCCTTGACATCCTCCTCGCCCTCCACGATGAAGGTGATAGGCTGGTTGGCTGGCAGGGAAAAACTTTTCCCGACCGTTGTGTTATCATTCGGGTCGTTTGTGTTAAGGAAGGTGGCTTTCCCACCCATTGTGTTGATACTTACGTTCTTGACCTCTTCCGGAGACGTGATGGTCACCTCAAATTTCTTGTCGGCGATTTTTTGGATCTCCATGCTCGGGTTGATCTCCCCGTAGTGGGCTACGAGCAGCAACAAGGAACCTTGCACGATCATACCACCCACGAATGCGCCCACCATGCGGAACGAACCGATGCTGGTGCGCTCCTTGTCGTCGCCCGTCATGACGGCCATCAAGGCTCCGTAAGGGATGTTGTTGGCGGTGTAGATGAGGGTGAAGAGGATATAGGTCGTGAAGGCGTAGGCGGTTTTCCAGCCCATCGACCAGCTCTCAGGGCAGGTGTAGAGCAATGACAGAATGACGCCGAGCGGGATGGCGGTCCAGAGGATCCAAGGCCTGAACTTTCCGAATCGGGTCTTGGTGCGGTCACCGATCGCGCCCATGATCACGTCCGTGAATCCGTCGCTGGTCCTTGCCACCAACATGAGCGTGGCGACGATGCCGGGCGCTATGCCGAAGACGTCTGTGTAGAAGATGATGAGGAATGCTGAGACACCGCGCCATGCGATGTTCGCGGACGCGTCGCCTAAGGCATACGCGATCTTTTCTCTGATGGATAGTTTCTCTGCCATATCTGTGATTATTTCCTTAATTTCTTAAAAAAGTCTGTCATGAGTTGCGAGCACTCTTCCTGTAGCACGCCGGAGACCACTGCGCATTTGGGGTGCAGGGCGTTGGGCGCATAGACGGAGTAGCCACGCTTAGGGTCGGGTGCACCGTAGACCACCTTGCTGATTTGGGCCCAACCGATGGCGCCGGCGCACATGACGCAGGGCTCGACGGTGACGTATAAAGCACACTCCGACAGATATTTACCTCCCAAGTAATCCGCCGCCATGGTGATGGCCTGCATCTCCGCGTGTGCGGTCACGTCGTGCAATGTCTCCGTGAGGTTGTGGGCCTTGGCGATGATATGTTCGCCATGGACGATGACGGCGCCGATGGGCACCTCGTCCTTCGCCCCGGCCCTCTTCGCCTCCGCGAGCGCTTGCCGCATGTAATATTCGTCGTTCATGATTCTTTCACGTTATCGAACAGGGAAGGCGCATCCGCCTCGAACCGTTTCAGCACTTCGAGCATGATGGTTTCCCTGCAGAATTTGGCTTTATTGGAGATTTTGTATTTCTGGAAAAAACGCTGCAAGGCCCTCATCTCGGCATCGTTCAGGGCGATGCTGATGCGCTGGTTGCGGACCAGTTTCTTGCGGTCCGGCACCTTGTCGGTTTTCTTTCTGATTTTCTTGTTTTTCTCTGCCATTTGGTCACAAAGTTAGTCTATTTCATCGATTTATATGTATGGTTTAGTCGAGTTTTATGTAAAAAACCTCTTTTTTTGTTCTTTTTTTGCACCAAATAAAATAAATTTGCAAAGTATATGTTTTTGGATATTAACTAAAATTTAAGGGAATGGATTTTAAGTTAGGAATAAAGAGAATTTTACTTCTGTCGTTTGTCGGCGCTTCGTTTTTCGCAGTGTCCTGTGACGACGATGTATTGAATAATCTTGCTGGCGGCGATACGGTCGCCGCTTTGAGGGAGGCTTTGACCATCGGTGCGAAGACGGCCGCCACGAACCTCGGAGAGAAGGATGGCTATTATGGCGACGCCATGGTGAAGATTAGCATGCCGAAGGAGGTAGCTACGGTTGCGGAGCTGATGAGCACCGATGCCGGGAAAACATTCTTGAAGGCTGTGGATGCGGAAGGTCTGCAGACTGAAAATTTGGTCGAACTGATGAACCGCGCCGCCGAGAAGGCTGCTCCTCAATCCGCGGAGATCTTCACGAAGGCTATTGCGAAGATGTCTGTGGCGGATGGCGAGGCTATCTTGTTCGGAAATTACAGGAGTGAGTCCGCCGACGAGGAAGGCAATGTCACTGCCTCTTTCGGTTCCGACAAGGCTGCCACTTCCTACTTGTATGACAATACGTATTCGGGCCTGCAAACCACGTTCGGTAGCGTTGTGACCAACACCTTCGACGAGGTGTCCGTGAGCGGTGTGACGCTGAACACGGCTTGGTCATCTTTCTCTAATGGATATAACCAAATAGCTGAGAAAAAGAACACTACGGGTGGTAAGATTGCCATGGCTACTTTGAAAACGAGTTTGACTTTAGCTGGTAAATCCGCTTTGTACAACAAGGTGGATAACATCAAAACCGTCAATACGAACTTGGGCGAGTATGTGACTGGCAAGGCGTTGGACGGCCTCTTCATGAAGGTGGCCGACAAGGAGGTGGATATCCGCACGAATGCGGCTGCCCGCACATCTGACTTGTTGAAGAGGGTCTTTGGACGTTTGGATGAATGATCCGTTGGAGCAGTGCGCTGAACGGTTTTGTCGAGCTTTTCTACCCGAGGCTTTGTGTCGGTTGCGGTAGGAAACTTTTCCAGGACGAGCATTTCCTTTGCGTGGAGTGCCTCTCCTCCCTGCCGTTGGCGCAGGTGCACGAGTCTGAGGATAATTTTGTGGAACAACATCTGTACGGCAGACCTTATATCGAATCCGCTACGACGTTGATGGTGTACGGAAAGGAGACCGTGCCGCAAAAGATTATCCATGAAATAAAATACCATGGTGCCAAGGAGTTGGCGCAAAGCATGGGAAGAATGTTGGGAAGGCAGATGAAGGGGGGACGTTTCTCCTCCGTCGATATGATCGTGCCGGTTCCGCTCCATCCGAAACGACTGAAATGGAGAGGCTATAACCAAAGCGAATGGATCGCTAAGGGGCTTTCCGAGGAGTTGGGTGTGCCGGTGAGGTCGGACCTCGTCGAACGTGTGGTGGAGACCTCCACGCAGACGAACAAGAACGCAGAGGAACGATGGTCGAACGTGAAGGGCATATTCGCTCTGAGGCAGGAAGTCTCAACGGAGGGCCTCAAGGACCACCATCTGCTTATCGTGGACGATGTGATCACGACGGGTTCCACGTTGATGGCTTGCGCCGCCGCCTTCTCCCATGTGGATAATGTGAAGATTAGTGCCGCTTCGTTGGCGGCCGTGAATTAAATATGATAATTATTAACACTAAATTTTATTTGAAATGAAGAAGATTAAATTTTTGCCTATCTTAATGGCTTTGTTCTTTGGGTTGTCTTTCGGTTTGGCCTCTTGTGGTGATGACGACGACGATAACAACGGTGGCGACAACACAACGGTTGTGGAGAAGGATGTGATCGCTAAGGGTAGAACTTTCTATACGAATTTGGAGAAGACAACTTCCGGCGATGCTTCTGTTGTCGCTGCGGCTACTGCGGCTATCGTTTTGGATGCTGCGGAGTATACGAAGAACAAGAACAACAAGGAGTGGACGACAAACTTCTTGGCCGGTGTCGTTATGCAGAAGTATGGCGTGACTGAGGAGACTGAGGCTAAGTCTGAGGAGAACCTCGCTAAGGTGGCTGAGTTGAAAAACATTTTGGATGCTGGTATCACTACAGAGAACGTTGCGAACGCTTTGGTGGGTCTCGCTAACTTCATCTCTAAAAAATAATTGAGACAGTAAAACCATGAAAATCACGAAAATAATTATTTCAGCGGTTCTTCCATTCTCCCTCGCCTTGAACTCTTGCGACAAGGGAATCGAGGACTCTTACGAGTTGGGTAGAAAGGTGGATTGGCCGGAGATGAGCGCGGAGGAGCGTGGCTTGTCCAATGGTGAGACCTTGGCGAAGGCTTTGTATTCCATTTGCGATTCTGTGGCTTCTGCCAAGGGAAAGAATCTGTCAGCTTCGGGGAACCTCTCGGATGAGCCTATCTTTAGAGGAATGCTTACTTCCCCTTTGTCGAAGACCCAACGTCCGTTTGAACTCTCGACACAAAATGAGACGGATTCTTTGTGGATGCGTGGCTTCAAAGCGGGTCTTAACGAGACGCTTAAATTGGATGAGAAAAATTATACAGAGTTGATGAAGCTTCTCGCTCAGATCGATTATGCGGATATCGATTGTAACGCTAATGCTCAGCGTTGCACGGAAATTAATGATTTGCTGAAATAATCATTGTTGATATTCCGACAGTAAATAATCTAATGGAAGTGTGTTCGGTCCCGTCCGTTCACGCTTCCTTTTTTTACCAAATCATCGGACAATGATAGACCAGGCTACGGTTGATAGGATTTTTGATGCGGCTCAGGTGGTCGATGTGGTGTCGGACTATGTCACACTGCATCGGCGCGGGGCTAATTATACGGGTCTATGTCCGTTCCATGACGAAAAAACGCCTTCCTTCTCCGTCTCCCCCGCTAAAAACATCTACAAATGCTTCGGTTGCGGCAAGGGCGGTAACCCGGTCAACTTCGTCATGGAGATGGAGAACCTCTCTTACTACGAGGCGCTGAAATTCCTCGCCAAGAAGTACCACATCGATATCCAGGAGGAGGAACTGACCCAGGAGCAGATCGAACAACGCACCGAAAGGGAGAGCATGATGGCGGTGACGGAGTGGGCGCAGAAACATTTCACCCATAACCTCTTCGAAACGCAGGAGGGACAGTCCATCGGTATGTCTTACTTCGCCCACCGTGGATTCCATGAGGAGACCATCCGTAAGTTCCAATTGGGCTATGCGCTGGATAAACGGGACGCTTATACCGCTTTGGCTCAGAACGAGGGCTATAAGAGGGAGTATTTGGAGAAGGTGGGACTGACCATCGTGAAGGAGGATAACTACGCCTTCGATCGTTTCCATGGCCGTGCCATGTTCCCTATCCACTCCATATCGGGTAAGGTCATCGGGTTCGGCGGACGAACCATGAAGAAGGATGACCCTGTGAAGTACCAAAACTCGCCCGAGTCGGAGATCTACCACAAGGGTAATGTGCTCTATGGCATCTACTTCGCGAAGAATGCGATCATCAAGGAGAAAAAGTGTTATATCGTGGAGGGCTATGCGGATGTCCTCTCCATGGTGCAGGCGGGCGTGCAGAACATCGTCGCTCCCTGCGGTACGGCGCTGACCGTCGAACAGATCCGCTTGCTGCGCCGTATCGTCCCTTCCGTCGACGCGGACCGTATCGATGGCAACAAAAATGTCACGATGCTTTATGACGGTGATAGCGCCGGTGTGCATGCGGCACTGAAGAATGGTAAGCTCCTCCTCCAAGAGGGCCTCAACGCCAAGGTGGTGGTCCTCCCGCCCGAGGATGACCCGGACACCTTCGCACAGCATAACGATTCTTCCTATGTGCTGCAATATTTGGCGGAACAGGAACAGGATTATATTATCTTTAAGACCAATTACTTGCTGAAGGAGGCGAATGGCGACCCTATCAAAAAGGCGCAGACCATCACGGAGATCGCCCAGACCATTTCGGTGATTCCTGACCAGGTGAAACGGTCGGTCTATGTGTCGGAGTGCTCGAAACTGTTAGGTGTGGAGGAGAACTTGCTCTATACCACCATTGCGCAGAAACAGTGGAACAACGCTGTCTCTACGGCGACTACGTCAAGCCCTGCCTCCGATATCCAGCAGGTGCCTACGCCTGCAACGGTGCGTGACGACACGGAAGGGGTCCCTGATCTGATGACCTCCCCGTCACCATCCTCCCGTGGAAGAAACGAGGCGACGCTTTCCGATAAGGCGGAGAAGGAAATCATTTACTACTTGGTCCGTTATGGCGAAGCCCCCCTTTTCGTAGGGGAGATGAACGGTGAAAAGTTCCAGTTCCATGTGGTCACGTACATCAAGAATGAGCTGGACGTGGATGAACTGAGTCTGAATAACCCGCTCTATAATAAGATGTTGAACGAGTACCTCGAAGCTTTCTCCCAAGGCTCGCAGGTCCCTGCGCAACAGTTTTTCCTGCGTAATCTCGATGCGCAGATGGTCGAGGTGGCATCCGATGTTCTATCCGACCGCTATCAGCTTAGCCGCATGTTCGATAAAAAGTGCTCGGACAATAAGGTGAAGGCAAAGAAACTGGATAACGAGGAGTCAGAGCGATTGGCGGTCGATGTGCCTCGTGTGATGTTCAACTACAAGTATTTCTGGGTGGAGGGTGAGATGGCCAAATGCCTGCAAATGTTGAGGCAAACGGAGGATGAGGAGGAGAAAAGGCAGCTGCTTACCCGCTTTAACTCGCTGCATGTGAGCAAGGTGGCCTTGGCGAAATATCTTGGTGAACGAATCATCAATTAACCTCTCCCGCATGACGTATGTGTTTTGAAAAATAGGTATGAATATGAAGAGATATGTTTGGATAGCCTTCGTGCTGGCGTTTTCGTTCTCGGGTTGTTTCCTGGAAAAAAGTCCGGAGGAGCGAGGAGCGGATGTGGTGGCATCCGTTTCTAAATGCGCAAGGCTCTATACGGTGCAGTATAATGTGCGCAAGGTGCTGACCCACCAAGACTTCAGCGAGGTGGAACTAAAACTGTTCTGGGAGAAAATCTCTATTCCGATTCCCGGCGAGCGTAAGATTATCCTCCCGATGGATGCGACCGTCAAGGCTTACATTGACTTCGCGGATTTCTCCAGCAAGGATGTTTCCGTCGTGGGGGATAAAATCACGATTACGTTACCTTCGCCCAAGATTGAAATGACTTCCTCGAAAATCGACTATGAGAACGAGAAACAATTCCTTTCATGGAATCGCTTCAAATTTTCCGAGCCCGAGAGGGAGTCTTTGCTGAAGAAGGGCAGGGAGAAGGTGCTGGACGACATGAAAGGGACGGACATCCTCGAACGTTCCCAGGTGGGGGCCTACAATGCGCTGTTGCCGTTGGTGATGGCCGCTGGGTTCGATAGGGAGAACATCACCATCCGCTTTAGTGATGATGTCTCTGGAAAGCCTGTCAAGGCTTTGATGTGGAATGGAAATGATTTGTGACATGTTCAAAAAATGGTTTGAGTATGGTGAAGAAATTAATGATAGTAGTTTTTCTGGTTGCGGTAGGTCTGGCCGCTTATTTCCTACTTGGCAGGAATGGGGGAGGAGAGGAGAGAAAACAGTTGGAAATGGCTACGGAAATCACCTCCATCAAAGAGGTGGCGGAGTGGGAGTTCCTCACGGTTGAGATGGAAGAGTGCGAGGACACGGTGATTCCGAGGATGATCCTTTCCGACGACCGCTTCGCCAAAATCTACAAGGGCACGGCTCGCTTGGGCGTGAACATGAAGGAGGCTGTGGCGGATTGGGTGACCACGTCGCATGATACGGCGCGGATCGTTTTGCCTGCCATTCGCATATTGGATGAGGATATCATTGATGACACGCAGACCCGTACATTCTACGAGAGCGGGAAAATCACCCCTGACATCAGGGAATTTTTGTACAACAAGGCGAAGATGGACATGAGACGACGTGCTTTGTCGGAGGAGAATGTCGCCTCCGCATTGGCTAACGCAAAGGCTCAATTCACTTATATGTTTCATTCCTTGGGTTTCAATGTCGTGTTGTTTGACTGATTCCTTTATGCCCAAGTCTTTGTATATTCACGAATAAATATCTAACAGAATAAAAATGGATAATTTTTCTTTTCAATGCGCAACGAAGTACTGCTTCGGGAGGGACCAGCGCAAAACGGTTGGCTCTCGTATCAAACCATTTGCCAGCAAGGTTTTACTTGTCTATGGCGGCGGAAGCATCAAGCGCAACGGTGTATATGATGATGTGACGAAATCGCTGAAGGACGAGGGGATCTCCTTTGTGGAGCTCTCCGGCATACAGGCCAACCCCACCTACGAGAAGGTGCTGGAAGGCATTGAGATAGCCAAGAAGGAGCAGGTTCAGCTCATCCTGGCCGTCGGCGGAGGTAGCGTCATCGACACCTCCAAGGCGATCGCCATGGGCTACTACGAGGCGGACGTGTGGTCCTTCTACGAGCGTGGCGGAGAGGTCAGCAATGCCCTTCCGGTCGCCACCGTGCTCACCATCCCGGCCGCGGGTAGCGAGGTGAGCCCAGACACGGTGATCTCCTACAAGGGAAGGAAGTTAGGCTACAGCAGCCAGAAGATCCGTCCCGTGGTGAGCGTCGTCGACCCGGTCATCTTCTTCACCCTGCCTAAGAACCAAATCGCATACGGTGTCTGCGATATGATGAGCCACATCTTCGAACGTTACTTCACGCAGACCACCCACACGGAGCTGATCGACTCGCTCTGTGAAGCGACGCTCAAGACCATCATGCGCAACGCTTACCTCCTGATAAAGAATCCGCAAGACTACGAGGCATGGTCGGAGGTCTCCCTCGCCGGCTCCGTCGCCCACAACGGATTCCTCGGTTGCGGACGTATCCAAGACTGGGGCTGCCACGACATGGAGCACGAACTGAGCGCACAGGACTGCAAGGTTCCTCACGGCGCAGGCTTGGCCGTCCTCACGCCTAACTGGATGAGGCACGTCTACAAAGAGAACCCGAAGATGTTCTACCAGTTCGCCGTCAACGTGATGGGCATCAAGGCGGACCGTGACGAGGAGAAGACCATCCTCCGAGGCATTGACAAGCTCCGCGCTTTCTTCACCGCTATCGGACTGCCTGCCACACTCACCGAACTGGGCTTGGGCGCCAACGTGTTGGAGGAGATGGCGGGGAAATGTGTCGGCAACGGTCATGTCGGCAACTTCAAGCCTTTGTTCAAGGAGGACGTGCTGGAGATTTATAGGAAAAGCCTTTGAGAATTAAGAATTATGAATTAAGAATTAAGAATTATGAATTATGAATTATAGTTCGACGTAGTCAATTAAGGGGAGGGATGTGCGACTCTGCGTAATGCTCGTAAACACCAGCCCTGAAAGGGCGCAACATATATAGCCTAGGGCAACGCCCTAGGAGAATTATGAAACGTTAGTTCGACGTAGTCAATTATGAATTAGTATTGGGAGGACTTGAATGTTAGATATGGATGTGAATATAAAAACGATCTGGAAGAAGGATGCCAAACGGATTCTTTTCGTTGTCCTGTCTGCCTTGCTGATGTCCGCCAACATACGTACATTTGTTCAAGCCGGGGAGCTATATCCAGGTGGCGCAACCGGCTTGACCATTTTGATATTGAGGGCATGTGACATGTTCTTCAACATCAAACTCCCCTACACCATCGTCAACGTCATCATCAATGCGATACCCGTCTACATCGGGTTTAGATACATAGGCAAGAAGTTCACACTCTACTCTTGCCTGATGATATTGCTGACAGGCATATTTACGGACCTACTTCCGTCTTACACAATCACTTACGACACGTTATTGATCAGTATATTCGGAGGCATCATCAATGGTGTCTCGATCAGCCTATGCCTGTACGTGAACGCCACGTCCGGGGGGACGGACTTCATCGCGATATACCTGTCGGAGAAACGGCACAGGGATGCCTGGAACATTGTCTTGGGCGTGAACATCATCATCCTCTCCGCCGCCGGACTGCTCTTCGGATGGGACAAGGCGCTCTATTCGATCATCTTCCAATTCGCATCCACACAAATCCTCCACACACTCTACAAGAAGTACCAGCAGGCGACGTTGCTCATTGTCACGACACACCCCGACGAAGTATGCGAAATCATCGCCCGACTGAGCGAACACACGGCGACACTGATACCTTCGGAGGGCGCCTACGAACATTCGCCCCGCACGATCGTCTACTCTGTCGTTTCGCAGGAGGAGTACCCGAAAATCAACAAGGAGGTGAGGAAAATCGATCCGGACGCTTTCATCAATACGATACAAACGGAGAAACTGATAGGGAACTTCTACCAACGTCCGACGGAATGATTGTATTTACGATTTAGTCATTTACGATTTACTATTTGGCCATTGGGGATTTACGATTTAGCCATTTACTATGTATCTTCGCGGTGAAATTTGTAAGCGGTATGGAGTTCTCACTGTTTATGATCGTAGCCTTGTTCGTCCTGGCCATGACAGCCGCCTTTGTGCAGCGGGTGTGCGGGTTCGGATTCGGCATCTTCATCATGACGATGTTGCCCTACCTGATGCCCTCCTATGGCGAGTCCGTCACCCTATCCGGCATCCTTTCCGCCACACAATCCGTCTTCATCCTCTCCCAAGCCTATAAGTACGTGGTGTGGAAGCGGATGATACCCATTCTGCTCACGTTTTTGGTGGTCTCCTTCGTCGCCATACAGTTCGTCGCGACGATGGCGGACAGTCAGTTGAAGGTATTGTTAGGCATCATGCTCATCGTCATGAGCCTCTATTTTCTCTTTGTCAGCAAACACATTCAGGTACGTCCGTCGGTACCCCTTCAGATCTCGATGGGAAGCCTCAGCGGTGTGATGGGTGGGTTCTTCGGCATGCAGGGGCCCCCTGCGGTGCTCTACTTCCTCGCCTCGGAGAAGGACAAGGAGCACTACCTCGCCATGGCGCAAATCTACTTCTTCATCGGCAATGTGGCGATGACCCTCTTCCGCGCCGGCAACGGTCTCTTCACCCATGAGGTACGCACCGGATGGGTCTGTGCGGTGGCGGGCGTGGCGGCAGGCACCTACCTAGGCAAGCTGGTGTTCGAGCACATATCGATCGAGACGTTGCGCAAGATCGTCTACATATACATGGCCATCAGCGGAGTGGTCGCGATTGTGGGGGCTTGAAAAAAGTTGGATGATTGCAAAGCATAAAACCGTCCCGATGTTTGGATTTGTGCAAAAGCTCTATCACCCTACTACTATGCCGGACAGACGGACAAAATAACAACTAAAATCCTTCGCACACAATCAAATTTATATCGCTTTTTATTATTCCGTAATCTGTTTTGCCCATTCCGGCAAAGATGCACAATACCGCTTCGCCACACGGCCATCGGCATATCTTATCAACAACTGAGCTTCTCCATTCTCTACGGAATTGTCGTAAAGATAAACTCGCTGGACACTTTTGATAACAAATTTACAATTCAGTATGGACTTTTGATATCTAGAAACGATTTTGGATATTGGCACGTCATGTCCCCCCTTCATTACCCTTCCTGCAATACGCGCAGCATTGATAGTTGGCGATGATGTGCAGACAAAAAACAATCGGACAAAAAAACCAGCCTCTACCGCACGTTCAACAAATCTCACTTTCTCATCGGACGAGAATACGGTTTCAAATATCATACTCCGTTTCTCAACCAAGCACTGCTCTCTCCACTCTTCGCAATACTTCGCAGCCTTGAGCAAGGCCGACTCGGAATTCCAATCACCAAAACGTTCTTGAGCCACATTGTCGGGATTTATATACACAGAATCCTCCAGCCACTGGTGTCGAAGTATTTTACTCGTCACCGTGGTTTTCCCAGAACCATTCGGACCTGCAACAATGATCAAGACTGGCTTTTTTGCAGACATTTCCTATCTCCGTATTTTTTTTTATACATCTCCGCTATCTCCCCAAAATATTTCTTAAGAGCGGCTTCGTTGCTTTTCCGTGCATCTTCAGCCGCCTCACGCATAATATAGGCGAGCATTTCATCAGAGGGTTCCTCCATGCTGGTCAGCCTGTATTTATTTATCTCCTCCTCTGCCATAATCATATCTTTTGTATAGCTAACGCTATGATTGATAATCTATCAGTACTATTTCACCTGACTTACCTTATCCACACCGATTCTCCAATGCGGATACACAAAAATATGCATTTCTATTTAATTTGCGGAATTTTATCCGTCAATAATATTATAGAATCATCCTAATATCTCCACCAACAACCTGCGAGTAAATATGCGTTCGACATCAGCGAACTCATTTAGAAGAGGAGGATAAAAACCATTCCGCCAAACCCTAAAATAGTAAATCGTAAATCATTAAATAGTAAATAAATACAACTGCCCAATACGGCAAGCGGAACCGTCGTGATTTTTCATCAAAAAACAGGGGCGCATTCGGTAACATTTTCACCCCGAATGCTTAAATTTGTAGTAACACTTAACTTAAAGGAACGATATTAGCAATGGAGGAACCGGTTCAGCGAACCAGGGAGAGGAAGATCACAAGGGTCACTCTGCTTGGCTCATTCGTCAATGTGTTGTTGACTGTAGCAAAAATCATAGCCGGCGTACTGGGTCACAGTGCGGCCATGATAGCGGATGGTATCCACTCTTTGTCCGACCTCATATCGGACATCGTGGTGCTCATCTGTGTCCGCATATCCTCCAAGGGGAAGGATAAGGACCATAAATACGGGCATGGAAAGTACGAGACCATGGCCACCCTCTTCGTCAGCCTCATGCTGATCTTCGTGGCGGCGAAAATGTGCCTGACGGGCCTTGGCGCCATCATAGGCGTGGTGCAGGGGAAAGTGATCGAGGTGCCACACACCATCGCACTCTGGGCGGCGATCGCCTCCATCATCGCCAAGGAACTGCTCTTCCGATACACGGCGAAGGTGGGACGGGATGTCTCCAGCCCTGTCGTCATAGCGAACGCCTGGCACCACCGAACGGACGCTCTCTCCTCCATCGGATCCGCCCTCGGCATCGGTGGCGCCATCCTCTTGGGCGATGAATGGGTGATACTCGACCCAATCGTCTGCTGCGGCATCAGCATCGCCATCTTCGTCTCCGCCATACAAATGGGCATCCCTTCCCTCAAGGAACTGCTGGAGGTGGCCTTGCCCCAGGAAATGGAGGAGGAGATGATCGCCATCGCCTCACAGGTGGAGGGCGTGGAGAGCATACACGACCTGAAGACGCGGCGCAACGGCACCAGCATCATCGTGGACGCGCACGTCGTCGTATCGCCCGACATGACCATCGTGGAGGCGCATAACATATCCACCGAGGTGGAACGTAGCCTGCGTGAGAAGTATGGGCAGGAGATACAAACCTCCATCCATGTGGAGCCGGACGAAGACTCTGAATAAATCGCCTCATCACTCTGAGCATAAAAAAGAAGCGTGCCCGCTAAGGCACGCTCCCCTATCTAGTTGGCTCGAAGCATCACTTCTTGTTCTCAATCCACTTACGGGCATTGACGAAGGCCTCCAACCATGGAGTCACCTCGTCCACCGCCTTACGATCCTCCGGATAGTAAGCCCATTGCCAAGGGAAGATGGCACGCTCCAAGTGTGGCATCATCGCCAAGTGGCGACCATCCTTGGAACATACACCCGCCACGTTGTACATGGATCCGTTCGGATTGGCAGGGTAACCCTCATAGGTGTACTTAGCGATCACATTGTACTCGCTCTCCGCATAAGGGAAGTCGAACTTGCCCTCGCCATGAGCCACCCATACGCCCAACTTGCTGCCGGAGAGCGAACCGAACATCACGGAGTCGTTCTCAGGGATCGTCAGGCCCACGAAGTTAGACTCGAACTTGTGGGAGTTATTGTGCAACATCTTATGCTTCTTCTCATGCTCAGGATAGAGCAGCTCCAATTCAGCCATCAGCTGGCAACCGTTGCAGATACCCAAGCTTAGGGTGTCCTCACGCGCATAGAACTTCGCCAGCGTCTCCTTCGCCTTCTCGCTGTAGCGGAAACCGCCCGCCCAGCCCTTCGCCGAACCCAGCACGTCCGAGTTGGAGAATCCGCCGCAGAACACGATCATGTTCACGTCCTCCAGCGTCTCACGACCGGAAGTCAAGTCGGTCATGTGGACATCCTTCACGTCGAAGCCCGCCAAGTAGAGGGAATAAGCCATCTCACGCTCTCCGTTCGTACCCTTCTCACGGATGATGGCAGCCTTCACACCGGAACGTCTCTTGCGGTCGGCCGTCAAGCCCATCTTGCCAAGCTTGCCGGAGAAGCTCTCGTCGAACTTGAACTGAAGCGGTTGCTTCTTGTAGTTCTCGTAGCGCTCCTTGGCACACGCCTCGCCACTCTGCTTGCGGTCCAAGAGGTAAGAGGATTTGTACCAAACATCACGCAACGCATCGATGTCGAACACCTCCTTCTTGCCATCCTTCTCCACGACAATCGTACGCTCCTCGGTCGGTTTGGCGATCATGGCGAAGCCCACACCAGCGTTGTGGAGTATCTTCTCCACCTCCGCCTTGTGCTCCACCTGGATCAGCACACCAGGGTTCTCGGAGAAGAGGATCTTGGTCAGACTTGGTTCCGGCAAATCCTTCAGGTTCACCTTCAGACCGCCCTTCGTGTTCGCGAAGCACATCTCCAACAAGGCGGTGATCATACCACCCTCGGAGATATCGTGGCCCGCGAGGATCAGGTTTTTGTTGATCAGTTCCTGAACCGCCTCGAAAGCATCCGCGAAGTACTCCGCATCCTTCACGGTAGGCACCGTGTCGCCCACCTTGTTCAGCGTGGCGGCCATAGCGGAACCTCCCAGATTCAGCGCATCGTACGAGAAGTCGATATGGTAGATGTAAGAATCTTTTTTGTTGATCAATACAGGGGAGACGATGCGACGCACGTCAGATACCTCAGCCCCTGCGGAGATGATTACCGTACCAGGGGAGAATACCTTGTCCTCACCGTATTTCTGCGTCATGGACAACGAGTCCTTACCCGTAGGGATATTGACGCCCAATTCGCAGGCGAAGTCGCTACAAGCCTCAACCGCCTTGTACAAGCGGGCATCCTCGCCCGGGTTCTTGCAAGGCCACATCCAGTTGGCGCTCAGGGAGACACTCGCCAAACCATCCGCCAACGGAGCCCACACGATGTTGGTCAACGCCTCGGAGATGGCCAACACGGAACCTGCGGCAGGGTCCACCAAAGCGGCGGAAGGCGCATGTCCGATAGAGGTGGCTATACCGCTCTTGCCTCTGTAGTCCAATGCCACCGCACCCAAGTCGTTCAAAGGCAACTGCAACTCACCGGCGCACTGCTGGTGGGCGATCTTACCCGTGACGGAGCGGTCCACCTTGTTGGTCAACCAATCCTTACAAGCCACGGACTCCAATTGGAGCACGTCATTGATGTATTTTTGAATGTTCTTATCGTCGGTCTGTACGGGAGCGAACTTCTCCACCACCGTGTTATCCTTGATCACCGTGCGAGGCGGCTTACCGATCATGTAATCCAAGCGGAGGTTGATCGGCTGGTCACCGTTGGCACGTTGGAAGACGAACTGCATGTCGCCCGTCGTCTCTCCCACCACGTACATCGGCGCACGCTCACGGTCGGCGATACGTTTGATCAAATCAATGTCCTTATCCTTCACCAAGAAGCCCATGCGTTCCTGGCTCTCGTTGCCGATGATCTCCTTGTCGGACAAGGTAGGGTCACCGATCGGCAACTTGTCCATATCGATCTTACCGCCCGTCGACTCCACCAACTCGGAGAGGCAGTTCAAGTGACCGCCCGCGCCATGGTCGTGGATAGATACGATCGGGTTATTGTCGGACTCCGCCAAGGTGCGGATCACGTTAGAGACACGTTTCTGCATCTCAGGGTTGGCACGCTGCACAGCGTTCAGCTCGATCGCATTGGAGTATTGGCCCGTCTCCACCGAAGAGACAGCGCCACCGCCCATACCGATGCGGTAGTTGTCACCACCCATCACGACCACCTTCTCGCCCGGCTCAGGCTCGCCCTTCAGACTATCCTTCTGCTTAGCGAAGCCTACGCCACCCGCCAACATGATGACCTTGTCGTAAGCATATTTCTTGTTGTTCTCCGCATGCTCGTAGGTGAGCAATGAACCGCAGATGAGCGGTTGACCGAACTTGTTACCGAAGTCGCTCGCACCATTCGAAGCCTTGATCAGAATCTGCTCAGGCGTCTGGTACAACCATTTGCGAGGGTCCAAGACATCCTCCCAGTGGCGACCCTTCTCCGTACGTGGATAGGAGGTCATGTAGACCGCCGTACCCGCGATAGGCAAGCTCGCCTTACCACCACCCAAACGGTCACGAATCTCACCACCCGTACCCGTAGCCGCACCGTTGAAAGGCTCGACCGTCGTCGGGAAGTTATGCGTCTCAGCCTTCAGGGAGATGACAGACTTCATCTTCTTCACCTCGAAGAAATCAGGCTTGTCGCCGCTCGCCGGAGCGAACTGCTCGATCTCAGGGCCCTCGTTGAAGGCCACGTTATCCTTGTAGGCGGAAACAATCTTGTTAGGGTTCTCCGCGGAGGTCTTCTTGATCATTTGGAAGAGGGAAGACTCCTTCTCCTCGCCGTCGATGATGAAGAGACCGCCGAAGATCTTATGGCGGCAGTGCTCGGAATTCACCTGAGAGAATCCAAACACCTCACTGTCAGTTAATTTACGTCCTATCTTCTCGCTGACGCTATTCAGGTAGTCCATCTCCTGTTGGCTCAAGGCCAAGCCCTCCTGTTGGTTATAGGCGGCCAAGTCCTCGATGTAAACGATAGGGTCCGGTTTCTTGTCGATGGTGAAGATCGTCTGGTCCAGGCCATTGTAGACACGTTGCAGCATCGGGTCATGTTCGGAATCCTTCCCTTTGCAGGCGAAATACTCCTCGATACGACGGATACCCTTCAGCGCCATGTTCTGGGTGATCTCCACCGCATTAGTACTCCAAGGAGTGATCATTTCACGGCGGGGACCGATAAACCACCCCGCGATATTTTTCTCATCGACGAACTCCGCGCCGGAGAAGAGCCATGTGAGCTTCTCCAAGTCCTGAGCGTCAAACTTTTGGTCCGCATCAACAGCTATATAGCCTGCGTCCGCTTTCTTGAAAAATAGAACCATCTATGATTTAGTTTATGTATGATATCATCAATTAACTAACCGCGAAATTAGGCATAATTTTAGAGTTTGGCAAATCCAAAGGAGCATGAAAATCCGTCATTCATTTTCGGCAAATTTCCAAACATATATTGGGGGTGAAAATTGGCAGGTGGTGTTCGGTTATTCGTTTTTTACCGTTCCATTGTAGAAGAGACGATGTGCACATCGTCTCACATGCACATCATCTCCACAACCAACGGACGGGAATCCGTCACATCCGTAAAGATAGTGAATTTCTCGGTTCACATCATTGGCAAAGACCTGTTTTGCATCTATTTATATTTGCGAAGGGTCACCTGGCACAATAACAAATAACGCATTATCACATGAAGGATAATTAGACACGAAATCATATGCCTTTTCACAGCTTCTTATAACATAATCGCTGTACGGCTCTGACTCTTGCCAATCATAAAACCAGTTGGCATAAGCCGGGACTATCGTGCCACCATCACGCACGTACACATCCCCTCCGAGAATTGGGATCATCTTGTTCCTAAGCAAACTTATCACTTTTAGTGAACCCTCTTTAGGGAATGCATACTCATTCGCCCCTATATCGCCCAAATAATAGGATGTGCCAATCTCTTCTATATCGATTATTTCTTCTAAAAGCATCTAATACTTAGCCTATTACAGGAAAGTCTCCAACGCATGCGCCAGCTGGTCCGGGCAAGAGGTGCCGCGACCGCCGCAGTCGATGCCCTTCATCCTCGAGATGGCATCCTCCACCTTCATACCCTTCACAAGCGCGGCGATGCCCTGCGTGTTGCCATGGCAACCACCCATGAAACGAACCTCCTTGATGATTCCGTCTTCCACCGTCACATTGATGAATCTTGAGCATGTGCCCACACACTCGTATGTCTTATTCATTTCCATAGCCTCAAATAATATACTGTTTCCACAAAGGTAATAATTGTTTCCTTATTCCCTTAACACTTTGGGCACAATGTCAAATTGCCTGTTGAGATTGTCGCAGAGAGGAGAGGGGACTTTGCCATTTCGTTGTTAATGACCCAAAAGAAGGGCGCGCCAATGATCTTTTGGCACGCCCTCCCTATTCATTGATGCGACGCTATGTACGCACAGAATCCTTTCGTCAACGCACAATGACCTTCTTGGCCACGCCATTCACACTCACCACATATGTACCCGCCCGCACAGGGATTACTGTATGTGGCGCTATTGCCTTGCGTTGGCAGACGATTTGACCTGCGAGATTGAGGACGCGTATCTCACCCGTGGCGTTCCATACAGCGATGGATTGCTCCGCGCCATAGATCTCTACGTCCGTTGAGGCGAGACATTTAACACCCGCAGTGGTGCCCCAATGAACATTAAGGGGCAGTTCGCTGCCAACATCCTCGAATGCATAGCCATAGAACAGAATCCAGCCCTCCGGTTCTTCTTTCGCTTCACAGTAAATGGCGTTTTCCGGATGGTCGGGATCCATCAACTTTCCACAACCCTCAAACGCACCTTCCTGAATTGTTTCAACAGAAATAGGAATGTAAACGCGGGTAAGGTTGCTACAAAGGAAGAAGGCTCTTTGCCCAATGCTTTTGACAGAATTAGGTATCACTATGGAAGTAATGCCCTCACAATACTCGAACGCACCTGTTTCAATATACGTCACCGAATTAGGAAGCTCAATGGACGTTAGGTTCTTGCAACCCTCAAATGCGAACCAGTCTATACCCTTGAGGGAATCAGGAAACGTAATGGAGGTCAACCCGCAAAATGAGAAGGCGAATCCACCGATGTGTTTGAGGGTTTTGGGGAGATCCACGGTTTCCAAATTACTGCAACTTTGGAATGCATAATCACGAATATCCGTAACGGAGTTAGGTATCGTAACGGATCGTAGGCTTGCGCATCCGGAAAATGCGGCATCCTTTATTATAGTGACAGAATTTGGTATGGTGACGGAGGTCAGGCTATCACATAGTTCAAACGCAGCTTCTCCAATTGTCGTGACGGTATTTGGTATGGTGACAGAGGTTAGTCTGTTGCAATACTGGAATCCATTGCGTTCAATAGAGGTGACTTTGTATGTCTCGCCCTCGAACTCGAATTCTCCTGGAATGTCCAAATTACCCAATAATCCACTGCCAACAAAATTCACTGCATGTACGGCAACCTCCTGCTTTGTTGGATCAGTTATCGTATATTCCAAGTTCTCAAAGACAAACGCCTCCGATATGGTAGGTATGGCTGAAAAAGCGAGACAACTCAACCAATAAAGAAGATGATGTCTCCTTGCTGAAGGTGTAAACGTTTTATTCATGCTGTATCCAATTTATGTTAATATTCTTGTTTGTTTCGTCATCATAAACGGCTTCACTACGATCGCCAACCCTAAAGTGCAACAATTGCCCAAATATATTGATTTTTCCCCGAATATTGCTATATGTATGCAGGAAAATTTATCTCGCTAATGTTTTAAGGAGCGTGAAATGTATCGTCAGATGCTAAATTTTATGTTAAAAATATTAAACAATTATGTTATGTAACATAAAAACGCTATATTTGCATCGTGTTTTTCATGGTATTAGATTTAAAGTTGAGAAGAAGATGTCGGGATGACATTTGATTTTCCGATCTAGGCCGACTATGATTCTAAGCATATACTACACAAAAAAAGGAGACCGTTTGGCCTCCTTTTATTTTTAACGGACATGAATCTGTTTAGACTCGTGTCGTTACGTTATATGATTTAAAATTTGAACCCGAGGAAGATTCTGAATGAACCTGTACGGTATTTTTCTCCGACGAGTGACTCAACTGCGTCGTCTCCCCAGTCTTGGTATTTCAGCTTGCCGCCCTTAATCTCGAAACCAGCCTGGAACACTTTGTATCTGTAAGCGGCTCCAATTCTGTGGGAAGCGCCAAAAGCGTAGGAGGTGTTGGAATCGTCAGTAGATCCGGATTTGGCGGACATCAACAACACATTAGGCATAATGTTGTAGTACAAATCGACCGCCATTTTCTCGTCGAAGTAGTATGTGCCAAGCACACCACCACCCAACGCACTCATGTCGAAGTATTTAGTCTTATCTGTTATGGTAACTTCTTTTCCGTTCACTTGTCCGTTATGTTTAAGCTTCAGGCATGCGTATGACATGTCTAACCAACGCACATTGATGGCGATGCCAAGATTCTTCGGCTTAGCCACATACCAACGGCTATCTAATGCGAAGCCTAATGTAGGGGATGCCTTAGGTCCGCCTTCCCTTGCCGCATCCAAAATGCTTGGCAAGTCAATCTGTCCATAATTTTCACCGTGTAAACCCACAAACAATTTTACTCCAATACCATTATCCTCGCCTTGAGGGCCTGCATACGTACTGAAGCCTGCCAAAAGGCTTAAAGCCAATACCACTAATTTTTTCATTTCATAAAAAATTTTAAGTGATTAATAATTCGTTTAAATATCAGAACAAAATTAAGCATTATTTAAATACGTTGTACCTTCTGTGTTAACAAAACAAAATATATAATTCTTAATTCTAAATGGACTTCGTCGAGTTACCGTCTCATAACTCTTAATTGACTACGTCGAACTATCGTTTCTTAACTCATAACTTTTAATTCTTAATTCTTAACTCTTAATTCTTAATTCAATATAGAATGTATACCTTTGCGGATGAAAAAAAATTTACGGACATGTCAGTTTTCAATCAAACGGAGAAGGAAGAAGTCGCCTACATGAAGGGCATCATCAAAAAGCTTGGCATCATCATCACCAAACTGGACGAGATCATCAACCATAACATCAAAGACCTCAAGGAATACAAAGCCTACCTTTGGGAGAACCAATCGGAGCTGGACCGGGCGGAGAAAAGTGCGGTGCGCCATAACGTGAGCCAAGCGGTGGAATCGAGCGAGGCCATCATGGAGAGGAAGAAACGAATCCGCAAGATGATGGAAATCCCCTACTTCGGACGAATAGACTTCCAAGAGAAGGGCGAGAAAACGGTCCAACCCATCTACGTGGGCATCCACTCCTACTACGACACAGAAACGAACAAGAACGTGATCCACGACTGGCGAGCACCCATCTCCACTATGTTCTACGACTACGAGACCGGTCCGGCGCATTACGACGCACCGCAGGGTAGGGTGGAGGGCGCCATCTCCCTGAAAAGGCAATACCGCATCCGCCGCTCCGTCATGGAGTTCATGCTGGAGAGCTCCGTCAACATCCAGGACGAGGTGCTGCAGAAAGAGCTCAGCAGTACCTCCGACGAGCGCATGAAGAACATCGTGGCGACCATTCAGCGTGAGCAGAACCAGATCATACGCAACGAGGAGGCGAAGACCCTCATCATCCAGGGTGTGGCAGGCTCCGGGAAAACATCCATCGCCTTGCACCGCGTCGCCTACATCCTCTATAGACACAAGGGAGAGGTGACCTCCAAGGATATCCTCATCATCTCCCCGAACAAAGTATTCGCGGACTATATCTCCAACGTGCTGCCGGAGCTCGGCGAGGAGACCATCGAGGAGTGCGGTTTCGAGGAACTGATGGACAAGCAACTGCAGGGCAAATATAAGTTCCAGACCTTCTTCGAACAAGTAACGGAAATCCTGGAGAAGAACGACGAAGCCTTCGTGGAAAGGATACGGTTCAAATCCTCCGTGGAGTTCATCGAACTGATGAACCGATTCGTCCTCCACGTGGAGAACACCTTCTTCCACCCGACAGATCTGAAAGTGGGCAGGATACCCGTACCGAAAGAGTACCTCGACGAACGCTTCAAAGCCTACCATAGGCTTCCGATGCGCGACCGTTTCGAACCGATAGCGAAAGACATCGCCAGGGAGATCGCGGCGGCCACCCGCACGGAGATCTCCACCACCGACAAGAACAAAATCAAGGCGGAGCTGAAGAAGATGTTCGACGGCAACAGCGACGTGGCGCTCTACCAAGCCTTCTACGACTGGCTGGGCCGCCCAGACCTCTACAAGAGAGGGAAGAACCGCCAATTGGAATATGCGGACGTGGCGCCATTCCTCTACCTGAAGATCTTGATGGAGGGCGTAAAGGAGAAACTGCCGATCAAGCACCTCCTGGTGGACGAGATGCAGGACTACACCCCTATCCAGTACAAGGTGCTCTCCATCCTCTTCCCATGCAAGAAGACGATCCTTGGAGATGCACTGCAATCCGTAAACCCTTATAGTTCAACCACCTATATGCAAATACGGGACGTCTTGAAGGATGCGGAGGTGATGAAGCTCTGCAAAAGCTACCGTTCCTCCTACGAGATCACCTCGTTCGCCCAAAAGATCTCCAAGAGCGAGGACCTGCAGGCCATCGAACGACACGGCGAGGAGCCTGTCATCAAGTCATTCAAGAAGAGCGATGAGGAACTCGCATACCTGAAACAAGTCGTGGCGGAGCACATCGGGCAAGCCACCTCCATCGGCTTCATCTGCAAGACGGAGAAAGAGGCGGTCAAACTGCACCAGCAACTCTCGGAAGAGACCGACCAGGTGTGCCTGCTCTCCAGCGAGAGCTCCGCCTTCACCAACGGTATCATCGTGACCACCGCCCACACGGCCAAGGGTCTGGAGTTCGATGAGGTCGTAGTGCCTTACGTAAACGAGAAGGAATACCACACGGAGATGGACCGCAGCCTACTCTACATCGCCTGCACCCGCGCGATGCACAAACTGACACTTGCCTCGACCGGAGAGATAAGCCATCTCATCCCATAAAAGTACCCGATAAATTTTCTGCCATTTTTCAAAAAACACGATTCCACCGAGAAATCGGCATGGATTGACTCTCTATTACCATTAATTGAACCCAGTTTCCAAAGCCATAAAAAAGCATGGGTATACCTTTGCGGCAAATACGAGAAGCACTTGTATTACATCTCTATATGCACTAAAAGTTTAATATCATGAACACGAAAAAAATTTTATTACTCGCGCTCAGCGCAATGACGCTCAACGCATTCTCCCAAGGTTGGGGATTCGGAGGTGGAGGAACTTCCGGATTGAGTTCCTACTCGTCCAAGAAGGACATCAATTACGTGGGTGACGGGAAGGGATACCACGCATTGGACATCTATTATCCTAAAGAGGATAAGGAGTCGTATCCTGTCATCGTACACATCTACGGCAGCGCATGGTCCAGCAACAATTCGAAAGGGAACGCCGACCTGACCACCCTCGGTGAGGGTGCGGTAAAAGCCGGCTATATCTTCGTGACGCCGAACCACCGCGCGAACAACGATGTGGGGGCACAATGGCCCGGACTGCTCAACGATATCAAGGCAGTGGTGCGCTACCTTAGGGGCAATGCGGAATCCCTGAAGATAGACACCTCCTTCATCGCCATCTCCGGCTTCTCCTCCGGTGGTCACCTGGCGACCATGATGGGTGCAAGCCGCAACGTGAAGGAATATACCGTTGGCTCCACGACAGTGGACATAGAAGGCAATTTAGGAAATTTCACGGAGTTCAGCAGTAGCGTGGACGCTGTGTGCGATTGGTCAGGCCCTGTAATACTCAACAAGCTGAACTGCGGAAACGCCATGGACCTGAACAATTTCATCTCCCCTATGATGAACAACTGCTCCGCCTCCCAATGCCCGGACATATATGCCTTGGCCACTGCGGTCACGTTCATGGATCCAAGCGATCCTCCATACATACTCGTACACGGTTCCGCAGACAACATCGTGGCTCAATGTCAAAGCAAATTGCTCTATGATGAACTGCAGAAAAACAACATCGAGAGCAAATACATCCCTACGGGCGGCGGTCATGAGGTCAACAAGGATAAAGTGCCGGACGTGATCGAATTCTTCAATGCGGCAAGAGAGAAGAAATTGGCGGCGATGAAGGAAAAGGAAGAACAAGAGGAAGAAGGTGAAGAGAACAAGGTGTCAAGCACAACGTCCGACAAACCCTCTGTGACCATACAAAACGGGCGCTTGCTCATTAGCGGAGGTGACGGTTCATCCTGCGCCTTCGAGATCATCGACATCGTGGGGAAACCCGTTTTCCAAGGTCTGTATAACTCCCAAGAGCAGGAATACGACCTCTCTTCCCTCGCGGAAGGTGTATACGTCCTGAAGACCGGTGCGGGAGTTAACCATAAGTTTATCAGATAACCTTATACAATTCCTAAACATTTATTGCGATTTACCTAGATTTGTCGTACCTTGGGGACTGCCACATACGCACTCCGAACTAACCCTAAAAACCTGTTCCGAGTGCGTTTGTAGCAGTTCTCTTTTTTCTACGAATGAGAAGGATTGCGCTTATATTGTGGATGTTTATTTTCTTCATGGAATCCTACGCTTCCATGGGGTCGAAGGCGCATGTGCGTTTCAACCACTTCACCACCGAGAGCGGACTATCCTCCAACCTGATCTTCGCCATGGACCAGGACTCCTCCGGGTTTCTTTGGTTAGGTACAGACTTCGGCCTGGACCGCTTCGACGGTAGACTCTTCAAGCATTTCAGAAAGGATAAATACCCCGACATGCACCGAGAAGACCTCTACTACGTGGAGTGCATGGATGGCGGTGTCTACGTGGGTAGTTTCAGTGGAACGCTCCAAAAATACGACCGTAAAACAGACGGTTTCTTAGACCTGATGCCTGCGGAGCTAGACACCTTAGGATACTCACAAATAAAGGGCGTGCAATGCGCCTCCGACGGGACTCGTTACCTCTTCACGAACGAGAGGGTCTTCCGATACGATTCTCAACATAAATGTTTCAACTCCAAGTTCCATGCGTTCGACTCGCTTCAATCCCCCTTCATCTCTTTCCTCCACATAGACAATGACAACCGCTTCTGGCTCGGCTCCATCAACCAGCTGAGCGTGTATGACACGAACGGACATACCCTAAAGGTCTTCAATGAGGAACACGACCACTGCGGCTTTGTGACAGGAATCGTCCCCGTGGAGAAAAACAGATGGATCGTCACCTTCCTGAGCAATAGGGTTTGGATCGTGGAATACCAAGACGAATCCTTCCGTATATGGGAGGAAATCCGCCTCCCCTTCAACAGCGTCAACAAAATGTTGAGAGGAAGGAACGGCCGCTATTGGTTCGCCACCGACGGAGACGGACTATGGTTCGCCGACTCGATAACGAAAGGCACCACCTTCACAGAAGTGGTCCCAACCAACGCCCCCACGGACGGGCTGAGGAAAATATACTCCATCATCGAAAGTGAGGACGGTACAATATGGCTTGGCACGCAAAACTCAGGCCTCTGGTCGCTCAACATGGACGACCATTCGACCATCCTATACTCGAAGGACTACGGATTTCCCCACTCTGCATGCACCTCCTTCACGGAGGACGGACAAGGCAACATCTTGGTCGGTTCGGATGGCAACGGTGTCTACTCCGTCTCGCCCGATTTCAGGGAAATCAAGCAGTACCATCTCCCTTGCGACAACGTGTTAGGCGTCAATTCCACCCACGAGGGAATCTATGTCTCCACGTGGGGTGGCGGGCTATACCTCCTCTCACCATCTGGCACATCCGCTCCCGTTAGCTACAAGCCAGACTTCAACCCGACCAAGATATTCTTCCACGTCTGCGAGACAGCGGACAACACCATTTGGGCCTGCTCCGCAAACGATGACCCATACCTCAAACGTGGCGACGAAGCATGGCGAAGAATACCCCTGAAAGATGCGGACAACCCTGATCTGGAAAGCAAATGGACCACCCGCGTGATAAGTGCCTCAGGGAAATCGTGTTGGATTATCTCCACCAACCTGTTATGGCTATTCGACGGGGCAACCCCACACGTTGTCCACCCCGAAATCTACGCCTCGAAATCACACAACCCGTTCGTCGTGGTGGACGCAGACCGCGACGAGGAGGGGAACCTCTTCGTACTCTCCAACCACGGCATCCTGCGCTTCTCAGCCGATAACCTCGCGATGGACACCCTCTCCTTCATGCCGAAAGACTCGTACCGAATCATCCGAAGGGACGACAACGGCAACTTCTGGGTCGCCTCCGCCAACGGTATCTTCTCCTTCGACTATCATCGCCAAACATATTCAAGACTACCAGGCAATTACCCAGACCTGTTCTACTACAAATCGAGCTACAAGGATTCCAACGGACGGCTATACTTCGGCACAGCAGAAGGGTTCTACTCCTTTGACCCTAAAAATATCGCACCGGACACGCTCATCCAACATCTTTCCTTCGCGGAGCTGTATGTCTCGAAAGAGAAAATCAGCGGAGATGACCCGTTGATAAAGGGTGGAGACCTCTCCGATCTGAAGGCGCTGGAACTAAAATACGGCATGACCGATGTGGACCTCCATGTGGACCTCGTAGACCACTCCTACAGGGAGAAAGCCACCCTACGCTATAGGCTGAAGGGTCTGACGGACAGCTGGACTCCCGTGGACGAAAAAAGGGTCATATCGTTCAACTACATACCGACCGGGCATTACACATTAGAGGTGGAGGCATTCCGATCGAATGCTGGGAACCCTCTGAAGCGCATAGAACTGACGATAAACGTACTCCCACCATGGTGGAGCACCTGGTGGTTCCGCACCATCCTGCTGCTGATCACCGGCTCGCTCCTGTTCATCCCCCTGCACAAGAAAATCATACGGCTGAAAAAGGAGAAAGCATTGCTCAAGGATGAAATAGACGAGCAAACAGCGCTCTTGGAAAAGACAAGACACGAGCGCCAAAAATTGATCCATGCCCTTACCCACGACCTGCATAATCCGCTGTTCGCCGTGGTGGGCGGAAGCCCTTCCATCACCGAGGAGACCACCACGGAGGAGATCGTCGAATTAGTGATCGACAAGGCGTTGTTGGACGATAACCTGCTGCTACTGATAGGCACGGATCCGGAAACAAACGAGGGAATCAAGAACATGCTGAGCAACTACATACACGTGAAGGAAACGCTGGACTGGGACGAGGCGCTCGAATCGATGGAGATGCTGGCGCCAGACATCATCGTCTGCGACATGGAGAGTGCCAGAAAAGGTGAGATGACCCGAATGCTCTCTTCCGAAGGACTGAAACACATACCCGTCCTTTTCGTCTCCGACAAGAACGAGGAAACCGACCGCCTATTGGGACTGATCTATGGAGCGGTGGACTTCATGTCCAAACCGTTCAACCAACTCGAACTGTTGCTTAAACTAACTAATATACTGAAAATCAAACAAGAGCAACAAAAGGTCATCCTCCAACGAACGATGACGAACAAGGTGAAGAACGCAATGGATAATACCCAACAGGAAGAATCGATCCACCCGTTCCTGCAAGCCTTCGCTGATGTGGTCAGAAGTAAATACCAGGACAGCGAGACCTCGCCCGACTCCCTGGCCTCGGCCCTCATGGTAAGTAAGCCGACAATGAATAGGAAAATCAAGTCGCTGACAGGCAAGACGCCGATGGAATGGGTGATGGAATATAGGCTCAACAAGGCTCTCCAGCTATTGCAAGACCATTACGACGAAAAAAACATATCGGAGGTGGCCTATGAGGTAGGCTTCACCGACCCATCCTATTTCTCGAAAAAATTCAAGGACCACTTTGGCCTCCTGCCTTCTCAGGTAAACTAAATAGGGCGGACAGATTTTATGTGTTAGTTCAATTGGATATGGCGCACCGAAATCTCTTCCGAAAGGAAGATGGAGGCGGATTTCTTGAACTTCTCTACCGATTCAGTCGTCAGGAATTGGCAAGAACCACCTTTTGTCAGAAGCGTTTCCATGGATTGGTGGCGACGAAGGTAATCCTCCAAGCTGGCAGCGACAATCGCCCCCTGCGAAATGATTCGGATGTGCGCAGGCAGATATTTCCTAATCTTCGGCAACAACAATGGGTAATGCGTGCAACCCAAGATCACCGTGTCGATCTCTTTGTCCATAGCCAAAAGTTGGTCCACATACTTCTTCACGAAATAGTCCGCGCCCTCCGAATCATACTCGGAGTTCTCCACCAATGGCACCCAAAGCGGGCAGGGCACGCAGGATATTTTTATGTCCGGGAAGAGTTTATGGATTTCTATCGGATACGACTCCGACTGTACCGTACCGATGGTGGCGAAAAGACCTACGTGACGGGTTTGGGTGCAATCACCGATCTGTTCGATGGTAGGCCGGATAACGCCCAAGACACGACGCTCAGGGTTCCACACCGGCAAGTCCGTCATCTGAATCGATTTCAGCGCCTTGGCTGAAGCTGTATTACAACCAAGGATGACAAGCGGGCAGCCCAATTCAAAGAGTTTCTCGGTGCATTGGCGGGTATATTCATAGACAACGTCGAAAGAACGTGTGCCATACGGTGTGCGTGCGTTATCGCCCAAATAGAGGTAATCATACTCGGGCAAACGCTTCCGGATCTCCGAGAGGATGGTCAAACCACCATAGCCGGAGTCAAAAACGCCAATCGGACCAGATTGATTAGGGAACTGCGCCATGTCATTTAGGTTTAAGACAAAAAAAGAGGACAGAAACGTCCTCTTTTTATTGCCTATGGATTATAAATTACTTAATACCCAATTTCTTCTTCAGCAATGGAGTGACATCAATTGCGTCAGCAGACTTGTATAGCAAAGTATTCAAATCGTAGATGTAGAGGAATCCATTCTCGGCGCCAACCTCCTCGATAGCCTTACGCAACTTCTCGCGGATAGGAGCTTGCAACTCCTCCTGCTTTTGTTGCAGCAACGTTTGAGCTTGTTGGTAGTACGTTTGAACCTTCTGTTGGATCGTTTGGAGTTCCTCCATCCTGTTCTTCTTGATGGCGTCATCCCACTTCGCTTCACCATCCTTGTACTCCATCAGTTTACGGTTATATTCATCCTCCATTCTCTTAATCTCACCCTCATGTTGAGTGGCGAGGTCCTTCAGGGATGTCTCGATTTGGGTGACTTCAGGCATAGCGAGGAATAAAGTTTGAACGTCTAAGTAACCCAATTTAATTTGAGTGTTTTGTGCCATACCAAAAGCAGGCATGGCCAAGAATAATAAAGCGATTAATTTTTTGTACATAATATTTACATTAAAGATTTTTCTAAATTTTTACGGGTGCGAAGTTACAAATTATTTTGCATATCCCAACTTTGTCAGCACTTCATCGCTGATATCCACTTTGACGGAGAAATAGATGAGATTAGAACTGCTGGCCTTGTCAAGCACAACCGTATAGCCTTTTGTGTCGGAGACATCCTTCACAGCCACGTAAACCTCGTCTTGGATAGGCTTCATCAAACTTTCTCTCTTCTTGTAGAACTCACCTTGTGGACCGAAATACTTACGTTTCAGCTCGTTCGCCTCCTTCTCTTTGGCGACAATCTCGTTCTCTTTCTTCACCTTCATCTCGTCGGAGAGGAAAACAACCTCCGTTTGGTAGTTCTTGTAAAGGATTTTAGCCTCCTCGTTTTTGGCCTCAACCTCTTTCTGCCATTTTTCGGACACTTGTTTCAACTGCTCATTCGCAGACTCGTACATAGGAATATTCTTCAAGATATACTCCATATCGAGCACAGCCACTTTCTGTGCGGAAGCGCAAAGGAAAGCGCCGACCGCTAACATTGTCATAATCAGTTTTTTCATATTCGTCATGTATTAATAACAATTATATCATCTAAGATTAAAACTCCTGTCCGATCACGAAGTGGAATTGGTTTGCGCCTCCCATTCCTTTCGTCAAATCGAATCCATATCCCCAATCGACGCCGATCAGACCTATCATCGGCAGGAAAAGGCGGGCGCCGAGACCTGCGGATCGTTTCAGGTTGAATGGATTAAAGTCGGAGAAGTTACGCCAAGAGTTGCCTGCGTCGGCGAAGCCCAGCACATATATTGTTGTGGTGGATTCGAGCATCAGTGGATAACGTAATTCCAGTGACAGTCTGGAATATATATTGCCGGCGAATTTACCCGAGTATGGATCCCTTGGTGTCAATGCCCCATTGTCGTATCCACGCACCTTGATGGCCGTCTGCGCGTATGTGTAGCTGGACCCCGTCATACCGTCTCCTCCCACATAGTAACGCTCGAACGGAGAGCGCCTATATGAATCATAGTATCCTAAGAAGCCGTATTCCGCACGGGTCATCAACACTAATTTCTGGTTGGACGACAGTGGCGTGAAGGTTTGAGCCTTGAATTCAGTCTTGTAGTATTCTACCCAACGGAACAATTCCTGTTGCATCTCCAGATATTCGTCATCCGAAAGGCCCCTATGTGTTTCGTTGGCGCTTCCCTCGCGGTAACGGTCCACCAACGAATTGATTCTTTTGTTGTCTTTGAAGATGGAATAAGGAGGCGTGAGTTGCAGCATCAGGGAGAGTTTCGATCCCCTTCTCGGATAGTAAGGATTATCTATCGAATTACGGCTCCATGTTGCGGCTATGCTCAAGTTGTTAGATGTACCGTCCGAAATCTCCAACGCGTTCCAGTCTTGCAGTGAATAGTGGCGGTAGGAGAGTTCCCAATACATGGAGAAGTAGTCGTCCGGCCAGTCCATGCGTTTGCCTATACCGACGGATCCACCTAATGTGATGATGTGTCGTTTCGGATCCACGGCGGCGTTATAGGCCTGGTAGGAGTTGTCGAAAAGCATGCTGTTGTAGTAGCTGTCCGTGTAGTTCTTGCTTATGCCCGATTGCTTAGCCCAGTAGAAGGATGTGGAGAGGGAAGTCGGTTTCTTGCCTCCTAACCATGGTTCTGTGAATCCGATGCTGGCGGACGAGTAATATTGCGCATTTGTCGAGAAGGAGAGGGATAGGCTTTGCCCATCACCTTCCGGCAACGGCCGGTATGCCTCCTTGTTAAAGATATTACGGATGGAGAAGTTGGAGAATCGCAGTCCAAGAGATCCTGTCACGCCGGTCTGCCCCCAACCGAATGAGAGCTCTACCTGGTCGTTCTTCTTCTGCTCCAGGTTGTATACGATGTCCACTGTGCCATTCTCCGGGTTTGGCTCAGGGCGGATATCCATTTTCTCAGGGTTGAATTGGCCTGTCGCCGCCAACTCACGGGCGGAACGTTGCAGGTTCGTTTTGCTGAATAGTTCGCCAGGCTTCGTGCGTAACTCGCGGCGGATCACATTCTCGTAGATTGAATGGTTCCCCTTGATGACCACATTGTTGATGACTGCCTGTTGGCCCTCGTAGATGCGCATCTCCAGGTCGATGGAGTCTCCCTCCACTTTCGTTTCCACTGGGTCTACGTTAAAGAAGAGATAACCATTGTCCAAATAGAGGTTGGACATGGCATCGTCGTCCACCATCAGCCTGTTGTTCAGCAACTTCTGATTGTACACATCCCCTTTTTTGATTCCAAGGGCGGCGGAAAGCACCTCACTTGAATAGATTGTGTTCCCCACCCAATAGATGTTGCGGAAGTAGTATTTCTTGCCCTCTTCGAAGTTCATGTAGACGTCCACGCGGTTCTCCTTGTATTCGACTACGCTATCGCTGATCAGACGGGCGTCACGGAATCCGAACTCGTTGAATTTCTCTATCGCCAATCCCTTGTCGTTCGCATATTCGGCATCAATGAATTTCTTCGATTTAAAGATGTTGATCAGTTTGCGTTCCTTGGTTTTCTTCATGCCGAATTTCACTTTGGACTCCTTCATGTTCTCCAGACCTGACATGTAGATGCGGTGCACTTTCACCTTGTCGCGTCTTTCGATTTCTATGTTAACCACGACGAAACCCTTCTTGTTTTGGTCGTCCCTTACATTTATCTCCACTTCTGCGTTACGGTATCCGTCTCCGCTTAGATGCTTGCGGATGGCCTCCTTTGTACGGGCGATCAGATTCGGGGTCACGATGCCGTTTTTCTTCAGTTCGATCGCACCCAAGATGTCTTCTTTCTTTTTCTCTTTTACGCCTGACACGTTGATTTCCGATATGCGTTCCCTCGCTGTCAGGTCTATTCTTAGCCAAACGCTGTCACCCTTTATTTTTTCGGCATATATCTTCGCGTCGGAGAAGAGTCCTTGTTTCCAGAACCGTTTTACGGCCTTGGTGATTTGCTCTCCCGGCACTTTCACTTTGTCGCCCACTTTCAAGCGGGAATAGCCAATGAGGACCGCTCTGTCGTAACTCTCGGCGCCTGACACGTCGATGTTGGCGATTGTATACTCTTTGGCGGTGGATGTGTATGAGATAAAAGAATCTTCCCCAGTCGCGGAAGAGGTGGCCAGCGTGTCGCTTTGGCTTTGGTGTAGCGTATCCGAAGGAGTGGCGTTCATGCCCACGCCACGTACTGTGGCATTCGCGATAATTGGGGAAAGGGACAATATACAGATATAGAAAAATTTCCTCATGACAACAAACTATGACAATTGTTCACTTGTTTTGCCGAATCGTCTTTCCCTCTTTTGGTAATCGATGATTGCCTCGAAGAATTGCTCTTTTTTGAACTCTGGCCAGCTGACCGGAGTGAAATAGAGTTCTGAATAAGACAGTTGCCACATTAGGAAGTTGCTGATTCGCAGCTCTCCGCTTGTCCTTACGAGCAGGTCTGGGTCTGGAATGCCCGCTGTCGCGAGATGGTTGGAGAATATTTGTTCGTTAATCGCCTCCACATCCAATGCGCCTGTTTTCACCTCCGCGGCGATTCGCTTAGTCGCTTCGACAATTTCCCAGCGGGATGAATAGCTGATGGCGAGGATCATGGTCAGCCCTGTGTTCCCCTCTGTCATTTTCTCCGCTTCACTCAAATTTGAAAGTGTCACCTTGGACAATCTGCTCTTGTCGCCGATGACCATTAATCTGACATTGTTTTGGGATATTTTCTCGATGTACTTTTTCAGCGCTTCGGAGAGGATCTCCATCAGCGCATTCACTTCCGTATCCGGACGGTTCCAGTTCTCAGTCGAAAAGGCGTATAAGGTAATGTACTTGACACCCAAGTCTGAGGCGGCCTCCATCACCTTGTCCACAGAGTCCACACCTTCCCGATGTCCGAAAATGCGGTCTAATCCCTTTGATTTGGCCCAGCGCCCGTTCCCATCCATGATGATGGCCACGTGCTGCGGAATCCTATTCGCGTCGATTTGCTCCTTTAAACCCATATTATTTCCTTAAGACATTGCACCTTGACTTCCTCTTGATGAGGTCCAACGAGATGAAAGCCACCGCACATGTATAATAGTCGTTATTTTTGAATACGTTGTGTCCCACCCTGTACGGGTCGTTCAGAATCTTGCTGTCGTTGTCCACTACATCGAAGTTGTCGACGAACAACTTGCGCATAGACCACTCGAAGCCTAAATTCCACCGCTTCCACAACTTGAATTTGTATCCTACGCCAAATGTCACGTTGAAGGCCAACATGTTACCCCTCCAGTGATCGTAGATGGTTAAGCCTGGACCAATCAGCACGTATGGGGTGTGCCGTTTTATCTCACGGTCCCAGCTTTCAAACCCATATTTCAGGAAATTGTGTTCGATCTGAATGCCAATGTCCCAGAATCTCTGCTCGAAAGCCGCCTGCTGTCCGTTCGGCAAGACATTGTCGAAATTCCGCGTGTCTCCCGAGGTCTTGCCGCGAATGACATCCAACTTCAGGACGCCCCTGTCGTTGATGAAATAACGCAACAAGCCGCCAAACGCCAAGTGGTTCTCGTAGAATATCTTCGTCGAGTTCGCGTCTCCGTTATAGTACGAACCTCCGCCAAACAGGCCAAGTTCACCTACGTAACGATCCTGCGCCTGTGCCAAACATGGTGCGATACAGACCATTAGCACAACTAAAAAACGCAGTGCGCTTACTTCGATTCTATGTTCACGATGCTTCATCTTCTTACTCAAATTGGTTTTTAGAAAAGAAACGCCAAATCATTTCGGTTATTTTGTTTCCTAACCAAAAACGTGCAAAAATAAGGATTTTTATGATATTGGGGAAACCTGCGCCACGTTTTGTGCTTAAAAATTCATAAAAGTTCCTGCTGCTTTCACTCTTCATTGCGCTAAATAGAGTGATGATCCCGAAACAGAACCCCTACCGTCCTAAAACAAAGAAGGATGTCATCCCGACATCCCCACCTCGTAATTTTAACCTTAAATCTAATACCATGAAAAACACGATGCAAAGATATGGTTAATTTTTATGTTGTACAACATAATTGTAAAATATTTTTCATTTTTAACCTTCTTTCACATTTCATAAATCCTTTTCTTTCGTCCGATTTAACAGGAGTGAAAAATATGCAGAATTTACACAAAATATGGCGAAAATGTGCGGTTGTCAAATTTTATTTGTTATTTTTGCAAAAAAATAAATCATGCGGAAAGATCCTCGCCCTTGCGCATAATGTGCGATATGGGGCGTTGAACGTACGTGCAAAGTGTACTCCTATGGGACAAGATAATCAAGACGGACTGAAGAAAATGCTCGATTTCTCTCGGGCCATCGGTATATTATTTTATCTATTGAACATCTATTGGTTCTGCCGTTTGTTCTTCCTGGAAATGCTCCCTGCGGGAGTATGTGAAAGAACGTACCAGTTCCTTGACCTGACGAACCAGCGGCTTCATCTCTTCAGTTCCGTTTATGTCACACTCTTCATTTCGTTGCTTTTCATCGCTTTCTACGGATTCGCAGAGCGGGGGAAGAAGGAGGAGAAAATACAACTGAATCCTTTCATATCGCCTATCTGCAGCCTTTTGGAAAGGATAGGGGTCGTCGACCGTGGCGAGGACGGACGGGTCATGGAGGAGAACGACAACGGGAAAACGGTGCTCAAAATAAAGCCTATCCGCACGGAGGGATGGTGCATCATCGCTTTCGGACTATTCTTCGTGGTCATCAGCCCTGCCATGCTACGGATTCCGCAACCACTCATCAAGACCATCGCCTACATCTTCGTCAGCGGAATCGGTATCCTCTATTTCATCTTCGGTGGCAACTATATCCACAAGGTGAGCCGCTCCTTCGAGGATACCAACAGCGAGAACGAGGAGTCATTCAAACAGAACGAAGAGCTGATCGATAATCCCTATTCGGTCAATCTTAGAACGCAATACCGCTTCAAAGGGAAAGAGAGGGAGGGATGGATCAACGTGGTCAATCCATTTCGAGCGACCAGCGTGCTGGGCACCCCGGGCTCGGGAAAGACCTATGCGGTCATCAACGAGTTCATCCGCCAGCATTTAAAGAAGAACTTTACGATGTACTGCTACGACTTCAAGTTCCCGGACCTCTCCACCATCGTCTACAATCACATGAAGTGGAACGAGGATCGCTTCATGGCAAGGTACGGACTGAAACCTAAATTCTGTGTGATCAACTTCGACGATCCCAGACGGTCGCTGCGATGCAACCCCATCCATCCTAAGTTCATGAGCGACATCACGGATGCCTACGACAGCGCCTACACCATCATGCTGAACCTCAACAAGAGCTGGGCGCAGAAGCAGGGCGATTTCTTCGTCGAGTCTCCTATCAACTACCTCACAGCCTCCATCTGGTACCTCAAGGAGATCGAAGGCGGTAAATACTGCACGTTGCCGCATGTGATCGAGTGGATCAACTCGAAATATGTGGACTGCATACCGCTAATGAGCATGAACCCGAGCCTCGTCAATTATATGTCCGCCTTCATGGAGGCTTGGGAAGGTGGCGCACAAGACCAACTGCAGGGGCAGATCGCTTCGGTCCGCATTCCGCTCTCCCGCATCAGCTCGCCCCAACTCTACTGGGTCATGACGGGCAATGACTTCACGCTGGACCTGAACAATTCTGAAGAGCCTAAGGTACTCTGCGTCGGTAACAACCCTGAGAAAAAGGACATCTACGCCACCGCTTTAGGGCTCTACAACGGGCGCATCGTGAAGGTCATCAACAAAAAGGAGAAGCATCCTATCTCATTGATAATAGACGAGTTACCTACTATCTACTTCAGGGGATTGGACAACCTTATCGCCACCGCCCGCGCCAATAAGGTGTCGGTCTGCTTAGGCTATCAGGACTTCACCCAGCTGATACGCGACTACGGAGAGAAGGAGGCGAAAGCCATCATTAACACCATCGGTAACCTCTTCTGCGGACAAGTGACGGGCGACACCGCCACCCAGCTCGAGAAACGTTTCGGCAAGAACATGCAACGGAGGAAGAGCCAAAGCTACAACTCGTCGGGCGTCTCGACCAGCATCAGCGAGCAAAACGACACGATGATACCCGCCTCGAAGATCTCCACACTGACGCAGGGAACATTCGTCGGCGCCGTGGCGGATAACTTCGGAGAAGAGATCTCCGAGAAGATCTTCAACGCCAAGATCGTCATCGACAACGAGGCGGTCAAAGCGGAGGAAGCCGCCTACCAACCGCTGCCGATCTTCTACAACTTCGACTCGCCCGCCGAGGTGAACGAACTCAAGCAGTTCATGCTGAACTTCCTCAAGGGATACTACGTGATCGCCTGCGACAATGCGGAGACGCTTCGGGAGATCATGGGCATAGAGAGTTCGTCCGTGCAGACCTTCCTCAACTCCTTCAACGGATTCGCGGAGTTCATTTCGCAAATTGGCAAGACCATTAGCGGCTTGTGCGCAAAGGCCATCGAGGAGATCGCTTCCCTCAACGCCTGCCGAGGAGACTCAGACACTTACCATGAGCGGATGAGGCAGATCGTCATCGGCTTCATCACAGATCGGAACGTCACCAATTGGATTACCAAGGAGAAGGAATTCAAGGAGAACAAATATGCGGCGGAAGGTCTCAGGGTAGGAGAGGTGCTTAGAGAGATCATGGAACGCATCGATAGCCTTGAAGAGAGCGGGGAGAAACAGACCGCACCGATAACAGAGAAATTAGAACTAATCCAACGCTACTTCGCAAACCTAAAGAATTTCAGTTCGCAAGTCCAGGAGATCCGTGACCAAAAGATGAATGATGTGCTGAAGCAGCAGGAGGAGCAGGTACGTGCGGACATCAGAGGATTGATCGATCGGCAGCTGAAGATATTGGAGTCGGACGAGCGCTGGCAACAACTGTCCAAGCGCAGGCGAGAGGCCATGGGTATCGAAGGGTAATAGGCCTCCAAAACACAACACCCATTACCCATTTCATTATATATTAAACATTTATTCATCATCCATCGCCCATCATTCATCGATCCACCTTCCCGATTCGTCGATAAAAAAGGGGGAACAGTAGAACGGATTTTTGAATCACGTTCCGCAGAACTATATTTGTCTCAGAAGTTAAACATAAAACATTTTATGAATATGAAACGATTGACTACTATTTTATCCGCCGCATTGTTCGGCATGTTCATGATGAGTTCATGTTGCAACTGCGACAAAGACCATCAGTGCCAATGCCAATGTAAAGGAGAGGGCGAGGCAAGTTGTCAGACCGAATGTACCGACAAACCATTCGGGGAAGGGAAATGCCCACGGGAGGGGATGCGTCAAGGGATGCCTCCATGTCCTACCCAAGGCGGATGCCCGAAGATGAAAGCCCAAATGGAGAAGTGGATGAAGTTCGACAGCCTTTCCGTCGACGAGCAGAAAGCGTTGCTGAAGGAACGCAAGGAGGCGATTGATAAAATGCAGGCGGAAATGGAGGCCAAGAAGGCTGAGATGGAGCAGAAATGGGCCAATTTCGACAGCCTGACCATCGAGGAGCAGAAGCAGTTGATCGACATGAAGAGCGGTCCGATGTTCGGTCCTCACAAAGGCTTCCCCAAGGGCCCACGTACGGAGGGAATGCGCGGAGACAAGAGGGGGCACAAGCACCACGGTCCGCGTCCGGAAAGGAACTAAGCGACATGTTTACAAGGAATAATACGCAAGTTATGCAACATGGAAACAAATACTCACATAAGCGAATAGCATTTACATACACTAGCAATAAATAAAAACTACTTTTTAGCCGCCATCTGACGAGATGTCAGGTGGCGGTTTATTTGCTAACCATTCCAAATTATGCTATATTCGCGGCAATTAGACAGATGAAAGGATGCAGAAAGAATTAGCGTATATTTCCCTGGAGGATATTGAATCCATCCTCTATAAGGGACAAAAAATTGCCTTTACGCCCGCTATCATGGATAGGGTCCGTAAAAGCTATGAGTTTCTCGAGGAGTTCTCCAAAGACCGCGTCATCTACGGCATAAACACCGGGTTCGGGCCCATGGCTCAATACCGGGTCAGCGACGACGAGCGCATCCAATTGCAATACAACATCATACGTAGCCACTCGGCGGGTGCGGGCCAACCACTCCCTAACATCTACGTGAAGGCGGCCATGATCGCAAGGATCGGCACCTTCATCCAGGGTGAATCGGGCATTCATCCCGAGTTGGTGGAGCTATTGGCGGCATTCATCAACAACGACATATATCCATTCATCCCCGAGCACGGAAGCGTAGGCTCCAGTGGCGACCTCGTTCAGTTGGCGCACATGGCACTCACATTGATCGGTGAAGGTGAGGTGTGCTACCAAGGGAAGTTCCAACCTGCCTCGGAGGTGCTGAAAAAGCTCGGGCTGAAACCATTAGGCATACATGTGCGCGAGGGACTCTCCGTCACCAACGGCACCTCCTTCATGACCGGCATCGGACTGGTCAACCTCTTCGATGCGAAGCGTCTGTTGCAATGGGCGGTCATCGCCTCGGTGATGGTCAACGAGATCGCCTCCTCCTACGACGACTTCATGGCGGAGAAGCTCAATGAGGTGCGCCGCCAGCCAGGGCAGAGCGAAATCGCCCGGCAGCTTCGCGAGTGGAGCGCCGGTAGCCACTGCATGCTCAGCCGTGAGAAGGCACTGTACGACGGAGGTCATCAAGAGGAAAGCGTATTCAAACATAAAGTGCAGCCCTACTACTCGTTGCGTTGTGTGCCGCAGATCCTCGGCCCCGTATTGGAGACGCTGCAAAACACGGAAAGGGTGCTGGTCAACGAGGTCAATTCGGCGACGGACAACCCGATCGTGGACGTCGACACGCAGACCGTCTACCATGGCGGCAACTTCCACGGCGACTACGTATCGTTCGAGATGGACAAACTGAAGATCGCCACCACCAAGCTGACCATGCTAATGGAGCGTCAGATGAACTATCTCTTCCACGACCGCATCAACGGCATCCTCCCGCCATTTGTGAACATGGGTGTGTTAGGGCTCAACTACGGCATGCAGGCGTGCCAATTCACGGCGACCTCCACCACGGCGGAGTGCCAGACGCTCTCCAACTCCATGTACGTGCACTCCATACCGAACAACAACGACAACCAAGACGTCGTCAGCATGGGCACCAACTCCGCGCTATTGGCGAAGAGGGTGGTGGACAACGCCTACCAAGTGATGGCCATCCATTTTATGTCCATCGTGCAGGGCATCGATTGTCTGGAAGCCGCCGGAAAACTCTCTCCGAAGACGAAGGCCATCTATGACGAAATCAGGGCCTTCTTCCCTAAATTCGTGGACGATACGACCAAGTACGAAGAGATTGCTAAGATGCAAGCGTACTTGCGGGAGAAGAGATTCTGACACCCCACGATAAGATACATTAGTCGATAAAAAAGTCACATTTGGCGACAGAATCGGTCTATAGGGGGAATAGAGTTGGGGCATTCCACGAAAAGATATATATTTACCCCCAAAGTTAAAACGGGAAAAATAGGAATAAAAACAATATAATTCTATATCAATGAAAGTAGCATTAGTAACAGGCGCATCCAGAGGTATCGGCCGCGCATGCGCAGTGAAGCTTGCCGAGATGGGTTATTACGTGATCATCAATTTCCAGTCCAACGAGACGGAAGCGCTGAACACGTTGAAGATGGTTCAGGAGAAGGGTTCTGGCGGAGAGATCATGAAGTTCGACGTCTCACAGCCCGCAGAGGTGGAGAGAGCCATCACCGATTGGCAAGAGGCTCACCCGAGCGAATACATCGATTGCTTGGTGAACAACGCCGGCGTACGTCGCGACAACCTGCTGATCTGGATGTCCAACGAAGATTGGGCCCAAGTGTTGAACACGAGTTTGAACGGCTTTATGTACACGACGCGGGCGGTCTTGAAACCTATGTTGACCAAGAAGCACGGAAGGATCGTGAACATGGTATCCCTCTCAGGTCAAAAGGGTTTGCCTGGACAAACGAACTATTCGGCAGCCAAGGGCGCGGTGATGTCCGCCACGAAAGCATTGGCACAGGAAGTTGCCCGCAAGGGAGTGACCGTCAACGCTGTGGCACCTGGATTTGTCCGTACAGACATGACCCACGACTTGGACGAGGCCTCTTTGAAGACCCAGATTCCGATGAACCGTTTCGGAGAGCCTGAGGAGATCGCGGCGACGGTCGCATTCCTCGTCTCGGAAGGTGCCTCCTACATCACAGGACAGACCATCGCAGTCAACGGAGGTCTATACACTTAATCCCACAAAAACGGTGTGACGCGGAGTGTGTCACCCGTCATGTGAGGTCGATAAACACTATTGTTAATTTTAAATTTTAAAGATTATGAAGAAGATTCTAGTAATTGCGGCTGCAGTGTTGGCTTCATTGTCTTTGTCAACTGTACAAGCAGCGACCCCGGTAGCGGATGTGAATGGATTGAAGGCGAAGATGCAGTCCAGTGCGTCCAAGATATCCTCCATCAAAAGTGACTTCACGCTTGTGAAATATCTCTCCGCGATGTCCAGTACCATGAAATCGTCGGGTAAGTTCTACTACAAGAAGGACGATAAGGTGAAACTTGAGTTCTTGGTACCATTCAAACAGAATCTTGTGATGAACGGCAACAAGTTGATGATGGATTCCAACGGTAAACCTATGGTGATGGACGCTGGTTCCAATCCGATGATGGGTGAGCTGAAGAAGGTGATTTCCGCCTGCATGAGCGGTAACATCTCCAACATGGGCTCGAATTACAAGATGGAGTATTTCGTGGACGGTTCCAACTATCTGGTTGTAATCACTCCACAAAGCGCGGATATCAAGAAGTTTGCCGAAAGGGTGGATTTATACCTCGATTCGTCCGACTTCACTGTGCTGAAAATGCGTATGACGGAGGCTGTCAAGCCGAACCAGACGAAGAACGACTATTCCGAGTACGTCTTCTCGGACAAGCAAAAGAATGTTGCGATAGACGACTCTGTATTCTCGATCAAGTGATGAATCGATGATAAGAAAGATTTTATTCCTTACGGTGGTATTGGCGGGGTTGGCAAGTTGTACGCCCAAGGTCTTCAACCAATCGGGGCTACGACCTACCACCTCCGTCAAGATGCACCGTTCCAATCTAATGCCTGTTTTCGACGAATATGAAGCGGCACGGTACTATTCCGCCCAAGTGGATTTCAAGGAGAATAGCCTCACAGGCGTATTGGCCCTGTCCCGGGAGGCGCAAGACCCCCGCAAGTTCCGCCTCATCATGATGACGCAGTTCGGTGTGCCCATCTTCGACTTCTCCGTGTCGCGGGATAGTTTCATCGTGAATAGTTGCATGGAACAGCTCAACAAGAAAGTTGTGCTGAATATCTTAAAGAGAGACTTCAGAAGTATCCTGATGGTCGATGTGCCGGAAGAGTTCCCTGGCACCGTCTATATGCCGACGAGAGGCCAAGCACGGTGGGGCTATAGCGTGACTACAAAGGAGGGCGGCAACAACTATATGTTCTACACCAAGGACAATGGTTTTGTGCGCATCATTCAAAACGGTGGTCTCCTTAAGAGGATGAACGCAGTGTTCGATGAGCAAGTCATCACTGTCGAGCATCCGAAACTGAAGCTGAAAATGGTCCTGACACTCATTCCTCAGTAATATACTAACCCTATAATTCATTTCGCCATGAAGAGAAACGCAATGTTCATCGCCCTCGCCATGGTCTCCCTCCTCGCGAATGCGGAAACCATTACGGGAAGATACTCATCCAACCTCCCTTTTAAGAAGGGAGAGATTTCCATCTCCAACAAACGGACGGGCAAAAGCACACAGCTCGATAAGAAGGGTAGATTTGCCTTGAGAAACGTGGATATAGACCACGATACACTTGTCCTTTTCGCCGCAAACCGCAACAGGACTACCTTCCTGCCCGCGAAAGGCTGCGTTGAGTTCATCATCAAGGAGGAGGATGACAAGGTGGACGTGTTGCAAAAAAGGATGGTGCAAGAGCCGGCTGGAGAACACGGTGGACAGATATATTTGAAGGAGTCACTCGAGAAGACGGGGGAGTGCATGACGCTCGCCGCCGTGAATACCAGAGTGCCTCGGTCTACTGTCTATACTACCTTCACGGGGAATACGGAGCCTATCTATTTTGTGGATAACATAGAGGTCGCTGAAATCGCCACTTTGCCACTTTCGGAAGTCGCTTACGTGGAAATCGTAAGACCTTCCAGCCCCGAATGCGCCGCTTTGGGCGCCAGGGGAGCCAACGGAATGATTTTTGTCACCACGGAGAATAAATACAGGACGGAGAATCCTGCTTGGAACGAACCGAGGGAGTATCACGTGGAGATACAGATCGGAGGAGGGAAGTAGCCGACGTCTCAACTTCTCCTGCGTCTTAATGGAGCGTCTGGAGACGTTCCCTGCCATAAAAAATCCGGGAAGAACTCTCCCCGGATTTTTTTAGTGCGTCCTTAGACTATGATTTTATTTCTTGCAACCGCACCAAGGCTTCAATTGCTTGAAGAAATCGTTGCCCTTGTCGTCCACCAGGATGAAGGCAGGGAAATCCTCCACCTCAATCTTCCAGATGGCCTCCATGCCCAATTCAGGGTACTCCACGCATTCGATGCTCTTGATGTTGTTTTGTGCTAAGATAGCGGCCGGTCCACCGATGGAGCCTAAATAGAATCCGCCATGCTTCTTGCAGGCGTCTGTCACGGCTTGTGAACGGTTACCCTTCGCCAACATGATCATGGATCCTCCATTGTCTTGGAACTCGTCCACGTATGGATCCATACGTCCCGCCGTGGTAGGTCCCATACTTCCGCAAGGCATTCCCTCAGGGGTCTTGGCCGGACCAGCGTAGTAGATCGGATGGTCTTTCAAGTATTGAGGCATACCCTCGCCGGCGTCCAAACGAGCCTTGATCTTCGCATGGGCGATGTCACGTCCCACGATGATCGTACCGTTCAGGGAGAGACGGGTGGATACAGGGTATTTGGAGAGCTCCTTCAGGATATCCTTCATCGGCTGGTTCAAGTTGATCTTCACTGCGTCGCCCTCGCCTGCTTGGCGGAGCTCAGCAGGAATCAGCTCGTATGGTTTGTCGTCCATCTTCTCGATCCAGATACCGTCCTTGTTGATCTTGCACTTGATGTTCCTGTCCGCTGAGCAGCTTACGCCCAAGCCGATAGGGCAGCTGGCGCCGTGGCGAGGCAAACGTACCACGCGTACGTCGTGAGCCATGTATTTACCGCCGAATTGGGCACCCAAACCGATCTTGTGTGCCTCCTCCAGGAGTTGTTTCTCCAACTCGATGTCACGGAAGGCGCGGCCCGTCTCGTCGCCCGATGTAGGCAAGCTGTCGTAGTAGTGGGTGGAGGCCAATTTAACCGTCAGCAGGTTCTTCTCCGCTGAGGTGCCACCGATGACGATGGCGATGTGGTAAGGAGGACAAGCCGCCGTACCGAGTGATTTCATCTTCTCGACCAAGAAAGGAACCAGCGTGCCAGGGTTCTGGATGCGGGCTTTGGTCTCTTGGTAGAGGTAAGTCTTGTTGGCTGATCCACCACCTTTGGTGACCATCAGGAAACGGTATTCCATGCCTTCCGTCGCCTCGATGTCGATCTGCGCGGGCAGGTTACATTTCGTGTTCACCTCGTCGTACATGCTCAACGGAGCATTCTGCGAGTAACGGAGATTCTCTTCGGTGTAGGTCTTGAAGACACCCTTTGCCAAAGCCTCTTCGTCGCAGTAGCCCGTCCAAACCTGCTGACCCTTCTCGCCGTGGATGATGGCGGTACCCGTGTCTTGGCAGAGAGGCAATTTGCCCTTGGCGGCCACTTCCGCGTTGCGCAGGAAGGTGAGGGCCACATACTTGTCGTTGTCGCTCGCCTCAGGGTCGCTCAATATCTTAGCCACTTGCAGGTTGTGGGACCGTCTTAACAGGAAGGAAACATCGCGGAATGCGGCGTTGGCCATCTTGGTCAGACCCTCCTTCTGAACCTTCAGAATGGGTTTGCCCTCAAACTCGCTTACGCTTACATAATCCTTGGTGAGCAGATAGTACTCTGTCTCATCCTTGCCCAACTGGAACATGGGCGCATACTTGAAATTTGCCATNNGAATGCGGCGTTGGCCATCTTGGTCAATCCCTCTTTCTCAACTTTAAGGATAGGTTTACCTTCAAAATCACCGACAGAGACGTAGTCTTTCGTCAGCAGATAGTACTCCGTGTCGTCTTTTCCTAATTGGAACATCGGAGCATACTTAAATTCTACAGCCATATTTCTGTTGTTTAATGTTTTATGTGTTTCTACGTTTTGTGCGACTAAGTAACAACTTTTTTTTCAAATATCCTTGATGTTTCGGGGAGAATTTAGATAATTAAGAATTAAGAATTAAGA
>DBYR01000005.1:156501-183619 GCA_002310215.1 Bacteroidales bacterium UBA1181
AATTATGAAACGTTAGTTCGACGAAGTCAATTTTGAAACGGTAGCGCGATGTAGTTTAGCCCTGGAAGGGCGGCATCCTCCAGGCAGGGGTGTTAACCCCTGTGCAAAATGTTGTGTGATGCGACATGAGCCCCAACGGGGCGACACAAGGGAATTAAAAATTAAGAATTAAGAATTATGAGTTTTGAAACGGTAGTTCGACGAATTCGATTATGAAACGTGGCATGTTCGGTTAACAGCAAAAAAAGCCTCAATTGACATCGTTCGTCCATTGAGGCTATTGTCGTACGCTGTACGGCCGCTTTCGCTGTTTCCGTCGTTTCTTATTCTGTTCCATTTCTGTGCTTGTTAAAGGGTTATTTACTCATGGAAGATATCTCCATATAAACTTTCACTCCGAAAACTGCGGCGATTGAGATCGTCAAAAATGTTGCTACTATCATAATCGTAAAATTTTTAAGGGTTTATCACTCGTTTCCTTTGTCCTTTTTTGTCAGCCTTTGATGGTGTCGAATGTCATGACTACCTTTGCTACGAAGCAAGCTGCGATCGATAATACTAATGCTGTTCCCATAATCTTGTAATTTTATACGTTAATTATTCTATTTTTTGTAACTCTCCATCGAATTACATTGCAAATATATCATATAGTTTTTATATCAACAAATAAATATGCAATTATTTTGGTTAATATATCTTAAAATATGCGATAATAAGGTGTTTAGTGCATAAATTAGGAATATTTATGTAAATAAATATGCATTGTTAATATTGTATAAATATCAAAAACGGGTATTGTCATATACGGAATAATTTCTATATTTGTCTATGAACAATTAAAACTATATGCGCTATGGGAAATTTTGTGAAAGGCGCGGTCTTTGGTGCCGCTGTGGTTTTGCTCGGTAATTATTTGTTGAACACCGAGGAGGGCAAGGAGACTTGCAAGAAGTTTAAGGATAAGGTGAAGAAGACGACCGACGAGCTGAAGGGACGGATCGAGAGCGAATTGAAGGAATTTGAGGGAGGGGACACAACATCCGTATCAGATCAGGTCGAGGACGTTCTGGAGGAATAGAAAACACGTCTTGTGGCAAAATGAGAGGGGGTTCATTATGCGGTGAACCCCCTCTTCGTTATATGTTCGGATGTGTCTCCCCGAACTTTATTTCTTGATGATCTGTTGGGTGAATGTCTCTTTGCCTGAGATGACGCGGACGAGGTAAATGCCCTTGTCGAGTCCGCTGAGGCTGATGGTGTGCCTGGAGACGTTCGATGCGCTCTCCCTTATGCGGATGCTTCCTATCACGTCGATCACTTCGATTGTCGTCACATCGGCGGTTTTGGAGCCGAAATAGATGTTCAGGTGGTCTTGCGCAGGATTAGGACCGATCACACATTTGTCCACTGCCGCATATACTGTTTCAACAGGCGTGCTGTCCACAGGAACTGGGTTGATCTTGGAGTTGATGTAGCCCAATGCGCCGACCAAACCTGCGTTGTAGTCGATACCGCCTTCTGTTCCGGAATAGTTGTTGATGTCGTCTTTGTACTGCCCATTTTCCCGTGATCCGCCAACCAGATAGCCAAGCTGGGCAAATTTATAGTTCTTGTCCACCTTTGGTAATTTGGCTTGCTCCTTCTCCAAATCGTTGATGTCGGTTCTATACAGATTTCTGTGGTGGGAATATGCAGGGAAATTATCTCCAAATCCGACGACATAGGAGAAGTTTTGTCCGTTATGTCCCAACATATAGTCCACGGTGGCGGAGATGTATGGGCTGAGGGTCTCCTCTCCCGTCAGTTTGTCGTATAATGCGCGGACGAAAGCCTGGTTGCCAGGGAAACGGAGAACGCCCCAAGGCTCGCCTCCCCAACTCTTTCCAGGCAGTTTGTTCAAGAAGTAGCCGGAATTAGGGATGTACATGGTGTCCGCATAGAACCTCAAGACTTTGAGCGCTTTCTCCCCGTAGGAAGATTCATCGCCAAGGGATGCCATGTTGTAAGCCGCAAGGTCTTCTCTGTGGTCGTAGCAAAGGCTATAGTTGTAGTTGTATTCCTTGCGGTTGTTCATCCAAGAGCAGTTCTCTTCCGCTTTCCTCAGGTATTCTGGATCCTTCGTCGTCTTGTAGAGCTCCACGTACATGGAGACCATGTCATGGATGTAGCGGTCTTCCACCGGATAGTATGCTGCCCTGGTGGTTCCCTTTGGGGTGTTTTCCACGAATTCGCAGGCCACCTTGGCTTTCTCTATGCAGGCTGCGGCGTAATCCGCATCGTATTTAGCGTATGCGCGTGCCATTGCGGCAAGTGCGGATGCGGCTTGTGAGGCCATGGCGGTTGCATTGCCCGACGCTTTCAGAATCATACGCGGACCGTCCGCTTCTCCTCCTGAACTGACAGGCAGTGCTGATTTAACCGTTGAGGTGCACCATACCTTGTGGTCCACGTCTCCATCTCCCTTCTGGTAGTAGAAGGTGCGGTTGTCGCGGACTGCCTTCAAGATGAAGTCCGTAGCATATTTCACCTCGTTCAGGATGTCAGGTATACCGTCTGGCTCTCCTTTCCTTCCTTCCCAAGTGTAATCGTCCGAGTCGATGTAACCGTGGTAGTCTTCTGAGTAGAAGTCCGGATATCCCTCCGGGAAGGCGTTATATCCCAACACCAACATGTAGGCGGAGTAGAAGAATGTTTGCCCGAAGAGCACGAAGTCTCCACAGTCTACCCAACCTCCTTTTAAGTCGTAGTCTCCGTCAGCGTCCTTGAGAAAGGATTTCCCTTTTACGAACTTGCTGCGGTCGAATTGGATTTGGTTACTTACATCATTGGCCTCGTGTGTCGCGACGAGCCAATTCACACCTTCGCCCATGCGCTGGGCGCCATAGAACCGTGTGGTCATCCACAACGCTTTCTGATACTGTTCCTTGTCGAACGATAATTCGCTCTGCGCCAATGTATTACCGCATAAGACACTGAATAGGAAACCTAATACTGAATACTTTAATTTACTCATCTTTATCTGTGTTTTGTCATGAAAAATTACACAATAGAAACATTTTACTCTCTTTGTCATTTATACTTTTACGGATAAATAGGCCCACAAATATACAACTATTTATCTTTTATTGTCACATCTGTCTGTTTTTTTAGACAGATGGTGCGGAATCTTTTGTGTTTTTTTGGTGGGGACGGTGCCCGCATCATCCCCACTATGTATGTTTCGTCTCAACTAATAATCGAATTCCTCGTATTCCTCTGTCGCGTTCTGCTTGTTTTCCCCGTCTTTGTTCTTAGGCCCTTTCGAGGTGAGGTTACCGAAGTTGTAGGAGAGGTTCAGGGTCAATGTCCGTCCGCTGAACTTGAACTCGGATTTCTGATAGAAGGTGTCGTCCCATGTCTCTGAGCGTCTCTTCCTTGAGTTGAGCAGGTCTCTTACGGATAGGGTGATCGCAAGTTTTTGTGCGAAGAAGGATCTCTTAAGCCCCATGTTGACGTTGTAGTTGTGCAACATCTTACCTTGTGCGGTGGAGCGTGGAGAGCGGTAGTTGCCGGATGCTTGTAGCTTGATTGCCTTAGGCAATGAGAAGTCGGCTGATAACTGTCCCGCCCAACTGAAGTTGTCCCTATCCTTGATTGTCACCTCCTTCTCGATGATGCCTTGTCCCGGCATGACGGTGCTCACGTCGAACACGCCCCCTTTCAACGCATAGTAGTAGAGGTTGACGTTATAGGTGAGGGAAACGATCTTGAATCGGTTCTTGAGGATGAGTTCCAAGCCTTCGGAGTGTGCGGTGGCGAGGTTGGCTCGCGTGTTCCACATCACGTCGTCGAAGATCCAACTGTACTGCTGTACCAAGTCTTGCGTCAACTTATGGTAGATGGAAGCCATGAAGGTGGAGTTCTTCATGTTCCTGATGTAGCTGAGCTCCGTGGAGTTGGTGATCTCGGGGTCTAAGTTCGGATTGCCGAAATAGATGTTCGCCGGGTCGGACACGTTGACGTATGGGTTGAGCCAATAACGGCGCGGACGGGTGATGCGGCGGGTGTAGCTGAGCTGCAGCTCATCCTTTTCCGAGAGCGTGTAGGAGAAGAACGCACTGGGGAATAGGTTGCCGTACGGCTTTTTGTCGTCGCTGTTGCCGGCGGAGTAGAGGTCCCATGACACGTCGGTCAACTCCCCGCGCAATCCCAACTGCATGCCGAATCTTTTCTTCTTGTGGCTATAGGAGAAGTAGAGCGCATAGATGTTTTGCCTCAACTCGAAGTCGTTGTCGAGCTCCGTTTGCTCCGTTCTCTGGCTCTCACCGTAGGGCTGTATTTCCGAGGTTACCTTGTTGCCTTGTGTGCTGAAGGTGGCTTTCACCCCTGTCTCTATCTTGTCGTTGCTGTTGATCTGTTTGGTGTAGTCGCTTTGGATGCCGAGGGTTCGGTTGTGCCCGTCCGAACTTTGGTATTGCTTGTAGTCCGTGGCGTGTAGGCTTTCGGTAAGGGTGTCGAGGGCACTCCTGAAATCGGTGGTCTGTTCGTATGCCTGGTCGTTCCCGTGCTTGTTGGGCAGGAAACTGACGGAGGTCGTCCACTCGTTGTTTTCCGCGAAGATATGTTTGTAGTCGAGGGAGATGTTTCCCATGATTCTCGGCCCGTTGGTGTTCGTGTTGCGGGTCTCTATCAATGTCGGGGTCTTATGCCCGTTTGTGATGATGCCGTTGTTGTAGCATAATTCTTGGTCATTGTCCCTCTTCCCGACGGACAGCATGCCCGACAGCCCGAATTTGTTCTTTTCGTTGGCGTTGTAGTTCAGTCCGAGGCGGAAGAACCCTGACTTCATGTTCGCGTCTTGCTCCCTGGTTTGGTCGAGGTAGGTTGTGTCTCCCTTGTACGTCTCGCGGTTGGTGAATCCGTTGCCCACCATGTTTCGGTTGATGAATCCTGCGCTGGAGTTGAGGCTCCATTTGCTTTTCGTGTAGTAGATGTTGGCGCCGACGTTTTCCCCGATGCGCCCGTCCCACGGGTAGATGATGCCGGCGGAAACGGAGCCGTAGTAGGTGGCGTTCTTCTTCTCGTCGGCTTTCATGACGATGTTGATGATGCCCACAGAACCCTCCGCATCGAATTTGGAGGAGGGGTTGGAGATGATTTCCACTTGTTGCACGCTTCCCGCGGGCATTTGTTCGAGGATGTCGCCCCTGTTCTCCTCCGTGAGCCCTGCTGGTTTTCCGTTGATGTATATCTCCACGTTCTCGCTGTTGCGGAGGGATACCTTACCTTCCACATCCACCTCCACGGAAGGTATCTCTTTCAATATCTCCGAGGCGGATGTCCCGTCGGCCACAGCGTTGCTGTTCACCATGTATGTCTTCTTGTCGAGGTCTACTTTCATGGTGGATTTCGTCCCGCTTACCTGTACTTCCTGCAGCATGTCGGCGTCCTCCACCAAGATGATTTTCTTGTATCGGATGTTGGGCTTCGTCTCCGATAGCGAAACGTTGATGCGTTTCTCCTTGTAGCCCATGAAACTGACTTCCAATATGTAGTCGTCTAATGAGACTCCGTCGATGAGGAAATTGCCGTCGTCGTCAGTGTATTCTCCTGCGATTGTGGTTGTCCCTTCGCTCGAGTAGAGGATAACATCCGCCATCGGCAACGTGTTACCGCTCGGGTCAAATACTTGTCCCGATATCTTCGCGCAAAACGAAGACATTGAACTTGTTAGTAGTAGTGCTGTCAGGATGAATACTTTCTTTGCCATACCTTATGGTTGTTTAGTTCTAAATTACGTTGGCGTTATCCTTGCGTCTCGTGGGATGATTTCGACGCATGCTCCGGTTCTGCTTCCGTAGGTTTCCCGTCGTCCGCAACCGCTTCATTCACTGATGATTCGGTATTGTCTGAACCTTCCGTCGTTTCCTCATGCGCTTTGGCGCTGTTCTCCTTGGCTTCCTTGTCCTTCGCCTCGGCGTTCAACTCGTCCGCACGGGAGAGCCATGGCCGTTTGCCGAAGATGCGTTCCACATCTTCTGTGAATATCACTTCCCTTTCTATCAGTAGGTTAGCCAATTCGATCAAACCATCTTTTTTCTCTAAGAGAATCTTCTTGGCTCTTTCGTATTGCTCGTCGATGAGGACTTGCACTTCCTTGTCGATGAGTTTGGCGGTCTCCTCGCTGTAAGGCTTGGAGATGGCGTATTCCGAATTGCCGGTGGAGTCGTAGTAGGATATGTTGCGCAGTTTGTCGCTCATGCCGTAGTAGGCGATGAGGGCGTACGTCTTCTTCGTGGTGTTCTCCAAATCGTTGAGCGCACCGGTTGAGATCTCTCCGAAGATGATTTCTTCCGCGGCCCTTCCCGCAAGGGTGGAGCAGATGTCGTCCAAGAGGTGGGCGGTCGTGATGTGTTGACGCTCCTCTGGCAGGTACCAGGCGGCGCCGAGGGCTCTTCCGCGGGGCACGATGGTCACCTTGATGAGTGGATTGGCGTATTGGAGCATCCAACTTACGGTGGCGTGTCCAGCCTCATGGTAGGCGGTCAGGGCCTTCTCCGACTTGGTCATGATGGTGTTTTTCTTCTCCAGACCGCCGACGATACGGTCGACCGCATCCAGGAAGTCTTGTTTCTGTACGGTGTTCTTGCCTTTGCGTGCCGCTATGAGGGCTGCCTCGTTGCAGACGTTGGCTATGTCGGCGCCCGAGAAGCCTGGCGTTTGCTTGGCGAGGAAATCGATGTCCACCGTGTCGTCTATCTTGACGTTGCGCAGGTGTACGTTGAAGATCTCGTGACGACCGATCACGTCCGGCAAATCCACCATGATCTGCCTGTCGAATCGTCCTGGCCTCAGCAAGGCTTTGTCGAGGATGTCGGCGCGGTTGGTGGCGGCGAGTATGATGACACCGCTGTTGGAACCGAAACCGTCCATCTCCGTCAACAATTGGTTCAGCGTGTTCTCACGCTCGTCGTTTCCGCCCGAGTGGATGGTTTTTCCTCTGGCGCGGCCCACGGCGTCGATCTCGTCGATGAAGACGATGCAAGGGGCTTTCTCTTTGGCTTGGCGGAAGAGGTCTCGCACGCGGGAGGCTCCCACACCCACGAACATCTCCACGAAATCGGAACCCGACATGGAGAAGAATGGAACATCCGCTTCGCCTGCTACCGCTTTGGCTAACAATGTCTTACCTGTTCCGGGAGGGCCTACGAGCAGGGCTCCCTTCGGTATCTTACCTCCCAACTCCGTATATTTAGCGGGGTTCTTCAGGAAGTGGACGATCTCTTGTACCTCCTCTTTCGCCTCGGAAAGTCCGGCCACATCCTTGAAGGTGATTTTGTCTTTATTGGTGTTCTTGTCGAAGAGCTTGGCTTGCGACTGTCCGACGCTGAAGATGCCACCGCCTGCGCCGCCTCCGCCCATTCTGCGGAACATGAAGAACCAGATGAAGACGAAGAATAGGATAGGGGCTATCCCGTAGATGATGTGCCCATAATCAGCATCTTCCTCGTATTTGATGGGGATGTTGGCGCTTCCCTCCGCCTCGTTGGCGGTTGCGCCCTCCTTCTTCTCTTTTGCCTTCGGTTTTTTCTCCAAACCAGCCTTCTTTTGCCATTTGTTTATGTCTTTGGCGAAGCGGTTGGCGGATGGTATTTGGATCTCCAATACCGGTTTTACCACGTTCTTGGCGTCTTCTTTCCCGAAGACCTCCTCGATCTTGGCGGGTTTGATGTAGATGTTCGCTAAGTTCTTGTTCGTCGTCACGATAATCTTTTCGATGGCGTCCTCCTTGACGAACTGCTCTATCTGGTCGTACGTGAAATCCTTGTGCATGGGTTTGTCGTCCATGAACAACAGGGAGACGAGGAACAACCCCACTAACAAGTATACCCAGTAGAGGTTGAACTTGAACTCTTTCTTGAACTTCGGTTTGTTGTTATTGTTAATCATCTTGGCTTCGTCGTTTTACTGTAAATCTGGTATCTCTTTGATGTCGGCGTCTTCCCACAACGTTTCGAGGCTGTAGAACTCCCTGATTTCCGGCAGGAAGACGTGGAGGATCACCTCTCCGTAGTCGAGGGCGATCCATTGCGCGTTGTTGTAGCCGTCCATGGCGTAGGGTTTCACCTTGATCTGTTCCCTCACGTAGTCCTTCACTTCGTCCGCGATGGAGCATACGTGGGTGTTGGAGTTGCCCTGACAGATCACGAAGTAGCGGAACACGTAGTTTTCCAACTTGGACATGTCCACAATCGTCACCTGGGTGCCTTTCTTCTCTTGAATACCCTCAACTATTTTATTGACTAATAACTCTGTCTCGTCTAAAATCTTTTTCGCCATGGATTATCTATTCAGTAATTTTTCTATTGCTTTGTCAACTTTGTCGAATGAGAACTCGCTCATTGTTTGGTCCATCAACGTCGTGATCCGGTCGTTGCATAGGTTCCCGATGCTCCCTTCGTGCGTGTGGTGGATGTTCTTGTCCGGAACGAACTTGCCGGCTTCGATGTCTAAGCCCACCTTCTTATAGGCGTCGCGGAACGGCATGCCGGAGCGCACCAATCGGTTCACCTCCTCCACGCTGAAGATGAAGTCGTATTTGCTGTCGGAGAGGATATCCTCTTTGACCTTCACCTGGCTGATGATATGGGTTGTCATCAGGAGGCAATCCTGCAGCTCCTCGAATACGGGGATGAATATCTCCTTGATGATCTGCAGGTCGCGGAAGTAGCCGCAAGGCAGGTTGTTCATGATCATCATGATTTGTTGCGGCAGCGTCTGTATCTTGTTGCATTTCGCCCTTGTGAGCTCGAAGACGTCCGGGTTTTTCTTGTGCGGCATGATGCTGGAGCCTGTGGTGCACTCGTCCGGCAGCTTCAGGAACCCGAAGTTCTGGCTGGTGAACATGCAGGAGTCGAACGCTAATTTGGAGAGGGTGGCCGCGATGCCGGCGAGGGCGAAGGCCACTGTCTTCTCGATTTTGCCGCGGCCCATTTGCGCATAGATGACGTTGTAGTCCATCGAGTCGAATCCCAAGAGGTCGGTGGTCATCTGCCTGTTCAGCGGGAAGGACGAGCCGTATCCTGCGGCGGATCCGAGCGGGTTGCGGTTGGTCATCTTCCAGGCGGCGAGCAACAGTTCCATGTCGTCCGCTAAGCTCTCCGCGTATGCGCCGAACCATAGTCCGAAGGAGGATGGCATGGCGATCTGTAGGTGGGTATAGCCCGGCATCAATACGTCTTTGTATTTATTGCTCTGTTCGATTAAGACGGAGAAGAGCGCCCGCACGGAGTGTGCCACGTTCCTGATCTGTTCCCTCGTGAAGAGCTTCATGTCCAACAGCACTTGGTCGTTGCGGGAGCGTCCGCTGTGGATCTTTTTGCCCATGTCGCCCAATTTGCGGGTGAGTTGCAGCTCCACTTGGGAGTGCACGTCCTCGACGCCCTCCTCGATGACGAACTGGCCTGCTTCCGCCTGTTCGTAGATGCTTTTCAATTCCTTGAGCAATACAGGAAGTTCATCTTTCCCGAGTAAGCCGATGGACTCCAGCATCGTGATGTGCGCCATCGAGCCGATCACGTCATGTTTCGCCAAAAAAATATCCATTTCACGGTCGCGGCCCACGGTGAATTTCTCTATTTCCGCATTGGTCGCTTTCCCTTTATCCCATAATTTTTGTGCCATTGGTCACATTATCTTCATTAATAAACAATTTGCAAATTTACTGAAAACAATGGATAATCAAAGCATAAAATTCATTTCGCGTATTTTCACACATATATTTATATAAGGCGTTTTTTGCAATTCGTCATTTAAAATTCAGATTTTCACGGCTTTTGACATTATTTTTTTGATTAGGATAAAATATTTCGCCATTTATTTCGTTAGTTGGCGAACTATTTGTAATTTCGCCACGTTTTTGAATTTATGTTCCGTGTCCGATTTTTGGTCGGAGGATTATCAACGGAATGAAAAGTAGAAGATATACGATATGTGTTGACGTACTTCTAAGAATTTGATGAGTTGAAGGGTTGAATTTTATCAATGACGAGGTATTTATTATTCAGGTATGAATGTTTCCTCTTCGTGATTAATCTTAAGAAAGTCAGTGAAAATGCATAGATGATGTGCTTTGTTTCATTCTTTGTTTAGTGTTTCTCCGCTTTGGAAGGAATAGACATAGATGAGAAATGTAAAAAAATATATGTGTGTTAAGGTATGAGACATTCATTTTGATGTGTGAAGTTTTTATACGAAAACCATTGCTTATTAAGGACTTACGTAGAAAAAAATAGATTATAATATATGAAAAGAATTTTTTCTTTCGCTGATGGCTCTCAAGCAGGGCGCCAATGGAACGGTGAGTTTATTGCATCTCTTGTGAAGAAAATGCTAATCCTGTTGGGAATAATGCTTCTACCCAACATGAGTAACGCGGCCATCCGCCGTTTTGAAGTCACTAAAACTTCCTATGTTTACATAGACAATGGGGCGAAAGCGGACCCGGGATCATTGCCTGCGGCAGTGGATTCCGTGAACAAATACTCCACCGACTCATGCGCGATCATCTTCAAGTTGAAGGCGAATGACACCATCAAAGTAACCTCCTATGTGGCGAAAGAAATCTCCAACGAGACGTACACATTAATCGACGGAGGAAAGAATGGCGCTAAGGTAAAACCAGCATCAGGTAACTATTTCATTATTTCGGGTGCCAATCACGTGGTCTTGAAAAACATGGAATTTTTAAATGACGGAGGATATAATGCACTGAAAATCGAATCTTCAGTGGTTGATACGATCACGAATTGTAAATTCATCGACAACAGTTCCTCTTACGGTGCGTTGAATTTGGTATCCTCAACAGTCACCAGCATAAACAATTGCCTTTTCTCGGGGAACAATATCGGATTGACAACAGACGCTTCGGCTTCTGTAACGGTCTCCGATTGCCAATTCTTAGATAATAACAGAATGGGAGTTTCTGGAAATGGCAACAAGAATCTTATCCTCCGCAATTGTACCATTTCAGGAAGTACGGAAGGCATGCGCAATTTTTACGGTAAAGCGTACAACTGCGTTTTCAAAAACAACGAGAGCGCATCCTACATGGGATCTGGAAACTTTTACAACTGTATATTCTCTCAGAATTCGGTGGCAGCCATGCAGGGGGGGGCAAACGTCATCAACAAATGTCGTTTCACTGAAAACGGAGTTGCGATTAATGCGGTTCAAAGTTCTATAGATTCTATTTGCAACAGTTACATAGGCAACAACGAAACAGGCATATACATAAGCCAAACTCAAGTCAAGAATATAATTGGAGACACCATCGTTTCCAACAAAACCCATGGAATATACATTGGAGGCCAGTGTACGCACATATACGACAACGTCATATCTGGCAACAATATTGGAATGGAGATTATAAGGACCACAATAGACTCGATTTGCGGAAATACCATTGCCAGCAACAAGACATCCGGCGTTAAATCCACTGGAAGAGGAGTACTAAATGTCTTTAGCAACAACTATATCGGCACAAACCCGAATTTCGAAGCCTTGGGGAATGGAGAAGATGGAGTGACGTTTTTATCATCGTCTACTTATCCTTCTGAATTCAAGAACAATGTCATAGGAAACAACGGCAGATACGGCATTGGCTTGGAAGGTAGCACCACGCCATTTACCATCGAATCTTGTCATATAGGTATGGCTCCGGATTCAACTCCGATGCCTAATGCGGAGGGTGGAATCAACATTTACAAAACCACCCACAAAACAGTTCTGAAAAACAGTTCCATCGCAATGAATGGCGGCACAGGCGTAAAAGCGACAATGTATGGTGAATTGTCCCTTTCGGGTTGTTCCTTCTACGCGAACCAAGGCTATGGTGTCTATTTCGCCTCAGAATCAACTGGATACAAATTCTCGGTTGACAGCTGTGTGTTCGATCAGAACGACAGTTCCGCCATATATACAAGTTACCCATACGCGGGTGAAGGAAACAGTTCCGTCACCTCTTCCGTCACCAACACGCTCTTCCTCAACACGAAGAAGAAATTAGCGGCCAACAAGGCGATTGAGACGAACAACCCATTGCCGACCCCAGTCATCACCTCCATCAAAGAGGATGAAAACGGATATCTGGTCATAAGTGGCAAGGTGGAATCAGAAGGGAAGTCTTTCGTCGAACTTTACCTCTGCGACAACGGCGAAGAAACCACGAGCAAATTCCTGGCTTCCGACAGTACGGATGCGGAAGGTAATTTCTCCATCAATGCACAACGTACGACTTTCTCTGTCATCATTGTCGCTACAGCAAGTTCCTCAGGCGAAACAAGTGCGTTTAGCAGGCCATATACCTACTTCAATGGAAATCGAGGCAATTATTATGTGAAGGAGAACAGCAAGGGGGATGGATCAAATTGGAAGGCGGCGATGAGCGGAAAGGATTTTGTCAAGTTACTGCCATTGGCTCCTGCAGGCGTCACCTTCCACGTGGCGGCGGGAACATACGATTTGAAGGAGCTGTCGGGAGGATACTCTTACGTATACATCAACAACCCGGTAACCATCATCGGAGGTTATCCCGCTGACGCCCAGACAGGTGCGTCTTCCGCTCCTTTGGTGAATACCACACTCATGAAGACTGGTTACTTCAGACTCAACACGGGTGGCAATGTCGTCTTTGACGGACTGAAGTTCGATAATGAGAACTATCGCGGCGCATACGACGCAAATTCGAATGGTAAGTACGGTCTTTGCGTCACGTTGAAAAACAGCATCGTGGAGGGAAATGAGAACAATGCGGACGCAGTCTATGCCGCTCACGGAGGAAAAACAATTCTATACAACGACATTATAACAGGTAGTTATACTTATTCCGCCGTGTTCTCACGAGGAGACTCCTTGATAATCAACAAATGCCACATCTCCGGTGCGCAGCTTGAAGGTGGAGTTGGATTATCTGGCGGATATCTGAATATCGACAGCACCTCAATTACCGAAAATGCCGAAAATGGAATATACCTGCTTAATTATGGGAGTGCGATTGTCACCAACTCTGTCATTACGAAAAATGGAGGTGATGGTATTTCTGCAGGTTCGGGATCAATCACATTAAAGAATAACCGTATCGGTGTAGATGGGAAAGGGAATGCCGCAGGGAACAGAATAGGTGTAAATGTCTATTCTAATACAACAGGTTCAATCATAGAAGATAACATCATCGCTGGAAATGACAGCACTGGTATTATCATTAACGGAGGAACAACTAATGTCATAAAAGGCAACTACATCGGAACAGACAAAGACTTCAACAACTTGGGCAACGGCTCGGATGGTCTGTTCATCGGAGGCAGATGTTCGGTAACCTTCCAGTCCAGTTTGGATAGCGCCAATTACATCGGATTCAATAAAAAACATGGCATCTACAGTCAAGCCATGACTCTTGGTAACGTATCCTTCAATTACATAGGCGTGACACCACAAGGTGACCCGATGCCGAATGGGAAATATGGTGTTTATTTGGAAACTAGCAGAAGCTACACAACCATCAAAGGCAACTTGATAGGATTCAATGGAGAGGGCGGCGTACATTATGAAGACAATAACAAGACAATCACAGAGAACCTATTCTTCGGGACAAAAGGTAAGGCCATTAGCGACAACCGTACGACTTACAAACTGGCCTATCCAGCTATTACGAAAATCACCCGTGACGAGGATGTCATTCGTGTCGAGGGAACCACGGACACGTTCTGGGTATCTACCATCGAACTCTTCTACACGAACGGAGACCCACAGACTGCACATGAGTTCTTGGGTAGTACGGAGACGGATAATACAGGTGCGTTCTCTTTCGCAATTCCGAGAGAGAGACTTTCAAAATATGGCAAGGATATCTGTCTATCCGCTACTGCCACGTATTCTTCTACTGGTACCAGCGCACTCTCTGACCCATTCTGTTGTGAGGATTGCATGTGTAAATTAGATACCACACCTGTCACCGACACCATCCAAGTGGGTGCATCCTTCCTCGGCAAGACTTATACTGTCGTGGGTGTCAATGACAGTATCTTCGAGACACTCAAAAACGTGGAGGGTTGCGACAGCGTGGTGATGCATAGACTTGTCGTGAAGCCAGACCCGACGGTGTTCAACTACTACGTCAAGATGGAGAGTCACGGAAGAGGCGACGGATCCGACTGGGAGAACGCGATGGACAGCATTGCCTTCGCTGCATGCCTGCCGTTGGCTCCCGATGGAGTCACCTTCCATGTGGCGGAGGGTATGTATACGCCTATATATAACGAATCTTTGGTTCGCCCAATTTACCCGGCCGGTCGATGCTACGCTATTAAAAGCAGTGTCACCATCCGTGGTGGATATCCTGCTACTGCGGAGGGGGATGCGGTGAGCGAGCCGGACAAATACAAGACAATATTTAATGGCGATATTTTGGGCGAAGATGTGGTAGATGAGACGCTTGATGAGAATGGATATCCTTTGTTGACTAGAACAAGCGCTTTAGATAACACCTATTCACTTTTCCATATTGTGCAACCAGACCAGCAAACGATCACATTTGATGGTGTTGTGATGAGAAGTGCAGAACGTGCGGTGGATATAGGGAACTCGAACAAGACGGTTAATGTGTTGAACTGTACCTTCTACTACAATGATAATGTTGCTAATTTAGGATATGGGAATGTTTCCGTATCAGTATATCATTCATTAGTAGAGAAGAACAGAACTGGATTTAGTTTGGCGGCTGTCAAGGATGTTGTTTTCGACGATGTGGTGTTTAAGAACAATTTACGTAGTCTGCTATATGCTTCACGTAGTAGTGGAACATCCGAACCGTGTAGTGTCACAATAAATAATGTCAGGGCCATAGGAAACGGGGATGGTTTTAGTATGATGGGCTATAACACTACTGTGACAAATTCTGAATTTGAATCCAATCTGACGTCTAATACGAATCTCCTTAACATTATGGATTGTCAAAATGGGCTAAGTGTAAAGATTGAGGATTGCCGTTTCCTACAAAACAAAGGAACTCTTATTTATAGCCACCATTCTGACCTCTCAATTGAAAATTGCTCATTTGAAAAGAATGAGGTAGGGGAGAAGAAGATGTTCTGTATTGAAACGCCTTCAGAATATATTCAGGCGGGTAGTGGACGCTACGTCATTAATGGATCGGTATTTAAAGAGAATGACGCAAGCACTTTGATTGATTGTCATGGAGAAGAGACCACTTTGAACTTTGTTAATTCATCGATGGAAGATAACAAAGCAAGTGTGAGTGTTATCTCGTCTAATGTTGACTCGTTGATAATTGACCATGTGAAGTTTAATCATAATAGCCTGACACCTGGGAAAGATTTCTTGTCAGCATATATTGCCTCGGGATATGTCGGAATAAAGAACAGTGAATTCTCAAATAATATTTCCGCTCTTGACCCTCAAGACATAGAGGGAACTAATGGGTCTGACTTGATTTACATGAGAGGAGCTGGTGAGGGAAACACGTCGTATGTGGAGGGTAATGCCTTTTGGGGGAACCAAGTGGGCTATATTGTCACAACCTATATGGTGTTTGATACGGCTGTGATTAGTAATAACACAATTGTTAGCAACGAATTATATAGTTCTGTGTTGAATTATTCGCATGTTACGGATGCGCAACAATTATCGTTGAACAATAATACAATCATAGGTAATGCGGTAGAAGATGGTACCGCAGTTTATCTTGCGAATGCTGATGTTAATTTCACGGGAAATATCATTGTCGGGAACGTGGATACAACGGGTGCGACAACAGAGTATATAGGAAGTAATTGGAGTGCTCCGGAATTTAACTATAACATATTACCGTATTTCTTGGATAGAGGGTCATTGAGCGTATGCGCAGAGGAAATCCCATTGGATAAAAATATATTGACTTTTACAAACCCGGAAAAATCCCAATGTGTTGGATTGCGGGACACCAAAGATCGTAACGAGGAGATCCTTACCACCCTCTTCGAGGGAACCTACGATAAGAAGACGAACCTCTTCACTCCTGTTTTGAAAAATAATGGCGGTCCTACGCCAACGGTAGCCCTTAAGAACGACCTCCTCATCGACGGCACAAGTATCCGCTTCCCGCTCAAGGAGACCGTGGTCTCCACCGACCAAAGGGGTGAGACCCGTGTGGATCCAACCTGCATGGGTGCGTACGAAATCACTTGCTCCGATACAGAGACGACCGTCCAAGATACTGTTGCTTTGGGTGACCCTTATACCTTCAATGGTGAAGATCTCTCAGGCTTGACCTCCCAAGTCGGCATCCACACCGTCTCCGACACGATCAAGTCGACGAGTGGATGCGACAGCATTATCAACCTCCAGTTGGCGGTACGCCCTCAGAAAAAGGATGGTGGTTACTACGTCAAGGTGGATGGTACGGGCGACGGCTCCGATTGGGAGAACGCTATGTCACCGAAAGACTTCGCCACTTACTTGCCGCTCGTCTATGACGGCGACACCTTCCATGTGGCTGCGGGTACCTATCGTTGCGAGGTAGAGGATCCTGTCTATGGACATACCTTCTGCGTCAACAAGGACGTGACCATCATCGGTGGTTATCCGGATACCGTCACCATCGTCGGAACGCCTTCCTCTCCTGATGTTTATACGACACTCTTGACCGCAAACAATGGTGGCGAGGAATATATGTACATGTATATGAATAGCTCGTTCCCGTCGATTGGCTCATTTGCGAAGAGCGAACCTTCGCTTGTCCGTGTTGTGGGTCAACCGCACGTCACGCTCTTCGGTCTCACCCTCTCCGGTGTGAAGAACGCCAACGACGGTGCAGTCTCCTTGTTGGATGGCGCCGCCTTGGATATGGATCGTTGCGTGGTCACCAAGAACCAAGCCTCCGCTATCTATGCGAAGAATGCGGACGTCAAGGTGACGAACTCCGAATTCTCACTGAACTTCACAGGCGTGGGTTCAGTCTTTAACCTCTCTGACTCGAAGTTGGAGGTCAGCACTTCCACCATCTATGAGAACTTCTCCAACGACACCTTCTGCGTCGATGGAGGTTCGAAGGGTGCTGTGGCTTATCTGAATAGCTCTTCCGCCGTGTTCGTCAACAATACTATCGTGAAGAACAGGGCCAGCGCCGGTGCGGTGTTCGCGGCCGACGGTTCGACGTTGGATCTCACCAACAACACGATTACGGGTAATATGATCGAGCCGGGGGCTGGAACCGCGGGTTCCGTCTTCAACTTCATCGGCGGATCTTCCAATATGAAACTCTTCGGAAACATGATCGTGGCGAACGACAAGACTTCCATGACGGGTACGGCCACGATCACTTCGTCCGACTACAATATCTTCTCTCCAGACATCACGATCGAGAAGGGTGCGAATGACATGACCATGAGCAACACGCAGGTGCCTTATGTCATGGATGTGGAGAATGCATACGGCGAAGAGGATCTTTATATACCAATACTGCGTGACAATGGTGGTATCACTCCTACTGTCGCCTTGTTCCAGTCCTTGTTTGACGGTGGCGCTGTGCTCTCTATCCCAAGTGATGTGCGCGCTGTCGACTTCGACCAAAGAGGTTTCGTCAGAAAGGATACGAGCTGTGTGGGCGCATTCGAGTTCCCTACTTATGTTGACTATTATGTGAAGACTCGTTCCCATGGAGATGGTTCCGGTAGGGATTGGGACAATGCGATGGGCGACACTTCGTTCGCAAGATACTTCGCCATTGCGCCTACTGGTGCCACATTCCACGTTGCGGCCGGTCTTTATCACCCAATGTTCGATTGCTCTGGCAAGTTGGTCAGCGGATCGGGTGTCCTTTATAAAGCATCCCGTCCGATCAATGTGATAGGTTCTTATCCTGCGAACGCTAAGGAGGGCGATACGCCTGATGCCTTGAAGTACAAGACGATTCTGTCCGCCGATTTGATGGAGGATGACATCTTCTCTCCTTCTCAGGAAACTTACACTGTCTGGAGTTATGATGGCTTCAGAAACAATGCGATTGCTGTTATGAGTATCACCCTCAAACAGGCAGGCGCATGCCATCTCTACGGTTTGACCTTCAAGGGTAACTTCCCGTTGTTCAGGGGAAGTAGTTCGGCTTTGCTCATCGGACGTGCTTACGAGACCGTTGCGCCAACATCCTTCGTTTTGGATAGTTGCGTCTTCACTAAGACGTATGCGGGTGTTTATTCTACGGCAGACTCGGTTGTTATGAGATCTTGCCGTTTCGATACCATCAGTTCTGTAGGGTTCAGCCATTCCACCTATTCTATGGATGAATCGTACTTCTTCGCGGACGGATGTTCGTTCACTTCTTCGAACAACGGTTTGTCTTATTTAGCACAGAAAGGTTTGTTGCGTGTGCAAAATACGACATTCAGCAATGTGCTTTATAACGCTTTGGATGTCAGTCCATCTTTGTGGAAACAAGACTTGACCCTCCAATTATATAACAATACATTCTCTCACAGAAAAGGAAATGTTAATTCAATCTATTTGCCGAATTACGTCAATACAGAGTTGAAGGGTAATATTTTCAATACTGGCTTTACGTTCCATTCGTCGAGCGATGCGGCAGCTACAGTGGTTGCTTCAGACTATAACCTTTATGCCTATTCTCCGGACACGACAGGTTCGGTTTGCCCTAAGGGTGAACATGACTTGATGGTGGAGCCGAAGGATTTGGTTGGCATCATGGATGGTTCCTTGAGTGATGATGCGTTCATCTCCACGGGCAAGACCTTGTCTGATAACGATATGGTTTCGGTTGTCAAGATCTTGGAAGACAAGTTGCCTGATGGTTCCTTTATCCGCTTGCCGTTGGAAGAGGCGTTCGTTTCTGTAGACGCAATCGGCAAAGAGAGAAACAAGCAGACCTGTATGGGTGCTTATGAGATGGATTGTAGACCAGACACGTTTGTGGTTGGGGATACGATCCAAATCGGCCAGTCGTTCCAAGGTGTAACCTATGATACGGTTGGCAACTATAAGATTTACGGTCCGGACTCCGTCAATGTGATTGGTTGCCCGTTGACAATAGAACACCACTTGTATGTGACGCCAAGCTTTGAGGGCTCTGGCTTCTATGTGAAGACAGAGCGTACGGGTAAGGGTACTGGTGCGGATTGGGACAATGCCATGAACGGTGCCGACTTCCTCTATGGATTGCCTCTTGTGGAGGCGGGTGCCACATTCCATGTCGCACAGGGTTCCTACAACATGAACAAGTTGGCGGGCGCCGCTTCGGTGACTGCCGTGAACCCAGTTTCAGTCATCGGTGGTTACAAGAACACCGCCAAGATGGGTGACGGGAAGAATGCTGCGTTTGAGACCAACTTCGTCTCCGATTCGTCGTTCATCCTGAATATTATCTCGCCTGCCGCTGCGGGTGAGGTTCCGGCGGGCATCTACGACCTGCGCATGTCGGGTGTACAGTTGAACGTTAAGGGCAATATGAATGTGGAGGTCGACAGTTGTACGTTCGAGAAGTTCGACGTGGCTGTGACCATGGATTCCACGGCTGCGCTGGCGCTCAAAGCGACTTCCTTCGATGGTGGAGGAAAGAATGCGACGGCTGTCTATACGGAGTCTCTGAAGTCGGTTAGCGTGGAGAATTGTTCCTTCACTGGAATTTCCGCTGGCGAGGACGGTAAGGGATATGCTCTGCGTTGCGGCAATACGAGTGGCGACGTCACCATTAAGAATACGACGTTCGCAGGCAACCAGACAGCGAGTCTGATTGAAATCGGACACCTCGATGGCAAAACATATTTGTACAATAATACGATTGCGGGCAATGGTGGCACTGAGTGTACGCTTAGCTTGGGCGATGCGGTTATGAAGGGTAACATCTTCTCAGGTAATGTCGCCTCCAAATTGTCTACTACGTCTCTGGAAAACGCCTATAACGTATTCTCTTCGACCGATGAGTTCGCGTCCGACTTGGATGTCAAGTTGCCGGTTGAGCAGTTGCCGTTGTATTTGGATGGTACGTATGATGCTAACACGGGCATCTTTGATGCGCACTTGAATGCCAATGGCGGTTTCGTTAAGACGGTTGCCATCCTTAAGGATTCATTCCCTGATCACAGTGTGGCGCGTTTCCCTATCGAGAACACTACTGTCGATCATGACGCGAGGGGTGTGGTTCGTTTGGATCTCTTGTGCTATGGTGCATACGAGTTGTACGATGGAGTTCGTGACACGATCACGCTTCCTATCCTCGACACGGTTTGCCTCGGCATGAATTACGAGAAGCGCGGATGGAATATCGAGACATCTCAGTTGGAGGCAGGCACATCCTATTTGGATACGGTCTTCGTCAAGGGTGTCATATCCACCGATACGATATACACGTTGGAGTTGAGGGTGATGACGTTCGAGAAACTCCGTTTGGATAGTGTGGCGGTTTCCCCTACACGTTGCCCGGGCAGTGGTTCAGGTATGGTATACTTGGGTACAAGCTGCAACCGTACCGGTTCGATGTCCGTCACGATTATGGATGCTGACACGGAAACAAAGGATACGGTGCTGAGTCAATCCTATCCGTTTAATTACGCTGATGTGGTCTATGATGATCTTGGTGTAGGGAAATATATGTTGAGGGTAACCCCTATCTCGCAGTGCATCGTACTGGATACGACGATTGCCCTTGAGGTGAAGGATAGGGGCGATCTCCAAGCCTTGCCATGTGAGGATACGATCATGGTTAGATGCGCTAATAATCCTGAGAACTACTTGGCCGTCGCTCTGACGGGATTCCATCCTTCCATGAAGGTATACTTCGACGACGAGTTGATCACGGATGAGGATGCTAATCCTCACGCGTATGTCTATTATGAGGATGATGCGGCCTTCTCCGCGAAGGGCGAGGTTCGTCTCTCTGCGATCGCTCCGGGTGTTCATACCGTCACTGCGACGGATGAGGAGTGTGACAAGAAGTACGAGTTGAAGGAATTTGTGGTCGCTGTGGAGGAGAGCTATGCGATAGAAATGCAGTTGGTAGACTACCGCAGGGATTCGCTGAAGTGCGGACTCGACTACGGATTCGCCAAGTTCAACTTGAAATCGGGTGTTAATACGGTCTTCAGTTTGAAGTCCGACAAGGGCTATCAGAAGCAACTGACATTCACCGAGCAGATGGATTCAACATTCACCTTCAGTGACTTGTCCGCAGGTAACTACCAAGCTCTGTTCAAGAAAAACGATCCGAACTGTTCGGATTCCGTATCCGCATCGTTCTCCATCTTCTCGCCGGAGCCATTGACCTTGTCATTGACCAGCAATGGTGCGGCTTGCGCTGAAGGTGCGGTGACAGTGACGGCTGCTGGTGGAGCAGGGAAGTACATCTACCATTGGACCAACCCGATGGGTGAGAAGTTTGACAGCGTGTCGACGAAGTTGAACGATGTGAGCGCTGGCGATTACATCTGCGTGGTGGAGGATTCCACAGGCTGTCTCTCCCGTCCGGATACGCTTTCAATCGTTCCTAACGTGGAGGATCTCTCCGAATTGACCAAGGATACTACGATCATAAAGAACATCACTTGCTTCAAGGGTGAGAATGGTACCATAGAGGTTCACTTCTCTACGGACAACCATAAACAATCCGTCGCTTGTGTTGTCACTAACGACGAGGATGGCTCACAGACCAAGATCGCTGGCGCATACGCGGATAATAAAGGCAAGCTCATCATCAACACCTTGGGTGTCGGTTCTTATACTTACGAGGTATATTACGGAACGGAGAGCTGCCGCCTCGACACGAACAGCATCAAGGGAGCGTTCTCAATCGCCGCTAAGGAGGTTCCGTTCTCCATGACGCCACTGGTCGATGAGCTTAAGCAGACTTGTTTCGATCCTGCCGATGGTAGAACCTCAAACGTTGCGACCGGTTGGGAGGATGATTACACTGCATGGATGATTGTTGATGACGGAGATGTACATGATGATAATAAGATTAAACCGATTACCAATGGAAGCGAGACTAAACTCATTGCTCCTTATGGTTTGGGCAACGGACATTCATACTATTACCTTGTGAAGGATGCCTGCGGTAGCGAGATGACGACCAATTCGGTTAACTTCCCGGCTTATGAGCCGTTGACCCTCACCGTCGATACCTTCGTCGATTCGGTTGTCTGCGCGCGCAGCTCGGATGCGATGATTCGTTTCACGGTATCAGGTGGTATCGGCGACAATCACAAGGCATTTGTGAACGACAAAGTATTTACTGAAAAGGGTACTATCCTATGTGATAACATAGGCAAGGGCGACTACTATGTCTCTTATAGATACAAATCCAACCTTGTGAAGGAGACTTGTAAAGATAGCGTGGGTGTGTACGTGCGTATCGCTGGTCCGGACACCTTGGCCATCCAGTACACGTTGACGGGTAACTGCGCCACTTCGAAAATCATTCCGGAAGTGACGGGTGAGTCTGGCGCTTACACCTATTTGTGGAGTAATGGCGACACGACCATCGCAGGTGAGGTTAACTCTCCATTCGAGACGATGGAGGAGGGCAAGACCTACTCCCTGACTGTTTCCGATGTGAAGGGTTGTGACCAGTACACGAAGACCATCACAATGCCTTCGGCGTCCGATTTGCCTTCCCTTACACATTCTGTCTATGGCGAGTCGCAGAAATGCCATGGGGTGGATAATGGTCTCATTGTGATCAAACCAACCCTTTCTAAAAAGATGGATTACGCGATCACCGCTACCTCGTATTACCATTTGATCGATGTAGAGGATTCCACTTCACATGAGTTTGTACTTAATCCTGATGATTCGTACGTGACTCCGCAAACCTTGGCTCCTGGCAAGTATCGCGTAACCACTCGCTTGGGTTCTATGGATTGCGATATGGGTGTGGATCCTGTCTCTTCCGTCGTAACAGTGGATTCTTTGCAACCATTGAAGATCCAGTCTGACTTCGAGAACAAACCGATGACTTGTCTCATCCCTAACGGAGAGTCTAAGTTCACGGTGGATGGTTGGACTTATACCCACACGGCTAACTTGTATATTGAGAGTAATAATAATCTCACCATGTATAAGGGAATGATTAAGCCGGGTACTTATATGCCGAATTATGTGGGCAACTTCGACGTGGATTCGTTGTCTGGTGGCCACTATACGTTGATCGTCATGGATAAATGTAGCAATTCGGATACGGCGGACTTCACTATCGACCAATATATACCGAAGGTTAAGTTGGACGCATCTAGTATGGAAAACAGCATTTGTATCAACCAACCGACCGGTAAACTCAATTTTGAGATCTATGGTTGGACGAAAGACCATACGGTGAATTTCAACAGGGGTGGACGTAACTATGCGGGCGAGAACCTGAAAAATGCGGACACTGTCGTGGTGGATACGGTGAACGGACAGCCGAGGGCGACTGTCTCGATGAGCAAACTGCCTTCCGGTTCTTGGCGAGCCATTGTCACCAACGAATGTCATGACGAATTGTTGAGCGACACGCTCTTATTGGGTGGTATAGACCCTTACAAGGTTGAGTTGGTGAAGAATGATTCCAAGCTCCATCTGGATTGTCCATACCATAGCGATGGTAAGATTGCCTTGAAGGTTAGTGGAGGATTCACCGACGCCGATTTCACTGGATTCGCGACAAGGTCAGTGACTTATTATGGTCCTACGGGTAAGACGGTAGATTCGCTCGTGTTGGTTCCTGATACTTCATACTATTATGTGCCAGTCTACGACTCGACGGATATGATTGTTCAGTATGACACCACGTTCAAATTCATCTCTCGGGATACTGTTAGTTTCTTGACTGACACGATTCGCAACGGCGCTTTGGTGTTGAACATCAACTTGAATGATCCTAATATTTCACGCATCGATACGCTTCTCGTATCCGATACGGTTATTTCTCAGATAACTGTTCCGGAAGTGACATTCGATACGACCATACATTCCGATTCGTTGGTGATCGCGACGCTTTTGGCAGATTCCATCGTCTTTAATTACGATATGGTTATTGTGCCTGATACCATCATTCCTCAGAAAGTCAATTCAGAGGGTGAGCTGGTCTTCGATACGATTATGCGCCTCGATTCGGTTCTTGTAGGGAAAAAGATGCCAGTGTATGGCTATATGGATTCGTTGGAGACCACTCAAATCGATCCGGATAAATATCCTACTGGGGGCAAGGTGGGCGACTATCTCTATGTGGATTTGCCTGCTGGTACTTATCGCTTCACTTATAAGAGCGCGCTCGAGGGCTGTACCGACAAGTATAACTTCGATACGGAGGTGACGAAACCTGCTCCGGTACGCTTGGAGCGTGAGGTGATGCCAATCAGTTGTTCTTCGAGCGAGGATGGTGTCATATCCTTGGCGCCGAGAAGGGGTGGAAAGGATTACCCATATATCGTTGGACATGATTCGACAGAGTCAGCCTACAATATCAACCGTCTCTATGTCAAAGATGTGGTGGACGGCAAGGATACGATTGTGGAGTATAAGCCGGGCGGTGTGACCCTCACCTACCGAATCGACACATTGTACGATAGGAGCGACTTGAAGGATATCACATGGTCCTACAAGAGCTACAAGAAGGATGCTTCTTGGGCTGCGTTGAACAACATCGTATTCCCTGATAGCGCCGACTTCATGGAGGAGGTTTACTACAGCAAGGGTGATACTATCAGAACTCCGGTTTATTCTAACACGCATCTGGAGAGCTTCTGGGCCGATTATATGGGCGAGTTCTCCGCGGCTAATGTGGTGACGATCTCTAACCTCGCACCTGGTTTCTACGCTGTGTTGGTAACTGACTCCAGCAAGTGCCAGTACCGTGATACGTTCGAGGTGAAATTGCCGGATAAGCCGTTGAAGATCGACTCCGTCCTCTTCGACAGCAACCTGGCTGAGTGCGACCCTACGAAACGTCAGATCTTAGCTTACGTGAGTGGTGGTTGGGGTGAATATAACTTCACCTTCAGCGACACCGCCAAGGTGAAGTCGTTGGGCGAACAGAGTGATGGCTTCCGTGGTGGCGAGGCTACCCATTATGACAAGAATACGCTTTCTGGTTGGGGTGTCAGCCAATTCCTCGACCCGGGTCTCTATACGGTGGTCGTATTGGATGAACAGGGCTGTATGGTGAAATCCGAGAATCAGTACTCCGTGAAGTCTAAGTTCAAACTGCATATCGATTCCACAAGGACGAAGTGCCCTGAAGACCCTACGGCGGAGGTTATGGTTAAGTTTGTCACAAAACCTGACAAAGCTGACTTGAGCTATACCATCGTGGAGTACGTCTCGCCATGTCGCAACGACACGTTGGATGACTGCCGCGACTATAGACTCGACACACTGACTAAGACGCCTGTCAAGCCAGTGAACGATGAGATCGCCATCGAATTGTCTTCTCTGAAGATGCGCTCCAAGACACATGGTCTCTTTGTCTATGCTAACGATGATGGACATTGTGGTTCTTATGTGCAAGGAACTGTGGTGGATACCGTCCCTATCTTCAAGTCTTCTATGAAGAGCGTACAGCATGTCTCTTGTAATGGTGATAAGAATGGTAAAATTGAGTTGTACGTGAGCGGTGGCGATGAACCATACGCAGTACAGCGGAACTCCTCTTGGCATGGAACGGACGAGGTGGCTCTCTTTGAGAACCTGTCGCTTGTGGATACATCGTTTAAGATGGTGCTGAGGGATCCTACTGATTCCACTTACGCAAAGGACACCATTATCAAGAACTATTATTTGACGTTGAATAATCTGGAGGCTGGCGACTACTATCTCACCGTGATCGATGCTAGGGGTTGTAGAAGTGTGATGGGCGATACCAGCACCTACAACGAGAAGCTCGTCGTGAAGCAGCCGGATACGTTGATGGCTATGTTCGATGCCTCCGTTGTATGTCCAGAGGCCAGTGTCACTAAGGGTGGCAACGTCTTCTTCCAGAATGTGAAGGGTGGTACCGCTCCGTATACATTCTCTCTGAACCATATGAGAGAAGGGAAAGCAGATAGCCTCGTAATTGATTGTGCCCCTATCTCTATGATCTATGGCGGAGATCTTAAATCGACGATTCTGATGGAGGTGAGCGATAAGAACGGGTGTCGGGTTAATGAGGCGATCCGATTCAGGAATGATTCCCTCCAGGTCGATTCGTATGACTTCTGGGCGACTTCCTGGTATGACTTCGGTGATGTGGTTGCGTTGATCGACATCTGCGGTCCTGAACAGACCTTCGATAGTGTCTCTTACGTCTTCTACGACAAGAATAATAAAGTTGACCCGAAAATTAAGATCTTGGACAAACGTATGTATATCTACGATTTGGAATCTGATAAAGTTCATAGGGATTTGCTTTACCAATCTCTTAACACGAAGGCAGAGGTGCCAGACTCTTATTTCGAAAAGTGGTTCAAACTTCGTGATGGCATTAGTAAGGGCCAGGCAAGACACCTGAACTTCTTCAAGTATGAGGATGCAAGCATTGATCTCAAAAATAAGGACAACTTGAGCAAAGCTTTGGCTGAGCACTCCGTTCTTATGAAGGCTTATTTCTTGGGTTGTGAATACCAATACCATAGAAATGACCAACCGTTGAGGCTTATTAATCCGAACAACCCTCCTGAACTGGATTCTATCGGTCAGAAGTATCAGATCATCAGTCTTGAGGCTTCTCCTAATCCGTTCGAGAAGGAGTCCACAATCTCTGTCAAAGCGACCTTCTCAGGCAGACCTAAATCGGCGGTTCTTTATATTTACCATATTGACGGTAAAACGAATAAGCAGATATCGATTGACGTCAATACTGAGTTGAAGGCTAATTCGAACGGTGAGTTCGTTTATACGCATTCGGAAAAGGCGACCGAATTGTTCGGTGAGGATATGCCAGGGTATACGATTATTTATCTGCGGACGGATAGGGACCAGAAGTCTACGACTCTGCTCCACGCCGGGAATTAAAACTGATATCGTTTAATTTATTTTGCTAATGATTTGCGCCGCCACGGTTTTCGTGGCGGCGATTGAAAGGAAATAGAGTTTATTGTTATGTTGAGACGTTGGATCACCCTTC
>DBYR01000040.1 GCA_002310215.1 Bacteroidales bacterium UBA1181
GTGTATTGGATGATAGTTGCGGATTTTAGGAATAGTATAAAAAAATGAGATATTATGTCTATATTATTATATTTCTGTTGACTACGGCTTCTTGTTGTGAAAGAGGCAGTGGCTTTTATGTGAAAGATAATTGTATATATTCATATCCTGATAGTCAATGTATTAAACAATTTGATTTTCAGACATATAGTTACGTGATAAGAGGTGATAGTTTGATTATAAACGAGTTTTACCCATTTCCTAAGGAGGATATAAATAACGACAATTGTTTTTTCAGAAGTTGGCTTTATGAGAAAGAGTGTAATCGAATTGTCGAGTACGATAACATCAGTCCATTCCGTTCTTTTTTTAACGATGAAGCTGATCTTTTCGTTAATATTACAATCAGGAGTTTGAATGGAGACTCTATCTTGTATGACAAGATTATTTCTTACGATATTTGCGTGTTGTTTCGAAATCTATTGGAACCATATTATAATTATTATAATGAGCCAGATGTTGATAATATCATAAATGAACAGGATTCGCTCGGAATAGATTCCCTAATAAGGGAAGGACTTGTTTCTTTTGACAATTATAGTCGTGTGTCAGTAATTGATTCAATAAAGAAACATCCATCTTGCATGAAATCACACGGATTTTTTAATTATATTACGATTGATATATATGACAACCAGGGCGATACACTGACTGTCACTGATTATTCTTTAGAACTGCCAACTGGGGTTGTATGGGTTATGAGAAAGGAAGATAATTATTTAAGGTTGTATGATTATAAATGCAAAATTTTTGATTGGGTTAGGAATTCGATTGATTCGACGTGTGAAATGTATTCTTATTTAAACAAAACTTGGACAATGATACTTCAATATGAGACACTGCATCAGGATGTTAATATTCGTGATTTTTATTGACTCGAATAATGTGTAACATCGGTATTCTGTTGAAATTAGACGGGTTAATCGAACTCTATCAAGAATATTCCTATAATACTATCTGTTTTTAGTGCCATTTGCCTATTTGAGAAAATTCTCTTAATTTATTATGGGCAACTGTTGTGTAAATATCATAGTAAATTATAGTTGCAAAAGTTCGTTGTGCAACAAATGGACGGTGACGGGCAAGGTCTCCGACGTGATCCGCACCGCGGGCAGTCAGAAGCCCGACCTCCACTTCGACTACGACGCCATGGGCCAGCGCATCGCCAAGACGGTGACCAACAAGAACACGACCGACGGCACGGACAAATTTGTGACGACCTACTACATGCGCGACCCGCAGGGCAACGTGCTGGCGGTGTATGAGCACAAACATGGTGAATCGGACAACGGCACCTTCACCCTCGCCGAGCAGCATCACGTATAGGACCTGAATTGAATGAAATTTGTCAATTGAGACCTGGAGATAGCGAGGCAGATAGGAAAGCTATAAAGAATGGAAGAATTTGGAGAAACTATGTAACAAGGACTATATATCAAAGTATGTGGACAAAAAAGAATAAATAATTTAGTTATAATATGTGGATAGGTATGATTATTGATTATTTGAAAAAAATCACAGCAAAGGTTCCAAAATACATTTGGATCCTAATCGCAATATTTGCCTTTGAATGTTATGTCAATGCTGCTTCTATTTATATTTTGGGAGAGAGGCATCCTCTTTGTGTGAATATAGGTTTCTTTTTTTTACTGACAAGTTTTCTATACATTTTATTCTCGATATTTTTGATTGTCTTTTCGGCATTCAGTACACACAAGACCCACATCCATGCTTTTTACTTAATAATATTGATGTTTCTTGTTTGGTTGTCAGGTGCGCTTATTAGGGACGTCTTCGATTGTATAGATTACTTTTATATGCGGCGGATTGGATTTTAAGACGTGAAAATTCAGTTGCTGGTTGGTGGTTTGACGAAATAAAGATTCTTCCACCCAAAGAAGTCTTGCGGGGAAGGTCCGGGTTATAACGAGTTTGTAGCCCGGACTTTTGTTGTTTTCAAAGCATTTTCCCCTGATGTGAAGTCCAATCCCTGCAAACATTCACTCAAGCAATCAATGGGAAATTTCCAAATAAATTCTATTTTTGTAAAAAAAAAAGACTATGGGCTTATATCTGAATCCAAATGCGGAAGCATTAAAACAAAGTCTCAGAAACGAGATATACGTGGATAAATCTATGATTGTGAGTGAGTTGAATAAACTTGCAGAAACGGATCATGATTTTCTCTGCATCTCCCGTCCCCGCCGTTTTGGGAAGAGCATGGTCGGTAACCTTATCTCTGCCTACTACTCCAAAGGGTGCGACACCCGTGAGATATTCAGTCAGATGAAAATCGGACAGGTGCCTGATTATGATAAATATTTGAACAAGCTCAATGTCATTAAGCTGGATTTGAACGGGTGGTATCAAAATGCCAAGAAGAAAAACGAACATCAGAATCTGATCAGACAGATAGATGAATGTGTTGCCGAAGAATTTCATGAACAGTTTACGAATGTGAAATTTTCCGAGAAAGAAAAAAGTATCGATAGTTGTATATTGAAGGTTTACAAGGAGACGGGCGAGAAATTCGTCATCATCATTGATGAATATGATGTTCTGGTCCGAGAGAGAGTGTCAGAGGAATTATTTCAAGATTACCTTAGTTTTCTGAACGGACTCTTTAAAGATACTACATTGCGTCCCGCTATCGCCCTTGCCTACATCACGGGTATCATCCCGATTGTGCGTGATAAAGTGCAGAGCAAGTTGAACGAGTTTATGGAATATACCATGTTGCGTCCGCGCCAGTTTGCCGGCATGATTGGTTTCACGGAGGAGGAGGTGAAGGAGTTGTGCGAAACGTATGATATGGACTATGATGAATGCCTCAGATGGTACGACGGTTACAAGATGTCTGACACCATCCGAGTATGCAATCCGCTCTCTATTGTCACTGCCATCCATGACCGTGAATTTGACAGCTATTGGTCTGCCACAGGTTCTTTCGAGGCGCTTCGCGACTACATTCTCATGGATTTCGAAGGCATCCGTCAGGATGTGATCAAGATGATATCGGGCGGGAGTGTGCCGGTCAATGTCTTGAAATACCAGAACACAATGGAGAGCGTCAACTCGAAAGACAATGTGTTCACCTACCTTATCCACTTGGGTTATCTCTGTTACAACCGCAAGGATAAGACATGCTCCATACCAAACGAGGAGGTGCGTATCGAGTGGATTAACTCCATAGAGGACTCCGCTGACTACAAGAAGGTGATGGCGGTGGTCAACGCTTCGAAGAAGCTCCTAGACGACACCATCCAAGGCAATGAGGAGGCGGTGGCCCGTGCGCTCGACGCAGCCCACACCGAGGTGACTAACCCGTTGACCTACAATGATGAGCATTGCTTCCAAAGCGCCATCTGTCTGGCCTATTTCTATGCTAATACCCGCTACACATTGGTGAAGGAACTGCCGACGGGCAAAGGTTACGCAGACTTGGTACTGATTCCTTATCTGCCGAATATCCCTGCCTTGGTCATCGAACTGAAGCATAACAAAAGTGCGGAAAGTGCCTTGCAACAAATCAAGGACAAAAACTACTGCCAAGCCCTGAACCACTACAAGGGCGACCTGCTCTTCGTAGGCATCAGCTACGATGAGAAGACGAAGGAACATACGTGCAGGATAGAAAAAGTTAAGAATTAAGAGTTAAGAGTTAAGAATTGAACGCTTAAACCATCATTTATGCGGGAATGTGTAATTCACGACGCCATGGGCCAGCGCATCGCCAAGACGGTGACTAACAAGAACGTGACCACGGGCGACAAGTTTGTGACGACCTACTACGTGCGCGACCAGCAGGGCAACGTGCTGGCGGTGTACGAGCACAAACATGGAGACTCGGACAACGGCACCTTCACCCTCGCCGAGCAGCACCTCTATGGTGCCAGTCGTCTCGGCATGAAAAAGCGTGATTTGGCGCTGAACGTCGCCAATGCGAGTGAACCCACACCTGCCACCCACTATGAGCTCACCAACCACCTTGGCAACGTGATGGCGGTGATTTCGGATGAGGCATCCACTACAGACGAGCCTATGGTCGTTAGTTTGTCGGATTACTATCCGTTTGGTATGAGTATGCCGGAAAGGACGTATAGCCCTGACTATCGATATGGATATACGGGGCATGAGAAGGAACCCGATTTGACGGAAGGCGTTTACACTACTGAGTATCGGTTGCTGGATACGAGGCTGGGTAGGTGGTTGAGCGTGGATCCGCTGTTTACGAAGTATCCTGGGATGAGTTCTTATAATTATTGTGCAGGGAATCCTATGGTGTTGGTGGATCCAAGGGGGCTTTTTGATATTGATTATAACGGCCAAAAAGACAAACTTTCAGACAAAGCGATACAACAATTTGAGCTGATTGTTAAAAATGCAGAAGTATTTTTGGATGATGATATAGAAATATCACTTCTAAATAATAAAACTAACGAATGGGAAAAAAAGAAAATAAAAGGATGGCAAATTATAAATTTAACCACAGGAAGAACTGAAGAACAAATTAGAGAAGATTTTAAATATGGTAATGGTGCAAAAATATATCTTACTGAGCCGGAAAATTCTGGTCTCGGCATATATACTTCTGATAATACAATTAATATCCCCCTAGAGTGCATAGAAGCTTTAGATTTGAACAGGCCCGACCTACCCGATCTCAATGATAAAGAAACTAGTTTTGATGTATTACAGGCTTTTTATTTGTTGTGTAATATATATCATGAGTATGCTCATTATGGGGATCAACTGTCAAATGATGGAAAAAATTCAGGACAAAATGATGGGTCTAAATCGGTAACAAGTGGTAGTATACCAAAAGGTTCTCAAGAATGGGAAGTGGCTAGAACTGGTCATAGAGGTACAGACGTAGCTATATTTATTTTTGGTATTGATCCCTCAGCGGGCAAAACGTCTTTTGACCAAAGAGGATATGGGGAAATGGTATGGAGATTTATTTTGCATAAATCTGATTGTACACGTTATTATAATAGATGGAATCCCAAATGGAGAGAAAGATATAATAAATATATGAAGCCTACCGATAATGGTACATACCCATTTTTAGATAGGTTAAAAGCGAATGATAAGAAATAAATTAATAGACTTATGAGGAAAATAATCATATTATTATTGTTGATTTGTCCGTGTACTTTGAATGGGAAATCATCATTTTGTAAGTTATGTTCTATTGTAAAAGTATATGTAGATAGTTGTAATAAGGAGTCTTTTATAGATTCCACAATGCAATTTCAATATGTAATAAATGACGGATTTGATCCAACCAAATTTTATGATGAAGAGTTGCCTCCCACAAAAAAAGTTGTGTTAGTAATGGATTATTTATCAAAGTGTAGAAAGTTGAGGAAGGATATTATAAAGAAACCCCTAGATTATTATATTGCTTTGAAGGAAAATAAATGTGCCTATAACTTTTTTTCAAATTTATGTGTTTTGTCGGATGATAGGATTCTTATTTCTGTCTGTACTGATTATGATTGTTGGCATTTGGTAAGATGTATATTATTATCAAAAGAAGGACATAAATGGAAGATTCAGAGAGTAAAGGAGACTCAAGTTATTTCGTGAGATAAATGACTTAAAAAGAGTCGACTAAATAGAACCTGGGCGAGAGATTTTGATTGATATACAAATGGAAGAACCAAGATCATGTGATTTTAATGATGAGGACTTTTTTTCGTGGTCGCTCCTCGTCAAAGGAACACGAAGGAAGAGAACAAAGTGATAAAGGAAGGTAAAGGAGATGAACTATGGACGACAATAAGCACAAGTATAATACTGCCCAATTCTCGAACCACTTGTTAACTTAAGGAATAACTCTTCATTGGGCAACCATGAAGAAAAACAATGCACTTTACGACGCCAAGGCCTATCGCATCGCCCAAACGGCAACCAACAAGAACGTGATCACGGATGACAAGAAAGTGACGACCTACTACGTGCGCAACCCGCAGGGCAGCGTGATGGCGGTGTACGAGCATAAGCGTGGCGAATCGGGCAACGGCACCTTCACCCTCACCCCCGTGCTTTAAACCCAATTGTTTAGTTCCCGAAAAAGTTATATCTTTGTTCAGTTAACTAAAAAAGAAAAAACATGTGCATGCCTGGAACAGCTTCACCCAATATGGACCGTGCGGAGTACGAAGAGAGCCTCAAGATTTTCTGGGACTTTAGCAATGTCCTCTCTACTGCGGAGAGGAAAGGAAGAGCAGAAGGAAGAGCGGAAGGCGAGCGAGACGAGAAACTCCGTAATGCTAAAAATCTTAAGACGTTGGGAGTGGATGTGGAAACCATCTCCAAAGCGACGGGGCTCACTAAAGAGGAAATTGAAAGTCTGTGATGGTTGCCCTCAACAAGAACACGACCGACGGCACGAACAAATTTGTGACCACCTACTACGTGCGCGACCCGCAGGGCAAAGTGCTGGCGGTAATTTTCCCCATTTATAGGCGGCGTGGCAATTTCCCCCTAACGAGAAGTCCAATCCCTTGCAAACATTCACTCATGCAATCAGTGTAAAATCCCAAATAAATTCTATTTTTGTAAAAAAAAAGACTATGGGCTTATATCTGAATCCAAATGCGGAAGCATTAAAACAAAGTCTCAGAAACGAGATATACGTAGATAAATCTATGATTGTGAGTGAGTTGAATAAACTTGCAGAAACGGATCATGATTTTCTCTGCATCTCCCGTCCCCGTCGCTTCGGGAAGAGCATGGTCGGTAACCTTATCTCTGCCTACTACTCGAAGGGGTGCGACACCCGTGAGATATTCAGTCAGATGAAAATCGGACAGGTGCCTGATTATGATAAATATTTGAACAAGCTCAATGTCATTAAGCTGGATTTGAACGGGTGGTATCAAAACTCCATTCAGAGAAGAAGAAAAGAATATCTGATAGCTGACATTCATGAAACATTAGCTGGTGAATTTAAGGAGTCATTTGATTCTATTGTATTCAGCGGCGAGGAGACGCTGGATCAGTGCATCCTCAAAGTTTATAAGGAGACGGGCGAGAAATTCGTCATCATCATCGATGAATACGATGTTTTGGTCCGTGAGAGAGTGCCAGAGGAATTATTCCAAGACTACCTTAGTTTTCTGAATGGACTCTTTAAAGATACTACATTGCGTCCCGCTATCGCCCTTGCCTACATCACGGGTATCATCCCGATTGTGCGTGATAAGGTGCAGAGCAAGCTGAACGAGTTTACGGAATACACCATGATTGATGCGGGTCAGTTTGCCCCTTATATCGGCTTCACGGAGGAAGAGACGAAAGCTTTATGTGAAGAATACGGCAGGGACTATGACGAGTACAAGCGTTGGTACGATGGATACAAATTGAGCGACGAGGTGAGTCTGTATAATCCTAAGTCGGTCACCACCTCTATAAGCCGAAAGAGAATGAGTGGATACTGGTCGGCAACAGGGTCGTTCGAGGCTCTGAAGGATTATATTATGATGGATTTCGCAGGCATTCGGCAGGATGTCATCAGTATGATATCGGGCAAGTGGGTGCCAGTGAACGTGACCAAGTTCCAAAATACGTTGGAGTCCATCACCAACAAGGACAACGCCTTCACTTATCTGATCCATTTAGGGTACTTGTCGTACAACTATGACGAGGGTACGTGTGGTATTCCTAACGAGGAGGTCCGTCAGGAATGGGTGAATGCCATCGACGACGAGGAGAACTTCGCTCCCATCATGAATCTTATCAACGCCTCGAAGAGGCTCCTTGACGACACCATCCAAGGCAATGAGGAGGCGGTGGCCCGTGCGCTCGACGCAGCCCACACCGAGGTGACTAACCCGTTGACCTACAATGATGAGCATTGCTTCCAAAGCGCCATCTGTCTGGCCTATTTCTATGCCAACACCCGCTACACATTGGTGAAGGAACTGCCGACGGGCAAAGGTTACGCAGACTTGGTACTGATTCCTTATCTGCCGAATATCCCTGCCTTGGTCATTGAACTGAAGCATAACAAGAGTGCCGAAAGCGCCTTGCAACAAATCAAGGACAAAAATTACTGCCAAGCCCTGAACCACTACAAGGGCGACCTGCTCTTCGTAGGCATTAGCTACGATGAGAAGACGAAGGAACATACGTGCAGGATAGAAAAAGTTAAGAATTAAGAGTTAAGAATTGAACGCTTAAACCATCATTTATGCGGGAATGTGTAATTCACGACGCCATGGGCCAGCGCATCGCCAAGACGGTGACCAACAAGAACACGACCGACGGCACGGACAAGTTTGTGACGACCTACTACGTGCGCGACCCGCAGGGCAGCGTGATGGCGGTGTATGAGCACATGCGTGGCGAATCGGGCAACGGCACCTTCACCCTCACCCTCACCCCCGTGCTTTAAACCCAATTGTTTAGTTCACGAAAAAGTTATATCTTTGTTCGGTTGACTAAAAAAAGAAAAAACATGTGTATGCCTGGAACAGCTTCACCCAATATGGACCGTGCGGAGTACGAAGAGAGCCTCAAGATTTTCTGGGACTTCAGCAATGTCCTCTCTACTGCGGAGAGGAAAGGAAGAACGGAAGGACGAGCAGAAGGGCGAGCAGAGGGACGAGCAGAAGGCGAGCGAAACGAGAAGCTTCGTAGCGCTAAAAATCTCAAGGCGTTGGGAGTAGATGTGGAAACCATTTCCAAAGCGACTGGTCTCACCAAAGAGGAAATTGAAAGTCTGTGATGTTCCCACCTTGAGGGGAAAAACAATCAACGGCGCCATGGAACAGCTAAAAAAGTATCCGCAATGAATAAAATAATTCTATTATTGCTTGTTTCTATTCTATGCTTATCCTCCTGTTCTTCTAAGAAATATTTGACTTTAGGGTCTGAATTTAAAGGGACAAAAGCAAATAATACGTTGGTATTTATCCCCAATGGAGCATTGGTTAATTCATTCCCAATTGTTGAGAATGATATAGAATACACTGTCGGGGTTTTGAATGATAAAATCGTTTACATTGGCACTTCAGATAAAAACTTCACAATAAGCGGTTTAAAAACAGATGACCTATTGCCGGAGTCATATTTTAATAGAGAATGGGGTTACAGACCAGGATGGGGATATTACATGGAAATTGAATCAGGATGGTATGCTGGTTTTGATTTTCAAACAAAACCAACTGAAGAATCTCGGATACAATGGTTTTTTAAATTTAATTTTAACAAATAAACGGTATGTTTAGTGATATGAAAAATAAATACATCTATTTTTTTATTCTTTTGTTTGGGATCATGGGTTGTGATCTAAAAAAGGACAAAGGTGTTCCAATGAATTATAGAGAAATACCTGATAGCGTATTAGAAAAATTAGTGATAGAAAAAGGCGACACATCTGCTTATTATGATTTGTTTGTTTCTTATTTAGACTATTCGCCTGAAAAGTTTTTGCCTTATGCTCTAATTATGGCAAATAAATATAATTACCCACAGGCATATTATGATGTCTATGACCGTCTTTGGTATTTATATGGGAATCCCGATTCGTTAGATGTTACCACGAAGAAATTTGCGTTGGAATATTTAGAAAAGGCTGCTCAAAAAGGACATGCTCAAGCTCGGCAAACATTAGAAGAATATCTTGAACACGAGAGTTCCGTTGCCACCAGATAATTTGACATGTATAGAATATGTATGAAACGCATTTATAATATAGCCCAATTCTCGAACCATTTGCTAACGTAAGGAATAACCCTTCATTGGGCAACCATGAAGACAGGATATCCTACGACACCAAGCCCCATTGCATCGCCCAAACGGCAACTAACAAGAACGTGGCCACGGGTGACAAAACGTGACGACCTACCACATGCGCAACCCTCAGGGCAGCGTGCTGTTTTTGTTTGCGAACTAACTTTTTGCCAAGTTGTATCCCCTGACGATGGGCTGGTTTTGGCCTAATCTTCTTTTCTCTATCGTGTTTTGCGTTCGTTATATCCAGTGGATTGATGCGATATTTTTGTCGCACTTCATCTGTTGAGATGATAGACGTTTTTTTTATTGAGGTGATATATGTTAAATATGATAAATGTTATCTATTCGAATATTGCTTGTATAGTATGTGTTTGCATTGTAGCGTAAATCCTCTTATTTATCTGAAATACAAGCAATTATGAATTATTACAAATAAGTGTATATATTATACTATTTATTTATTTTAAATGTGGGAAAAATAAGCAAAAATAATGATGTAAAATTTACAAATAAAAAATTTATTTTAAATTCATCATTTTTTTTCTTGGATTGTAAGTTTGTTTGTTTTTATATTTGCGGTATATTTTATGAAAATATGAATAAAAGATTATTAGGAGTGTTGATTTTTTTGTCAAGCTTATGGTGCTTGCAAAATAGTTATGCACAATGCGCAGTAGACCCGGGGGACCGGGATATTAGTATATATAATAGTTCGCAGATCATTAGTCTGAATGCGAATGGGGCGACGGATGTAAGGCCTGGTAAAGTTCTTCTTTTGACGCAGTCTGGCACTTACACCTTGCATCTGAATGGAGGTGCGGTTATCGCCTCTGCCCCTGGCGTGTATACATTCTCATCGGGGTGTACTTACAATTCCGGCTGTGAACTGTATGTGAATGAGGGCGCTAAGGTGACTATACAAGGAGACTTTGACCATGGAATCAACCTCGTGAATCGTGGTGAAATCACTTTCGAAAGGTCTCCGTATGGGGGCGACGGGTATGTGAATTTCAATTCGAACTCCAATGTCATTAATGTGGGCAAACTTAATATCCGGACTGGTTTCAGGCTCGATGGCGCGTTCTCCAATCTCTCGGAGGTGAACGTGTCGGGTAGCATCTGGCTGAACAGTAATCGTGGTATATGTTTGGCGAATGGGTCTGTCATGAATGTGCAAGGTAGCTCCCATGTCAACTCCTCCATCTTGGGTAACGGTGGTTGCTTGCACTCCGTAGGAAGGGTCTCGTTGGAGGATAATTATGTCGTTAATAGCGGGAATAAGATTACTCCGGAAGACCAGTTGATCTATGTCTGCGCGGAAAATGGTTTTTCTTCTAGTTTCCACTATAACCCGAGTGCTTCCGTGAACCATTCGGGTGGCGCTGTACTTCAGGATAACTGCCATGGCTGCCCTGGTGGCGGCGGTGGCGGCGGCGGTGGTGGTGGCGATACCACCGATGTGGAATTTGCCTATGAAATCCATATATATGGCGATACAATCATTTGTCAAAACTCATCCACCTCGTTGGGCGTGGATGTGACGGGCAAGGAGAATGGTGTGTATACTTACCGTTGGGTAAAAGTTGTGGATGACAAGGAATATGCGATGTCATCGGAGAGCGGGGCTTCCCGCCTTACGGTTTACCCGACTGAAATGACAAAATATAGGGTATACGTTACGGAGAATGGAACCACGCAAATAGGTTCTCAGGACGTCATCGTTTATGTGATGAAAGCAAGTGCCTTCTTGTCTCATAAGGAGCGCAATTCTGTGGTCTTGACTGCCTCTTCGGCGGATTCCTATCTGTGGAGCACGGGAGCCCGTACCTCTTCTGTGACTGTCCCTGTGAGTGAACACGAAAGAACGTATAGTGTTGATCTAACCAAGGATGGCAAGACTTGTACGGCGAGCGTTGTCGTTAATAATCGTATTGATGTTGATGACGATTATGACCCTTTGAGGGTTGTCCTCGATGGACCGGCTTCGGCTTGCCCTGGATCGAACGTCCATATCTCCGCTGTGGTGAGTGGCGGAAGTGGCAATTATGTGTACGAGTGGAACACGGGCGCGACTACCTCTTCCATCACTGACGGACCGCTGGCAAGTAGCGATTACTGCGTGACAGTGACCGACGTGGATTTAGGTCTGGTGAAAACTGCTTGTTCCCATGTGCATATCCCTGTCATACAGGTCTTGTCGGATACTACGGACGAAGTTATTTTCCTCTTGGATGGTGTGCGGAAATCCATCACGCCGATGCCAGCGGACTCTATGTTGTCTGTCTGGGTGGGTGGTGGCACCTCATGTAAAATGAAACTGTATGGTGGTGCCCCTGGCGGAGATGTGCCTCATATCGTTGTGGTCGGTGGAAATGATACTATCCTGTCGGAGAACGATACCGTCTATATATGCAGGGGAGAATCTGTATTACTGACAACTGGCGATAGTAGCCAAACATACACGTATCACTGGATGGGCTTGAATACGACGTCGAAGTCAATGACGGTTTCTCCTGCTCACACGACCTCTTACGTATTGGCGGCTAACAGTTTGGATAGTACGGTTCATAGAATCTCAAAAGTGACGGTTGTCGTGCGTGGAATTAATTCCATGGTGGTTTCGACAGAAAGCCAATCTCTGGTAATCTTGCAAGGCGAGGGCGGCTCGAAATATGTTTGGCGCAATGTGAGCCTCTCTGATTCAACTCAGAACAACACCTATTCGGGTAATCCTTTTGTCTTTAACTATTCCAATGAATATGATTATTGCGCCGTCGCCATTGATGATGTTTGTTATGATACGTTCTATTTCGACAAAACATATAATGTGGAGATTATCGATAGAGCAGACACGGCGTATAACAGTTCTTACTATTGCGTGAATGGTTCTTCACAGGATTCTATTACGTTAGATGCAACTGTATCGGGCGCGAGTGGCTCTCTCAGGTACGAATGGTATAGGAACGATGTCTTGCTCTCGGCAAACAGCCCATCTATTCGGGTGAAAGAAACGGTTTCTGCTGAATATAAGGTTGTCGTTACCGATTTTGGAACGGGTAAGAAAGCTATCTCTACAAGAGATGTGATCGTCATGTCCGCTAAGATCAATAAGCAAAACGAGCAGACCGCACAGCTTATAGCGACGGGCGGAGATTATTACCTATGGTCTACAAATGAAAACACACAGTCTATCGTGGTGCCTGCCGATGTGGCGGGAACTTATACGGTGAATGTCACAAGGAATGGGCATCAGTGCTTGGCCTCGGTGACGGTGCAACCTGGTGTCGTTACCGTCCCTGATACGTTGACGGTCATGATCTCTTCCAACACTACGTCCAGCAGCATCTGCGAGGGTGAGTCCATCACCTTGAAGGCGGGCGAAATCGACGGGGCTGGCCGCTACTTGTATTCTTGGAATATCGCGGATGAGACCCAAAACCACTCGAGCCAGATCGTGGTCTCCCCTAAGGTGTCTAAGACTTATGTCGTTCATGTGCGGGATTTGGCTTCCGGCGCTACGGGCACGGATTCTTTCCATGTCAATGTGTTGAGCGTCGATGTGGATAGCTTCAGCGTGGGTAATTCCATCCTCCTGTTTGCGAGAGGCGGTGTCTCTTATCTGTGGTCGACGAATGATACCACTTCGTACATAACGGTTCCGGGAACGACGGATATCTCCAACTACTCGGTGATCGTTACGGATGAGTTCGGCAAGGCGTGCAAGCAAAACATAGATATACATGAATCCTCTACACATAGCGGAGATATGCCTCATGTGACCATCTCCGGTCCTTCCACCATCTGCTATGGGGATACGATTGAACTCTCGGCGACGCTCTCCTCGGGATGCGATTCCTGCGCATTCCAATGGTTGAACAACCGATCCTATTCTTCGCCGACTATCCGTGTCGTTCCGAGACACAGTGAGACTTACACGGTGAACGTCCTGGATCGCGCCACGAACCGTGAATACTCGGCCTCCTTCCGTGTGGATGTCATGAAGGCGGGTGTGACCTCGTACATCAATGGCGGCAACGCTACGTTGTCCGCTTCGGGCGGAACCTCTTACTTGTGGAGCAATGGCGCCACCACCTCTTCGATTGTGGTGCCGGCTACGGATAGCGTTTATTCCGTTGTTGTCTCCAATGGAACGCTGAGTTGCGAGAAGACGGTCGCTATACCTGATCCGTATAAGTTGGATAACTTGAACATCAGAATAGACGGTAATACGGAGATCTGTCCAAACACGTCGACGAACCTGACGGTTAAGATAGGCGACAACGATTCTTATTATGAGGACTTTGAGGTTAAATGGGTCGGATTCCCTAATGCGGGTCGCTCCATTGAAGTGTCACCGGAACACTCCCAGACCTACAAGGCGCTTGTCTACCATCGGCCGACGGGAAGGGTATATTCGACCCTGACGGCAAGCGTGGTTGTCTTGCAAAGCTGCCAAGGCGGTGGCGGTGGTGACGACACGATCCCTGATTTGTTCGTCCCTGAATGTGGCGATTCCGATTTGAGCAATGAATCTTATAGATTGACGGATGGGGTTGCCCATGTCCTGACAACATCTTCGACGAACGAGTTCTCTGCAGGTAATCGTTATCGTGCTGTCGTCACAGAGGCGGGGAAAAAGTACGTGATCAATTTGCTTACCAATTCGACAGCCTATATCTATTCGGATGTGGCCACCTCCCTCGATATGAATAAATTTGAAGGTACATTGATATTGGATGGTTCGGGTCCTTTCACCTTCGTGCAAAGATCCAACGGAAAGTATTTCTCAATGAGTAAAACATCTCAATTGATCGTGAATAAGGGGACGAACGTGACCATCATCTCTCATGAGCAATCAGATGCAGATCCGGCCAAAATGAACAATGATTCCCGATTGTATAACCGTGGTCTCATTACCGTTCAAGGTAGATTTATATTGTACAATAATTCTCACTTGGTGAATATGGGTTCTTTCCGATCTCCTTCCAGCTTGACTGTCAATGACCATAATTGTAGGGTGACAAACTATAACTTGATGGATTTTGATCGTTTGTCTTCTATGGAGCATGCAGAGAATCAGATGTTCGCATTGGAGGCGGGATCTGTCACGAAGTTCAGAAAATTCCAGCGTGTCTCCGCTCATTCCGGCAACAGTTCTGTTGTGCCTTTCTGTGGAAGCGGATGTATTCATGTTACCGGGAAGGTCGAAAACATCTCTGTCTCCAAGCTTGTCGGACCATCTGTCAAGGTGTGTCTGCAGGGTGAAAGCGTTTCTTCGGCAAGCAAGTGGAACACTGGTATCTTGAGTACGAATTGTTCGTCTTGTGACATCAGCGTGACTCCAATCAATAAGACCGTTTGCGACACCTCGTTGGGTAGTAGGGATACCGCCCGTCTTGAGGCGCGTGTTTCGGGCGGAAGCGGCTCTTTCAATTATGAATGGCTTGATCCTGCCTCTCCGCAAGGTTCGGTGAGCGTGGGCGGAGTATTGTATCCAATCACAGCGCTTGTTAACGTGCCGACCTCTTTGTCAAGTGATTATACGGTGACTCGTAGACTGGTCGTTCAAGACGCCGTCACATCTTTCGCCGATACGGTGAGCGTTTCCTATACGATCCTCAAATGTGGGTCCGGAGATACTCCATCGTCTGATTCTGTCCGTTTCGAAGTGCGTGGGGAAGACTATCTTTGCCTCGGAGAGCGGACAAGCCTGAGCGTTCGGTTGATCAATACGCCTTCGGGTGTCATCTCTTATCGTTGGAGCACGAACGAGAGAACGGATCGGATCGTTGTTTCCCCAACGGTGACGACAACCTATTGGGTCGATGTGATTTGTGCACGTGGAGGTGATTCTATCGTCTCCAGGAAAAACTTTAAGGTTGATGTGCATGATTGCGGTGTGGATGGCTGCGCTTCTGATATTTGGGTGAATATCGATCAATACCCGGATTGCGGCAGCAATGGAGAGATGTCCGTTTCTTCCGTCAATAGCGAAGAATCTCCTTTGAGTTCGTTCACAGTGAACTGGTATGATTCGAATTTCAACTTGATCGGTTCGGACTATACGCTGAGGAATGTGCCTGCGGGCGATTATTATGTCGAACTCAATAGAGATCAATGCTCGGCTCAAAGGAAAGTTAAATTGACTGCTGTGGATAGTCGTGAATTGTCGGGCTTGACGATGACTGTTTATGAGCCGCAATCTGGTGATGGTAACGATTCGCCTTGCTTGCTTGACCGCAAGGCGGGGTCTTCTCAGGTCTCCACTCTTTCCACCGACTTGTCAACGATGGCAGTGGACTACGTGGTCTGGACTGGTTTTATTACTCCTTTGTGTGATGGTTTCTATACCTTCCTTTCCAATGTGGATGGTGGTAATTTGCTCGTCAACAATGAGAAGATTCTCTCTGGCAACCGGACGGTTTCTGATTCTGTCTATATGCGTGCTGGCTCATCTTATATGTTTGCCTACGTGAAGAAAAGATCTAGTGACGAGGAACTGGTCAGTGTGAATTGGATCACACCTTGCTCTTCCCGTGAGGCTGAGCCGATTCCATCATGTGCGTTGACTCCTGATCCTTTGATCGGTTTGGCTAACTTGTTGAAATCCAAGACTGATATGGGTGCTTTGCGAAATATGTTGGATAGTTGCGAGGATATTCCTTCTTGTCCTGAACCGGCAGTGAATGTAGAGCCTTTCCGTCAGATTTGCTCAGAGGGCTCTTCCGTCACCTTGTCTGCCTTTGCTCCAGGAGCCTCTTATCAGTGGCGTGCCGATGGAAACCAAAATGTAATCAGTAATCAATCTTCAATTTCGGTGAAGAAGGCAGGTTTTTATACGGTGGATATTACATCTTGGTGTGGAACGAAAATTGAGAAAACTGTCTCTGTTTCTGTCCTGGGTGCGAATGATGTCACTGCCACTGCTTCTACGACGTCCGCATGTTCTGGTTCTGTCGTAACCTTATATGCTACGGGCGGAACCTCCTACAAATGGTCTCCTGCTTCAGGGCTGAGTGACGCTTCATCCGCAAGCCCGACGGTGACGGTAGATCAATCTGGATCTTATACGGTTAGGATTCAGACGGAGGGCGGTTGCGTCATCTCGAAGTCGGTGGATGTCACGGTCGAGAAACCTTTTGATTTTAAGGTGACGCAGGAGTATGTCGAGTGCAATTCGTCTGTGGTGAAAATGACAGCGGAGGGTGCGGATGAATATTACTGGTATCCTTCTGACGGCTTGTCATGTAATAGATGCCCTGTTACGAATGTTAGTGTATCTTCTAAGAAAAAGGAATATACGGTAGAGGGCGTAAAGGATGGATGTGTTCAGACAAAGACGGTGACCGTGAGTCCTTTGCTTAAACGGAGCGATTTGGATTTCACGTATGAGTATTCAACATCATGTAGTATGATCTTTACCGCATCAGACATGGGTTCTAATGTCTCATATCATTGGCACGTGGAGTCTTCCCCATCCATTGATGAGGATGGTAGGGTGGCCCAATTTCACTTCCCGTCCGATGGCGGTTATAGAATTACCCTGACGGCTAAGAGGAAGGATTGTGACGAAAACTCGGCTATTTCGGTGGAAAAGATAGTCCGTGTTCATGATTGTGACCCTTGTAACCCTTGCGAGGTGGAATAATAACAGGTGAATAAACGATAAAAATATTATGATAGACAAAATCAGAAAAAGTTACTGGACAAAAGTTGTCTCGTTGTTGTGGTTGTTTCAGTTGATCTTCCCTCCTTTTCAGTCGTGGGCGTTGACTGGTGGTCCGATACAACCTGAATTCTCTTCATTCACTCCGGCGGGAGTTGATGATATGGTGGATCTGTTCACGGGTGATTTTCACTATGACATCCCACTTTTGGATGTGGATGGCTACCCGATCAATATCAGTTATTCCTCTGGCATAGGCGTGGAAGATCAGGCAAGTATGGTCGGCTTGGGTTGGACATTGAACGCGGGTGGTATTATCAATCGTACTGTGCGTGGTATCCCTGATGATTTCAACGGATTAGATTCTTTAACCACCACAACCAGTTTTAAGGATAACTGGACGTTTGGTGTCGGTGTGGGTGTTAAACCGGAATTGGTTGGACAGAAACTGTTTCTTGATATTAATCAGTCTATTTTCTATAATAATTATAACGGAATTGGATTACAGAGTGGGATTGGCATATCGTACGGCGCTAATGGTGCGACAGATAGTAAGAACTCTTGGTTAGGTGCAAGCGTAAATCTCTCTCAGAGTACGGAAAGTGGTTTGTCCTTGACTCCAAGCGTCACGTTGTCTTGCCTCATGGATAAGACCTCGGAAGATCAGTCATCTTCTTTTAAAAGTAGTCTGAAGGCGAGTGCCTCTATTAATTCCCGTAGCGGTCTTAGGGCTGTTTCTATCAGCTCAACTTCCTCTCTCATGGGTAATTCGTCCAAAGTTACCCGTTCGGTGTCTATTCCTATAGGTCCATACTCGTATGTCCCTCAGTTGAAAAATGATTTGAACGCTTATTCTGTAAGGGTAGAGATCGGAGCGGGAGGCTTGGCTTATGTGTTTGCGACTCAGGGATCGATAAGTGGCTTTTTCTCTAAGTATTATATACCTAGAAAGAAGAAACAGGCTCCTGCTTATGGATATCTCTATTCTGACCTTGGTAAAGATAATGATTATGCTGTGCATGATTTCAATAGAGAGAAGGATCAACCTTATACGGAGAATCTCCCTGCTATCGCTCTTGCCCAAATGACTTACGACGTCTACACGGTCTCGGGTCAAGGTGTTTCCGGAATGTTCAGGCCTTTCCGTGATGTTAGTTTGGTCTATGACCCAAAAGTGGAAACCTCTTCAGGTGCTGGTTCTATGGGTGTGGATATATCAGGAGGAAATCTATCCAAGGTTGGTGTCAATACCGCGGCGAGAGTCGAATCCGCATATTCAGGCAAATGGACTGGCAATACGGAAAATGACTCCTGCTTATCTTTTCGTGGATTGATGGGAAATAATCCGTTATATGAAAATGTATATTTTAAGGCTGCGGGCGATTTCTCTGTATGTGATGATGACTATTTTAGGTTGGTACATGGCTGTGACCCTACCCGTTTTATATTAGAAGAAAAAACTACAAAACGAAAGAATGAGTTGTCGCCGGTCACATCTGGTTTTGATCCGAATATCAAAAAAATCATACGAGGACCTAGGGCTAAGCGTAATACAAGCTTTACTTATTTGACGGCAGAGGAGGCGTCTATTGCTGGTTTGAATAAGAAAATGTCGTTCTATAGAATGAATGAGAATGGAACATACGGTGGCTTTGTTGAACAAAACAGATATGGAAAGGAAGGCCGTAGACCTCATCATATTTCCGAAATCACGGTGACTCGCCCTGATGGAACTCGCTATGTGTATGGCGACCAAGTCTATAATTTCGTCCAGAAAGAGGTGACGTTTAATGTCGGTACTGAAAAAGATGGGCCGACCCTTTACGAACATGGTTCTTTGGCGGAGTATGAAAAAAATGATGCTTCATCAGAAAATGATAAAGGTAAGGACAATTATTACAATTGTAACGAGTTGCCTCCTTATGCCAGCGGATATCAATTGACCGCAATGCTCTCTTCCGATTATGTGGATGTTACAGGTGATGGACCTACCCCTGACGATTTGGGTTCGTACGTAAAGGTTAATTATGCTCAGTTGTATGGTATGAATGATGCATATAAGTGGAGAAATCCGTACAATTACAAAATGGCTAATTTCTTGGATACATATAAAAGTTCTCATGATGATGATAAGGCGACTTATCTGTATGGCAAAAAGGAGATAAAGTACATCCACTCGATTGAGTCTAAAAATCATGTGGCGGTGTTCTTCTATTCTCCTAGAAATGATGCGTATGAGGCTAGGGGCGAAAAGATTGGTTCTGGTGGTTCCCAAATTCAAGGCGATAAAACTTTGATGAAGTTGGATTCGATTTCGTTGTATGTGAATAATTCGGAATTTAAGACTGCGCTTGAAAACAAAACGTTAGGTAATGTATGCCCTGTTAAGACAGTGATGTTCGGCTATAAATATTCCTTGTGTAAGGGTAATCCGGCGTTTAAGGGAAGCAAGAATGACGGGGATGGCAAATTGACTTTAAAAACTATCTCATTTAGACATTTCAATTCTAAGAAGGCTGAAAAGAGTCCGTACACATTTGACTACGGCATAAATCCAGATTACATGAATCATGCGATGGATCGTTGGGGCTCGTATACGGACGACATTGATATTGACAATCCTTACGTTTCTCAGGCTTCTTCAAAATTGGTTTCTTTGAATAGTAATGTCGCTGCTTGGAGCCTTTCCAAAATTGAACTGCCGACGGGTGGTGTGATCAACGTGCAGTATGAGGCTGACGACTACGCCTACGTGCAAAACAAACGCGCCGCTCAAATGGTTAAAATATTAGGCTTTAAAAGCAAGCCCACTTCTTCTTCCCTTTCGACTAAAATGGAGGAAAATACGTGGGCTTGTGTGCATGCGGAAGTTAAGGATGAGGCTGATTTTTGTCGTAGATACTTGGGCGTGAACGGGGTGGATGATTTAAAAAATGAATCCGATGTAAATGTGTTCTTTAAGTTTTACACGAATTTGCTAAAGGATAACAAGAAGGATGGGCACGAGTATGTTTGCGGATATGGCAAAGTCAATAATGTTTATTATGACAAGAGTCATAAAGTGGCTTGTATCCAATTTGAAACCGCTAAAGTTGGTAATTCGACCCATGTTCTCCCGATGCGGAAAGCGGCTATCCAATACCTGCGACTCAATAAACTTAATTACTATTTGCACAATGGCAATTATAAGGAAGACCCTGAAATCGTATCGCTATTGCGTAAGTTGGCTGCGAATCTTAAGGAGTATACCTCTATCTTTAGAGGTGGATTGGAAAGTAGTATTTGTAATGATGGATATTGTAATAGGGTCGATACTTCAAAATCATATCTGAGATTATTAAATCCGAATTATTGCAAAAAGGGCGGTGGCCTGCGTGTCAAGCAAATTACCATTAGTGACCAATGGGGTACAATGAAAAAGGGATTACTTGGCTCTTCTGTTATTCCTAATGAGAATGCGGAGAATTTCACATACGGACAGACTTACTCTTACACAAAGGTTGCTGATGGCTCCGACCCAACTATTGAGGAAGGCACACTGATTAGTAGTGGTGTCGCTGCGTATGAGCCTCTAAATGGTATCGAGGAGTGCGCGTTGCGCGAGCCGGATTTGTATGAGGAGGAGGTACGTTTTGCTCCGGATAACCAGTATTGGCTTGAAAAACCGTATGGAGAGTCCTATATGCCTGCACCAACGGTTGGTTATAGCCAGGTGACTGTTACTCCATTGAAACCAGCTGGTGTATCCCGTACTGCGACGGGGCATATTGTCAATGAGTTCTACACCGCGAAGGATTTCCCTCCTCGCATTTCTTCTGTGAATTATATTCGTGAGAAGGATGAGACCCCTCCTCTAATTTCTATTTTCTCTCAAACGTATGACAGAAAGTTGACAGTTAGTCAGGGCTATTCGATTCAGCTAAATGATATGCATGGTAAGCTGAAAGCCCAGAAGGTCTATTCGGAAGACAATGACCTGCCGATTTCTTCCGAGGAATACTTCTATAAAACGGATAAAACTAATTCTTTGTTGAATGAGGTTACTTCCATCGATAGGGCAGGTAAGGTGAAGGAACATGCAAAGGCAGGCATGGAATTTGATGTGGTTTTCGATGAGAGGGAGAGTTCCTCTTCTTCTGTAGAGGTGGATGTCTCTGTGGATGTGGACCTTTCTATCGCAGGTATTTTCCCGCTGGCTGTGCCTTCTGTTTGGCTTGCTCCCGCTACTGAAAAAACTCGATTCCGTTCGATCGCTTGTACGAAGGTCATCACTCGTTACGGCATATTGGATAGGGTGGTTTCTCAGAACTTGGGATCTCGCAAGGAAGTGTGCAACTTGGCATGGGATGACGAGACGGGGCAAGTTTTGCTTTCTTGCGCGGTGAATGAATTCAATGATTCCATTTATTCGTTCAAACTTCCTGCTCATTGGGCGGAGACGGGTATGGCTCCTGCTTATAAGAACGTTTCGGCTGTGGTGAATAATGTTGAATTTGACAATTGCCAGGATGTCGGTTTGTTCCACGTGGGGGACGAGTTGTTGGCGAGTGAGGCTCCTTGGTCTTGTTTCTTGTCTTCGTTCAAATTTATACATACTCCAGATGGTTTTATTATCTCTGCTGGGAGCGATCCTTGTGTGCCCACAAGACTTTGGGTTAAATCCGTCGATGCCGCTAACCATAAGGTTGAAGTGGTGGATCAAGATGGTGATACAGACTATACGGGTGTGTATAATGTGAAGGTGCTTCGCTCTGGACATCGAAATCAACAAGGTATCCCTGTCGAGTCGTTGACGCTCATGTCGAATCCGATCAAGAACAAGAAGACGCTGGAGTTCAAGGATGTGTTGGCTGCAGATGTGGTGGAGTATAATTCCGATTGGAGCGAGATGGTCTGTGGACAGCATAGCCTAAATCCATTCTTGTCGGGTGAATTGGGCAATTATCGGGTGAAAAAATCGTGGGTTTATCAAACGCCTCGCAAGCAGTCTGACGTGAATGGTAATGTAAATATCCGTCGGGACGGAACTTTTGAGAATTTCGTTTCGTTCTATCAAAACCCGACCCAAAGTAATCTGAAGGGATGGGAAAAGGTGGAGGATGGCTGGACCTGCGCTTCTGAAGTTACTAAGTTTAGTCCTAATGGGTTCGAATTGGAGAACCTCGATGTTTTGGGACGGTATTCCTCTGCTTCGTATGGGTATAATACCACATTGCCGATAGCTATCTCTGCTAATTCACGGTACACGCAGATGGGTGCGGTTAACTTTGAGGATGTCGAATTGAACAATGCTGGGAATACGCCTCATTTCTCTTTCGACGTTATCGATTTGAATGACAAGCATTCCCATACGGGTAAAAATAGTGTTAAGGTGACCAAATTCCAACCGGCAACCAAACAGTTCCTCTTGGTGCCATGTGCCAAATAGGAAAGTTCTGCGCCAATGTGTTGAATTGTAAAATTATATATATATGAAAAACTTGAAATTATTCGTAACCATGAGCATGATGCTTTTCGTGGGTACATGCTTTGGTCAACAGGGGGGAGAATCCAAAAAGGATTCCATCTGGGGAATCTCTGTCGATACGACGGAGACTGACATGTTGCTTCATCTCGATTTTATGGTGAAAAGATTAGATAGAATCGCCACATTTATAGTTGAGTTTTATGAAAATGAGGGCGGCGCTTTGAAGGGAACGACTGCTTTCCAATTTTGGATGGACCAAACGCCTGTCGCTTATTCATCTAAATATGTTGATACATTGTCTTTCCATGATAATGGAGGAAGATACGAGGTGGTGGTGAAAATGCCTAAGCAATATTATACGCCGGCGAATCTTCATTGGCGTTTTATGAGGATCTATCTCAATAGTTTCATGAAGAGTTATTCTTTGCCGGCCAATTGGACTTCTCTTAATGAATTGGATGTGGAGAAGGAAGACAACCTCCATCGATATGCCTCCAGGTTGCAACTAAACGAGTCTCATCATGGAGAATATTATGCGGATTGTTTGTTTCTGCAAAATAATCAAATGTTTGACCGTAAAAAATGCTATTCCCGATAATCGTAAAATAAGATGAAGAAAGGATTTCTGAAAATATTTTTGGCAATGATTTGCCTACAGAGTTGGATGGGATTGCTCGCTTCTGATTCTCCTATTTGCATCTGCAACACAGTGCCGGATTTCCCGGATGACGACCCCTCGTATACACGTATAGAATTCTTAAAGGATGGATCTAACTACGGTGGTGGCAATATAGAAGGGGATGATGGCTCAAGTGTACGTGCCATACATTTGCCGTTCATTTTTGAACTGTTCTCAAACAGAATTGACTCAATTTATGTGAATATTAATGGTTCTGTCACTGATGTTCGTGTGGGTACGTATGTGACAAATGATTTTGAACACTACAGTATTGGATCATCTAAGTTTATGATTGCTCCATATTGGGCAGACATTCATATCGGGAGCGCTGATCCTATTACGGGAAAACATCAGTGTGGAGATATCTATTATAAATATTTGTACAATAGTTCAGGTAAGATTGCAGGTATAAAGATATTATGGCATGAGGTCGGTTTCTATTGGTCCCGTAGTGGTAATAACAATAATCTCTATTGTAATGACTCTCGGAAAACTACTTTTGAACTTGTCTTGACAGATGGGAAGGGGGATATTTTGCCACCCGATAAGAATGTCGCTTTTTGCTATAAAAAAATAGGTTTTGCTATTGGTTCTGCAGGTAATGCTTCAGCGTGCGAAGGCTCTTCTTATAATGATGACAATGTGCCCGGTTTCCGTCATCAGGGTCCCCCTGCTACAATTGGAGCTGTTTATAAATTGGAGAATGATAGCTCGCTCTATTATATGGTTGGTCAAGTTGACAGACCCGGTGCCTCTAAGGGGGACATGGTGGAGATTGATTCTAAAATCCATTACGCCTGCAGGAATGGGGAAACGACATATAGTGGCATTGATTGGCTGTTGGAACAATCTGGAAATTGTGGATTGGCCTTCGATTGGCGGAAAGAATATAATGTGAACTATTTGAACACATGTAATAGCGATGGGACTTTCACCGTTACAGCTTATTGCCGTGGGTCTTTCTCAGATTTCGAGTTCCATGACTATGAGTTTGTTGCCTATTGCGGTGGGGAAATCGTTCATCGTGAACGCCTGAATAATAGTAATCTTCCCCAATCTTATATTCGTCGTGAAATTAGGCTTCCCGCTAATGGACAATACTATTATGTTGCTATTTATAAAGATGGAGATGAGGTTGGTAATGATTTTATAGGAAATGAATTACTTGTAGGAAAAGAATTACTTGCACCAAAATGTGACTGTGAAAGTTTCACGTTAGAAATTGACGGAATAAAAGCTGGCAGTTCGATCTCCGCATGTGAAGGTTATTCGGTTGGCTTGGAATATAAATCTGTTATAGGTTTGACCGCACCTTTATATATATGGAAATATGGAGATTCAATAATCAGTCGGGGAGGTGAATTGGCAAGTGAGGTCCAAAATTTCACACCTACGAAGTCGGATCGCCTAACTGTCAGCGTCGAGTCTGAAGAGTGTGAGAATTCCGCGTCAATTGATTTCAATCTGGTTGAGTGCTCTCCGGATTCTTGTACTGATTGCCCATCTCTTTTCGCTCCACAGGCTGGAGAAAAGTATATTGTCTGCGGGTGGGTGCATGTTGAAAATCAGAGGGCTAATATAGACTCCTTCGAGAACGTATATATTCAACTCACTTTCGACCTTATGGGGGGAAATGGATCCGATACGATTAATTGTTATCCGGATGGGAATATTATAGACGGATGGCAACGTATCAGCAAGTGTATCACGATTCCTTCCTATGCTGAGAATATGGGTATTTCCCTGAAAAACGATAACAATGAAGCCGCATATTTTGATGATATCCGATTCCATCCGTTCAATGCGTCCATGAAGAGTTATGTCTATGACCCGAAGACGTTGCACCTTGTGGCGGAATTGGATGATGAGAATTACGCGACTTTCTATGAGTATGACGAGGAAGGTGTGTTGGTTCGTGTCAAGAGGGAAACCGAACGGGGAATAATGACCCTACGTGAGGCCAGACAATCGAACCCTAAGAAATAACGATGGTTCAAGAAAGAGAAACGAATTACAAAATTATTTAGCCTCTTTCCTTGCCATAAAAAAATGAAAGGTATAACAATGTCCAGAGTATTATTGCTTTCTTTTCTTTTCTGTTCGACCGTGTTTCAAGTCTTTTCTCAGGATTTGAAGGAGGTCTTTATGAAATCGGCGGAATTCTACAATAAGGAACAATATGAGTTGAATGTACAACACAGCCTTTATTCCATTGACGAAGGGAAATTGTATGATCAGCAGAATATCGTAGTCTTAAGAGATGGGCGTAACTATTATGCGAATTCCTATGGAATCGAGAAGATCAGGACCTCCGACTATCAGGTTGTCGTGAATCATATAGCACGTATAGTTTTAATATCCAATCTGAAAGATGCGTCGGGAAAGGATAAGGAGCAACAACAGGATTTTCAATCAGATATATGGCAGGTCTTCTCCATGATGTTGGAATCGACCTCTGGCACACCAGGAGACCAAAACGCTTCGCAGTATTTGGGTGTAAAAGGGAATAATCATCTGTACCACATCTCCTTCAGTGGGGGTGCTTATGAGGGGGCGGATTTCTATTTCGACAAGAGTACATGGATGTTGCAGAAGAGTGTGTATTTCTTTCGTGATAAGGTTAAAGTCGGTCCTGGCGTTTGGGATAAGGCGAAGCTTGTGATTCTCCCCACTAAGTTTAAGACTGACGGGAGTGTGGATAAGAAGAAATTTAGTACAGACGCTATTTTTCGTGTCGGGAATGACGGGAAATTTGTTTTGACTGATTCGTATAGCGGATATACACCAATCGTTGAATAGAGGAATTTAATAAGAATAATATCATATAATGGAACGTAGACTTTCTATATTGTTAATTAGAGTGTTACTCGTGTTAGGCTTTTTGTCTGGCGTCTTTTCTAGTGCTTATGCGCAAGGCAGTCTTTCACTTCAAAGGGTTGGGGTTGATAAAATAAAGGCGAGTTGGAGCAGCGTCAATAATGCGAATGGATATCATTTGGAGTGGACATTTGTGAACTCGTATGGTGGAGGTACGCCGTCTGTTGACTTCAGAAATGGAGCGACGCGTGTCGAAACGACTAAAACGTCGTATCTTATACCTGCCATTTATGAAAATGGATATCTTTATGTCCGGGTCAGGTCATTTTCTAAATCAGGATCTGGACGAATCATTACTGGCATGTGGTATAACGCTTCTCCCATCAGCGTCACATCGAATGATCAAGACAATCTGAACTGGCAGGCTGTGGTGGATTATAGCGAGGAGGGGAAAAACAAGGAGGTGATGACTTATTATGACGGTACTATGCGTGCCCGTCAGATGGTGACGCGTAACAGTTCTGACGATGTCATCGTCGGTGAGACTTTTTACGACCATCGGGGGCGTGCGGCGGTACAGACTTTGCCTGTCCCAACTTTAAAAGATGATGATTCTATTAGTTATCACCATAAGTTTAATGTCTATAAGAATGGAAATAAAACCCTTCCTTATGATTTGAATGCGTTTGAACCTGCCAACGGTAATCCATGCGGTATGGTCGCGAAAGAAATGTTGAACACGTCGGGTAGTTCCAGATATTATTCAAGTAGTAACAAGCATGCTTCGGGGGCCATAGACAAGTATATCCCAGATGCCAATGGCTATCCATTCTCCCAAACGGAGTATACCCCGGATAATACGGGCCGTATCCGCCGACAAGGAGGTGTGGGTGAACAATACCAATTGGGAACGGGTGATTCTACGCATCCCACTTTGTACTATTACGGTAAGCCTACGCAGGAGGATCTGTGGAAATTGTTTGGTTCCCAATGCGGTGATTTCTCCCATTATCAAAAGAATATGACAATTGACCCGAATGGCTCTATTTACGTCACGTATGTGGATATGAATGGGCGAACCATCGCCACCGCCTTGGCGGGTAATTCACCTTCTTCCTTGGATTCGATAGATAGTCGCGGAGGTTGTAAAACGATGAATGTGAACTTGCTGAATCAAAAGAGTGATTCGATAAGTGGAACAGACATGTCTTCGTCTACTCCGTTCTTAGCCTCTTCTCCTGGCACGTACAATTTTATTTATAGTGATACTTTGAAAAACTTTAATATTGGGAATGGAAGAGTATGCTTGAATTGTAAGTATTTGCTGAAGATTAATATCATAAATGATTGTGGGGACAGTGTGCCGTTGCGCTGGGGAAAAGACACAATAAATTCCATTAATATTCCTATGTCTGGCGAAGATATTGTCTCGAATGGTAATTGTTCTGGTGATACCGCTTTCAGAGTGTCATTTTCCGCATCTCTTAATTCGATTGGCAGATATTATATAAATAGATATCTGATGGTCGACGCAAAGGAAAAAAGAGAAAAAATAGATTCCGTTATCCCAACAATCGTCCCATCTGTGAACGATCGTATCAATGACAAAAAAATGGTGGCTGTCTATGCAAAATGTGGTGTCGAATCCGATTGCTCTTCACAGTGTGCAATGGAACATCCGAATGATAGGGATGCTTATGTTTTGTGTTTGGCCGAATGTAAGAACATAATGGATGAAACCAATTCTTGTACGTCGCAAAAGGATATTATGATTTCCGACTTTATCCCCGGCAAGCTAATGACTGACTCTGTGAAGGGTGACTCTGCATTGCTTGATGCTCCCCAAAGGCAGGTGGCAGGAGGTCAATATGCCGCCTATACAATAAAGAATGACTCCTTTATTGGATTGGAGTATACGATATTTGAAGCAGAGAATTTCAAGAAGTTATTAGACGACGAAGATTTTAAAAAAATAGTAAATAAAGACAGTATTCCGATGGATTCAATCTCGACCATTCAATCTTTCGTGAAACATTTTAAAACAGAATGGGCGGAATTTTTGGCCAAGAAATATCATCCTGAGTGGAAGATGGATGTTGATTGTAAAGCGGAAAAAAATTTCATGTTTTATCCTCGTCTGATGTATGAGGTCGATTCATACGACCAAGCCGTTCGGATGGGACTGTTTTATCCATGTTATACCTCGAGTTCGATTACGAATTACATTCTGTTATCTCTTGCTGCTACTGCTGATATAGATAAAGTAGTCTTAGATACGTTTGTTATAAATAGAGATAATTTACTTAATAATTTGCGAAATAAGCTGGAAGAAGTAAAGAAGCAAGATGGGAAATCTCTTGATATGTGGCAGATATCTCTCTATACATCTGTTTTAGATGACAATCCTTCATTTAACGATAGTGTCTTACTTGAAGTGGTTCAAAACATAAAAGCGCCTGTATATGCTTTTGATGTTAATGGATGCCCTTTTGACACCCTTGGAGTCAGTGTGGATTGGGATAATGTTTGGTATACTTTCCGTTCTCTATACCTCAACCAACGACGTCTTGAGTATGAGAAATTTAAAAACGAGCAGAACAATAAAAAAGGTCTCAATACATTATTGTTCGGTAAGAAAAACGTTGATTTAAAGGAAATCGGCATGGCTGTTAGAATCCCGTCGTATAAAGAAAACGAAACGGATGCGAATGAATATATGGAGGATGAAAGCAAAAGGGATTCTTTGTCAAGTAAGGTAAAGGATATGCAATGGACTAACTGCCTGAAACAGGCAAAGGCACAGTCTTACGTCATCTTTAATGAGATGAAAGGATGTCTCAATTCTTGGCGGGTCGATATGGACCCTGGACTAAATTCGAAAAGGGAGGACACGGTTCGGAATGAGATGGTTAGGATCCTCGCCTATTCATCGTATAGGAGCGGACAGACGTTTGGATATAATTCCATACCGCCAGAGTTAGCCCGTTATAGGGATTCCTCGTATGTTGATAAGGATTCTATAGACCCTGTCGATATGGCAAGATTTGAGCCTAATTATTATAGCGTAGAGAGCTTGTTGTCCCACTATTTTAATCTCACTGATTCTTGTAATTTATACTTGTCTGCAAGCTTGATGTTGTCATACGGAGAAGAGGATCCGGATGCTTCTTTCAAACCATTAGACGCTTGTGGCTGTGATTTGATCATTGAGATGGCTGACTCTTTCAGAAAAGAGAACATTCATCCGAACAGAGTCTATAAGTCTAGGGTATATGCTTCCGATGACACAACGGGTTACACTTTGAGGAATTTTAATGCAATGTTGTGCTTATGTAAAAGTGAGTGGGATAAAGATCAAGGATGGACGACGGAGGCGGTGAACCGTTTGAGAAATTCCGGATATTCTATCCCTGCCGAACTCACTTGTGACGAATGTGTGGCATGTGATACGATTTCAAATGCGTTGAATCGTTACGCAATTCAGAGTTTGTTTAGTCACCCTCTAACTTTTTATAGCTTGCATAGGAGTCGGAGAGAGGATTGGTTTGACGACAATCATAAGAAGTTGGTGACCAACTATCTAAACTCACAGTTACACATGTCGAATACGTTCGAGGAATATTGTGACTTCTCTGCTCGATGTGATAGTGTTGCCAATGGACATGCCATAACGGAATACACCCTAACGGCTGAATCTGATTTGATTTTTGAATTCATCAACGATATAGCGCGTAATCATGTTTTAACGGATACGATTTCCGATTCCCGTATCTATAGCTCCTACTCTAAGTTGTTGGAGTCGAGGGGAAAGACAGGAACGGGAGAATGCGGGAACGTGGGCCCTGGCATCTATCCGTATGCCTACATTAAACGTACAGAAAAGACGAATGTTTCTACAGAAGCGATTTGTACGGATAAATGTGGAACTGCCGTGGTTTCTCAGAAGTCTGACACAACATTCTCTTTCAAGATTGAAAGCGGAACTACGACTGCCAGCTTGGAATTCGAGAAAAAGGCTGGTCTTGATTTGTCTCATGTCCACGAGGTGAAAGACATGTTTTATGATCCCGGTATTTCCCGCGTTAGGCTTGTCGTTACAGTCGGTGCTGAAAAAGGTACATATATGGATACCATCTCCATCATACATTCGGATTGGAACCTCGTAAATTGTAAAACGATAGAGTCCTTGTCGGATTTAAAAACTTGTGTTTCTGATGGGAGGAAAGTCGATCGCGTCAAGGATGAGTGTGCGGAGGAGTTGATGAAGAATATAATTTACCAAGCGGAGGACGAGTATTGGGAAGATTATGATACGACTTACGCCATGTTGTCTAACGAATATATATCTGCATGTTATGGGGGATTGTCTTCTGAGAAGCTCAATATGAGCTATGTCGAACGTGAGCATCACTATACGTTGTACTATTATGACCAGGCGGGCAATTTGGTCCGCACCGTTCCTCCTGCAGGCGTTGAGTTTGTTGATGTGGATAAAAACCGCGCAGCACTCAAAAAAGACCTGAAGAAAGGCACACAAAGTGTCTTCACCAACCATCGTTTGGAGACACGGTATGTATATAATAGTCTCAATCAATTGGTTTATCAGTATATGCCAGACCATGATCCTCTCGATGTGAAATATAAAACCAAGAACATTGTGAACGATAAAAACATGGTGTTGTCTGATGTCGCATTCGGTGATAGTAAAGAGGGTATCTCTGCTGTCGTTGATACTGTTAACCATTCCACGAATTTATATGTGACTCATGACAATGGGGGAAGTTGGTCGCAAGTCTCTTATTCCGAGATTAAGAATCTCAATGATGTGAAAACGTTCCCTTCTGGTGGATTCACGCTTGCGGGCGGAGATGGCGGTGCCCTTTTGAAGAAGGATGCCAGCTCTGATCGTTGGACTGTGAAGTCGTCGGGGATTACCAATGACATCGTGAGCATTTTGGGTAATAGGACTCCAATTATATATACGGATAATGGCAAAGCATACACCTCTGATGCCAAAGTCGAGAACGTGAAAAGTAATAAAAAATTCGATGTGCAGGTTCAAAATCTTTGGGATGTGGATATGAGTAGCAAATTCGCTGTGGCTGTTGGAAAACAAAATGATAAGCCGGTTGTCTACTATGCCTCTGTCAGCGGTGATGCGATCGGCTCTTGGAATGTTTCTAATGTCATTCTGGGTAAGATGTCTTCTATAGCAATGGATGATAAGATAGGTTATGCAAGCGGAGAAAATGGTTTGTTGATGAAGACCACCGACAAGGGTAATTCATGGTCTGTTATTCCATCTATCGGATCTGAACCTTATGTGGAGATGTGTATGGTGGGAAGTGATAGACTATTTGCCCTGAAATCCAACGGAGATTTGTCTGAGCTTGATTTGAGTACCCATACCTCTCGTAGAATTACTTCTAATGTTAAGCATATTTCCGGAGGTAACAGACTTTATTTCCTCAAGGAAGATGGAGGTAAGCTGACGCTTTACAAGGGAGGAACAGGACAAGAAAAAACTAAGATTATTGATCTTTCCGTCTCTTCTGTGGTCGATTTCGCAGTCTTCGGTTCAGATTCCCAACTCGATGTCTATTATATAAATGCATCGAATGGGTTGGTTAAGATGGACGTGCGCAAGAAGGGTAAAACATATACGAACTTTGGTCAACAAACAGATTCGAAAGTCTCGGATGTGAAACGTATCGTGGCGTCATCGGACGGGAAACTTTATATGAGAGTGAAAAATGCCTTGCATCTCTATGAGGGGCAAGGGAAATCCGTGATCCTCTCCGTGGGAAATGATGATGTGTGGGGCGTTAGTGCCGGTGGCAGGTTTATTGTCGCTTGTGACAATCAATTGAAATATGCGGAGAATAACAGCTATAAGGTGTCGGATATTCAGTTAAATCGTCTGAACGCAGTCGGTGTGAATGACAAGAAGGCCTTGATTGTTGGTGATAAAGGTGTTGTGCTCTATTCGTCTAATGTGCAGAGCCAGGTTTTCAAACTTCTTCCAGCCGTTGCCGCTGTGAATTTGTTAAGTGTGGATTACGCCAATATTAATAAAAAAGAATACGCTATTGTTGGTGGGGTGAATGGAACGTTGCTTTCTTTCAATTCCAGCCGTGAGCGTTTTGATAAATATTCTATTCCGAATAGCCCAACGGAGGATATTACTGCTGTTCGACTGCATAGTAATGCTTCTTTGTTCTTAGGCACAAAATCTAAATCCGTCATTTGGGTGAGTCTTTCTGGCCCTACTAATAACGGATCGGAGAAAGTGTCATTCGGAGTGAATGCCATCGATTGTACAAATGATAAGGTTTGGATGGTTGGTGATGATGGCGGTGTTATAGAGTCTGATTATAAAAAATAAAAATTAATCTATATTTGTATGGTAAAGATTATGAGGAATTCCATGTTAAAGTCCATCTATACAATTCTTTTCGCGTTGTTATTCATTCAGCCGGCGATGTCGGGTTCCTGGCTGAAGAATCAGTCGAAATCAGATGTCTCATTCGGTGAGGTGTGTGCATTGGTGCGCCGTGGCGATTCGGGTTATTGCCTGGTGCAGAAGGATGGCGCTATATTTCTGAGTACGGATGGACATTCGTGGGTTAGGAGCTCGAAATATACGTTGGGTACTTTGTCTTGCGCACATTTTTATGATGAGTCTAATGGTGTGGCTGCGGGTGCCAAATTCCTTGAATACACAACGGATGGCGGGGTGAACTGGACGAAGGTGGATAACGTCAGTCTCAATGTGAACGCTGTCTGCATGGTTTCAGAGAAAGAGGCGGTGTTGGCGTGCGACGGAGGAAATATTGGTCGCTACGTTTTTGGGAAGACCCTCACGTCACAGAAACTCAATATAAAACACAATTTGTACTCGGTCAGTTTCTATGACGGTACGGGTTATGTATGTGGCAAAGGTGGCGTAATACTGAAATGGGATGGGAACCAATGGAACCTTCTCACCAAAAATGGAAAAAGTTGGACGACCCAGTCGATTAATGGTAGCCCGACTGATTTGAATGAGATACGGGCGATTGACGCTCGCACGGTTTATGCTTGTGGAAAAGGTGGCATGTTGCTGAAGACGATGGACGGCGGAGAGACTTGGAATCTTTGTAAAAAGGTTGCGTCCGAGGATTTTACCTCAATGACGGTCAAACCAGATGGTACCATATCCCTTAATGCGGGTTTGAAACAAGTGACCGTCAACGATCAGGAAGGCAAATACTCTGTTAAGACGTATTACGACCAGCATGGAAGGGTCGTTGCCTCGCAGAACAGCAAACAACGTGCGATGAGTCCACAACGCTTCTCCTACATGGTGTACGATGCGTTGGACAGAGTTGTGGAGACGGGCGAAATGGAGAGCAATAAGGAACCGACCTCTCTGTTGATCAAAGGCTCAATATTCTCTCGATTCCCTAATAATATGAGCGGGAAACGTTTCCAAGTGGTTCGCACGATTTACGATAGGCCAATCTATAATTCTCCTGTCAACAAGATACGTAAAGCATTTGGAGGTGATCAAAAGCATCTGCGCAATCGCATCGCCACGATACTTTACCAGAAGGAGTACAATAGTGACCCGACGCAATACGATTATGCGACGCACTACAGCTACGATATCCATGGGAACGTGGCCGTGCTGGTGCAAGACATGCCGGAACTGGAGTCCATCGGACAACGGTTCAAACGGATAAACTACGAGTATGGCATCGTGAGTGGAAAGGTGATCAGTATGAACTACCAGCTGGGCCAGCCTGATGGCTACTCCCTCCGCTACGAATACGACGATGAGAACCGCCTGACGAGGGTCCTCGCCAGCTATCATGGAAACAACACAGAGCATGAAATCGCTCGCTACGAGTACTACCGCCACGGTCCACTGGCGCGTATGGTTTTAGGCGACACGCTGCAGGGTGTGGACTACGCTTATACGCTGCAGGGATGGACCAAGGGCGTGAATGCGGACGCCGCAGGCCGTGATATGGGCGGCGACGGGAAAAATAACGTCAAGAGGGACGTCTACGGCTACACGTTGCAGTACAATGAGAATGACTACAACCCAATCGGTCGGGACTCTTCGTTCTACCAGTCTGTGTCGTCGGGCGGCTTGGCAGGAAGGGACTTGTACAACGGCAACATAGCTAAGATGTCCACGTATCTCACCAATCTCTCTTCCCAGACTTTCGGCACGCAGACGCGCAGCTTCGTTTACGATGAGCTGAACCGGCTGAAGAGATCTCAGGTGGTGGGGAGTGACGCCTATAAGACCTCTTACGACTATGATGCAAACGGTAACATTACTGGTTTGACCCGCTACGGCATGAATGGCCAAGCGATAGACAACCTGACGTACCACTATGCCCTGGATAAGAAAGGAAATATTTTGAATAACCGTCTGTTGCATGTGAACGATGCGATAAATACTTCCGGAAACTCATCAACCTCATCGGACATCAAGAATCAGGGGGATAGCTACGCCCAGTATGATCCGACCAGCCATAACTATGTCTATGACAAGATGGGTAACCTCATCAAGGGTAAGTCGGAGGAGATTGCCGAGATTACATGGACGGCGACGGGCAAGGTGTCCGACGTGATCCGCACCAATGGCAGCAGCAAACCCGACCTCCACTTCGACTACGACGCCATGGGGCAGCGCATCGCCAAGACGGTCACCAACAAGAACGTGACCACGGGCGACTTGAAAGTGACGACCTACTATGTGCGCGACCCGCAGGGGAATGTGTTGGCAGTCTATGAGAAGAAGGAGGACGCCGTAGGCGATGGGCAGTTCCAACTGAAGGAGCGCCACCTGTACGGAGCCAGCCGCTTGGGCATGGTCTCCCAGAATGTCATCTTGACGCAGTTCGATAAGTTGACATCGAATCAGACACAAAATTCGACCACTCCTCAGCTCGGCAATACCCACTACGAGCTCACCAACCACCTCGGCAACGTGATGGCGGTGATTACTGACGAAGTGTCCGCCGATAGTACGCCATCGATAGCGAGCCTTTCGGATTACTATCCGTTCGGTATGACGGAGCCGGGAAGAAACTATTCCCTTCCAGGTGATGATTATCGCTTCGGATACACTGGTCATGAGAAGGAAAATGACTTGGCGGAAGGTGTGTATACTACGGAGTACCGATTGTTAGATACAAGGCTGGGAAGGTGGATGAGTGTGGATCCTGCGTGGATTAAATATCCAGACTTGAGCTCATACAATTATTGCGAGGGAAATCCAATGATGTTTGTGGATCAAGAGGGAGAGTCTCCAATTTCTGTTTTTGCTAAATATGCTGCTAAGTCAGGATTGAAGACGGCTGCAGAGAAATATGTGAAGCAGAATATTGAGAAAAGACTTGGGAAAAGACTTGGGGAAGATATGTCTAAAAACTCGATGAAAAGACAATTTGCAGATGACGTAGATCAAATCGTGAGTATATTGGATGATTCTCCACTTGAACTTGCTCTTGAATTTATACCTTTCGTTGGAGACATTTATGGAGCAACAAAATTCGGCAAGAAAATCCCAACTGTGTATGGAAAATTACAAGATCTAGAAAACAAATATGTGAAGAAGATAGATGAGGCTCTAGAAAAAGAAAAAGGAGCTCAAGAAGCATTCAGGAAGAGCATGAGGTCCAAAGGAGTTCGTGATGCACGAATAGACCAAGCAAAAGGTGTAGATGTAGATGGAGTTAAATATGAAAAGGGAAAGAATATTGATGGACATCACAAAGAGTCTGTCTCTAAGCATCCTGAAAAAATGACGGATCCTAGAAATATTAAGTTTATGAAGAAAGAAGATCATATTAAATATCATAGAGAACATGGGACAGAATAAGAAATTTAAGCCTGCTAAGGTGGGTGATTGGGTCTATTGTAATGGTGATTGCTTTGGAATATTAATGCATATATTCACAAAACGATATGCCCCTTATGATGAAGTTCCAGAAGACAGTGTTGTTGGTGACGTAGAGTACCGTATAGGGCAATATAAGATTTTTGCCAAAAATGATGGAACTATTTATAAAAGGAATAGGGTTAAGTTTGATGACTGTTGTTTGGATCAAATAACGGAAAAGGATAAGATAAGATTGAATAAGATTATCGAACAAAACCAATCTGAATATCAGAAATTCATGTCTATAGAAAAAGAAGTTTATAGTATGAAAGAATATAC
>DBYR01000034.1:0-7973 GCA_002310215.1 Bacteroidales bacterium UBA1181
TGCGTATTACCTCAAGTCGCATCGTGGGGTAAGGGGATGGTGGCTACATATTGATGTTGTGCTGTTGCTTTTTACTGAAAGCTGCTACTAACGACTCATAAATCTACCCTTAATCGTGTATTGGATGATAGTTGCGGATTTTAGGATTTATACAAGACTTTTTTAATAATCACATAAAATGGATGTTTAACACATAAAATATTATAGTCTTATTCTATATTTATTAAAATTGTGTAACTAAAGATTTTGCGAATCCTCCAACATCTTCATTAGTTGCCCTAATTCAGAGAAAGTGTATTCTCTGCCACTCATCTGTTTTTCTTCCAACGAATGATTGGCATTGGCTGTAGCAGCATTGAGGCTACCTCCATTACGTTCAAAGTAACTATGGAGTCCCTTACTCTTTATGAAGTAATCTATCGTTTTCCGATATTCCACACACTGGTTCAAATCTTTTAACAGTAATTCTTGATCCTCGTATGGACGTGATGTATAGCGGAAATAGTATAGGAAGAATAGTTCTGTGCAGCGGTGTGTCTCGAAGAACTCGACCTCGCAGTAGATACCTTTCTTGGGTTGGTTGATGGGCTTGGCATACTTGGCCTTTAGCTTCTGATATTGTGAACGCTCCGACTCTTTGTCCTTCGTGTCCATGTCGATGATGCAGAATATGTGGCTGTAGCCCATGGCAATGCCTTCTTCTATCTTCGCTTCAAGTTCCTTGAGGTTTGTATGCTTGGGGTAGTCTGGTTTGATAGTCAGGCGCTTGAATACATCGCACAAGGATTTGAAGTAAAAGAACTCTGTAGGTCCTTCACCCAAGATGAGTGCTGTTTGACGTTGCTTTCCCATATCAATCCTCCAGATTTATAAAGATACTACCCAGTTCTGGTTTTGCACCTAATCGGCCAATGCGATAAGAGTTATACAGAGACAGATTCTTGTGCAATCCAAATGAATCACCACGAGCATACTCGGATGACGCTGTTTCTTTGTCCTTCTCCACAAACCATACGACACCTCTGTTCTCATTGATTAAATCCTGAGATAGAAGTGTTGTTTCCTGGCTCGTGATAATCAACTGAGATTTCTCTGAGTTAAAGATGAACACATTAAGATAGTAGTACAGCAAATCATTATGCAAATCCTCTCCTAATTCATCAAGATAATACACGTGAGAACTTGTTATCATATCGTATAATGCATCCAATATGCGTATGTATTTTATCGTACCTTTCGACTGCCATTTGAGAGGTATCTCAAAATCGCCTTCCGCAGAATGATTAACAAAGGCTATAGATTCTGTCGTAGGCTTAAGAAGGTCTTCTTTCACCTTTTCAGGAAAATCTTGCTTTATAATGCGCTCACGAAGTTCATCTGGCAAAAAACGGTCTTCTATGATTGGCCTAAACTCCATAATGTTCAAATCAGCCTTTTGCAACATGAGATTAAAGAACTTACGTTTTGTCGAATCACTATACGCCTCTTTAAGAATTTCAACGATACGTTTCTCTCCATCACCATCCACGTCATGATAATTCTTCATAATCCAACTGTATAGCTGATTGAATGGAGCAATATCCTCTTTCAGTGCAACCTTTCCACAAACAGACAAGACACTATGGTTATTCCATGTATTTTCTCGAATACTTTCTGCTGTCTTATCTTGCAGTTTTAGACTCTGCCCAAACTTAATATTTGCCTGTACGTTTTCACCGACGAATGAGCGTTCGTAGAATGAAGCTTTTGATTTTTTAGGATAATAGTATAAAACTTCATTTAAAATATATTTCTCGTTAAATGTCACACCATAATCATACCTAATACCATCAGCATAGAATGACACATACATTTCTGTGGGCTGATCTTTTGTAAGAGCAAATGGTATTCTATTGATTTCTGAGGTCACTTTTGATTTCGGATGAACCAATATACTAAAGATTTTATTCAAAGCTATTAGCATATTAGACTTACCAGAAGCATTTGGACCATACAGGATGCCTAATTTATACAAGAACACACCATCGGCAACTTCTGTAACAAGTTCAGATGAAGGACCCTTAGCTAAGAAACTCAACTCTTGCTTGTCGCGAATGGAAAGGTAATTTTTTACCCAAAAATCTCGTATCATATCCAAAATATTATATTTGTTTTCGTAATTTTGCTACAAAAATACGAATAATATTTGATATACATGCTACATTGTAGCTAATTTTTGTAATTATCATACGATTTTATATATGTTTAACTCTATAATGTGTGTAGAGATGGCAGATTTGTACGATTTACTGTCCAAAGTTATTGCCCGATAATCCATTCTTCTTGTGCATCAGCAAAGGGACTGCATTGGATTGTAGTTCGTAATTCCAATCTCTTGACGTCATCACACGCGCGTTGTAATAATATGGTATTATCATAGCCTCCGAACTTGCACATCAAGACCCGTATCTCCTCAATGTACAACTGCGACAGCTGTCGCAGTTTTGGATTGCTATCGAAGAAACAATCCACATAAGCTAACAAAAAACTGCACATTTTTATATTTTTTGTGGTTTTGAAAAGTTAAAAGTGTTAAATCTTCATCTTTTTCACCATTTACAGAATCTCCATCATTACTTTTCTACCGTTTTAGTCAAAACAAACTGACATACAATAAGTTACAAATACGCATATTATCCTAGCCTATCATCCATCACTCTTCCTAATTCGATAGAACGGATCAAGCAATACGCTTTCCTTGAGTGTACTGGTTTAAAATCGATCGTTATTCCTAATTCAGTCACATCAATTGGTGACTTCGCATTTGAAGCTTGTGAGAGTCTAACCTCCGCCACAATCCCTGCCTCTGTCACTTCAATGGGATGTGGGGTGTTCTACCGTTGTGATAATTTGATGATGAATATAACCTATGGGAGACCTATGAGTGTGAGAAGTGCGCCGGCACAGTCTGGCGCTATTTATTGTCAGGCAGAAGAGAAACCGTCCGGATGGGATGACGGATGGGCTTCTTCTCAGTCTAAGATTGTGTGGGGAGCCCCGATGGTTACGATTGAGGCCGAGCCAGACGATGAAAAATATGGAAGCGTCATCTATGCCGGCACTTATTTAGAGGATGGCGAAGCTCTTCTTATAGCACACTCGAAAGCGGGTTATAAATTCATCAAATGGGAGGATGGATGCACAGACAGTGTGCGCACCGTAAATGTATCTGAGGCGAAGAAGTACAAAGCATTATTCTCTCCTCTTTCCACTGATATACCAACCGTCAAGTCTGACTTTGATGACAGAATGATTTATGGCACGAAGGAGGCTATTGTTGTGGAAAGCGCCACAGAGGATATATATGTGTTCAATGTCGCGGGTCAGCTTATTATTCGTCAGCCAGCCACTATGGCACGCACTGAAATAGCTGTTTCAAAAGGTGTTTATGTCATAAAAACAGGAGCACGTTCGAAGTTGGTTATTGTAGACTAATCGGTCAGGCACTTTTACCCTTCCTATAAATAGGGAAGTTGTTGCCCCAGAATGAGTAGGGGCAATTAAGTCAGTCGATGGATGGGCTAATCCCCGCATCCACCGACTGACTTGGTAAATGCAGGAGGCAATAAAAAAAGGAGACCGAAGTCTCCAATAGATCTAATACCATTTGATTCCTTTTCTGACAGGGGACCTGCCTTTCTCAACGCTAAAATCAACGACAAGCATAAGGGCAAACTGAAATTCCCTTCTCCCAAGTCCTGCTTCTTCCGCTATGTGAATATTGCGGCAGTTCTTCCTAACTCCACATTGATTCAATACATCTCATCGTCAGCCACCGAGCCCCGATAGAAGGAGAAATAATAGCTGAGGGTATACCGGAAGCCCCACTTGCCATTCTTCTCGCTGCCGAACCCCGGCACATAGGAGTGGTGAATCTTATACGGAGTATCCCCCTTCGTCTTCGCATGAAGCAACGCCTTGAACATCACCTCGACCCCAAGGCAGAAATGCCCCGCCACCGGCGCTTTCATACCCACGAATGCTTCTCCCCAGCGAGCCGAATTCTTTCCTTTGTACGAAAAGAGATTGCCCGACCGGTCCTCTGTGTTCCACAAGCCATTGTCTATCGGATAACCGCTGATCTCCGCGTTGAAATCGGGAGAACAGCCGAAATTCACTCCAATGTACGAAATAGGGTTCAGTTTCCTAAGATAATTCTTCTTCCAAACATTAGCGGAGATACCAACCTTGAAATAGCGTCCATCGACTTCGTAGCACAAGTTCTCCGCAGGGACAGGGTAATCATATTTGCCGCTGGCATCGTAAGACTGATACCCGAAGACAAACGTAGGATAGATCCGATGGAAAAGATCCACCTCGAAGCTCGCGTCAAAACCCATGCGGGAAGCGTCGAAGAGGTGGATGATAGGATCCATGACGTCCACATCCACATAACAGCCATACAGAGCCGTTTGCGGTTTCTCGGAGGCCTTCTTCGACTTGCCCGACTGCCCCTCCGAATAGACGGGAACGCAGGATAGCGCAAGCAAGCAAACACTAATAATTCTCCAAATATATCTTGACATTCTGTGCATCGCTTAAATTAGTTACTGTGGAATCCACGACCAACACCGAACCTATGCCATTGTGAAGGTATTTCACATTCTTCAACACATGGGAGACAAAGCACCCACACTCGGCGGAGACGAACTCCACCGTATTCGTGTAATCAAAGACCAACGTGTCAAACTCGGGGCGGCTCACCCAATACGTGCTGTCATCGATCGGCCAACGCAGCAAACGGGTCGTGTAGAAATCATCATCAAACGTGACCACCTTCGTCTCCTCGTCGATTTTGCACGAAGGGAACGATAGGCTGCCCCAATTCCCCGCCAAACGGACGGACGCGCCTAAGAAGAGCGTGTCGTATGCGGAATGATCCGTCACCACCGCACAAGCGAACATGCAACGCTCATTGTCATTATCGAGACGCACTTGAGCCGACGATTTTCCACTGCAATTTATTATCGAGTCAGTCCCCACCCCCTTCAAAACCAACAAGTAGGGAGAGACTGCGACAGAGGTGTCCATCTCGGAATAGAATAGAACCGTCGTGGGAGCATACATCAACTCGTCACAATGGTCATTCCTGCACGACGACAAACAGAGCATGGCCACGCACAACGCGACCAACCAACCTGCCGATAGCCTTAACGTATTCTTCATCATATATAGGAAACTATTTCCGACAAATCCTTTCTGTTTTTCTGAGGCACCGATTCAGACGCAGGGAATCCAATAGGAATGATCACACAAGGTTCCCACTCATCGGAGAGGCCCAACACTCCCTTGCAGGAAGGCACGTCGAAGTTGCACACCCAGCAAGTGCCCAATCCGAGAGAAGCGGCCGCAAGTGTGATATGTTCAGTAGCGATCGCCACATCAATATCACAATGGTCCTTCCCGTCAGCAGGACGTTTCCATGAAGCGAAATGGTCACCGCAGACCACAATATAGAGGGGAGCGGTCGCAAACCACTCTCTGTCGTAACACCCCCGCAAACGAGACTTGGCCTCTTCGCTTCGGACAACGACAAACTTCCACGGTTGTTTGTTGACTGCGGAAGGAGCCACACGAGCGGATTCCAGCACCTTGCCGAGCAAATCCTCCGGCACAGGACGGGATGAATATCCCCTCACCGAATAGCGTGATTTAGACAATTCGAGGAAATCCATAATCATTACTTAAACGATTTAACTTCACTCTTCAATGCGCTCAGAGCCAAGTCGATAGGAGTCTCATTCACCGCATTGTAGCGTTCGATGATCATCTTGGACAGCTCCAAGGCAGGCAGGTCATCCGGCATATCCGAAGCGATGGAATTGATCAGTTGGATCAAGCTATCCTTCGCGTTTCGGGTCAGCAACCACACATCGTTACCCACATAGATCTGTTGGGTGACATTATGTTCAAACTCCTCTCGTATCGTATTGAGCAACGCCACATGCAGGTCATGCACCTTCATGTTAGGCAATTGGGTTCTTATCAACAACGACTCAGGCTTCATGCGTTCCAAGAACAAAGCGAGACGCTCGTAAGCGGTCAGTTTCACAGGAGTCAACGCCTTCGCGGACTCCTTCTTCATCTCATAGAAGCGGGTACGCTCCGCATTGCGCAAGAGGTCGCGCAGCACGTAATAAGCCGCCAACAACACAAGGATGCCAGGGATCGTAATCTTCGCTAATTCCAACAAGAACGTCATCATATCTATATCAATCTAAGTTTATAGTACTATTCAATTCATAATTATTCCTATCCGTCGAGGAACGGGCGATCATCTCACCCAAGAATCCGCACAAGAAGAGTTGCGTACCGATGATCATGGTGGTAAGCGCCAAATAGAAATATGGGCTGGACGTCACCAAAGGAGCGCTTGTCCCTTCCAGGATATGGCACAATTTCGCGCCACCCACAACACAAACGGAGACGAAACCGACCAGGAACATCAGGGAGCCCACCACCCCGAAGAAATGCATTGGCTTCTTTCCGAAAGTGGAGAGGAACCACAAGGTAAGAAGATCCAAGTAGCCATTCACGAAGCGGTTCAAACCGAACTTCGTGGTGCCATACTTGCGGGCTTGGTGGATAACCACCTTCTCGCCAATCTTCTTGAATCCCGCGTTCTTAGCCAAATAAGGCACGTAGCGGTGCATTTCACCATACACCTCTATGCTCTTCACCACATTCTTACGGTAAGCTTTCAGACCACAATTGAAGTCATGCAACTTAATTCCCGAGATAATTCGGGTGGTCGCATTGAAGAGTTTAGAAGGCAGGTTTTTAGCAAGTTTGGAGTCATACCGTTTCTTTTTCCAGCCGGAAACCAGGTCATATCCCTCCTCCTTCACCATGCGGTAGAGTTCCGGTATTTCGTCAGGGCTATCCTGCAGGTCAGCATCCATCGTGATGACCACATCGCCTTGGGCACGTTCGAAACCGCAGTAGAGTGCGGCGGACTTGCCATAATTGCGCCGGAAAGAGATACCTTTGACCGAAGCGTTATCCTTCGCCAAATCCTCTATGATTTTCCAAGAGCCATCGGAGCTTCCATCATTCACAAAAATCACTTCATAAGTAAATTGATGAGCCTCCATCACACGTTTGATCCATGCGAAAAGTTCAGGGAGAGACTCCTCTTCATTGTACAAAGGGACGACTACCGAGATGTCCATATCATTAAAACTATTTATTACTTCTTTTTATTTTTTCTGACAATCATGAAGGAAGCCACGAGCGAAACGAGGCAACCAAGGATCGAAAAGATCCAAATGGAAGAGAAGGCCATGTCCGCCGCCGTGGTAAGCCTCATCTGTTTAGCCACAGAGACCTGTCCTTCCGTGTAGGCTTGCTTCCCCCAATACTGGGAAGAGACCCTCACCGTCTGCGAAAATCCGTCCGGATCGATCCACTTACAGTAGACGAAAACAGCAACCGCCACGATCGTAGACGCGAAAAACGACAAGAAAAGACACAGATGGAACGAACGCCCGTAAGTGATAACTCCTCCCATCACCTCGTCCCTATACGCCCCCACATACATCGTCATGCAACGATACATGGAGAAGAACATCATGACCAACAAGAAGAGGGAAATAGCGGGGGAAAGGACCGACAAATAGATACAACCCGCAAGAATCAAGCCGAGGACAAGACCCCCACGCATCGAAACATCCACCATATTTTGCGCCGTTTTCTCCAACTTCCACATAATTTCTCCACAAAAATACTCTTTTTTCAATCCGCACCGTAATTTTTCAGGAAAAATAATTAGTCGAAAGCGCTTGTCAGTATAAAAAAATTGTCTACTTTCGCGGTGGGTAAGTCCTACACGACCAGCTCCCTTCTAAGTCCCCAGGGCCTGACCGCAGCAAGGAAAGTTGGTTGTAGCGGTGCGATGTAGTAAGCTTGCCCACCTGCCTCTTTAGCTCAGTTGG
>DBYR01000034.1:7994-65329 GCA_002310215.1 Bacteroidales bacterium UBA1181
TCGAATCCGACAAGAGGCTCAAACAGAAACCGAAAGCCAGTGTTTTCACTGGCTTTTTTTTATGTCTAATGGGTAACTGCGTAGAGACGCAATGCATTGCGTCTCTACAAAAACACGCCTCGCAACGGATTCACAGGACCTACCCCCAATTCATAATTCAAAATTCATAATTCATAATTTTCTCATTCTGATCCAGTCCGCATCATCCACCTCAACAACCCCCTGGTCACGCAGGTGACGAACCACCGTGTAAAACTTCTTCTCGTCGACATCCGTCATCGCCAGCAGAGAACGGATCGGTTTGGGAGAATCAGCCAACTGTTCGACGAGGAGATCCCGCACCGTGTCAAATTGATAGTTCGTCAGCCCCGAATCATTCTTGCCCAAGCAATAATCGCATGCTCCACAATCATGGGAGTTCTCCTCCCCGAAATAGCGCAGGAGCATCCGGCTACGGCAGTGGGAAGCGTCCGTCGCATAGGCGATCACCTGATCAATCCTGCGGGAGAAACGGGCAAGGCGCTCTTCATAGACCTCCTTTGAGATATACACGCGGGACTCCTCCACCCTACGTCGCAGGAACTTGATGTAAGGGGTTTTCTTGCCTGGTATATAGTCAATCACCCCATAATAACGCAATCGGGACAGTTTATGGTACATCTCGTCGCGGGTCAGTCCGAGGCGCTTCGCCATATCCGCCTCATCGATCCGCACATAGTCGGCGAAGAGCCCCGAATAGGTGCGGAGCAATAGTTCTAAGACATCGTCCAAGATCGGTTCTGTAGAGAAATCGTAATCATAGAGTTTGCGGCGGGGCACAGAGAACATCACCCGGGAGCCCAAGTTCAGCTCGTCCGTCAGCTCCAAATACTCCGCCTGCTGCAATATTTTCAGCGCACTGAACGTCTGCGTGATGGGCAAATGGAAGGAGGTACAGAACTCACTCAGGCTGAAGGCGTGCATGAACTCTTCTCCCTCACCCTCCCCTATTTGAAAGTAGCACGCCACCTTTGTGTAGATGCCCTTGACAAATTCACGGGAAGGGAATGATTCCGCTATCCGTTTCTTTAAGTTGGTGATATCCTGCTTGTTATACAGCAATATGGCATAGGAGCGCTTCTCGTCACGACCCGCACGGCCCGCCTCCTGGAAGTAGGCCTCCAGCGTGTCCGGCAAATCCACATGGATGACGGTGCGCACATCGGGCTTGTCGATGCCCATACCGAAGGCGTTCGTCGAGACGATCACGCGGCACTCGCCCGATTTCCAAGCCTCCTGCTTGCGTGTCTTCGTCTCCGGGCTCAACCCCGCATGGAAATGGTCCGACGGAACGCCATGCTGCTTCAGCCAATCGGATATCTCTTTGGTCTTCTCTCGGCTGCGCACGTAGACGATGGAGGTGCCGGGCACCTTCTCCAAGATTTTCAGCGTCTGTCCCAACTTATCATCCGTCTTACGCACCACATAGGCGATGTTCTTACGCTCGAAACTCTTCTGGAAGACCACCCCGTTACGGAAGCGCAACTGGCGCTGGATATCCTCCACCACATCGGGCGTAGCCGTGGCGGTCAATGCCAAGACGGGCACGTTCGGCAAGAGGTCTCGCACATCGGCGATATGTAGGTAGGAAGGGCGGAAGTCATACCCCCATTGGGAGATACAGTGGGACTCGTCCACCGCAATCATGCAGACATCCATCAGTTTCATCTTCTGGCGGAAGAACTCCGTGCCTAACCTCTCCGGCGAGACGTACAAGAACTTATAATCACCATAAACACAGTTGTCCAGCGTCACGAAAATCTCCTCGTTGGTCATGCCAGAATAGATCGCCGCAGCCTGGACGCCCCTATCCTTCAGGTTATCCACCTGGTCTTTCATCAGGGCGATCAACGGCGTGACCACCAAACAAATCCCCTTCATGGCGAGCGCCGGCACCTGGAAGGTGATGCTCTTACCACCACCCGTAGGCATCAAGCCTAAGACATCCCTGCCTTCGTAGACCGCACGGACAATGTCCAACTGGAGCGGCCGGAAGTCTGAATAGCCCCAATATTTGCGAAGAATAGCCTTGAAAATATTATCGTCAACCATGAATTTGTTTTTATAATGAAACATTGGTCTTCGTGCGCCAGCGATTCAACTCGCAAACGGTAGAAATGTAGTAAAACACGTGAAATCCGTCCTCGGAACAATCGCCCCACACGACCCAGCATTATTTAAGTACTCGTATATTGCCGTAAAGTTACGGAAAAACGCAATATTCTTTTTCATACCTAAAATAAAAACAGAGAAAAAATTGCATTTTTACACGCATAATGGTAAATTACGCCTTATTCGGCACGGCGGAATACTCCCCGCGCGGAAGGACAAAAACATTTACGAGATGGACAGCAAAAAAGATCCGATGGGTAGGGCCATAGCGGACTACCACCAAGGCAAGAGAATGGGCAAACTCAGGGTGTTCTCCCCGATGTTCGACGAGGATGAAATACCCGTGGAGACACTATTCCGCAAGTATGAGGAGATGCCGGAGATTGAACGGAAGGCCTTAGACATGACCCGAGGCAAGACACTCGACGTGGGGGCCGGATCGGGCTGCCACACGCTTGCCCTCCAGCAGCGGGGCGTGGAGGTGACCGCCATCGACATCTCACCGCTCTCCGTCGAGACGATGAAGGCTCGTGGCGTCAAGGAGGTGAAAGAGCAGGACTTCTTCACCCTAAAAGGGAAATACGACACCATCCTCATGCTGATGAACGGTATCGGCATCGTCGGGACGTTGGATCGTCTGCCCGACTTCTTCCGCCACCTCGACAACATCCTGGCGCCCGGCGGACAGTTGCTCTGCGACTCGTCGGACATCAGCTACGTGTTCGAAGACGAAGAGGGTTTCATCGAGTACCCTGAAGACTCCGCCTATTACGGAGAGCTATCGTTCCGCATGCAATACAAAGAGACCGTCGGGGAACCCTTCGAATGGCTCTACATCGACGCCGACACGCTGCGGCAAAAAGCCGAGGAGAACGGTTACAGCGTCGAAGTGGTGGCTGAGGGAGAACACTACGATTACTTGGCAAGGATAACCAAGGCCCTATGACATGGTCAAGAAAAGGGCGTAGAACAAGTTACATAATAAGCCAAAAAGGAATAACTTTGCACATAGACAAAAAAGCAGACCTATGAAAACAAAAATACTCATCATACTATCATTTCTCCTGACCTTCCAGATAGCGGAAGCCAGACGGAACAGGGAGAAGGTGCAGGAGCCGGACTCTGTCCGCATCGACACCGCCGCCGCCAAGGATTTGGGCATCAACATCGATTTGAAGGAGGATTCGCTCATCGTGGAGGAACGTCCGGAGGAGACCTACATACCCGTCGTATACACGCCCAAGACCTCCATCCTGCACATCCCCATAGAGATCAACATGGCTTTGTTGGAGAAAATCATCAACGACAACTTCCAGGGACTGATCTACGAGGACAACAACATCGAAGACGACAGCCTGATGATCAAGGCATGGAAGGAGCAGGACTTCATGATCGCCTACGACGGGAACGAACTCACCTACCGTGTGCCCATCAAGCTATGGATCAAGAAGCGGTTCGACCTGGGCATCACGACGACCGACCGTGAGATCGAAGGCTCCATCAGCATGACATTCAAGACAAAAATCGCCTTTTCGAAGGACTGGAGCATCATATCATCCACGAAAATAGTTGAATATAAATGGATTAAGACTCCAACCATCAAGGTCATAGGATTGAACATCCCCATCACCACCATCGCGGAGAAACTGCTCAGAGACAACCAGGAGGTCATTGGTAAGGCCATCGACAAATCCATCCGCGAATATATACCGCTGAAGAGCTACGTGGAGAACATCTGGAGCTCGGTGCAAGAGCCAATAGACATTAGCACCGCAGACTACAAGGCATGGATCAAGACCACGCCGAAACAACTCTACAGCACCCCTATCGAGGGTCAATACGGTATCCTGCGCACCACCATAGGCGTACATTGCCTCATGGAGGTATACATGGGCAAGACCCCGAGGAGGGTCAACAAGAGTACAGCCATTCCGCCTTACAAACAATACAAAAGCACAGACGGCAGCTTCAACATCAACATCTTGGGAGACATACCTTTCGAACTGGTGGATTCCGTGGCGAAGTCCATCATGATCGGCGAGAAATTCGGCGAGGGAAGGCATGAAATCGTGGTGGACAGCATAGAAGTCTACGGACAAGCCACAGAACTGGTCATCGGACTTCAGGTATCAGGCTTCATCAACGGCAAGATCTATCTTACCGCCACGCCTTACTTCGACAACGCGACAAGCTCCATCAAGGTGAGGGATGTGGATTACCGTATCACGACCAAAAATGTATTGGCCAAAATCGTCAACCTCTTCTACAAGAAAGGGCTCAAGAAGAAGATAGAGGAGAACCTGGCCTTCTCCCTGAAGGAGGAACTCTCGCTCGTCAAGGAGATGAGCCGCTCGGAACTCTTCAACATGGAAGTGTTCAAGAACGTGCATGTGAATGGCTACGTGGACAAGCTCAACGTGAACAAAATATTCCTCACGGAAGAGGGCATCAAGGTGGACCTGGACCTCAAGGGAAAACTGAACGTGAAAATGCAGTAGAAGTTAAGAGTTAAGAGTTAAGAGTTAAAAGTTAAAAGTTGAAGGAGAATTCATAGGTTCCGTTGGTTCCTCTATATAGGATGGATATGAGCGGACCATCCACAAAAAAAACGGTCAGGAGCACATCCCGACCGATTTTTTTACTATTCTATTTCTATTACAGGTTCTTCGTCTTCAGGAAATCGAGCAGTTGATTCCACTCTTCCTCAGACGCGAAACCATTCTTATCGACAATAAGCATCTGATACGAATCGTAATATAGGCAAAGGTATTGCTGCTTCTTCACTTTCAGTTTCTGAAACAAGCCATACCGACCGTTCCACTCTTGACTCGAAAAATCATCCTGAGACGATAAAATCACCTCCTCGTCCCTGAACACATAGCGACAGATCATTTTTTCCCCCATCTGCTTCCTTAACCTGCGTTTCGCACTCCCAGGTGATAACTTAATGAGTCTTCTACCCAATAAAACAACAACCAGCAGATAGATGCCCGACAACATCCAATCCGGAGATGAAGCTTTCCATACAGAGAGAATGAAAGACACAATAAACAGTGATAGCGCAATCATGCCTATAAAGAAACTCCTCTGCGCCCTCGTGTTAACCGAATAGATAATCTCTGGGGTAAGCGTTGTTTCATTATGTAGTTCCATCACTCTACTGTTTTTATATCCTTGATCATCAGTTGGATAGAGGTCGTTCCGTTAAAGGTATTCTCCTCTATCGTGTAGCAGATGTCAACAGGGTTTAACTCTTTGATATATTTATTGAAATCGACCTCGCCCGGGCATTTCGGCTGACCGAACCCGAAGGCGATACCGTTCATGATGCACTCCGACTGGGAGTCGATCAGCTCCAGCTTCATGTGTTCCTGTTCCCTACCGACCGCACGGCTCGTACCATAATCGAAGACGCGACGGGTCACGAAAACCGGCTTGGAGTTCTCCGGGCCGAACGGGTTGAATTGTTTCAACAGGCGGAAGAACTTCGGGGTGATCTCCTTGAAATCGATAAATGCGTCGATATCGATCTGAGGCTGTTTCTGCTCCTCCAAGATATTCTCCGTGACATACTGTTCGAAACGACGCTTGAACTCCGGCACATTCTCCTCACGCATGGAGAGGCCCACCGCATACATGTGACCGCCGAAGTTCTCCAGCAGGTCACGGCACGACTCGATCGCCTTGTAGATATCGAAGCCCTGCACGGAACGTCCCGAACCAGTCGCGAAACCGTTCGAGTGTGTCAGCACGATGGTAGGCTTGTAATACATTTCGGTCAAGCGGGAAGCCACGATAGCGATGACACCCTTGTTCCAGTCCGCATTATAGACCACGATAGAGTTACGATTCTCCCAGCCTTCCTCACTCTCCAACTTAGCCTTCGCCTCGTCAGTGATACTCTTATCCAAGTCCTTACGCTTATTGTTGTATTGGTCGATACAGTCGCTCTTCGCCTTCGCGAAACTCAAATCCCTGGAAATCAACAACTCAACCGACTCGCGGGCAGTTTGCATACGTCCCGAGGCATTCAGGCGAGGACCGATTTTGAAGACGATATCACTGATAGTGATCTCCTTATCCGCCAAGCCGCACACATCAATGATGCTCTTCATACCCAAGCTCGGACATGAATTCAGTTGCTTCAGGCCATAAAAAGCGAGGATTCTGTTTTCCCCATTGATCGGCACGATATCAGAAGCGATGCTCACTGCGAGGAGATCCAGCATCGGCTCCAGTTTATCGAACGGGATGCCATTGTTCGAAGCGAAAGCTTGCATGAATTTAAAGCCCACGCCACAACCGGAAAGATTCACGTCAGGGTACGTGTTGTCCGGGCGTTTCGGGTCGAGGACAGCCACGGCGTTCGGCAGGCGGTCATCCGGCGTATGATGGTCACAAATGATGAAGTCGACGCCTAAGCTATTGGCGTAATCCACCTTCTCCACCTCCTTGATGCCACAGTCAAGCGCTATGATCAGCTTGTCCTTGTTCTGCACCGCATAGTCTATTCCCTTACTTGAGACACCATACCCCTCCGTATAACGGTCAGGAATATAAAAATCCACATTCGAATAGAACTGTTGTAAAAACTTGTACACGAGCGCCACCGCCGTGATACCGTCCACATCATAGTCGCCATAGATGAGGATTTTCTCCTTATTGCCTATGGCCCTGTTCAGACGATCCACCGCCCGATCCATATCGTTCATGAGGAAAGGGTCGTGCAAATCGGACAATTGCGGACGGAAAAAACTCTTCGCCTCGGCGAAGGTCGTGATACCTCGTTGGACCAGTAATTGGCAAAGGACGGGGCTGATGCCCAAAGCCTCGGAAAGCTGCATCTTTTGCATTTCTTGTTCGTCTGTCAGAGGTATAAAATTCCATCTGTTAATCATTATATATATTATTTTTCTATTTTTCTATCAAAAAGCATTTCTTCCCATGATATTTTCCGCAATATCCCAAGGGGAAAAAACAACTTGTAAATTTAATAAAAACATATCAAAATTGCATACCGAAAAAAATTTTTTATCGATTTAATATAATATCAAACATTTGAAACACGTTTTTTATTAAATTAGCCGTTCGTTTTTGTGGGAAGAACATACAAACATGATAGAAGAATATTTCATACGCATACTACGCTGGAGAGAAGCGAATATCAACGAGAAGCACTTTACACTGTTCCTTAGTTTTCTGACAGGACTATTCTGCGCCATCGCCGCACATATACTCAAGAGCATCGTCGCATTCCTGCACGAACTGGTGAAAAGTAACTTCACGGACGGCAGCCTGAACTACCTATACTTGGCGACTCCGATCATCGGTGTGTGCCTCGCCAGCGCCTACGTCCGTTACATCGTGAAGGATGACATCAGCCATGGAGTGACGAAGATCATGTTCGCCATCTCGCAAAAGAAGGCGCGCATCAAACGCCACAACATGTGGTCGTCCACCATCGCCAGTTCGCTCACCATCGGTTTCGGAGGATCGGTAGGAGCCGAGGCCCCGATCGTGCTGACGGGCTCCGCCATCGGGTCGAACCTCGGACAGCTCTTCCGCATGGAGCAGAAGACCCTGATGTTGTTGGTAGGCTGTGGTGCGGCAGGCGCAGTGGCAGGAATCTTTAAGGCGCCCATCGCTGGCGTCTGCTTCACGCTGGAGGTATTGATGCTCGATTTGACGATGGCCTCCATCGTGCCTTTGCTCATCTCCGCGGCGACCGCCTCCGTCTTCACCTATTTCCTCTCCAGCTCAGATGCCATGTTCACCTTCGAGGCCGTTCCTTTTTCCCTGCGCAACGTGCCTTACTACGTGGCTCTCGGAGTGATATGCGGATTCGTTTCGCTCTACTTCACGAGGGGAATGACCAAATTGGAGTCCTTCTTCGCCAGCCTCGATACACCCATAAAAAAGCTGTTCGCCGGAGGTATCATGCTGAGCGTCCTGATCTTCTTCATCCCACCGCTCTACGGAGAGGGTTATGACACCATCGGCTACCTGCTCGACGGCAACGTGAAAGCCATCACGGAGAATAGCGTATTCTACGATTTCAGGGATAATTTCTGGATGGTGCTGCTCTTCCTCTTCCTCATCATCTTCTTCAAGATATTCGCCTCGGCGGCCACAAACGGAAGTGGAGGAACGGGTGGAATCTTCGCCCCCAGCCTATTCATGGGTTGCATCACGGGCTATGCGATGGCCTTCATCACCAACTATACGGACATCGCCACATTGCCAGAGAAGAACTTCGCCTTGGCGGGCATGTCGGGCGTCATGGCGGGTGTCATGCACGCACCGCTGACGGGCGCCTTCCTCATCGCCGAACTGACGGGTGGCTATAGTTTGTTCATCTGCCTGATGATCACGGCCACCGTCGCCTACGTCACCATCATAGCCTTCGAGCCTCATAGCTTGTACGCCATGCGTCTCGCCAAAAAGGGTGAACTGCTGACACACAACACGGACAAGAACATCCTCACCTTACTGAAGACGGAGAACGTCATCGAGACGGACTTTCAGACGCTCCACCCGGAGATGTACCTGGGCGACGTCATCAAGATCGTGGCGAACTCCAACCGTAACATCTTCCCGGTACTCGACTCCAAGCACAGGATGGTGGGGCTCATCAGCCTGAACGAAATACGTAACATCATGTTCCGCCCGGAACTATACAACCGCTTCAAGGTATCCAAACTGATGGTCTCCCCGCCGGACTTCGTCTCCGCCGACGAACCGATGGAGAAGGTGATGTACAAGTTTGAGAAGACCAAGGCGTGGAATCTGCCCGTGCTGGATGCGGAAGGCAGGTACTTGGGCTACGTCTCCAAATCGAAGATATTCTCCGCCTACAGGGAGTTGCTGGTGACGTTGTCGGACGAGTAAAAATAGTTAAGAGTTAAGAAGTAAGAGTTAAGAGTTGGGGCTATCTCAATATTTTTTCTTTGCAAGGACCTGCAAAGAAACCTCTTGCACTATTGACGGAAAATAAATTATTCCTTATATTTGTTTTACATGAATAACACATAAAAAACAAAAAGCATGAAGAAATTATTATTATTGATTGGTTCATGGGCAATGATATTGGCCGGAACCGTAGCATTCACCTCTTGTGGCGATGACGATGAAGAGAACAACAACGCAAAAAAAGGCGAAGCCGCTGAATTGTTCGAAAGTTGCAAAGGGCTTGAAGGTGCTAAAATTGTGGGAGATGACGTTATTTACCAAACCGAACATCTCAATTCGACAATAACAGTCTTTCACTTTTTCAACGATAAGGTGGAAGGCATAAAAAGATACGTGGATTACTTGTTGGAAACGAACGTTAAAACGTGGGAAGCTTCGATATCAGATGGTTATTTTAATTATAAGACTGAAGGTCAATATGTCATCTTCGGCGAAGATATTGAAGTTCAATTCCAGAACATATCCAAGCAGGAGCTTTGCGATAAACTAAATACTGAAAATGGATACGCATTTTTCTGCGGAATGGATTTAGCACAGTAAACTTTAGCGGGATGGGAAGCAATATCAGAATTCCCTAAAGCGCTTAAATCAACACATTTCCGGTAGTGTTTCACCCAAAGAACGCTACCGGATTTTTTTATGAAGTAGACCATCCTGTCTTTACTTTTTCTTATCAATCTTAAAGGACAAAAGAATCTCGTGCGTATTGCTCGGCAGGGTGCAATTACTTCCCAAACCGCACTCATAGACATAGCCGAAGCGGAAGATGCGATGTTCGAAACCTAACACCACGGAGAGGTAGGAAGGGTTGCAACCGTTCACCAGGTCAGGGCGCCACGATAGTCCGCCCCATAATAAACGACGGTAGAAGAGCAAGGTGCCCAAATCCGCCACGTGCACCTTATTACGGTTCATATAGCCTAAATCCACCCACAGGTCCCAATCATCCCCCAAGACGAAGGAACGCACCGCATAGCCATAGAAATGGCGGTCGGACGAATAGGAAAGCGACTGGTTGTTCTGAACATGGGTGGAAGAGATTCCGAACGTCCAATCCTTCGAAGTGACCTCAAAACCCACATTGAAGTCAGGGGAGGCCTCCGTGACTCGGTCTTTCGACAAGTCCAGCAACGCACGCTCGTACTCCTTGCTCAATGTGTTGGCGGAAGGGTCATAAGAGCCCCAGAAAACACCGGCGGAGAGACCCATGGAGAGGATCCAGTGCGGATTCAGGTCTATCTGATAAGAGTATTCCGCCTTCACCTCCGTCATGCTATGCCCCACACCCATCACATCACGGTAGACCGTCAGGCCCACGCCCGACTGGATGCGCTTGAAGTAGTTCGTGGCGTTCAGGAGCAGTGTATGCGGCGAGTTGTCCACACCCAACCATTGCAGACGCCCCATCAGGAAGATGTCCACATCGCCCGTGTTGCCCACGCCCGCAGGGTTGATGTTGCCACGGGAAAAGAGCTGCTGGGTAAGCAACAAGTCTTGCTGGGCGAAGGCGACCTGTCCCAAGCCCAAACATAGCAGCAATATGTAGAAAAGTCTCTTCATCATTCCTTCACTCTTACCACCACCCTACGGTTCATCAAATGTTCATACTCGTTCTTCGCATGCGGGTAGACCAGTTCCAACTCGCTGCGACCGATCATCGTCAGCCGTTTCGGGTCGACTCCACGGCGCACCAAGACCTCATAGACCCTTTTGGCGCGGCGCTCGGAGAGTCCTTGGTTATAGACCACCGTGCCACGCTCGTCCGTATGTCCGATCACCTCGAAATCCTTCCCCTTATGGTAGTCGATGAAAGCCATGATGGTATCGAACTCCGCGGAATAGTCCGTGATGAAATTATTTTGGTCAAAGATAAAATAGACGATGCAGGTGTTGATGTCCGGGCGAGAGACGCGTGGCGGTGTCGGCAACGTATCCGCAGGTTTCTCAGGCTCCTTCGGAACATCCGTGAGCACATTCGGCAGCGTGTCCACGACAACGGAATCCTGCACAAGCGTATCCGCAGGCACAGTGTCCACCGGCAACACAGGAACCGTATCCTTCTCCGTCGTATCCCTCTTCTCCTCCTCTACGACAGGGTAACGCCAGCTACGGTAGAAAAGGGAGGACCCCCGCTCCGTGATGCGTTCCTTCTTCTTGCCACTCAATGACAAAACGACGAACAAAAGCAATACGATGGGAAACGCTCTTCTCATTTCTCTTCCCCCCACGAATGAATCTTAAACACACGGTCGAACATCAAAGCGAGGGTCACCGCATAATCCACACTACGCTCATCCAAATCGTAATAGGCTTGGAACCTTGTTTGTAGCACACCATTCAACCCATACATAGCTTCCGCCGTGAGCATATGACGGTAGCGACGTTCGAAGGCATCATCGAAGTAACTCCTCGATTGGAAGAGGTAACTACCCCTGCCGGAGACAAACCCGTCACCATACCAGTAACCTATATTGCCGTACACAGAATGCATGCTTTGTATCTTCGTCACGTTGCATTGTTTTTCCTCGCCGATTGTACTTTTCTCCCAATATCTATTGATAAATAGTTGAGGGTAAATACCCCACCCCTTCTTGAAATGGGTATGGATGTGCTGCTCATTGGAACGGTTGGAGAACCCGAAGAGTGGCAGTTTCGCGCCCATACTACCATTGTAAAACCATTTATCATATTCCAGACCAGCCGCCACGTTGGCAAGCGTCTCGATGCACGTGTCCTGCACCGCATCAATTTGTCCGCCCCTATGGTTCATCATCAGATGAATAGGGATTCTAAAAGTACGGTTATGTTTTCTATTATCGAATTTCAATTCATTCACCCATCCGAAAGTGAATTTCTCCTGCCAAGGGGAGTCTATGACGATGAAATCCTCCCAGTTGCACCACATCTCGGATTCCCAATGTTTGGTACGGGCAAACAGCTGCAGTCCATCTTCCTTGTTGGCGTAGAAGAGTCTGTCATAGTCATACATCGGTTGATAAAGTCCATGACCGATGAATCTATCGGATAATAACGTACCACCCACAATCTTTATGATTTTGTTGGGTTTGTATAGAATTCGCACAATAGGGGAAACCTCCCGCAGTTTCTTATGGTCGCCCGCGATCCCCAAAAGATGGAGACCGACAGAAAGGGTTAGTCGTTCATCATGATTGTACGTCAGGGTTGGTTGCATGAAGAAGCCCAATGCGCTGTACCCTTTCGTGTAAGGAAGGAAATACTCCGCATCACGGACGAAGGTCGTCACATTCGGGATAAACCAAAGCGTCTGCTTTTCAGCTCCTTTTCCTCCAATCCGATATGGATGATGAGGATAATGTATCATCCAGATTGAGGACGGACTAGCGAATGACTTAGAAGGTTCTGCCTCCACAGCCACAGAATCGGGGGAGTAGAGTGAACGGACGCCAGCCTCCACACCCAAGGCATGGAGCATCAAGGCCAATATTAGCAACGCGAATTTTCTCATACACTCTCTCCTAAAAAGCAAAAAAGGCGTCAGGACGGATAAATGTCCCAACGCCTATGAATGAAATCATTAATATGATCTTGCGAAGAGCACCCTGCACTTGGACGGTTTGCCCGTCACCATGCACTTGCCAGGCTCCTTGTCGTCGCCCAAGTAGGTGTCGAACGGAACGCAACGGATGGTCGCCTTGGTCTCCTCCTTGATCTGCGCCTCCGTCTCAGGAGTACCGTCCCAGTGGGCCAAGATGAATCCGCCCTTCTCGATCTCCACCTTGAACTCGTCGTAGCTATCCACCTTCTTGATCATGGAGTTACGGTAGTCCAAAGCCTTCTTGAAGATATTCTTTTGGATCTCATCCAACAGGTTCTTAACGTATGCGTCGATGCCCTCCAGACTGACGGTCTCCTTCGTGAGGGTATCACGGCGAGCCACCTCGACCGTACCGTTCTCAAGGTCTCTCGCGCCCATAGCCAAACGTACCGGCACACCCTTCAGCTCGTACTCGGCGAACTTCCAGCCCGGTTTCTTAGCGTCCGAATCATCATACTTAACCGTGATGCCCAAAGCCTTCAGCTTAGCGGTAATCTCGTTCACCTTGGCAGAGATCTCGGCCAACTGCTCCTCCGTCTTGAAGATAGGCACGATCACCACTTGGATCGGCGCCAGGTTAGGCGGCAAAACCAAACCGTTGTCGTCGGAGTGCGTCATGATGAGCGCACCCATCAAGCGGGTGGATACACCCCAAGAGGTAGCCCACACATAGTCGAGCTTACCCTCGCGGGTCTGGTACTGCACGTCGAACGCCTTCGCGAAGTTCTGACCCAGGAAGTGGGAAGTACCCGACTGCAATGCCTTGCCATCCTGCATCAAAGCCTCGATGGTATAGGTGTCGACCGCACCGGCGAAACGCTCTGTCTCGGACTTCACACCCTTGATGACCGGCACGGCCATGAAGTTCTCCACGAAATCCCCATAGACGTTCAGCATCTTCTGAGCCTCTGCCTCAGCCTCCTCGTAGGTCTCGTGAGCCGTATGGCCCTCTTGCCACAGGAACTCGGCGGTACGGAGGAACAAGCGGGTACGCATCTCCCAACGAACCACGTTCGCCCACTGGTTGCAGAGGATCGGAAGGTCACGGTAAGAGTGGATCCAGTTCTTGTATGTGTTCCAGATGATGGTCTCGGACGTAGGACGGACAATCAACTCCTCCTCCAACTTGGCCTCAGGGTCCACCACCACGCCGCTCCCGTCGGGATTGGTCTTCAGTCTATAGTGGGTGACGACCGCACACTCTTTCGCGAAGCCTTCCACATGGTCAGCCTCCTTGCTCAAAAAAGATTTAGGGATGAAAAGAGGGAAATATGCGTTCACATGGCCCGTCTCCTTGAACATACGGTCCAACTCATGCTGCATCTTCTCCCATATAGCATACCCGTACGGTTTAATCACCATACAACCTCTCACTGCGGAGCTCTCCGCCAAATCAGCCTTGATCACCAAGTCGTTATACCACTGTGAGTAATCCTCACTGCGTGGAGTCAATTCTTTTGCCATCTTGTATTTTTGTAAAACTAAATTTCCAAGTACAAAGGTACGAAATTATTAATTAAGAATTATGAATTAAGAATTAAGAATTGGGGGGAGGTGGTATTTTATAAAATTAAAAATTAAGAATTAAGAGTTAAGAATTCCATCATGCGAATCGCTTCCCTGGTCGGGCCTCCCCAACGGGCTGAAAGCCCAACACATTATATAGCCCTGGGCAACGCCCTGGGGATAGGTAATCACACGGGAACATGATGCGTCCATAGCAACGATGCCCTATCCATGGCCAAACGCACGGACAGGGCATCGGTATAATATTTTACAATCAGAACACGACCTTCTTCGCACAGAGGCTTCCATCGCCCTGCAGCAAGTAAACCACATGCATTCCACGCAAACCTTCCGGTATTTGCACGTCGCAGGAGAGGACCGCGCTTCCGAACACCTTTCGCCCCTCCAAATCATAGATTTCCAATCGTTTAGGAAGGTCCGTAGAGAGGATGGTGAGAGTATGGTTGCTGTAACTCAGTTCGAATGCTTCGCTCTCCGTCATGCGCACACCCGTGTATGCGTTCAAAGGCACATAGCCGCTTTCGTCGACGATAGCCTGGCCCGCCTCGCTTGTGAGGAACTCAAACAGTTTGTAGGCGACGGAAGACTTGTCGATGTCGGAGCGAACCGCCGTATAGACCTTGGACGTGTAGGGATAGGTGCCGTTCATGACATTCTCCTTGGTCATCTCCACACCGTCCACGCCGACCGCCCTAACCTTCTTGCTATCCACCATGACCTTATAGTAGTAGAAAGGGGTGAAGGCGATGCCCGCCGTGTCATCCTCCAGTTGGTAATACGGAGACATCATCGTCCTACCGATCTGCATTTCAGGGAAATCCGCGATCGTCAGTCCATCCATCACCATCGTCTCGAACTTCTCCTGGCTGCCCGAGTTCCGGTTCCGCACATACGGTTTCATCACACAATCCAGGCCGCCCACCTCCGACCAATTCGCGACCTTCCCCATATAGATGTCATGGATCTGATCGATGGAGAGGTTGCTGACAGGGTTTTTCGCGTTCACCATGAAGGTGAGGGCGTCCCGTGCGATCGGCTTTTCCAGCAAGGTCACCCCCTGCTCCTCCGCATAGGCTTTCTCGTCGCGGGAGATGCTTCTGGCGGTAATGATAATATCCACCTTGTCATCGATGAGATTGACGAACGCCCCGTGCGTGTTGTTGTTCAGCAAGCGATTGAGCAGCAAGTCACGCCTCGTCTCCTCGTCACATGTATAGTTAGGCTCAACATACCTTGGCGCATCCTCCTGGCGCTGGATAAACGGGCTGTATTGCCACTCATAGTCATACCCCAACAACTTGCACATCAAAATGAGCCGTAGCGGACTGGTCGATTCAGAGCCATCCAGCACAGGGAAGTTGCTTGTCGTGATGTTCAACTCGGGATTCAGCCCGAGAGCCTCCTGCCCCCTGCAAGTAAAGATAGCGAGGAAGGAGAACAGTACAATTAATCCTCTTTTCATGGTTTTAACAATCAATTAAATCAACACACGTAATGAATAATCAAATGACAAAGATATAAAATTAAAACATTTATGCAAATTCTATTTTTCGGGCATGGCTATGGAAGGGTTGTCGTTTCAAGCCGTTTCCACCCTACGCAGCAACTCCTCCGCCCGCAGCTCCATCTTGCAGAAGGCGAACCACTTCTTCCCCAAGTCCTTGATGGAGGCTCCGATGTGGTAGACCTCATCATCGATCACAAGGAAACGATCGTGCGATTGGGCGAACTCCCGAACGGTGACGGGATGGTACTGCGCATTGTGCCGTTGCACGTCGAGGCGGAACGTGGCATTCAAGCTCTTGGTGTAGATGGTGGCCTCCACAGCCTCCCGACGCTTGTCCAGCATTTGCAGCACGGTATCATCCACATAATTGTCTATCAACACAATACGACGCTTCGCACTGCGTATCAAGTCATTGACGAACTTATAGGCGTCGAAGATCTGTCCGTCGTAGAAGATGCCCTCCACGGGAGGCAGGGAGGTGCGGACGAAGAAGTCTATTTTGTTCTCCGTCTCGGTCACGCGGTGCTCAAGGCGTTCGATGCGCTGATTCACGGCATGCCCATTAAGGAGGTACTCCTTTAGCACCTTGTTCGCCCACTGGCGGAAAAGAATACCTTGGCGTGATTTCACACGATACCCGATTGACAAAATCATATCAAGATTGTAATACTCCATATTATACGTTTTGCCATTGCTAGCAGTTGTCGCAAAATTTGCGACAACTGAAATTTCCGACAATTCTTCCGAAAGCGCATTGGCGATATGCTTACCGATGGTTTTCACATCACGTCCGAACAGGGTCGCCATTTGGTTACGATTCAGCCAGACCGTTTCCCCATCCATGCGTACTTCTATCCTTACCGCCTCATCGGGCTGGTACAATACTATTTCATTCTTCTGTGCCATAATTGCAAACAATTTTTATAATGGTTTTATTCATGTCGCCACACCCTTCTTGTGACCGTTCTGCTACCTTCAAGACGAACTACCGAGGAAATCTCGGTAGTTGAACTTTTGTCCAATTCCCCTTCCGCAAAGATGTTTTTTAGGTGCAAACCAACATTATCAGCTGAGCATCCGAACAATAACGCTATTTGCTGTTGGGTAAGCCAGACCGTCTCCCCATCCATACGTACTTCTATCCTTACCGTCTCATCGGGCTGGTACAATACTATCTCATTCTTTTGTGTCATAATTGCAAACAAATTTTATAATTGATTTTCAAACTCCAGCAATCCTTGAATACTCCACAAGACGTCTCACCTGCCCACCACCATCTGATTGAACTGTCGCAAATTTTGCGACAGTTGAAAAGGCATGTTCCTTAAGACAATACTTCTTTAGCACTTTTCAAGGTTATACAACTTTGTCTTGTATTTTTTTCCATCGGTGGCAGTATGTAAGGAATCCTTACATACTGATTCACGCAACAATTCTTGTTCCTTAAAAATATTGTTTATATGCAAAGTCACGTTATTACGTGTTGTTTGAAACAATTCAGCCATCTGTTGCTGCGTAAGCCAAACGGTTTCATTTTCCAAACGTACTTCTATTTTCACCGCCTCATCGGGCTGGTATAATACTATCTCATTCTTTTGTGCCATGATCGCAAACTAATTGACAGGTTATTTTGCGCAAATATACGCATTTTATTTTTCGGTGCAAAATAATGACAGTGCAATAGGACATCGCAACCAACCCTATGGGAGGCTATCGGGTGATGAGATCGGAGAAATCGTCATGATAAAAACCGTAAGCGATATCTCCTTTCAAAACATCTACGGTCAATTCCGTCATACAATACGAGCATTCCTCTCTTTTCTCCTTAACCCATTCTTCATAGGAAAGGGAAAAGTCTTGCGCAAACAGTTCATCCGTGACAAGTTCCTCGACATACCATACCTCACTCGCCCCTAAGGCTTTGGCTATTCGGCTTATTTCAGCCCGCAACCAGCTATAACCATCCAGACGTTCCGTAAAAGCAGATTGCCTATAACAGGTATTTATCAGAAGGAAATCCTCAAACACATAGTCAATGTCCGCAAATTCCGAAACTACTCCTTTCAACGCCGGAATCTCCACATTATTCATGAGGGAACTCATGTAGGATTCCCCCTCATCAGGACAAAAGGAATCTCCAATTTTATAGGGTATTATGGCATATAGGTACGCTGACATGATTAATATTTGATCGAAGAACGTTGGCAAATGTACAATATTTTTCACATACCACTATAACAAATTTCAGTTTTCAAAAAGCACTATGCACCCCGATTAATCAAACAAAAACAGACCGGTAATGAATAAAACATCACACTAAAAAGAATTCCGTGCCGCCCCTTCAGGGCTCTCCCCTCCCCTTCCCAACCTCCCAGGGGTTTACACCCCTGGCTGGGCTATACCGCCCCGTCGGGGCTGAGAGCATGCGGATTGGAAAGGGATACTCGTTCCAAAGCTAAATCTCACACCCCACAAGGCTATACATTATGCCATAAAAATCGGGCTTGCCCCAAAGGAACAAGCCCAACTCTTAACTCTTAAATTTTCACTCTTAATTTTTCACTTCTCTCTCCAACTTCTTCGCCTCGTTCCAATACCTGTCCATCTCCTCCAGAGGCATCTCCTTCAGGTCCTTGCCCTTGGCCAGCGTCTGCGACTCCACGTAATTGAAGCGGCGGATGAACTTCTGGTTGCACTTCTCCAATGCGTTCTCAGGGTTTATCTTATACAACCGGGCGGCATTCACCATGCTGAACATCAGGTCGCCAAACTCCTCCTCCATCTTCTCTGCATCGAGGTGCTTCACCTCCGTCATGAGCTCGTCGAACTCCTCCTTCACCTTGTCCCACACCTGCTCCTTCTCTTCCCAGTCGAAGCCCACGTTGCGGGCCTTGTCCTGAATACGGTAAGACTTGATCAGTGCGGGAAGCGCATCCGGCACCCCCGAAAGGACACTCTTGTTACCATCCTTCTCCTTCCGTTTGATCTGCTCCCACGTCTGCTCGACCTCGCCGGCCGTCTTCGCCGCACCTTCGCCGAAGACATGAGGATGGCGGAATATCAGCTTATCACACAACGAGTTGCACACATCAGCGATGTCGAAATCATTCGTTTCAGAGGCTATCTTGGAATAGAAAACGATATGCAACAGCACATCCCCCAACTCCTTGCGGATCTCCTTCATGTCCTTCTTCATGATCGCGTCGCAGAGCTCGTAGGTCTCCTCGATCGTGTTCGCGCGCAACGACTCGAACGTCTGTTTCTTGTCCCAAGGGCACTTCAGCCTCAACTCGTCCATCACGTCCAACAAACGTTGGAAAGCCTTCAATTTATCTTCTGTCGTATTCATAGAAACAATACTCAAAACGAAACAATCATACGCCTACTGCTTCCACATGGCGTTTTTCTTCTCACCGATCTTGCCGAAGGTCCGCACATGGAGTGTGATGAGCGGCAAGATGATATCGTACAGCACGATAGACAATGTGAACTTCCTCTCCGTCAACGCGTTGGAGGTCTTCGTGAAGACAACCAGCTGGGTGATGAGGCGGATGAGGAACAGGAACGCCACGATGCCCATCGATATGAAATCGGTCCAAACGGCGAACATCACCAGCAACACAAGCGCCAATAAATAGAAGATATAGCGGGAGATGATCTCCGAACTGATTCTGAACTTCGTGGCAGGAAGATACTCCGCATAGGTCTCCATCTGCTTCTCACGCTGATAAAGGAAGGAATTCATCGTCAAATCCCTATGCGACCAGGTGACGGCCTCCGGCTCCACGCACACAGCAGTGTTCTGCTTGGTGGAGATGTCACGGATCAGCAAGTCATCGTCGCCATACGAGAGGATCAGATGGGAGGTGAAGCCTTTCTTCGCGAAGAAGAGCTCCTTCGAGTAGGAGAGGTTTCCGCTCACGCCCCGGTACGGCTTCTTTTGCAGGGCGAATCCCATGAAACGCATCGCCTCGAACATCATGTCGTAGGCGATCATATTGTCCAAGAACCCATTATTACCCTTGTAGCCCGTATAGCCCAGCACGACGGAGGTGCCGCTGGCGTAGTGGCGCATGATGTTGGCGATCCACTGGTCGCTCGCCGGCTCACAGTCCGCATCGATCAAGAGCAGATGGTCGTAATGAGCAGCCTTGATACCCACGGTCACGCACATTTTCTTACGGCTCATGTACTTCGCGCCCATCGGCAGGAAGGTCTGGTAGAGGTTAGGATACTGCTCCGTCATCTTCTTCAGGAGGTCAGTGCTCTCGTCCGTGGAACCATCGTTGACCACGATCACTTCAAACTTCGGGTACTTCTGTTTCAGCACCGCCGGCAAGAAACGAGCCAGGTTCTCCGATTCGTTCCTCGCGCAAATAATGACTGACACCGCTGGTTTATTGGTGGAGAGCCGCACATCGTTCTTGTCTATCCTATTCTTGAAACGGAAGATTCCGCTATAATACCTGAAATAGAAATAGAGTTGTAACAGCAGTGCGAATAGGAAAACGCCCAGCAACACCCACACATACTCCTTGTATTCAGCCACACGCAACAAATAATCTTCCATTTTCGCTATCTTTTACGGGGATAACCCCCACATTAACACATACTTATAGCAAGTCCGAAGACTTAGAATTCGGTAGAGAGGTAGCCTTTCGGCAAACGTCTCAGGTTGTAACCCGACGCCATGATCTCGCCGTATGCACCGGCCGAACGAATCGCCAGGTAATCACCGCGTTTCGTTCCGTTCAACAGGACATCCTTGTCGAAGACATCGGACGACTCGCAGATAGGGCCCACCACGTCATACTTCTCCTCCTCCGCATCCGAAGAGATGTTCTCGATACGGTGGTAAGCCTGGTACAACGCCGGACGGATCAGGTCGGTCATGCCCGCATCCACGATGGCGAACTGCTTCTCCTTGCCCTTCTTCACGTAAGTCACCTTGGTGATCAGGCTACCGCACTGCGCCACGATGGAACGGCCCGGCTCGCAATGCAACTGCTGTCCCGGACGCAGCTTCAGGTATTTGGAGAAGAGGCGGAAATAGGCCTCGAAATCAGCGATAGGCATGTGGTTCGGATGCTCATAGTTGATGCCCAAACCGCCACCGATGTTGATGTTCGCCAGGCGAACGCCCATAGCCTCCATCGCGTCCTGCAACTCGTTGATTTTCACGCAGAGATGCTCGTATGAGCTAAGGTCCGTGATCTGCGAACCGATATGGAAATGCAAGCCAATCAGCTTCAAGTTCTTCAATGAATCGAACATCTTCACCACGTCGGCCAAGTCATCCATGTTGAAACCGAACTTGTTCTCGTTCAAGCCCGTCGTGATGTAATGGTGCGTGTGCGCATCCACGTTAGGATTCACGCGGAGCTCCACGTTCGCCACCTTACCCTTCTTGCCCGCCAGTTCGTTGATCACCTCCAATTCAGGAATAGACTCAGCGTTAAAGCAGAAGATATCATTGTCCAACGCAAGGTTTATCTCAGGGTCCGTCTTACCCACGCCGGCGAAGACGATACGGGAGGCCGGGAAACCGGACTCGATGGCGGCCTTCACCTCATTACCGCTCACGCAATCGGCTCCCAAACCCTTTTGGGCGATGATTTTCAACACCTTAGGATTCGCATTGGCCTTTATAGCGTAATGCACAATGGCATGATTCGCCTCCGACTCCTTCTTCACCAAGTCCAACGTCCTGTTCAACACATCAACATCGTAATAATAGAAGGGAGTCTCAACGTCCCTAAATTTATCGATGGGGAAGTTCCCCTTAACTACGTTTGCCATTTAAAATAATTTATTGTTCAATTGATTCAAAGCCATCTTTTTGTCTTTTCCATCGACCAAGATCGATATATTCTGCAGACTTCCTCCGTAAGAGATCATCTGCACAGGCAACTCCTTGAGCGCATCCAGCACCTTGTTCGAAGCGCCTTCGCCGCAACGCATATCGCCCACGACGCATACGATCGTCATGTTCTTGCTCACCGTGACGGTACCGAAGGTCTTCAGATCATTCACGATTTCCTCTAGATACTTGTCGTTATCGATGGTCACCGAGACACCAATCTCGGAGGTGGTAATCATATCTATGGCCGTCTTATGCCCCTCGAACACCTCGAAGACGCGGCGCAGGAATCCGTGCGCCAAGAGCATGCGGACAGACTTAATCTTAATCATCGTGATGCCATCCTTGGCGGCGATCGCCTTCACCTGGCCATTCGGCATCTCAGAAGAGACGAGCGCTCCCTCGCTATCAGGCGACATCACATTCTTCAGGCGGATAGGCATATTGGCCAACTTAGCAGGAAGGATGGACATCGGATGGATCACTCTATCCAAGAAATAGGAGAGCTCAGCGGTCTCGTCGAACGTCAGGGACTTCACCGGACGGGCATTCTGGACGATGGTAGGGTCACTGTCATAGATTCCATACGTGTCGCTCCAGAGGATCACCTCCTGCGCTTGAGCAGCGACACCGATCAGCGTAGCGGAATAATCGCTTCCCCCCACGCCGAAGTTCTCCACCTCGCCATAAGCGTTGCGGCAGATAAAACCTTCCGTGACGAAGGTGTCCGCCGACTTGTTCTCCTCCATCAGTTTGGAGAGCGACTCTTTGATGAACTTAGCGTCCGGCTCGTCATTCTTGTCCGTCTTCATGAAATCCAACGAATTCAGGTGGACCGCCTTGACGCCCAATGTGTTCAAATAGGAGACGAACAATTCGGAGATCAACAGCTCGCCCTGTGCGATGATGATCTTCTCCTCATATTTCGTAAAAAGTTCCTTCGCCGTCTCCCGGATGACCGAGGAGTATGACTCGACGACCTTCTTCATCTCAGTGTTCTTCTTCGCCTCAGGGAAGAGGTCATCAACCAGTTTCGCATACTGGAGCTCCATGTTGTTCATCAGCTCCATGGCACCATCGACATTCTTCATGTAGAGATAGTCCGCCACCTCCTGCAACGCCTCGCGAGAACCGTTGATGGAGGAGAGGACAACGATGTTACCCTTCTCGGCGGCCACTTGTTTAGCCACCTCCTTTATCTTTGCGGCGGAAGTCAACGTGGAACTTCCATACTTCAATATCTTCATATCTTTAATTCAACGAATTAGGTGAATAAAAAATCACAATCATCTCTTAATCAACTTGTAGCCTACCGATTGCTCCCCATTGCAGACACGCATGAGGTAGATGCCGGAAGCCACATCGCCCGTCTCCATCACTTCCCGAACGTTCTTCACATCGATATGCTTCACGACACGGCCGTCCAACGTGATCAGGTCGGCCGTCACATTCGCACCACCGTACGTGATCAGGTCGATCACCACGTAGTCGGAGAAGTCGGTAGGATAAACCATGTAGGAGTGGTCTGTCAAGACAGCAGACGTACCCGTACCGAATGAGGAAGGATCCTTCTCCGCCATCATACGAGCCATGGCGAATACGAACGGCGCATTGTAGTCGCAGCCACCCTCCGTCTCCGTGTAGGACGCACCGCCCTCGATGATGTTCGAGAACTGTCCCGTACCGGAAGGACCACCGATCACACCACCGCTCGCGAACATGAAGTCGCTACGATTCTTCTCATCTGTAGGAGGGTTGTCATCCCTTCCCATCGCATTACGATGGTGGATCCTGAATGTCATATCGCCCTTGAAACCGTGCAGGAACGTATGATTGAACTCATTCACACCCAAGACATAATCCACCACGCGGGTGATGAAGTTTTTCGCATTCCGGGTATTCACCGAAGGGGAGACCACCTCATCCTCCGCCAGCTTCACCAGCAAGGAAGTTGCGGCGGCCGCGCCACAAGCCAACTTGTTCGTACCCCACATTTGTCCCTGCACATAAGGGAACCCATTCCGATCGGCAGAACCGTTCGCAAGATGCTTAGTGACATTCTTGTCCATGTGGTCACGGAAATAACCGCCCTGGCCATTGTTCGCACCCTCATCATCCTTCACGATATAGTAATACGCGAAATCCGCCATCGTATCCCACGCCAGCGGGTAGTTAGACTCCCACTTGCCCTGCAGGTAACCCAAGGCATCTTTCTTGTAGGAAGCCTCACCTGTCAATCGATAAAGCATCATAGCGGCAAGGGCAAGCTCGTCCGTCCACTCCGTGTTCGGGCTGGCATAGAAATTCGGGATAGCCGCCTGCTGCGATTGATTTTTCTTCGCGAAGGCATACGCCTTGATGGCCGCAGCCTTGCATTGCTCCTTGTAAGCCTGATCAGGATATTTCATGGACATCAAAGCAAGTGCGGAAGCGCAATTGGCGGCCTGAGGTCCACCCGAGTTGTTCGTCGTCCACACAGGACGCGGGTCACCACCTTGGTCCACAGGGAGGGTGGATTGTTTCGAGGAGGTACACCAGACATTATGGTCAGCCGGAGAACCCACGTAGTAGACGAACGTGTTATCGTCCGGGAAACACTTCATGAAGTAATCCGTGGCATATTTAGCCTCGTCCAACACGTCCGCTATTCCATTCGGCGCACCATACGCCTCGTCGTAATTGTCTTGGAAAGCCTGTGGCCACAAATCGTACGCCACGAGCAGGAAGATACAGGAAGAGCCCATCGTCGTGCCCACCTTGATGTGGTCGCCACAATCATGCCAACCACCCGTCAAGTCGTAGTTGCCATTACCGCCGCCATTGACGGAACCCTTTCCATCCTTCATGTGGCAAGCTTTCGTGGAAACTTTCGGGTTGTCCACCAACATCCAGTTATGGCTGTCACCACAACGCTGGCCGCCAAAGAATTTCAAGCCCATATTGAATGCAGTACGATAATCCTCCGTCGGAAACCCATCCTGGTAGGATGAATAATCATACGCACCAACCGAACCCGCCGCCAGAAGCAAGGAAGCCCCCAAAAACATTCTCTTTATCATATCCAAAACTTATTCGTTTCACACTAAAAATCAATATGCGAAGCCTCCTTTCTAGGCACATCCGCATAGGGTGCAAATATAAAAATTTTTCCGCGGAAAATCAGCCGACGAGAATCAAAAAACGAACCTCATTTCAGCAAATTCTTGTAGTAATTCCGCACCTCGTCCCACTTGTAGTAAGGGGCCACATCGCTCTTCAACGGAAGGTCCACTTCCCGCTCGTTGAGCATGATTTTCACCAAGACATCGGGCGACTTTTTAGAGCGATAGAAAATCATCTGGACATTCGCCGCCATAGGGATGATGCGGAACTCCGTCCAATAGTTCATGATCGAATCCACATTGGTCACCTGGTCGCGGCAACCTTGCAGCTCCATCAGGGCGGTCAGCGGCAGGATGGCGATGTCGTGCCCGAAGCGTAAGTTCGCCTGCACCGCACCGCTTTGGATAGCGATGTCCGCCTCGTCGACCATGATATTCAGCAGGTCCTTCGCGAAGAAACGGCTCTTATTCTGGGTCAGCGGACATGGACCGTAAGCCCCGTACCACCAAGCGTTCTGCACCACCCAGTTGTTGTACATCTCCTCCTTCGTCCACACGTCGTCGAAGTTGATGTTGGAATCATCGCAGACCAAACTGTTCTTCACCTCGTAGAACTTGCGCATGAAGGCTATCGTGTCAATGTTCTTCGCCACATAATCCATATCCTTGAAGAGTTGGTTCACCATGCGGGAAGGGTGGATCAGGCGGTAGTGGAGGTCGCCGAAAGGCTTCGACCAAGCCGTGTCCGCCAAGCGACGGTTCTTGTCCTCCATCGGATCGTTGGAGATGTAATACATCAGGCGTTTGCTGGACTCCGCACGGATATCCAACGACGGTTGCAGCGCCTTCAGCTCCTGGCAGAAGGCGGACATGCTCATCACGCAACGCACTGATGTAGAGGCCTTCACCTCGACCACCGAGTTCTTCTTAAAGACCTGCGGGAAGGAGTGGAACATCCTATCCGCGATGCCCTGATGCTGCGCCACGCCCTTCGTCGTCAGGTCGCCAGCCCGGTTATAATAGCGCTGGTACATCGTCTCGAAACGAGCCTTCACGCTCTTTCCTGTAGCCGTGAGGGCATTGGCGGAATCCGCCTTAGCGAACATCTCATAGAGATTACGATAGTCCGCCGCCGTATGGTGGTAACGGGAGCCATGCCTTCCGTAATGGCTGATGTAGAAAGGTTCATAGCCCTTCGGGGCAGCCGTCTGCTTCGGGAATGTGGTAGGGTACGACGTGTAGTTGCCCGCCGTGTACTCGATATGATCCATCATAAACTCCTTCGTCGTCTGCGCGGAGGCTATGCCTGCACAAAGGAGGAGTCCCATCGTAATCAGTTTTGTCCGTTTCAATTCCATAAATTTTTAATAATAAACAACTAACATTTAAACACTTAAATAGGCTCAATCACGAAAGCGTTTGGCCAGTTCGTCGAAATACTCAATGCGACGGTCACGCAAGAAAGGCCAGATCCTGCGCACATCCTCCGAGCGGGTCATGGAGACCTCCACCACCCTATTCTCCTCCGAGTCGGCAGGCAAATGGGCCAACAGTTCGCCCTGAGGACCAGCCACAAAGCTATTGCCCCAGAACTGTATACCGTTCGTCACCCCAGAAGGGTCCGGTTCGAATCCGTAGCGGTTCACCGTCACGACAGGCAAGCCATTCGCCACGGCATGGCCACGCTGCACGGTCATCCAAGCGTTCAGCTGACGTTCCTTCTCCTCAGGCGTATCCGTACTCTCCCACCCTATGGCGGTCGGGTAAATCAGCAGGTCCGCACCGGCGAGCGCCATCAGACGGGCAGCCTCGGGGTACCATTGGTCCCAGCAGACCATCACACCCAAGTTGCCCACGCTGGTCCGTATAGGATGGAAGCCTAAGTCACCCGGCGTGAAATAGAACTTCTCGTAATAGGCTGGATCATCAGGGATATGCATCTTGCGGTACTTTCCCGCGTTGCTTCCGTCACTGTCGATCACCACGGCCGTGTTATGGTAAAGGCCCACGGCGCGCTTCTCGAAGAGGGAAAGCACGATGACCACATGCAGGGATTTCGCCAAGGCCGAGAACTCCTCCGTGGAGGGACCAGGGATCGTCTCCGCCAGGTCGAAGCATGAGACATCCTCCGTCTGGCAGAAATAGAGCGAGTTGTGCAACTCCTGCAAAACCACCAATTCGGCGCCCATCTTCACACATTCCGTGACGTTGCGTTTCAGTTTCTCCACGTTCGCCCTCACATCCGACGAACAACACTGCTGAACCAATCCAACTTTCATATTCTATTTATTTTATAATCAATCAATTAATCTTCCAATACATAATAAGGCAACTGCATCGTCACGCAATGCAGGGAGCCATGCTGATGAATCAGTGCGGAGCAGTCCACGCCCACCACCTCACGGTCCGGGAAGGCCTCGCGCAAGGCGGACAGCGCCTGTTCATCCTTCGGCGAGCGATAGGTCGGCACCAGCACCGCCCCATTCACAATCAGGAAATTAGCGTAGGTGGCCGGCAAACGCTGTTCCCCTTCGTAGCGGGCATCCGCCATCGGCAAAGGAATCAGGCGGTAGGGATTTCCCTCCAGCGTCCTGAACGATTTCAGTTCACGCTCCATCAGTTTCAAAGAGGCGTAATGCTCGTCCGTCTTATCGTCACACTGCACATAGGCGATCGTATCCACGTCGCAGAAGCGCGCCAGCGTATCCACATGGCTGTCCGTATCGTCTCCCGCCAGATAGCCGTGGTTGATCCACAGCACACGCTCCACGCCGAACGAGCTCTTCAGGAACTCCTCCACCTGAGGCTGCGTCAGGTGTTCGTTGCGGTTAGGCGAGAGCAGGCATTGGGAGGTCGTCATGAGCGTACCCGCCCCATCCGACTCGATGCTTCCACCCTCCAGCACATAGTAGAGAAGGCTCATATAGCCCACCTTCGGGGATAAGGTGCGGGAGAGGTAGAGGCTCTTCGTGATCTGGTTATCATAATTAGCCGGGAACTTCAGTCCCCACCCATTAAATTGGAAATCATACAGATAGGGCGAACCATCCACGAAGACGGTAATCGGTCCGTGATCACGCGCCCACGTGTCGTTGGTCGGCAACTCACGGAAACGGATGTTAGGGTTCATCACCTCACCCAAATCCTTACGAACAGATTGTTCGTTCCGGCAGACGATCAGCAGGCGTTCCCGCTTCGAGATCTCACGGGCAATCTCCACGAAACAGGCCACCGCCTCGTCCAGCATGTAAGCCCAATCAGTATCCTCATGCGGCCATGTGATCATCACACCGCTCTGCATCGTCCATTCGGAAGGGAAGAATGTAGTCATAAATCAACTCTATTTTACAACAAACAAAAATAAGATTTTTTCGAGACAAAAAGAAGAGGGGGAAACGAAGAGTTCTTCGATTATGCGACGCAACATACAGAAAGAGGCAGAAAAACCTAATAGACAGAATATTACACGACAACATCCATCACAAAAATCATTCAATTAGCGCCACAATAAAACGTCACGACAGGCAAGGCAGATTTATCGGGCAGCATAAAAAGCAAGAGGATGCGCCGTTGCCGACACATCCTCTTGCTTAACCTATTTGTAAACAAAAAACTACTGCTTGATCAGTTTCTCATTGAACACACCATCTTCGCACTCAATGCGAACGATGTAGACACCTTGAGGGATTGCGTTCAGATCGATACTGATTTCCTTCTTTTTAGGAGTATACTCCATTAATGCGCTACCATTGACATCGAGGACACAGACATTGGCGATCATCGACTTAGCGGTTATGGTCACTCCGCAGGAAGCAGGATTAGGATACATTGACAGTGATGATTCAGAGACCTCAGTGTCAGTCAAGCCAGTGCCCCTACACGTGATGCTTCCGTTCGCTTTGCCCGGAGTGGCTGTGATCTTGTTGTCACAAACGCCGAACAATACCCAGTTGCCAGTGTTGTCTGTCTGGAAGCCGAACGATTCGTTGGTTTCGTGCGGATCATACGAGGCTTCCGATATGATTTCGTTAAATTCGTTGCTCAAATAGATAGTCTTCGTCTTGTCCACATTCAGATTGAAGTTGAGGTAGAGAGGACCATCGACAGGGTCGCTGTTCGCCCACAGCAAAACGCGTTGTTTGCTCTCTACGATAGTCGACTTGTATCCGTAGGCAATTTGGCTAAGTTCCATATCGCTTGCCTTGTTCGAGAAGTAAAGTCCCGCCAAGTCGATAGGCTCATCACCGAAGTTATAGACTTCAATCCAATCAGGATAATTACCGTAGTCGTCGGCATTGCCCGAATTTCTGTCGCTACTTGCGCACAACTCGTTGACAACAAGCGTGTAATCATATTTGCTTTGCGAGAAGACCGCGGTTATGGTACAAGAGCTTGTCAGCGAGCCGCTCAGTTCGCCGGGCAGGTTTGTAGTACAGTTCTCCTTCTTCCCGGTCTCATCAAACCCGCTTTGGATTTCCCAATGGTCGAATTTGTAGCCTGCAGGTGGGTAGGCCATGAAATCGGTAGCGAATCCAGCCAAATACTTGCCTTTGAATCCAGTTACAGTTTCTCCGTTTATCGTGAAGTGTGCGCCTTTGACACTCGATTTCAACTCAAAATCGACAGCGGCGCCAGTTCCCGCATAAGTTTGAAGGTGTTGCAAGATGTTCGCAGGTCTTTCCAACAAGAAAGTCAACATCGTATTGGCGGCCTCTTTCGAATCCTTGCCCATGTCGGCACAATATTCAGCCTTCACAAGGCTAGTGATGCTATCGTATACGAAACGGATACGATCCTCCGTGAAGGTGGTCGACAAGTGGCAAAGGTATTTGGTCGTGAACTTTTTCGCGAACTCCGGATTATCGCTCAAGTGCTTGAATATGGTGGTCATCCATGGTTTGTTGTTACCCCAGTTCGTTTTACCCTCACCCCTACAATAGGTGATCATATCGCTCGCACTGTTCAGTGCTCCGTCGTGTCCGCAACCATAATCCGTGTCGAAGACAATCCAACGGAAGCGGGAGCCGTCTTTCCTTTCCCTCCAGATTTTCGTATTGTTACCCGGCCAATCGGCATTACAGATGAACTGTTGGAAGACTTGGTATTCCAAATATTCATCCATGTCCATACGCTTGCAGGCGCCGGCATAGAACTCATGGGTTGAACTGTTCGTACTCTCCAGATACGACACCAATTCATTGTAGGCGTCGAGGGTTCCCTTCGAGATGCCGATACCCTTTTGGTCCGAGAGGGTAACCAGATCCAACTCTTCGTCGTCGACACCATGGTTCGCCTTTACGTAGCTCGCATTGGTTCGCTCCATCAAGGCCATGAGGCCCTGGTATTGTCCGTTGAGGTAATAAGCCACAGGCTGGTAAGCTTGATAGTCGATGTTCATATTGGTACAATAGGCCTGCATCAGTGCGTCTCTGAACTTCACCTTGTCGGTTTTTTGCCCATTTTGCTGTCCGCCTTGTTGTCCGCCTTGCATTCCACCCGGCATACCGCCTTGTCCAAAACCGCCGCCGAAGTCGCCGCCGAAGCCACCACCGAAGTCGCCCCACATGTTCATGCCACCATCAGCACCTTGGCCACCGTTCCTCAAATAAATGGTCTGGGTGTAGAGATCAGGTTTTGTGCCGAAGAAACGGTAGTTGACGAGATCCGTACCCGTCTTCTTTGAGGCTTTCAGCGAAAGTGATTTCACAGTATATGTTCTTGTACATCCACCTTCGATGGCTGCTTCCAACTCCTGAGAAAGCACCTGTTGGCCATCGACGAAGTATTCGAAAGTGACTGGACGGGTCCAATCGTTGTTATAGTTGGCCCGCATCATGGTACAAGTTTTATCACCTTGCGTACCGTTCGAACCCGTCACATACATACCAATGGTATTGTCGTTAAAGTAACGGTCCTCTACAGTAAGGGAAACCACAGGGATGGTAACGCCACCGCAACCATTGTGGTCATTATCGGCATAGATGTACGAGTGGGTCGCGATCGCACTTGGCAACATACCATCGGCGAAGGCTTTCGCTCGTATACTGGTATTGCCATTGATGTTGATGGAAGAGTTATAGACGTTGCTCTGTTTTGTAGGCTCGCTTCCATCGGTGGTGTAACGTATCGTAGCGCCGGCGGTTGCACAACTCAATTGCAGATTCACATTTCCGTGTTTCAATCCACCCTTCTCGCTGAACTCAGGAACTTGGCATCGGGTCAATTGGGCATACGCGGTAGTGTTTGCCGCTCCAGGAGTAGGCTCCATATAACCGGTTTCGTTCCCATAACGTCCGAACGATATGTGAGCGGTTTGTGCACCGTAGGCGATTGAGTCGACCAGCGTGTTACCGTTCTTCAGCAAGAGGTAACCACCATCGGCATCGAGTTTGTAAGGCGCATGTTTGGACTGTTCACTCTCGTCGAACCACATCAGCGCATAGTTGTTGGCATCCACCATAAAATCACTCTGGATATGCCAAGTCCACTTTTCAGTATACTTTTTTGAGGTCTTCTTGTAATGGACCAGGGTGTAACCCCTCAAATTAACACTTTGTTGCTGATCGTCCGTAAATTCGATGTAGCCCGAAAAATTGTAATTGTCGGTGTTCATCATAGTCGACAAATTACAAGGCATCACTTCGTTCATCCGAACGGCAGCGTTGCCGGCCATACTCCCACATAGGAGAAATAATGCCACGATTCTTTTTGCATATCTCGTTACCATAAGCGATGTTTGATTTATACTTTTCACGCATAAAAGTACTTCTTTTTTCCATACGTAGGTTATCTTCAATAGCACAAAAACATGGCTGGAACCCCATATTTTGCTATGTTTTTCGGCTCTTTTCGGCGGTTCGTCGGGCATAATGTTCCGTTCTTGACTAAAACATGAACTTTGGTTGAAAACTAAAATAGAGGGTCATATTTTGGATCTCTGGGGAATAAATACACAAGAATATATTCATGCCATAAGGTTAACGATTTTAGGTACGCAATGAGGGAAAGGTAGAGACGATATGCAGGGAGGTAGAGACGCAATGCATTGCGTCTCTACAAAATAAATTCATAATTCAAAATTCTTAATTCTTAATTAAAAAAGGGGCGCTCCGACAACTCGAAGCGCCCCTCGTTCTTTCACGAGCCATTAGGCTTATTTTATCATATCGCAACCCATATAAGGAATCAACACCTTAGGGATCTTGATGCCCTCAGGGGTTTGGTTGTTCTCCAAGAGAGCCGCCACGATACGAGGCAGGGCCAAAGCGCTACCGTTCAACGTGTGGCAAAGTTGCGTCTTCTTATCCGCACCCTTGTAGCGGCACTTCAGACGGTTAGCCTGATAGGTGTCGAAATTAGATACGGAAGAGACCTCCAACCAGCGTTTTTGAGCAGCGGAGAAGACCTCAAAGTCATAGCAAGTGGCAGCGGTGAAACTCATGTCGCCACCGCACAAGTGCAAGATACGGTAAGGGAGTTCCAACTTCTTGAGCAAGCCCTCCACATGGGCCAGCATCTCCTTGTGCGACTCCTTCGAGTGCTCAGGCGTATCGATGCGCACGATCTCGATCTTGGAGAACTCGTGCAGACGGTTCAATCCACGCACATCCTTACCGTAGGAACCAGCCTCACGGCGGAAGCACTGCGTGTAGGCACAGTTCTTGATAGGGAGATCCTTCTCGTCCAAGATCACGTCACGGTAGATATTCGTGACAGGCACCTCGGCGGTAGGGATCAGGTAGAGGTCATCCACCTCGCAATGGTACATCTGTCCCTCCTTGTCAGGCAATTGGCCCGTTCCGTAGCCGGAAGCCTGGTTGACGACAGTCGGAGGCATGATCTCCAAGTAGCCCGCATTGCGCGCCTCGTCCAGGAAGAAGTTGATGAGCGCACGTTGCAACCTCGCGCCATAGCCCTTGTAAACAGGGAAACCGGCGCCAGAGATCTTCACACCCAGTTCAAAATCAATCAGATCATACTTCTTCGCCAACTCCCAATGAGGCAAAGCGTCATCCCCCAACTCAGGGATGGTGTTGCCCATCTTCTCCACCACGTTATCCTCCGCGGTCTTACCCTCAGGGACATCGTCGTAAGGCATGTTAGGGATGGTATATAAGATGGAGTTGATCTCCTCCTGTGACTTGTCCATACCCTCTTGCAAGGACTTGGTAGTCTCCTTCAAGGAAGCGACCTTAGACTTGACGGACTCCGCCTCGTCTTTTTTACCCTCCTTCATCAAGGATCCAACACTCTTGGACAATGAATTGATTTCAGCCAATGTGGCATCTAACTGAGCTTGCGAAGAGCGTCTCACCTTGTCCAATTCAAGAATCTTTGAGATCAGATCCTTCGCCTCGAAATGTTTTTTTGCCAACTTACGGACCACCTCGTCAGGATTCTCCGTAATAACCTTCAACGTCAACATATTCTTACTGGAATTATGAATTATTATTTATTATTCAGTTTTAATGACCGCATCCAACTTCATATCGTATATGAGTGCGGAATATGGCATTACCGTGATGTTTTTTCCCTCATACTTAAACGTGGTTGACGAGGAACCATACATCAGATAGTAAGGGATATACAATTTGTAGTTGGATCCCTCGGGCATGTGACGGACACCTATTTGGAGACCCTCCGTCAAGTCGGCGACCGCTATGGTTTCCGTCATTGACACGAAGACTGAATCCCTTATCGTCTTCCCCGTGTAGGTGATAGTGACCGTATCATTCACACCAGGTCTTTCTCCGTCACCCTTGGTTACAATAGAGTATAACAGTCCGCTCGGGTCCACCAAAACGTCCGTCTTCGAGCCTTTCTCCTTCAGATAAGCCTCTCCGTCCTCCTTGTTTTTGCGGACCTTGGAAACCTGGTCACTGACTTCATCTTCATCGTCCTTGCAAGAGGAAACGATCGCACCCAACATCGCAAAGGCGAAAACCCACCACAAAATCTTTTTCATTCCTTTATCTTTCTTATTAACGTCATTCCGTCACGAACAGGAACAATTACCCGTTCCACCCGTTCGTCAGAAAAGACCTTATCGTTAAATTTCTGAATGCCGACGGTCTGCGCATCCTTGGAATCCTCCAGCACATGACCATCCCACAAAGTATTGTCCGCTATCAGCAGCCCGCCCAGCCTCAACTTAGGGAAGACCACATCAAAGTACTCCGAATAGTGACGCTTGTTACCATCCATGAAGACCACATCGAACTGGCCCTCCAATTGAGGAATCAGTTGGGAAGCGTCGCCGATGTGCAGATGGATCTTCTCCGCCATTCCGGAGCGTTCGAAGACCTCATTCAGGAACTCCTCCATCTCATCGTTCACCTCCATCGTATGCAACTCTCCATCCTCCGGCAAAGCCTCCGCCATGCAAATCGCGGAATAGCCCGTGAAGGTGCCGATCTCGAGGATCCTCTTCGCCGACATCATAGTGCAGAACATCTTCAACATCCTGCCTTGCAGATGTCCGGACAGCATACGCGGCTTCAAAGTGCGCAGATGCGTCTCCCTCGTCAGCCAAGCGAGCACCTCCGGCTCCTTGTCGATGTGCGAGAGCACATATTCCTCTATGGTTGCGTCCGACATGTTCATATTCTCGCGAATTTACATAAAAATTGACACAATTCTCCGCGCCTCACCATTTTTTCCACAAACATATCACAGCGGTTTCATTTCCCACTTCGGGAAAAACCGTCCCAACTCTCAACTCTTAATTCTTAACTCTTAATTCTCAAAGCGTTCCCTTCGTCGAAGGCAGTTCGTACTTGTAGATATCACGTCTGACCGCCATCTTGACCGAGCGGGCCAATGCCTTGAAGATTCCTTCGATCTTATGGTGCTCGTTCTCTCCCTCCGCCTTGATATTCAGGTTCATACGTGCCGAATCGCTCAACGACTTGAAGAAGTGGAGGAACATCTCCGTAGGCATGTCACCCACGTACTCACGCTTGAACTCAGCATCCCACACCAACCATGGCCGGCCTCCGAAGTCCAGCGCCACGGAGCAGAGACAATCGTCCATCGGCAGGCAGTAGCCATAGCGTTCGATACCACGTTTGTCGCCTAAAGATTTCAGGATCGCCTCTCCCAAAGCGATGGCGGTATCCTCGATGGTGTGGTGCTCATCCACGTTCAGGTCGCCCTTCACCTTCACGGTCAGGTCGCAGCCCGAATGTTTGCCGATCTGCTCCAACATGTGGTCGAAGAAGCCCAAACCAGAGGATATGTCACACTTGCCCGTACCATCCAAATTGATTTGCACGAAGATATCGGTCTCCTTGGTGGTACGCTGTACGGTCGCCACCCGCTCCCCCGCGAAGAGGAACTCGGCGATCTGGTTCCAGCCCGTCACCACCTTGGCGCAAGCCTCCGTCAGATGCGCCTCCGCCAACTCCTTCGTCGCAGCCTCCACGGAAGGAGCGATCAGGAGGGCACGGCAGCCTAAGTTCTTAGCCAACATCACGTCCGTCAGACGGTCACCTATCACGTAGGAGTGGGCCATGTCGTACGATCCGTCCATGTAGCTGGTCAGCATGGCAGTGCCCGGCTTGCGCGTCGGGAGGTTATCCTCCGGAAATGATTTATCGATGAATATCTTATCGAACTCAATCTCCTCTCCCCTCAGCGTCTCCAACATCTTGGACTGCACCAGGTCGAAGTTCTTCTGCGGATAAGCCTCGGTGCCTAAACCGTCCTGGTTCGTCACCATGACCAGTTCGAACGAGCAGTTCTTACGGATGAAATAGAGATTACGGAGGACACCCGGCAGGAACGTCATCTGTTCCAAATTGTCCACTTGATACGTGACAGGCGGCTCCACGATCAACGTGCCATCCCTGTCTATGAAAAGAGCGGTCTTCATCATTTTCTATACAATTGAGGCCCAAAGGTACAAAAATTCAGTGGGATGGCAAGAGAGGGGATTGAAAAAGAGAAGACGGCGGAAGAGAAACACCCTTCGCCTAAAGTTAAGCAATGATAAAAAAGTGTATTTTTTGCAAAACGGAGAACGACGATTAAAAATATAATCCTATATTTGTTAGAAAGAGAAGGGTATGATTCTCTTTGTTTGCCTTAAAAACAACGGACAAAGAAGCATTAAACCTGTATAGTAAACATCAGAAAAAACAGATTATACGTATGGAAATATTTCTCATCATTGTCACGCTCATCACTTTGATCATATTAGGAGTAAAAGTGAACGACCATTTGAAAGACATCAGATACCAAGTCAAGAAGAATGCGGAAACGCTCCGTGAGACGAAAACGTTAGCGGAGAAACTGAGCATACAAATCGCACAACTTAAAGGAGGCAACGTTCCTGCATCGACCCAACCATCGACGGTCAAGGAGGAGAAAAAAGAGACCGCACAGCAGGACATTGTCATAGAAAAAGCAGAAAAAGTCATTCAGAAGAACGAGGCAATAAGGCCAATCGGGGAGGTCAAGCAGACAGAGCCAAAGGCGACGTTCGAGCCTTCCACGACACAACCGACACCTTCCGCACCGTCCTCCGCGCCTGCCCCTACGTCCCAGCAACCTGAGGATGGAACAATTCAGGCGACGCAAACACAGACCACCTCGACGAATCCAGCCTCAGCGCCTGTTCAACAACCGACAGCACAACAACGCACCACCGCAGCCCAGCCCAACAAGACGAAGGGCCAACCATTTAGTCTGGACAAACCCGGCAAATCTTCTACGAACAAAGCGAAGGGAAGCAAGACCGACTACGAGCGTTTCATCGGAGAGAATCTTTTCGGAAAAATTGGTATATTGATCTTCATCCTCGGCATCGGGTTCTTCGTCAAGTATGCGATAGACAAGAACTGGATCAGCGAAGCCATGCGAGCCGTGCTTGGTTTTGGTGTCGGCGCCGCCTTAATAGGTGTAGGGCACAAGTTGAGGAAGGGATACCACACCTTCAGTTCCCTGCTGGTAGGAGGCGGTTTCGCCGTCTTCTTCATCACGGACGCCATCGCCTACCATTATTACGGATTATACGATTCCACGTTCGCCTTCTTCATCCTTTTGGTCTCCATGCTGTTCATGGTCGCGCTCTCGATCATTTACGACAGGCGGGAGTTGGCCATCATCGCCCTGATTGGTGGCTTCACAGCCCCATTCCTCGTCGGCATCAGCTTAGGAATAGGCATCCTGATATACATGGCGGTCCTGAACATAGGCATGTTCGCCATCTCCATGGTGAAGAAATGGGAAGAGCTACCCGTCTTATCATTTGTGGCGACAACCATCATCATGATTATCGCCGCGGATTCGGTCGAAAGCGCCTCTATGGCCCGGACCACATTTATCTTCGCCACCCTATTCTATATCATATTCAATCTTCCGACATTCTACATCCTGAAGTTCCATTCGTCCGACAAGATGCCTATCGCATTGACGGCAGCCCTCACCAGCAACAACTTCAGTTACCTTGCGTTCGGGTTATACCTGATCGATCAAATGGACCTGAGTTTCGAGGCCGACGGACTATTCTGTCTCTTCATCGCGGCCGTCAACACTGGCATCTTTCTTTGGATGAAGAAAACGCAGCAGGAGGCTTTGAAGAGCATCTCGCTCGCCATGACCCTCATCTTCGCCGCAATATTCGTACCGATGCAATTCAAAGGGGCTATCCTACAGGTAGCCTGGGCGGCAGAGATGGTCGCCACCCTCTGGCTTTTCATCAAGACGAAAAACCATCGCTTCGAATACGGATCGTTTGCCTTCTTCCTCTTAACAGGCATCGCCATAACCCTCTTCTTCTTAGGGATCGGAGAGGGAACATCCCTCATGAACACCGAACCACAGCCAGACACCAAACTGTTTTTGAACAAGGCATTCATATCCAATATATTCGTGGTCGGCGTCTTCCTATCCGCAGCGTTGCTGATGGACAAATTCAAACAGGCATTCGAAGGGGCGAAGTTATTGCAACCTAAACATTTCAGCCCGTTGTTCTACACTACCAGTGTGCTGACAGGATACGTCACCTTCATTTACGAGTTGATGCCTATAGAAGACGATAATGTACGCACGGCAGCGTTCGGACTTGTCACGGCAGGCTTCGCCCTACTATGCAGCTGTTTCCTCCAGAAGAGGTTCAAACACGAAAACAACATCGCTCTCTATACGATCTTGATGAGCGTACCGGTGGCGACCCTGATTTGGGAAGTGGCCACGCTGGAGACTCCGCTCAACGGACTATCGCTCACCCTGTGGGCGTTCACCGTCGCCGCAACACTTCTCAGCTTAGTCATAGTCTCAAAGAATTACTACGCCATCAAGCCTCGAGAGAAGAGTTTCACCATCCTGCTGAACATCTTGGCCACCACGGCGACCATCATCATCGCCTACACCATCGCAAAGCAACTGGGATTCGAAAAGTTCACCATGACGTTCTCCATTCTCATGGGTATAATTGGATTCGTTCAAATGTGCATCGGCATGAAAATACACATGAAACTCATGCGCATCATCAGTCTATTCACCTTCGGCATCGTTTTGGTTAAGTTGCTGGCTATAGACTTGTGGTCGATGCCATCATTGGGGAAAATCCTCGTGTTCGTCTTGCTGGGTCTGATTCTGTTGATCCTCTCCTTCCTATACTCGAAGCTAAAGAATGTGATCTTCGAGGACGAAAACGAAACGAAGCCTGAGGGAAAGCCTGAAGAAAAACCAGAGGCGGAAACAGAGGAAAAGGTGGAGGCGAAAGCAAAGGAGCCAACAGAGAAAATGGAGGAGCACTAATCTTGTCCATTTGAACTCCATTCGTTACCTTTGTGGTACAAATTAACAAGGAGGAACAAAAATGAAAAGATTTTCTCGGGTGCTTATTTCGATGGGGATCGCGGCGACCATGATGCTGGGATCCTGCACGGATTCTACCCTCTTCGGGGAGTGGAAATGTTACGATTTCGTCATTGCGGACACGACTGGCATACCGGCAGAGCTCATCAAGAGCGGCATCGAATCCGCCAAGAGCACGACCCTCTTCCTCAACGAGGATTCAACCTATCAGGAGGATTATATCGTTGAGGATGCCGAGATCATCTCCACCCTTGGAAATTACAGCATAGTAGGAGATAGCATCTGCTTCTCGCCCGTTCAAATGGGTGGCAAGGAGCTGACGGACACCTCCGCCATCGAATACAGATACATCGCGAACGACGAAAGGCTCGCGAGCATCACTTTCCCTAAGAGATACAGGTTCGAGTTGGCCGACAACCAACTGAAACTCCTGGACCTGATTTACAGCGGAGCGTCAAGAAGTAAAACGAACCAGACTACCATGTTCTACGAAAAGGTGAAGAAATGAAGGTTTGCATCGCAGAGAAACCAAGTGTGGCAAGAGATATAGCGGCCGTTTTGGGGGCTACCACCCGCCGGGACGGATACATTGAAGGGAACGGATACCAGGTCACCTGGGTATTCGGACATCTCTGCACCCTGAAGGAACCCCACGAATACAACCCTGCATGGAAACGGTGGGACATCTACAGCCTGCCGATGATTCCCCAAAAGTTCGGCATCAAGCTCATCAACGACGAGGGCTCCATCAAGCAATTCCACATCATCGAAGGTCTCATCAAGAACGCGGAGGAGATCATCAACTGCGGGGATGCCGGGCAAGAGGGAGAGCTCATCCAACGTTGGGTGATGCAGATGGCGGGATGCAAATGTCCCGTCAAAAGGCTCTGGACCTCCTCCCTGACAGAAGAGGCGCTCAAGGAGGGTTTCAACAACCTCCACCCGCAATCGGACTACGACAAACTATACGAAGCCGGAGCCATGCGCGCCATAGGCGATTGGCTTTTAGGCATGAACGCCACACGGCTCTACACCATGAAGTATGGTGGTAACAAGCAGGTGCTCTCCATCGGAAGGGTACAGACACCTACCCTCGCCTTGGTCGTGAAGAGGCACCTGGAGATCGCCAACTTCAAGCCGGAGCAGTATTGGGAGCTGAAGACCGTCTACCGTGACACCACCTTCGCCGCCACAAAGGGTAAATTCACCACCGAAGAGGAGGGAAGGAAATTCCTGCAGGAGGTGCAAAACAGCGAGTTCACCGTCACCGACGTGACCACCAAGAAGGGTGTGGAATTCGCTCCACGGCTGTTCGACCTCACCTCGCTCCAAGTGGAGTGCAACAAGAAATACGCCTTCTCCGCCGAGGAGACCCTGAAACTGATCCAATCGCTCTACGAGAAGAAGGTCACCACCTACCCTCGTGTGGACAACACCTACCTGAGCGACGACATATACCCTAAGATCCCGAACATCATGCGGGGCATGACAAAGTACGAGGCGCTCACGCAAAGCGTCTTAGCGAATAAGATACCGAAGACCAAACGTGTGTTCGACAACAGCAAGGTGACCGACCACCACGCCATCATCCCGACAGGCGTCAACCCGACGAACCTCACGGCCGACGAATGGAAGGTGTACGACCTCGTGGCGAAACGTTTCATCGCCAATTTCTACCCCGACTGCCAAATCTCCACCACAACCGTCATGGGAGAGGTGGAGAAAATCGAGTTCAAGGCGAACGGCAAACAGATCCTCTCGCCAGGCTGGCGCATGGTCTACGACAAGGAAAAGAGCGAAGAGGCCAACGACGAGGAGAAGACACTGCCCGCCTTCACGAAAGGGGAGCATGGTCCGCACACCCCTGACTTGGCGGAGAAATGGACCACCGCCCCGAAGCCCTACACGGAAGCCACCCTGCTCCGCGCCATGGAGACGGCAGGCAAGCAGATGGAGGACGGCGAGCTGCGCGACCTGCTGAAGGAGAACGGTATCGGTCGGCCTTCCACCCGCGCCAACATCATCGAGACCCTATTCAAGCGCAACTACATGCGCAAGGAGAAGAAGAACATATACGCGACGCAAACAGGCATCGACCTCATCAACACCATCCAACAGGAGTTGCTGAAATCCGCCGAGTTGACCGGTCAGTGGGAGAAGCGCCTACGCATGATCGAGAAGAGTACCTATGACAGCGCCACCTTCATGACGGAGCTGAAGACCATGGTGACGGAGATCGTGCAAAGCGTGAAACACGACACCCAACGCACCATCACCATCGAGGAGAAAAAAGCGGAAGAGGAGAAGGGGAAAACGCCAAAGCCACGCAGCAAAGCGCCAAAGAAGGGGAAGGCGGAAGAGCCTCAACCCGCCACGGAAGCGAAGCAGACACAACCACAGACTCAGCCTCAACCACAAGCGCAACCGCAACAAGCCGTTCCCCTACCCGCCACAATCGTCGGCATGGCCTGCCCACTCTGCGGGAAAGGAACCATCGTCAAGGGACGAACCGCCTACGGATGTTCCGACTGGAAAGCAGGCTGCGCGCTCCGGCTACCCATCGAAGTGGACGGGAAAGAACAAACCACAGAGGAGTTACTAAAACAACTGAGGGCACTCAAACAATAAAAAAACGAAGAGGAGGAGAATCACTTCCCCCCCTCTCTCTCTCCACTGTCAGAATCATCAACTTTAAACAAACAAACCTTAAATAACCAAACTTTTAAATGAACACAAAACCTAAAACCAATTAAAACCTTCTAAACACAACAGAATCAATATCTTTACGGAAAAATCTCCCATTGCCCAACTTCATGATGGACACACCGGGGGAGGAAACGACACGACACAGTCGTTTCCCATTATGCATTTTAAACGCACCTTCAGACGGCCCTACCGGTACAGATTCAGCGACCTCATCCTACGAACAAACCTTCGCACACAAATCGCCAACCCCTACCTGCCATAAGGGAGTACGTAAATATGAATAACCTTTTTTTCTCATACGCTTAAACCATTGTCCTATATATTGTCTATACAAAAATTGTTCTATCCCAAATTGCCCTATATACAAATGTGCGCAAACTCCACTTGCAAAGTTAACAAAAAATAAATTAAATACAAGAAATTTTAGATTTTTTTGAACAAGAGGAGATAAAAACGCAATACACGCACAAAATCTCGGGCAAAAAAAAGTCGGAACCCCAACAGAGATTCCGACCTATATCGTCACGGAAGAGGATTTTATGGAAGCCTCAAGCCGAAGCAAGCGGAGAAAGAACGGCCCTTGTAAGCGGGTTGTCTTTCATTCGCATTCATGTTCGTACAACCGATTTCCGCGTTCAGTTTCAGCATCATGAAGTCATAGATGAAACGAATGCCACCACACAAACCGAAATCGAAGCGGTTCAAGCGTGGATTGTCTCCTCCATAAGTGTTGTATTCTACCGTGCTAAAGCCATTTTCCTGTTCGTACAAATCCGAAGATTGGGAATATTTACCCGCAATACCATAGCCGAAATATGGGCCACCCAAGACTTGCATACCTGCCTTGCGAGAGAAAGTGATGTTGAAAGCGAACTCCAATGGAGCCTCAATAGACATTGCCGTCACATCATAGTCCCACACATACGCATCGTAGGCGGTATAAGTAAATTCCTTGCTTTCGAACGTCAACGACGGACAGAAGGATGTCCATGCGTAGAACAATGGGATATCAGCACCGACACCTGCACGGAACAACGGCATGTATTGCGCCGATTTCTCGCTGATGGTACTATACGTCACACCTCCATCGATGATGAAATGGTTCCCGTCAAACGGAGAGAACTGCTTGTAAGGACTAATCTGAGCACTTGCTCCGAACGCACATAATGCGGCAATAGCCACCGCGAAAATCTTCTTCATATTGATCTGTACACTAAAATCGTTAACAAATGACGGGTGCGAATTTAGTTAAAATTTATAAAAAACAAATCACATCCATCTACTTTTCTTCATTTCGCTTTTGGGGGCGACATGTCATCTCGTCATTTACCATCCGATACATATACTGTTGGATGATGGCCTCCAAGCGTTGCTCCATCGAATCAATCGGCAGCGCCTTGCCTCTCAAATCGATGGTGAGTTTCCTGTCTGACTGGAAATCATAGACCGACCGCACACTGTCTCCGTCATAACATAACATGAACGAATGGTGGAGATATTGGTAGAATGGCGCATTGTACATCACCACGCTCTTGGACGAATCAGGGGCGAGGCAATTCTGCCCAAAGGCGACGTAGGGTTTATCATAATTCAAGTAAGACAAGACCGTAGGCATGATATCGATCTGCTGCGCCAACGTCTGGCTTCTTCCCCGCATCAGGCTATCACTCGGACAGTAGAAAAGAATCGGCACCTCATACCTGCCCAACTGCGTCATGTACTCCTCGTGCGTAGTCTGGTTGGTATGGTCGGCCGTGAAAACGAAGAGCGTGTTCGAATACCAGTCCATCGTCTTCGCCTTGTTAAAGAAACGGCGGAGGGCCATATCCGAATAGCCTATGCACTGATGAATCGGTTCTCTTCCCTTAGGGAAGGAATCCTTATACTGCTCCGGCACACGGAACGGGTCGTGCGATGAAGCGGAGAAAATCGCTGTCATGAAAGGCTGAGGGAAGGTATCCATCGTCTCGGCGAAGAACTGGAAGAAGGGTTCGTCCCAAATCGCCCATATACCATCGAAACAGCTGTCATCCCCGAACTCCGTCTTCCCGAAATAGTCATCAAAACCGATGGACTTGGCGAACGATTGGAATCCCATGGAGCCATTCGGCGCACCATGGAAGAAGGCCGAATAGTAGCCCTTCTCCTTCAGCAAGCCAGGCAACCCCACCACAGTGTTCACCGCATAAGGCGTAGTGATATAAGGCGCCACAAACATCGGGATGCTCGCCAATACGGAAGGCATGGCATCAATCGACTTCCGGCCATTGGCATAAGAATAGTTAAACGTATACCCCTGTTGGAACAGAGAGTCCAGGAAAGGCGTGTATCCCTTGTAGGTGCCATCGTCCAAGTCACGGTTGAACAAGCCCATGTACTCCTTACCAAAACTCTCCATGATGATCACCACCACATTCATCGGGCGGAAAGCCTCCCGCGGGTGAGGATCAACCACCGGCGTATAGAAACGCTCCGCATCCTCCATCGAAGCAAAATAGGAAGGAACAACGAACGACGGGCTTTTCGCCGTGCGGATGACACAGAAAGGTGTGTTTAGGACAATAGCTGTCTCCTCCGGTTTCTTCACATATTGCATGGAATTCGAGACCGCCAACGGACGGGTATATTTACCAAAACCGCCACGTACGCCAATGACCGCCATGTAGACCACCCCGACAAACAACACGGTGTTCACCACATAATAGATCCAAGTCTTAGGCTGACGCTTCCCTTCTCGGTTCGGTCTGTAATAGCACTTCACCAAGAAAATAACCATCAGCAGGAAAAACAATGTAGCGTACCAATAGTTGAAAAGGCCCGTGAGAATGACCTTCCCTATATTGCCATCATTGGAAAATTCGGAGAAGAAAGAGAGGTTGGTGCGACGATTCGTGAACTGATAATAGACCATGTCGGCCGAGTTCATGAACGCCCCCACGATATTAGGCACGCAAAAGACCCACTTAGCGACCTTCTGGTAAGTATTGTTCTCCCTAAACGGGAAGGGGATGGCCATCATCGCCAAATAGGCCGCATTCAGGTAGACGCAAGCCGCAAGGTCAAAACGCAAACCAGCCGTCATCAATCCCAACAGACGATCGGTATCCACTTCCGGGAAATAGGATTGATTGCAGAGGTAGAAGGCGAAACGGCACAAAGACATCACCCCCATCGCCAACAAAAAATTGACGAAGAAAACAAATAGTGGTGCGGTGCGCAACCTGTGCCAGAGGCTTTTCATTATTCCATGACCTCCTCACCGATTAGGGTGGCGGAGGTGGAGCTAAGCACCCTCACCTTCACGAAGTCACCCACTCTATGATTACCCTTCGGGAAAACGACCACCTTGTTTTGCGAAGTGCGGCCGAACAACTGCTCTCGTGAACGCTTGGAGAAGCCCTCCACCAAGACCTCAAACGTCTTATTGACATCCCGCTCGTTGCTCAAGGCGGACATGCGGGTCTGCAAGGCGATGATCTCGTTCAGACGAGCGATCTTCACCTCCTCCGAGATATTATCCGGCAAATTCTTGGCGGCGAAAGTGCCCGGTCTTTCCGAGTATTTGAACATGAAGGCGGAGTCGAAGACAACCTCCTCCATCAGGCTCAGCGTCAGTTGCTGGTCCTCCTCCGTCTCGTCATGGAACCCGCAGAACACATCCGTCGTGATGCCACAGTCAGGCACGATGCGGCGGATGGCGGCGATACGGTCCAAGTACCATTCCCTCGTATATTTACGGTTCATGGATTTCAATATCTTGTTGCTGCCCGATTGCACAGGCAAGTGGATGTGACGGCAGATGTTCGGGTAGGCCGCCATCACCATCAACACATCATCGTTCATATCCTTCGGGTGGGAAGTGGTGAAACGCACCCTCATCGTCGGATAGGCCTCCGCCACGATCTTCAGCAGGTCAGCGAAGGAGACGACGGATCCGTCCTCCCCCTTATAGGCGTAGGAGTTCACGTTCTGGCCGATCAGGACCACCTCCTTGTAGCCACGTTTCTTCAGATCCTCGATTTCGTTCAGGATGCTACGCACCTCACGGCTACGCTCCCTACCCCTCGTGTAAGGCACGATGCAATAAGAGCAGAAATTGTTACATCCGCGCATGATGGAGACGAAACCGGATATCGCGGCGCCGCATAATCGCTGGGGAATAACATCCTTGTAAGTCTCCGTGGTGGAGAGATCCACATTGATGGACTTCTCGCCCTGCTCCACAGCGCCCACCAGGTTCGGCAGATCCAAGTACGCATCCGGACCGACCACCAAATCGACGACACCCGTGGCCAACAGTTCATCCTTCATACGCTCCGCCATGCAGCCGAGCACGCCCACGATCATATCAGGGCGTTTCTGCTTGCGCTGGCGGAAGACCTGCAATCTGCCATGGATCTTCTGTTCCGCATTATCTCGGATGGAACAGGTATTCACGAAAACAGCGTCCGCTTCGTCCTCAACCTGTGTCACCTCATAACCGGCCGTATCCATAATAGCCGCAACCACCTCACTGTCAGCCACATTCATCTGACAGCCATACGTCTCCAAGAACAATTTCTTCATCTTTATCATGCCTTTTATATCGTTGGCAAAGATACAAATTAATACGCCATTTTTTAAGAATCCACTCGATAAGTTGTATAAATCGACAAGTTACGTTACTTTTGCGGAACACAAAGGGAAAAGATATATGTTCCAAATAGAATCAAAGAATAACAATGATTTGTCGCTCTTCGAAGGAGACAACATGGTGCTCCGGACGGAAGGCCTGGTGAAACAATATGGTCAACGTATCGTGGCCAACAACGTCTCCATCAACGTAAGACAAGGAGAAATCGTCGGTTTGCTGGGTCCTAACGGCGCAGGCAAGACCACCACGTTCTACATGACGACAGGACTAATCGTACCCAATGCGGGGAAGATATTCCTCAACGACGTGGACATCACCAAATACCCCGTGTACAAACGCGCGCAGGCTGGCATCGGTTATCTGGCGCAAGAGCCTTCCGTGTTCAGGAAGATGACGGTGGAGGACAACATCCTCTCCGTGTTGGAGATGACTAAATTCTCCAAGGAATACCAACAAGAGAAGTTGGAAAGCCTCATCTCGGAGTTCAACCTCGGTCATGTCCGCAAGAATCTCGGCGACCGTCTTTCGGGAGGTGAGCGTCGTCGTACGGAGATCGCCCGTTGCCTCGCCATCGAGCCTAAATTCATCATGTTGGACGAGCCTTTCGCAGGCGTCGACCCGATTGCGGTACAAGACATCCAAGACATCGTTTGGAAACTAAAGAGCAAGAACATCGGTATCCTCATCACCGACCACAATGTGGACGAGACGCTCTCCATCACAGACCGTGCCTACCTCCTGTTCGACGGAAGGATCCTCTTCCAAGGGACCTCCGAGGAGTTGGCGGAAAACCCTATCGTTAAAGAGAAATATTTAGGACGCGACTTCGAGTTGAAGAAGAGAAAGCCTATCTCATAACACCCAGGAAAGAGCGTAACCATGCAGAAGAGACTCATATTTGCCAGCTTATTAGCCTCTGCCGTAACCTTTTCCTCCTGCTTGGTAGGGAACAACAAGACGGAGGCGACAGACAACGTGAAGGAAAAGAAGACAGTGCTCGCGGAGACAAACGTTTCCGCACCTTCGTTTTCAGAAGATTCCGCTTTCCAATATGTGGTGCGGCAATGCGAATTCGGTCCACGCGTGCCCAACACCGATGCGCACGAGCAATGCGCAGCCTACCTTAGCCAACAACTCACAGCCTTCGGAGCAGAGGTTTCCCTGCAGAAATTCACCGCAAACGCCTACGACGGAACGGAGCTGAAGGCCACCAATATCATCGGGACCTTCTTCCCCGAGAATAGCAAAAGGATTATTTTCTTCTCCCATTGGGACTCCAGACATACTTGCGACCAAGACGCTCCCCAGTATCACAAGACGGCAGTGCCAGCCGCCAACGACGGCGCCAGTGGAGTGGCCGTGCTCTTGGAAATCGCCAGAATCCTCAAAGAGAAACAACCCAACGTAGGCGTCGATATGGTATTCCTGGACGTGGAAGACTATGGTAGCGCCAACGGAGACGCCAACAGTTGGTGCTTAGGCTCTCAATACTGGGCCAAGAACCCGCACTACAAGACAAAACCGCAGTTCGGCATCTTGCTCGATATGGTCGGAGGCTCCGAGCCCTCTTTCGGCATAGACGTCATCTCCCAACAATTCGCGCAGAACATAGCCAGCAAGGTTTGGAATGTGGCCCACTCCTTAGGATACCAACAATTCAAAAATGAGACCAGCGGTCAACTCGTTGACGACCATGTCTTCGTGAACCTGACCGCAGGCATTCCGACCATCGACATCATCGATTATTCGTCGGCCAGAGGGTTCCCTTCCACTTGGCACACCCATCTTGACACGCCAGAGAACATCAGCAAGGAAACTTTAGGCATGGTCGGCAATGTCCTTACCAACGTGATTTTCAGAGAATAACAGGAAGACAAAGCAAACCGCACGCAAAAAAAATACGCCCGTTAGGAAAAAAATGTTTCCAAATGTTTGGAAACTCACAAAATAAGCGTACCTTTGCATCGCAAAACGAAACAAGAGTGTTTCAAACAAATGGCGGATTCGTCTATCGGCTAGGACGGATGCCTCTCACGCATCAAAGAGCAGTTCGATTCTGCTATCCGCTACGAAAAGAGATCTCAATGAGGTCTCTTTTTTTATTCCCCCACCCCACAAACACACGACATCATCATTCAATTCACGAAGAATTGAACCATCAATATGCGAGTCGTACGATTCGGACTTCACCTATCGGCACCCCCCCAAGCGTCACAAGCCAAACAAACGTGAGAGATCTATCCCAAAGAATCTTTTGATCAAATATACAAACCATTTAACAAATCCCTGGGTCGGAGCGACGTCAATGACCAACTTCACCGTCGGCGCACCCTGTTCAGAAGGACCCATCTTGCAGTCTTCTCCGTATCGGATTATGACGCCTAAGTCATCCTTTATGTAAAAGATGTCGCCTTTGTCTCCTTTTTCCGCAGAGAAGCCCCTCGCTTCCAATGCAGCAACAACATCGTTGTAAGTGGACTCGTCCGCTTCGCTATAACCGACATGCATGTTGAAAGGGTCGGAACACCCCACCAACCTCTCTATCTTATCAATATCCTCCGCCATGAATTTGTCATAGTAGAAACAGGTTCTCGGCATCGCCAACATATTCTCCTGCGCCACAAACGGGATAGGGGTCCTCATGGTAGGAACCATCGGGTTCCAGCACAATTTCGAGAAGTCATCGCATGGTCCCGCATACATGTAAGAAGCCTTGTAGGTTCCCTCAAACGAGGCATTACTTTTCACCCCTTCCTCCAGTTCGGCCGTTCCTGTAGCGACGATGCGCACCTCCACCGAATTGCCCACCTTCCGCTTCTCGATCCGCGCCGAAGTGGATTCAAAGTGGTATTTGTCAATCTCAACATATCCGTCATGGCGGAAAGATTTCTCGTTATAATTATAGAGGGTCGCAGCTATACCTGATCCTTCCAAACCCAAATGTTTGCCACGGAAGAGGCTGCAATCCAATTCATTATCGTCAAACATAATCACATCCTCACCCACGACGAGCCTAGGGCGGTCCCTCTCCTCCACATCCTGGAGGCAGAACATGACAGGGTCATAAATTTGATAATCCTCTCCCGTGAAGGCGACATCCTTAGAGACCTCCTCACCGCCAGGCACCACCACGCGAAGCACCACATTCCGGGCGTCGGACGGGACCTTAACCGAGAAGACACCATTCTCGTCCGGCAATATATAACGAGTGGTTTCAGTCTGCCCATTACGCTCATATCGGCAGTAGACAGGGACAACAACATTCGCGCCACACATATTCTCCAACTCTCCCACCACCAGCGGGAAAGCGGGCAGGACAATATCCTGCGTGTAAGTAGTGCCACCAGGCTGGCCCTCCACCAAAACGGAGAACTCGTTATCATAATTCAGGTAATCCTCCTTCCGGACCTTCACGGTCACATCCGTTTCACTAGGGATGCGGACTCTGTATCGACCGTTTCCGTCAGAATAAGTATACACCTGCTCGACGACCACCTTTATGCCTGACAACGGATTACCATTTTCATCCCGCACAGTGCCCTCCAGCACCACGAACTCCTTCGGGTCGTCCAAGTTCACCCAAGAGAAGTGCGCCACTTCCCCCTCATAGACATCACCATTCCTCACGGCCATGCCACTCTCCTCCCACAGACCCGTGTTCTCATTGAAGTGCCACAAAGGCATTTGGTCAGGCGCATTCTTCGACATCCCCGCAGGAATCGGGAAAGTAACCTTCGATTTCACCATCTCGTTCACCTGCAGTTTCTTTCCCACCGAATCCTGCATCACCACATTCACCATGCCATACGAAACCAGCGGCACCTCCTCCGAGTTGCTCCGTTGGGCAACCAGGTCACCGCCAGGCATAGCCGATTGGAAAGAAGGTTTCGTAGGATCCAAATACAAGACACTCACATTCACCTCACCCTCGCAAGGCGTACCATCCTCGTAGACAATAGCATTTTGAGGGAAGTCGACCGTCATCCTACCCACGGAGACCTTCGTCCCCTGAGAAGCCGTGAACGTTGCGGTCGTGCTCACATTCTCCACGTTCTCCTTCACCATCACCACATCCATCAAGCCCACCGAGCCAACCTCGCCCGAACGGACCACGGAGAAATAGCCCCGCTTGCGAAAGTTCACGACATACCTTCCACCCGTATTTTGAACCCGGTCCAACGTAAACATGCCGTGAGCGTCCGTCTGGACACTGTAATAGTTAGACTCCACCTCCACACCTATGATAGGGTTTCCCTCCATATCCTTGACCACACCACAAACATAATCGGTCACCGGCGCCGGATGGGAGCAGGAGCAGATTCCGACCACCAGCAGGACCAACAACAAAGGGAACAACGTTTTCCTACACATAACAACCTCAAATTAGGGAATTACACATAATCTTTCCCAAAATTACAGTTTTTCCATCTCCCAACAAAAAATTCCTGAAAGGATTACCATCCACACCTTGCCAAATGCGCGATAGTTTTATTATATTTGCGGACTAATTTTCAATCACTGGTGGCGTTTGTAGGCCATCAACTAAAATTAAAGATATGATTAAAGTTACATTTCCAGACGGTTCCGTACGTGAGTATGAGAAGGGAACCACTGGCATGCAGATCGCGGAGAGCATCAGCTCCCGCTTGGCACAAGAGGTGCTTTCAATTAGTGTAAATGGTGAAGTGCGCGACCTGAACCGTCCGATCGAAGAAGATTGTTCAGTGAAATTGCACAAGTTTGAGGATGAAGAGGGCAAGCACACCTTCTGGCACACATCGGCGCACTTGATGGCGCAGGCGGTCCAGATGCTCTACCCTAACGCGAAGTTCGGTATCGGTCCGGCCATCGAAAATGGCTTCTACTACGATATCGATTTCGGAGAGACCATCCTGAAAGAGGCGGATTTCGCCGCTATCGAGAAGAAAATGGCGGAGATCGTCGCACAGAAACAAACCCTCACAAGAGTGGACATTTCCAAGGCGGATGCATTGAAGATGTTCGGCGACAGAGGAGAAACATATAAGACCGAGCTCATCAGCGAACTCGAAGACGGCAAGATCACCCTCTACGAGCAGGGTTCTTTCACAGACCTCTGCCGCGGTCCACACTTGCCTGACGTAACCCCTATCAAGGCCATCAAGATCACCTCATTGGCGGGTGCCTACTGGAGAGGCGACGAGAAGCGCAAACAGTTGACCCGTCTCTACGCCATCACCTTCCCTAAGAAGAAGATGCTGGACGAATACTTGGCATTGTTGGAAGAGGCGAAGAAACGTGACCACAGAAAGATCGGCAAAGAGCTGGAGCTCTTCATGTTCACAGACATGGTCGGAAAGGGTCTCCCGATGTGGTTGCCTAAGGGTACCGCCCTTCGTCTCCGCCTGGAGGATTTCCTCAAGAGAATCCAGAAGAAGTTCGGTTACCAACAGGTGATGACGCCTCACATAGGAAACAAGGAACTCTACGTCACTTCCGGTCACTGGGACCACTACGGAGAGGACAGTTTCCGCCCTATCACCACGCCTGAGGAGGGTGAAGTATACTTGCTTAAGCCAATGAACTGCCCTCACCACTGTATGATCTACAAGTGGCAGCCACGCTCCTACCGTGACCTTCCTTTGCGTCTGGCGGAGTTCGGAACAGTTTACCGCTACGAGCAGAGCGGCGAGTTGCACGGATTGACCCGTGTTCGTTCGTTCACACAAGACGACGCGCACATCTACTGCCGCCCTGACCAGGTGAAGGACGAGTTCATCCGTGTGATGGACATCATCTCCATCATCTTCAAGGCTTTGAACTTCGACAATTTCGAGGCGCAGATCTCTTTGCGCGACCCTAACAACAAGACCAAGTACGTCGGAACGGACGAGAACTGGGCAAAGGCGGAGGCCGCCATCGTCGAGGCCTGCAAGGAGAAGAACATGCCAGCCAAGGTGGAATACGGAGAGGCCGCATTCTACGGACCTAAGCTGGACTTCATGGTGAAGGACGCTATCGGAAGAAGATGGCAGTTAGGTACCATCCAAGTAGACTACAACCTGCCGGAGCGTTTCGGCTTGGAATATGTGGGTGAGGACAACCAAAGGCACCGTCCTGTCATGATCCACCGTGCGCCTTTCGGCTCCATGGAGCGTTTCGTGGCAGTGTTGATCGAGCACACCGGCGGTAAGTTCCCGCTCTGGTTGACGCCAGACCAAGTGGTCGTGTTGCCAATCAGCGAGAAGTACAACGATTATGCGAAGAAGGTGATGGCTTACCTCGACGAAAACAACATCCGCGCCATCTTGGACGACAGAAACGAGAAGATCGGGCGTAAGATCCGCGACAACGAGGTGAAGAGAATCCCTTACATGCTCATCGTCGGAGAGAAAGAGGCTGAGAACGGAGAGGTATCCGTCAGGAAGCAAGGCGAAGGGGACATGGGTTCGCTCAAGCTGGAGGATTTCGCAGCCAAGATCAACGAGGAAGTGGAAGCGATGATGAACAGCTGGCAGAAAAACAACGATTAATAAAATCGATCCGATATGGAAAGGCGGTCTCAAATGACCGCCTTTTTTTATTCAGCGCCAAGCCACCTCACCATACGGACACACTCCACGTCACGAGCAGGGAAGGCACACAAACGACACCGAACCGAGCAAAACAAGCATTAATAATCAGGTGATAATCAATAAATCACATACACACAACCATTAAAAAGAAGCAGTTCATAGCCCGCAACGCAAAAAATATGCAAGAAAAAATTTCCAAAATGAACAAGGTTCAATGAATTTTACTAAATTTGCAGTCGATTTTGAAGAAAAGGCGGGATAAAGACGGGCGATCGTCGATAGGAAACGGCCATTTTTCTGACAGTCAATAGGTTTAACAAAAGAATAGGAGGAATTAATTATCGCAACAACAAAACCATTCATCAAGAGAACGGATGCGAAACCGAATGCCAATTCAGGTAATGGCAGCACGGGAAGAGAGCAACATCGCATCAATGATCGAATCCGAGAGAGCGAGGTTCGCCTCGTAGGAGACAATGTCGAGCAAGGAGTCTATCCCATCGAGGAGGCGCTTCGTATCGCTGACGATTTAGAGTTGGATTTGATTGAGATTTCTCCGAATGCGGTTCCTCCTGTTTGCAGGATCGCTGACTATCAGAAGTTTCTGTATCAACAGAAGAAGAAGGAAAAGGAGATGAAGGCCAAAGCCACTAAGGTAGTGGTGAAGGAGATCCGTTTCGGGCCGCAGACCGACGACCATGACTACGAGTTCAAGTTGAAGCACGCCATCGGATTCCTCCAGGACGGTGCCAAATTGAAGGCGTACGTCTTCTTCAAGGGACGATCCATCCTATTCAAGGAACAAGGCGAGGTTCTCTTGCTGAGATTCGCCAACGACCTCGAGGAGTACGCTAAGGTGGACCAACTCCCTCAATTGGAAGGGAAGAGGATGATTATCCAACTCTCGCCTAAGAAAAAGAAGTAAGAAATTTTCTTAATACACAGTTTAATTTAATTTACAAAACAATGCCAAAAGTAAAGACTAATTCCGGTGCCAAAAAGAGGTTCGCCCTTACCGGATCAGGAAAGATTAAGAGGAAGCATGCATTCAAGCGTCACATTTTGACGAAAAAGACGAAGAAACAAAAGTTGGGATTGACTCACATGGGACTTGTTTCCACAGCAGACAAAAAGGCAGTGAGAGAAATGCTTTGCTTGCGTTAAAAACTTAGTATTAATCGATTGTTTAGCATGAAGTTCTCATTCAATTGAGGCGCTAACGGTCACAAATTTTTAAGAAAATGCCAAGATCAGTAAATCACGTTGCTTCAAGAGCAAAGAGAAAGAAAATTTTGAAACTCACCAGAGGTTACTATGGTGCAAGAAAGAACGTTTGGACAGTTGCAAAGAACACTTGGGAGAAGGGTCTTTTGTATGCTTTCCGCGATCGTAGAAATAAGAAACGTAACTTCCGCGCTTTGTGGATCCAGCGTATCAACGCAGCCGCTCGCTTGGAAGGAATGTCATATTCCCAATTGATGGGCGCTATCCACAAATCAGGTATTGAAATGAACCGTAAGGTGTTGGCTGACTTAGCCATGAACCAACCTGAGGCATTCAAGGCTGTTGTGGACAAAGTAAAGAACGCTTAAATCATTCTTTATCATACGAGAGAGGTTATCCGACGGGTAACCTCTTTTTTTTGTCCATTCCACCCCAAACGAAGACACATGGACAACAACCCCCTCGCCCGGAAAAAAACAGAACAGGAGACCTCAGAGAGGCCTCCTGTTTCGTTTGCACCATACCTTATAGGTGAAACATTAACTTGTTATTAACTTACCCGCACAAGGATCAATTACTCGTAAAAGTTTTGTTGCTCCTCTGCGGATGTGAACTCACTCCTCATGGCCGAGAACAATTGCTCTCCTCCAAGGTCTTCTTCGACAGGCTCCTGAAGCACCATGTCAGGTTCCGGCTCTACGTTTGCAGCACTCAACTCACAAGAGTTGTTCAAGTAATTCTGATACACCACTGCAGCTGTAGCGCAAACACCCAACACTGCGAAAATTGCGATTCCTTTTTTCATGGCCGTACAAATTTAGTTCAACATACACATTAATAATAAGCGTGTGGTTTTCCAACCGTCACATACCAAACTTAGTATTTATTTTTTCAAATTCCAAATAGTTCGACTTGTTTTTCCGCAAATGAACGCATATTTTATCCATTCGTAATTTAACATTATTTTAACATTATTTTCGCAAAAGAATTAACATAGATAGTGAATTTAACGTAAATTATTGATTAATATTATGACATATTCCAGTACATTCCACAGAAGAAGGAAAGGAAAGATGACTCAACCACACATTATATAAATCCGCATGGTTCGCCCCCACATTAGAGATCTTCACTACCCCTGTTCAGGGCAATTAACTTACGATTCGTTTCATCGAAAGCCTCCCCGAAAAGTAAAAACACCCACTACGCACCCTTTGGCGCAGAAAAAAAATGACGAGGAGACAAAAAAAAACGTCTACGCAAATAGATTGCGCGGACAAAATGTATATTTGCCATTGGAAACAATTGGAATAATACAACTGACGAGAGGACAAGTATCATGACGCAAATGCCTTTCAAACTTAAAACGAATAAACAAATGATTGTTTTCATTGGCATCCAAGCCAGTGGAAAAACAACTTTCTACCGCAGTTTTTTGGCAGAGGCTGGATACGTTCATATCAATTTGGACACACTGCGCACACGCAACAAGGAGAAATTGGCCATTCAAACCTGCTTTAGGGATGGTCGTTCGTTTGTGGTCGACAACACGAATCCTGAGAAGGCGGATCGGGCAAGATATATCCCCGACGCGCGGAAGCATGGCTACGAGGTGATCGGCATATTTTTCCAAAGCATACTGAAAGATTGTATCTCACGTAACGAAATGCGGGAGAAAAAAGTTCCCCGGATGGCTATTCCAGCAGCGCAGAATAGATTGCAGATGCCAGAATATGCGGAAGGGTTCGACCAATTATATTTTGCACAAATCGAGCAAGACGATTTTTTAATTACAGAATGGAGAGAATGAGACATGGATTTTAATACGCTGGATAAACAAATGCGTCGTTTTGAGCAGTCGATTGACCGCACGATACTCGAAGGCACATATATTGTCGCACGTCTGGACGGGCACGGGTTCTCCCGTCTCACGGAGAAGGAATGGAGTTTGGAAAAACCTTTTGACATACGGTTCCATGAAGCGATGACCGCTACCCTCAAGCATTTGATGCTTTGTGGGTTCCATACCATGTACGGATATACGCAGAGCGATGAAATATCACTGCTTTTTCACCTCGACGAGGATCGCTTCGGGCGCAAGGAACGCAAGCTGATATCAATTCTTTCGGCTGAAGCATCGGTCGCATTTTCCACTCACATAGGGCACATGGCGGTGTTCGACTGCAGACTTGTGCCCCTTCCCAACATCGACTATGTAATCGATTATTTCCGCTGGCGCCAAGAAGACTCCCATCGAAACTCGCTCAACGCCCATTGCTATTGGCTATTTCGCAAGGAAGGCATATCAGCCAGTAATGTTCAAAAAAGGATTGCCGGATTATCCATCGAGGAGAGGAACGAGCTCCTATTCAGCCATGGCATCAATTACAATGATTTGCCAATGTGGCAACGCCGTGGCATAGGAGCCTATTTCATAGACAAAGAGAAAGTAGGATACAATCCTGTAACCAAAGCCCAAAACGTATGCGTTAGACGCTCGCTTTTCGTGGAGAATGAACTCCCCATCGGCGAGGAGTATGCGGATTTCATTCAATCACTAATAAAAAAGAACAGCCATGCCCGCCAATAAAAATGCGCTGATACGCTATAAGACCATCGATAAATGCCTTCGCAACCCATACCGACGTTGGACGCTTGAGGACCTTGTGGATGCCTGTTCCGACGCATTATACGAGATGGAGGGGATTGACAAGGGCGTTTCTGTCCGAACCATACAAAGCGACATTCAAACGATGCGTTCCGACAAATTAGGCTACAACGCACCCATCGAAGTATACGATCATAAATATTATCGTTATGCGGACGAGGAATACTCCATCATGGACATGCCCCTATCCGAGAATGACTGTAATGTGCTTCAAGAGGCCATAGACATGCTTCGGCAACTGGAGGGATTCGAGCAATTCGCGGAGATAGCGGACGTGGTCGGGCGTTTGCAAGACAAGCTCTCCATCACCCGTAACAACCGCAAGCCCATCATCCATTTCGACAGTGTGCCTAATCTGAAGGGCATCCGTCTGTTCACTCCATTCTACAACCACATCGTCCAGAAGCAGACGCAACGGATCATGTATCAATCATTTTCGGCGAGGCAACCAATGGAATACATCCTATGTCCCTATCCGTTGAAAGAGTTCCGTAACCGTTGGTTCCTTTTCGGTTCGAAAGCGAGCAATCTTCAGTTATATAATTTAGCACTTGACCGCATCGTCAGTGTAGAGCCCATAGAGATTTCGTATAGGGAGAACCCGAATTTTGATTCGGAGCACTTCTTCGACGACGTGTTAGGCGTGAGCAAAAACATCAACACCACACCAAGGCGCATCGTTTTTTGGGCGAATGCGAAGCAGAGCAACTACATTAGGACCAAGCCCATTCATTCGTCTCAGAAGATAATCGAAGAGAATCCCCAAGACGGCAGTTGCACTTTTAGCATCGAGGTGGTAATCAACTTCGAAATGTATTCCATATTCATGTCTTATGGTCCAGGGATCAAGATTCTTCAGCCACGAAATGTGAGGGCATACATGCGGGACAAATTGAAGCAAGCGATGCATTTATACGAAAAGGAGGAAGACAAAGGCGAGGCAAAAGAATAGTCTTTTACAAGAGAAATCCCCAACTGGCTTTCCTCGCAAGTGGTGAGGTACGGACAAAAAAAAAGGGGTCAACCCGGATGGA
>DBYR01000029.1 GCA_002310215.1 Bacteroidales bacterium UBA1181
GTATATACGGCAGTATAGTAATAGACACCTGGTTCAGGATGCACCGTCAGCTCCTTGTCCCATCCTTGGAAGACAAGGCCTTCTCCATAGACAGGAGGGTCAATTCCCCTGTAGACAGGCACCACGTCGCAACCGATGGTATCGCGCCAAAGCACCGTGCTGTCCGGATTCTGGAAGATGACAATTGGAGAAGCCTTGATGGTGAAGTTGTCCGGCACCTCAGAAATGCCATGTTTATCATATTTACTACCGCAAGGGAAGACGAAGAGTCCATCCCCATTCACACCATTGACCCAATGTGTTGTGGCGTTCACATTATTATCCAAAGACATGACGCCCACCTCGATATAGTTCAGGTTCGTGCATCCGTCGAACATGCCGAGATAACAGCCCTCCACCAATTCCGTAGCAGGCAATATCGGAGCCGTTTTGAGAGACGAGCAACCATTGAACATATTCGAATAGCAACGTTCGGTCAGTTGTACAGCCCTCAGTTCAGGTGCTTCCGTCAAGCTCTCACATCCTTCGAACATGAAGCTATAGCAAGACTTGGTCAATTGTTCGGCACGCAATTCAGGCACCTTAATCAAGTTGGAGCAACCATGGAACATGCTTCCATAGCATTCCTCCGCAAGCGTGGCAGCTGGTAAATCGGGAGCCTCAACCAGATTCTCGCACCATCCGAACATACCCATATAACATTGGTTCTGCAAGGTGGTGGCAGGCAACTCCGGCGCCTTGGTAAGGTTAACACACCCCTCAAACAAGAAGGCGAAGCAGTAATCTGTCGGAATCACTGTAGCAGTCCCCCTCCCTTCGATTAGACTCATCACGCTACCAGAAGCGGCGATTGCCCCATCATTCATTTCAAAGAATGCATAATCCTCCATACCCGCAGAGATACCACCAAGGTTGTATCCCCTCAAATAAACCTTATCGCCCACGTTATCCAAAACGACCTTCTCCAACGGGTCCAACGTTTCCCAACTGCGTCCACCATCTCTGGAGATCTGTATGTCCGGACTAACATTACCCCGTTCCCTATAATTGAAAGAAGCATTCGCCTCCTCGGCGGTGAAACAGAGCCAATTGCACAAGGAAGGGTTCTCATACTGAGCGACAAAATAATATGTGTCCGGCTCATCTATCGGTTTCAAAGGCTTATCCCATCCCACGAAAACAGCATCCCCCATGGTTGGTTGTTCAATACCATCCTTGTATTGCGGTGTATCACCACAATTGATTGTATCGAGCCACAACACCGTGCTGTCAGAGTTCAAGAACACAATAATCGGCGAGCCGACGATTTCAAAATCATCAGGCACTTCAGAGACGCCATGCTTGTCATAAGTACTGCCGCAAGGGAAGATAAAGAGACCCTTTCCGTCAATGCCCTCGACCCACTCTTCCGTGGCGGAGAAATCATTGTCTAAGGACATGACGCCCACTTTGATGTAGTTCAAGGAGGAGCAGTTTTTGAACATGCCTCGGTAACAGTTCTCCACCAATTCCGCAGCAGGCAATTCGGGAGCTTTCTCCAAATTATTACATTCGAGGAACATGCTTGCATAGCAACCTTCCTTCAATGTGGTGGCTGGCAATTCCGGAGCCTTCGTCAGGCTAAAGCAACTTGCGAACATCCCCGAATAACAGAAATCCGCCAACGTGGTGGATGGCAATTCGGTGATTTTCACCAGATTCTCACAACCCGAGAACATGGCTTCATAACAAGAGAGCTCCATTATGGTCGCAGGCAAGGAAGGGGTTTCCTCCAAATTTCTACAATCATCGAACATGGCGGAATAACAAGCCTCCGCCAATGTGGTAGCAGGTAGTTCGGGAGGTGTCACAAGGGAATAACAGTCTGAAAACATATCGAAATAACATCCAACAGCCATTTCCTTGGCGGGTAGTTTCGGGGCCTCCTTTAGATTAGTACAAAAATCGAACATGTTTGCATAACAATAACCCTTCAATGTGGTGGCTGGCAATTCCGGAGCCTTCGTAAGGGCTTCACACCCCGAGAATAAGAATGCGAAACAACTATCGCAAGGAATCTCATCGGCCTCACCCTCCCCATCGATTAGACTCATCACACTACCAGAAGCGGCCACTTTTCCTGTCATCTTAAACACGGTGGATGCATTGTTGCCATGAGAGAATCCATCCGGGTTGACTCCCCTGACATAAATCTTATCCCCCACGCCAGCCAATGTCAGAGGTTCATTATTACCCCATGTTTTCCATGTCGCGCCACCATCATCGGAGTATTGTATATCCGGGTTGTTATTTGTACTATAAGGCCACACTCTTGAGTCTTCCATCTCGGCGGTGAAGCAGAGCCATTTGCCTGGGGCAGGGTTCTTCTCCTCATAGACGGCCGTATAGTAATATACCTCCTGTTCCGTAACTGGTTCCAGTTCCTTATCCCAACCCACAAAGGTGTGGCCTTCGCCATAGACAGGGGGCTCAACCCCCTTATAGACAGGGATCACATTACAGTCGACGGTATCACTCCAAAGCACAGAGCTATCCGGATTTTGGAACACGACGATAGGAGAAGCCTTGATGATGAAGTTCATCGGCACCTTCGAGTTTCCGTGTTCATAGTACCTACTGCCGCAAGGGAAGATGAAGACACCCTCACGGTACACGTCCTGCACCCATGAGTTCGTAGCGGAGAAATCGTTATCCAGAGACATGACACCCACCTTGATGTATTCCAGCGACGAGCAGTTCGAGAACATTTTCCCGTAGCAATTAGGGACGAGTTCCGAGGCGGGCAGTTCCGGAGCATTGACCAACTTCACACACCTGCTGAACATACTTTCATAACACTCATTGACCAACGTGGTGGCAGGCAACGCAGGAGCTTCGGTCAAGTTCGAGCAACCGCTATACATTGCAGAATAGCAACCATCCGCCAGTTCTTCGGCAGGCAAGGATTCTTGGACATCAATCAATTCCACGCAGCCGGAGAACATGCCCGCATAACAATATCCTTCCATCGTTGTAGCGTTCAATACCGGAGCTTTGGTCAGACTCGAACAGTTAGAGAACATTCCCTTATAGCAACTTTCCGCCATCTTATCGGCTGGCAACTCAGGCGCTTCAATCAAATTCTTGCAACCGTCAAACATACCCATATAACAAGAATTATCCATCGTAGTGGCTGGCAAAGCGGGCGCCTTCTTCAAACTATCACAGAAATTAAACATGAAATAGCAACACATCGGCGCCATCTCAGTGGCGGGCAAGTCCGGCGCATACGCCAAGTCCGTACACATAGTGAACATGCGTTCATAGCAACCAATCTTCAACTTAGTGGCAGGCAATTCAGGAGACCGCGTGAGTCTGTTGCAAGCCACAAACATCCAGAAATAGCAGCTATCCGCCAATTCGGTGGCGGGCAGTTCAGGAGGTTCTTTCAAACTAGAACATCCAGAAAACATACATTGATAACAACCATTCTCCATTTTTAAAGCAGGCAGTTCATGCACCTTAGTCAGGTTCGAACAACCTTGGAACATTCCGGCGTAGCAAGATGCCGCCAGCGTGGTGGCAGGCAAATCAGGCGTTTCGGTCAAGCCGTCACATGCAGTGAACATTCCCGCATAACAACCCTCCTTCACCGTAGTGGCTGGAAGTTGGGGCGCTTCCCGCAAGTTCGAGCAGTATCTAAACATTTCTCTATAACACTCCCTTGTCAACTCCGTGGCGGTCAGCTCTGGCGCCTGCACAAGAGACCCACACCTGATGAACAAGCTGTCGAAGCAATTCGAATTCGGTATTTTCTTAGCGAGTCCCTCCCCGTCGATCAGACTCATCAAACTACCCGAGGCGGCGATTTGCCCCGTCATCATAAAGCGGGAGATCGCACGCTCATGAGAGAATCCATCCGGGTTGTTCCCTTTGATATAAACTTTATCACCCGCATTCTGCAATTCGACACGAGTGTTCTCCTCCAACACGGACCATGTCTTCCCATTGTCCGTAGAATACAAAACTTCCGGCGAATTTCCGTTAAAGTTCTCGTACCACACGGAAGCGGACGAACCCACAGCAGTGAAGCACAGCAGTCTTTCGAGGGCGGCATCCTCCTCCGTAATATATTTCGCAGTATAATAATACACATCCGGCACGTCTAACTTGGACAATTCCTTGTCCCAGCCATCAAACACATATCCTTCACCTATGGAAGGAGGATTTCCGCCATATACCGGCACCGTATTGCAATCAATCGTATCACGGAACAACATCTCGCCATCCGGGTTTTGGAAGATGACGACCGGCGAGCTGACGATCTGGAATTCCTTAGGCACCTCGGAAGAACCGTGCTTGTCGTACGTACTACCGCAAGGGAAGATGAAGAGGCCTGGCATTTCCACAAAATTAACCCAACTCTTTGTCGCATCGAAATCATTATCCAGCGACAGAACACCCACTTTGATATATTTCAAGCTTGAGCTGCCTTCGAACATGGAGATGTAACAGGAGTCCACCAACTCTTCGGCCGGCAAATACGGAACCCTCTCCAAAGCGAAGCACCACGTGAACATACCGTTGTAACAACCTTTCTCCAACTTCATGGCAGGCAATGCCGGTGTTTCCGTCAATCCTCCACAGAAGCCGAACATCGCCGCATAACATTCTTCGGCCAACTTCATGGCAGGCAGTTCAGGCGCTTCTTTTATAGCGTTGCATCCCCAGAACATCTCTCTGTAACAATATGGAGCCATCTCGTCCGCCACTAAAACGGGCGTCTCCTTCAATGCGCTGCAATCCTTGAACATAGAGCGATAACAACTACGTTTCAGTTCGGTGGCAGGCAGTTCAGGCGCATCAGTCAGAGCGGCACAATTATCAAACATCATTTCGTAGCATCCTTCCGTCAGGGTGGTCGCAGGCAGTTCAGGCGCTTTCACGAGACCTTCGCAATGTTCAAACAAGCCGAAGAAGCAAGAGTCGCATGGGATTACTTCAGCTGTTCCCTTCCCGTCTATCAAGCTCATCACGCTACCGCTTGCGCTAACTTGCCCGTCAAAGGAGAAATGCGTGTATTGGGTACCCGAGGAGAATCCGTTCGGGTTATCTCCACGCACATAGATTTTCTCGCCGCCATTCAGCGATGTCTCCGCTGTCCAATCAGACCATGTCGTTCCGTCGTAAGAGATCTGCAGATTCGGGTTGTTACCCTCCTCATTCACGAACGAGACTTTAGCGCCTCCTGCCCCAGCGGTGAAGCAGAGGTAATTGGTCGCATTCGGATCCACCGGTTTTTTATATTGCGCCGTGACGTAATAGATCGGCGAACCATCATAAACGATTGCGCTCGGGTCCGGATCCCATCCTATAAAGTCGGCACCCTCCCAAGACGTCGGCTGGGTACCCTTGAAGGCAAGCGTCTGACCGCAATCGAACGAATCACGCTCCAGAACCGTGTTGTCAGGGTTTTGGAAGACGACAACAACACGGGAGTAGTCCACCTCGAAGAGTGTCGGTATCGCCGAAGGACCGTGTTCATTGTACGTGCTACCGCAAGGGAAGACGAATCGGCCAGGACCATCCACATCGGACACCCAGTCAGTTGTCGCGTTCACATCATTTTCCAAAGTCATCACGCCCACCTCTATATAGTTCAAAGAAGTGCATCTTTGGAACATTGACTCATAGCAATCCTTCACCAGCGAGGTGGCAGGCAGCACCGGAGCTTTTTCGAGGCTGGCACAACCCTTGAACATTTTCGAATAGCACCCTTCCCTCAATGTCGACGCAGGCAATTCTGGCGCATTGGTCAAGGCCACACAATCCATAAACATTGTCCAATAGCAATAATCCGCCAACTCAGTGGCTGGCAATTCGGGAGCATCCGTGAGGACCTTACAACCCGTAAACATGTCCGAATAGCAATTCCTAGACAATGTAGTGGCAGGCAACGCAGGTGCATCCACCAAGCTCATACAATCTCCGAACATTCCATGATAGCAGTCTTGGGCCAAGGTGGTAGCAGGCAGTTCAGGCGCTTTCGTGAGGGATGCACATACATCAAACATATTCTGATAACATGCGTCCGCCAATTCTGTGGAAGGAAGTTCGGGAGCCCGAGTCAGGGACATGCATCCATAGAACATTCCCTCGTAACACCCCTTCTTCATGGTGGTGGCAGACAAGGCCGAAGGCTCTGCCAATGAAGCACATAGACGGAACATGTAAGAATAGCAATAATCAGCCAAACTGGTAGCTTTGAGTTCCGGGGCCTTCGTTATAGAAACACACTCGTCAAACATGTTGGAGTAGCAGTGAGGTTCCATATTCTCAGCCGGCAAAACAGGGGCCTCTGTCAGGGCGGAGCATCCCTTGAACATAGCGTAATAACAGAATTCTTTCAAGAACACAGCTGGTAGTTCAGGTGCCTTGGTAAGGGTCCCGCAATCCTCAAACAAGCCATGGAAACAATCCTTCGTCGGAATCTCGATAGAGGTGCCTTCTCCGTCGAGCAAACTCATCACACTACCGCTGGCAGCGATATTATTCATCATGCCGAAATGGGGTCTGTTATTGTCATTGAGTTCAAGGCCTTCCGTGTATTCTCCCTTGAGATAAGCCTTGTCGCCCACATTCGGCAAAGAGATATGTTCACCCGACACCAACGTTTTCCAGCTCGCACCTTCATCCAATGAATATTGCATCTTCAGGATCTCCGCATTGGCGCACCAGAATTCCACTTCTTCTTGTTCTGCCGTGAAACAGAGACATTTGCTTAGGTCAGGAGCAGAGGCCGGGTCGTAGACCGCCGTATAATATTCGTAAGGCGCAGAAGTCGCGACAAACGGTTTGTCCCATTCCTTAAAAACCAAGTTGGGCAAGGATGGTTTTTTTGCGTTATAAACAGGCGTTTCCCCGCACTTGAGCGTGTCACGATGAACTTCCGTACCATCCGGGTTTTGGAAAACAACGACAGAGAAATACTCTATATCGAAATTAGCAGGAATTGACGACTCGTCTCTCCTGTCGAACGTACTACCACAAGGAAGGGAAAAAACGCCAGACCCAGTAGGACCGTTGATTATCCAACGATAGGTCGGACCATTTATTGCCGTAGGATCATCCCCCAATGACAGGGTGCCCACCCTGATAGAATTCAACTTATAGCAGCCATCAAACATTCTCATATAACACCCATTCTCCAACTCGGGAGCAGGCAAATCAGGAGCCTTCGTCAAGGATATACAAGAACGAAACATGGAGCGATAGCATTCAAATTTCATTTCCGTGGCAGGCAAAACCGGTGCTTCCTTCAAAGCCGAGCACCCATAAAACATATCCAGATAGCACCCATCCGTCAACTCGGTGGCTGGCAATTCGGGAGCTTTCGTCAAGCCCGAGCACCCCCTAAACAAAGCGACGAAACAATAGTTCGTCGGAACCGTCTTCGTAAGGCCTTCCCCATCCACCAAACTCATCACATTGCCCGTGACAGCGAAGGAACCATTCATTCCGAAAGTCGCATTATTCTGTCCATCAAAAGTGGTGCCTGTCTTGTACAATCCCTTGACATATACCTTGTCTCCCACATTCGCCACCGTAATGGCATTCGCAGGAGTAGGATTCTCCATAGAAGGGAAGTCACTATAACCATTTGAAGTCGGCATGTCTTGCCAAGTCACGCCCTCATCCAAGGAGTATTGAATATTCAACTTACTCGCGTACCCGTTGCACCAAAGTTGGGCATTGGCAGTTTCAGCCGTAAAACAGAGCCAATCGGCGGCCGTACAAGGAAAGAACGAATATAAAATCAATAGCAAGAAGGTGAAGCACCTGAAGCAATTCCGAACATTAATCATATTACCCTAAAAGATTACATTACTTAGCAAAAAAAGAAAACCCTAATAAAAGGGATGCGCAAGTACCCATTCGCCCACAATTTCAACAAAAAGAATCCTTAACAATTGGCAAATTTAATCATTTTTAATATAATTCCAAATCCATCGAGAGAAAACCATTCCAATGACCACCTAAAAAGCAGGGGCGCCCTAAAGCGCCCCTACAACCGAACCGTATCACCGCACTGGAGTCCAGCGACAATTGCGACACGTATGTCTTCCAAAAGGAGAATCAATCTCCCAATCGTTTCATCAAAGAAGGCAAAGCCTTTTCGAACTTCACACCGTACCAGTGGGAAGGATCGTCCACCGTGCATTCGATAGCCTTCACGGTGAAGTCCACCGCGATCTTAGCCGCCTCTTCCAAGGAGTAGCCACGCACCATCGCACCGGTAAATGAGCTGGCGAAAACGTCGCCCGTGCCATGGAAAGCCCCGCCGATGAAGTCGCGGAAGTAGTAGCTTACCTCGCCTGTCTTGCCGTTCAGCGTAGCGACGCCCACCTTACCCTCCTCCAAGGAGACACCAGTAAGCAACACATTCTTAGCGCCCAAGGCCTTTAGTTTATGCAGCATATCCTCCACATACTCCTTCGTATGGTGGTCTTCGACATACTTCTCATTCAACATGAAGGCGGCCTCCGTGAAGTTCGGAAGGATCACGTCCGCCTTGGCGCAGAACTGAGCCATCTTAGCCGGGAAATCATCCGTGAACCCAGGATAGAGCTTACCCTTATCGCCCAAGACAGGGTCTATGATAACCAGACTATCCTTTTTGGAGGTGTTGTCGATGATGTCTGTGATGTAGGCCAACTGTTTCGGGCTACCCACATAACCCGTATAAAAAGCGTCAAAAAGGATTTTCTCCTTCTGCCAATGTTTCATAATAGGCACCAAGTCCTCCGTCAAATCACGGAAAGTAAAGCCAGAAAAACCGCCCGTATGCGTCGAGAGCACAGCGGAAGGCAAAATAGCGGTTTCAATTCCCATGGCGGATAGGATAGGCAATGCCACCGTCAAAGAGCACTGTCCTACGCAGGAGACATCCTGCACCGTCAAAATTCTACTATCTTTCATACAATCTTTTTTTAACAAAGCGCAAAAGTATATGTTTTCTTCCAATAAATCGGAGAATCGGCTCCAGAAATTTCACAATGTACGAAACATCAGCCGCCTCCGTCAACGCTTCAACACCTTAGCGGCGACCGTTCCTTCAGATGTTTCGACAAGCAAGACATAGATGCCTGGGGTCAGGTCTGCCACATCCACAGATTCGCCACTCAGCAGGGATGAGTCCACCAAAGTTTCGCCCATCAAGGAAAGTATCCTCACATGAAGCACTTCGTCCGCAGGGGCGGAGACGAACAGTCTGTCGGAGAATGGATTAGGATATACCGACAAGTACAACCCATCCGAAGCGCTGTTCGACACAGCTGTAGGCGGGAGGTTAGGTGCGGCGAAGGTGACCACATTCGTAATCTTCCAAGAAGTCTTTCCGTCCTCGACGAACCGCGCATACGAATCGTGACGCTCATGCAGTTGGTAGGTGACGGAGTCGAGGATGACGAACGAGCCGTTCACCTTCTTAGAGAGGAACAAAGTCTTGGATTCCGTGAAAGGCAATTTGAAGTTGGCATGCAATACACCTTGTTCAGGGTCATTGTCCGCCCATACGACCAAGAAACCATCCGCAGGGATCGTTGTCAGTTTCGAATGACCGGAAGGAATTTCGTACTTTCCCAACGAATCGATAGAAGAAGAGAGGAAGAGACCTGCCATATCCACATCCTCTTTACCTGCGTTATAGAACTCTATCCAATCCTCCGTTTGTCTATAATCGTCCAAATAGACACTATTCTTCGTGCATATCTCATTAAAGAGGATTCTGTTCACGTTCGGGTCATACGACGCATCCTCCTTGAAGATGGCCTCGTAAGAGTCCGCACAAGCCGTGTCGCTGATCAGTGGCGCATTCACGGTCGTCGCCACGCCATCACGGGTGACCACCCAGTGATCGAACACATAGCCAGTCGGGGCAATCGCCTCGATCTCGCAAGGGGTACTTTGGAAGTAGAGGCCCGAGAAATCGTTCATGTTGATCGGCTCCTCGTTCAACGTGAACTTAGCGCCCTTCACGGAAGAGAAGATCCTTGTGCGAAGGGAGTCCGGGCCATACGTGCTCTTGATATCCCTGTAGATATACGGGACACGTTTATCGATGAACGTTCTGATAGAATTGATATCATCCTCGAAAGGTTTTTCGATCTTCTTATGGTCGGAGAGGTATTTCGCATAATACTCCGCCTCGGTCCGCACATTGTTCAGCAGGCTATCCAAGATTTTGTTCATACGGTCCGCGGAGAAGGTGGTCGCCAAATGGACGCAGCACTTCGCCAAGAAACGGTTTTTGATCTTCTCGTTCTGCATCAACCCCTTGAATGTCGCACTCTTATTGGCAAGCGTGGCGATGGAACGGGAATTGTAATTCTGCTCGTACAAAGAAAAACCGAAGTCCGTATCATACAATATCCAACGCCATCTGCCTGGTCGTTTAGGGCGCCAAGCCTTGATATTACCACCCGGCCAGTCCCTATTCACCACATAGATTTCCGCCAGGAAGTAGTTCAGGAACTCATTGATGTCGACGATTCTATTTATATTCGCATAGTTTTCTGGAGTATTTATCTCCTCGGCGGAGAGTCCAGCGAGGCCCAAAACCTGATCGTACGTGGTACCTTCATGGGCATGCGAGCCCTCGTTCAAGTAAAACTCATCGTCACCGAATCCATGGTTGGAGAAGATAAAGTCCTTGTTGGTACGTTCACGAATATTCAGCATACCATAATAGACACCATTCACAAAGACCACGGAAGGTTGGTAAGCCTGATGGTCGATATCCAAACAGGAAGCGGCCGTCTGCAGGAACCCATCACGGAGATAGGAGCGACCGAAGTCATTGCCCGAGTTACGCAGCACGATGCTCTTCCAACGCAGGTTAGGCTTCTCCTTGAAGATAGGATAGTCCAACTCATTATCGCCATAGATTTTAGCGGCATTGACCTTAATGGACTTCACGTATTTCGTTCTCGAGCAAGCACCGAAGTTGCCTATTTTCACCTCCTGATTCAAGCGTTCCGCCTTGTTGCCGTCAAATAGTTCGAAGTTGGCAGGGCGGTCCCAATCATTCCAATAGTTTGCCTCGAAATCCGGTCCGCTGCAATAGGAAGGCACCTCAGAGCCATTTTTACCTGCCACGAGGAGGCCCAACTCATCTCCGTAGAGATATTCAGGGTCAGAGACGATAGCGACAACCGGGAGGTTGATGTTACGCTCATCGATGAAGTAGGTTGCGGAAGTGACATTGCTTGGGAATTGTCCGTCACGGTACGCCGCCGCACGCAGAGGTGTATTCTTCGAAATAGAAACCGGTCCGTTGTAAAGCGTTCCCTTCTCCTTCGTAGGCTCGGAGCCGTCGGTCGTGTAGAAAATCTCCGCCGAGGCGTCCGCGTCACTGATACGGACAGACTGTTCTCCGTTGTAGAAACCAGGTTTCAAATCGAAGGATGGGGCTGGAGTCTGCGCCTTCGACGTCTGCACACCATTGTTAGAGGCGCCAGGGGTAGCCTTCAGCAAAAAGCCAAAAGACTTCTCTCCATCCCCCACCCTGCCGTAAGAGACATTCCGATAGGTGGTGTCATAGACCATACGGTCAATTTGGCGGCCAGACTCATCGAAGAGATAAAGAGCTCCCTTCTTGGCAGGCAACTTGAAAGAGGCATGGAAAGGCAGGGGTTCCTCGGTCGAGCCATCCAAATAGATGACGAGGAATCCACCCGGAGGAATTACTGATTTTTCCGACTGGGTACCCTCAGCCTCGATACGCCACTTGTCAGCGATAGCGGACGTGTCCGTAAGGAAGTAGGAAGAGACATCCACCGCCTCACTACCCGAGTTATACAACTCCGCCCAACCAGAGAAAAGAAGATTGTCATCCAACGAAGAACATATATTCTTCGGCATGACCTCATTAATCACAATTGAGCCAAACGAGGGCAACATTGCGAATAACGACACACATAAAAAAAATAACTTTTTCATTGTAACATTTTCATTTAGAAACATTTATACTAAAATCACTTATCCGTCAAATTAATACTGAATGCAAGCGCAAATATACAAAGAAAAACGAACCGACAAAGAGGAACGAAGAATCTGCATTTCCAAGCATTGGTATCACAAGGATGCGGCGATCGAGGATGAACGGGGACGAGGCGAACCACGTCCCCGTCATCCATGATACGTTAATGCATCTTCACCACCTCAATTGTACCACGCACGATCAAGCCGTTACCCATTTCGAGTTCATAGAAGTAAACGGCAGGATCAGCCTGATGTCCCTTATGCGTTCCCGGCCAGCCGTCGTTACCCTCGAAGACCTTCTGACCATAGCGGTCGAAGATGATAACGTGGTGGTTCTTCATGAAGACATCATTCAAGCCATCCTTCGTATGAGGAGTGAAAGCGGTAGGAACCTGTTGCAGCACATCCACTTCCGTGAGGCGGGAAGGAGTCTCCGGACACACGCCATCCGAAATGGTCACGTAGTAGTAAGCCGTATCCTGAGGATAATCGACGATGTACGGAGTCTCAAGGAATCCAGAAGATTCATATACCTCATCCTCCTCGTCATCCGGGTCATTGAAGATGAATCCCTCGCCCACGAAAGAGTTGTAGTTTTCCAGGTCATATTTGCCCACTACCTTACGCCATACGAGGTAATGGTAGTCATAATCCGTCTTCAGTGTCAGGGTGACGCTCTCGCCATTCCAGATACGGGCAGGATCATGAGGATCCGTCTCGATGATGATGCTATCCGGATTATAACGTTTGTGGACATTCAAGCGGATTGAATCCGTATTGAACAACTGGTTGATGCGCAGCATCTCATAAGCGATGGAATCATTGTCCAAGTAAACCAGGGTATCCTGCGTGGTGAGAGAATCACCATAGCAAGAAAGTAACGCATGCGAATTAAGGGAAGTGGATGCGCCACATCGGTTCTCCGCATAGTAAGAGATGACCTTCCCGTTGAAATCGTAAGAGATCGCACCCTCGATGGAGTCGGTCGGATCGAATCGCTCACCGTCCAGCATCCAGTATTGCTCCTTCATCGGAGCGCCCATGCTATCCACGCACCTCAAGTAAGGGTCCAGTTGAATCATATTGCCCTCGCAGACAGGCATTTCTGCGGATATCATACTGATCTTAGGACGTTCCAAGACATGGATGTATGCGGAAGCCGTATCGGAGCAACCTGTTGTCGTATCCATAGCGACGAACCAATAAAGACCACTCTCGGATTGTTGGCGTATCGTGGTCAACGCCTTGCTGGCATTCACCTCAGACCCGTACAGTTTCACATACTCGACGAACTCGTTCCTATACGTTTTCGGGTTATCACTATACAACAGGTTCTCATGAGAGATGGAACCACGGTAATAGTCATAGCTGAACACACTTGGCAGCTTACGGATCCTACCATTCGGCATCACCTGCTCCAGATAACCAGAGGCGTAACGTATGCTTTGGCTCGCCAAATAGACACCCACCTCATCCGTCACACAAGTATCGGATGAATATGCGTTGAGAGAGACGATCGACTGAGGAGATTGAACCCTCACGTACTTGGCGATACTGTCGGAGTTGCCGCACATATCGGAGACACGAACCCATACCCACATGGAGGTTTGGATGCCCGTACCTGGTGCAGGAATCTGAACCACGGTGAGGTTATCGTTCTCCGTACAATTATCATTCACCATCGATTTCGCGTCGACAGTGAAGTCTGGCACCTCGAACATACAGCCCTTCAACGACTTCGCCAACACAGTGTCTTTCCAACCATCAGGGTAGGTGAACTCTGGTCCCACCGTATCACGGACAGAGATAGTCTGGATCATAGAATCCACATTACCGCAGCGGTCGTACGCATAGTACACACGTTTGATATCGTAGTTGAAGTAGTCGCAAGAGGTAGGGTCGCTCCCCCTGTCATTCGTCTCCTGCATCTCAATGCGCACGGATCCGACGCAGTTATCGGTAGCCGTCAACGCAATTGGAGCGAAGATGGAATCCTCGCAGGAGAGCGTCGTATCACGCAGAACAAAGTCGAACTGAGGGGCAATGGTATCTCGGATGTAGATAACCTCCTCGCAGGAGTCGATGCCACCACGGGTATTCGTCACCTGATAGATCCTCGTCACAACCATCTCGCAAGAGTCTCCTTGGTAGTTATCCTTGTAACGGAAGGAACCGTCCACAATCTTGTACTCCGTCGTGAAGGAACCACCCGCATCCCTGAAGGCCTCATAAGAGTCGTATGCGGCAGGGATATCCTCCAAGCAAGCGAATACCTTGCCGTCGAGGTTGCCAGGACAGAAGAGCGTATCCGTACCGAAGTCTTCCACTTTGACGATCTGCGTACACTCGCTGGAATTACCAGACTTGTCGGTATAGGTCCAAACGATGGTGGTCAGACCGATTTCGAAGTTACCCTCCAACGGAGAGCCATCCTCACGGCGTCCGGTAGCGGTGATCACACCGTCACAAAGGTCATCCAAGGTAGGAGCGACCAAACCGGCGGCAACGGCCTCCTCGTAAGTGGAGACATTCTTGTACTTGGAAGTAGCGGTGATATCCGCATGGATCGTATCGAGATCCTCGCAATGAGGAACAGGAGCGATGGTATCTTTCACCGTCACCTTCTGCTCACACGTCAGAGGTTTCGTGCTGTAAGGGCTGACGAACGTCCACGTCACAGTAGTCGTTCCGACTGGGTAAGCGTCTTCGAGCGTCAAACCATCCTGACGGGTAGGAACACCCGGCACATCATCGCCCGTACAAGCGTCCTTTGCCACTGGCGTAGGCAACACGAACTCGCCCGCAGGGATTTCGCACTTATCCATCGCCAAGTAGAGGGTCGTATCCTTCAATTCGTCGCAATTGAACTCCGGAGCCAAATCGCTCTGGATGAAGACGTATTGCTCACACGTAGCGACAGCCGTCGAGTAGAGGCTCGTGAAGGTCCAGACGATTGTGTCATGGCCCACGACGTAAGCGCTATCCATGTCACGACCGCTCGTCCTTTGGCCAACGCCCCAGATCGTATCCTTCGTGCAAGCATCGAGGGCGAATGGTGTGTTCACATTCAAATCGGCGGCGGAGATTTCACAAACACCCGTCAACACCTTCTCGATTGGAGTGTTCTTCAACGAGTCACAGTTGAAGATTGGCTCCATATCGCTTTGGATGAAGACATATTGTTCGCAAGTATCATTGTTCGTCGAGTATTCGCTATCGAACACCCAAACGATGGTGTCGTTTCCAACAACGTAGTTATCCGTCATAGACCTGCCGCTCTTTCTCGTGCCAACGCCCCAAACGGTATCGTTCGTGCAGACATCGAGGGCGAATGGTGTGTTCACGTTCAAGTCGGCGGCGGAGATCTCACAGACGCCTGAAAGCACCTTCTCGATCGGTGCGTTCTTCAACGAGTCACAATCGAACTTAGGCTTCATATCGCTTTGGATATAAACGTACTGCTCACAAGTATCGTTCAAGGTTGAGTACTCGCTATCGAATACCCAGATAATCGTGTCACGACCCACCACGTATGGCTCGTCCATGCCACGTCCGCTCTTTCTTGTACCAACACCCGGGATCGGCTCCTTCGTGCAGGCGTCGTATGCGATAGGCGTAGCGATGTTCAAGTCGGCGGCGGAGATCTCACAGACACCTGAAAGCACCTTCTCGATCACCTCCTGCTTCAACGAATCGCAGTTGAAGATTGGTTTCAAGTCGCTTTGGATGAAGACATATTGTTCGCAGACTGATGTATCCGTAGAGAATTCGCTGATGAAGGTCCAGACGATCGTGTCACGGCCGACCACAAAGTTCTCGTCCATGCCCTTGCCGCTCTTGCGTACACCGACACCATAGATCTTCTCGTTCGTACATGCGTCGATGGCGAACGGTGTCTTGATGTCTATATCAGCGGCGGAGATTTCACAAACGCCCTCCAAGACACGCTCGATCGGAGCATTGTTCAACGAGTCGCAATCGAACAAGAGTTTCTTATCGCTGCGGATGAAAACAGGTTGCTCGCAGACCGCAACGACGGTCGAGTAAGTGCTGACGAATCGCCAAACGATGGTATCACGGCCCACACGGAACGGTTCATCCATGCTCAAGCCGCTCTTTCTCTTCGCCTTGCCCCATACCGTATCGTTCGTACAAACATCGATAGCGAATGGTGTGTTGATATGCAGATCCGCAGGGTCGATCTCACAAACCTCATGCAGCACCGTATCGATCACCTCCTTCATCAAGGAGTCGCAATCGAACTTAGGAGCCATGTCGCTGCGGATGAAGATATACTGCTCGCAGAATGCGGTATCCGAGGAGAATTCGCTGGCGAAGGTCCAGATGATCGTATCACGGCCCACATGGTACTTATCACCCATCGACAAGCCACTGGTACGTCTACCCACACCCCAGATCGTATCCTTCGTGCAGGCATCCAAAGCGAACGGAATGATCAGGTTCATGTCGGCGGAGTCAATCTCGCAGACGCCCTGGATGTCACGCTCGATTGGTGCGTTCTTCAACGAGTCGCAGTTGAACAGCGGAGCCATATCGCTCTGGATGAAGATATATTGGTCACACACAGTTGTGTCCGTAGAATATTCGCTGATGAACTTCCAGGTGATCGTGTCGCGGCCCACCTTATAGATGCCGCCCATCGGTTCACCGCTCGAACGTGTGCCCACGCCCCAGATCGTATCCTTCGTACAAGCGTCCAAAGCGAACGGAACGGTAAAGTTCAAGCTTGCGGAGTCAATTTCACAGACACCATGCAGCACGGTGTCGATCGGGCTGTTCTTCAATGAGTCGCAATCGAACAACGGAGCCATATCGCTCTGGATGAAGATATATTGGTCGCACACCACATCCTCAAGCGTATAGATGCTGGAGAAGGTCCAAGTGATCGTGTCACGTCCCACATAGTACTTGCCACCCATCGGCAGACCGCTCTTGCGTACACCGACGCCCCAAACCGTATCGTTCGTACAGCCGTCGAGAGCGAACGGAACCTGATAGTTCAGCGTAGCGGAATCCACCTCACAAACGCCATGGAGCACCGAGGTGATCGGATGGTTCTTCAACGAGTCGCAATCGAAATCGATGCCCTTATTGCTTTGAATGAAGACATATTGCTCACAAATGGCCGTATCGACGGAGAACTCGCTGATGAAGCGCCAAACGATGGTATCGCGACCCACAACATAGGAGTCGGTCATCGCACGCCCGCTCGTACGCTCGCCCACGCCCCATACGGTATCGCCCGTACAAGCGTCGAAGGCGAATGGTGTGTTCACGCCCAAGTCGGCAGGAGTGATCTCACAGACACCGTCCAGCACCTTCTCGATCGGACTGTTCTTCAACGAGTCGCAATTGAAGATCGGTTCCAGATCGCTCTGGATGAAGACATATTGCTCGCAAGTATCATTTGCGGTGGAGTATTCACTATCGAACACCCAGACGATCGTATCACGACCCACCACATAGTTGTCCGTCATGCTCTTACCGCTCTTGCGTGTGCCTACGCCCCAGATCGTATCATTCGTACAAGCATCGAGGGCGAACGGAGTGTTCACCTTCAAGTCGGCAGGAGAGATCTCGCAAGTATCCACCAAAACCTTATGGATCGGAGCGTTCTTCAACGAGTCGCAGTCGAACTTAGGTTTCAGATCACTCTGGATGAAGATATATTGTTCACAAGTATCGTTATTGGTTGAGTATTCACTCTCAAACACCCAGATGATCGTGTCGCGACCCACCTTATAGGTGCCACCCATCGGCTCGCCGCTCGTTCTCGTACCCCTACCCCAGACGGTATCATTCGTACAAGCATCCAAGGCAAACGGCACGATCATGTTCAGGCCAGCGGAGTCGATTTCACAGACACCCTCCAGCACACGCTCGATCGGCGCATTCTTCAACGAGTCGCAATCGAACTTAGGCTTCATGTCGCTCTGGATGAAGATATATTGCTCACAAACAGCGGTATCCGTAGAGTATTCGCTGATGAATCGCCAAACGATGGTATCACGGCCCACCTTATAGGTGCCACCCATCGGCAAACCGCTCGTACGCTCGCCGACACCCCAGATCGTATCCTTCGTGCAGGCATCCAAGGCGAACGGCACCGTGTAGTTCAAGCCAGCGGAATCGATTTCACAGACACCATGGAGCACCGTATCGATCACAGCCTTCTTCAAGGAATCGCAGTCGAAGAGTGGCTCCATATCGCTCTGGATGAAGACGTATTGATCACATGCAAGCGTATCCGTAGAGTACTCGCTGATGAAGGTCCACGTGATCGTGTCGCGGCCCACCTTGTAGACACCGCCCATCGGCTCGCCGCTCTTCCTTTCGCCCACGCCCCAGATGGTATCCCTCGTGCAGGCATCCAGAGCGAACGGAACGATCATGTTCAGACCAGCGGAGTCGATTTCGCAAACACCATGGAGCACACGCTCGATCGGTGCGTTCTTCAGAGAGTCACAGTCGAACTCAAGACCCTTGTCGCTCTTAATGTAGATGTATTGGTCACAGAGAACCGTGTCCGTAGAGTATTCACTGATGAAGGTCCACGTGATCGTGTCGCGGCCCACCTTATAGATGCCACCCATCGGTTCGCCGCTCTTCCTTTCGCCGACACCCCAGATGGTATCCTTCGTGCAAGCATCCAAAGCGAACGGAACGATCATGTTCAGACCAGCGGAGTCGATTTCGCAGACACCATGCAGCACACGCTCGATCGGAGCGTTCTTCAACGAGTCGCAATCGAACTCTAACGCCTTATCACTCTTGATGTAGATGTATTGTTCACATTCAGCCACCGCGGTAGAGTATTCGCTGGTGAAGGTCCAGACGATGGTATCGCGGCCCACCTTGTAGATGCCACCCATCGGCTCGCCACTCGTTCTCCTGCCCACGCCCCAGATGGTATCCTTCGTGCAGGCATCCAGAGCGAATGGAACAATCATATTCAAACCAGCGGAGTCGATTTCGCAGACACCATGCAGCACACGCTCGATCGGAGCATTCTTCAACGAGTCGCAATCGAACTCCAACGCCTTGTCGCTCTTGATGTAGATATATTGCTCACACTCCGCCGTATCAGTCGAGTACTCGCTGATGAAGGTCCAGACGATGGTGTCTCGTCCCACAGGGTAAACACCGCCCATCGACAGACCGCTCTTACGTCTGCCCACGCCCCATACAGTATCGTTCGTGCAAGCATCCAAGGCAAATGGAACAGTGAAGTTCAGGCTTGCGGAGTCGATTTCGCAAACACCATGCAGCACGGTGTCGATCGGAGCGTTCTTCAACGAGTCGCAATCAAACAACAGCTCCTTGTCGCTCTTGATATAGATGAACTGCTCGCACTCCACAACAGAAGTGGAGTATTCGCTGACGAATCTCCAAACGATGGTATCACGGCCCACAAGGTATGGATCATTCATCGCACTACCGCTCTTACGTCTACCCACGCCCCAAATCGTATCGTTCGTACAAACGTCGAGGGCGAACGGAGTCTGTATCTTCAGGGAAGCGGAATCGATCTCGCAGACATCGTGGAGCACCGTGTCGATCACCGCACGGTTCAGAGAGTCGCAATCGAACGCCAGCTCGTTATCGCTCTGGATGAAGATATATTGTTCGCAGCTATCGAGTGTCGTGGAGTAGATGCTTTGGAATACCCAAACGATCGTATCACGACCCACGACGTACTTGTCATTCATCGCCAAGCCACTCTTTCTATGTCCAACACCCGGCACAGGGTCGTTCGTGCAGGCATCATGTGCGATAGGCGTTTGGATGCCCAATTGAGCGGAATCCGTTTCACACACGCCATGAAGCACTGTGGTGATAGGACTATTCTTCAACGAATCACAGTCGAAGAGAGGCTTCAGATCCGTATTCAGCATCAGTTTCTGGTCGCAATAGACCTTGTTGCCCGTCTTGTCTTGGAAGATCCAGTAGAGGTTATACACCCTACCCACAACGAACTTATCCTCCGCCTTCACGCTATCGGCGAGGTTCGTCGATGTGGAGAGGACACCGATGATGTCGCCATCGCAGTTATCATGTGCGGTATAAGTGTTCAAATTGATTTTCTTATAAGGCAATTCACAAACGCCATGGGCAACCACCACCGCCGAATCAGGGTCGATGTCGTCGCAATTGAAGGTAGGCGCAGTCGTATCCTTCAGCAATATAGGGAGTTGACAAGAATCCATCTTCGTCACGAGATGTTCACCCGTCTTCACGAATACCCAGCGGATGTCGTAAGGCGTGTTGTAGAGAAGCGGATCGTCGTCCTTCAAGATCGACCAATTATCAGCGCCATACAAGGAGACCTTCATGATGACGCTGTCGATAGGAGTCTCGACAGATGTCTCACAATCCACATAAGAGGCGGATGCGTTCATGTTCAGCTTGGAGAGGCTATCGCTCAAGCTCTTCCAAGGGAGGTCCGTACACGTTTCGACGATGAACGGTTCGCCCGAAGAAGGAGGACAATTGAGATCGATTCCATGGTCATCCAAGATGGATACCTTTTGTTGGCAAGTATCGGAGTGGACGCCATAGATATCCGTCGCAAACCAATAGAGTGTATAACCACCCACGGAGAAGTTCTTCGTCACGGAAGCGTCAAACGCATCCAAAGCCGTGAATGTTGTATTATCATAAGAGTAATAGATCTTATCGACGGCACAGTTGTCCGACGCCGTAGCAGGGCGAAGCGTCACATCCGTGGCGCAGCCCGTGGTGAGGGAGATAGCCGTATCGGCAGGACAAGTGATCACAGGAGCGATCGTATCCAGAACCGTCACCTTGTAGTTACAAGTGTCGGAGAGATTGCCATGGACATCCTCTGCATACCAATAGACGGTCGTGTCGCCCACCGCAAGCGTATGATTGAACGTGGCGCCCAAGAGAGAGAATGACTCACCGTCGAATGAATAGTATACCTTCGGTTCACCGCAGGCATCCGTAGCCGTGGCGGCAGGGAGATCCGTCTCGATGGAGCAACCGCTCACCACCTTCAGCGTCAAGTCGGAAGGACAAGTCATATCAGGAGCGATGGTATCGACCACAGACAAGGACTGTCCACACTCGCCAGACTCGTTGCCCATTTTGTCGGCCACCTTCCACACGATGGTATGGGAGCCGTTGGAAACGTCGCGAAGGTTCGAGCCCGTGAACTCCGTGAAGGTGGCGTCACCGTCCAGTTTAAAGAAGTAGGTCAGGTTCGCCTCGCCGCAGTTGTCATCGAAGACGCCCTCAGGTTTCAGGAACTTATAACTCATCGTATCGCATGTGACAGGCTTCAGGACGATATCCTCTATCTTAGAGCAGTCCATCGTAGGCACGCTCGTATCCCTCAAGATCACCTTGCTATCGCAGGTGTCATAGACAGTCTCCATGTTCTCACCACTCTTCTCGAACACCCAACGGATATCGTAAGAGGTATTGTAGGCCAAGACCGTGGCAGGGAGGAGTGAAGCAAACGCGCCGACAGGGTCAGAAGCCTTTTTGTACTCCATCTTAGGCTCGATGTCGATCACCTCACCGTTGTTGGCGCAGTTCATACGAGTAGCCGTCGCCTTTTGCGCGTCCGTATAGCGCGCGAGCACGTCGTCCCAAGACATATCGTCGCAAGTGTTGATGGTCACATCATCCTCTGTAGGGCAAGACGTCGTGATGCCCGTGGTATCGGTCACCGAATAGTCACGTACGCACTCCGCTTTATTATCGGAGGCGTCATAGGCCGTCCACGTGATGGTGGTCACACCCAATGGGAAATAGACCTCAACAGGTGCCGTATACTCCACATCAGCGCCCGTACCCACACGATAGTAGCGTCTCGTCACCTCACAATTATCCGTCACAGGAGGGAAGAGAACCGCCATGGTCGTATCACAGTTGTGGTAAAGTTTAAAGGCGGTGTCGGCAGGGCAATTGAACACAGGGGCAGCCACATCCACCACCGAATAAGTCTTAAAACAAGTATCGGACGTGAGACCCACATTATCCTTCGCATACCATTTCACGAGGGTATCACCCACCACGAAAGTGACATCGACCGGTGCGGTATAAAGATGTTCTTCCCCGTTACCTATCTTGTAGAAGATTTCGTAATCCTCACAATCCGTCACTGCAGGCGCAGTCAATGTAACCGTCGTCTCGCAACCCTGCGTCACCTCGTACGGTGTGAGCACCAGAGCGTCGCAATCGACAGTTGGAGGGTTAACATCCTCCACATCCAATTCCAAGGAACAGGTATCCGACCTATTGCCATGGGCATCGACCGCATACCAATAGACATAGTGTTTACCGATAGGCAGAACAACTTCGTTGCCATTGACACCAGCGGCGAAATCCACGAATCCACCGTTATCGACCGCATACCAATATGCGAGATCAGCGTCCGGTGTGCAATTGTCATGGAACGCACCGATCGGAGCCTCCAAGAGGTAGAGCGTGTCGCAACCATGAGGCCTCAACGCAGGCATCACGATATTACAGTTCGCCACAGGGGCAGTCGTGTCGGTCAAAAGGACATGGCTGATACAAGAGTCCAAGACAGACTCCATATTGCCACCACCTTTTTCGAACAACCACTTCAGGTCGTACGTCACGTCCATCTCGAAATTAGAGACGTCCGTCAAAGCCACGTAAGCAGACTCCGCCTCAGCTTGTTTCTTGTAATAGAATGCCGGGGTCAATTCCTCATCCACGCCATGCTCGCAATCCGTGCGAGTGGCAGTGGCGGCATAGTCGCCCGTCAAGTGCGTCCTCACCTCGCTCCAATGTTGGTCTTCACAGACATCCAACACCAGGTTGTCATTGTCTGGACAGTGGACATTAATACCCGAGCTATCCTTCACCGAATATTCGACAATGCAGGAGGCCTCATTGTTCGCAGGGTCTACCGCACGCCAAGTGACGATGGTCGTACCCAAATTGAACTTATGGGAGACAGCGGAAGTGTAAAGGGCCTCATCCTCCGACCCAATCTTGTAGTATAATTGATAAGAGCAATTGTCACTTACGGTAGGAGGCGCCAAGGTCAGGGTCGTGTCGCAATGGGTATAGACCTTCACGTCGACATTATCCACGCACGTGATGGTAGGCTTCGCCACATCCCTCACCGTAAATCGGCTCTCGCACGTATCCGAGTAGTTATTCGAAGCATCCACCGCAAACCATTTCACGAGCGTGTCGCCCACTTTGAACGTCACGCTATTCTTATCAGGGTCACTCAAATCATATTCATGTGTCACACCATCGCCCAACTTATAGTAAATATGAGCGACGCCACAAGAGTCCTTCACCTCCGGAGCCTCTAAATTGAAGGTCGTATCACAAGCCACATGAACATTCAGTTCGACATCAGACACAGGGCTGCAAGTGATTACCGGCCGATTTTCATCCACCACGTAAATGGCATGGCCACAAGTGTCGGACCTGTGGTTGAACCTATCGACAGCCAACCATGTGATCCAGTGTCCACCGTTTGTCAGCTTGAATGTAGTGCTATCCGAACCATAGTAGAAGGAGCCCCTTCCATCTAACCAGAACAAGAAATCCAGCTCGCTATCCGGTGTACAATTGTCATGGAAGACATTCGTAGGCGGGATTACCGTGTAGAGGGTGTCGCAGCCCTTCGGAGTGAGCGTGATTGGTACGATTTTGCTGCAATCCGTCGTAGGGGCGGTCGTGTCAGTCAGAAGGACAGTCGAGATACATGAATCTTTCAGCGTCTCAATATTTTCGCCCTCCCTCACAAAGAGCCATTTTATATCATACTTCGTATTGTATGCGAACACAGACACGTCCGTCAGCGACACGTAAGCGGATTCCGCCGCCGACTGTTTCTTATAGAAGAAAATAGGTTCAACCGGTTTATCCTGGCCACTCGAGCAATCCATGCTTGAGAAATATGCCGCATAGTCACCCACCAGGTATCCTTTCACGTCATTCCACGTCTTCGATTCGCAGACATCAAGAACCAGATCCGGCTCTACCGGGCAATGAGCGTTGAAATCAGGCTTGAATGTGATGTCATAGATATGGGAACATACCGCCGCCTCGTTGTGGCAAGCATCCTCCGCAAACCATTGGACTTCCGTCTCACCCAAATCAAACTCATACGTAAACGGACCGGAATAAGGTTGCGGTGCGCTACCGTCAATGCTATAAGAGATGGAGACCTCCGTACAAGGCGTCGTAACCTTAGGAGCCGTCAACGTGAGATTAGCTGTACAGGTACTGACCGTAATAGACTCCGTGCTTGGAGAAGGGCAAGAGAACTCAGGTTTCACATTGTCATCCAAGATATAATTGTACGTCCATGTGTCAGACTTGCCACAATCCGTATAGGTATAGACGTAAGATATTGTTCCCTTACAATTCTCCTTTCCTGGTTCCCAGTTGAGCACTCTTGACAAAGTCGGGGAAACGTTCGCGCCGCAATCGTTGACAGCAGTCGGGACTTTGTTCGAAGCCAAGGCGGCGGTATCGCTGACGCAATGGATAGTTTCAGAGACCGCAAATCCTTCCGCAGAAATCCGAGGCGCACGTTTTTCGATTGTATAGACATACTTCCAATCTTGGGGGTGACCGACACAGTCCTTGTAAGTATACGTATAAACGACCGTTCCCTCGCACTCAGGCACTTCCGATTTATTGAGGGTCGGATTGGTCAATTCCCTTTCGCAATAATCCTTAACCATAGGCAAGGCCGGTGCGATAGCATCTGATGCGCAATGGATAGTAGAAGCCCCATCGAGAGGAGGTGTGAAAGTAGGGATATCGACATGGTAAGTGAATGTCCACACGTGGCTATGTTTAGCGCAATCCGTGTAAGTATATTGGTATTTCACATCGCCATTGCAAGTAGGGAGAGGATCGATATCAGGTTCACCCGTAGGAGAGAGCAAATTTCCGCAAGCGTCCCTCACTTCTGGCAAACTAGGTGCGGTGACGTCGTTAGCACATTTAACGGTAAGTTCTCCATCTCCCGGCATTGTGAAGTCATCCTGTTGGATATAGATATTCTGAGAAATCGTGCTAAAATTACCGCACGCATCCGTTACGGTATAGGTACGTTTCACCAAGATCGGGCAAGTACCCGTAGGGGCCGCATCCGTATAGGTGACATCCAAATCGGTGTCGGTACAATTATCGGAGATGCTCAAATTCGTCCCCAACTCCTCCAATGCGGAAACGGAAGTGGCCGGCTCCGGCATCTGGCTTGGGACGGCGCATCCAACCAATGAGATGTCCTGCAACGAACCTGTGATGGTTGGATCATCATGGTCTTCCTTCCATGTGTAGGTTACGGTCACTTCATCGGCGGACTTACCACCCTCATCCTTCACATTCGCCCGCCACGTCTGGGAGTATAAGCAACCCGACGTGTTCTGAGGGCCGTCGGTCGACACAATTACATTCAGATCATCATCCTCCGTACAGTTATCCGAAGCGGAGAAGGTAGGTTCGACGATCGTAGGATTACAAGCTCCATTCGGGTCATTTTGGGAGACGATGGTGATGGTCGGTTTCACATTATCCGCCACCGTGACGAGTTGTTCGCAAATTCTACTATTGCCAGACTCGTCGGTAGCTTTCCAATATATCGTATATTCTCCCACATAGAATTGGTCATAAGCCCCGGCGCTGTAACGGGTCCATGACGCAGGATCCGGGTCATCAATGCTATACCAGATCGTTGGCACGTCACAATTATCCACAGCGGTGGCAGGGATAAGCGTCCAAGTAGTATCGCACCCCCGTTTCGGGAAAAGTTCTACATGAGGAGGGCAAGTAATGGTTGGAGGGGTCGTATCATAGGCTACAAGTTTCTTATAGATGGTGTCTTTCTGCTCACAAGCATCCGTAACTATGTAGCGGAACACATTAAGTCCCTTAGCCAACTCAACATCCACAAGAGTAGGAGCGGTCTCGTATGCACCCCCAGCACGGGACAATTCCGTGGTCACAGTCTTATCTCCACAGAAAACAACCGCATTACGTTCATCAGACCATGCAAGCGTTTTACAGTTCACATCCATATACCGACTTCCCCAATTCATTGTGTCATTCGCCGCATAATCGGTAAAATATGGAGGCTCCATCTTTTGGATTAACAGAGTATCCACGAGGGTAGACCTACATCCATGGTTATCCACGAAGAAATATACAGGCCACTTCACGTCATCCGTTATCGCACAGAAGTTTGAATGAAGACCGATTGGCATACCGAATATGGAATCATCCTTCACCCTATTACTTGAAGATTTATATTCATCTCGGGACATATAGTCCTTCCAACTATAGGAGTAGCCCTTGTCTTTTATCGTATAGAGGCCATAGACCCTTGCGGTATCCACACTCTCATCCTCCTGACCAGGACAAATCGTCCCGACATCCATGGTCAAAGCGGAGATGTCTGGTATCTTTCTCAGGTAAATTTCCTTGGTCACCTCATATTCCATATATGGATTACCTGCGATATAAGGCACCATAGTTATGATATACGGTTTATCCAAAGAGTCGCTACCCTCCGCTCCTGGCGGGAAGGTAATGGCGATTCGGTCGTGCTCCGGTCCCTCTTGGGAAGTGATGTATTCAGTGACATCGGCTCCGCTCGGCGCAGTCAATGTCCAATGGTAATCCTTCGTTCCCGTCATAAACTTAAGAGACTCTTTGTTTATGACAGAGTATTGAGAAGTCACCGCATTTCCTCCTCCGACACAGACAGGGTCCGTACCCGTTATAAGCGGGTGCAACACATCCTCACAGTCCTCACCCGTAAGGTTGAAATCAACATAGTCTCTACTATCAAGAGATGAAACAACACGATAAGACTTAGTCCCCACATGATTCACACGGATCCTTGCTCTTTTCCTTTTCCCATCGACAAGGACATACTGAATATCGGCCGAAGGAATACTTGATCCATCCGAGAACTGCCATGTATAGTCCGCATCATGTCGGAAACCTGCAGCGGCCACTTCCACCCAATCGCCCTTACATGCGCTACGAGGGGTGACACAGACTGTTTGTTGCTCATAGCCAATGTAATCCAACAAATACCTGTTGTTTTTACAATTTTTAGAAGATGAAGAAGGATATTGGAATTTCGGAGTATAAGAATATGGCTTTCTTTGTCCACAGAATCTTCCGTAGAATATGACATCGATTTGATATACATGTCCTGCAGGAAGTTTACTACCACGCAATGGTCCTTCTCCCTGACCACTATTATCGCCCGTTCTTCCCGTCAAACTCATTATATAAGCTTCTCTATGGTTTGCCGTGTAAGTATAATATTGAGTCGGGTCATCCATAGCGACTACCTTAACAGTAAACTTTCCATTGCAGACCTCATTTCCCGTAGTCGTATGCAACCATACCGCAAAATCACCACTGGAATAGCCATCACAAGCAATATAGAAGTAACAACGCATTACGATATTGAAGGAGACATTATTCGTACCGACTTGGTAATCAGGGGATGTAAACTTAAGGTCGAATGGGAAAGGTTGATCATTGGTGCCATTCTTCATATTCAAGAAATAATTCTCACCCCCTTCTTCCGGAGTTGGCAAATATCCCGAAGGGAAAGGGAAAGTGTCATTTGGCACTCCATTGCCACCCTCCGCATCTGTTTTGGATATTATACGGAATTGCTCCTGCCCTTTATTATCCAAATCCACATCACTCGGGAAAGACTCATATATCATGTCGGATCCATCATATATCGAACCGGAAGTATAACCACTCTTCAAATTGAAATCCGTACCGAACGCCAACAAATCACCTGAAGATGTCTGCTGACACTCCACTTCATGACATCCCTTCGTCTTAAGGGTCACCTTCTTTCTATTTGAGTCCGAATTATTATCAGGCCTAGTCGCACCCACTTTCGTAACCATCACATAAACAGTCTGGCTTGGCATCGCGTTCAACACCATATTATTGCCTTTCGTCTGCTTATATGCCTCGTAGTGGTACCTATCACCCTTTGAAATCCACCACTGTAACGTATCTGAAGCGGAAAGTGAACCACGGTCCGTCACCTTGAACGCCACCGGATCATCCACGCACGCCTCACTCGGGGCTGAAATACTCTGCGCCAAAGACAATAATCCCCAAGAGATAAATAGAGTTACAAAAAAGAACTTCAAAAACAAATTCTTAGACAATAAACGTCTCATATCCTATTATAATTTTTCCACGTCCCGTTAAGAAAAACAAATTGTCGGTGAACACGTTCCTCAAAACGAAACGATCATAAACATCTTAACCATGCAAGGAATCAAGTAATTGGCTAATATTCAATCATTTTCATCACAATACAAATCAATCGTCCAACACACCAAATACCTAAATTCCCAAATTGAGGACAAAATTACAAATTTCACAGAGATAAACCGCCCCGAAAATAAAAAAAATCAACAAAAAAGGGATTTTATTATTTAATCGACTGAAAATGAACAAACAAAAGACATTAGACAAGTTTAATGCCTAATGTCTTTTGTCTAATGCCTAAAGCCTAATATCTAACATTAAAACTTAACCACCTCGATGGTACCCTTCATCCAAGAGCCGTCCCTCATCTTCACGTCGTAGAAGTAAACAGAAGGCTCCACATTCTTGCCGAGGCGAGTACCACGCCAACCATCAGGTCCCTCGAACACCTTATTGCCGAAGCGGTCGAAGATAATGACCTCATGTCCCTCCATGAAGACATCGTTCAGGCCTTCCTTGTCGAACGGTGTGAAGGCGGTCGGGATATGATCCAACACATCCACCTCCATCACAGGGGTAGAGGTCTCAGGGCAGATACCATCGGAAAGCGTCGCATAGTAGAACGTGGTGTCTTGCGGCGTGTCCACATAGTACGAACGGCCCGAGTAGTCGATAATCTCATCCTCCTTCTCTTCCGGATCGTTGAAGATGAAACCACCATTCTTCCTATCGTCGTAGTCTCTCATATCATAGTTGCGGACCACCTTCTTCCAGACGAGGTAACGATAAGGTTGGTTCGTCCGCACATCGAGTCGAACGGACTCGCCCAGCCAAACGCGGGCAGGATCACCCGGGGTAGCGACGATAGCTATCTCGTCAGGATTCATACGCTGGTGGACATCGAAGACGAGCGAGTCGTTGGCATAGAGGTCGTTCAAGCGCAACATATCCAAAGCGGATGCGTCGCCATCGAGATAGAAGAGACTATCCTCCGTGGTAAGGCTCTTGTCATCGCAGGAAAGCATGACATGCGAATCGATCGAAGTGGTGGAACCGCATTGGTTCTCCGCGTAATAAACCGCAGCCTTGCCGTTCAATGCGGACGATGCCATCAGCGTGTCGCCGGTGCGAACCACCTGGCCATCCACTAACCAGTAATGGTCGGTAATGTCCGAGCCCATATCGTCCACGCAACGCACGTATTGATCCAGATCGATCTCCATGCCTTCACAGACTGGCACCGACACGACATTCAGGTTCACCTTCGGACGCTCCAGCAGGTTGATATAAGCCGTAGTGGTATCGGAACAGCCCGTTGTGGTATCCATCACCACAAAGGAATAATAGCCACTCTGGTTGTAATGATAGAGTTTCGTCAATTCCGCCGCCGCTTCGAAAGCAGAGGTGTACATGGAGGTGACATCAGCGAATTGAGAAGCGTATGTGCGAGGGTTATCACTATAGATGATGTTCTCCGGCGAGACATCGCCCCTATAGTAATCGTAGCAGAAGGTACTTGGCAACATACGGATGGTACCGTTCGCCCTCTCGTAGGCCACCATACCCTCGGCATAACGTATGTTTTGGCTGGCGAGGCTCAGGCCTTGGTCTTGGATGACGCAAGTGTCCCTCGAAGGCGCAGTCACAGAAACGATCTCATGTCGCATCTGAACCCTCAAATACTTAGCGACGCTATCCATATTGCCGCTGGCATCCTTGACGTAGATCCAAACGTTGGTGGAGATCTCTATCAACGTACCGGCCGGCGGATTCTGCGAAATGCGGATGGAAGTCGGCTCGGAGCAGTCGTCCTCGACCATCATCAGCACCTCCTCCGTATAGTCAGGCACCGCATAGAGACAACCCTTCAACGATTTCGGAAGCGATGTGTCGCGCCAATTGTTAGCCACGGTAATGACAGGAGGAGTCGTATCACGGATCATAAGCACCTGTCTCATGGAAGTATAGTTACCGCAACGGTCAACCGCCTCATAGAGACGTTCGATATCGTAGCTGAAGTAGTCCGCCTCGTTAGGATCAGACCCACGCTTGTTGGTCTCGGTGAACGTCACCTTCACCTCGCCTTCGCAATTGTCTATAGCAAAGACAGTCGCAGGGTCGAAGATCGTATCCTTACAAGTGAGGAGGGTATCCTTCAAGTAGCGGGAGAAGATTGGCGCGATGGTATCCTTCACCGTCATCACATCCACGCAGGTGTATTCCCTACCCCTGACATCGAACATAGAGTAAGTCCTATAGATGTCCATCATGCAAGAATCGCCCTCGTAGCGGTCTGTGGTGGTGTATGAATCCATCACGAGCTTATTCTCAGTGGAGAACCAACCGCCGCCATACTTCAGGTCCGCGTAAGAACCGTATGGAGCAGGCACCTCATCCAAGCAAGCATAGACAGTACCATTCAGACGGACTGGGCAATGCAACGAGTCCTCCAAAGAGTCTAACACCTGAACGACCTGTCTGCAGGTAGCCGAGTTGCCTGATTCATCGGTGAATGTCCACACGATGGTCTTCTCACCCATTTCGTAGTCATGTTGATAATAAGAACCATCCTCGAAGCGACCCAGCACATAGATATAATCGCCGCATGGATCCTCCCACGTCGGAGTGGTAAGGCCCGCCGCAACCACCTCGTCATAGAGGAGATGGTCTTGGAACGTAGTGTGGTCGGTGATATAAGCGAGGACAGTATCCAAAGCATCGCAGTCAGGTGTCGGTGCGATCGTATCCTTGACGATCACACGTTGAGGACACGTCAGGGAAGCCGTGCTGTACGGACTGGTGAACGTCCAATCAACGACCGTCTCACCCTTAGGATAAGAGGCCTCAGGCGACAATCCATTCCTGTTCAGCAAACCAATGAGGTTCATATCCACGCAGGCATCCTTAGCGGCAGGTGTAGGCAAGATCACTTGACCTTCAGCCGTCGCACATTGGTCTGCAGCCAAATAAACCACTGTATCCTTCAACGAAGCGCAATCGAAGAGCGGCTTCAAATTGCTCTGGAGGAAGATGTATTGCTCACAAGTGGTAACGCCCGTCGCATACTCGCCCGTGAAGGTCCAAACGATCGTATCATGACCCACGAAGTAAGGGTCATCCATCGCACGGCCGCTCGTCCTGCGTCCCACGCCTTGCAATGGGTTATTCGTACAAGCCTCAAGTGCGACAGGGGTTTGGATATCCATCGAAGCCGCGGAGGTCTCGCACGCACCAGCGATCACCTTCGTGATGACCGCATTCTTCAAAGAGTCGCAGTTGACGATAGGCGCCAAATCGCTTTGTACGAAGACATATTGTTCGCAAGTGGTGACACCCGTTGTGTATTCGCCCGTGAAGGTCCAGATGATCGTATCATGGCCCACGAAGTAAGGGTCATCCATACCACGACCGCTCGTCCTGCTACCCACACCGTACAACAGTTCCTTCGTACAAGGGTCGAATGCGACAGGGGTTTGGATTGCCATCGATGCGGCGGAAGTCTCGCACACACCTGCGATCATCTTCGTGATAACAGCATCCTTCAGGGAGTCGCAGTTAGCGACTGGCGGCAAATCACTCTTCACGACCACATATTGCTCGCAATAGGAAACGCCCGTCGTATGCTCGCTGGTGTAAGTCCAGACGATGGTGTCACGGCCAACGGAATATGGATCATCCATACCACGGCCGCTCGTTCTTCTACCCACGCCATACGCAGGCTCGTTCGTGCAGACCTCGTATGCGGCAGGGGCTTGTATATTCGCCTCAGCGGCAGACAAATCACAAAGGCCGGACACGAACTTATCAATCGTTTTATGTCTAATATCACAATTTGAGATCGGAGGCACATTAGAGATCAACGACATGGACTGAACACAAGTCACCTTATTGCCCGTAGCGTCCTGGAATACCCAATGCAGCTCGTACGGTACACCCACCTTGAACCTATCGTTGACCTTCACACTATCCTCCAAATTAGTAGTCCAGGAAAGAACACCTGTCACCTTTCCGTCGCAATTGTCATCCGCTTGGTAAGTATTGAAGGTCAACTGCTTGTATGGTATATCGCAAGAACCGTCGATAATAGATGAGAATGGTTCTGGGTCAATACCACCACAATCGAATACAGGGAGTGTCGTATCCTTCAGGATGACAGTCAACTCACAAGAATCCACCTTAGGCTTATCACTGTAATCGGCCTTATATATCCATCTGATTGTCAAGTTTTTGTTATACTCAACCTCAGAAGAAAGATTTATATTCCTCCAATTATCGGAACCATCCACCGCACATCTCACCAAAGCAGGTTTGAGTTCAATCGTATCCTGAGTGGCGGAATTGATATAGGATGCAGAAGGCATCATACCACGCTTCATCAAAGAATCCTCAAGAGATCCCAGCGTCATAGCCGAGCATGCCTCGACGAGCAAGTTCTCGCTGTCATCCGGACAATCGACATTCAGTTTGTTGATGACTAACTGTCCATCGGAATCCACGACAAATGTGACGTGGGCAAAATTAGGATTCGTATTAACGAATTGTGACGCATCCAGTCCAAACGGATAGACACCCGGTTCGGTTTGCGTCATGATACTGTCGCCAGAGAAGCTGATGTCTGTCTTTCCGTTGTAGAGGGCGTTGTCGCAGCTCCAAGCGTAGCCGCTCACCGTGTGGGCTTTCCCGTCATAATCCACAGTCAAAGAATTTCCTGTGATTGTCACGACGACATCGACTGGCAAGATTACCAAGCTATCCTCCACCACACGGACAGTCACGTTCGTGAAGTTCTTATTCGTGTTCTCGAAGTCATCCGAGGTGAACGACATGCCATACTTGCCAGCGTCCGTACCGATAGCGATATAACTATCGTCCGTACCGATGAACCGCAGGAACTCACGTTTATACAACTCATTGTCGCTCTCAAATTCATAGCCTCTAACAAAATGAGGCTCGCCATCATAGATAGCCGTCAAGCCAATCTTCGTGATCGTCACGTTAGCGGAAGCAGGTGTGATTTCCAGACTATCCTCCACAATCGTGATGACCACGTCTTTGAAGTTATGGTTCTGGTTCTCGAAATCACTCTCCGTGAAGGTCATGCCGTACTTGCCGACCGCTATACCAGTAGCGACGGAATCGCTCGTCGCGCCAATGAACTTCAGGTCTTCCCTGTTGTACAAGGCAGAGCCGCTTACGAAGTCATAACCGCTTACGGAATGTTCGGTCTTATCATATTCGTGGGTCAGACCATGCTTCGTGATCGTCACGTTGACAGTTATTGGCGTAATCTCCAAACTGTCGGTCTCCACAATCGTGATGATTAGATTGCTGAAGTTGGAGTTCAAGTTTTCGAAGTCATCCTTCGTGAAAGCCATGCCATATTTACCCACCTCGGTACCAGAGGCAATCGAGTCACCCACTTCACCGATAAACTTCAAATCGCTTCTGATGAACAGATTGTTGTCACTTGCGAAATCATAACCGCTCACGGTATGGAGGCTTCCATCATAAGGCACAGTCGATCCATGTTTCGTGATCGTCACATGAACAGGTATTGGCATGATTACCAAGCTATCCTCCACAACAGTGACGGTCACCTCGCTGAAGTTAGGATTGTCGTTGCGGAAGGCGTCCTTCGTGAAGGCCATGCCATACTTGCCCACCTCCGTACCGGTTGCGATGGAATCGTTCACAGCGCCCGTGAAGGTCAGATGTTCACGCTTGTACAATGCATTGTCGCTCTCGAAGTCATAGCCGCTCACGCTATGTTCTTGACCGTCGTATGCCTCCGTCAGGCCATGTTTCGTGATCGTCACGTTGACCTTGATCGGCGTGATCTTCAGGCTATCTTCCTCGACGGTGACAGTCACCTCGCTGAAGTTAGGGTTGTCGTTGCGGAAGGCGTCCTTCGTGAAGGCCATGCCGTACTTGCCCACCTCCGTACCGGTTGCGATGGAATCGCTCACAGCACCCGTGAAGGTCAGATGCTCACGCTTGTACAATGCATTGTCGCTCTCGAAGTCGTAGCCGCTGATGCTATGCTCTTGACCGTCGTATGCCTCCGTCAGGCCATGTTTCGTAATCGTCACTTTCACGGTAATCGGTGTGATGACCAAGCTGTCAATACTAATGACAACGAACGTCACATTCTTGAAGTTTTCGTTGATGTTCTCGAAGAATGTATCGTCGAAGCTCATACCGTAGCTACCCACATCGGTACCCTTGGCCGTGCTATCCGTCTCCGTTCCATTGAATCGCATGTAGTTCTCGATGTACAATGGGTCGTTGCTATCGAAGTCGTAACCCGTCACAGCATGTTCTTCTCCATCATAAGCGACGGTGCCGGAATGTTTCGTAATCGTCACAACAACATTCTCGCGCGGCGTGATCAGCAACTCACCATCAGTAACATTGAACGTCACGTTACCAAAGTTAGGGTTCAAATTCTCGAATTGATTCTCCTCCAAATTCATCGGATATGTACCAACGGTCGTTCCTCTAACCGTAGAATCACCGGTAAACTTGAAGTCGGCTACCGTATACAATGTTGTGTTAGCGCTCCACACATAACCTAACGTGTCATGTTCAGCACCATCATAAACAACCGTCTTTGAATTACCCACAATAGTGACAATAACATCAAGAGGAGATATTGTCAACGTGTATGCGCAGGTCGCCGTATCGTAGTTAGCCGCACTCGCACGTACCGAAACTTGGAGTGTATCAACGTTCGTGATGGTTGGAACATCCTCACTCCAAGCGCCACCATCCACGCTATACTCGATCTTAATCGGTTCACTTCCGACACCATTAGCACTTGCGCTCGGAGCACTTGCTATTGCATTATATACCTTGCTCAACGTATCGCCAGCAGGACAATTCAACTCAATTTGAGCGTTCGTCACAGTCAACTTGTAGTCGCAGTAGGCGGTGTCGTAGTTAGCTGCGCTCGCACGCACATAGACGGTGGTCTCACCTACATTGATGCGGCTCGGAGCATCCTCGCTCCATGCCGCCTCGTCGAGCGAGTACTCTATCTTGATCGGCTCGTTAGCAACGCCCGAAGCGCTCGCGGTCGTGGTCAACGCGGAGGCGTCGTATACCTTCTCCACACTCGCACAGGCAGGTGTGATCGTGGCGTTCTTCACCGTCAGTTTGTAGTCGCAGTAGGCGGTGTCGTAGTTGGCCGCGCTCGCACGGACGTAGACGGTGGTCTCGCCCACATTGGTGCGGCTCGGAGCATCCTC
>DBYR01000014.1:0-98727 GCA_002310215.1 Bacteroidales bacterium UBA1181
TTTTAGCATCTATATGAGACGCTGACTCCTCAGCTGCCAAATAAGCAGCAATGTGTTTTGCTTTTTTCTCAACCTTTTTAGGCTTTTTCTCATTACCTTTCATAATACTACCAATTTAAAGTTAAACAATTTGTTTTATTTAAACGGAGTTGCTCGGTTATGAAAAACATAGCTGGGTAGCTCTTCGAAATGATTTTCGATCATAGTTGACGATCTTTATCGTCGTCTATATTAATACAAAAACCGTGCCAAACATTGAAATGAACTTTCTGTCCACTTTTGTGCCATTCTGTCCGGGTGGTGTGTCATGATTGGCTATTTTTTTTGTAGGGTAGGGTGAAAATTGTTTGTCAGACGGTCACCGTAGAGACGCAATGCATTGCGTCTCATCTGATGAAAATTAAATTGTTTTTGTAATGCTATATTGTCGATTCTTTGTAAATTGCCTTGATTATTGGTGAGAGATTTGTTTCTTCCTTTCCCTTTGAAAATGAATAGTTTAATTAATACAATATGGAAAATAAAGAAGTAGGATTCGTCCGCATTGCCAGTGCTATCCCAGTGGTGGAGATTGCCAATCCCAAGGTGAATGCCGACAGAATCATATCGCTGATAGAAAAGGCGGCGCAAGAGAATGTCAAAATTGTATGTTTCCCAGAACTTTGTCTTACGGGTTATACTTGTTCCGATCTTTTTTATCAACGTACTTTGATCGATGAGACGCAAAGGCAACTTCTTAGAATAAATGAGGCCGCTGGTCGGCATGGACTCTATGCCATTGTGGGGGCGCCCTACTATCGCGATGGTAAACTATATAATGCGGCTTTCGTGGCTGGTACGGGCGACCAGTTCTTCCATACGGAGGTGGATAAACAATATTTGCCAAGCAACAATGAGTTCTACGAGAAACGTTGGTTCACACCTGGATTTGGTGAGAAGAGGCAGGTCTTTGAGGTCGATGGACTAAAATTCGGTATTGAGATCTGCGAAGACTTATGGATGCCGGCATCTCCAAGTGACGAGCTCTGTCTGGCGGGTGCGGAGATCATCTTCAACCTCTCTGCCAGTGATGAACTGATTGGCAAGGAGGCTTACCGCCGTCAATTGGTGAAGCAGAAGTCTGCCACGAATGTGTGTGCCTACATCTATACGGGCTCTGGTTTCGGAGAGAGCAGCACGGACCTTGTCTTCTCTGGCACTGCCATCATCACTGAAAACGGTAGTCTGTTGGCTACGTCGGAACGTTTCTCTTTCAAAGAACAGCTCACCATCGCCGATATTGACGTGCAGCGATTGCAGGCGGATCGTCTGCGCAATTCCGCTTTCATCATCGGTAATCAAAATCCTAACAAGAAGAACGAGATTGAAATCACGCACCTTGATTCAGCCGAGATATATGCCAATCCATCGGATGTGACCCGCACATTCGCACCTCATCCATTCGTTCCGCCAGAGGACGAGATGAAGACTCGTTGCAATGAGATCTTCTCCATCCAAGTGGGTGGATTGGCAACACGTTTGTATCATACAGGCATCCAGAAAGCGGTTGTGGGCATTAGTGGAGGTCTCGACTCTACACTTGTGTTGCTTGTGATGGTGAAGACATTCGACAAATTAGGCCTTCCTCGCAAAAACATTGTTGGTATCACAATGCCTGGTTTCGGTACCACCGGTCGTACCTATCACAACTCACTCAATATGATGAAGAGTCTGGGTATCTCTATCAAGGAGGTCGATATAAAGCCAGCTTGCTTGCAGCACTTGAAGGATCTTGATCATGACCTTTCCGTACTCGATGTCACCTATGAAAACACACAGGCGCGTGAGAGAACACAGATCTTGATGGACTATGCCAACAAGATTGGTGGATTGGTGGTTGGAACGGGCGACTTGTCTGAGTTGGTGTTGGGTTGGGCAACCTACAACGGCGACCACATGAGTATGTATGCTGTCAACACATCGATTCCGAAGACCTTGGTGAGATATTTGGTGAAATATGCGGCTCTTTATGAGATGGATGAGGCCGCAAAGGAGACGTTGTTGGATGTCTGTGACACACCCGTCAGCCCGGAACTTCTTCCTGCAGACGACAAAGGAGAGATCGCACAAAAGACAGAGGATTTGGTGGGACCTTACGAACTACATGATTTCTTCATCTACTACACCCTTCGTTTCGGTTTGTCGCCTACAAAGATTTATTTTATGGCTCGCAAGGCGTTTGAAGGCAAATATGATGATGCGACGATACTGAAGTGGATGCGCACGTTCTATTGGCGTTTCTTCGCACAACAGTTCAAAAGAAGCTGTATGCCAGATGGTCCGAAGGTGGGTAGTGTCAACCTCTCACCGCGTGGTGATTGGAGAATGCCAAGCGATGCCTCCAGCAAAATATGGATTGAAGAGGTGGAACGTTTAACAAAAAATATATAATCATGAAAAAAGAATTTCTCATTGTAGCAACGGCTGTATTATGTGCTTGCAGTGGTTCGAACACAAATCAGGAGCAACGTTCAGATACACTTAGAAAGGAGCTTCCTGAAGATACGGTAGTGGTAGTGAAGGAAATGACTCCATTTACCTCTCCCGACCGCCAATTTATGGATGTGCGTGGCAACGTTTCCAAATTGTCTGTTCAGGTAAGTAATTGTGACTCTACTTGGAGTGGCAAGCTCGAACATGTGGAATGGATGGATAAGACATACACATTCGATCAAAAAGGTGTTGTCGCTTTTGATACAAAGGAAAAAATCAGGCTTTCCCGCAACGATAATGGACAAATCACAAAGAAGGAAGTCTATGTGGCGGACTTGGGTATTTATATTTCTGAAGAGTATCTCTATAATGAACAGGGGATGTTGGATACGATGATTATCAATGGGTTAGAATGCCATGGGAAAAAGTATTTCACGTATGACAGTGATTTAGAATGTGTTTCCTCTGTTGAACCCTCTATGGGAGAAGGTGAATATCTTTATACAGATGCCATGGAGTATTTCAACATCGTGGAGCGGGATAGTTTGGGTAACTGGACAAAACGTCGTGTAACCACTGTTAATAAGTATTCTCAGGACGGGAAGAATATTGAGAAAGAGGAGAGAGAGTATCGTATAGAGACGAGAGAAATTTTTTATTATTAAATGTGATCCACACACGCTCGGAATTTGTGCTCAAAGTTAACGTTGAATTGATTCGTCCGCAAAATTTCCGCCCTTGATTCCGTGGGTTTAGGATCATGCCTTGGGGCAAATTTGTCCCATTCAAAAAAATGATGTACATTCGCGTCATTAATTTTATAATCGTTATAGTATGAAAAAAGTATTGTTTTTACTGTTGGCTGTGCTTCCTTTCATGGGAGTCAGCGCATCGAATGTGAGCAAGATTGAGTATGCCAATGCTGGTGATTTCTCCCTCGGTATTATGATTGGTGTTCCTCCTCATAGCCATGCGAACATGCCTTCTCTTTCTGTAGATGGTATGTGGGGCTTGGCGGATGGTTTCATCCACACGAAGACGTTTGGCGACAATGGTGCCATCGATTTGGGCGCATATATCGGATATTGTCATTGGGGAGACTCTTATACAACTTTGGGTCTTGAATATGACCATACTTATTGGGAGTTGCCTCTCGCCGTACGTTGTGGTTTCCACTTCGAGTTCGTTCAGCATTTGGATGTCTATGCTGGTTTCCAGGGCGGTGTGGCTATCTGCCATTGGAGAAACGAATATGCCAACGGACAGAGTGAAAGCGATGGCAACAGCGATGGTATCTTTGGTAACTACTTGGGCGCAAAATGGCACTTCACCGATAGCTTCGGTGTGAAGGCTGAATTCTCGAGCGATTGGATCGGTAAGGGTGAGGAGCATAATAACATGCCTCCTTTCGCTGTTGGTGTGACGTTCAATTTCTAATTAGAAGAGATAATGTTCCCTCTGTGTGAGGATAATATGTTTTGAAAAAACGATTGTTATTATGAAAAGGATTTTTTTGTTACTGACGATTCTATCAGTATTGAGTCCATTCTCCTTCGCGGAGAAGGTGGACCACATCGAGTTCGCCAACAAAGGTAAGTTCACTTTGGGACTGGGTATCGGTGTCCCGGGCGTTCGCTCCACCCATAATGATAGGGCTAATATGCCTTCCCTCATCTTGGACGGTAGTTGGGGTGTTGCGGATGGTTTCATCAAAAGCAAGCATTTCGGACAGAATGGCGCCATCGACTTGGGCTTCTACTATGCGTTCTGCCATTATCGTAAGTGGGACGAGAAGCATTTCGGCTATCTGCAGAACACGGGCTTGTTCCGTGCCGCTTTCCACTTCGAGTTCGTGAAGCATTTGGATACGTACGCTGGTCTGACCAGCGGTGTGAATGTCTTTACACCTGCGGGTAAATGGTGGTCTGACGAGCAGAAGGATAATTGGGACCATGTTAAGTATGCCGGTGGTATGTTCACGGGTGCTAAATGGTACTTCACGGATGTGTTTGGCGTGAAGACGGAGTTCCAGTTCGACTGGGGTTCTCCGGGCTACGGAAACCTTCCTACCGCCGCTATTGGTGTGACTTTCAATTTCAGATAATTGAATCCGAACAGACTATTGTAAATGATTAAGGAGGGGTGTTTGCCCCTCCTTTTTTTGTGTGATGTGCCTTTTACTTCACCACTATCTTCAGACTCTTTGTCTCTTTGCCTCCGCGGATGTCTGCGATGATGGTTTGCCCTTGGTAGGGGGTGAGGCTTATGCTCCTCTCCGTGGCTCTCCATTCTCCCAACTTCTCTCCCTTTAGGTTGTACAATGTCGCCTTCTCGCCCTTCTGTAGGTGCAGCGCTCCGTCGAGGAGGTAGGTGCGCTCTTCGTCTTGGGCGATGTTGTACAGCCCGTTCTCTCCTGTTTTTTTGTAGACGAACCGCCCGATTTTGTTTGCTCCGAGGGTCGCATTGTATTGTGCGGATGGATTGCCGAATTGTATGCAGTGGTAATTCTTGTCGCTTTTGTGGTCACCATATTCTGAGATTCGGATGAATAGTTCGTACGTGCCTTCCGTCATCTCTTGCGGAATCTCCAAGTGTGCGCTTAGGGTTGTTGTCTCCCTTGAAAGCCACGCCATGGGGTCGATAGGACTTTCCGGAAACACTTCGTGGTTCTCCGTCTCTCCCTTGAAGAGGAACGAGACGATCGCTTTGCGGGTGAGGTTGCCGAAACCGACGTTCTCTATGCCCAATTTCACGTCGATGCCTTTACCTGTTGCCGGGGCGTTGTCGATCGTGGCGCTCCGAAGGATGAAGCGGTAGCCCAGATGGTTCTCCACGTAGGTGTAGCCATCCTTCCCGTTGTATTCGGGGTCGTCGCCTTCGAAGGTGATCTCCTTCCATCCGAGGATGGTGGGTTGGTGCCATTCGTAGTTGAGGTAGGAGGTGTGGGTGCGGAAACCCTCTTGGGAGAGGTAGGCTGGGGTGTTGATTGGTTCGTCACCGTTGTAGTTGGCGACGAGCTCACCGCCGTAGGGCGTGTGCAGCGAGTAGGTCTCGAGCCATTGCACCATCATCTCGCGGGTCATCTGTTGCCCGCTTTCCCCCATGCCGATGGTGCCCAAGTCGCTGTAGGAGCCCAGATAACCGTCGTTGTACATGCCGACGCGCAGGAGGGTGTCCCCTTTCGCCGCAAGGGCATCCTGGAACGCTTCCGAGTGGATGTCGAAGCCCGAGTAGTTGCCTCCCTTGTTGACACCCAGCCAGACCGCCACGATGTCGGGACGGCGCACACCGATCTTGATCTCCGGTGGTGTGCATTGGAGCAGTGTCTGCAGCGCCTCCGCGATGTTCTCGTTGCTGCCCACGTTGCTGGAGTGCATCTCGCCCCAACTGCCGTACATGCCCAGCTCCACGAAGGTGATGACGTCCGTGTTGCGGGCGTAGACTTCCCCCAACTGTTTTAGGTGACCGAGGATGACGGACTGCTCCGGGTCGCATTTGGTCGAGCCGTTGAACCAAGGGTCGTAGGCGAAGCGCACGATGGCTGTTTTCCCACGTTGGCGCACGGCGTCCAGCGTCGCCTCGAATGCATCCAAGGCATCTTGGGTGAGTGGTCGGGAGACCCCGAAGGTGGTGTCGCCCGTCTCCTCGTTGACGCTCAGCACCGCTTTGCTGGAGAATTCCGAGATGTCCATTCTGAGGTGGGAGATGTTGCCCCATGTGCTTGCTGGTTGATTCCCTTCCGTCTTCAGGTGAAGACCTTGGGTGCGGTAGAATCCGATGCCGGGGTTCTCCACTTTCTCCAAAGCGTCGGTATAGTCCAGGTCTTGCGGAACGGGAGCCCCGTGGAGCGTTATGCCTAAGAAAAGAAGGCCTGCGAAGGTGATGGTTCTTATCATGATCGTCGTATGTTAGTCCTGCGGAGGATATCAACCCTCGACGCATGGTTGTTATCAATTCCCTAATGTACGGAAAATATGCATTCCACGTTTGATTTTAGTGGTCATATTATGCTTGCGAAAAAACTTTGATTTAGGAATATACGAAAAAAGACAAAAGACTTCCTGTAATAGAAAGCCCTTTGACGATTGCGCCTTGCCACCATTTCAGATGACAACACTTGGGGCACGGCAGGCAACGCGTAAAAGCGAAGTCCCCTCTGTGGGTTAAGCCCCCTGGTGGGTAAGGCATTTCGGGATTAACCGAAATGCGTAACCCGATGCAAATATGCAAAGATTTCATATTCCGTAAAAGTTTAATTCGTTTTTTTGTCTTTCTTTTTTGTAATTTCGTGACCGTAATGATAATCGAACGTTGATATGAAGAAAGTGATCGCATTCCTGCGCACATTGCGGGAGAATAACAATACGGAGTGGTTCCATGCCCATCGGAGGGAGTATGAGGAGGCGAAGGATTCCTTTAGCCAATTCGCCCGTCGGCTGATAGAGGAGACGGGCCGGTTCGACGAGAGTGTGGCGGGTCTAGAACTGAAGGACTGCACCTACCGCATTAACCGGGACATCCGCTTCTCGGCGGATAAATCGCCTTACAAAACCCATTTCGGGGTCTTCATCGCCCCCGGTGGCAAGAAGTCGGGTAGGGCAGGTTACTATTTCCACCTCTCCGTGGGTGGGGATGGCTATCCGGATGCCAATATGGTGGCGATCGGTCATTACTGTTACGACAAGCGGGTGGTGGAGATCGTGCGGGAAGACCTGATGGACGAGCCTGAGAAGTTCGCCTCCTTTGTGCGGACAGGTGCGAAAGATGGTTTTGAGCTCGATTACGAGGGCTCGTTGAAGAAACTGCCGAAGGAGTTCTCCGAGTGTAAATACCCTGATTATGCTAGGCTGAAGGTCTACTGCTTGTCTAAATTCATGTCCGAGGAGGAGGTGTCGGACCAAGAGGAGCTCCTCCAGCATGTGCTGACGCTCTTCCGCCGCAACAAACCCTTCGTGGAATACTTGAATCAGGTGATTGATTATGTGAGTGAGGAGGATTAAGCCCTTGCGATGCGCTAAAAAATATGCCAGGACCGGTTATGGGAAACGATCCTGGCATTGAAAAATGGAAACGAATACAAACGCAAAACAATCAGTTAATCATCCAATCACTCAATCACACAGTTATTTAATCACTCAATCAATCACTTTTTAGACGTATATTTCTGTAGCCTCACGAAATCCCCTCCGTCGGTGACGAAGAGACGGAAGGCCACAGCGTGTAGCTTATTATCGATGCAGAGGTAAGTCACTTCTCTCCAGGAGCTTCTTTGCCTGTTCTTCACCTCCACCAATTCATAGATGCAACCATTGTGTTTCAACTCCTTCTTCTCGAAGTCCACACTCATACACTTTATGTCGAACGCATACGAACTTAGGTATGCCACTGACAGAATTATTGTTAAAACTACTTTTCTCATAACCCACAAATTTTAGTTAATAGTATATATAAATTCACAACCAATGTAAGTCCGACCGCTTGTCTTCCCTTTTGTTTGATGTGACAAATTTAGAGTGTTAACCATAAATAATCTATCGTTATTTACGATTTTATTCTATGTTATCCATTGATAAAAACGATTGATTAAAGGTCGGAGATTCTATAATGCATATCATCATTCAGAGAAAAGGGGATAAAAAAATGACGTACATCGTTGTTGAATAACGACATACGTCATTTATAGGGGTGTGGTATCCTTACTTAATGATCTCCATGCCCTTCTTCAAGGCAGCCTCGTTCATTGGAATGAGGTGGTGGTGACGTTCAGGGAGTGTCTTCTTCAGACCCTTGAGAACGTTTTCGAGTTCAACGATAGGTCTGATTTTCAAGAATCCACCGAGGAGGATCATGTTGAAGGACTTAGCCGCATTCATTTCGATGCAGGCGTCCATCGCGTTGATCTTGTGGATGTTGATGTCCGTTCTCGTTGGTTCCGTCGTGATACCGTAAGGATCATAGATCAATGTTCCGCCCGGTTTAACGGTCTTCTCGAACTTATCCAATGACTGTTGGTTCAGGATGATGGCCGTATCGTAGGAGTTTAGGATAGGAGAGCTAATCTTCTCATCGCTCAGGATGACGGTCACGTTAGCGGTACCACCGCGTTGTTCCGGACCGTAGGCAGGCATCCAAGTCACCTCTTTGCCTTGCATCAAACCAGAGTAGGCAAGAATCTTACCCATGGAGAGAACGCCTTGTCCTCCGAATCCAGCTATGATAATTTCCTCTTTCATTTCTTCTGATTTTATTGGTTAGCGTCTTTGTCAATTAAGTCACCGAGCGGGTATTGAGGGAACATGTTCTCCTCCATCCACTTGTTAGCCTTCTCAGGGGTGAGTTTCCAGCCCGAAGAGCAAGTGGAAACTACCTCCACGACGTTAGCGCCGCCCTTGCCGTCCATGCAGTTTTCGAAAGCCTTTCTGATGGCCTTCTTGGTCTTGCGGACAGCCGCAGCGGTTTGCACGCTTTGGCGGGTCACGTAGCGGGTACCTTCCAAGTCTTTCAGTTGGTTGGTGATCTTCAGCGGATAACCATTCAATTTCACGTCACGTCCGTAAGGGCAGGTGGCGGTCTTCATGCCTTCGATGGTCGTAGGGGCCATCTGACCACCCGTCATACCATAGATACCGTTGTTGATGAAGATGATAGCGATGCTCTCGCCACGGTTGCAGGCGTGGATAGTCTCAGCCGTACCGATGGCGGCAAGGTCACCGTCACCCTGGTAGGTGAAGACCAGTTTGTTCGGGCGAAGGCGCTTGATGGCCGTTGCCAAGGCAGGTGCGCGGCCGTGCGCAGCCTCTTCCCAGTCGATGTCGATGTAGTTGTAGGCGAAAACCGCACATCCCACAGGGGTGACACCGATCGTGTCCTCTACTAAGCCCATCTCCTCGATAACCTCGGCGATCAGCTTGTGAACGACACCGTGGCTACAACCCGGACAGTAGTGCATTGGGTTGTCGTTCATGATATCCGGTTTCTTGTAGACCAGATTCTCGGGTTTTATGATATCTTCTAAAGCCATTTTCTTTTTCGATTAAGTGAATTACATCAATTTAGTCTTCACTGCGTTCACGATCTCGTCTGGGGTGAAGACGATACCGCCCAAGCGTCCATAATGCTCAACAGGAACCTTTCCGTTGACAGCCAAGCGAACATCCTCGACCATTTGGCCGGCGTTCAACTCTACGGACAACATGGCTTTCACCTTGTTGGCGTATTGTGCGATGACCTTGGTAGGGAAAGGCCACAGGGTGATCGGGCGAAGGAGTCCCAACTTGATACCCTCGGCGCGCGCCATCTCGCATGCCTTTTGGCAGATGCGGGCGGAGCATCCGAAGGCTACCAACAAGTACTCCGCATCGTCGCAGAGGATCTCCTCGTAGCGTACCTCGTTCTCCTCGATTGTCTTGTATTTAGCTTGGAAGCGGAGGTTGTTCTGCTCCATCACCTCTGGCTTCAACTCCAGGGAAGTGATGATGTTGTTCTTGCGGGACATCTTCCTTCCGGTAGCCGCCCAAGGACATTGTTTCTCAACCTCTTCGTCGGTTCTTCTTGGCTTGTAGTCAGGCAAAACCACCTTCTCCATCATCTGTCCGATGACACCGTCCGCCAAGATGATCGCAGGGTTTCTGTATTTGAAGGCCAGATCGAAGGCCAATCCCACGAAGTCCGCCATCTCCTGTACGGAAGCAGGGGCTAAAGCGATCAGACGATAGTCTCCATGTCCACCGCCCTTGGTGGTCTGGAAGTAGTCCGACTGGCTAGGCTGGATCGTACCCAAACCTGGTCCGCCACGCATCACGTTGACGATCAAGGCAGGCAACTCGGCGCCCGCCAAGTAAGAGATACCCTCCTGCATCAGGGAAACACCCGGGCTGGAAGAGGATGTCATGACTTTTTTACCTGTGGCGGCTCCACCATACACCATGTTGATGGAAGAGACTTCACTTTCTGCTTGTAGCACTACCATACCTGTCTCTTTCCAAGGCTCCACCTCCATGAGGGTCTCCATAACCTCGGATTGAGGAGTGATGGGGTAACCGAAGTAACCATCGCATCCGCAGCGGATCGCGGCGTGTGCGATCGCCTCGTTACCTTTCATTAATCTTACTTCTTCACTCATCTCTATATTAATCTATTTTTGTTTTGTACACTGAAATACATCCATCCGGACATACGATTCCACAACTTGCGCAGCCTACGCATGCGTCCTCATTAGCCATGATGGCGTAATTGTAACCTTTCGCGTTAACTTGTTTGGACATCGCCAACACGTTGGCAGGGCAAGCGACCACGCACAATTGGCATCCCTTGCATCTGTCTTTGTTAACCACAACAGCTCCTTTGATTTTAGCCATTTTTCTTACTGTTTATTATGTCGTTTTTTAATAGTCGCGAAATTAGTTTTTTTTTCTGTAAAAAGGAAATTAAATTTTCCGAGGTGTTTTAGCCTCCATTCAATAGCCTCCCTTTCCTGCGCTTGCCATGCAATGATTTGATATTCAGTGTTTCCCGGCGCAAAGGTGAGGGCCTATTTCCTCATTATGCCTAAATATTCGTCCAACTCCTTTTGTGACCATTTCTTGTTCAGATTAACGATGTTGTCTTTGTCTTTGAAAGGAGGGAACTTCGTGTAGAAGGTCAGTCTGCGGAAGTGGTGGTGGAAGATACCTCCCACAATGGATAATGGTTTGATATCCTTGCCCTCTTTGTTTAGTTTCATCGTCTGTAGGTACATGTCGAAGTCTGGCGCTTCGACCGTAGGGTCCCATTGCCCTCCGACCATTTCGAGCCCCTGCTTGTCCATGATGACGGCCGAGCCGGAAAAACCTATCCTCAGGTTTAGTTTGTGTCGGTTCCATACCTCTTCGCAGAACTTTTCCCAGTTGCATCCGTAGCATAGTTTTATCATCGTTTTCAGGGCTAGTTTTCCTTGCCCCATGATAAATTTTGTCGGGTATTTGATATGCTTCCAGTGGCGGGAGAGTTTCTTGGTCTCCTCTTTGGTCGCCATACGGTCATTGCTGGCGAGCGATAGGATATGATACCCATCTTTCCCTAAAACCTGCAGCAATCGGCTGTCCCAGTGCGGAGAGAGGACGATGTCGTTGTTTAAGAATGCATAAACGTCACCCTTGGCCGCTTTGATGCCAACGTTTTGGCAATAGGAATATGAGTAATTACCGTCATTTTCAATCACATGCACGTTGTCTCCTAATGATTTGAAGAACTCGGTGCTTCCGTCCGTTGAACCGTTGTCAATAATGATGAGTTCAAACTCTGAGTCTGTGTTCTTGACAATGGAATCGTAGTAGATACGGTTCATTGCTAATTGATTGTAAATCGCAGTGATAATGCTTATCATATAATGTTATTATTTCGGTTCTATCCTTGTCGGTCTTTAATCAAGATATCCACAATTTTGTTGTTTGCAAAGGTATGGAAAAAATGGGAATGTGCAACCCTTCGCAATAGGTCGCCCAACGGGTTTCCTCCCCATTTTGCCCTGTGTTAACGAAAATAATCTTTTTTTATAGTTATTTTAACGCTATAGGGGCTTTGTTTTTCGTTATAATCGTGTATATGTACTATCTTTGTACGATTATATTGGAATGAAGAAACTGACGTACATATTGCTGTCCATATTAGGAGTGATTTCTTTGTTGCTCCTCTTGGGTTATGCGGCCCTGCAGAATGATAGAATCCAGCGTCGGGTGGTTTCTTCCCTGACCGAGAGCCTTTCCAAACAGGTCGGTAGTGAGATTGGCATGGATCATATCGACTGGTCTTTCCCTAATAGCTTTGTCCTTCAGAATGTTTATATCCATGATTTGCAAGGGGATACGATGCTTGCTTGGGATAGGGCAAAGGTGACGATTGATTTGATGAAACTTTTTTCGTCCACGATTTCTTTTCGAACGGTACAATTTTCGGGTATGAGGGCGAACCTTTCCGTGGATTCGCTGCAGGTCCCTAATTTCCAGTTCTTTGTGGATGCGTTTAAACCGAAAGAGGAGGACGATTCCCTCTCGTGGCAGTGGTCCATGAACATTGAATCGATTGCATTTAACCAAAGTAATATTACGTATCGAAACCCGTACAAAAAGGATGTCGTCGGCAAGTTGAATCCTAACGACTTGAATGTTAGTGATATAAATGGAAGGGTCTACGTTAGCTCCTTTTTGGGTGATTCGGTGCATCTCTATGTTGACAATATCTCCATGCAGGAGAAGTCGGGTTTGGTGGTGGACACGATTTCGGCGGTCCTTGACATCAACACTGACCGTATCTACGTGAAGGATTTTGTGTTAGCGACTCCTCGGAGTCATCTACGTTTCGATCAGATAGTGGTCAACCATGATAATTTCAAGGCGTTTGACGATCCGATGAACAGGCTTCGAGGGGTGATCAACATTGCGCCGTCCGTTCTCCATCCTGCTGATTTCTCCTCCCTGCATCCACCTTTGGATGTGCTTTTTGATGATGTGAGGATCAGTGGTTCGATTAAGGGGGCGCCGAATGACCTCCAAGTGAATGGCATGAACATTTCTTATGGTGCGGATACGAAGTTCCAGGGAAGCGCATGGTTGCGCAATATATACCCGGACACCAAGAATTTTTACATCGATGCGAATGTGAATCGGCTTTCCTCTTCTCCGTTGGAACTTGCCGACATCCTCTATGTCGCCATCGATCGGGAGGTTTTGTTGCCTCGCTCGTTGGACTCGTTAGGGGTGGTCTCCTACCAAGGAGTGCTGAAGGGTTCGTTGCAGGATCTGTTGGCCAAGGGAGTCGTCTCTTCTGTCGCAGGCGACATGAAGGTTTCTGCGACGTTCCAATCGCCCGACTTGCAGTTGAATAGTTATAAGGCTGTGGGTGAGATAAGTGCGCATAATTACCATTTGGCGGATGTCTTTGGCCCATCTTCCCAGTTGGGGGATGTCACGATGGGTTTGAACATCGGTTTGCATAAACTGTCTGACCGTAATTTTGTGCTGGACGCAGAGGGTAAGGTCGATTCCTTCACCTATAAGGGGTATTGCTATGAGAATATTCGCTTGAACGGACGATTCGACGGGGATGGCTTCGATGGGGAGCTCATCATGAGTGATAAGAATGCGGAAGTGAATTTCTCGGGTAAGGCGGATTTCAAGAAGCATGACATGCCTATTTTCCACTTCTCGTCTCATGTTGATAGGTTGAATTTGAGTGAGACCAACCTCGTGACGAAATATGATAAAGCCAGTGTTTCGTTTGATGTGGAGACTAATATCGTCGGTAATTCCATAGACAATATCGAAGGGTCGCTTTCCTTGGATAATGTCGTGTTTGTCAACGGAAACAAGGAACTGGACATCCATAATCTGAGCATTGCCGCCACGGTGGAGAACCGTAGACGTAAGTTGTCTATCTACTCGGACTACATCAATGGTAGCGTGGTGGGACAATATCAATTCTCCACAATCGGCAAGTGTTTTCATAACTTAGCGCACCGCTATCTGCCTTCCATCGTAAAGGAGGAGGCTCTCACGCCGGAGAAGAAGAGGGTCAATGATTTCACGTTCGATTTTGTCATCGACAACACGGAACCGATTAACGATGCGTATGAAATGCCTCTTTCCATTTTGGAGGAGACGCGTGTGAGGGGCTTCTTGAATGATTCCACGAATAAGTTCCGCCTTAGGGTGGAGTCCGATCAACTGCAGTATGGCAACAAGATACTGACCGATATGATGTTCCTCGCGGAGAATCCGGGAGATAACCTGAAGGCGATGATGCGTACCACTTGCCAGTCTGCCAACGGCCGCCGAAACCCATATTTCTTCTCGATAAACACGCTAGCCGCCAACGATTCGTTGGATTTCAAGTATACTTTCAGCAACACGGGCGACGTCACTTATAGCGGTTCCTTGTTGGTGGATGCCCATTTCAAGGATTTCACGAAAGGGGAGGGCCTCGTGGCTGATTTCCACGTTAAACCTTCGTCCATTATCCTTAACGATGTGGAATGGTTGGTTCATGACAGCCGTATCAATCTGGACAGGAAAAGGTTGGAAGTGGATAGCTTCTATTTCAACCATGGCTCACAGTTCTTGTGTGTCAATGGTGTGAATTCTCCGTCTTATAACGATAGTGTCAACGTCCATTTCAGTGATATGAAATTGGATTATATCAGTGACATCATCAATAACAAGGATATTACGTTTGATGGGGTGTCTGATGGCGACATCTTCCTGTTCGATGCGTTGGGGTCGCCTCATTTCAACGGAGACCTCTATGTCTACGATGCGACCATCAATGGCTATACGGTGGGCGATTTGTCTGTCAAATCGGCTTGGTTGGAACGTCAGAAATGTATAGGCTTTAAGTCTAAACTGCTTACCCTATACGATGACCAACTCTATCGTTCCGACTTGTCCGGTGGGGTCTTCTTGGGGGATGATTCCCTCTATATCGAAGGAAATCTGAAGAATGTGGACATGAAGTTCCTTCGCCATTACCTACGTAATGTGATGCCGAACAACACGGGTACCGTCAGCGGCATCGTGAAGGCGTATGGAAAGTTCGGCCATATCGGTTTGTCTGGCACTCCTTATGTGCGCGACATGGCCTTCGACATTGATTATTTGAACACCTCCTACGTCTTGTCGGACACCGTTTATCTGACGCCGACCACGATTCGCCTGAACCAGACGGCTGTCTATGATGTGGAGGGTAATTACGCGGTGCTCTCTGGCCTGCTGCTGCATGATGGGTTCCGTAACTTCAAGTATGCTTTCGATATGAGTTGCGATAAGTTCCTCGCCTTGAATACGCAGGAGGAGGACAACGAGACGTTCTTCGGGAAGGCGTACGTGACGGGTGGGGCGAATATCTCAGGAAACTCGGATAGGGTGAACATCAATTTGAATTTGGTGACTCAAAAGAACACGTTGCTGACCATCCCGGTGGAGGGAACTTCGTCCACCAAGGAATGTAAGTTTATATCTTTTGTGGAATCTGACGAAAACAAAACTATGTCCGAGAGGCGTCGCTCCCGCCGGGAACGCTTGCGTAAGATCAGGGAGAGCGTCGATGACTCTCCTACGCAGATCGCAGTGGATGCTCGGGTAGTCGCTACGCCTGACGCTCAAGTCCAAATGATCATGGATGCCCAACAAGGTGACTTGATCAGGGCGTTCGGCTCGGGTAATCTCCATTTGACGTACGACTCCAGGGATAATGATTTCAAGATGCATGGTAGTTACGAGATCGAAAAGGGTGATTATCTTTTTACCATTCAAAGCGTCATATCGAGGAAGTTTGATATCAGCAGTGGTAGTACGGTGAGTTGGACGGGTAACCCGTACGACGCTTTTATCGATATCCGCGCGCAGTATGGACTAAACGCCTCCCTCACAGATATCATCGAGGATCCGCACCTGCGTTCCACCCCTACGCCTGTCCATTGTTTGCTGGATCTGAAGGGTACGATCTCCCAACCTATCATTAAGTTCGACATCGATTTGCCTAATTCGGACGATGATGTGCGCGGTAAACTGAAGAGTGTGATCAATACGGAGGAGGCTGTCAACCGAAACGTGGCTTCCCTTCTTGCCTTGGGCCATTTCTACACGATGGACAAGTCTACGCTCTCCAGCGTCACCACGACGGAGCTCTCCTCCGTCGGATTCTCCACGCTCTCCTCCCAACTCTCCAACTGGATCTCGAAGATGAGCCGGGATATCAATATCGGACTGAACTATAAGCCTACCACCACGACGACTGACGGAACGAGCGCTTCCAGCGAGTTCGATGTGGCGCTCTCCACACAACTCTTTAACGATAGGTTGATGCTGAATGGTAACTTCGGATACAGGGACGAGGCGGATGAGGCTTCCAATATCTCGAATAGTATCGTGGACTTCGATATTGAGTATAAACTGACCAAGTCCGGACGTTTCAGAACGAAGGCTTTCAACCGTTCCAACAACAGTTACTTCAAACAAGCGGCCAACACGCAAGGTGTGGGCATAGTCTACCATGAGGATTTCGACACCTTCTCGGGTTTGATGAAGTCCTATTGGAACGGTGTCAAGGGCGTCTTCAAAAAGGATGATGAGGAGGAGAAGAAAGAGGGACAGAAGGGCGAGGAGAAGAATAAGAAGGATGAGAAGGCTACGCCTGCCAAAGAGGAGGGCGTGACGGACGAGGATGAGGCGAAGAATTAAGGACTGAAAACGTGGATGAATTTGCTTCTGTAACTTTTCCTTTTCATCTTTAACTATTTTTAGTTTGCGGATTTGAAAGACTATTCCTATTTTAGATGAATTAAATTCATTATTTCCGACGAATTTGATATTTCATGGAGGGTGTCGATGGCTCTGCTTAGGAATCAATGCGCCTTCTGTTTTTTTAACATTTATTCTTTATGCGTATGAGGGGAAATAGACTCATTTTAATCCTTTTGTTTCTGTCGTTCGTCTCGACAAGTGTTTTCGCCCAATTGGGTCTTCCTACGATAAAATCATCCTCTGAAGGGGGTAAGGATATTGAGCTCAGGGAGTTAATGGTTAATGTGGATGTGGTCGGGAATGTAGCCACTACCACGTTCGACATGACATTCTACAACCCTACGACAAACACCCTGGAGGGAGAGTTCAATTTTCCTCTGGAGGAGGGGCAGACGGTCTCCCGTTATGCGCTCGACATCAACGGTAAACTTCGGGAAGGGGTTGTCGTCGAGAAGGAGAAGGGTAGAGTGACCTTCGAAAAGAAAGTGCGTGAAGGAGTTGACCCTGGTCTGATGGAGATGACGGCGGGCAATAATTTCCGGACCCGCATATATCCTTTCTCTTCAAAAGGAACCCGCCATGTGGTGGTGGCTTGCGAGCAAGAGCTGACCACCTCTAACGGTAAAAGGTATTATCGTCTGCCGATGCAAACGGATTCGAAGATTGAAACCTTCGCTCTTAAAATCGATGTTAGGAATGAACAAAACGAACCAATTGTCTCCAAAGGCTCCATCGACGATATCTATTTCAGTCCTAAGGATCATGGATTTACATCACAGATAGTTCGTAAGAACATCACCTTGAAGAAGGGCCTTTTCTTGGAGTTGCAGCAGTCGGATTTCCCGAAGATTTATATGGAGAATGAGGCTTTCAACACCTATTTCTACCTCTATTCACCGATAAAGCCTAAAACAGTTCTGAAGAAAGAGAAACCGAGCGGGGTGACGGTGGTCTACGACGTCTCTTCATCCTCGCAGGATAGGAATCTGGATAGGGACTTCGATTTCTTGGAGAGTTATGCCCAAGCCCAAGGTATATCGAATGTACGCTTGGTGACTTTCAGTTACAGGCAGCATCTCGATACGACGTGCAAAGTGAAGGATGTCAGGAAGATCATCCGCACCGATACCCCTGTGTTCGACGGGGCGACCCAATTGGGTAGTGTTGACCTCTCGAAATATGGGACGGGCGAAATCCTCTTCTTCTCAGATGGAATGGGTAATATAGGGAAGGACTCCCTCTCGAAGGCGAAGGGCTCGGTGATAACCGTTAATTCGAACCCTATGGCTGACCATAATTACTTGAGATTTATTGCCTTGAAGAATGGGGGCACTTACATTAACCTCTGTTCCTTGAACAATGCGGAGGCCGTGAAATTATTGACCCATCAAGAATTCCAATTCATTAAGGCGAAGTATGACGCAGACCAGATCTCGGAGGTTTATCCTTCCGTGCCCACCCGTGTCATCGAGTCTTTCTCCATCTCTGGAATCATGAAGACGAAGGAGGCGGATATCACCCTCTACTACGGCTTTGGCAATCGTGTGACGGATAGTGTGACTTGTCATGTCTCGACCGTTGATCCTGCCCTTGCTAACAATGTGAAACGAATGTGGGCACAGAAAAAATTGGCGGAGTTGGATTTCGAATCGGAAAAGAATAAGCGGGAGATTATAGAGTTGTCTAAACAACATGGCATCGTCACCCGTAACACCTCTCTTATCGTCTTGGAAACCGTATGGGATTATGCGCGTTATGAAATTACTCCTCCTGATGAATTGAAGGATCAATATTTTAGGTTAATGGCCAATCGACCGAAGTCTGCTCAGGCCGATACTTTCTATAGATATAACATTCTTGCCGCAAGAAAAGACTTCTTGCGATGGTGGGATCCTGAATATAATCTGAAGGCGAAACCTTCATTCGACACCGTATCGACGGTAGGATCGTCTGTGCGAATCAGGGGCGTAGGGTCCCTTGTCGCACAGCCGGAAGAACCGGTTATCTTGGCAGATGAAATGCAAGTCGATGAAGATTCGGGCGAATTTGAGGAGGTTACGGTTGTTTCTGATTATGGCAGAATGAGGAAAACAGACGTGACGGGTTCTACTTCGCAAGTGCACGCCGAGGATCTTCGTGTGGCGCCTCAGTCAAGTCTGGAAAATGCCTTGGCGGGTCGTGTTAGTGGAGTCAAGGTTAACTCTGCTGAGTCATCGCGGAGAAGTTCGCGACAGAGGAAAGGAGACGGTTCTTCTGCCTCATCCGTAGACGGTAGTGGGGATGGCTCTATTCAGATCCAGTATTGGAATCCTGATGTCCCGTATCTTTCCAAGTTGAAGTCTGTCAGGTCGGAGCAGATGTATGACGCATATCTGAAAATGAAACCTAAATATGCCCTCTCCCCATCGTTCTATTTGGATGTGGCGGAGTATTTCCATCGGGAGAAGCAGACTGATGCGGCGATCCGTATCTTGTCCAACTTGGCGGAGCTGAAGCTGGAGGATGCGGAGGTGGCCCGTTCCTGCGCCAATAAGTTGGTGGAGTTCAAATCGTATGAGTTGGCGGCTTCCGTCTATGAACGTGTGGTTAAGATGAGAGGCGAGGAACCGCAGTCCTACCGTGATCTGGCGTTGGTCTACATTGAATTGGGAGAATTGCAGAAAGCGGCCGACTTGCTCTATAAGGTGGGCTTCTCCAATTGGGATGGCCGTTTCATGAATATTCAGCAAATAGCCATCAACGAGTTGAACGCCCTTATCGAGTTGAATCCAGGCAAAATCGACACGTCAGCCTACGACAAGCGCTTGTTGGGTAATTGCCCTGTAGATATCAGGATTATCCTCACATGGAACACCGATGATTGTGACATGGATCTTTGGGTGACCGATCCGAATGGGGAAAAGTGTTATTATGCGCATAGGCAGACTGCTATCGGTGGTAGGATTTCTGATGATATAAGGAGGGGATATGGACCGGAAGAGTTCTGTTTGAAGAAGGCCATTAAGGGAGAGTATCTGATTCAGGCGAATTATTACGGAACGAACAGCCAAAAACAATTGCAGCCGGTGGTGGTCCAGGCTACCATTTATACGAACTTCGGACGACCGAATCAGGAGAAGCAGGTCCTGACGCTCCAGTTGGGCAATACTAAGGATGTCTATACGGTAGGAACGATAAAATTCTGACGAGGCATCCTTCCCCTTTGAATAAAAAGAATCCATAAAAAAAACGTTTGTCAGAATTCTGGCAAACGTTTTTTTAGAATAGCATGTTATTTTAGAATTTGAAACCTAAGACAAGACGGAGGTTGTTCATGTTGTATTTCGATAATCTATAGTCATCGATGTTTTCATTGCCATCTGGCCCCCAGTCTGCTAAGAACAATTTCGCAATGTTGTATTCAAGGCCTATTTGGAATACTTTATAGCGGAAGGTCGCTCCAAAATAATGGAAGAATTCAAAATCAAATTCGGTGGTATCTTCATTCTTAACGAAATCAGAGCCCATGTGAGTCCGATAATCATTGTTATAGTCGTAACTGTCAGTTATGCTTACCATGGTCGGGACGAGGTTGTAATAGGCGTCAATTGCCATTTTGTCGTTTAAATAGAATGTCCCGATGACACCCGGACCGGCAAATCCAAGTTTTATGAAATCTTTATTCGCCGTAGCGCCGTAAACACCTTTTTTGTACTCAATGGTGTTCCAGTCTTTGTGTGCGTATGCGAAATCCAGCCAACGCGCATGAATACCGAGACCAAATCTGCCCGGGTTGATAAGATACCAGCGATTGCCTAAGGAGATACCCATTTCGGGCGTCTTGTGTAATCCTGGTTGCTCTGGCGCATCATGCTTAACTTTATGGTTGTAACCATCGGTTATTGTTTGTACCGTTCCGTAGTTGTCACTTGTAAATCCTGAAAACAGTTTGATCTCAAAACCATTGTCATTCCCTTGCTCGCCTGCGAACACGTTGATACTTAACAATGCAGCAGATACTAAAAAAATTATCTTTTCCATACTCTAAATAATATTTAGGAGTTCCTCTTTATTCTTTCTTACTTAGGGGCGGGAACTCTATGCCCTTTAAGTAATATTTAATACCTGAAAATTAAGTAGTGCTAGCAGTTTAATTTCTGTCTATATAACGACGTTTATTGTTAGATTGTATATGCGTCTTGGCGGGATCAGGTTGATTTTTGGGAAATAAAATTCGTATATGCCTGTGTGTGAGGTATATAATGGACGGATGAAAGAGTTGGGTATTTTATTGTTGTCAACGATAGATTTTTTTTCAGACGAAGTAGTTCATCCCCACGTGTCCGTAGGAGATTTTCCCTTTGTACTCCTGCTTGAGTTGCGCGTATTGCTCGATGCCGGTGCAGTGGCAGGCGACGATCTCCTCTATCTCCAGTTGGTTCATCAACTTCGCGATGTGGCTGATTTTGTTGGGCGATTCGTGCAGGGTGTGGAACCCTCCGATCACGAGGCGGATGGGCTCGCTGAAGTGTTCCTTGGCGCTCCGTATCGTGTTGACGATGCCACGGTGTGCGCAACCGCTCACGATGGTGATTTTCCCTTCGTGCCGTATGCAGATGTATTGCTCGTCCTCGAATTGGTCTTCTGCGCGATCTTCCCCCTTCTGGATCTCCATGTTGGTGAAGTGCGTTTCGTGCGGGTCGAAGAGTTTCACCTCCGGCATGACGAAGATGCCGGGCAATACTTCCGTGATCTCTGTGACCCTTCTGATGCGTGAGGCGTCTAATGCGTTTTGGCAAGGCAGTCCGATGCATCGGTTGCCTGTGCCGTAGCGAACCACGTCGAAGCCCTCCTTCGCATAGACCGGCGCATGGTTGTTGTGGGCCAGGAAGTGGGCCAGTCCGCCCGTGTGGTCATAGTGTCCGTGGCTGATGACGAGCGCCTGGATGGCGGAGATGTCCACGCCTGCGATTTCCGCATTGTAGGCGTAGAGGTCGGTTTGCCCCGTGTCGAACAAGATGTTTTGCCCCTCGTCTGTTTCGATGAGGAGGGAAAAACCCAGTTCGGCCTTCATCTTCGCTTGGAAGACCGTGTTCTCTGTCAATATCTTCAGTTTCATGCCTTAGGATTAATTGTCGACAAAAATAAAAAAAAGGATGTGAAATGATCACATCCTTTTCAAGTATTGTGTGGAATCCTTTTATTTCAGGACGTCCAATGCCTTTTTGATACGTTTGAAAGCCTCGGTGAGGTTCTCCTCCGAAGTGGCGTAAGACATACGGATGCAGTTCGGAGCACCGAAGGCGCCACCACCCACGCAAGCCACGTGGCCGTCCACCAAGAGGTACATGGCGAGGTCAGCCGCACTTTTGATCACGTCTCCCTTAGGCGTCTTCTTGCCGAAGTAAGAGTCGCATTCAGGGAAGATATAGAAAGCACCGTCCGGTATGTTCACCTTGAAGCCGGAGATTTCGCCCGCCATCTTAACGACGAGGTCACGTCTGCGCTCGAAAGCCTGACGCATGGTCTCCACGCTACTTTGGTCGCCCGTGTAGGCAGCCTCAGCCGCTTTCTGTGCGATGGAGCAAGGTCCGGATGTATATTGTCCTTGGAGTTTGTTGCAAGCGCTGGCGATCCATTTCGGAGCGGCCATCCAGCCCAATCTCCAACCCGTCATCGCATATCCTTTGGACACACCGTTTATGATGATCACGTGGTCCTTCACCTCAGGGAATTGAGCGATGCTCTCGTGCTTGCCCACGTAGTTGATGTGCTCGTAGATTTCGTCGGCGAGGACGAACATATTAGGGTGTTTGCCGATCACCTCAGCCAATCCCTTCAACTCCTCTTTGGAATAAACGCTTCCCGTAGGGTTGGAAGGAGAGCAAAGGATCAACAACTTTGTCTTAGGGGTGATAGCCTCTTCCAATTGTGCAGGAGTGATCTTGAAGTTTTGCTCCAAGCCAGCCTTCACGATCACGTTGGTACCCTCGGCCAACTTCACCATTTCAACGTAGCTCACCCAATATGGGGCAGGGACGATCACTTCGTCACCAGGTCCGACAAGGCTCATGATAGCGTTGCAGACCGCCTGTTTCGCACCGTTTGAGCAGACGATTTGGCTTGGGTCAAAATCCAACCCGTTCTCTTTCTTCAACTTCTCCGCGATGGCTTTTCTGAGAGGCATGTAGCCTGGCACTGGGGAGTAGAATGAGAAATTGTCGTCGATTGCCTTTTGCGCAGCCGCCTTGATGTGCTTTGGGGTGTTGAAGTCAGGTTCTCCCACACTTAAGTTGATTACATCTATGCCCTGTGCACGTAGTTCTTGGCTTTTTTGCGACATGGCAAGCGTCTCTGATGGCGATAAAGCCGCTAAACGGGCTGATACTTGATCCATTTTTTCGTCTATTTTATAATTAGTCTTCTTATGTATACTGTTTAATTTCAGTTTGTTAGGTTTGTAAATCTTGCACACCTAAATTAGGTGCGAAATTACGTCATTTTTTTGAACGAAACAAGTGGTTTTCGCTAAATATATAAAAGAGGCGCAGAAAAATTTTCCGCGCCTCATGAAGAGTTTTTCCAACGTTCCTGAAGTGAGCGTATAAATGTTTATTTTTTCAGGAATTTAAGTAAGCCCGACTTATTGTCCGTAATGATCTCGATGAGGTACAAACCTCTTGGCCATGATGTGATTTCCAGAGAGAACTGCCGTTCTTTCGGGCGAAGGCATAGTAGTTGGTTGCCTGTCATGTCATAGAATATGACTTGTTCCATTGGCTCGGAGGCTTGGATGTGGATCTGTTGGCTGGCCGGGTTAGGGTAGAGGAAGAGTGTCATGAGGTCGGCGAGGGTGTTGCTCACGCCGGTGGTGTCCTTCTCTCCGTTCTTTTTGCCTGGCGTAGGGTTGAGTTCCAGCGGATCGATTCCGTAGATGACCCAGTTCGATGAGCTGTCAATCTCCCTGGCGTACGATTCGTTGGTCTGCAGGGATACGAGTTCGACGCAGTCTATATGGCCTATATCTCCCTTGGATAGGCAGATGGTATAAAGGCTGTCCTTGTCGAGGTTGAAGTTGAGACTGGATGGCCCATATATGCTATCTCCGTTGGCCCAAAGCACCTTGTGCTCCTTTGGACGTATGATGGTTTGTTCGTAGCCCACTGGAATCGTCGACTGGTGGAGCGTCGTCGTGTCTGTGCCGACGATGGAGAGGGTATAGTTGGCCAGATCGTAGCTTTCCTCTCCGTAGTTGTATATTTCTATCCAATCCGAGTACTTCCCGTTAGGGCCAGGGTTCTTGGAGAGCGCGTTGCTGGAGGTGCATATCTCGTTAATGACGAGCGTAGGCTTGCCCTCTGGCTTAGGTTCGCCGGCCGGTTTGAAGGTGGCCGTGATTTTTCCGCCGGAGCGGAGTTTGGTCACCAAGTATCCTGGCAGTTTGTTCCTTGGATCCAGCGTGTCGGAAGCGACTTCGCCGATTGTGTCGCAGGTGATGACCCACTTGTCCAGTTCATAGCCTTGAGGCGGTATGGCGTTGAGTTCCAGCTCATAGTTGGAGAAGTATTTGCCGTTGTAGCTGGAGATCGGTTCTCCGTTGAAGTAGAGTTTCGCCTCCTTCATTTCGGATGCTAACTGTAGGCTGACGGTATCACCGCCCCCGACATACTTCTGCAGGTGACCGTATATGTATTTGTGCCGGTTGAGTGCGAAGTTCCTCATGGATTTTGTCGCGCTCGCTCCGCTTTTCCCGAATGTCGCTTCGTACTCTTTGTCCACAAGGGCTGAGATGCTGTCGAAGACGCTCTCGATTCGTTGCGGGGCGAATGTGGTGGAGAGGTGGATGAGGAACTTGGTCATGAATTTCTTCTTAAAGAATCTGTTTTGGTATAGGTTCTTGAATATGAGGGTCATCCATCCTGCGCTGTTGGCCCATTGGGTGATACCTGATCCTGCGCACCAGATGATCATGTTCTTGGAGTTTCCGCCGAGGTATTCGTATCCCGGAAGACCGAATCCGAAGTCTGTGTCGAAGAGTATCCATCTGAACTTCCCGTTGTCCACGTCTCTCCATATCTTCGTGTTGTTGCCTGGCCAGTCTGTGTTGACGATGAATTGTTGGAATACTTGGTAATCCACGTACTCGTCCATGTCCATGCGGGCGCAGGCTCTTTCGTAAAGGGTGACGGAGTCCTTTTGGTTCGTGCTCGCAAGTGCTGCTGTCAGATCGTTGTAGGCGTCCAAGGTGCCTTTGCTGGCTCGTATCCCCAATTGGTCGGAGAGGGTGATGATGTCGATGTTCTCCTCCTTGATGCCGTAGTTGGCTTCTATGTAGTCTGCGTTGGTGCGTTCGTTCAGGTCCATGAAGCCTTGGTATACGCCGTTGATGTAATAGGCTACGGGTTGGAATGCTTGGTAATCGATGTTCATGCCGATGGCGAAGGTCTGCATCAAACCGTCCCTGAAACGCACCTTGGAGTAGGCTGTACCTCCGTTTCTGATGAGGAGGGTCTTGTGGATGACGTTGGGTTTGGATTGGAAGAAGTGATAGTCGATGGAGTCTTTCCCCGTCTTATTGCTCGCCTTGATGGCGAGCGACTTGATCTTCTCGGTCCTGGAGCATCCACCTTCCACTTTGGCCTCCAACTCTTGGCTGACAACGGTTTGTCCGTCCACGATGTATTCAAAATTGATAGGGCGTTTCCATTCCTGGTTGTAGTTGGCTTTGCTTTTTGTGCAACTCTTTTCCCCCTTCGCTCCATTTTTGCCGACGACGCAGATGCCGATGGAATCGTCATAGAAATAGCTGGAGTCTACGGTGATGGATACGATGGGTATGGTGAATCCTATGCTATCATGCACCTCATCGCCCACGAGGTAGGTGGCGGTGGCGGTCTTGCTTGGTATCAGGCTGTCGGCGAAGGCAATGGCTCGTATGTTCGTGTTGCTGCCGATGTAGATGGGACCCGTATAGAGGATGCCGTTCTCTTTGGTGGGCTCTGACCCATTGGTGGTGTAGTAGATCTCTCCGTCACCTTCGATGGTCAGCTCGATTGGCTCCTCCAGGATGCCTCCCTTGTGACTGAAGGTCGGGGCGGAACACCTGCATGCGTTGATGTCGGCGTATGCTTGGGTGTTGGGTTGCCCGGGGGAGGGGGACATGTAGCCTTCTCCTGCCGTGGTTCTTCCGTAGGATAGGTTAATGTCCATCTTGCCATAGGTGATCGAGTCGATGAGGGCGCCCTCCTCGTAGATGACGATGGATCCGCCGTCCGCATCCAGTTTGTAGGGGGCGTGCCCATCCTTGCGGGTGTCGTCCAACCATAGGATGCTGTTCGGACCGATCATCCAATCTGTGCTTACTCTCCATCTCCACCGTTCGACAAGTTTGCCCTTGACGGACTGTTTGCCGTAGTGGATGATGAGGTAGCCGTTCATGTTGACAGAGTCTCCGTCGGTGGTGAACTCGATGTAATTGGAGAAATCGTAGTTGTCTTTATTCATGAAGGCTGAATAGTTGCAGGTGGAAAGCTCGCTGATGGATACTTTCGCGAAAGACACTGTCACCCATAAGGTGGTGATGATTGTCGAGAATAAGATTTTTTTACGCATGGTGTTTTACATTTACTTGTCAGGAAAACATTCGCGAATATATTGCTTTTGCTTGGATTTATCTTGCGAATACATGGGTTTTTTAATGAATTTTATATGCGTGAAAAATATTATTGATACGGATGGTGGGGGTGCCGCCGTCGGATCCATGAAAGTGGTGGACGTTCGCCGCTTGTGCTAAAAAGTGTGAAATGGTTTCATCTCTTTGTGATTATGGTTATTTTTGCGGAATGATTGTTTGTTGACTATAATCGTAGACTTTATTGGAGAACGTTCAGTTACAGATATTAGGGGCTGGTTCGGCGGTGCCGACGAAGCGTTTTTCCCATCCGTCACAGGTGCTTTCCCTGCGTGAGAAAGTTTTCATGATTGACTGTGGAGAGGGTACGCAGCATCGTGTGCGCCAATATGGGGTCCGGGTCTCCCGCCTGAACCATATCTTCATCTCCCATCTGCATGGCGACCATTGCTTCGGGCTGGTGGGACTCATCTCCACCTTGGACACCCAAGGCCGCACCTCTGATGTCTATGTCCACTCTCACCCCGAATTGGAGCAATTGGTGCGTCCGTTGATCGCGTACTTCTGCAAAGGTTTGTCGTTCAATGTCCATTTTGTACCCTTTTCACCGACAGAATCGGAGGTGATATACGATGATAGATCTTTGTCTGTCAAGACGTTCCCACTGAAACATTCGGTCCGTTCTTCCGGGTTCCTCTTCAAGGAGCATGAGAAGGAGCGCCATATTGACGGTGAAATGGTGAAATATTTCCATATACCGGTGGCGCAGATTCCGCTGATTAAGCGTGGGGCGGACTTCGTGACGGAGGAGGGTGAGGTGATTCCCAATCGGCAGCTGACGACCGACCCGACGCCTTCGAAGAGTTTCGCCTACTGCTCCGACACGGCTTATACGGAGAAGTTCTTGGAGCATATCGAGGGGGTGGATTGTTTGTTCCACGAGGCCACTTTCCTGAACCAGGACCTCCCTTCCGCGAAGAAAACGATGCATTCCACCGCACTCCAGGCTGCTACCATCGCTAAGATGGCGAATGTGAAGCGCTTGGTCATCGGTCATTATTCGGCAAGATACGATGACCCTCTTCCGCTCCTCGAGGAGGCGAAAAGCGTGTTCGAGGCGACCGATTTGGCGATTGATGGTAAAACTTTTATTTTTTGATGTGATATGAGCCCTGTTTTATTTTTTCTAAGAAAGTTCGGAAGCTTATTCTTCTTGTGCGCTTTTCTGCTTTTCCCTGCAAAGGCTTTCTCTGAGAAAACTGAGATTGGCGGGGTTGTCCGCGACTCCCTTAGCAAGGAGACGCTCCCCTATGTCTCTGTCTATTTCGAAAAGACGGATTTGGGGACGATTACTGACATGAATGGCACTTTTTCCCTTTCCACCGAAGAATCTGGCTATCTGGTCTTTTCCATGATGGGCTATAAGGATAAAAAATTCTATGTGAATGCGGATGGGAGGAAACGCACGTTGAAGGTGGACCTCAATTGGGAGGAGTATTTCCTCGATGAAGTGGTCGTTTCCAGACGAAACAGGAAGCGCTATTCCAAAAAGAATAACCCTGCGCTCGATTTGGTCCGCAAGGTTATAGAGAACAAGGACAAGACTTCTCTCCTCAACCTTCCGTATTATCAATGCGATAAGTATCAGAAGATTACGTATGCGTGGAATGGTTTCGAGGCGGGCAAGTTCGGTATGCTGAACAAGCGCTTTGGTTTTTTGTATGATCATATAGACACTACGCAGAAGGGACGCTCGATTCTTCCTCTTGGCCTGCGTGAGGTGGCTTCGACCCTCTATCGGCAATCTTCCCCCGAACGTATTCGGACGGTTGTCCATGCGAAAAAATTCGATGGAATCGATGAATTATTGCCTCAGGAGGAGGTCCAAAATACTTTCAACGAGTTCTTCCGTGATGTGGATATCTTTGAAAATGATATCGTTCTGCTCTCGAATCACTTTGTGAGTCCGCTCTCCAATGTGGCCCCCGCTTTCTATAAGTTTTTTGCGGTGGATACGTTGGAAATCGATAGCGTGCGTTGCGTGAACATCGCCTTTACGCCCCATACGACGGAGGCGTATGGTTTCACGGGTAGCCTATATGTGGCGTTGGACTCTTCTTATGCGTTGAAAAGGGCTCATTTCAACCTGCCGAAGAATATCAATCTGAATTTCGTCGAGAGCATGTCGTTCGATCAGGACTTCGCTTATGCGCCGGATGGAACTCGCTTATTGACGAAGGATTTCATCAGCGTGGCATTCTTTGTGCCGGCGGCCCCTCGCGTCTATGGGGAGCGCTTGAACGCTTACCGGAACTACTCCTTTGATCGTCCGGCGGATATGCCGCTCTTTGATTTCCCTGATCCGGTGGTGGATGAGTCGGTCGGGCATGTCGCTTCCGCAGCGGAGTGGGATTCGTTGCGCCATGTGCCGCTTTCCGAACAGGAGTCGCGCACGAGCCTCTTGATGACAGAGCTCCGTCATGTGCCGATCTACCGTTTCACGGAGGGCTTCGTGAAGATCTGCACCAATAATTTTATCCCTATCCGAAAGGAAAATAGTCCGTTCGATATCGGCCCTGTCTTCTCCATGATCTCTGCCAATGAACTGGAGGGTTTCCGCCTTCGTTTTGGAGGTGAGACGACCACCTCGTTCCATAAGCATCTTTTCCTTTCCGGTTATGCCGCCTATGGCTTTAAGGACAAACGTCCGAAGGGAATGGGGTCCGTCGAGTATTCGTTCAACGATAAGAAGAAGTATCATGTGGAGTTCCCTGTCCACTCTCTGACGGGCTACTATCGGTACGATGTGGAAAAGGTGGGTGACGAGTCGTATAGCTCGGTGGGGGGCAATGCGATCAGCTCTTTGTTTAGCCGTTCGGACGACCGTAATGCGATCTACGCCAGGGATGCCGGCCTTTCTTACCGCCATGAGTACCATTCGGGCTTTTCTCTCAATGCCCATTTCAGTTACAAAACTTCCTATTCCACCTTCTTGACTGATTTCCAGCGGTACGATGAAATGGGGGTTTTGTCTTCGCTCGACAACTATTCCATGAGCACGTTGAAGCTCTCTTTCCGTTTCGCTCCGAAGGAGAAATTTTTCCAGTCCAGACAACACCGCTTCACATTGAACAGGGAGGTGCCGATATTGCTCTTGTCACACTCCGTTGCTAAGGATGGCCTTCTTGGCTCTGACTATACTTGCCATAAAACCGAACTGAGCTTCGAGAAAAGGGTTTGGTTCTCTTACTTCGGCTACATAGACTTTGTCTTGAAGGGGGTGAAGGTTTGGAATAGAGTTCCTTATACTTTGCTGGATATACCACCTGTCTCCTCTTCGTATTTCATTGATAATGAGGCCTTCAATTTGATGGACCCAGTTGAGTTCATCAACGACCAGTCTGTGGCGTGGTACCTGACCTATTACATGAATGGTCTTGTACTGAACCGAATACCGGTGATCCGCAAGTTGCAATTGCGCGAGGTCTTCTCCTTCAGAGGGTTATGGGGAAATTTGTCGCGTGACAACAATCCGTTGCGTGCTGATAATCCGGAGGGGCTGTTCGCCTTCCCGTCGGCCACCTATACCTTAGGGGATCGTCCGTATATGGAGGTCAGCGCCGGTGTGGAGAATATCTTCAAGGTCTTCCGTGTCGATTATGTGTGGCGACTTTCCTACAAGGAACACGAGGGGGTTGATAAGAGAGGGGTGCGCTTCGGTGTCCACTTCAATTTCTAAATTTTTGTATGGTCGGAACGCTGCGTTTCCCTCCTTTCCGTCCTGACAGAGGATGGAAGGTCCGCCCGTTTTCTCTTTTAAACTTTTTTAGATAAAATGACGCGGAATCGTACCGTTTTTTAGGATTAATTTGTTACTTTTACATTAATAACATGTAAGCAATTGTTATGGAAATGTTAAGGCTGATTAAGAATGATTTATGGTTGAAACCCTATCAGGATGCTATCGTCGGTAGGTATAAATACTATATGAAACGGCTCTCCGAGCTGTGTGGGCCATCCCAATCCCTGTCTGATTTTGCATCAGGTTACCTCTATTTTGGTTTGCATCATGAGGCGAAGAAATGGGTCTTCCGTGAGTGGGCGCCTAATGCGACGGCTATCTATCTTATTGGAGATTTTAATGGATGGCAAGAGTCGAAGAAATACCAACTTCAACCCCTGAAGAATGGCATCTGGCAGCTGGAAATGCCCGAGAATGCGATGAAGCATGGCGACCTCTACAAGATGAAGGTCTATTGGGATGGTGGCTGTGGCGAACGTATCCCGGCTTGGGCCAATCGTGTGGTTCAGGATGATGAGACGAAGATTTTTTCCGCTCAGGTGTGGGCGCCTGAGAAACCCTATAAGTTTACGGTCAAGAAGTTCAAGCCATCGGTCTCCCCGTTGCTGATCTACGAGTCGCATGTGGGCATGGCGGGCGAGGCGGAGCGGGTCTCCACCTACCGTGAGTTCAAGGATAATGTGCTGCCGCGCATTGTCGCCGATGGTTACAACTGCGTGCAGATCATGGCCATACAAGAGCATCCCTACTATGGATCGTTCGGTTACCATGTGTCCAGCTTTTTCGCACCTTCTTCCCGCTTCGGTACGCCTGACGAGCTGAAGGAACTGATCGACACCGCCCACCAAATGGGCCTTGCCGTTATCATGGATTTGGTACATTCCCATGCGGTGAAGAACGAGAACGAGGGCCTCGGCTGCTTGGATGGTACCCGTTACCAGTATTTCCACGACGGTGCGCGTGGCGAACATCGGCAGTGGGACTCCTACTGTTTCAATTACGCGAAGAATGAGGTGGTCCACTTCTTGCTTTCCAATTGCAAATATTGGCTGGATGAGTTCCATTTCGATGGGTTCCGCTTCGATGGGGTCACCTCCATGATGTACCTCGACCATGGCATGGGTACTTCCTTCTCGAACTATTCCGACTACTATAGCCCGAACCAGGATGGTGACGCCATCTGTTACCTCACGTTGGCGAACCATCTGATCCATGAGGTGAACCCTCGGGCCATCACCATAGCGGAGGATGTGAGCGGTATGCCAGGCTTGGCCGCTAAGATCAGTGACGGTGGTATGGGCTTTAACTATCGCCTCGCCATGGGTATCCCTGATTTCTGGATCAAGATCATCAAGGAGTGCAGGGATGAGGATTGGAAGCCGGGGCATATCCTCTGGACCTTGACGAATAGGCGAGGGGATGAGAAGGTGATTAGCTATGCGGAGAGTCACGACCAAGCTTTGGTTGGAGATAAGACGTTGATTTTCAGATTGGCGGATGCGGATATGTATTGGCACATGTCCCGCTTGTTCGATTCGTCGTACATGGTGGACCGTGCCATCGCTCTGCATAAGATGATTCGCTTGATTACGTTGGCAACCATCAACGGTGGCTATCTGAACTTCATGGGCAATGAGTTCGGTCATCCGGAGTGGATCGATTTCCCTCGCGAAGGGAATGGCTGGTCGTACAAGTATGCGCGCCGGCAGTGGCACTTGGTGGATGATACCGACCTTAAATACAAGTACTTGGGTGATTTCGACAAGAAGATGATTAAGCTGATACGTGACTCGCACAAGTTCGAGGAGTCCAAGCTGATCGAACTGTGGGACAAGTCTGATGATCAAGTGCTGGCCTTCCGCCGCAAGGATCTGGTCTTTGTCTTTAATTTCCACCCTTACAAGTCTTTCTCCGACTATGGTATCCTTACGGAGGCGGGCGAGTATGAGATTGTGTTGAATACGGACGATAAGGAGTTTGGCGGGTTCGGATTGGTGGATGATAGCACGAACCATCTCACGATGCCAGGCGACGCTCCCCGCCCTGATGGGAAGGAGTGGTTACTGCTCTATTTGCCTTCACGCTCGGCTTGTGTGTTGAGGCTGAAGGGTGCGGATGATTTTGAGTAAAATTATTTGAATGATATATGAAAAAGGGTTCTCTATTATTGCTGATATTATTGGGACTTTTTGTCTCTGTTTTCAGTTCGTTCGGTGCGACGAAGAAATATCATGAGATTAAAATCTTCGAGGAGATCGGGAGTACCAGCTGGATATGCTTGAAGAATGGTGTGGATGAGGCTCGCTCGCTTCATGTGGATGGTATTTTCCTGCACCTGAACACGTATGGTGGGTTGGTGAATTATGCCGATTCCATGCGTACGCTGATCATCAATTGCGAGATCCCCATCTATGTTTTCATCGACAATAACGCGGCCTCTGCGGGTGCGCTGATCTCCATCGCCTGCGATAGTATCTACATGCGCTCGGGGGCGAACATCGGTGCGGCGACAGTGGTGAACGAGAGCGGTGAGAAGATGCCGGACAAGTATCAGTCGTACATGCGCTCCACCATCCGTTCGACGGCGGAGAGCCATGGAAAGGTTAAGAAGGTGGTGAATGGTGACACGGTAGAGACTTGGTTCCGTGACCCTCGCATCGCGGAGGCGATGGTGGACGAGCGGGTGGTGGTGCCTGGCATTGTGGATTCCACCCGTATCCTGACCTTCACCGCCAATGAGGCTCGCCAGAATGGTTACTGCGAGGGTATCTACAACTCTATTCCACAAATCATCGTTGAGGCTTTCCAAGTGGATGATTATGAGCTGACCTCCTACAAGGCGACTGCCTTCGATAGACTGCTTGGCTTCCTGATGAACCCTGTCTTTCAGGGTATTCTGATCATGATCATTATCGGAGGCATCTATTTTGAGATGCAGACACCAGGCATTGGTTTCGCCTTGTTGGCCTCCATCGTGGCTGCTTTGCTCTACTTCGCGCCGCTCTATTTGGATGGTCTGGTGGATGTGTGGGAGGCGGTCCTCTTCTTGGTGGGTATTGTCCTATTGCTATTGGAAATCTTTGTCATACCGGGCTTCGGTGTGGCGGGTATCGCCGGTATATTGTGCATCATTGCGGGTCTCACGTTGAGCCTTCTGCCGAATGATGCGTTCGATTTCGGTGGCGTGACGTCGAGTTCTTTCGTCGTGGCTCTGGCCACGGTGCTCGCCTCGATGCTGGGCTCTTTTGTTCTCATCATCTATCTGACTTCGAAGATCGGAACGGATGGTATGTTCAAGAATCTCGCGCTCACTAAATCGCAGGATAAGGAGGATGGTTACGTGAGCAATGATGTGTCGTTGAACGCTATGGCGGGCAAGGAGGGCACGACTCACACCGACCTGCGTCCGGCGGGCAAGGTCATCGTGGATGGAGAGATCTATGATGCGGTCGCCGAAAATGGTTTCATCGAGAAGAATGAGACGGTCGTGATCCGCAAGTATGAGATGGGACAGATGTATGTCTATAAGAAATAAAAGGGTACAATGGCAATCAATAAGTTTGTGCTGGAGAATGGGCTGAGGGTGGTGCACCAGATGGATACCACCTCGCCGATGGTGGTGATCAATACGTTGTATGATGTGGGCTCTCGGGATGAGCATCCCGACCATACGGGTTTCGCCCATCTTTTCGAACATCTGATGTTCGGTGGCTCCGTGCATATCCCTTCGTACGACGACCCTGTGCAACGCGCTTGCGGCGAGGACAATGCCTGGACTTGCAGCGACTTCACGAACTATTACCTCATGCTTCCTTCGTGTAACGCGGAGGTGGGTTTCTGGTTGGAGTCCGACCGTATGCTGAGCCTCGATTTCAGCCAGCAAAGCCTGGATGTACAGCGGAATGTGGTCTGCGAGGAGTTCAAACAACGCAACTTGAATCAGCCCTACGGAGACGTGTCGCATCTGATGCGTGGCATGGCTTTCCGTCATCATCCTTATGCCTGGCCTACGATCGGTAAGGAATTATCTCACATAGAGAACGCTACGCTGGAGGAGGTCCGTTCCTTCTTCTTCTCTTATTATGCGCCTAACAACGCTATCCTTTCGGTTGTGGGCGACATCTCTTTGGAGGAGACGAAACGCTTGGTGGAGAAGTGGTATGGCGATATTCCCCGCCGTGACGTGCGGACGCGTGCGATTCCTCCCGAGCCGAAACAGACGGAACCAAGGCGGATGGAGGTGGAGCGGAACGTGCCAGCCGATTTGATCTGCAGGGTCTATCATGTCTGTGGACGATTGGAGCCGGACTATTATACCTCTGACGTGATCTCCGATGTCTTGTCGAATGGCACATCGTCTCGTCTCTACCGCAAGTATGTGAAGGAAAATCCCCTTTTCACCGAGTTAAACGCCTATATCACAGGAGATATCGAGACGGGTCTCTTCTACCTGACGGGTTTGTTGTCCGATGGGGTGACGTTCGAACAGGCGGAGCAGGCGTTCGATGCGGAGGTGAAGCGCCTATGCGACGAGTTGGTGCCGGATGATGAATTGGAGAAGGTGAAGAATAAATACGAGGCGGCCCAATTGCAGGATAATATGACTTTGCTGAAGCGGGCGAACAACCTCGCCTATTATGAGTTGTTGGGCGATGCGAACCTGCTCTATGAGGATGTGGCGAATTACAGGAAGGTTTCTCCTGAGGATGTGCGCCGATATGCGAGGGAGGTGTTCGTGCCGGAGAATGGTTCGACGCTGATATACAGGGCGAAAAATTAATTATGAATTAAGAGTTAAGAATTAAGAATTGTAAGGACGTGACAATGCCCTTGTCGTATGTTTTGCCTGTTATGTGAATGAAGACGTTTCCCCCTTTAAATTTTAGGGGAGACTTTTTTATGATTTGAAGTAGGCTTGGTCGATGACCAGCGGCAACAGGTTTTCGTCCACGTGGTTCTTTAGCAGCATCTCTTTGTCTTCCTCCATCATCTCGGCGAATAGTTCACTCTCTTCGCCTAATTTCTGTATGCTTGTCGCATAGCAACGGACGGCCTCGCTGATTTTTCCCAGGCAGAGTTCTACGTGTCCGAGATTCAGCCAATCGTGTTGGTCACGTTTCTCCTCCGGTATCTTGAGCGCATATTTCTCCGCTTGCTCCAGTTTGCCGATGGAGAGGGCGCACCAAGCGATGGCTCTCCATACCTTTTCGTTGTTGTTGGAGAGGTATTCCACCTTGAAGAAGGTGCTGAGCGCCTCTTCGTATTGCTCCATCTCGAGCAGGCAGTGCCCGATGTTCAGTTGGGTGTTCAGATCGTCTGGGTTGAGCCGTTCCGCTTCCCTGAAGTAACGCAACGCCTGTTCCGTGTGGCGCAGGTTGCGGTGGCAGAAGGCGATTCGCTTGATGGTCCAGACGTTCCCCGTCTTGATGGTGTCCGACTTCTCGTAGTAAGTCAACGCCTCTTTGTAGTTTCCCTCCTTCTGGAAACAATACCCGCATTTCTGCAGTAGCTCGGTGTCGTTGGGTTGCGAGGAGAGCAGGATGATGAAGATGTTCTTCGCCTCCTCGTGGAACTCCTTCTTGAAGTATAGCTCTCCCATGGCCCGTAGGATGTTCTCCTTGTCGGGGAGCTCCTGTAGGTAAAAGGATTTGTGCAGGAGTAGCCTGAGTTTGAATATGTCGATGAAGTCCTCTTTGTGCCGACCCAATTTCATGAATCGGTAGAGGTCATGCAAGTATTGTTTGCTGATGGTTATTCTGTTCGCGTTGCTGTTCAGCGTATTTTGGCTCTCCTTGAGGTCGCGGAGGTTTTCGGCCTCCTCCTTGAAGGATTGGCTCATCGTTTTCTTCTGCTCGTCTGGGAGGTAATTCAGACCGATCACCATGGAGTATTTGTCCGAGTTGCAGAAGATGGGGCTTTCCAAAGCGCTGTGGAAGAGCGAATCAGCCATTCCGTTGGCGAAGAAGGACGGGATCTGCGAGTTGGTGTCGAATGGTCTGAACCAGTTGGCGGTCTCGTCGAAGAAGCTGAACGTTTTCATCTCCTTGAATGTGCTGAGGAACACGTCCGACCCTTCTAGTTGCATTTCGGAGAACTCCTGTATCTTGTCGGTGATGCCCTTCTTGTCCATCATCTCCTGCCACTCCGGGTTGGCGTCCGCCGATGGCTTCCCCGCATCCATCAGTTCGTCCAACTTCAGCTTCTTCTTGATGAGGGGGGTGATCTTCTCCATCTCGGGGAGGATGACCTCCTTGATCTTCTTCTCGATGATTTCGGTCTCTTTGCTGCGGATGATCTGGAGGAATATCTCTTGCAGGTTATCGCTCACCCCTTCTCCTTTCGCCCAGATGAGGGTGCGGTTGTGTAGGTTGGAGTAGAGGGGAAGCCTGCTGTTGTAGAGGTAGGCGCTGATCACGAAGCCCGTGATGGCTCTTTGCTTGACCTGCTCGGAGATGCTCAGTTCGTAGGCGTCGATGAGGATCAGAAACTTGCGTTCGTCGAATATGCGGAACAGACTGGCGGTCAGTGCTGATACGAGGAGGCATTGGTCACACCAATAGATATCCTCGTCGGTGCAGAGGTCGCTGATGGTTTGAGCCTCGCTCTCCGTCATCTTGTCGTTCAGCCATATGAGGTCGAATAGGCGGTTGGTGTAGTTCTCCCTCTCCCGCAGGGCGTCCCTGTTCGCTTCGAGGTTGCTGGATAGCCAGTTCATTTTCTCTGTGGAGAGGCGGTCTCGCATCTCTTCGGCGGGAGGGAGGGTGGTTTGCCCTAAGTCTTTCTTTTTACCGTAGAGGTGGTTGCTGGCGTTCTGTGTGAAGATGCCCTCACGGAGGCGGTCCGCCAGTTCCAGCAGGTCCGTGCGCAGTTGGTCGTATATCTTCTTCTGCTCCTTATCCTTCGTGCCGGACAGGGCATATTGCAGCATGTATTGGTAGGTCGTTTCGATGCGGCGGCACTCGTCGGTCATCTCCCCCGATTGCCTGATGTCCAACAGCGTGTGCAGGATGTCGAGCGCAGGCTTGATCCTCTTCTCCGTCACGTGGGCGCATAATTCTCTGTAGAGTGTCTCTATTTCCTTGTTGGTCATGCGTTCGTTTTTTTCTTGTTGAAGTAGAACATGAGGGCCATGGCGAGTATGCCCACTGAGATCAGCATGAGGGTTTGGGAACCATGGACTAACAGGGCGAAGGAGCAGGCTTGGTCTTCGAACACACCGTAGGTGACGAGGGTCCCGATTACCAGGACGTGCCATGCGCCCAGACCGCCCTGCACTGGGGCGATGATGCCGAGGCTACCCATGACGAACGCGGAGAGTCCGCAGAGCATGCTCAGGTTCTCCGTGTAGTCGAAAGCGAAGAAGCAGAGGTAGAACATGAAATAGTAGCAGACGAAGATGAGGATGGAGTAGAGGATGAAGAGCCCCTTGTGCTCCAGTTTCAGCACGGATTTCAGTCCGTTGACCACATTCGAGAGCATCTCCTTGATCTTCGCGTATATCTTTGTGTTCTTGATCGCCTTCCTGAATAGGAGAGGTAAGGCGATGAGCGAAACGATGATTATCCAAGTGATAGGGTTGGATAAGAGTCCGATGGCCCCCTCGATGAGGTGGTATTGCTCCGCCAATTGCATGATTTCGGAGTATTGTAGGACGATGGTGAGGAGGATGACGAAGCCCTCCACGATGATGTCCACGCTTCTGTCCACGATGAGCGTGCCGAGCAATTCTGTGAAGGGAACCCCCTCGTATTTCTTCACCAAGCCACACCGGGCGATCTCACCGGCTCTCGGCACGGCGTAGTTGATGCAATATCCGGCCATGACGGCTCCGTATACGTTCCAGAGGTTCACCTCCTTCCCGAGCGGGTCGATCAGCATTTTCCATCTTACGGCGCGCAGGAAGTGGCTCAGGAGGGCGATGAAGAGAGGAATGATGATCCAGATGATTCTGACGCCGCGGAGGTTGTCCATCAATGTGTCGATGTCCCAATCCTTGTAGACGTACCAAAAAATAAGGATTCCCAAGCCTAGGGAGAATATAACTTTAAGTGCGGTTTTTATGTTATCTTTCTTCATCGCTGCAATCGTTTACGCAAAATTACTAATATTTATTTTTCTATTGTGATTCCTAATGAAAAATTGTATTTTCGCGCTACCAAATTTTAACGAAAAATAAGATGGATTATGACAGTTACGCCCAAGAAGTCTCTCGGGCAACACTTTTTGAAGGATCAAAACATTGCTCGGGCAATTGCTGATAGTTTAGGTGTGAGCTCACCTACACAGGTTTTGGAAGTGGGACCTGGTATGGGTGTGCTAACCCAATATTTGCTTCAAAATGAGCAGATTGATCTCAAAGTGGTGGAACTGGATAAGGAATCTGTAGACTACCTGAACGTTAACTTCCCTGAATTGAATGGCCGCATCTTGGCGGAGGATTTCCTGAAGTTGGATCTGAATAAGGTCTATCCGACCGGCGATTTCTATGTGATCGGTAATTATCCGTACAATATATCCAGCCAGATCTTCTTCAAGGTCTTGGAGTACCGCGACCGTATCCCTGTCTGCTCGGGCATGATACAGAAGGAGGTGGCTGAACGTATGGCCTCCCAGAAGGGTTGTAAGGCCTACGGTATCTTAAGTGTGCTGCTACAAGCTTTTTATGACATAGAGTACCTTTTCACCGTTCATGAACATGTGTTCGACCCTCCTCCCAAGGTGAAGTCCGCGGTTATCCGTATGAGGAGAAACGGTGTGCATGACTTGGGATGCGACGAGGCTTTGTTCGTCCGTGTCGTCAAAACGGCCTTCAACCAGCGCAGGAAAATGTTGCGCAACTCTCTTCAACCTATCTTAGGTAAGGATAATGCGGTATTCTCGGACGTTGTCTTCACGAAACGCCCTGAGCAGTTATCCGTGCATGAGTTCGTCGACCTGACGAACCTTGTGGAGAAATCAATGCCGGAAGAGCCGGCCGAAACAAAAAAACAGAAAGAAAATGGAAGAGAGTAAAGGCATACAACAGGTCAGACTGTTCTATTTTGACAAGGGACGTCTGAAGATGGCGAGGGATATCTCTATCTTGAAGGAGGTACCGTTGGACAATTTCGTGTGGATCGATTTGAACCACGTCGCCCCGGATACGGAGTCGCAGTTGGAGCAATTCCTGAAAATCTATATCCAGGAAGAGGAGGAGATGGAGGAGATCGAGATGTCTTCCCGCTTCATCGAGACGGACGACACGTTGGTGGCCAACGCTAGCTTCTTGTTGGATACGTACGAGAAGGAGACGGTCTCCTTCATCCTGAAGAATGGTATCTTGATCTCTGTGCGTGAAAACGATTATCTGAAGTCCTTCAACGATACGGTGAAGAAGCTTTTCGCTAACCCGAAGAGCTACCCGACGGGCTTCCATATCTTCGTCGCCCTGCTGGAGACCCGTGTCGAGTATGACGCCGACATGATCGAGGACGCCACTTCGGCGATCACCCAGTTGAGCCAGACCTTGACGGTGGCCGAGGACGTCGACGAGGATGTCCTCTTGGAAATCAAGAACATGCAGGAGCGTGTCATGCACTTGCGTGAGAACGTCGTGGACAAGCACCGCGTCGTCTCCAGCATCCTGCGTAGCGTGTTGGTGCCGGAGGATCTGAAGCCTCGCCTGAACATGGTGATCAAGGATATCAATTCTCTGGTGGAGCACATCAAATTCGGCTTCGACCGTCTGGATTACCTCCAGGATACCTTCCTCGGTTTGGTTAACATCGAACAGAATAAGATCATCAAGATATTCACCTTGGTGTCCGTGATATTCACGCCGCCGACTCTGATCGCGAGCATCTATGGAATGAACTTCGAGTTCATGCCTGAGCTGCATTGGCGCTACGGTTACCTGATCGCCGTGATCAGCATGGTGGTGGTCAGCATCGGGGTCGTCGTGTGGTTTAAGAAAAAGAATTGGTTGTAAATGTTTAATTACCAGATATATGGCTGAAACGAACTTTGTCGATTACGTGAAGATTTATTGCCGGTCGGGCAAGGGTGGGGCAGGCTCCGCTCATCTGCGCCGTGAGAAGTATATCCCTAAGGGTGGACCTGACGGTGGTGACGGCGGTCGTGGCGGCCATATCATCCTGCGTGGTAACAAGGATTATTGGACGTTGATCCACCTGAAGTTCGAAAAGCACATCATGGCGGGCAATGGCGAGAATGGTAGCCAAAGCCGTAGCTTCGGTGCGGATGGCAAGGATAGGATCATCGAAGTGCCTTGCGGTACGGTGGTCTACGACGCTGACAGCGGCGAGTTCCTCTGCGATGTCACCGCGGACGGACAGGAGGTGATCCTGCTGAGGGGCGGTCGTGGCGGTTTGGGCAACTGGCACTTCAAATCGGCCACGAACCAGACGCCTCGTTTCGCGCAGCCGGGCGAACCTGCCATCGAGAAGAATGTGATCCTTGAGCTGAAGGTGCTGGCGGATGTCGGTCTCGTGGGTTTCCCGAACGCTGGCAAGTCCACACTGCTTTCCGCCGTGACGGCCGCCAAGCCTAAGATCGCCAATTATCCCTTCACGACGCTGGAGCCTAACCTGGGCATCGTGGCCTACCGCGACCAGAAGTCTTTCGCCATGGCGGATATCCCCGGCATCATCGAAGGCGCTTCGGAGGGCCGTGGCATCGGGTTGCGTTTCCTCCGCCACATCGAGCGGAACGCTATCCTGCTCTTCCTGATTCCTTGCGATACGGAGGATATCATGAAGGAGTACGAGATCCTGCTGAACGAGTTGGAGCAATATAATCCTGAACTGCTGAAGAAACAGCGTGTGCTGGGCATCTCCAAGTGCGATATGATCGATGAGGATATGATGAACGATATGCGCAAGTTGTTGCCTACGGATGTGCCGTGCGTCTTCTTCTCCTCCATTACGGGCATGGGTCTGATGGAACTGAAGGATCTGCTTTGGGAGGAGCTGAGCAAGGATGTGGATCGCCACATGACCATGACGCACCGTCCGATGGAGGTGGATGATTATGAGGAGGATGAGGACGAGGAGCTGGGCGACGATATTGAAATCGAGTGGGATGACGAAAAATAGATGACGTATGTTGGAGTTTCTTGCAGAAAATAATTGTTTGGGCCTATTGGTGGGCCTTCTTACTTTCCTGATTATCGGACTTTTCCACCCTTTGGTGATCAAAGGGGAGTACTACTTCGGGGTGAAGTGCTGGTGGGTGTTTCTCCTTGCCGGACTTGTTTGTGTGGTCTTGTCCGTGCTTGCGGAGAATCAGACGGTCTCATCGCTCTTGGGGGTGGTCGCCTTTTCCTGTTTCTGGAGCATCAAGGAGGTTTTCGACCAGCGGAAGAGGGTAGAGAAGGGGTGGTTCCCGAAACGGCAACGGTAGGGGCGTAAGGTGCCTCCGCCCTGTTTTGTTAGTTCCTTGTTCCATATATAGCTTGCAGGTCTTCCCCTTTAAGCGGGAAGGACGTTTCTTGTGCGTGAAATGCTATGGCACGAATGCCTTTTTTTTGTGTTTTTGTCGAGTATAATCGATGGAAAGTGTGTGTTTTTGTCGAATATAATCGATAAAATTTATACTATGTTTCTAGAAACATCTGCATGCATATTCTGCCTTCATATTTTGCAGACATCACAAAAACTTATATCTTTGAAAATAAATTAATGATCTGATTATGTTTGCACGACACCATCGGCGGTCGATACGATTGAAGAATTATGATTATTCACAATCTGGAATCTATTTCGTGACGATTTGCACAAAAAATAGGGAACATATATTTTGTAGCATAGAAAACGGGGAGACAAAGCTGTCAGAAGAAGGAATTATCGCTGACAAATGTTGGATGGAGATACCCACCCATTTCCCTGATGTTGTGTTACATGAATATGTCATTATGCCTAATCATATCCATGGTATTATTGAAATAAAAAAATCCATGGATGTATTGGATAGGGATGCGCGTAACAACGTGGATATACATAACAATGTGGATGCGCGTGACATCGTGGGGGCGAAAAATTTTTCGCCCCTACCACACCCATCATCATTGACGAATGAATCCATACGACCAACGGGGACGTCACGTACCATTGGATCGATTGTTCGTGGATTCAAAATCGGTGTAACGAAGGGAATCGGTTATTCCCCGTGGCAGCGCAATTATTATGAACATATCATACGTGATTACATGGAATATGAGAGAATCGCAGAATACATTGTACAAAACCCACTGAAATGGGAAAATGACTGTTTTTATGGGAACGAATGATGTTTTTATCGCAATAATCTTCTAAGCAAATATTACAACTATTACAGCGAGAATGTGAAGGCCTATAGTACCCGACAATCTCTGCCTTCATATTTTGCAGACATCACAAAAACTTATATCTTTGAAAACAAATTAAAAAACTGATTTTTACGAACCAGACAGTAAGAATTTTTAAATAGTAACATACAGCATTAGCTATTATTCTTGTCCAAATCAAAAGCCTGCAAACTGATGATTTAGAATTATCGGATATACGCTAATCCACGGAGAGTTATGCGCTTTCTGTACCACTTGTTTAGAGTTAATGCTCTCACCTTTAGGTGTGGGCTAATCTAGCAAGTGGGCGGAGTTCTTGCAGGCTCTCCGTGGACAAGATGGAAAGGCTCACACCTTTCTTTTTCCCGATAGCGAGATTGATAGTGATGCGCAAACTATCAATCAGCATGGCAGGAAATAAAAGTCTGAATGCCGCCAATAAGGCAAAAGAAGATGAGTTCTACACAGAACTCTCTGATATTGAAAACGAATTGAAGCACTACAAACAACACTTCAAGGATAAAGTGGTGCTCTGTAACTGTGATGACCCTCGCATCAGCAATTTCTTTCACTATTTCAGCTACAATTTCGAGCAATTAGGCTTGAAAAAACTTATCACCACTTGCTATAAAAGTCAAGAGCGTGATTTGTTTAGTCAAAACAACTCAGAGCGTGCCATTTGGCTTGAATATACGGGCGACCATAATGGCAACCGTGTACCAGACCCTGAAGAGATAGGCATCAACTATCTCAAGGGTGATGGTGATTTCCGCTCGCAAGAATGCATCGAACTATTAAAGCAAGCGGATATTGTAGTGACCAACCCTCCTTTTTCGCTGTTTAGAGAGTACGTCGCACAATTGATGAAATACAACAAGAAATTTGTGATTATAGGGAACCAAAACGCAATAACATATAAGGAAATATTTTCATATATAAAGGCGAATCAACTATGGTTGGGAAGTACACTTTCTTTTGCAAAATTCAGAGTGCCAGATTATTACGAACCCAAGCCAACACGTTTTTGGATTGATGAAACAGGTCAGAAATGGCGAAGCATGGGAAATATTTGTTGGTTTACCAATCTTGATATAGCTAAACGACACGAAGAGATTATCCTTTATAAATCCTACAATGAAGAAGAATATCCCCAATATGACAATTATCAGGCTATCAATGTGAATAAGGTGGCTGATATTCCTATGGATTATGATGGTGTGATGGGTGTACCTATTACTTTTTTGGATAAATATAATCCTGAACAATTTGAGATATTAGGAATAATGGCTTCTACGACTATAGATAGTCTAAATTTTGGGTATCCTTATGTAAATGGGAAAAAGATATACGCCCGCATCCTCATCCGTCGTCGTCAACCCTCCGCCTCCACATACCCACAACCCGAAGAGACGACACTGATGGCGGCAGAGAAACAGGAGGGGTATGGAAAGGAATGATATTGTTCCGAAAAATTATAAAATCGGAATAATATAACGGTGATTTTGGTGAAAATCGGAATAATATAATACCTTTGTAGTGGTTTTATATCATAAATCGGAATAATATGGAAGGTTATATGAAAATCACAGAAGCGGCTGAAAGGTGGGGGCTATCCTCCCGCCGCATAAGGGTATTATGCTCCGATGGCAGAATCCCGGGCGTAATCCGCAAGGGAAATCTCTATTACATTCCTGCTAATGCCACACAACCTGTGGACGCACGTTCTTATAGCAAACGGGCAGACAAGAAAGTGTACACGCCACTACTGATGGAGGTGGATGCGCTGCAAAAAAAATTGGCAGACATGCGACCTCTCTCCCCTGCGGAAGTGGAAGCACTCAAAGAGGTCTTCGTGGTGGAACATACCTACAACAGTAATGCTATTGAGGGAAACACCCTTACCTTGCAAGAGACTGCCATGGTGCTGCAGGGAATGACCATCGACCGAAAACCTTTGAAAGACCACCTTGAGGCTGTGGGTTACAAGGAGGCTTTCGAGGCAATGGAGGAACTGACAAAGCAAAAACGTCCTTTGTCAGAGTACGACATACATTGCATCCATTCGCTGGTGCTTGCCCACCGACACGAGGATGCGGGGCGATACAGAAGAGTGCCCGTCCGTATAGCTGGCGCTCTGACCGAACCCGTACAACCCTACTTGATTCAACCCAAAATGGAAGAATTAATCACCGACATGGAGGAAAAGTATGGCAAGTTGCATATCGCTGAGCAAGTGTCGCTTTTCCATCTGCGGTTCGAAAGCATACACCCCTTCATTGACGGCAACGGACGCACTGGTCGTCTGCTTATGAACCTGCAACTCATCCGGGCAGGCTATCCGCCTGTGAATATAAAGTTCGCCGACCGTCGCCGCTACTACGAGGCATTCGATAGTTTCGCACGAAGTGGGTCGCCCGACGATATGATAACACTCGTGGCGGAATATCTCAGGGAAAGGCTTAACGCAGTGCTGGAGATACAGAATAGCATTTAATAGAGTTGAACTAAAATATTATTTCAATTACGATATAAAACCCAAGCTATATGGAAATCAAATTGCATAAAATAACAGTCCGCGACCTGACCAATGGGTATGCGGACAATGCAGAACAAGGTGTGAAGGCGTATGGCGGCAAGCTGGATGTGCGTCCGCCTTACCAACGGGAGTTCGTCTATGGCGATAAACAACGTGCCGCCGTTATCGACACTCTCACGCAGGGCTTCCCCCTCAACGTGATGTACTGGGCGACACGCGACGATGGCACGTTCGAGATCATCGACGGGCAACAACGCACCATCTCCATCTGCCAGTATGTGAATGGCGACTTCGCCTATCTCTTCAAATACTTCCACAACCTGCAGGAAGACGAAAAGGAGAAGATTCTCAATTACGAATTGCAAGTGTATATCTGTAGTGGCACCGACAGCGAGAAACTGAAATGGTTCGAGACCATCAACATAGCGGGCGAGAAGCTGACCGAGCAGGAGCTGCGCAATGCGGTCTATGCTGGCAGTTGGGTGAGTGATGCAAAGCGTTATTTCAGCAAAAACAATTGTGCTGCTTACGGGTTGGCGAGCAAGTACGTGAACGGTTCGCCCATCCGCCAAGACTACCTCGAAACAGCCATCCGCTGGATCTCCAAAGGTAACATCGAGGTCTATATGGGCAACCACCAGCACGACCCTAACGCAGTCGCACTCTGGAATCACTTCAGCAGTGTCATCAACTGGGTGAAGGCCCTCTTCCCCAAATACCGCAAAGAGATGAAGGGCGTGGATTGGGGAACGCTGTACGAAAAATTCAAGGAGCAGTCGTTGGATGCTACTGCGTTGGAAGAAAAGGTGACGAAACTGATGATGGACAGTGATGTGCAGAAAAAGTCGGGCATCTACGCCTACGTATTAGACGGCGACGAGCACCACCTGGGCATCCGTGCCTTCGACGACAACACGAAACGAGAGGTCTACGAGCGTCAGCAAGGCATCTGCAAAATCTGTGGCAAGCATTTCGACATAGAGCAAATGGAGGCCGACCACATCACCCCATGGAAAGAGGGTGGTCGCACCATCGCCGAGAATTGCCAGATGTTGTGCAGGGAGTGCAATCGGAGGAAGAGTGCCAAGTGATAAAATAGCCGTCACACATTCTTGGTGAATGGTGGTGGCTATTCATGTTTTTAGAAATCTCGGTTGATAAAAAAATTATGTCATTATGCCTAATCATATCCATGGTATTATTGAAATAAAAAAATCCATGGATGTATTGGATAGGGATGTGCGTGACAACGTGGATATCCATAACAATGTGGATGTGCGTGACAACGTAGGGGCGAAAAATTTTTCGCCCCTACCACACCCGTCATCGCCCCTACCACACCCGCCATCGCCCCTACTACAAATATCACCGTCTGCACAATCATGTGGTCAAAACATAATCGTTAAATATAATTTTTAGAAATAGATTGTATTTGATGAAATAGACAATTTCGCTAATTTTGCACCCTCATTCGGACGAATGGGTTCCGGCGATGGGTATAGGTCCTGCCGATTGCCGAAAAATAAAGAGAAGACCTAATTTATTACAGCGCGTTATGGTAAGAAAACTACTTGCGATTCTATCTTTCCAATGTTTATTGTGCACTGCGTTCGCAGCTAATTATTTGACTTTTACGGCTGAAGAGGATGGTTCTCAGTTCGGAATTAAAAACCATCGAAGTAATAACCCGGATTTGGAATACTCTTTAGATGGTGGCAGTACGTGGACGCAACTTACAGAAGGTGAAACGGTTACGTTGGTGCACAAGGGGGATAAGGCCTTGTTGCGTGGAGAGAATCCAAACGGATTTTGTATCATTGAGGAGGAGGTACTCAAATATACTGAATTTCAGATGCAAGGCCTTATCAAAGCATCAGGTAGTGTGATGAGTCTAATCGATGGTGTGGGTGAGAGTGTAACTATTCCTAGTACTCAATGTTTTTGCAATTTGTTTTCCGGATGTTCTGATTTAACTCAAGCTCCTGAATTACCAGCTACCACTTTGGAAACTTATTGCTACCAGTATATGTTCAGTGGATGTAGAAAATTAACGGAAGCACCTAAATTACCAGCCACCACTTTGGCGGATGGATGTTATTACAGTATGTTCTCAGGGACTGGAATTGTATCGACTCCCCAGTTGCCAGCTTCTACTTTATGTGATAGATGTTACGAGGGAATGTTCTATAATTGCTATGACCTTGTTTCTGTTACTGAACTGCCTGCTGTTAATTTGGGTAAATACTGTTATGCACAGATGTTTTTCGGATGTAAAAAATTAGTAAAAGTTCCTACATTACCAGCTACCTCATTGCCTAGACATTGTTATTATGGCATGTTCATGAGATGCAGTGGTCTGGTCAATGCTCCTGCAATTCGTGCTACCTCTATGGACTATTGGAGTTGCTACGAGATGTTCGAGGATTGTGAAAGTTTGGTGTATGCCCCTTCAATGTCTGCCACTGTTTTAGGAGAATCTTGTTGTTGTCTGATGTTTGCTAATTGTGTGAATTTGAGAAAGGCACCCTCACTGCCTGCCACCACTTTAGAGGATGGATGTTATAGGCAGATGTTTTCCGGATGTAAGAATTTAGAGTATGCTCCTTCGTTGCCAGCCACTATTATGGAATATGAATGTTATGAGTATATGTTTCGTAATTGTACGAATTTAGCAAGTGCCCCTTCATTGCCTGCCACTACTTTGGCAGCTAATTGTTATTCAGGAATGTTCATGAATTGTACGAGTTTAGTTGAAGCACCAGCACTGCCTGCCACCTCATTTGTTGATAAGTCAAACATTTTTTCAAGCTATGGAGCTTATGAAGAAATGTTTAGTGGATGTACAAGTTTAACAAAGGCTCCGACATTGCCTGCCACCTCATTGTATTATAGTTGTTATAGTAAAATGTTCGAGAAGTGTGAAAAATTGTCTGAAGTAAAAGTTTATCTTCCTTCTTGGAGGGAGGAAGATGATGATGAAGACTCATGGACTGTTGATTGGCTTGCTGATGTTGCCCCAACCGGCACCTTCATCTGTCCCAAAGAACTTCCTATCGAATATGGTCCGAGCAGAATACCAGAGGGTTGGAATGTTGTATATATCGGCGAAGACGAAGCTGTAGAAGACATTGCCAACGTGAACACCCGTGTATGGACGGATGGTCTTAACCTCTATGTGCGCTATGCGGGAATCGTGGAGGTCTATGACCTGAATGGCAAACAAATATGCAAAGAACAAGGCGATGCGGATTCCCCAATGTGCCTCTCCATGCCTGCTCATGGGGTCTATGTTGTGAAGATGGGAGGGAAAAGTTCAAAGGTGGAGCTGTAGCGTTTGAACTTATTTAGACCCTATTCTCCCTGTTCTCCAAGGCGTGCGGCGGATTTGCGGATGAAGCGTGGAATGTTCGACCAGATGGAGTGGTAATTATATCCTCCGTTCTTCATTTCCTCTATCGCTTCGTCTGGTGTCCATCCTTGTCGTAGGATGCGGTACATGGCGCACATGGTGCCTGTGCGGTCCGCCCCGTGCTGGCAATGCACCAAGACGGGGGCGTTGCTCGTGTCGTCCACGATCGCAAGGAACTCCTTGACGTACTCGTCCTTCATGTGGCCCGTGAATATATCGATGCGCTTCGCTTGCAATGGCAGGTCGCCTATCTCGTCCAAGTCGGAATGCCTGTCGCGCAGGTTGACGACCGTCTTTATCCCCATCGCCGCAAGGTTCGCCATCCCCTCGCTCGTAGGCTGGGCGCTGCGGTAGAGTCTATCCGAGACTTTGTGCAGGTTCGGTACGCCAGCCAGGGTTATGGGTTCCGCCCATTTGGCGGGACGAGTCGCTGCCACGGTCTGTACGGAATCGTTCTTTCCGACGGCATGCACAGAGACGATGGCTATTCCGGCTATGGCGGCACAGATGATTAACGTCCTGATGATCCGTTTCATGTGATCTTTATGATTTCCCATTAATCCTTATGAGTTTTTAATGTGTTCCTTGCTTATATAAGAGGTTAGAGTGATCATGAACATGCCTCTGATGGAATCCGTCGAGTGGGGGCTTCCGCATCTCATGACAACCTTTGTTTTATGCGAATTTAATGAATATGCGTGAATTTCATCGTTGTTTCGCTATTTTTTCGTTGAAAAATTTTGCAGTTTCAAAAAATAAAACTATATTTATACAAAGCGTTAGATAAACGTGATAGATGAGAAGCAGATATTAGATGTATATAAAGATGGTTGTACTTAAGATGTATGAAAAAGGGTGTTGATGAGTAACGGCAGAGGATGACAAATTTGTAAGGTATGTGTAATTCCTAAAGATTGTGAAAGGAGATTGGCTTATGAAAACGAATAGATTTATACTTCCTATATTGATGTTGGGTGTTGTTGCATCTTTCTTTTCCTGTAAGGATGACAACGATAATGCTCTCGAGGAGGGCATGGGTAAGAGAAATAGCGATGTTCCTCAAGAAGTGTTCTATCATTGCAAGATTACGAACACGGCGGAGTTGCTCTCTTTTGTGGAGCGCGTGAACAAGGGCGAGGTCAATCTGAACGCAAGGTTGATGAACGATATAGACGTGTCGCACGACGAGTGGACACCTATCGCGCCGATTGCTGGCAACGCTTCGTCGCTGTCGGGCGATAAGCTCGCCTCCGCATACAATGGGGTGTTCAACGGCAATGGCCACAGAATCATCGGACTGAGATTGTCTGACGCATCCGCTGACGGTGCTGCGTTCGTGGGTATGTTAGGTACTTCCGGTGTCGTGGAGAACGTGATTTTCACGAATCTGGATATCGATGCGGGACGTGGCACGGCTACCATTTGTGCCTATTCGCAAGGCAAACTCTTCGCTTGCACGGCTCTTTCGGGCAATGTGACTGGTTCTGCCGATGTGGCGGGTGTCTGCGCCTACAACTACGGCGTGATCAAGAAGTGTTATAACAGAGCTACTGTCCGTGGGGCTGAAACAGTTGCCGGCATCTGCGCACAAAACAGATCGGGTGTGCTCACGGAGTGTGAGAACACTGGCGAGGTGGTGGGTGTCTCTAATGCTTCCGCCGGCGGAATCGTCTGCGTGAACGAGCAACTCATTATCAATTGCAAGAACCATGGTAAGGTGAGAAGCGGGTTGCCTGACAGCGGTCTGGGTGGCATCTGCGGACAGAATCGCTCCCTCGTCTACAACTGCCTCAATGACGGTGAGGTTGAGGGTGGTATAAGCGCTGTGGGTGGCATCTGCGGTAAACTGTTAGGCGAAAACAAAGCGGTACTGCTCAATTGCGTCTCCACTGGCCCGGTTAAGCCAGTCAAAAAGGACTATGTGGGCGCCATCTGCGGATGGTCCACTGGCAACTGCGCCGTGACGGACTGCTACTATGGCCCTGAAAAATCACAATTGACTGATGTCTTGGGCGGACAACCGGCTAACTATGCCACGATGTGCAACACCATCCGCAACTATCTGAACAAACAGGTCGATGAGATGGGCGATGTGAGGGTACGTACGTTGTTCGGAAATTATTCCGTCGCAATGATGCCTTGGAAGGTGATGGACAAGATGATCGATTTCTGATGTCAGGGAGGAACAGGGTGTGATTGCGGATCGTCGGGCGCATGGTGAGTTGACCACCTTCTTCACGGATAGGGAGGGAGGCGTGAGCGAAGGGTCTTTCTCTTCGTTCAATCTGGGCCTCTTCTCAGGCGACGAGCGCTCCTGTGTGGAAAGGAACCGGGCCCTGCTTTGTGGGCGCCTGGGCATTCCTCCTGAGAATCTGTTCGTGCCGAACGAGGTGCATGGCAACCGGGTGATGGTGATAGACCACGACTCTCCGCTGATACCGATGGCTGAGCGTGACGAACTCTTCAAATGTGACGCTTTGGTCACGACGTGCCGAAATGTTTGTCTGGGTGTGACGGTGGCGGATTGCGTGCCGGTGCTCTTCTACGATGAGGCGCATCAGGTGATCGCGGCGGCTCATGCAGGTTGGAAGGGTATCGTCTCCGATGTCTTGGGTGAAACGGTGAAGCGCATGTGCGAGATCTCCTCCGTGGCTCCTTCTGACCTATACGCTGAGATATGGCCCTCCATATCAGCCCCTCGTTTCGAGGTGGGCGAGGAGGTGGTGGATCGTTTCCGCTCGCTCTTTTCCGAAAAAGAAATGTCTGGCATACTGGTGCGCGAAGGGTATCCTAAGCCCCATATCAATCTCCGTGGGGCGGTGCGTGCCAGATTGCTGGCATTGGGCTTGCAGGACGCACGTATATGGACGCATCCGGACTGCACCTTCTCTGACCCGCGCTATTTCTCCGCCAGGCGTGACGGATTCGCTTGCGGACGGATGGTGGCGGGAATCATGAGAATTTAGAATTAAGAATTATGAATTAAGAATTCTGAAACGTTAGTTCGACGGAGTCAATTAAGAGTTTTGGGTGGTTAGAAACTGATTCTTAGGGATATGGCGTTGGCTCCAATGCCGAAATCGAATTCCGGATTGAATCCTGTGGGCTGTGAAGTGTGTTGTTCCACGAGGCGTCTACAACCATGCTGACCTTTGGCCATGTTCACGATACCTGTTGCCATCAATGTGGTGCTTGTCAATCGTAGACCTCCAGAAACAGCGAAAAAAGGTATCTCTTCAGTACATATTCCAGCAATAGTGGTTCCTGTGCTCAACCCTCTACAGATTATTCCCCATACCAAAAGGTGTTTGCCTTTTTCCCTTTTCTCCTTAAAATGTACAAAGTCATTCCAGTCATTTCCCATGATGGACTGGGCATAGTTTGTGGGTATTTCTTTGCCACCTGAGACTAACCCAGACTCGGAATCCTTGTCGTACCTTAGCGAGGAAAGTGTCACTGCCTGTGAGGAATTTAGGGTGGCATTTTGCTGTGCTGTCGGTTTTACGCCGAAAACATCTTTCTCCCCATTTTCATACTTGATCATGAAAACGTCGTCCCGTTCCTCGATGAATGTCGGACCATTCAGATTTGTCCATCTTTTGTACTTGATCTCCTCGGACCCCACTTCAAGCAGTTTGCATTGTATTTCGTCGCCGTTTTGTTTGATGATGATATCCTGCGCCATCGCAGACATTGAACATAAGGCGCAAATTAGAATTAGAATTTTTTTCATATGAATTTAAAATTTAAGTGAGAATATTAGATTGTTGCCACGGGCGTCGATGTCGAATTCAGGCTTTGACATGCTTGTCTTTCCCTGGGTTTGCTCATACTCGTCAATGTGCTTGTTGACAATTTGGGTCGCATTTCTGTGTCCCCGCTTCGCTTTTATGATGCCGACGATTAGCAATGGCGTGCCAGTGGCAAGTCCGCCTATCATGGGGAAAAGGTAAGATCTATTCTTTTGCACTGCCCAATAATCCATGTCGTATAGTTTGTGATTGTCGAAGAATTCGGAATTTTGATAGGTGGGATTATTTCTGATATAGTTATTGTACCTGTCGTTTTCATTTTCAGTTTCCCATTCTAGACTATTATATTCGGACACTTTTCTCTCGTAATTTTCATATGCATCATGCATTTTAAGATAGAGCGCATTCCATTCAGGACCCGACAAATCAGAGTTTTCTAAATTTCTATTGGCTAATCTATATTCTTCTTCAGCCTTTTTATATTCTTCTCTGGCCTTCCTTAGAGACTGCCGCAATGTACTCAGGTCATTGTACCAATTGTTTAATTCCCAATTGTATTTTTCTGAGGCTTGTCGATCCATTTCTTCATACTCTCTCTTCGCATTTCTGTATCTCTTACATGCCACTGAGTGAACGACCGTCCATCCTAATCCTCCAAGGAACAATGTCCCTCCCGTAAATGCCATTATCTTTCCTGCTCTTTCGTCTTTCCGTGCTTCTTTGTAGTCGAGCCAGTCTTTCGTAAGGATGTTCTGCGCTTGCTCCGGCGTCTGTGGGTACCCCCACTTGATTATGCCGGATTTGCCTCCAAAGGCTTTGTATTTCAAATATTCATTTGATATTGGAGTCGGTTCGGCGATTGTGAATTCTTCAGTCTTTTCCATTTTTTTCCCAAATAAGGATCGTTGTGGGGTGGGGTCGCCGATTGTAAGTTCTTCAGGAGCTACGGTTGACATGCTTGGATCGGCTGACGGAGCTTGAACCTCCAAAGAGGGTGTTCCGTAGGCCATCACGTCCTTTTCTCCGTTCTCGTACTTAATCATGAAGATGTCTGACTTTTTCTCCGTGAATGCAGGTCCCTCTTGGTTAGTCCAACGCTTGTATCTTACTTCATTCTTGCTGACTTCCAGTATCTTGCATTGCAGTTCGTCGCCGTCGCGTCTCACGATAACGTCTTGCGCTGATACGGACAAAACACCAAATGTCATTAATAGAAATAATAATCCTTTTAACTTATTCATACATTAAATATTTAGGTTATTCATTTACTCGCATAAGGGCATAAAAAAAGCGTGAACTTAAACATTGTTCCCGCTTGCTGAGGTATTTGGCGTAACCCGTAAATGCGAAAATAAGTTAAGCCCACGCCCTAAGCGCGAGCAATCTTAACCTATCATCTCCATTTACTTTAAATCGCCAAATTTTCAGCAAGAAGAATGAAAAGCCAAAATGCTTTTTTGTATGTCTGTTTATACGATATGTACAGGTGTCTATGTTCTTACCTTGCACATATCCGATTTTATTGCTTTATATCTATGCAAAAATAGAAAATCGGTTTGAATTGGCAAAAAGGTTGACCATGGAAAATACTTTGGTTGGTATTGAAAATATATGTTTGAATATATGATTGTGATATTGGCGATACCTAACCAAATCCACCTAAAAAATCATAGATTTAGTTGGCTATCTCGTGATTTTTGCCAAATTTTGGCTGATAGCCAACCAAATCTATGTAAAAATGTATGGATTTAGTTGGTTATCTAATGGTTATTTCTTATCTTTGAAACCTAAAAATTCATGTGTATGCTTGTAGGACGACAATTAGAACAGGATTTGTTTCACGAGATAGTTCGAAGCGATAAATCGGAATTTGTGGCTGTCTATGGACGAAGGCGTGTGGGCAAAACTTACTTGGTAAGGGAAACATTCAACTATAGTTTCGCTTTCCAGCACACGGGTGTGCAAGATGCCGACAAAGCCCGGCAACTTACCGAATTTGGTAGATCTCTGACAACCGCAGGTATGCGTAATTGCCCTAAATTGAAAGATTGGTTTATGGCTTTTGATGCACTTGGAGAATTCCTGCAGGGGGTGGAAAGTGAGAAAAAAATCGTCTTCATCGACGAATTGCCATGGCTGGACACCCCCAAGTCAGATTTTCTATCAGCCTTAGAACATTTCTGGAATGGTTGGGCCACCATGCGCCGTGACATTGTCCTGATTGTGTGTGGAAGTGCTACGTCATGGATTATCAGCAAATTGATCAATAACTATGGTGGTTTGCATAATCGGCTTACTCGTCAAATCCATCTGAAACCGTTCTCTCTGCACGAATGCGAACTTTATGCCAACGCGCGTGAGTTGAAGATGACCCGCATGCAGGTTTTGCAGACATTTATGGTGTTGGGTGGGGTGCCGTATTACTGGAGTTTCTTAAGGAAAGGGTATAGCTGGTCGCAAAATATTGATTCATTGTTTTTTACGGAGAATGCTGACCTCAGGAATGAATTTGACGCATTGTATTCGTCTCTTTTCCGCAACCCTGAACCCTATGTCCAAATTGTCACGGCGATGAGCAAAAAGAAAGTTGGTATGACACGGGGAGAGGTTGCCAATGCGTTGGGTCAGGACCATGGGGGAACGCTTTCGAAAATCCTTAAAGACTTGGAATTGTGCGGATTTATACGCTCGTACACCTCTATTGGCAAATCCAAAAAAGATACATTATACCAATTGTTCGACAACTTCACGCTCTTTTATTTCCGCTTCATTGATAGCAACACCATAAAAGATCCCCAGTTTTGGTCTCGATCCATCGGTGGAACCGTTTACAATGCATGGTGTGGCCTAGCTTTCGAACGAGTCTGTTTCCAACATGTGGAACAAATAAAGAGAGCTCTTGGTATTTCGGGAGTAATGAGCAGCGTCTATTCGTGGGTTTATCGTCCTATGTCTAAGGATGAGTCTGGAATCCAGATTGATATGCTTATAGATCGCAATGACGGAGTGATTGACCTCTGTGAGATAAAATTCTCGCAAGGCAAGTATGAAATCAAGAAAAAGTATGCTGATGAACTACGTCAAAAAGAGGCGATCTTTCAATCGAAGACGGAGACAAGAAAGGCTGTCTTTACCGTCATGATAACTACGGAAGGACTGGTCGATAATGAGTATGCTGCTGATGTGCAGAATCAAGTGCTTGCCGATGATTTATTCTGTTAGAGTTTGCGATACCCAACCAAATCCACCTAAAAAAACATAGATTTAGTTGGCTATCTCGCGATTTTTGCCGAATTATGACCGATACTCAACCAAATCTACCTAAAAAACATAGATTTAGTTGCCTATCCGTATGGCTGTTTGTGTGTCATCCCTGATTGTAAAGAATCCTCATATCCATGCGAGTTGGACGTTCGCTTTTTTTATTTATTTAACTACCGAATTTCTTGAAATTTTATTAAGTTTGTTTCCTGAAATATTTTATGTGATATGGCATTTATCGATTTAGTAAAGAAAAGAAGAAGCATCCGTAAATACGAGGATAGAAAGGTGGAGGAGGAGAAGTTGCAGTCGATCGTGAAGGCTGCGCTGATGGCTCCCTCTTCCAAGCGTTGTCAACCGTGGCATTTCGTCGTTGTGGACGACAAGGAGACGCTGGCGAAGTTGTCTGTTTGTAGGGAGATGGGCTCCAAGTTCCTGGAGGGCGCCCCTGCCGCCATCATCGTCTTGGCCGACACTACGCTGAGCAACGTGTGGACCGAGGACGCTTCCATCGCCGCCGCCTATATGCAGCTGCAGGCCGAGGACTTGGGCTTGGGTTCTTGCTGGGTGCAGGTGCGCAACAGAAAGAAAATGGAGGCGGGCGACCTGACGTCGGATGCCTATATCCGTGGCTTGATCAATGCGCCTGAGAACCTCAGCGTGGAGTGCATCATTGGCGTGGGCTACAAGGGAGAGGAGAAGAATCCTTTCGACGAGGCGAAACTGAAATTGGATCGCATTCATAAGAACAGTTTTTAGTGTGTATTCTCTGATGGCGGATATCTCCTCCCTAAGGTGGACGGTTCGCTTGAGAAAATTATAGGATGTAAATCATAGAGTAGGATGGCGGATGTGACGAATGGTTCGGATTGTAAGGCGGTTCTGCCTTCTGTCTGTGTACTCGGATGTGGTAATCTGGGCACCCATCTTGTTCAGGCTTTGTATCATGCGGGGTATCCGATCGCCCAGTTGTTCAGTAGGACGGTGGAGTCGGCGACCGCACTTTCTAGTTTAGTGGGGAATGCTCCCTTCACGACGGATCTCTCCCGATTGACGCTTTCGGCGGATCTCTATATCTGCGCCTTGAAGGACTCGGTCTTGGTGGATGTGCTGCGCAAGACTCCTTTGAAGGGGAAACCTATCGTGCATACGGCGGGTAGCATGCCTCTCGGACTTCTTTCGGAGTTCACCGACGAGGGCGGGGTATTGTACCCTATGCAGTCCTTCTCCAAGGCGAAACCTGTCGATTTCTCGAAGATACCAGTCTTCGTGGAGGCGACCACGCCAAGGATGATGGACCTTTTGCAGGATTTGGCGAGACATATCTCGAACACTGTCATGCCTTTGGACACGGAGGGACGCAAGCAGTTGCATTTGGCGGCTGTCTTCGCTTCCAACTTCAGCAACCACATGTACTCGATCGCCAGCGAACAGTTGGCGAAGTTGGGTCTCCCTTTCGAGGTGTTGCTCCCTTTGATCGACGAGACGGCGAGCAAGATACACTCTTTGCCGCCAGTGGAGGCACAGACGGGTCCGGCGGTGCGCTACGACCTGAATGTGATCGAGGCGCAGAAGAATCGTATCGACGACCCATTGCAGAGGGAGATATATGCGTTAGTGAGCCAGTCGATTCATGAGATGTCGCTGAAGCATTCTAAAGACTCATTGTAGGAATATGGATTTTAAGGCTAATTTATCGAAAATAAAGGCGTTGGCATTCGATGTGGACGGAGTGCTCTCTTCGGATTGCGTGCCGTTGCACGTGAGCGGCGAGCCGATGCGCATGGTGAATATCAAGGATGGTTACGCATTGCAGTTGGCCGTGAAGAAGGGCTATCATCTGGCGATCATCACAGGCGGTAACACGCTGGCGGTGAGGAAACGGTTCGAGGGCTTGGGCATTCAGGATGTCTACATGGGCTCCGCCGTCAAGATGAAGGATTTCGACGATTTTGTCCGTAAATATGGTTTGACGCCCGATGAGGTGCTCTATATGGGCGATGATATCCCTGACTTTCCGGTGATGCGGAAGTGCGGATTCCCTTGCTGCCCTGCGGACGCGGCTCCGGAGATCAAGGAGATCGCTTGTTATATTTCCCCTAAGAGGGGAGGCGAGGGGTGTGCCCGCGACGTGATAGAGCAGGTGATGAAGGCGAATGGAGACTGGATGTCCGATAACGTGGCGTTCGGTTGGTGAATCTAAGAAACTGATTTGTATGAAGGATTATTTAAAACTGGTTCGATTGCCTAATTTGGTGATCATAGCGTTGGTTCAGCTGGCGATTTTCTTTTTGGTGATCACTCCGGTCTCCAACGTGGCGGGTGTTCCGACGGATAAGGTGTTCCCGGATGCTCTGCTTGTGTGCTTGGTTCTTGCCACGGTGTTCACGGCGGCAGGTGGCTACGCCATCAACGATTATTTTGATGTGAAGATTGACGAGATCAACCATCCGCTCACCCATTTGGTGGGTAGATCTATCCCTAAACATACGGCTATGACGGTCTTCATCGTGTGCTCTGTGTTGGGTGCGGTGTTGGGTGCGGTTATAGGGGTTTATGCCTGGATTGAGTTGGAGGCGCCCTTCTCCGTGGCGTTCACATACGTGCTGATGTTCCTGATTATTGCGGGAATCTTATGGTTCTACTCCTCTTCGTATAAACGTATTTTTGTCTTGGGCAATCTGTTCGCCTCCGCTTTGAGTGCGTTGGTGCCTATGTTGGTGGTGGTATGCTACAATTTCTTCCTGTCGATGAAGTACGGAGCCAACCCTGAGATTGTGGACTTCAGCCGCTATTTATTAGCCATCGTGGCGATCTTCTCTGTCTGCGTTTTCCTATGGACGTTCGTCGCTGAGGTGGCCATCGATTTCGAGGAGGAGAAGGGTGACCGTGAGTTGGAGTGTCATTCGTTCCCTATCGTGTGGGGACATACCCCAGCGCGCGTCATCATGTTCGCCGCCATCATCTTAGTCAATCTGTTCTGCGCACATGTCGTATTCCGCATGTTGCCGTATGATCCGATGATCTCTCTCCGCTACTATTTCTGCGCCGTCTTGGCACCTTCGATCGCCATCTCCTTTTTGCTGGCGAAGGCCAATACGAGGCAGGATTACAAGAACGTGTCGTTGGTAGCCTATGCGATCATGCTGTTGAGCATCGCTTACAGTATCGTATTCTATATCAGTTACGATTCATGAGTTTTGAATTAATTGTATAACTAATATTTATAAATTATGCCAGGTGTATTTTTAATTGTTGTGCTGGTAGTTGTATTCATACTGCTATGCATTTTTTTCCACTACGTGCCGGTCTTGTTGTGGGTCAACGCCAAGGTGTCGGGTGTCTCCATTTCCTTGGTACAGTTGTTCCTGATGAGGCTGAGAAATGTTCCTCCTCGTGTGATCGTGGAGTGTATGATTGAGGCTCACAAGGCTGGTTTGAAGACTATTACGAGGGATGATTTGGAGGCGCACTACCTCGCCGGCGGTAATATCGTCCGTGTGGTACATGCGTTGGTTTCCGCATCCAAGGCGAATATCGCCATCGATTTCAAGCAGGCTACGGCCATCGATTTGGCGGGTCGTGATGTGTTCGAGGCGGTTCAGATGTCCGTTAACCCTAAGGTGATCGACACGCCTCCTGTGACGGCTGTCGCGAAGGATGGTATCCAGTTGATCGCCAAGGCTCGTGTGACGGTCCGCGCGAACATCGAGCGTTTGGTCGGTGGTGCGGGCGAAGAGACGGTTCTTGCCCGTGTCGGTGAGGGTATTGTCTCTTCCATTGGTTCCAGCGAGACGCATAAGTTGGTGTTGGAAAACCCTGACTCCATCTCTAAGGTAGTGTTGAGCAAGGGATTGGATGCCGGTACGGCCTTCGAGATCCTCTCCATCGATATCGCTGATATCGACGTGGGTAAGAACATCGGTGCACAGTTGCAGATGGATCAGGCCCAGGCGGACAAGAACATCGCTCAAGCGAAGGCGGAGGAGCGTCGCGCGATGGCCATCGCCCAAGAGCAGGAGATGAAGGCGAAGGCGCAAGAGGCCCGCGCACTCGTTATCGAGGCGGAGGCGGAGGTGCCAAAGGCTATGGCCGAGGCTTTCAGAAGCGGAAACTTGGGTATCATGGATTATTATCGCATGAAGAACATCGAGGCGGATACCAACATGAGGTCTTCTATCGGTGGACCTTCCGCTAACAATAATCAGAAATAAATAGTGTTTCGTTTTCCGAAACATGGGGAATCCTCGCCTTCGGGCGGGGATTTTTTTTGAATGGATAGGCGAGTCCTGAATGTGGAATTACCCATAATTTCATTAACTTTGCGGTAAATACGATCCCTCCTACGCTATTGGCCCTTGGAGGGGATGGTGGTTTTATTTAATGCTAAAGAAATGAGTCAAGGACATCCGAAAGGTTTGTATTTATTGTTCGCCACGGAGATGTGGGAACGCTTCAGTTATTATGGCATGCGCGCATTGTTGGTGTTGTATCTGACGAAGTCGTTGATCGATGGCGGTTTGGGCTTCACGGATGATAACGCCTCCTTGCTTTATGGTTTCTTCACGGGTTTTGTCTATTTCACGCCTCTGATCGGAGGATGGTTGGCCGACAACTATTTAGGACAACGCAAGGCGATTGTGATCGGTGCCATCCTGATGATGCTGGGGCAGTTCAGCCTCGCCACTGAGTCGTCCCTGCCATTCCTCTATACGGGCCTTGTCCTGCTGATTATCGGTAATGGTTTCTTCAAGCCTAATATCTCTGTGATCGTAGGACATCTCTACGAACCGGGGGATCCCCGCAAGGATTCCGCCTTCACGATTTTCTATATGGGTATCAATGTGGGGGCGTTCTTCGCTCCGTTGTTGACGGGCTATATGGCGCTCACTTACGGCTATCGTTACGGATTCATGGTGGCGGGTATTGGTATGCTGATCGGTCTGCTGGTCTTCACGATATTGGGTAACCGCTATCTTGGTGAGGTGGGGAAGGCTCCTTCTTGCAAGGCGAAGGATGATTCGTTGGAGAATGTGCCTCTCACGAAGGAGGAGAAGGACCGTACGTTGGCGATTGTCGTCTTCGTACTCTTCAGTATATTTTTCTTTGCGGGCTTCGAGCAGGCGGGTAGCTCCATGACGCTCTATACCGAGAAGTACATCGATAGGGAGGTCGGCTCGTTCGTGGTTCCGACGGAGTGGTTCCAATCCGTGAATCCGTTGCTGATTGTCATCTTGGCTCCTCTTTTGACAGTGTTGTGGAGATGGTTGGGCCAACGGGGAAAGGAACCGAGCATTCCTGTGAAGATGTCGATGGGTATGGTGTTGTTGGGCTTGGGTTTCCTGGTGTTGTATGGTGCGGTCTGCGCACGTGGCGGGGACAGTGCTGACGAGTCGGTCAAGGCGAGCATCCTCTTCATCCTCTTCACCTATCTCTTCCACACGTTGGGAGAGTTGTGCCTCTCGCCGATCGGTCTCTCCATGGTCTCTAAACTGGCGCCTGTGAAGTTGGCTTCCCTGATGATGGGCGTATGGCTTTTGAGCAGTTTCTTCGCCAATATATTGGGTGGTTGGGTCTCTTCCCATATCTCTGATGTCGGTGCGGGTACGATATTCTCCTCCATCTGTGTTTTCTCTGTCGCGCTTGGCGTCATTTTGTTCTCCCTGAACCGTTGGTTGGTACGTAAATCGCATGGTGTATTGTAAATCTTCTGCCATTTTGTCATAAAGAACGGCGTGGCACGGATTTTGGTCATACGTATGTGTTGAATATAATTATTAAAAACATATACGTATGCAAAAAGGAAATATTGGGGTAACGACGGATAACATCTTCCCCGTCATCAAAAAATTTCTTTACAGTGATCACGAGATTTTTCTCCGTGAGTTGGTTTCTAACGCAGTTGATGCGACGCAGAAGCTGAAGACCTTCGCCTCTGTGGGTGAGTTCAAGGGCGAGTTGGGCGATGTGACGGTCAACGTCAATATCGATAAGGATAAGGGTACGCTCACCATCTCCGACCGTGGTATCGGTATGACGGAGGAGGAGATCGAGAAGTATATCAATCAAATCGCTTTCTCAGGTGCGGAGGAGTTCCTTGAGAAGTACAAGAATGATGCCAATGCGATCATCGGTCACTTCGGACTCGGTTTCTACTCCTCGTTCATGGTCTCCAAACGTGTGGACATCATCACAAAATCGTTTAAAGAGGGTGCTAAGGCTGTGAAATGGTCTTGCGACGGTAGCCCTGAGTATACGATGGAGGATGCCGAGAAGGCGGACCGTGGTACGGATATCGTCCTGCATATCGATGACGAGAATAAGGAATTCCTTGAGGATCATAAGATTACGGAATTGCTGAACAAGTATTGCAAGTTCCTCCCTGTCCCTGTCGCATTCGGCAAGAAGAAGGAGTGGAAGGATGGCAAGCAGGTCGAGACGGGCGAGTTGAACGTGATCAACAACACGACGCCAGCCTGGACACGCAAGCCAGCCGACTTGAAGGACGAGGATTACCTGAAGTTCTATCGTGAACTCTATCCGATGGCGGACGATCCGTTGTTCTATATCCACCTGAATGTGGACTTCCCTTTCAACCTGACGGGTATCCTCTATTTCCCTAAGATCAAGAATAATATCGAGGTTCAAAAGAATAAGATCCAACTCTACTGCAACCAGGTCTTCGTCACCGATTCGGTGGAGGGCATCGTGCCTGACTTCCTGACGTTGTTGCATGGTGTCATCGATTCCCCGGACATCCCGTTGAACGTCTCCAGAAGCTATTTGCAGAGCGATAGCAATGTGAAGAAAATTTCCAGCCATATCACCAAGAAGGTGGCGGACAGACTGCAGGATATCTTTAAACAACAACGTCCTGATTATGAGGCTAAATGGGATGACCTGAAGATCTTCATCGTCTATGGTATGTTGACGGACGAGAAGTTCGCCGAGCGTGCGGAGAGTTTCGCTTTGCTGAAGAACGTGGACGGTAAATACTTCACGTTCGAGGAGTACAAAACGTTGATCGAGCCTAACCAGAAGGATAAGGACGGCAACTTGGTTTATCTCTATGCTACCGATAAGGAGGCGCAGCACGCTTATATCGAGGCGGCTAAGAGCAAGGGCTATGATGTCCTGATGATGGACGGTATGCTCGATTCCCACTTCATCAGTCGTTTGGAGCAGAAGTCCGAGGGCAAGGTGCGTTACGCGCGTGTGGACGCTGACGTGATCGATAAGTTGATCATGAAGGAGGATGCCAAGAAGGTGGATTTGCCGAACGAGGCGCAGAATGCGTTGATCGACATGTTCAATTCACAACTTCCGAACGATAACAAGAAGAGCTTCGTGATCACCTTCGAGAACCTCTCCGCCGACAATTTGCCGGTTTACATCATGCAGAACGAGTTCATGCGTCGTATGAAGGAGATGTCCGCTACGCAAAGCGGCATGAACTTCTACGGTGACATGCCGGACTCCTACAATTTCGTTGTCAACGCCGCTCATCCTTTGATTGCGCGTTTGTTGAAGGACGAGGAGAGCGCATGTGGCGACAAGGTGAATCCTTTGGTCGCTAAATTGGATGAACTCTCTAAGAAGCGTGCCGATTTGATGGGTGACAAGAAAGAGTCCGATTTGCCGGATCCTGTAAAGGAGGAGGTGAAGAAACTGGATGAAGAGACCAAGAAGGTGCGTGACGAGAAGAAGGATGTTTATGCGAAATATGCTTCGGAAAGCAAGTCATTGCGTCAGTTGGTTGATTTGGCCCTTCTTTCCAACAACCTGTTGAAGGGCGAGGCGCTCAGCGCATTCATCAAGCGTAGCGTTGATATGATGTAATTCAGATAACAAAAAAAAAGAAGGCCGCACGGAAAACCGCGCGGCCTTTTTGTGGTTATTTGATGCGTTATTAAGCCCTAACTCTAAAGATCTGAATGTGTCCGAATGTTTTAGTGCTGGAGATGATGTAGAGTTCATTCTCACCGTCATGGTCTCCGTCATAAGAGAAGAGCGTCACGTCATACAACTCTTTCATCTCTATGTTTCCTCCCTTGTATTGGATGGTGATGGGGTTGAATCCAGTGCCCGGTATGCGTTCCCGTTGGGAGTGCACCGTGATATGGTAAGGACCATATTGGATGGTTGTGTCCTTGGCGATAGGCAGTGCGGCGGAACTGATGCCTGCGAAATCGTCTTTCGGATTGACGTGCCTAAATTTGTTCACGTCGAAGAGATAGTAGTCCAAAGGTTTGTTGTCTTCTCCGAAATATTCTCCCTTCACAAGTTCTCCGTTCAGGATTTGGAAATGAGTCTCCTTGCAAAGAATAGGCTCGTTTCCGGTTGTGTATCCTCCGTTGAAAGAGATGTTGATCACGTCGTCGACAAGCGAGACGCTTCGTCCGGTCCACAATAGTTCCTTCCCGTTTCGAATTTCGTAGTAGTTGGAATAGACTTCGTCCACAATGAGCTCGGTGTTGTTGATGATATCATCTCTTTGTGGTTTGGGAGGAAACTCCGTTCTGGAAACCACTCCGTCCCTTTCAATGCTGTAGCTGATGATGCGACCGATGGAGTCGAACTCCTTGACGTCTTTGTATTTCCCGCTTCTGATCGATTTCACGATTCCGTTGGGGTAGTATTCTACTTCTTCCCCTATGAGCGTGTCGCTGTGGAATACACCTCGGTATACCACGTTCATGAGTTTGTCGTACTCAATGAATTCACCCTCTTTCTTGCCCAATACATAATTGCCTTCTCCTTTGAGGGTATGGTTGGGGTAGTATTCGTAGTAGACGCCATGTCTTTTGCCCATGGCGTAGTTGCATCTGGATTTCAGTCCAGACCCCGGGTGGTACTCTAAGTATAGACTATCCAATGCGCCATTTTTGTAAAAGCCTTCTTTTGTGATGTTGCCCTCTATGTCGTAGTGGCAGAAGTACCCATTGAGTACGTTGTCCTTGTAGGTGTCGATTTTGAAGCTATCGCTTCCTTGGGCGAAGAAGGTACCTTGCTTTTGGCCGTCGCCATCTGTTTTCCCCTTTTGGAGGAATCCAGGGTTGATCTCGTGGTACATGGTTATTGTGATGCCTTTGTCGCATCCGTAAAGAAAGAAGGGTAGTGTAAGAATGGATAGTATAAATCCTTTCAACATTTGTTTCATAATTCGTTTTTTCGTAAGTCCGTTACAAATGTAATAATCTTTTCTTAAAAAGAAAGCCTAAAAATGAAAGTTGTGGATATTTTTTTTATGATTGGCATACTTTTCTGTTGATTGTTCTATTTTTCATAATTAATGACATGTGTGGCAGGACGGGTTTTGTGGAGATTTCCATCTTTTCTCCGAAAATAAAAAAACTGGGAATCAAAATGACTTGATTCCCAGCTTAGTGACCCCGGCGGGATTCTAACCCACAACCTTTTGATCCGTAGTCAAATGCTCTATACAGTTGAGCTACGGGGCCATTCCCCGCATTGAGCACCCTTGTCTCTCAATTGCGGTGCAAAGGTAATGCTAATTTCGGAAAGTGCAAAAGTTTATCGGAAATTTTTTCGCATTTTTTCGAAGAAGCTCCAAATGATGATGCCTGAGGTGACGGAGACGTTCAGGGAGTGTTTCGTCCCGTATTGAGGGATTTCGATGCTATCGTCCGACATGTCAACGACTTCCTGTTGCACGCCTTTCACCTCGTTGCCTAAGATTACCACATATTTCCCGTCCTCCTGGAGTTGTAGGTCTGGTAATTTGATGCTGCCTTCCACCTGCTCGATGGAGAAGATGTGGTATCCTTTTCTCTTATATTCCAAGACGGCGTCTTGCGTGTTTTCGTAATATTGCCAGTCCATGGAGAATTCAGCACCTAATGCTGTCTTGTGTATTTCAGGCTGGGGTGGGGTGGATGTGATGCCGCAGAGGCATATTTTCTCCACTAAGAAGGCGTCTGAGGTTCTGAATACAGATCCCACATTGTGCAGGCTTCTCACGTTGTCCAAGACGACCACGAGCGGGATCTTGGCCGTTTGCTTGAATTCTTCTGTGGTGATTCTGTGTAGTTCTGTGATTTCCAGTTTTCTCATTGTTCGTCTATTCGTATGAGTTGATGATCAGGGTGGTGAGCAGCACGAGCGGAGCGTTCCAATTGATGGCTATCTCGTTGGTCGAGTAGCTACAGTCTTCGTCCAAGTAGCATCTGGCCGGGGCCAGGGATGGGTAGTTGTTCCTTCCGCAATCGGAAGTTTGGTTGGGGTTGGCTCCACCGCATAAGTATCCGGGAAGGGGCTCTTTGATATCGTCGCTGAAGGATCGTCTGTCATGCAGGTGCTTGGGGAATTTAGTGCCGAAACCCGATACGAAGCAGTAGTCGGTGGGATTCATGCCTAAGAGGTAGTCGAACTGGCTGGACATGGCGTCTCTGTATTTAGGGTCTTGTGAGATGGTGTAAGCGAGGCCGAGAATGGCTCCGTTGGTTGCGATCTCTCCGTTGCATCCCCAAATGAAAAATTTGAGCGACAACCTTCCTGGCGAGTATTTGTATCTGTTGTAGATTAGCTCCGCAAGGGTGAAGAACTTCCTATGGATGAGTTGGGTGTCCACAAAGTCAGGCAGTTCGTTCAGGTGCCATATCATGGACATGAGGGCCAACGAGTTGCAGGCGTTCCATCTTGGCGTCTCGAATTGTCGGAAGAAATCCAGCTTTTGGTAATATTTCTTTTCTCCTGTGGTGATGAGCAGTTCGGAGGCTGCCCAGAAGAATTCGTCGGAGAAGTTGTTGTCGCCATAGGTGCCTGTCTTGATGTCGGAAGGATTGTTGTAGAATCTTTCCGGATTCTTCTCCGCCCAATCCCATGCTTTGCGGGCCGCATCTAAGGCCGCGTTGGCGTATGGCTCATCGTGTGCTTTGAACACGCGTGACGCCATGGCCATCACTGCCGCGAAACAGAGTGCGGCCGAGGTGGATTTCTCCACGACGAAACGGTCTTGTTTATCGTTGACGGGTTGTACGGAGATGTCGCAGAATTTCTTCGTCGTCAGTTTATGGTAGACGCCTCCGTCGGTTGGGTCTTGCATGGTGAAGAGCCAATCCGTCTCCCATTTGATTTCATCCAAAAGATCAGGAAGCGAATTTTCGCTTTCGGGAATGTTCAGGTCCAAGTTGTGGAAGTAGTTTGGAAACATCTCGTAGGCGAGGAAGAGCTGATGGAGCGTGATACCCGCATTGACCACGTATTTATTGTAGTCGCCCGCGTCGTACCATCCCTTGGGTGATGATATGACGGATTCAGTTTTCCGTGATTCACCGCTTGCCGAGCTGTGGATGAACACCTCTTCGTCCGGGTGTCCCATTTCTCTTGCGAAATCGATTCCTTTGAAGGTGGCGTATCTTGACTCTATAGGGGTGGAGGCTCTCCATTGGTAGTAGGCTTTGATGGTCCATGTCGCGAATTCTTTGTAGATATGGTTGGTGCCTATCACGAATGGATGGGAACGCTCTCCGTTCACCTCCACGAAGTATCTTCCTGGGGTTTGGAAGGCGGAGAAATCCGCGAATTGTGTCACTTCCCTTGATTGGTTCCATCTTTTCCCTTCCGGCAAACTGCCTTTGAATACGATCTCCTCCGTTTTTGCGTCCTTGAGGTCGAAACGGTAGGCGTTCAAGCTTCCTATTTGTGCGAATTTGGGCGCATTGGCCATGTAGCCCACTTGGTTCACGCGTATGAAATCTTGGGAAAAGATTTCGCCTGTGGTGGCTAATGATAGCAGAAGAACCGCTATCCCTTTTGTGATTTGTTTCATGTCTTTGGAAATGCTCATTTATACTTTAAATCTTAGGATTCCATTTATTAGTGGAAGAAATAGGTGTGGGAAAGATAGAACACGCCGTTCTTGCTTTTGTATTTGTCTCCGCGGAAGTCATTTTTTATAATATCCACGAATCCCCAGTCATATCCCATGGAACTTCTCATTCCTTCGAAGTATTGAATGCCTACGGCTATGCGTAGACCGAAGTCGAATCTGCGTGTGTCGTAGAGCCGGTCGGTGCCTGTCTTGTCTCCGAACATGGAGTATTTCTTCTTTTGCTCGATGTAGTTTCCTCTGTCGTTCGTTTCCCGTTTGTATCTGAACCTGCCTCCCAGAGCGAAGGCGTAGTAGGGTCCGATCATCGGGGTGAACTCAAATCCCCTGAATTCGAACCGATAGCTGGCGGTGGTGGGAATTACCAAATAATAGAGGTTGGTTTTCTCTTTGTATGTGACGTGGAGAGAATCCGCATGCTCGTCGAAGAACCGTTGGTAACCTTTCCTTTGCAGTTCCAACCCTGTCTCCACAAAAAGTTTTTCAGTGATCATATCCATGTCGTGGTCCGCCACGATTCCGAGCCGCACGTTGCAGACGGCATGTTGGTAAAGATCGTAACGTTCGAAGTGGACGTTGGCGGGACCGAATCCTCCGAATGCGCCCCAGTGGTTGGTCCCTATGAATTCCGCGAATTTGCTTTCCATGATTTTGTTATAGGCTTTTTCGAAGATGGTGAGGTAGTGGGGCCTATTATTCTCTGCACTCTCCGCAGTGGTTCCGCCGCTTGTGGTGTCGGTTGTCGCGGGTGCGGTGTTTGTTTCTGGTGCCGACGTTGTTGATGTTTGCTGCGTTTCCTCCCTCTCAGGTATGTTTGTCATGACGGTGTCTGACTGATGCGCGGCTTGTGTGCTGTCAGGTGTCTCTATTCTTGTCGTGTCCGTTTGTGCCGTTGCGCTCATGACGCAGGCGCCGATCATCACACAAAATATTATGGTTTTCATTAACGTCATTTCCCCTTATTAAATTATGGTACAAAGATAATATTAAATGGTGAACTCAGCCTAACAATGAGGCTCTCTTTTTTCTGTCTTTCTTCCAGGTGATTGCGTGGATGATTTCCCTTGACTCGCTTCCCGAAAAGTGGATTTTAACGTTAAATAGAATGTTTTTAGCCATATTTAATAGCTATCCGCATGGGGAATGAATTGTTTTTACTATTTTAGCGTATTGGTTTGTAGTATGTTATGCTTGTATTTAACTTTTTTTATATCGCAAAAAAAAAATATTAAGCATATTGGATTGTTGTAAAAAAAAATATTTAACTTTGCGGTGTTTTAGAAATAGGACAATAGACGATTAAAGAAATTTTAGAGGATAAACGTTGTTTAATTATTTAATAAAAAGAAAATGAAAAAAGTAGTTTTATTTTTCGCTGTTGTAGCTGCTTTCGCTTTGGCATCTTGCTCAGATCCTGCAGCTAACACTCAGAATGCGGCTGCTGAGGCTGCTGAGGTAGTAGATTCAGCTGTTGCTGTAGTAGATTCAGCTGTTGCTGTTGTTGATTCTGCTGCTGCCGCTGTAGTAGATTCAGCTGCTGCTGTAGTTGATTCAGCTGCTGCCGCTGTTGCTGCTGTTGTTGAGTAATCATCTGCAGTTGTAAAAGTATAGAGGAGGCGGACATGTTTTTGTTCGCCTCCTTTATTTATGGTTGTATATGAGAGATTTGCGGGGAATTGTCTCGCATTTTGTGCCTTCTTTTGTTGTGATTTTTTTCTTTTTTCCATAAATTCGCATCATGTGTAACGTATAAATGCTTATTTTCGAGATGAGGAATCAGTTTTTAGTTTTTAGCATTGTTGCTTTGCTCTCCTCTTGTGGGTATGTGACCAAAAAGGAGGAGAAACCGGTTTCAAAACCCTATTCGGAAATGACTCCTGAAGAGAAATTGGCTGACGAGCGTAGTTTTGTTGAAAATGTGGCGGCGTTGTACTATTTGGACCAGTCCACGGTGGTAGGTGACACAATGTATATCGGTTGCATGTCACGCCGGGGGGAGGAGCATTTCCAGGACAACTTGGCGAAGGCACTCCTCCATGATGTTCGCAAGAAAGGTTATACCCATATTCGTTGTTGTAGGGTGATTAGTACCTCCCACGACCATGTGTGGACGGATACGCTTGTTCAGGGAAGAACGATTGGTTATGCCATGGAATAGTTCGTTTTCGTAATGTGCTCCTTTCGTCGAGGTGCTTTCGACAGGGGCAGGAAGAAAAAAAGCGGCGTGGTCACCCCCATGCCGCTTTTCGTTGTCATAATGGCCTGTATGTTATTTCTCGAATGCTTTTTTCACTTTGGCTTCCAGGTCGCTGTCCATCTCGTAGTCTTTTAGGAAGACGACGGAGTATCGGGTCGATTTTTTAGGCGACATGACCGTGACGCGGAACTCTCCCGAATCGTATTCGTACAATTTTATGTAATACTTCTCCAAGGTCCTTTTGTTCATGCATTCGTAGTTGAGATACTTGTAATCCTTTTTGACGATCCATTTTTGGGGTTTGTCGAAAATCTCGAAGACAGTTACTTTCTTGTTCAGTTGGTCGTCTGTGACGATGTAGTTGTTGCTCATGTCAAGGACAACGACAGTAGAACTCTGTTCCCATGCACCCCAAACGTATAATCCTTTGGATTGCTGCGTGACGACTCCGTCGGTCTGTCTGAAGGATTTGAACGCAATAGATTGTGCGTTCGCCGTATTGATCGAGAATGCGGCGAATAAGAGATATAATATATATTTCAACACTCTTTTCATAATCTTTGTTTTAAATCCAGTTCATACTATGGGTTGGTGACCCAGTTCGATTGATGTAGTCTTCCCTTCTTCGGGTTAAATTCCAATGCCTCTTTCTTGGGTATCTTGATGAGATATTCCCTTCCCTCTTTGTTAGGCAATTTATTACTTCTGAGCCAAGGGTTGGCGTCTTTGAGCAGTTGGTAATTTATCCCTCTTTCCTTCGCGAAGTTAGTCAAATTTTCAATGGTGGAGTCTACTTTGACGATGTCTGATTCCACTGGGTAGTACATGTCTTCCCTGGTCAGATAGAACCCCATCCTTTGAGGATCTTCCATGAGGTACTTCGCCAAGATGATTCGGAAGACATACCTGTTTGTTTCTTCGCTGAACAGCATGTCGAAGTAGTTGTTCGTTTGTTGCGTTTCAATCTGTCTCATGACACGCGCATGACCTGTATTGTAGGCGGCCGCCGCCAATGTCCAGCTGCCAGCCGCGTCATGTGTGTGTTTCAGCATAGAACAAGCCACCTTTGTGGCCTTCTCCACGTTATATCGTTCGTCCACGTCGTCGTTGATGACTAATCCCGCATCCTTTCCTGTCCCTGGCAAGATTTGCCAAATTCCGACCGCCTTAGCGGGGGACTGCGCCCTTTGGTCCAAGTTGCTCTCGATGAGAGCCAAGTATTTGAAATCGTCAGGCACTCCGTTCGCCTTCAGAATCGGTTCGATGATAGGGAAAAACTTGTTCGCCCTTTTGATGAAAAGGAACACTTGCGAGTGCCAGTAGGAGAAACTTAAGAGTTCCCTGTCAAATCTTTCCCGAAGGTAATAGTTTGATAAATCCACTTTTTCACCGCAGAAACTGATTCCGTCGGGTAGGGTCGGAGCCTGGTAATGCGTCTCGTGGTCCAATGCGGCTCTTGTTTGTATCGTATTGTCCGCTGCGCATTCGCAAAGGGATAAAAACGCCGCGGCGGCCAACCCTCCAATTTTATACAATCTGTTCATCGTGAGTCTGTCCATTCTAATATTCAACCTCTAATCAACCAATCTTTTTGTATACACTCATCTTTTTTCCGTCTCTTTACTATGCGTGGAACACGAACATCGGCGTATCCGTATGGAATATCATTTTCCTTGCCATGCTCGGGTTAAATAATCTTGAGATTAGATTCCTTTTGTGCGTCGTCAGGGCAATGGCGTCGATGTTGTTTTTATGGATGAACTCGTCATAGGCGGATAATATGTCTGTGCCTGGTATCAAATCGTATTCGAACCTGTTGTTGGGATAGTTTTGCTGGAAGTAGGCTTTGATGCCGCTTAGCTTGATTTCCGCCCATCTGTCGTCTTTGTTGTCGAAGTGTATGAAGTGCACGACCACGTCTTTAGGACTCAGCAGGGTCATCATCTTGTCGAACGCTATCAAATCCTTGTCGTCGAAGCTCGTGGAGAACGCCACCGTTTTTATGTCCTCGAAACTGTTGAGGTTGACATTCTCCGGGATGGTGAATACGGGAACATGCGAACGCTCTATGATTTCCGCCGTCACACTTCCGATAAAGTCCATGTCCTTCTTGTCGCACCCTCTCGTGCCCATGATGATGATTCTTGGACTATGTCTTTCCGCATAGCCTAGTATCTGGTCTTCCGGGACGCCTTCACGTAACACGTGGCGGTATTTTGTGCGTGGCCATTTCCCTTCGTTGATGTAGCTTTCTATCTTAGATTCCAGCTCCACCAGGTTCTTCTTCGCGTTTTCTTGTAATTCAAGGGCGGTCTCTTCCGCTCTTCCTTCGTGGTTGATCACGTCTCCGATCGGCATCGTCGAGAATGATGGGGGGAGGTAAGCGTGGAATAACACCACCTCCGCGTCCAATGTCGCCGCCAATGGAAACGCGAACTCGCACGCTTTCAGAGAGTAGTCGGAGAAGTCTATGGGAAGCAAGACCATCGGTTTCTTGTTGATTTCCTCTAATGCCTTGTTCAGCCCCTCTTTGTTGTTCATCGTCTCTATGATGTCCAAGGCTTTCGGCAAGTCACTCTCTTTTATGCGTACCCTCACGCCGACTGGCAGGAACTGATTGACGTTGTGTATGTATGCGTCGATTCCGTGCACTTCCAGAACGGACTTCAGTATCTGAGCCTTCTCGTAAGTGTGTATCGCCAATGTCACCAAATTGTCTTCCATATTCTTCCTCCTTTGTCCATTTCATCAAACTTCATCAAATCCTTCTCATCACATATTCACTTCAAAGATAAAAAATATCTTCTTACATTCAAATTTTTGCGATACATATTTCTCTTCATAAGGTAACTTTTTTCTGTTTTTTTTTGCTTTTTGCCTTGTGTTTCGCTTTGTATTGATATTGTGTGTGTTTTTTATTTTTCTTTCTGATCCTAACTTATTGACTGCCAACTGGGATAATTTTCTGCGTGGTTCTTTCTCCCTTTTCGCGGATTTTTTTATTATTTTTGCATTACGAAAAAATAGAAGTGCGATGATAGTCTTCCCTAATGCTAAGATTAACGTCGGATTAAATATTACCGGCGTGAGGAAAAATGGATACCACGATATCGAGAGTGTTTTCTACCCCATACCGTTGAAGGATGTCCTGGAGGTTGTTGTGGCTGAGGATGGCCAGACGGAGATGCAGGTCGGCGGACTTCCGCTGGATGGAAAAGTATCTGACAACTCTGTTATGAAAGCGTATAATCTGCTGAAAGAACGGTTCGACTTGCCTCCTGTGAAAATCTATTTGGAGAAGGTGATCCCTTCTGGTGCGGGCCTTGGCGGGGGCTCTTCTGACGCCTCCTTCGCCATTAAGTTGTTCAATGACATGTTCCGCCTGGGAATGGATGTCCCTCAAATGGAGTCTGTCGCCGCTGAAATCGGTGCGGATTGTCCTTTCTTCATTCAAAATAAACCTGCTTACGTGACGGGCATCGGGGATGAGTTACAGCCGATAGAGTTTTCGTTGGAGGGGGTTTCTTTCCTTTTGGTGAAACCGGACGATTTTGTCTCCACGAAGGAGGCTTACTCGAATGTGACGCCTAAAAAGACGGTTTTGCCGCTTTCTGAAATGGTGATGAAACCGATTTCCGAGTGGAAATATAACATCGTGAATGATTTTGAGTCGAGTGTTTTTGCCTCTCATCCGACGGTGAAGATGATCAAGGAACAGATGTATGAGCAGGAAGCGCTCTATGCTTCCATGTCTGGCTCGGGTTCCTCTGTCTTTGGTTTCTTTAAGCGGGAGGTGGACGCTAAAGCGCTCTTCCCTGATATGTTTTCCTTCCAGTGTGTTTTGTGAAGGTCTGTGTGGAGTGGGGTGATCTAATCTAATCATAGTTCCCTTCACATGTTATAAGAATAAGGGGATGCGCCGATCCTTCAGGACCAAGGCGCATCCCCTTCCTTTTTAGGTTTTCCCCCTTTATTTTTTGTAAATGGACTCTATTTCGCCCATGATTTTCTTCGCCAAGTTGTCGGCTTTCTCCATGGTGGATGCTTCCGAGTAGATACGGATGATTGGCTCCGTGTTGGATTTGCGCAGGTGTACCCAGCAGTCCGCGAAGTCTATCTTCACGCCGTCGATGTCGTTCACCTCCTCGTTCTTGTATTTATCCTTCATCTGCGCCAAGATGTTGTCCACGTTGATGTCTGGCGTAAGCTGGATTTTGTTCTTGGAGATGAAGTATGGAGGGTATTGCTTCCTCAACTCTGTTGGCTTCATTCCTTTCTTAGCCATGAGGGAGAGGAAGAGGGATATGCCCACGAGCGCGTCTCTTCCGTAGTGGCTCTCAGGGTAGATGACGCCACCGTTTCCTTCACCACCGATGATGGCGTTGGTCTCTTTCATCTTGGCCACCACGTTCACCTCACCGACAGCCGCCGCATTGTATTGACCTCCATGCTGGCGGGTCACGTCGCGGAGCGCGCGGGTGGAGCTTAGGTTGGATACCGTGTTGCCTGGCGTGTTGCTCAGGATGTAGTCTGCGACGGAAACCAACGTGTATTCTTCACCGAACATCTCTCCGTCTTCGCAGATCATGGCCAATCTGTCCACGTCCGGGTCAACGACGAATCCGACATCCGCCTTCTCCGTCTTCATCTTGTCCGAGATCTCGGTCAGGTGTGCTGGCAATGGCTCTGGGTTGTGTGCGAATTTACCGGTCGGGTCGCAGTTGAGCTTGATGATGTTCTTGACGCCCAATTTCTCCAGCAATTGAGGGATCACGATGCCGCCGACAGAGTTGACGCAGTCGATGACCACCTTGAAATTGGCTTTCTTGATGGCTTCGACATCCACAAGTTTCAGTTTGAGTACATCGTCGATGTGGATGTTGTTGTAGTCGTTTTTGTAGGTTATCTTGCCTAAATTGTCCACCTCGGCGAATTCGTAGTCGTTGTTCTCCGCCATGGAGAGAACTGCCTTCCCCTCTTTGTCGTTGAGGAATTCCCCCTTTTCGTTGAGGAGCTTCAAAGCGTTCCATTGTTTAGGGTTGTGGCTGGCGGTGAGGATGATACCTCCGCAGGCCTTCTCTTTTTGTACCGCTATTTCAGTGGTCGGTGTGGAGGCCAGTCCGATGTTGGTCACGTTCAGTCCGAGACCGATTAGTGTCCCGGAAACAAGGTGGTCCACCATCTCGCCCGATATGCGGGCATCACGTCCAACAACGATCAGGTTGTTTTTGCACTGTGTGTTCCTTTTGATCCACGTGCCGTAGGCAGCCGTGAATTTCACTACGTCTAACGGAGTCAATCCGTCGCCGACGGCCCCTCCGATTGTTCCGCGTATGCCGGAAATAGATTTAATAAGCGTCATATTGAATGATATTTTACCTTTTTTTATTCTAATCGTCGCAAATATACTTATTATTTTATTCTTTAGTAGTATCTTTGTCCGAAGATTATTAACAAATGGAAAGGCGTATCAATAAGTTTTCGTTGGTGATATGGATGGTGGTTCTTCTTTTACCGTCATGCTCCACGACTAAGTATGTGCCGGAAAATAGCTATTTGTTGGATAAAGTCTCTTTTACGGGTGAGAGCGGCAATGTCAATAACAGCGAGTTGACGAAACATTTACGTCAGAAACCTAATTTCAAGGCGTTTGGTCTTTTCCGCATCTATTTAGGGGTCTACAACCTTTCCGGAAGGGATTCCACGAAACGTATCAATGCAAAGTTGAGGAATATGGGTGAGGCGCCTGTCATCTATGATCCTTTCCTGACGTATCGTTCGGAGAAGGAATTGCAGGCATTCATGCATTCGAAGGGATATATGGGGGCGGAAGTCTCCTCTATCGTGAAGTTCAAGAAGAAGAAGGCTGAAGTTTCCTATAAAATCGTGCCGAATACCCCTTATCGTATCCATAGGGTCGAATGTGAAATACCGAGCGACCGTGTGCTGGATTCTATCCTCCATTTGAGGGGCGGGTTGCAGAATACGAGGTTGAAGCCAGGAATGTTGTTCGATGTGGACGAGTTGGATGATGAGCGGGAACGTCTGAGCCGTTTCCTGCGTCGGAGAGGATATTATCGATTCAACAAAGACTATCTGACATACACGGCCGATAGTTCTGTGGGTAACCATCAGATAGATGTCACCTTGCACTTGAAGCCTTATAGCAGGGTGCTTCCCAACGGAGACAGGGAGGAGACCAACCATGACAGGTTTAGGGTGCGTCATATCTTCATCACGGAGCATAATCGGACGGATGTGCCGAACGAAGGGGTCGAGTGGGACACGTTGCGCTATTCGGACAATATAACCGTGCTCCTCAAAGGGAAACCTTTCCTTCGGCCGGCTGTCGTGGATGATGAGTTGAGAATCGAGACGGACTCTTTGTACAATGAGTTCTTGGTGGAGCGTACCTATTCCAGATTGAACGGATTGGGTATCCTGCGCTCGTCCAATATCCGTTTCACAGATCTGCAGAATGAGCGGCATGAGGTGGACTGCGAGATTGACCTCTATCCTGCGAAGCCTCAGTCGTTTTCCTTGGATTTGGAAGGCACCAATTCGGATGGAGACTTGGGTTTCGCCCTGAATTTAGGGTATGCCCACAAGAACGTGTTCCGCGGGTCCGAGGTGTTGAGCGTGAGAGGCAGGTATGCACAGGAGGCTTATTCGGGTCTCTCTGATATCCTCCATAAGTATGTGTTGGATTTGGGTGGAAGCGTGGGTGTTACATTCCCTCGTTTTATGTTCCCCTTCCTGAAACGGGACTTCAAGCGGAGGATTTCTGCCAGCACGGAGTATAATGTGCGTTACAATTATCAGGTGCGCCCCAGCACGTATGAACGGAAGTCTATCGCCACGAGTATGAAATACTTGTGGACATTGCGGCGTTTTTACAAGTATACGTTGGATTTGATCGACTTGAACTATGTGGATATTGAAACGGACAGGTCTTTCGATTCCATCTATAGCGCGGACAAGTATTCTGTTTTGCGGGAGAGTTATTCGGACCATTTCGTGATGAATTCCGGCTTTGCCATCACGTATGACAATCAGGCGCAGGCTTCCCGTTCGAATAAAACGTACTACCACCTTTCGTTCGAGTCTGCCGGTGCGTTGTTGAACGGTATCTGTCATCTGGTCTCCACGAAAGATTCGTCCGGACAGTATACGATAGGCAGGATACCTTTCTCCCAATACGTGAAGGCGGAGGCTGATTACGCCTATAACATTAAATTGGATGGCAGAAGCCGTTTGGTTTATCATATAGGCGTGGGTATCGCTTGCCCGTATGGTAACGCATCCGTCGTCCCTTTCGAGCGTCGTTTCTTCGGAGGTGGGGCGAATGGCGTGAGGGGATGGTCGGTGCGCACATTAGGTCCGGGTCGCTATTCCTCCAATAGTTATGACGATTTCGTGAAACAGTCGGGCGACGTGAAACTGTTGTTGAATTTTGAGTACCGCACGAAACTTATCTGGAAAGCGGAGGCGGCCGCGTTTGTGGATGCGGGTAATATATGGACCTTGAAGAATTCTCCTTCCCAACCGAGGGGCCAGTTCAACTTCACGAAGCTCTATGAGCAGATTGCCTTGGCCTATGGTTTGGGTATTCGTCTCGACTTCTCTTACTTCCTTATCCGTTTCGATGTGGGAGCGAAGGCGTTCAACCCCGCTAAGAATGGTCGTGAGCGGTGGCGGTTCCATGGCTTCAATTGGTCGGACGATTGTGCCCTCCATTTTGCGGTCGGGTATCCCTTCTGATCGCCTCCTCCTCCCCCCGTGAGAGGCATTCCAATGATTTCGTATTCAGATTGTTATGAAAAATGTTGAATTTTTCACACTTCGCTTTGCGGACGTACGCGAAAAAAGTATTACCTTTGCGCTCAATTTAAGGATGGTCGGGTAGCTCAGCTGGATAGAGCAACAGCCTTCTAAGCTGTGGGTCGAGGGTTCGAATCCCTCCTCGATCACCAAAAAAGGAACGGGGACTAAACGTTTGGTTTGGTCTCCGTTTTGTTTTTCCGCAGGGTGATGTCGTGGGATAAATAAAATTCACGTGTAGAGACGCACGGCCGTGCGTCTCTATCGTTTCAAAATTCATAATTCCAAAAGTGGCAAACCGGTCCGTGCCCGTGTCCGATTTTGTATTGCGCCCCTTTCACGAGTGCATTGGACAGGTATTCCTTCGCCTTGCTGACCGCTTCGCTGACGTTGTATCCCTTCGCCATCATGGAGGCGATGGCGGAAGATAGGGTGCAACCCGTTCCGTGCGTGTTTTGGGTATGGACGCGTGGGCTCGTCAGACGTAGCGTCTTTTGAGTCTCGTTATCATAGAGGATGTCGGTTAGTTGATCGTCAGTCAGGTGTCCTGCCTTCAGCATGACGGAGACCCCATATTCCTTCGCCATTTCCTTGGCTATTTGTGGCAAATCCTCCTGGCTGGTTATCTTCCTTCCGACGAGTATCTCCGCCTCTGGTATGTTCGGGGTGATGATCCTTGAGAGGGGAATCAGCTCCTTCTTGAGCGTTTCGATAGCGCTCTCCTCAATCAGTCTGTGTCCCGAGGTCGAGACCATGACAGGATCCAGTACCACATTACGGATGTCGCTGAACTTCCTCAGTTTCTCGGCGATGCAGCGAATCACCTCCGAGGAGTGGAGCATGCCTATTTTGATGCTGTCCGCGCCGATGTCAGAGAGTACCGCTTCGATTTGTCCACCGACGATTTCGATGGGCAATCCTTGTACTTGCTCGACCCCCAAGGTGTTCTGTACAGTGATGGCCGTGATAGCGGATGCGGCGTAGCAACCACACGCTGAAATTGTCTTGATGTCGGCTTGTATGCCGGCGCCTCCTCCCGAGTCGCTTCCCGCAATGGTAAGAACTCTATTGTATTTCATCTTTTTTCTCCCTTTTATTTATTAATGGTGCGAAAGTAACTTTTTTTTTCGGATGTTGGTTTTTGGAAAGCATCATTTCCTGCGCGGCGTTTTGAACAATCGATATTAGTCAATAAATGAGCCGAGAGCGTCAATTTTACGAAATCATGAATGTTTAATTATGTTGCTCAACATATTTATCGAAAAGGGCAGAAAAATGAGTAAAAAAAGAATGTTCAAATAGTTTTTAGGAGAAAAAAAAACTTATATTTGCATACGACTTGCGGGAGTTTGGTTCTGTAGGGATTGAAAATTGTACAAAAAATTATAATAATACCATAAAACAAAAAAGCTAAAACATGGCAAAAGTAATTGGTGAAATTGTGCAGGTCATCGGACCTGTCGTGGACGTAAGTTTCCCAGATTCTGAGGCGTCCCTTCCTCAGATTCATGATGCGTTGGAAGTTGAGCGTCCTGGCCAGAGTAACCTGGTCATCGAGTGCCAGCAGCACATTGGAGAAAATTCAATCAGAACCATCGCGATGGACTCAACCGACGGTTTACGCCGCGGAATGAAAGTGGTTTCAATGGGACAGGCGATCGCCGTTCCGAGGGGAGAACAAATCAAAGGACGTATGTTGAATGTCGTAGGCGAGCCAATTGACGGCATGCCATCGTTCGACCGTGCCGATGTTTCTCCTATTCACAGACAAGCTCCTAAGTTTGAAGAGTTGGCGACCTCCAAGGAGATTCTCTTCACGGGTATCAAGGTCATCGACTTGCTGGTCCCTTATCTAAAGGGAGGTAAAATTGGTTTGTTCGGTGGTGCCGGTGTGGGTAAGACCGTGCTTATCATGGAGTTGATCAACAATATTGCGAAAGGATACAATGGTTATTCAGTGTTCGCCGGAGTGGGAGAGCGTACTCGTGAGGGTAATGACTTGCTCCGTGAGATGATCGAATCTAACATTGTCCGTTATGGAGACGCCTTCAAGGAGTCTATGGAGAAGGGTGACTGGGATTTGAGCAAGATCGACTACAACGAGTTGGCCAAATCTCAAGCGACCTTGGTGTATGGTCAGATGAATGAGCCGCCGGGAGCACGTTCTTCCGTTGCGTTGTCTGGTTTGACCGTTGCGGAGACCTTCCGTGATTCCGGACAAGGAGGTAAGGATATTCTTTTCTTCGTGGATAATATCTTCCGTTTCACGCAAGCAGGTTCCGAGGTGTCCGCCTTGTTGGGCCGTATGCCATCAGCCGTAGGTTATCAGCCTACACTTGCGACCGAGATGGGTCAGATGCAGGAGCGTATCACGTCCACCAAGCATGGTTCCATCACCGCTGTCGAGGCGGTCTATGTGCCAGCCGACGACTTGACCGACCCTGCGCCAGCGACGACATTCTCCCACTTGGATGCAACCACGGTGTTGAGCCGTAAGATTGCGGAGTTGGGTATCTATCCGGCTGTGGATCCATTGGATTCCACTTCCCGTATCTTGGATCCTAACGTGATTGGAAAGGCACACTATGAGTGCGCTCAGAATGTGAAGCAGATTCTCCAGAAATACAAGGAGTTGCAGGATATCATCGCCATCCTCGGTATGGAGGAGTTGTCGGAGGCGGATAAGTTGGTTGTCGCCAGAGCGCGTCGTATCCAGCGTTTCTTGTCTCAACCATTCCATGTGGCATCACAGTTCACGGGTCTCCCTGGTGTGATGGTGCCAATTGAAGAGACAATCAGAGGCTTTAATATGATTATCAATGGAGAGGTGGATGACCTTCCGGAGCAGGCGTTCTTGAATGTCGGAAACATCGACGATGCGATAGAGAAGGGTAAGAAACTCATGTCGCAGGCGGCTAATTAATCAGTGTCATGAAATTAGAAATCATATCACCGGACAAATTGGTCTTCTCTGGAGAAGTGGAATCCGTGAGCCTTCCGGGAGCTGCCGGAAGATTCACCGTTCTGCCTCGACATGCGGCCTTAATCTCCTCTTTGAAGGCTGGAGACATCACCTATGTGGCTGAGGGTACCCAGACTTCCTTGAAGGTGGACGGAGGGTTCGCCGAAGTGAAGAATGACGAGATATCCGTATGTGTGGAGAATGTAATCGGGTAGGGTGGAATGAGACGGTCTGTTGTGGTGGCGGAAGTGGCTATGGTGGTGCTTTTATCCCTGTTGTCTTTTATCGCCAATCTTGTGATAGATGCGCGTTTCCCCGAATGCTCCGACGTTAAGCCGGCAATCGCCCTTTCCTCCGCTTTCTTCTGCCTCATCGGGGTGGTCACATTCCTGGCGTTGGAGAGTTTGCGGAAGGATGCGGTGAAGTATACGAGGGCCTACATGGTCCTGCAGGGACTGAAGTTTATCCTTTCCTTGTTGGTGGTGATTGTCTACGGTTTTTTCAACCGAGAGCAACTCCTTCCGTTCCTGGTTATATTCGGAGTCTTTTTTATGATATACTTAGTATTTGAGGCGATAGCCCTCACGAAACTTAAATAAAGGATTTTTCAAAATGAGTCAGTCCATAAATAAAACGATGGGTCAAACGGGAAAGGTGCTCTTCATCGCGTTGCTATGCATCTTGGGTGTCGTGGGCATCGTGGCTTTCGCTTCCTCGGAGACGAAAAAGGATTTAGACCTGAAGGAGATGGTCTTCGGACATATCGGCGATGCTTACAACTGGCATATCACGACAGTTGGCGAAACCCATATCTCGATTCCTCTCCCTTGTATCGTCTATGGGGAAAACGGTTTGAACGTCTTTTGTGCTTCCCGGTTGGGCCATGAGGGCCACTACAAGGAGTACAATGGATATAAGATCGCGGAGGAAGGCGACAATGCCGGAAAGATCATCGAGGTGTCGACGGGACAACGTCCGGTGGACTTGTCCATCACGAAGAACGTGGTCTCTTTGTTGATCAGTTGCGCGCTTCTGCTGATTATCTTCCTCTCCATCGCGAAGAAGTATAACAAGTGCAAGGAAACGGGTTATTGCAAACCTACGGGGTTGCAGGCGATATTGGAGCCGCTCATCGTCTCTTTGCATGACGATATCATCAAACCGAGTGTTGGAAAGAATTACAAGAAGTTCTCCGCCTATTTGTTGACGGTCTTCTTCTTCATCTTCCTCAACAATGTTTTGGGTATCATTCCGATCTTCCCGGGTGGAGCGAACCTGACGGGTAACATCGCGGTTACCTTGGTGCTCGCTGTGTTGACCTTCTTGTTGACGAATATCTTCGGAACGAAGGCCTACTGGAAGGATATCTTTTGGCCACATGTGCCGATAGGCTTGAAGTTGCCTATCCCTATCATGCAGTTCATCGAGATCTTGGGTATCTTCACGAAGCCTATCGCCCTCTGTATACGTCTCTTCGCGAACATGTTCGCGGGTCACGTGATGGTGTTGGTGTTGATCGGTCTGATCTTCGTCTTCTCGCAGATGAGCGTCGTGGCAGGTTTGGGTGTTTCCGTGATTTCCGTATTGCTTGTGGTGTTCATGTCCTTGCTGGAATGTTTGGTATGTTTCATCCAGGCGTATGTGTTCATGACTCTTTCCGCCTTGTTCATCGGAATGGCGCAGGTGGAGGAAGAGGAATAATAAAATGATAACGATTTTTTTGAATAAATAATAATTATTAAATAACAATTAAATTTTTAAAGACTATGTTGAGTATTTTATTACAAGCAGCAGCAGAGGCAGCAGCAGGTGCGGCAACTGCAAAATTGGGAGCAGCAATCGGAGCAGGTATCGCGGCAATCGGAGCAGGTATCGGTATTGGTAAAATTGGTGGATCTGCAATGGAGGCTATCGGTCGTCAACCAGAGGCTTCTGGTGATATCCGAAGCAACATGATTGTGGCAGCGGCTTTGGTCGAGGGTGTGGCATTCTTGGCTATCATCGTTGCAATCTTGGCTTTGCTCATGTAATTAACCATAAAACTATTAAGTTATGTCATTATTGACACCAGATCCGGGTCTGTTATTCTGGATGCTCCTTTGCTTCCTTGTCGTCGCGTTCATCTTAGGAAAGTGGGGTTGGCCCGCTATCGTTGGGATGATCGAGGAGAGGGGAAACTACATCGAGGAGTCGCTCAAGAAGGCGGACGAGGCGAACGCCGCTTTGGCTAACATCAAGGAGGAGGCCGCTAAGCTTCTTTCTGATGCCAAGAACGAGCGCCTTGAGATGTTGAAGGAGGCTTCCAGACTGAAAGACCAAATGATTTCGGACGCCAAGACGCAGGCGGTTGCGGAGGCGAACAAAATCATGGATAGCGCAAAAGAAAGCATCCAATTGGAAAAGGATAATGCCATTAAAGATATACGCTCTCAGGTGGCCGAGCTTTCCGTGAATATCGCTGAAAAGATTATTCGCGGCGAGTTGAAGGACGCCAAGGCGCAGACTGACATGATCAACAAATATTTGGATGAGGTAAATATTGCTAAATCGTAAGTTCGATGAATACAGGTAAAATTTCAGCAAGATACGCAAAGGCTCTTTACAAGTTTGCGGAAGAGAGTAAACATGAAACGGATGTTTACGAGGCGATGAAACTTGTCTCTTCGTGTTTCTCCACTATCCCGCAGCTGCGCGAGGCGATGGTCAACCCGACCATCTCCGAACAGAAGAAGGTGAACTTACTTATCACCGCTGCAGGTACCGACGTGTGTCCGGAATTCAAACGATTCGTGGACATGGTCATCGAGAACAAACGAGAGGAGTATTTTCAAAGCATCAGTTTGGTTTATCAGGATCTTTACCGCAAGGAGAAGAACATCGTGATTAGCGAACTGGTGACGGCGAGCCCTGTCAGCGACGCTGAAATCGCACGTATGCGCAAGGCTGTGGAGGCGGTCTCCACGGGTTCCGTCGAATTTGAAACTTCTGTGAATCCGGATCTGATTGGCGGTTTCATTCTGAACGTTGAGACATACCAATTGGATGCCAGCATCAAGGGCCAGTTGAGGAGCATTAGGGATTCCTTGCTCAATGACAACGCTAAAGATGCTTGAGGTTTTTTCGGTTTTTAATTATTAAAGAAATTATTTTATGGCTATAAAAGCAAGTGAAGTATCTGACGTGCTGAAAATGCAACTTCAAGAGGTTGACACGAAGGTCAAGTTCGAAGAGGTTGGTACCGTCTTGCAAGTAAGCGATGGTGTGGTTCGTATCTACGGATTGCAGAACGCTGAGGCAGGCGAGCTCCTGGAGTTCGAAAACGGTATGAATGCGGTGGTCATGAACTTGGAGGAAGACAATGTGGGTGCCGTGCTTCTGGGACCTACTGATCAGGTCAGCGAGGGCGACACGGTTAAGAGAACCCGTCGTATCGCCTCCATCATGACGGGCGAAGGCATGGTCGGTCGAGTTGTGAACTCAATTGGTAACCCTATCGACGGACTTGGTCCGATCAAGGGTGATTTGTTGGAGATGCCGTTGGAACGTAAGGCTCCGGGCGTTATCTATCGTGAGCCTGTGAAGCAACCTTTGCAGACTGGTTTGAAGGCGATCGACGCGATGATTCCTATCGGTCGTGGTCAGCGTGAGTTGATCATCGGTGACCGTCAGACGGGTAAGACTGCTATCGCTATCGATACGATCATCAACCAAAAGGAGGCTTACCTCTCCGGTAACCCTGTATATTGTATCTATGTCGCTGTGGGCCAAAAGGGGTCTACGGTCGCTAATATCGTGAATACCTTGAAGGAGTACGGTGCGATGGATTATACGATCATCGTCTCCGCTACGGCTTCAGACCCTGCCGCCATGCAGTACTACGCTCCATTCGCGGGCGCTGCTATCGGTGAGTATTTCCGTGACCAAGGTAAACACGCATTGGTGGTTTACGATGACTTGTCTAAGCAGGCTGTCGCTTACCGTGAGGTGTCCTTGATCTTGAAACGTCCTTCCGGTCGTGAGGCTTACCCAGGTGATGTCTTCTATCTGCACTCCCGTCTTTTGGAGCGTGCCGCTAAGATCATCAGCAATGATAACGTGGCTGCACAGATGAATGACCTCCCTGCTTCCCTCAAGGGCAAGGTGAAAGGTGGTGGTTCCTTGACCGCTCTCCCTATCATCGAGACGCAGGCTGGTGACGTTTCCGCTTATATCCCTACGAATGTGATCTCCATCACGGATGGTCAGATCTTCTTGGAGACGAACATGTTCAACGCAGGTATCCGTCCTGCCATCAACGTGGGTATCTCCGTGTCTCGTGTGGGTGGTAGTGCCCAGGTGAAGGCCATGAAGTCCATCGCCGGTACGTTGAAGACCGACCAGGCTCAGTATCGTGAGTTGGAGTCCTTTACGAAGTTCGGTGGTGATATGGATGCCGTCACGAAGATGACGATCGACAAGGGTGTGCGTAACACTGAATTGCTGAAGCAACCTCAGTATACTCCGTTCCCTGTCGAGCACCAGATTGCCGTTATCTATTGCGGTACGCAGGGTATCTTGAACGTGTTGCCGGTAGAGTCCGTGCATGAGTTCGAGCGTCTCTTCATCGAGCGTCTGGAACATCTCCACAGAGCGGATGTCTTGGATCTCTTGAAACAAGGTAAGATTGATGATAACATCAAGGCTATCCTCAAAGAGGAGTCTCAGGTGGTTATAAAACAAATTTTAGGCACAACACCAGATGGCATCGTTAAAAGAAGTTAAAGCACGTATCGGTTCGGTAAACTCCACGAAGAAGATTACCGGAGCGATGAAGATGGTCTCTTCAGCGAAGTTGAAGAAGGCTCAGATGGCTATTGAGAACATCTCGCCTTATCAAAGTCGCCTGAATGGAATCTTGAACAATTTCTTGGCTACGGAGAGTGACTTCCAGTCTGATTTCTCCGCCGTCAGGGAGGTCAAGAGTGTGGCTATTGTAGTGTTTTCTTCTAATTCGAGTCTCTGTGGTGCGTATAACTCAAATGTAATCAAAGAACTGAATAACGTCATCAAGGCTGAGCGCGCGAATGCTGTGAATGACTTCACGGTATATCCTGTCGGCAAGAAGGTCAGGGATGCGGTGAATAAGCTTTCCGGCATCAATGTGGTCCCTGTCGGCGTGGAGTTGGCTGACCATCCTTCTTTCGAGGGTATCAGTGCCGTGACGAACGAGGTGATGGCTAAGTTCTTGGATAAGACCTTCGATAAGGTTATCGTAATCTATCATCATTTGAAGAATACCGCGGTTCAGAAGCTGACGACTGAAACGTTCTTGCCTATCAAGCTGGAGGCCAACGGAGATGATTCATCCAATCTGGGCGGCGATTACATCGTCGAGCCGAACAAGGCTGAAATCCTCGAATCTTTGCTTCCTAAGGCGCTGAGAACGAAAATGTATGCTTGCTTGTTAGACTCTAACGCTTCTGAGCATGGCGCACGTGTTGTGGCTATGCAGGTCGCTACGGATAACGCTAACGAGCTGATCAACGAACTGACTGTCTTGTACAATAAGACGCGTCAGCAGGCGATCACAAGCGAATTGCTCGATATCGTGGGCGGTGCGGCGGCATTGCAGAATTAGAGGAATTCTTACAACTAAAAAGAGGGAAGAAGAGCGTTGCGCTTTTCTTCCCTTTCTTGTTTGTCATCCGACGTAAATGTTCCTTCGTGCGTTGGACCATGATCATACATTGCATAGGCAAAAAAAGAAGCCTGGCGATATGATGATAGGGATGGATTCTTTTCCATACGTGTAAGCATGGCGAAGGGCTTTTGTGGAATTACCATAGAGCTACCATCGTTTGTCGCTTGAGAAAATAGGGAATCATATCCCTATAAAAAGAAGCCCTGCGAAGGTTAATTCCCCGCAAGGCTTCTTCCCGTTGTTTATTAATTATTGGTATATGTGTTTGTTTGTCAATATTTTAGTTCATGTCCACCGCATAGTAGACCACCTTGCCGTTCGGAAGGATTCCTGAGATGAAGAGCGCCTTCTCCTCTTGTTGGGAGAGCTTGCTGACGATCCTGTCCACGTCCGCCTGACTGTTTACATCCAAGTTGTTGATCTTCACGATGATATAGCCGTTCGGGATGCCCGCGCGGTTGAATTTACCGCCTCTCATCACCTTGGAGACCTCCAGTCCGTTGTTGAGTCCGTATTGCTGCAGCTTCTGTTTGCTCAGAGGGGTGAGTGTAGCGCCCAATTCGTTGGCGGATACCTGTTTGATCATCTCGGTATCACCGTTTACGTTCTTGAGGGTCACTGTAGCCTTCTTGGACTTGTTATCCCTTAGGAAGATGACCTCCACCTTGTCGCCCGGTCTGAATCGGCTGATTTGGTCTTGCGTTTCCGAAACGCTCTTCACCTTGTTGCCATTGATGTGGGTGATGATATCCCCCTTCTTGATGCCCGCCTCTTCTGCCGCGCTGTTCTCGCTGACGGCGGCCACGTAGGCACCCTCCAGCACATCCAAGCCCTTCTCCTTGGCGAATTCAGCGTTGATGTCTTGGATCTGCACGCCGAGGAGCGCCCTCTGCACGGTGCCGAACTCCTTCAGGTCGGCCACCACCTTGCTCATGATGCTGGTAGGGATGGCGAAGGAGTAGCCCGAGTAGGAGCCAGTTTGGGAGGCGATGGCCGCGTTGATGCCGACCAGTTCGCCACGTGTGTTCACCAAGGCGCCGCCACTGTTGCCCGGGTTGACCGCCGCATCTGTCTGGATGAACGACTCGATCTTCATGTCGGACGTGAGGATGTTGATGTTACGCGCTTTGGCGCTGACGATACCGGCGGTGACGGTTGAGGTCAGGTTGAACGGGTTGCCGACAGCCAAGACCCATTCACCCACCTTCAGGTCGTCTGAGTTGCCCACGGTGAGGGTAGGGAGGTCCTTCGCGTCTATCTTCAGCAAGGCGAGGTCCGTGTTCGGGTCTGTGCCCACGATGGTAGCCTTGAACTCACGCTTGTCGTTGAGGACGACCGTCACGTTGTCCGAGCCGTCCACCACGTGGTTGTTGGTCACGATGTAGCCATCCTGCGAGAGGATGACGCCCGAGCCCGAGCCCATCTGGTGTTGCCGAGGCTGTTGGCGTTGGTTGCCGCGCTCGCCGAAGAAGAACTCCAGGAACGGGTCGTAATTGTAGCTGGTCTGTTTGGTCTCGATGACGGTCATCACGTGGACCACAGCGTTGACGGAAATTTCGGCCGCTTCGGTGAAGTCCACCATACCCCCCTTCCCGTTGAAGGAGGCGTGTTGTGCGGGAGTTTGTTTTTCCACGATGATGGTCTCTTGCGGACCGAACTGTTTGTAGCAGAAGCAGGAGACCCCTGCGCTGAGTGCGGTCACCGCCAATACGGTGCCAATTGTTTTCAAGTGTTTCATATCCTTTAGTTTTATTACGTTTTATATTCCATTGAGAGGGAGGAAAATCAAACCTCGCTCCGTTGAAATAACGTACAAATATTATGCAATTTTGTGCGAGTCGGTAGGGATTTAAACTGATTTAACATCAACCGTTTGTTTTTAACGTTTGATGATGAATTAATCTGTGCAAAATGTGAAAAATTGTCAGTGTCTTAAGGAAAAAATGATTACTTTTGCGGAGTAGAGTAGGAGGGTTTGTCGCTGGCGGCAACGTCAGAGGAAAGTCCGGGCAACAGAGGGCGCCGCGCTTCCTAACAGAAAGTCGTCCGTGAGGGTGAACTATCGCAGAAGAGAATGACCGCCTGCCTTGTGCGGGTAAGGGTGAGAAGGTGGGGTAAGAGCCCACCAGTCCTGCCGGTGACGGCGGGAGCTGTGCGAGTCGCGGGTTGTAAGATCGAATATACCGACGCATGTAGGGCTGCCCGTCCGATGTCGGGGGGTAGATTGCTTGAGGCTTATGGTGACGTAAGTCCTAGATTAATGACAAACGCCCGTTCGCGGGTACAGAACTCGGCTTATACGCCTACTCTCCTTTTTGTGTAACGCCATGATGTGACGAAATGTCAGTCTCTGTGACGGATCTCCATCGTGAATAGATATGCTAATTGCGTATGAAAAAAATCATACGGTTTATTGTGGATCAGGTGAAGTTCGTCACCATTGATATTTGGCGGACCACCATACACGACGAGCAAGGTAAACGCGGGTATCTTATGCTCTTCGCGAAGACGCTCGTACTCTCCATCCAGAATTTCATCAAAGGAAAGATGCCGGTCCGCGCCTCCGCATTGACCTACTACTCCGTCTTCGCCTTGGTGCCGTTGCTCGCTTTCGTGTTCGGCATGGCGAGGGGCTTCGGGCTCGACACATACGTGGTCGACATGTTGCACAACCGCTACGCCTCCCACCAGGAGCTGGTGCAGGTGGTGCTGAATTTTGTGGAGAACTATCTGAGCAATGCCACGGGCGGCGCCTTCGTCGGCATCGGTATCTGCGTGTTGCTATGGTCCGTCATGAAGGTCTTCTCGCAGATTGAGATGTCGTTCAACGAGATATGGTACATCACCAAGAACAGGAACTACATCCGTCGTTTCACCGACTACATCTCCCTGCTGTTGGTCATTCCAATCTTCGTGCTGGTCTCCAATGGTGTCTCGTTCTATTTCAACCATGCGTTAGGCGTCTTTGATGGCTCGTATATCATCTCGCCGACGCTGAAGGTCGTGTTGGCCGTGATGCCTTACTTGGTGTCGTGGGTGGTCTTCACGATGATCTACGTGGTGATGCCTAACACGAAGGTGAGGTTCACCGCGGCCATGGTGGCGGGCGCCTTTTCCTGCGTCTCCTTCTTTGCGTTCAAGTGGGTCTACGTCTATTTGCAGACGATGATGACCTCCTATAACGCCGTGTATGGTGGTTTGGCGGCTATACCGTTCGCCCTGTTGTTCATCCAGACGACGTGGATGATCGTGCTCTTCGGGGCGGAGATCTCCTTCGCCTTGCAGAATGTCCGTAACTTCGAGTTCGAGAAGGATGTGAAATCCATCAGCCACCGCTATTTCGAGTTCGTGCTTTTGTCCGTCACCAAGATTGTGGCGAAACGGTTCCGGGATGGTGAGGAGCCTATGACATTGAATGAGATGTCCGATAAATACCGTATCCCTTTGCGCTTGGCCTCCGTCATTGTGCGTCGCTTGTGCAAGGCGGGAATCCTCACGGAGGTGCGGATAGACGAGCGTGACGCGTACATGCCGGCCATGGATGTCAATCGTATCACGGTCGCTACGTTCTTCGACATGGTGGACCGAGCAGGGCAGGAGACGTTCAAGCTGGAGCAGCTCGATGAGTTCGCTTCCGTGTGGGAATATACCCTGAACATACGTGAGTCGTTGATGAGCGTGTCGGGCGATAAATTGGTGATGGATCTATGATGGAACGCATAATGGTTACAAGAATTGGTGAAGTGGGGAAGTGGTTGGTCATGGCTTCTGCCGTATGTGCGTTGCCCCTCCTCTCATCGTGTGATGTGAAAGAAAATAAAACAGAGATGATAGATAATATTTTTTTGAAGGCGGAGTATGGTACTCCGCATGAGACCTTCCCTTTCGACAAGGTCAAGTTGGATGATTATTTACCTGCGGTGAAAGAGGCGATTCGTCTTCATGACGAGGAGATCGACGCTATCGTGAAGAACCCCGAAGCGCCCACGTTCGAGAACACGATCGTGGCGTTGGAGCGCTCCGGCAAGTATTTGACCCGTATCCAATATGTTTTCTACAATCTGTTGGAGGCCGAGACCTGCGCTGCGATGGACAGCCTCTCCGAGGAGATCTCTCCGTTGGAGACGGAGCACTCCAATAACGTGACGTTGAACGCTCCCCTGTTCGAGCGGGTCAAGGCGGTTTACCAGCAAAAGGATTCGTTGGGGCTGACGGCGGAGCAGCAGATGTTGCTGACGAAGACCTACGAATCGTTCGAGAAGAACGGTGCGACGCTCTCGGAAGAGGGCAAGGAGAAGTTCCGCGAGCTCAGCAAGCGCTTGTCCCTCCTGACGCTGAAGTATGGGCAGAATGTCTTGAACGCCACGAACGCCTATAAACTGACCATCACCGACTCGGCAGACCTGGCGGGCTTGCCTCCTGCCATCGTTGAGGCTGCGGCGAAGAAGGCGAAGGACAACAACGTGACGGGTTGGATCTTCGACCTGACCTACCCAAGCTACGCCCCATTCATGAAGTACGCTGAGAACCGTGCGTTGCGCAAGCAGCTCTATATGGCCTACAACACCAAAGCCACGGAGGGTGATTTGGACAACCGTCAGGTAGTGAAGGATATCGTGAACGCACGCCTGGAGCTGGCGAACCTGATGGGTTACGAGGATTATGCGGCCCGTGTGTTGCGCTACCGCATGGCGGAGAACAAGGAAAACGTCTACAAACTGCTGAATGACCTGCTGGAGGCCTATAAGCCTACGGCGAAGGCGGAGATAGCTGAGGTGCAGGCCTATGCCAAAGCGCATGGCGCCGACTTCGAGATCATGCCTTGGGACTGGTCCTTCTATTCAGAGAAACTACGTGACGAGAAATATAGCATCAACGACGAACTGCTTCGCCCATACTTCGAACTGGAGCATGTGAAGAAGGGTGTGTTCGGCTTGGCCACCAAGCTCTACGGCTTGACCTTCAAGAAGAACGAGAGCATTCCTGTCTACCATGAGGAGGTGGAGGCTTTCGATGTCTATGACAAGGACGGATCCTTCCTGGCGGTGCTCTATACCGACTTCCATCCGCGTGACGGAAAGCGGGGAGGCGCATGGATGACGGAGTTCCTCTGCCAGCATGTGGACGAGAAGGGTGTGGATGTGCGTCCGCATATCTCCATCGTCATGAACTTCACCCGTCCGACCGATTCGTTGCCTTCCCTGCTCACGTTTGACGAGCTGACCACCTTCATCCATGAGTTCGGACACTCCATCCATGGCATGGTCTCTAAGTGCCACTACGAGAGCCTGGCGGGTACGAACGTATACCGTGACTTCGTAGAGTTGCCATCCCAGATGATGGAGAACTGGGCGTTCGAGAAGGAGTACTTGGATGGATTCGCCGTGCATTACAAGACCGGTGAGCCTATCCCTGCCGAGCTGATCGAGCGGATTAGGAAGGCCGCCAACTTCAACATCGGCTATGCCACGTTGCGCCAACTGAGTTTCGGACTGTTGGACATGGGTTGGCATACGATCCAGAAGCCATTCGACGGAGATGTGAAGGCCTTCGAGAACGAGGCGTGGAGCGCTGCGCAGACGCTTCCTCCGGTGGAGGGCACGCTGATGAGCACGCAGTTCAACCATATCTTCTCGGGAGGATATTCCGCCGGCTATTACAGCTATAAATGGGCGGAGGTGTTGGATGCGGACGCCTTCTCGGTGTTCCAGGAGCATGGCATATTCGACCAAGAGACGGCGGGACGTTTCCGTCATGAGGTGTTGGAGAAGGGAGGCAGCGAGCATCCGATGACTCTCTACAAACGATTCAGGGGGCAAGAGCCTACGATATTACCATTGTTGAAGAGACATGGGGTACGTTAAAAAGTAAGTAATTAATTATTAATGATATAAAAAATGGGACTGTCTGAAGTACTAAAAGCGAGAAAACAGAAGAAAGAGGAGTTCGTCAAAGAGAAGGTGCAGAACTTCATTACGTTGCTCAACGTCTATATACAAGCATCTTCCGCCGCCACATTGGGCATCATGAACCTGCAGCAATTGCCACAGTTGAAGGTGTTGAAGCAGAAGTTCAAGATCCCTACGGAGGGACGTCTTGGCATCGCGGAGAAGAAATTCGTGGCGTCTAAGATGAAGGAGGAGTACAAATTGTCGGATGCGTTCTTCTCGGAGATTGATAACTCAATCAAGAGATGTTGCAAGAAGGTGTTGGATTTGCAGCCATACGGTGTATGGTTCCAGAGCCTCATGCAGGATGTCATGATGGCGGTTTCGTTGGACGTGCAGGTAGGTCTTCGTCTCCCTTTGGTTTTCCGCAAGTGGATGAAGTCCATGATTCAGGAGTCCGTGCATAAGATTGTCACATCGGCTGATTTCAAGAACCCAGACCTGATCAAGTCCGCCATTAACGTGCGCACCTACAAGGAGAAGTTGCACTTCTCGGAAGATTGGTTGACGGACGTATGTTTCGTGTACATCATCTTGGCAAGGGGCTCAAAGATGAAATGATGATTGATACCTATGGCGGGTAATTTGGAGGAAATATTGGATACGTACGACCTGCTTCCACAGGAGCGGGAGGAGTTGTCACGTCTGTTCGCTACGGACCATCCTTTGATGAAAAGGGGATGTGACATCGTCCGCATCATCAAGGTGGAGGTGGATTTGGGCAAGGTGCCGGTGGTCGGTGTCCTGCTCTACGAGGCTGTGCTTGCCGAGCTGACCACCCCCGAGGCTGTCCAGACCCTATTCGGTGAGCAGGTCGCCACGTTTGTCAACTCCTTGCTCAAGGTGGGCGAGTTGTACAGGAACCATCCCCCGGTGGAGTCGGATGCCTTCAGGCGTCTGTTGCTCTCCATGGCGGAGGATATCCGTGTGGTGATCGTGCTGATCTGTAACCAACTCTACCAAATCCGCAATTTGAGTCAGTACGACGAGGAGAGCCGCAACCGCATCGCCAAGGAGGCATCCTTCCTCTATTCGCCTTTGGCCCATCGTCTGGGACTCTACAAGGTGAAGTCGGAACTCGAAGACCTCTCCCTGAGGCAGACCAATCCCGCCATCTACGAGGATATCGTCAACAAACTACATGATACGAAGCAACAGCGCGACGCCTACATCAAGGCCTTTATCGAGCCGGTGAAGAAACGGTTGGAGGAGGCTGGCTTCACTTTCACGATGAAGGGTCGCACGAAGTCGGTCTATTCGATATGGAACAAGATGAAGAAGCAGAACACTGTCTTCGAGAACATCTATGACATCTTTGCCATCCGTATCATCTTAGATACTCCGTTGGAGAAGGAGAAGGCGGCTTGTTGGCAAGCCTATTCCATCGTCACGGACATGTACCAACCCAACCCGAAACGTTTGCGGGATTGGTTATCTATACCAAAATCAAATGGTTACGAATCGCTCCACACTACCGTGATGGGTCCGGAGGGCAAGTGGGTGGAGGTGCAGATACGCACGCAACGCATGGACGAAATCGCCGAGAAAGGATTCGCCGCCCACTTCAAGTACAAGGGAGTGAAGGGGGAAGCCCTCTTCGACGATTGGCTCGCCAATGTGCGTGACCTGTTGCAACACCCTAACGTGGACGGTTTGGAATACATGGATGATTTCAAGCTGGATCTCTACGACAAGGAGGTCTTCGTCTTCACCCCTTCCGGCGAGTTGAAGCAGTTGCCGAAGGGCGCCACGTTGTTGGACTTCGCCTTTATGATCCATTCAGGCTTGGGCTCCAAGTGCATAGGCGGTAAGGTGAACGGTAAGAACGTGCCGATCCGTTACCAACTGAGTAGCGGTGACCAGGTGGAGATCATGACCGCTTCGAACCAGACGGTTCACAAGGAGTGGTTGGAGTTCGTGCAGACGACCAAGGCGCGGACGCACATCAAACGCATACTCAAGGAACAAGAGTCTGCCAACGTCGAGTTGGGCAAAGAACTGTTCAAGCGTAGGCTGAAGAACTGGAAGCTCGAGTACGACGAGCGGGTCGCCGCTAAGTTGGCGAAGAAAATAGGCTGTGCCACGATACAGATCTTCTACCAACGTTTGGCGGAGGATAGTATAGACTTCTCAAAGATAAAAGACCTCTATGTGGAGTGCTCCACGGACGCCAAGCCCGACGAGGTGCGTACCGCGGATGGTTTCGAGCATATCTCTTCATCCTCCACGGATCCGAACAAGGAGGATGTCTTGGTGATAGACGATCATCTGCAGGGCATACTCTACACGCTCTCGAAGTGTTGCAACCCGATCTATGGCGACGACATCTTCGGGTTCGTCTCCGTGAGGGGAACCATCAAGATACACAAGAAGGATTGCCCGAACGCACCGCAGATGCTCTCCCGCTTCGGCTACCGATTCATCAAGGCGAGGTGGGCCGGCAAGTCAGGCACGCAGTACAACTGCACCCTGCATGTCACCGGTACGGACGATATAGGCATTGTCACGAACATCTCCTCGTTGATACAAAAGGAGACGAACGTGTCGTTACGGGCCATGTCCGTGGATTCGTCCGACGGCCTCTTCCGCGGCACCCTCACCGTCACTGTTTCGGACACGCATGTGTTGGAGGATGTGATCAAGAAGATCAAGGCAATCAGAGGCGTGAAGAGCGTGGAGCGTTAGTCTAATTGTTTGAATATAAAAGAAATAGATATATAATTATGTTTTCAGGAATAGTAGAGACTGCGGCCAAGGTGGTCGCGTTACGAAAAGATCAGGAGAATCTGCACATCACGATGACCTGTCCTTTCGTGTCAGAATTGAAGATAGACCAGAGTGTGGCGCATAACGGTGTGTGCCTGACGGTGGTGGAGAAGACGGCCGACACCTATACGGTGACCGCCATCCAAGAGACGCTTCGTCGCTCGAACCTCGGGCTCCTCAAGGAGGGTAGCCTCGTCAATCTGGAGCGCAGCATGGTGATGAACGGACGGTTGGACGGGCACATCGTGCAGGGACATGTGGACCAGGTGGCGAAGTGCGTCGGCAAGAAATCCGAGGAGGGCAGTTGGTATTTCACCTTCCAGTACGACATGGATGCCGAGATGGCCAAGAAGGGCTATGTGACGGTCGAGAAGGGTTCCGTGACGGTGAACGGAGTCAGCCTGACGGTCTGTGACTCCAAGAAGGACGGGTTCTCCGTGGCCATCATTCCCTACACCTACGAGCACACGAACTTCTGCCAGATCGAGGTGGGAAGCGTCGTGAACATCGAGTTCGACATCGTCGGCAAGTACATCAGCCGCATGCTGGAGTTCCGCGGATGACTCTTTCTTGCGGGGTTCGTTTGTCTTTCAGCCTAAAAAAGACTAATTTTGTAGGTGTGATTCGTTTACAGAAAAGAATATAAAAAGATACGATAGTAATGAAACAATTGTTATTGGCTGACGAAGCCATTGCCCAAGGGGCGATTGATGGTGGACTTTCAGGTGTTTACGCATATCCTGGAACACCTTCCACCGAGATCACAGAGTATATCCAGAACTCCAAGCAAGCGAAGGAACGTAATATCCACAGTCATTGGTCGTCCAATGAGAAGACAGCCATGGAGGCTGCGTTAGGCATGTCGTATGGCGGCAAGCGTTCGCTGGTTTGCATGAAGCACGTGGGTATGAATGTGGCGGCGGACTGTTTCGTGAACACCGCCATCACGGGTGTGAATGGAGGTATGATGGTGCTGGCGGCGGACGATCCGTCGATGCACTCCTCTCAGAACGAGCAGGACTCCCGCTTCTATGGTAACTTCGCCATGATTCCTATCCTGGAGCCTTCCAATCAGCAAGAGGCATACGATATGGCCTACAACGGTTTTGACCTCTCCGAGAAGTTGGGCTATCCTGTCCTGATGCGCATCGTCACCCGTTTGGCGCACTCCCGCTCAGGCGTGGAGCGCAAGGAGGTGCGGCCGGAGAACGGTAACAGCGTACCTGCGGACCCACGTCAGTTCGTCTTGTTGCCAGCCATCGCGCGCCGCCGTTACCAACATCTGTTGGACATGCAGGGCGAGATATTGTCCGCTTCCGAGAACTCACCATACAACCGTTACATCGACGGAAACAACAAGAAGATCGGTGTGGTGGCTTGCGGAATCGGTATCAACTACTTGAACGAGGTTTACCCTGAGGGTTGCGAGTACCCGGTTGTCAAGGTATCCCAATACCCGTTGCCTAAGAAGATGATCGACAAACTGGCCTCCGAGTGTGAGTCCCTCTTGGTGATCGAGGACGGTTATCCGTTCGTGGAGAACCAGCTGAAGGGCTTCTTCGAGACGAAGAAGGTGATGGGCCGCTTGGACGGCACGTTGCCGCGCACGGGCGAGCTGGATCCGGACAGCGTGGGCAAGGCCTTCGGAAGAGAGCATAAGTCTGTTTACAGCATACCATCCGTCGTGAAGATGCGTCCACCGCAGATGTGCCAAGGATGTGGCCACCGTGACATGTACGAGGCCCTGAACGAGGTGCTCCGCGGCTATGAGCATAGCAAGGTGTTCGGCGACATCGGTTGTTACACGTTGGGAGCGTTGCCTCCTTACCAGGCGATCAACTCATGCGTGGACATGGGTGCCTCCATCACCATGGCGAAGGGTGCGGCGGATGCCGGCATCTATCCGGCTGTGGCAGTGATCGGAGACTCCACCTTCACGCACTCCGGTATGACCGGTCTCTTGGATGCGGTGGATGAGAACGCTAACATCACCATCGTGATTTCAGACAATGAGACGACCGCCATGACGGGTGGTCAGGATTCCCAGGGTACGGGTAAGATCGAGAGCATCTGCCTCGGCTTGGGCGTGGATCCTGCGCACCTCCGCGTGTTCGTTCCGTTGAAGAAGAACTATGACGAGATGATAAAGATCATCAAGGAGGAGGTCGATTACAAGGGACTCTCCGTCATCATCCCACGTCGTGAGTGCATCCAGACGCTCACGCGCAAGATGAAGGCGAAGAAGAAATAATATCATAGCGAGGGGGAATGCAGGTTTGCGGGCATTCCCCCTTTCGTTTCAATTTTACCTGTTTATAAATTTAAAACTGAGAAATTATGCCTGATTTGAAAAACATTCTCTTTTTGGACATCGAGACGGCCCCTATGACGGCCACGTTGAGTGAATTGGACCCCGCTTTGGCGCATCTGTGGGAAGAAAAGGTGGAGCAGATGAGGCGACGTGTGCCCGAACGTTACACGGACGATTGTACGGCCGAGAGCATGTACCATGAGGCGGGTATCTTCGCTGAATTTGGACGTGTGGTATGTATCTCCGTAGGGTTCGCCTACGAGGAGGAGGGAGCGCTCCTTTTCAGGGAGAAATCCTTCTACGGGGAGGATGAGCGGCAGTTGTTGCTCGACTTCGTCGACCTGCTGAACCACTCCTACCAGACGCCGAGCCATTACCTTTGCGGACACAATGCGAAGGAGTTCGATTTCCCTTTCATTGCCCGTCGGATGCTTATCCATGGTATTCAATTGCCTGAAATATTGAACGTTGCGGGGAGAAAACCGTGGGAGGTCCGCCTGCTCGACACGATGGATATGTGGAAGTTCGGGGACTACAAACATTACACTTCGCTGAAACTGTTGTGCGCCGTGTTGGGCATCCCCACACCGAAGGATGATATCGACGGCAGCCAGGTGGCGGGTGTCTTCTACGAGGAGCGTGACCTGAAGCGCATCGCGGTCTATTGCGAGAAGGATGTGTTGGCCACGGCGAGGGTGTATTTGAGGATGAGAGGAGAGGGGAGAGAGTTAAGAGTTAAGAATTAAGAATTAAGAGGACCATTCGGTTCAATGTCCGCCCTGAAAGGGCATCACATTAACTAGCCCAGGGCAGCGTCCTGGGGGAATGGTCGGGGTGTTTTATTGCGCCCTGAAGGGGCAAAACATTTTTTGTAGAGATGTATGGGCGTTCCATTGTAGAGACGCACGGCCGTACGTCTTTACAATGGCCGTGCGTCTCTACACGTGAATTATATTTATCCTAAGGCAACGCCCTGTGGGAAAAACGAGCAAGCGTGCAGGGTGGATCATAGCTCCACTGTGTAGTTCCTGTTGCCCGTTCTGATGATAAAGATTCCATGGGCGGGCATCGTGAACGTGTGCGATTTAGAGTTTTTCCCCTGGGCGCTGTAAATCAGCTGTCCGTTGATGTTATAGACATTGACGTTTTCTTGTTTGCTGCTCACGAATAGGGTAAGGCCTTCCGTCCAAATGATGCAGTTTTCGGGCTCGACAAACGATGAATCTGGGTTTTCGTCGCGGTTTGTTGACCACGCTATCGGTATGCGGTTTTCGGAGTATTCTTCCGTGAGTTGGATTGGGCGGGTGAATGTGCCGGTTGGTGCGACATTGGCTACCCAGTCTGTCGTGCTATTATCGTCCCAGAAGAGGAATCCCACCGTGATTTCGGAAAGGTTGGAGCAGTTATAGAACATCTCTCTGTAGCATCCGGGCTTCAGTTCAGTCGCGGGCAGGTACGGCGCCTTCGTCATGCTGGTGCAGCCCGAGAACATCTCCTTGTAACAATCCTCGTCTAGTGTTGTGGCGGGGAGTTCGCAGATATTTGTCAGGTTTGTACAGTTGTAAAACATCTTGTTGTAGCAAGATTGTTTCATTGTCAAAGCGGGAAGAGTCGGTGTTTGGGCCAGTCTATAGCAACCGTTGAACATGCTGCGGTAACATTCGGCAGCCAGTGTTTCTGCCGGCAATTCGGGCGCATCCGTCAGCCGCTCACAATCTGAGAACATGTCCATGTAGCAATAGTCTGCCAGTGAG
>DBYR01000014.1:98898-102371 GCA_002310215.1 Bacteroidales bacterium UBA1181
CCCATGTAGCAATAGTCGGCCAGCGATGTGGCGGGCAGTTCGGGCGCTTGCGTCAGGTTGGTGCAGGCGTGGAACATGTTGTTGTAGCAACGTCCAGCCAATTCCGTGGCGGGGAGAGCGGAAACATCCGTCAGATTGTCGCAGTAGCTGAACATATCCATGTAGCACATCTCGGCCAATTCGGTGGCGGGGAGTTTAGGCGTCTTCTTCAGGTTAGTGCAGCTTGTGAACATGCTTTTGTAGCATTCCTTTTCCAATGATGTGGCTGGTAGGACCTCAGGGGCTTCTGTCAGGTTCTTGCAGTTTTTGAACATGTTATTGTAGCATCTTTCGGCCAATTTTGTGGCGGGCAGTTCTGGTGCCGCTGTTAGTCCGCACTGTTCGAACATGTTTTCGTAGCAGCCCGTTTCCAGTGAGGTGGCGGGCAGTTTTGGAGCTTCTTTCAGGTTGCCGCATTGCTCGAACATGTGGCTGTAGCATTCTTGTGTCAGTTCGGTGGCAGGCAGTTCTGGCGCTTGGGTCAGGGCCTTGCATTTGTTGAACAAATAGAAGAAGCACTTTCTGTTCGGAATCATTGTGCTCGCCCCCACGCCGTCTATCAGGCTCATCACGCTACCGCTCGCGGCGATGGCGCCGGTCATTTTGAACTGTGTGTATACGTTGTCTTCCTGGGATAAACCGCTTATGTTTTTACCTTTCAGCAAGACTTTGTCCCCCGTGTGTTCCAGGACGATGGTTTTGTCGCCTTTTAGATCTATCCAGGTATCGCCGTTGTCCAGGGAATATCTCAGGTTCGGATTGTTCTGCCCGAAGTGCTCCACGCAGAATGAGGAGGAATCCTCTTCGGCGGTGAAGGTGAGGAAGTTGCAATCCCCTTCTATGTACTTCACGGTCCAGCCTACGGGTATACGGTTGTCGGCATGCTCTTTCTCGAGTTCGCCCGGGCAAATGAAAGTGCCGGTCGGGGCGACGCCAGCCACCCAATCTCTTGTGTCATTATGTTCCCAGGACAATAGTCCCACTGTGATTTCGGAAAGGTTGGAGCACCCGTTGTACATGTTTGCGTATGAGAAAATACCTGTATTTTCCGCAGGTAATAGTGGTGCTTTGGTTAGGCTGGTACAATTCATGAACATTCCCTCGTAGCATCCTTGTGCTATTTTTTCCGCAGGCAATTCAGGTGCCTTTGTCAGGTTGACGCAATTCGAAAACATGTATGCGTAGCATTTGCTTTCCAATGTCGTGGCGGGGAGTTCCGGGGCCTCTGTTAGACTTGAACAATCCGAAAACATGTATTCGTAGCAATAGTAGGCCAGTTCTGTCGCTGGTAATTTAGGTGCTTGCGTCAGGCTGATGCATTTGTTGAACATGTTTCGGTAACAGTTGAAGCTCATTACCATAGCCGGTAATTCAGGTGCTTCCGTCAGTGCCTTGCATCCGGCGAACATGTGTTCGTAGCAACCGTCGTAAAGCTTCTCCGCAGGTAATACTTTTGGCGCTTGTGTGAGGCTTTCGCAGGAATTGAACATATCCATGTAGCAGGAATTGGCCAACGTGGTGGCAGGAAGTTCCGGTGCGCGTTCCAGCCTTATACAATCTTCGAACATTTGCCCATAGCATTGATACTCCAGTTCTGTGGCAGGAAGTTCCGGCGCTTCCGTCAGATTTTCGCAGTGGCTGAACATATACATGTAGCACATCTCGGCCATCTTCGTGGCAGGGAGTTGCGGCGCTTTTGTCAGTCCGCAGGAGGCGAACATGCTTTTGTAACACTCCTTGGCCATCGTCATGGCGGGTAGAACCGCAGGTGCTTCGGTTAGGTCTTCGCAATTTTCGAACATGCTTTTGTAGCAACTGGCGGCCAGTTGTGTGGCGGGGAGTTCGGGTGCCTTTGTCAGCCCGCAGTACTTGAACATCTCTTCGTAGCAACTGAATTCCATCGCAGTGGCGGGTAGCTCGGGTGCTTGCGTCAGGTTTGCACAATCGTAGAACATGGATTGGTAGCAATTCACCTCTAATTTGGTGGCTGGCAGTTTAGGTGCATTCGTGAGGTCGTAGCAATTCGCGAACATATTGTAGTAGCATCCTTTGGAGAGTTTCGTGGCGGGTAGTTCGGGCGCTTGCGTCAGCGCTGTGCAGTAATAGAACAGATTGGCGAAGCACCTGTTGTTGGGTATGGTTGTGCTTAGACCCATGCCGTCGATCAGACTCATCACGCTACCGCTGGCGGCGATGGAGCCTGTCATGATGAACTGCGTGTATACATCGTAATCGGAGGAGAAACCGTTCGGGTTGACACCTCTCAGCAGTGCCACGTCTCCGGCATGTTCCAGTATGATGGTTTCACCCTCTTCCAGTTTGGTCCAGGTCTCTCCGTTGTCCAGGGAGTATTCCACGTCCGGGGCGCTCATGTTGGTGCATTGTATACCGAAAGAGGAGGCGTCCTCTTTCGCGGTGAAGGCGAGTAGGTGGATGCCGTCCTCTATGTGCGTCACGGTCCAATTCGTAGGTATGAAGCTCTCTCCGTACTTCTCTTCGAGTGCTTTCGGGCAGATGAACGTGCCGGTCGAATCGATGAGGGACACCCACTCCTCCGTTTCCCCCCAAGAGGTGAAACGCACGATGATTTCGGAGAGCATGCCGCAGCCTGCGAACATCCTTCCGTAGCAGTTCGTGGCCAGTTGTGTGGCGGGCAGTTCTGGCGCTTGGGTGAGTCGGTTGCATGATTCAAACATGCCGTAATAGCAGCCTTCCGTCAGGGTGGTGGCGGGCAGTTCGGGCGCTTTCGTCAGACTGGAGCATCCGGCGAACAGTTCGGCGAAACACCACTCTGTCGGGATGGTGGTGCTTTGTCCTAGGTTGTCGATGAGGCTCATCACGCTACCGTTGGCTTCGATGGCGCCGGTCATGACGAACTTCGTGTATTTGTCGGGGTAGTTAGAGGAGAAACCGTTCGGGTTATCGCCCCTCAGCAAGACTTTGTCCCCTGCGTGTTCCAGGAAGATGGTGTCGTCCTCTGCCAGTTGGGTCCAAGACCCGCCGTTGTCCAGGGAATATTGCACGTCAGGATTGTTTCCGCCCGTACTTTCTAGTGTGAGCGAGGAGCTGTCCGCCATGGCGGTGAAGGAGAGGTAATCAGCGTTAGGGTCTAAGACCTCTCCGAAATGTCTGACGGTCCAGTCTGCGGGTATTCCGCTTTCCCCATACTCTTCCGGAAGTTCATTCGAGCAAATGAATACGCCGGAAGGGGCGACATCTTCCACCCAGGCATAGTTGGCGTACGTGTCCCATTGCGTGAAGTGGACTGCGATTTGGGATAGTTTTTCACACCCCGAGAACATGTTATGATAACAATTATATTTCAAGGTGGTGGCGGGTAGTTCGGGCGCTTTTGTCAAGCTGGTGCATCCTTTGAACATGTCGTAATAGCAAGATTTTTCCAGTTGTGTGGCAGGCAGTTCCGGTGCTTGTGT
>DBYR01000014.1:102459-387165 GCA_002310215.1 Bacteroidales bacterium UBA1181
TAGCAACTCTCCGCAAGGGTGGTGGCGGGTAGTTCAGGCGCTTGTGTCAGGCTGGTACATCCCTCGAACATGTTAGCGTAGCAATTGTTTACAAGGTAAGGTGAGGGGAGTTTGGGTGCCTGTGTCAGGCTGGTGCAGCCCATGAACATGTTCGTATAGCAGCGAGAGGATAGTCCCGTGCTGGGTAGTTCGGGTGCCTGCGTCAGGCTGGTGCAGCCCATGAACATGTTCGCATAGCAGCTATATCGTAGATCCGTGGCGGGTAGTACGGGCGCTTGCGTCAGGCTGGTACAACCACTGAACATGTATGCGTAGCAGTTGTTGGATAGTTCTGTGTTGGGTAGCTCCGGCGCTTGTGTCAGACCGATGCAATCTCGGAACATGCTGAAATAGCAGTTTTCCGCAAGGGTGGTGGCGGGTAGTTCGGGCGCTTGCGTCAGACTGTCGCAACCGCAGAACATGCTTGCGTAGCAGTTTTGAGATAGTTTTAAGGCGGGCAGTTCTGGCGCTTGCGTTAGGCTGGTGCATCCATAGAACATCAACTCATAGCAGGAGAAGCTCAGGTTCATGGCGGGTAGTGCGGGCGCATGGGTGAGATTGGTGCAATTGCGGAACATTTCTTGGTAGCATTGATTCGCCATGTCTGTGGCAGGCAATTCTGGCGCTGTGACGAGGCTTTCGCAGTCGGCGAACATGCTTACGTAACAGTTGTAGCTTAGTTGTGTGGCGGGCAGTTTGGGCGCTTGGGTGAGGTTGACGCACCCCTTGAACATGGAATGGTAGCAACCCGCACTCAGTTTTTCTGCGGGTAATGCAGGTGCTTCTGTCAGTTGGGTACATCCTTCAAACATGGATCTATAGCATTCTCCCCCTCCTAATGTTAAGGCGGGCAGTTCTGGGGCTTGTGTTAGGCTGGCGCAGCCGGCGAACAATTCAAAAAAACAATAGTCGTTCGGGATGACTACGCTTTCTCCCACGCCATCGAGCAGGCTCATCACGCTACCGCTGGCGGCGATTCGGCCGGTCATCGTGAAGCGTACTCTGTCGTAAAACCCTGTGTTGAATCCATAGGTGTTATTCCCTTTTAGCAGGCATTTGTCGCCGCTCTTTCCCAGCGTGACCACATGTTCCGTATCGAGTTTCCGCCACGTCTCACCGTTGTCCAGAGAGTATTGAATGTCCGGAATGCTCCCCATCTCTGATTCTATGCTGAACGTGGAACTATCCGACTCTGCCGTGAAGGTGAGGTAGTTGGCGGCGAAGCTGGCGCGGAAGGCGCACAATAGCATGATAAGTAATGTAATCCTTTTTAGCATAAACATCCTTTTAATTCGTTGTTAGTGTTAATAAGTTGTTGTCCTATATACCCTTTGTTCGACACTGTCGTTTGATTGAAAACCATCTGTCACGTAATTTTATGAATCATGTCAAATTTAGTAATAAAAAACATTCGACCCTATTAAATTGACAATATTTTGCTCGTATGGTACTTAGTTTAACAAAAATCGTGCGGACTGAAAAAAAGAAGGGGCGCATCGTCGCGTCCCTTCTCCTCCTGTGTGTATGGTATGATTAAAGCACCACCTTGAAGCACTGCGCATATCTCTTGACGATTAAGAGGCCATGGGCAGGCAAAGAAAAGGTGTGCGACTCGGAGGCGATCTCTCTTGCGCGAGGATTACGAGGAGAGTTCCCCGACGGAGGTCTCCATGTTCGGGTGATTGACTCCATGGACCATTCTCCCGAATGAGGCCATCTCTTCCCCTGCGGTGAGGGGTAGGGGATTGGTTGCGAAGGCGTCGCGGTAAGCGTACGGCAACTCGATAATCGATGAATAATTCCTAATCATAATCCTTACCCTTTTTGTGCGATTTTTATCATTCATTTGCCGGAAGAAAATATTTTTTGGGGAATCCGTTGTACATATCGGATTGTTTTCCTTAAATATTCTCCATTATTATTTAAAAACAACCAAATATAATGCATTTTTTTTATATGACGTATAAAATTGAAAAATAATATTTTTTTATTGCTTTTTGGGAAGGAATATGGGTGGAAAAAAGTGTGGAAAAACAGAGAGGGTGTATCAAAATTCAAATTTTTGATGCACCCTTTTAACTTCCTGAGAATCGAGTGAAAACTCGCAGAAACGACATTTTGGGTTTTTCGGTCAAATATTCGATTCTCACGAGCCAGGGAACAGAGAAATCTCTGTTCACGGTGGAACCAGTTGTATTATTTGTTTAATTTTCAGAAAGATACAATTTTTTCTGAAACAAGAAAGCCCCAGCTTGTGAAAGTTAGGGCTTTCTTGTTTTTTTCTGCTTCTTTGAATACGAAAAGAGGGCATATCAATTTTGATACACCCTCAACGGCCGTGCGTCTCTACAACGGCCGTGCGTCTATGGAATTTATGAATTTCCATCCGGTTCAATGCCCGTCCGGTTCATCATTTGCCCCTACGTACGATCACCTTAACCCCGCACACGATGTACACGCCTTCCCGTAGGCCATCCACCGTGGTGAGCCCCTCCGTGTAGGCGACGCTCGCGACCGCCTTGCCGTGTAGGTCGTAGAGGGTGGCTTTCCCTGCGTGTGCCGAGCGGATGTAAATGGTTCCGTCTACCGCATAGACGGAGATTCCGTCAGGTGTGGTGCGGCGCACGTCTGGAAGGCTGACCGACGTGTGGGTAGGTTGTAGTTTAGGATATCCGTCCACCTCGTCGCGCACCCAACGGGCGAAGACGATCTCAGACTGTGCGGCGTTCATGGAGTCCACCCAAGCGTTCATGTCCGCCAGGAAGGCATCCGACTTGATGTAGTCCGTCGAGGTTTTTGTCACGCCTTCCCTCTCATTATCATAATTGCATATCACAGAATCTGTGAAACAACGGACACATCGTTCGACTTGGCAGAAAGGACCGGTTTCTTTTTCTTGAGGATATTCATATCTTTTATCCCACGTTATGAGGGCGGAGGAATAACAGTTCTCTAATTCCGAAGTTCCATGATTATAAGAAGCAATAGCGGCAGCTTGCCATTCGCTTCCCACCACTCCGAGGTTGTAGCAATTCATGACTTTTAAGGTCCCTTCCCCATATGCGAGCATTGATGCCGCCCCATAATCGGAATAGCCATACAGTTCCGCTTCACTTCCGCAGTTCAGGATGGTTGTATTCTCGGCCGAGGCCACAATGGCGGAAACGCAATAACCAGTGATACGGGAATTCTTCACCACGACATTCTGTATGGTGGCATTTTTTGTATTCCCGAACAATCCTCTATCCCAATGGATGCCTTCTTTATCTGGTGAATCTATGTCATATAAATGCTCGATTGAATGCCCGGCACCATCGAAAACTCCTTCGAAAGCTATATAATCTCCTCTGTTTTTATAAACTCCGATAGGAATCCAAACGCTATCCTTGCACTCTTGGCTGAGGTCGATGTCGTTCGCCAGACGTCCGTTGATGGCTACTGCTCCTTCGTTCACCACATCGCGGAATTTCGCCAGTTCCGCCCCGTTGTGGATGAGGTAGAAGCCATCATCGTCCCGCTCCAGGAAGTTCGGATCTGTTATTTGTGAAACAGCGACGGTGGTGTCGCTCACGATGTTCTTTCCGTCGAAGTCATTTGAGAAGACATAGGTGCATCCATCGACTGGACAAACCGGCAAGTCGATGGTGCCATCCAATGAAACGTCTATATTGTTCACTTTCCCCGTAAAGCGTACGATATAGCCTTGCGTCGGTTGCAGGTTCACACCCTCAAAGCGAGGAAATCCGTCCTCTCCCTGTACCCACGGAAGCAATGGAATTGTATCTTCTATTGTCCCCGCGTAGTATGTATATGTCTTCGGATATTGTGCGACATACTTGTTCAGCGAATCAGTCACCGCTCCGGAAAGGAATGCGCTGGAATCCATTTGCTGGACGTTCTCCCCATCAAATAGGTTGATGCCCTCTATCTTTAGGTTGAAGCAACTTTTGTATGCCTCATAGATGGAATAGCCTGGCTTCGTTATAACTGCTGCATTATAGCAATTCTCTGGATTGCAACAACAACTCATTCCGATTCCTTTCGCTGTACCACCCATGCAAACAATTTTTCCTCTGTTGTAACAATTGATAGGTTCTTGAGCACATATTCCATCTGCTTTACCTTCACCTCCAACTACTAATCCATAATTGCTGCAATTGATCAAGAAGCAGCCTTTCCCGTATAAGTTTAATCCTCCTGCATCTCTGGAACCGACAACAACTCCCTTAAAGTGACAGTTCCTTAGAATGGCTCCTTCAGAGAATGTTATTCCAGCTGCATCGGTTCCTTTCACATAGGCATTCTTTACGGTTAAATTCTCTACATGCCAGCTTTTAAATAGTGACACCTTATAACCTGGCTTGTTGATATATAGGTTAGAGATGGTATGATTCCCTCCATCGAACATGGCATTGCCGAGATCTAGAGTTTCCCAGTTGACAATTTCACCATTGATGATGCCGCAGATTGGGCTGAGGTCGATGTCGGCGTCAAGCCTTCCGTTCGGGTGGTATCCTTTGTTGTTTATATCCCTATATGTTAAGAATTCTTGCAGGTTGTGGATGACATGGAAATCTTTGATGATGAGGATGGTGCCATTCTCCGTTTGATAGTAAATGGTGTCTATGCCACTGAATGCGTTATTCCCAATGGAGGTGACGGACACTGGAATTGTCAGAGAGGATATGCCCGTGCAACCGCTGAATGCGTTATTCCCTATGGAAATGATTGAATCGGGGAGGGTGACGGATATCAGTTTTGTGTTTCCGTTGAATACGTTGTCACCGATGGTTTTTACTTGTTCTGGGATGACAACGACAGAGTCTGACCCTGTGTAAACGGCTATTTTCGTCTTTCCTTCGTCTGTGTAGATGTAGTCACCGTCGATATAACCTTTAATATGCTCTTTTGCGCCCCAAGGGCTACCTGTGGCTGTTCCTGCGTAATAGACAGTCTCAGATCCGTTGAAAGTGTTCGCGTCAATGGAGGTGACGGAGTTAGGAATGATAACAATTGCGTTTTCACCTAAGTATGCAACTAATTTCGTTTTCTCTTCGTCCGCATATACGAAGTCTCCATCGAAGATCGTCCCTTTAATGTGCCGTTTTGCGCCCCAAGGGCTACCTGTGGCGGATCCGTAATAGTCGATGGCGTCTATGCCATAGAATGCTGCCTTGCCGATATTTGTGACCGATTCCGGAATGGTAACCTTGGCCACTTCCGTATTGTTGTAGAATGCGCTGTCATTGATGATTTTCACTTGGTCAGGGATGATGACAACAGAGTCCGAGCCCGTATATTTAAGCAGACTTTCTTTCCCCAAGTCTGCATACGTGAAGTCTCCGTCAACAATGTAACACCTATGTTTGGCACCCCAAGGAGAGCCTGTGCTAATTCCCCCATAGTAGATGCTGTCTACATTATAGAACGCAGAACTCCCTATGGAAGTAACAGAATTCTGGATGATGACGGATGTCAGTTCGCTACAATCATAGAACGCATAGCTTCCTATGGATGTGACGGAATTCGGGATGTTGACGGATTTCAGTTCGCTACAATTATAGAACGCATAGCTTCCTATGGATGTGATGGAATCCGGGATGATTACGGATGCCAGTTTGTAACAGAAGCAGAATGTATAAGCCTCTATGGATTTGATGGAATTCGGGATGGTGACTGATGTCAGACTTGTACATTCATAAAATGCACGTTTCCCTATGGATATTACGGAGTCCGGGATGGTGACGGACGTCAGGCTTGTACAGTTATAGAACGCAGAATCTCCTATGGAAGTGACGGAGGTCGGAATGATGACGGAGGTCATGTTGGTATTCTTTTTGAAGGCGTTGTTACCAATCGTAGTCACTGAGTTAGGAATGGTAACAACAGAGTCAGTGCCTATGTATACAACTAATTTCGTCTTCGATTCGTCCGCATAGACAAATCCTTCGTCGATTACGTTTCCTTTAATATGTTTTTTTGCGCTCCATGGGCTACCTGAGGCTGTTCCTGTGTAATAGACTGTCTCAAATCCGTTGAAAGTTTTCGCATCGATGGAGGTGACGGAGTTAGGAATGATAACATCAACGTCTTTACCTAAGTAGGCAGCTAATTGAGTCTTCGCTTCGTCCGCATAGATGAAGTCGCCATCGATAAAGGCTCTTTTAATATGCCTTTTTGCGCCCCATGGGCTACCAGAGGCTGTTCCTGCGTAACAGACGGTTTCAAATCCGTTGAAAACGTTCTCGTCAATGGAGGTGATGGAGTCCGAAATAGTGACAACAGAATCAGAGCCTCTATATGCGACCAATATTGTTTTCTGCTCGTCCCTATAGACAAAGTCGCCATCGAAAACTGATCCACGAATGAGATGTTTTGCTCCCCAATCGGTGGCTATTGCATCTCCTCCATAATAGAGAGTGTCTGTTCCACCGAATGCTGCGCCACCAACGTAGGTGACACTATTGGGTATAATGACGGATTTTAAGCCGTCAAAATCAAAACAACTAGAAAATGCAAATGATCCAATAGAAGTAACAGAATTTGGAATTTCAATGGATCTCAAGGGGCAGCATCGAAATGCTGAGTTGCCGATTCCTGTGACGGAATTGGGAATGTTGATGGATTCAAGGGAGGAACCATAGAAGGCTTTATCACCGATATAAACGATGGATTCGGGTAAAACGACGGATATTATCCCACTGCAATTTTCGAATGTTCTACTGCCAATGGCCTTGAAGGTTGGGGGAATGGTAACTGAAAACGATCCTGTACAATCTCTAAAAGCGTTGTCTAGTAAATGATTGACAGAGTATTCAATTCCGTTGTGTTCAACCTTTTCTGGTATCGTAATGTCCTTTGTGATGTTTTTTTTCGGCGCTCCTACGGACACAATGTGCTCGACTGAATCTATTACTACGTATGTAAGATTATCAACATAAAAAACCTCATTTGCCGCCATTGCAGGCAGAACAAAAAAGAACCATGCCAGCCAGCAGAACAGGTGGCGCATTGCCCTTTTTGTAACTGTATCCTTCCTATCGAACCATGTGATCGTGAAAAAATGTCTCATACCATTCGTTTTTTGACAGGCCCTGAATTTTTATCCTTCCCGGCAACCGCTGGAACCTACATGCCCATTGCCGAAATCCGTCCATATATTGAATCGACTCGACAAATATATCATTATTCCAATATGATTGCAAAATATTGGTGTATAAATTTTATTTTACGGCTTGGTTGTTGATAAATGTGATGGCGTGGGATTTTTGAATGGCCATCCGGTTCAATGTCCGCCTCGTAGGGGCAACACATTATCTAGCCCAACGGTTCGGCGTCCATCCAGCCATAGAGGCAGAAACCCAGCATCAAGGCACCTAAGAAGGGATATCCCTTGGAGGTGAAGTAGATGGCCAATAGTTGGATGACCGCGGTCAGTATCAGTTTCCAGAAGATGGTGCCGTTCTCAGGGTTGCCCGGATTCACGTCCTCCTCCAGCGGGAGGTAGTTTTGGCTTGTCACCCAGGCTACGGCGATCAAGCCTACCGAGCAGAAGAACGATAGCCATGGGTTGTCGATCATATGGCCAACCACGAACAGGCTGACGGCGACAACCAACAGTAGGATGATGTTTAGCATGCTTTTTCTTTTTAGGTCCATTACTATAGGGGATTGGATGGTGGGGTTATAACTTCGTCCAGATGAGCCGTTTGGCGAAGTAGAGGATGAGCAGGATCATGGTGACCCGCAAAACAGCGTCGGGCTCGTTGTTCCTCATGCAGATGTAGAAGACGATCGTCAGCACAATCGCCTTGACGATGCTGAAGATCGCATCGAAACCAGCCGCCATGCCGTCGCCCGCCGGGTCGCTATTAAAATCCCGAGGGGTTATTGTCAGCCAGACGAATACGCTTACGCCGAGCACCAATGCGCCTGCGAGGGGACTCCACCTCGACGCGAAATAGACGGCGGTCAACAGTAGGAGGCCGATGACTATTAATAACAGATATACTATTATGTTTTCTTTTGTGCTTTTTGATCTCATTGTCGTGCGAATTGCCGTGAATTATGGAGTGGATATTTCAGGGCGAACATTGAACCGGATGGGTAGGATTGACAACATCGAACCATCGTTTCAAAATCCTTAATTATTTTTTCCGGCGCATCGGGGGCATATCCCTTTAATCATGTAGTTGATGGATTGTGTTTCGTATCCTTCAGGTAGTTGGACAATGGGCACTTGTATGTCGTGCAGACATGTGGTCTCATGGCATATCTCGCAGTGGAAGTGTGTGTGCATGTCTGTTATGCTACACTCTTTTTCGCCATGGCAGACCTCGTATCTGATGGCGGTGCCGTCATCGACCTCGTGGGTGACGTGGTGTTCCCGAAATAGGTTGAGTGTGCGGAAAATGCTTGATTTGTCCATGTCGGGCAATTCATCTTCCAGCTCGGAGAGAGAACTGGGCCGTTCCATCCTCAACAGAGCGCGTAGGACGAGCATACGGTTGGCCGTTGGCTTCACCCCCTTGCCGTTGAGTATCTCTTCTTCCGTTTTCATCGCCTATTTCTTAATGACTATGCCACTACCATACTGTGTGTCTGATTTCACTTCGATGATATATGGTCCGTCTGCCATCTTGCTTAAATCGATTGGGTCATCCTCTCCGTTGAGGTACTGCATGATCACCATGTTGCCTAACTGGTTGTATACGTATGCGTACGCCTTTCCTTTGCACCCGTGTATATACACTTCGTTGTAGGTTGGGTTAGGGTAGAATGTGATGCCTGATGCCGGTTTGTCAACATGAACCTCTTCATTATTCACGCTTCCGCTGACATTCAACTTGGCGGTGAAGGCCTCTTTCGGAGTGACGGTGAAGGTCATTTCCTTGCAGAGGTGGGAGATATACTTCGCCTTGGCGTTCAGGGCGAATGTCAAGTCGGATGTGGCGCTGTTGATCTGGTGCACTTCCGCCGCGATGATGTTTTGACCCTTGTTGAGTTTGGATGGGTCGATCTCTATTTGCGCCCGCTGGTCGTCGTAGTAATTCAGAGTGGTGTCTTTGTACTTCAATTCAGCATGTGCGGAGTCCTTCGGCAGGTTGTATCGTCCGATCTCTTCTCCGTTGAGGTAGATAGCCACACCATCATCGTAGGTTACATTAGCTGTGAAGCTCTTTATGCCTGTCGTGTCGTCGATCGAGAACACATGTCTAAAGTAGGCTGTGATGTACTTGGCGCTATCTCCATCTTCGTATGGTATATCGGTGTTGTATTCGAAACCGCGGTCTTTATTCGAAGCATCATAACCCATGTAGCCGTGTGCTTCCTCAGTCCAGCCGGTTTCGTCGTAGCTGAGTTCCTTCCACTTCCCGCTTGGGGCGGAGCCTTTGTAGTAGTATTCCCATTGGGAGCTTGGGGTGATGATGTCCTCGTATGATTCCGTGAATGTGGATAGTTCCCATTCTTTGAACCCGACCCATAGAGGCAGTATAGGCGTGACGGTGAGTGATTTCCCCTTCATTAATCGGTAGGATACGATATTATTTCTGATGGTATCACCGTTTATTCTGTATTGCATTGTCGGGAATGCGCAACTGATTTCCACAGGATAGGTGCGCATTTCAATAATTGTTTTGCAGTCGTATATGCCGTTCTCTTCGCCTGGAGTCGCCTCAGAGAACCCATTGTGTTCCGTGCAGACGGAGAAGGTCTTGAAGGTGGATGCTCCGTCTTTTATCCTTCCGTAGCTGCAATCATCACCTAATGCGTCGAATTTAATTTTATCCACCAAGATGATGGAGTCCCTTACATTCTTGTACAGTGTGATCTCCTCTCCTGTGCTGGAAAGCTTGAACCCGAGGTGTTGCGCACCGCTCTTGCTCCTGCCGTCGGCCCAAAGAAGCAGATGCCCCTTAGGCGGGATGTTGGTCATTTCATATCCCCGCGCAATTTCCACGGTCGTGTCTTTGTCCTTCAGGTAGAAACCCGCCACGTCCACGTATTCGTCGCCTGTGTTATAGAGTTCAATCCAGTCTTCTCCCTTGTTTGACTCTGGGTCGATGAAGATGGATGACTTGGCGCATACTTCGTTGATGACAATGGTCGGTTTGTCGTAACTCTCCTCTTTGATGGTCAACTCGACATCGATTGTGTCTTTGGAAAGGCTGAATCCGACGCCGTAACTGTTATATCTTACGGTATCTACTTTCCAATTATCCACGATATAGCCGTTAGGAAGAATTGGCTTAATGGTTATGCCCATATTCTTGAGCAGTTTGACCTTCTGTGAATTGCCTTCCATCGCTACATCATTCACGTAGAAACCCTTCACTTTGCTTTTCAAGTCGCCTTTGCTGGAGATGCGTAGGACGGCTGACTCATCCTGCTTCAAGCCGCAGTAACGGGCTAAATGCTCCTTGTATATGCTGCGACGATTCAAGGCAAATTCTGTTAGAGCCTTGATGCCATCGGTGGAACTGTTATCTCCCTCGAAGCCCGCTTTCTTTGTCGCACAATGTTCTCTCCTGACAAGGTCCAGGAAAGAGTCTCTTTTGGCCTCGATAACACTTGTTGAGAACGAGGTGGATAGGTGTATAAGTGCCTTGGTCAGGAACATATTCTTGAACCCTTTGTTTTTCATGAGATTTTTGAAAAGGATGGTCTTCCATTTGCTCTCTTCCGTTACCGGGTATCCGCTGTTCGGACTGGCATTCGCCCAGTTGTGTTCGCTTCCCTCTCCTGTACACCATGTGATGGTGTTGAGGTTGGCGTCGCAGTAGTTGCCATCTCCCCATCCATATAATCCTAAGGCGAAGTCTGTGTCATATAGTATCCACCTGAATTTGCCACCGATGTGCTTCCTCCAGCATTTCTGGTTGTTGCCTGGCCAATCGGTGTTGACGACGAACTGCTCGAAAATCATGTAGTTGACGTATTCGTCCACGTCCATGTAATTGCTGAGTTGCGCCACGTAATTGTCTTTCTTGTAGTTGTTGCTGTCTGTGGCGAACGCTATCATTTCGTTGTAGGCGTTCAGGTCGCCTAATGCGGCCTCTATCTTGTTTTCCGTCATCTCCACGATGTCTATCTTGTCCTCGTCTATCCCATAGTTGGCTTCAATGTATGAACCGTTGGTCCTCTCCCTGAGCCCCATGAGTCCCTTGTATTTTCCGTTTAGGTAGTAGCTGACGGGCTGATAGGCTTGGTAGTCGATGTTGCCCATGCTTTTGGCGAGGCATTGGATGAATCCGTCGCGCCATCTGTATGTTTCGAATCCGTTTCCTCCGTTACGGAGTTGTAGGCTGGAGTATAACTGCCCTGCCTTGTCACTGTCCTTGAAGAAACTATAGTTGAATAATTCCGCGCCTGTCCTTTTACTGGTGGTGATTTTCAGTGATTTGACGCTGTATTTGCGCGAACAACCTCCCATGATGCCGACCATGGCCTCTTGTGATAACTTTTGTTCCCCATCGACGAAGTATTCGAAGTTCACCGCTCTCTTCCATGCCTGATTGTAGTTGGCGCTGCTGGCGATGCATCCTTTGGTGCCCGCTATTCCCGACTCGCCGGTGCAATGTATTCCTATATTTTTGTCATATAGGAAATCATGATCCGTCACGATGGATACTACTGGCGGATTCTTTCCGTCGCATTCTTCCCTGTCTGAATTATAGACGATGAAGGACCCTGTCAGTATGTCGCTTGGCAAATAACCGTCTTTAAAGGCGCGTGCGCGGATGGTGCATGTGGTGTCTATTTTTATCTTTGTGGTATCCTTGATGAACCTATAGCTCTTTTCTGTTGGTATGGATCCGTTTGTCGTATAGTAAATCTTCACATCTGCGGTTCCACACTCTAACTTCACTTTCTTGTCTGTCCATTTGTCTTTGTAACCCACGCCAGGTTGTGTGCCGCTGAATGTCGGTTTGGCGCATTGTCCATCTTTTAGGCTCGTATATCCTATCTCGTTTTTCCCCCCTCGTGTCGGTACCATGTATCCTTTCCCTTGGTCATTCACATCGCATACACCGTATGAGAGGTGTGGCTTCATCGTCGAATAAATCAACATGGAGCCTTTTATGTCTTTATTCCCCTTGTTTTTCAGGGAGGCTGGTGGGGTTATCTCCAAAATGCCTTCGTCCGGATCCACCTTGTATGGCGCATGTTTCTCTTTGGCTGATGTGTGTGGTAACGGTTCGTAATCGTCGAATGGTATTACTTTATATTTCTTTGTCGGTACGATGATGTCGAAGTCTATTACCCAACTCCATTTCTTTTCCTCCGTTTGTGTTCCATTCTTTTTCTTGTATGTGTAATTGGTTATTTCCCAACCTTTTATGTTGATATCGTTCTCCCCGCTGTTGTAGAATTCCACCCACCCGGTGAACTCTTTTTCCTCGTTTATGTCTGTACTTATGTTGCATGGCATTATCTCGTTTATGATAATGCTTGCTTGTGATGTTATTCCCATGTATAACATGGCGACCATCGCGATTACCCTTACTGAATATATTCTCATTTTATTATAAAATGTGTGTGCGTGGAACCCCCTCCACATCTAAATTTATGCTAAAATATGGTAAGTTTTGTTATTATCCAAGAATATTTAAGCGAAAAGGTTTTTTGTTTCTGTTTTTTTGTGGAAAATATGCTTTTTCCCCTTATATTGGCGTATTTATTATTGCCCTAATTCTTCGTAGAATTCCGCCAAAAATCTTTTCAGGAATTTTGTACGTTTCTTCGCTATTTCCTTTGCGGTTGGTGTGTGCATCAATGCCTCTAATTTGAGTAGTTTTTCATAGAAATGGGAGAGGGAGGTGTCGGTTGGATGATTCCAACCGACTATCCCTCCCTCTCTCTTAATGTTAATGTTGTCGTAGAACAGTCTGCCTTGACTCGCTCCATATTCGATGGTGCGGATGATGCCAATGGCTCCGATGGCGTCGAGTCTGTCCGCATCACGGACAATCATGGCGTTGAGGCTTGTCAGTGGACGGTTCTCTCCTTTGTTGTAGGAGATGTTTTGGATGATGTACATCACCTCCTCCACTTCGCTGGGATTGAATCCTTGCGCCTTGAGAAACCGCTCAACCTTGTGGGTCTGACTGTCCACATCGGTGAAAAGTTTCTTGTCAATGCAGTCGTGCAACCATGCCGCAGTGAGGATTATCTTCTCGTCTCCGCCTTCCTTCAAGATGATTTTCTTGGCGTTTGCGACGACTCTCTCCGCATGTTGATGGTTGTGTCCGCTATGGTCTTGCGACAACTCCTCGACGACAAACCGTTGTATGACAGAATAGTCCACGTCCGATGTTATCTTCCAGACCTTCCTCCACTTCGTGTGCTGGTGCTGCCACTTCTCCCGCTTCTCGTGTTCGAAGGCGTGGAACTGCTTGGCTGTGCGCTACGTTGTGAGGAACTGGAACCTCTTTTGACGTTTTGTTGCTCATTCTTCTGTTGAGGAACGGTCGTGCCGCTATTGCGTATCCTATTGCTTTCCACGTCACGTACGCTTGTTTTTGGCTTCACTGGCGGTGGCGGCGGTGGCGCTTGAGGACCCTTGTGGTGTGGCGCTTGAGGACCTTTCCTGAACTGGTCTATCGGATATCTCTTCGGACCAGGTCCGTAGTGATGTGGATGTCCGTAATGTGGATGCGGGTGTCCGTAATGAGCTGGCGGTGGCGGTGGTGGCGTGCGATGCGTGGTCGTGTGCGTCGATACCGTGCACGATGCCATCATGAATGCGATGATACATGATGAAATAATTGCCGAAATTTTATGTTTCATTTTCTTTCCTCTTTTTGTTGTTGTAATTCTATGTAAATATAGAATATAATTCTTAATCTTCAAAATTTTTCTCGTGTTCCGGACCTTGATCAGATGGCGCTTCGAAACACTTTTGGGGAATTAATAGTCCCAGCCGAACACTGCTCCCACGTATGGTCGGGTCACCTTCTGGGAGGTGTTGTTTTCTATTCCTCTTAAATAGTCAAATGTCGCGCCAAGGTATAATTGATGTTTTTTGTCATATCTCCAACCAAAGTTTACTCCAGACCGGATGTTCCAGAAGAATGTCTCTGAGCTTATTCCACCGCCTGGGAGGACGTATGGAGTCAGTGCGAATTTCTCCCCGAAGCCAATTGGAACGCGGACACCTATGTTGTATTTTATTCCGTAGATAAAGATGGTGTCCCCTGGTATTGTCCTTTCTTCATAGGTGCCCTCTATGATTTCATTCCTGGCGATTATATCCTTTCCTCCGAAGAAGGTGACGGATCTCATTCCGAGGGTCGCGAAGTATCGGTTGATGGAAAGCGTGACGTTCATTTTGGAATATTCGTTGAGTCCGAAAAGTGCGCTGGTCGACAATCCTTTCCCGTTCTTCTTGATGATGTGGACGTTTGAACTCATCTGGAGAATACTGCCATCGAGGCCGTTCGATGCGATTTTCCATTGTCCTTGCTCATTCACCCAATTGAACACCTTGTCTTTCCCGTTGTAGCTGAATGTGCTCATGGCTGTCGCACCTGTTTCGCTCAATTTGGTTTCCTTCAGTGTCAATGTCTGCTTTTTCTTCTTGACGCTTTGGGCGAGGTTATCCGCCAAAAGGATCTTCAACGCTTCTGTTCCTTTCGCTTCTTTCAAATTCTCCCTTATTTCTGTTTGAGCCTCTGATGACGCTTGGCTGAACATATCTTGGAATGCCTCTTTCGTGATGGAGTAGGTACATTCATCGGATATGAATGGCACTATATCCTTGTAGCCGGAAAGCAATGCGTTGTAGAAGTTCTCTCCTGCGGCCTTGGCGTTTTCTTCTTGTTTCTGCGCTGTTACATTGACTGTCTCTGTTATCGATTGATTGACGAATTCGCTGATGAATTTCGTCGGAATGGAGAAGTTGGTGTTCTCTCTGCCACCCGCTTTCCAAGTGTTGACTCCAATGACGTAGTAGCTAGGCGCGCCGCCTTTCCTTTCCTTCCTGATGAGCAATGGACCTCCGGAGTTACCTGCATCCACTTGTGCGGTGTGTTGGATGACGTGGAATTTCTTCTCGTCGCCGAAGTCTTTGTCCTTCACGCTCATGTTGGAGATGATTCCTTTACCGAGCTGCCATACCGGATTGTTTCCTAATCCAGGATATCCTGCAGACCATACATCGTCTCCTTCGTTCACATTTTCCGTGTAGAATTCGAGGCTTTGCCCGATTTTAAAGTGCCTTGGCAACTCTACGATGGCAACATCGATATCCTCGCTTTCCTTTATGACTGGACAATCCTCGTATTTTGTCGCGGTGTCTCCATTGAATTCAATGTTGACCGACTTCAAACCTCGTGTCACATGCTTGTTCGTGACGATATAGTGCCTCCCGTTCTTGCCTTTGATGACGAATCCGGAACCAGACCAACCTTTTTGGTAGGCTTTGTATTCGCTGGCGGCGGAATAGTAACTGTAGTTGGCCAGAATTCGCACCATTTCCGAAGCATGCTTTTTCATCTCTTCCGAAATGTTTGGGGTGACTATGGCTACTTGGTCCTTGAGATTCGTGGTTTTCTCTTCGGCGAATGATGAGAAGGCGAATACTATTGAAAGCACGTAAGTGAGTAGTAATGTTAGTCTCTTCATTTTAATTGTATTTTTTCTTGTTTGTGATTCAGTTTATTTTATTCGTTTCTTTGTCTATCCCTTATGCCTGTCTTTTTCAATCATTTCTGACTTTCTTGCATTTCAATGGTTCAGGGCGTATGTACGTGTCTAAAATTACCTGGAGATCATCTCTCTTATACTTGCCCGCACGTATGTTTTTGATCATTTGTTTGTCTCCTGGGAAAACGCCTCTCGGCCATGTTGTCCAATTGATTGGTGCCCCTGGGCACATTGAGGCGTATTCATCCCCTTCGAATAGGAAAAGTGTATTGAGGGTGAACGTGCCCGAACCTTCTCTATAGATTAATGTCAGTTCTCCATTCTCATCGATCTTATAACTGTCCGCTTTACATAAAGCTTTCCCGTTTTCCCCCTCCGAGTCTAGAACGCACCAATACTTGTGTCCTTTGTCTGTTATTCTGACCTTTTCAAATTTGTATTTCTTTGTCGGGTTTGCGGCGTTCCAGCAAACGATGTAATCCATCGGCTCTGATTCCAGTTCGACTTTTTCTACTTTGTCTTTTTCATTGATTTTTGAATAGGTGATATAACGCGCTTTGCTGAAAATATTTCCATGGGGTAAGTCCAGGTTTTCAACATATACGACGTTCCCGTCGGTATAGTGTATGTCCGCATTTATTCGAGACACTTTTGGCTCCGCTTGAACGATTACACATGCGAAAAAGCTCAATAATATGGCGCATGCTATTCTATTGATGTAGTTATGTTTCATGTTCGTATGAATTTATGTGGACTCTATTACTATTCACTTCTTCAAAAAATGAGTCCTTCTTTCCGAAGAGTGTGATTGCTTCTCTGCTTTTTGTATATTCTTATCTGTCGACTGTTAATGGTGCGGGACGTTGGTATGTGTCCAGAATCATTTGGAGATCCCCTTTTTTATATTTGCCATTCTTTACGTCCTTGATCATTTGTTCGTCATTTTCGAAAAGGTTTTTCGGATAATATATCCAACTGCTAGGGGTTCTTTGACAGGTTGTAGCGCGTTCGTCTCCTTCAAATAAAAAGCAGGAATAACCCTTACCGTCTATAAAGAACATGCTCATTTCCCCCTTGTCGGTGACACTACAGATGTCTGGTATGCGGTATACTTTACATTTTTTCCCTTCCATCACTAGTATTGCCCAGTGTTTTTTGTCGGAATTATTATTCCTGATTTTATCAAGTTTGAATCTATTTTCCGGGGTTAATGCGTGCCAACAGATGATGGACTCTACCTCTGTTGAAGGTATGTCGTATTCTACTATCTGACCATTGCTATCGAGCTCGTTATAGCGGATCGATATTTTTGATTTGTCTTTTTTTTCGCAATATCCGCATGGCACAGATGTTAAGTGCTCAACATGTTTGACGGTTCCGTCTGTAAGGTACAGGTCCGCTACTGTGGGGGAAAGTTGTTCCTCTTTATTTCCCCATGGTTTTGCTTGTACGATGGTATATGCGAATAAACATAGTACTATGGTGCATACGTTTTTAATGATGTGGTGCTGTTTCATGATCGTATGAATTTAATGTGGATCCTTTTTTATTCACTTCCTTAAAGAATGAATCCATTTTTTCTCATAAGGATGTCTTTGTTCGTTTCTCTATTTCGTTCTTTGTCTGTCGTGAGGCTAATCGTCTCTGATTTTCTTGCATCTCCTGTGAGTGGAAGTGTTTTGTGCCATGTTCGTTAGAAAACGAACATGACACCTAACCGTGAGTTGAATCCGTTGATGCTTTTCTTTATGTCGATCTCATCCTCCGGATCTGGAATCAAGAACACATCCAATTGATGTCCGCCATATAGGAATACGTTCAGTGTGTTGCTTATGTTGTATCCCAATTGGGCTCCGGAACTGAGTTTGAAGAAGAAACCTCCCACGATTTCATGGTACTCTTTGCTCTTCCCGAAGATGAAACCCATGCCTGGCGCAACTTGCGGAACGACGAAAAAGCGCTTCAGGTTGATGGGAACTTGTCCCGCAACACTGTAGTCCATGGAGAATAGATTCGCTTCGTCGTCCAAGAATGGATAGTGTGGCGAACCGTCAGGATTAAATACCATTCCATGTTCGTTGAACTCTGGTGAGCCATCCTTGACGCGTATTGCCGCCGTGTTTTTTCCAAGTTCCAAGTTGTGCTTGACGAACGGGTTGTTTATGATGGAAAAGGTGAAGGTGTAGCTGCTGAATTTGTCGACAGGGATGAACGTTGTCCCTATGGCTAGTTGGATGCCCGTATAGTCACGGTCGATGCCAATCCTTTGCATCTTGTCCGCATTGTTTGCATCCGCTTTCGCCTTTGGCTTTTCGGCGGCGTTGTTGCCCCAACTTTTGAGTTTCCAGTTGCCGTCTTCATATACCCATGTGCTGACCAACGTCTTCCCTCCTTTGTCGATCTGGACAGTCTGAACATCTGAGTTCGATGTGTATGCGCATGTCTTTACTTTTAGTTGGGAACCTTCTATGTTGTCTTTCGCGAAGGCGTATGCGATGATGTTCTTGGCTGATTCGAATACCATCTCGTTGTTTAGGTCTTTCTCGAATTCCTTCTTCACACTCTCTGGCATGCTGTTGTACCATGATTGCAGTACGTCGTTGGAGACATCCGTCAGGTATTGGTCGGAAATCAGGTTTTTGTTGGCGCTGAAGTTTTCTTTCTCCATCTTCAGTAGTTGCTCCACCGATGAGATTAGTGCTTCTTTGCTCTTTTTTGAGTTTATACCAGCTATTCCTGAGATGATTTGTTTGATTTCCTGCGCAGGAATGGCATAGTTGGTGTTCTCCCTGTCTCTTCCCTTGTGGATGTTGATACCCATCACTTCGTAACCGTAAGGGGCAGAGTCTCTTTTGATGGTCAGCGGAGATCCGTACATTCCCACGTTGACAGGGGATGTGTGCTGTATCAATACATCCTTGGTGTCGTTAGGTATGAACCTGTCGTTTGAGATGATTCCGTCACCCATTTGCCAAGTCGCCTTCTTGTTTACGTCGTTGTATCCGAAGGTGTAAATGTCCATGCCGTCTGTGGCGGATCGCTCCGTGATTTTTAATCCGTGTGTGGTGTGGTTTTTCGGCATCTCGATGCATACCAGTCCGTTGGACGCTCTTGTGATGATCTTCCGCCCGGTTTGTACGTTTCGTACTCCTTTCTCGTTTAATGTTTCGACTGTCACTTTCGAGGCGATGCCTACGTTTTTACTCACGGATATGAGTTGCTTCTCTCCAGACTCTGTCTCTACGATGACGCCAGTCCCGAACGCATTGTCTTTTAGGTTTATCACTGTCCGTGATTGCTCCCTATAACCGATTCTGGACAACCATATCGCATAGCTTTCCATGAAATCCTTCTGCTCTTGGGTCAGCTCGGGACGAATAATCACCACTTCATCCTTTATCTGCTGGTTGTTCGTGCTCTGTTGGGAAAATGCGTTGATGGACAAAAATGCCATGCCCATTAACGCCCCATATTTGATTAGTTTGCTCATAATTTGCTCTTATTTGTCTAACTTTAATGGAGTTGGTCGTTTGTAGTTGTCCAATACGTATTGGAGGTCTTCCGGCTTATATTTGCCACTTGTTACTTCTTTTATCATCTTCTCATCACCTTTGAAGATGCTTTTAGCGGCCCATTTCCTTGTCCACATTTCCCATCCTCCGTTGAAGTAGCGGACTTGTGTCGCGTATTCGTCTCCTTCAAAGATGAAGTAGGTGAGTGGTGGCCTGTTTTGCTCTCCTTGAAGGATTAGTAAACCGGATGGTTCTATGTAATAGACTGGGGCTAATCCATATACCATGCCTTTCTCTCCCGCTTTCTCCAATGTCGCCCATCCACGTTGCTTGCCACTCTTTGTGATATATATTTTCCTAAATATGTGCTTCGCTTCCGGGTTGCTTTTATTCCAGCATATGAAATAGTCGACGGCGTCGGACTCCATTGTGACTTCTTCCAACTTGCCTTCATTGTTCGGTTCTACGACTACGACGTCTTGCGCTTTATATGTGAAGGAGATGGCCGCACATCCTCTTGGAATGATGAAGTTGTCCGAATGCTTGACTGTTCCGTTCGCAAGGTATATGTCCGCCTCGTAGGCTGTCGTTTTGTCTTTTGCCTGTGCTGTCATGCAAGCTAATATCCACATTAATGCGATGCCGATTAGTTTTGTGTAGTTGTGTTTCATGTTATTATTGTGTGGACTCCAATGTTCTCCCCAACCCGGTAGAGCCCATTATACCATGCTGGAGATTTCAATTCTATTTGGATTGGGTGATACCATGTTTTCTCACCTTGTTCCATTGTTTATTATTCCAAATTTAATATTAATTTCTGTTCTGACATGCCATTTTGTTGGTAATTTTCTCCTTTTGATATTTTATTGATTATAATCATTCTTTTTCACCCATTTGAGGGGTGTCGTGGTCTCTGAATGAGAAATCTATGTCTTGTGTTTCCATAAAACAAAGAGGGTGTGTCAAAAACTGATTTGATACACCCTCTTGATTGTAATGGTCTTGGAGGTTTTTATTTTCCCTCCTGAGAGTTTGCTGCTCTTAGAATCCGAAGCTCCTCTCTGAAATGTACGTGTAGAGCGGACTGATGAATCCTAATGCCAAGATGCAGATCGTGCAGATGATGAGTCCGACCTTGGACATGCTGTCGATCTTGATGGTCGGAATCGGATTGTCTGACTTCTTGATGAACATGGCCTTCACCACCAACAAATAGTAGTAGAGTGAGATGATGGTGTTCAACAAGGCGAGGAAGACGAGCAGATATTCACCTTGCTCGGCCGCTGCCATGAAGATGAAGAACTTGCTGAAGAATCCTGCGAACGGAGGAATTCCTCCCAAGGAGAACATGGCGAGCATCATGACTACGGCCAACTTAGGGTTGGTGTCGTAGAGTCCGTCGTAGTCGTCCATCGATACCTTGCCTGTCTGGTCCTCGATGCTGGAGATGATTCCGAAGGCGGCGAGGTTGGTGAACATGTAGATCAACGTGTAGAATACGAGCGATGCCATACCTTGGTCGCTTCCCGCAATCACGCCTAGCATGATGTAGCCGGCTTGTGAGATGGAGGAGAAGGCCAAGAATCTCTTCAGGTTCTTCTGGCGGATGGCGAACAAGTTACCCACGGTGATGGTGACAACGATGATCCACCAAAGGATCTCCTTCCATACGTCTGGGTAGTTGCTGAATGCCTTCATCAAGATGCACATGAACGCGAAGGCTGCGGCTCCCTTGGAGATGACGGAGAGGTAAGCGGTCACCGAAGTTGGCGCTCCCTGGTAGGTGTCTGCTGTCCACAAGTGGAATGGCACCAAGGAAATCTTGAAGCCGATGCCGGCGATGAAGAATATCAAGCCCATGATCGTGAGCGGTGTCTCGGAGAATGACTCTGACACGCCGTCGAAATAGAGCGTTCCGCAGGTTGCGTAGAGCATGGAGATACCGAAGATCATAACGCCTGAAGAGAAGGCTGCGGTCAAGATGTACTTAGCTGCCGCCTCGGCTGATTCCTCTCTCTTCTTGTTGAGCGCCACCAATGTGGCCATTGGGATGGAGGCGGTCTCCAAACCGATGTAGAACAGGAGGAAGTTGCCCGACGAGATCATCAGGTACATACCCAATAGGGTGGAGAGTGTCAGGAAGTAGAACTCCCCGGCGTGGCTCTCATTCTCGTGCGTGTTCCAATAGTAGGCGTACAGGAAGACGAGCACGGTGCCTATGTTCAGCATGTTCTTGACGAACATGTGAATCTCTGACGTGAGGTACATTCCTGAGAATGCCTCTGTCGGACTATAGCTGTTTGACCATTGGAAACATACGATGGTGTGAGCCAAGAATAGTCCTATTGACGCGATTTGGCAAATCTTTTTGTTCTTGTCGCCGATGATCAAGTCGGCCAACAAAACCAATGTCATAACCACTACTAATGATATTTCGTGGTTCATCGATAAAAAATTACTATAGTCCATAAGTGAATAATTTTGCGATGTTTTCAATTCCGCCGCCGATCATGTTAGACAGCCAGAGCGGAGCCATACCTATTGCTGCGATTGCTGCGATGAGCCCGAATGCCGCCACCTTCTCGTACCATACTGCGTCGGTGAGCGTCTCGTGGTGCTTGTCTTGTACAGGTCCCATGAGGATCTTGCCGACCACTCTCAAGATGTAAACGGCTGTGATCACGATGGAGCTGCATCCGAGGATCACGAATGTTCTGTGGAAGAAGTCGGTGTGCTCGAACGCTCCGACGAAGATGGTCATCTCCGCAACGAATCCGCTCAAGCCTGGCAATCCTAATGAGGCTAGACCTGCAATGACGTAGCATACGCAGAGGATAGGCATTATCTTCATCAAACCGCCCATCTCACGGATGTCACGCGTGTGCGTCCTTCCGTAGATCATACCGATCAGGGCGAAGAAGAGTGCCGTCATGAGCCCGTGTGATACCATCTGTAGGATGGCTCCCGTCATGGCGGTCTTGTTCATCATCAAAAGGGCGAAGAGAACCAAGCCGCAGTGGCTCACGGATGAATAGGCGTTGATGTACTTCAAATCGTTCTGTACACAGGCGCTGAAGGCTCCGTACACGACGCTGATACCGGTCAGGATGATGAAGATCCATGCTTGCTCCTGCGCCGCATCTGGCATCAGATACATGGCGATTCGGAAACATCCGTATCCTCCCAACTTCATCAACACGCCTGCGTGGAGCATTGAAACGGCTGTCGGCGCGGAGGCGTGACCGTCAGGCGACCACGTGTGGAACGGGAACATGGCTCCCAACACGCCGAATCCCACGAAAGTGAGCGGGAAGAAGATGTATTCCCAACTGATGTCTCCTCCCTCCGCTTTCAACGCTTGCACGTTCGCCGCGATCTCTTGGATGTTGAAGGTGCCTTCGCCTCCCGCTGGGATGGAGTTGTAGTAGATGCCGAAGATGCCGACCATCAGGAAGGCCGATCCTCCCATCAACATCAGCGTCAGCTTCATGGCTGAATATTCTTTCTTGCCGCTTCCCCACAATCCGATGAGTAGGTACATTGGAATCAAGGCTACCTCGTAGAAGAGGAACATCGTGAAGAGGTCCAACGAGATGAAGAACCCATACACTCCGATGCTCAACATCAGGAACCAGAGGAAATACTCCTTCACCTTCTCTTCCATGGCGTAGGATACGAAGACGCCGGTGATCACCACGATGGAGGAGAGCAGTAGCATGGCTACGGATATGCCGTCCACACCGACTGAGTAGTGGATGTTGAATCGCTCATACCACATGACGGATTCCGTGAAGAGGAACTCCGAGGTGGTGTCGATTTGCCTTAACTCCAAGAATTGAATCGTCAAGTAGGCGGAGGTGCAGAGCAATGCGAATCCGCCGATGGACATGATCGTCCTGATCAGACTCTTTTTTTCGCCATTGACGCAGAATATGACTGCCATCATGACGAGCGGAATGATTACAAATAATGATAATATATTCATTGTCGTACTGTTTTTCGATTAGAGATATATTGAGAGTAATGTGATGGTGATAACTCCCATAATGAATACCCAAGCGTACTGTTGTACGTATCCACTCTGAACTTCCTTCGTCTCTTGCGAAGCTTTGTTCGTAACCCATGACAACAGGTTCATGAATCCGTCGATGATGTGGCGGTCGAACCATGCGATAGGTTGACAGATGCGTTGGAAGATGATATTGTTGGTCACAAAGAGATATATCTCATCGATATAGAATTTGTTGTAGGCCCAAAGATACGGTTTCTTGATGTAGGATACCGCCTTGTTCGGCCTGCCTGTCTTCTCCAAGTAGAGGAATGTGGCGATGAGGATACCGATCACGCCCGCTCCGATGCTTGGCAATGCGATGTTCCAGTGTGTGTGGATCTCGTAGCTTGTGAAGTCGCTTGAGATCAACTCGGTGAAGGACACCTTACCGAACGCCCAGCTGATACCGGTGATGACCGTTACTGCAGCCAGGAACATCAACGGGAAGGTCATGTTCAACGGTGCCTCGTGTGGCTCGTGCTCATATCCCTCCTCAGGCTCGCCGAACCAGAAGATGCGGTAGTAGAGACGGAACATGTAGAAGGCGGTCAGACCTGCCACGAAGTACTCTACGGCGAATACCCATTTGTTGGTCTCGAACGCTGCCACCAGGATCTCATCCTTCGAGAAGAAGCCTGAGAACGGAGGTATGCCGGCGATGGCCAAGCAGGCGATGAGGAACGTGATGTGGGTGATAGGCAATTTCTTTCTGAGGTTGCCCATCGCGTCCATCTCGTTGCTGTGCACGGCGTGGATGATGGCTCCTGCCGCCATGAAGAGCAATGCCTTGAACATGGCGTGCGTGAAGAGGTGCCACATGGAGGCCGTGTAACCGAGTCCGTTGACGCCTCCGTAGCCGGAAACGCCCAAGGCTACCATCATGTAGGCGATCTGTGAGATCGTGGAGAAGGCGAGCACTCGCTTGATGTCGGTCTGCGCACAGGCGATGATCGCGGCGAAGATGCTGGTGAACGCTCCGATATAGGAGATCATCTGCAACACATGCGGTGTCTCGAACGAATAGATCGGGAAGAGCCTCGCCACCAAATAGACACCCGCTACGACCATCGTGGCCGCATGGATCAACGCTGAAGCTGGTGTCGGACCTTCCATAGCGTCCGGCAACCAAATGTGCAATGGGAACATGGCTGACTTACCCGCACCTCCCAAGAAGATGAGGAACATGGCGATCGAAATCACAGGGAACCCGAGGAAGGTCATCGTCCTCAAGTCTGAGTTGAACACCGCGTCAACATGTCCTTCGTTGATGAAGGTGAGTTTGTCGAAATCGAAGGTCCTCGTGTAGTAGGAGAGGATCAGGATACCGATCAGGAAGAACATATCCGCGAATCTCGTCACGATGAAGGCTTTCTTCGCCGCGCGCACTGCGGAATGTTTGAAGTAGTAGAAACTGATCAGGAGGAAGGAGGATACGCCCACCAACTCCCAGAAGATGTACATTTGGAAGATGTTGGTTGCCACCACCAATCCTAACATGGCGAAGGAGAAGAGCGAGAGGATGGCGTAGAAACGCTGGAATCCGCCCTCTCCGTGCATGTAACCCATGCTGTAGATGTGGACCATCAGGGAGACGGTCGAGATGACGATCAACATGATGGCGGACAACGGATCCAAAAGGAATCCGATGCTGATCACCAAGTCTTGGTTCATCCGCAACCACTCCATGTTGAAGAGCGTCACCTGTTGGTAAGTGTCCCCCACTTGAAATTCTCCGCTGAAGAAGTATTGGAGCGCTATGTAATAGCTGATGACGGATACGACTCCGAAAACAGTCGTTCCCACGATGCCCGAAACCTTCGGACACATCTTTTTACCGAATAGTCCTAAGATAAGGAACATGCAGAGCGGTAAAATTAAAACATAAGGAGCTAAATTCGCTAACTGTTCCATATCATTAGTACTTTAATTCGTTAATACTCTTGGCATCGATGTTTCTCTTCTGACGATAAACATTGATGATGATTGAAATGGCTACAGCAGTCTCCGCCGCCGCAATCGCGATGACGAAGAGGCTGTAGATGTGTCCCTCCAAGTATTCAGGGAAGAGGAATCTGTTGGCCACTACGAAATTGATGTTTGCGGCGTTGAGGACGAGCTCTACCGACATCAGTATGCTGATGAGGTTTTTTCGTGCCACGAACCCATACACGCCTATGAAGAATAGGAGCGTGCTAAGAATAAAATATGCTTCTACTGGTATGTTCATTTGTTGATCTCCTTACTCTTTGTTGCGATTGCGATACTTCCGATGATGCATGCGAGCAATAGGATACTCGCCGCCTCGAATGGTAACAGATATTGGTACTGGTCCGTTCCCATCAGCGTTTGACCGATCATCTGCATGTCCACGTCTTGGGTTAACTCGGCCGCCGTCTCATACTCTGGCATGAAACCGAACTTGATGATTGTGATGGCGCAGGTGAACGAACCGACGATGGCTGCCACAAGTCCCATGATTCGGCGTTGCCCTATGTTGATTTCCTTGTCTTCTCCCAACCCCTTGATCAGCAGGATGGCGAAGACGATGAGAATCACAATGCCTCCCGCATATACGGAGAGCTGGACTGCCGCCAAGAACTCATAGTTGAGCTGCAGATAGAGCCCCGCTATGCTGAACAGCGTGAAGAACAAGTAGGTGGCCGCCCGTAGAATCTTGGTGGATGTCACCGTCAAGATGCCAAAGAGCAATATGGCCGCCGCAAGTATGAAAAATATGATGTTGCTTGCTGTTAAATATTCCATGGTCATTATTGTTGTGGGGTTGATATTGCTTTTTTCTCTTCTACCTTGGAACCCTCTTTGTTCAGTTGCTTGACTAATGTCTCTCTCCTGAATACCGAGTGCTCGAAGTTATTGCTCCAAACGATTGCCTTTTGTGGGCACCCCATCGTGCATAATCCGCAGAAGGTGCAGCTTCCCAAGTCATACAGGTATTTGTCCAATGCCTTCTTGGTCTTGCCATCTTCTGTGGTGATTTGCTTGGAGACCACCTTGATGGTGCCGTTCGGACAGTTCATCTGACAGATTCCGCACGCCGTACACTTGTGCTCGTTGTTCGCATTGTGCGGCATTGTCAGTTCTCCCCTGAACCGCTCAGCGTACTCTTTTACGCCACGGTTCTCCGGGTATTGCTCCGTGATGGGCTTCCTGATGAAGTTGATCATCGTGATGCGCATACCTTGTAACAGGTTCCATATCCCGGAAAACAGATCTTTGATATACTGTATCATCTTTCTTTCCCTTTAGATTTAAATTATAACCCACACTGCCATGATGAGCAGGTTCAATATACTGATTGGCATCAGGATCTTCCACTCCAGCTTGAGCAGTTGGTCGATCCTCAACCTTGGGAATGTCCATCTTACCCATAGGCTGAGAAGCACGAGGGCGAAGGTCTTGCCCATGAACCAAATCCATGAAGGAATCTGTCCCATAAGCTCGTTGAACCCGGATGCCCATCCCGCGTTGATCTGCAAAGGTTGCCATCCTCCGAGGAAGACGGTCGCCGCGATACCCGCGATGATGAACATGTTCAAATATTCTGCCAAGTAGAAGAATCCGAACTGGATACCGGAGTATTCCGTGTGGTATCCTGCCGTCAACTCTGACTCGGCTTCCGGAAGGTCGAATGGACCACGGTTGGTCTCCGCATGTCCTGCGATCAAATAGATGATGAAGGCGATGATGGCGGTCGGCGCCTGGAAGATGTACCATGTGTTGTATCCGCCTTCAGCGTTCATGCCGCCTTGTCCGGCGATGATGTCCGATATGCTCAGGGATCCTGATAACAACACCATTGTCATGAGGGAGAGTCCCGCAGACAGCTCGTAACTGATGAGTTGGGCACCGCTACGCATCGCACCGATCAAGGTGTATTTGTTGTTGCTGGACCATCCCGCCAAGAGGATGCCGACCACGCCTAACGAGGAGATCGCCAGGATGTAGAAGACTCCGACGTTGAAGTCGATGCAGGCTAATCCGTCACCGAACTGTAATGCGCCGAATGTGCAGAAGGAACCTGCGATGGCGAGGAACAACGCTGTCTTGAATAGGATGTTGTCCGTGTTCTTGATTGAGATGATTTCCTTCAAAAGGATCTTGACCATGTCGGCCACGCTCTGCAACAATCCCCAAGGACCTACTCGGTTAGGACCGATTCGGCATTGGAACCGGGCGCAAATCTTTCTCTCCAAAAGGATGAGGATCAATGCAAGTACACAATAGAGACCCAGCAGGGCGGCGCCTATGATGACATATTCGATTGTCGTCGCCAGCCATCCGGGTAGGGCGTCCGTGAGTCCCTCGTGTATTGTACTTATTATTTCACTAAATGTTAACATATCCTTTATTCTTTATTTTGTCTGTGAAAAAGAATTATCTGTCCGCACATGGGATTACATAGTCCAAAGAGGCTCCGATCATGATGAGGTCGGCGATCTTCTCGTTTCTGCACAACGGATCCAATGCGGAGATCAGCGTCATGCATGGCGAACGGAACTTCACGCGGTAAGGGTTCTTGTCTCCCTTGCTGTTGATGTAGACGCCGAAGTCTCCTCTCGCGTTTTCCACCCTCTGGTAATACTCTCCCTCCGGCAACTTGATGATCGCTGGCGTCTTCGCCTTGAAGTCTCCCTCCGGCAGGTTGTCGATGAGTTGCTCGATGATGCGGAGTGACTGCTCGATCTCGTCCAAACGGATGAGGTATCGGTCGAACGTGCCGCCCTCTGAACGAAGCATCTCTTGGAAGTCCACTTGGTCGTACACCGCATATGGCTCGATCTTACGCACGTCGCATGACCATCCGGATGCTCTTCCCGCAGGTCCTGTCACGCCCAATGAAGCGGCGGTCTCCTTGGTGAGGAATCCGATGTTCTCCATACGACCCTTCGCGATTGGGTTGTTTGTGAAGAGGATATGGTACTCTTTGATCATCTTACGCATATAAGGTATAAACTCCTTGACCTGGTCCACGAATTTAGGACTCACCTCGTTGGCCAATCCTCCGATGACGTTGTAGCCCACCATGAGGCGGCCACCACCGGTCTCTTCGAATATGTCCATGATCTTTTCACGGTCGCGCATTCCGTAGATGAAGGCGGTGATGGAACCCATATCCATGCACATACATCCCCATCCCAACAAGTGGGAAGCGATACGGGTCAACTCGTCGAAGATGACGCGGACCACCTGCGCTCTTTTCGGCACCTCGATGCCTAAGGCTTTCTCTACGCAGAGGCAGAAGGCGTGGCGGTTCATCGTTCCTGACAGATAGTCGAGACGTTCCGTCAATTGGAGGATCTGCGGGTAGGTCTTGCTCTCGCACATCTTCTCGATGCCTCGGTGGATATAGCCGAAGTTCGGGTCCACCTTCTTGATGATCTCTCCATCCAACGATACCCTCAGGTGAAGCACACCGTGGGTGGCTGGGTGCTGAGGACCTATGTTCACCACGTATTCGTTTTTGTCGAACAGCGCTTTGTGTTCAGTAATCAGTTTGCCCTCCTTGTCGAATCGGATGGAAGGAAGGTCCTCCATCGCGTCCGCTGTTTGGTTGACGAGTGGTATAGGGTTCAGTTTCGGATCCGCATCATAGTCCTTCCTGAAAGGGAAGCCGTTCCAGTCTGCCCGTAAGAAGAGGCGGCGCAGGTCTGGGTGGTTGATGAATTGCAAGCCGAAGAAGTCGTAAGCCTCACGCTCGTAGAGGTTGGCGGATGCCCAGAGGTCGCTCACCGTCGGAATGGCGAGGTTCTCCCTATCTGGCGTGTTCACTTTCACGACGACCATCGCTTTCTTGTCTTGGGTGGAGGTGAAGTGGTAAATCACTCCGAAATACTCCTTGTAGTCCATTCCTGTTAGGTTCAACAGGACATCGAACCCGTTCTCTTTCAGTTTCTCCGCCAATTTCCTCAATTGGTTAGGGGAAACGCAGATGGTAGGGTATTGTTGCTCTTCGATAGTGAGACTGGAGTCTACTGACGAAACTATGTCTTTTATCTTTTTCATATCCTACTCGTTTTCTGCTGTATTGTTTTCTGATTCGTCGGATTTTTTCTCCGCATTGCCCTTGTTAGGCAGTTTGAAGAAGTTCTCCAACTTGATTTTCCTTTGTAGTTGCATCATGCCGTAGAGCATGGCGTCTGGTCTTGGCGGGCATCCCGGCACGTATACGTCCACGGGGATGATCTCGTTCACACCGTTTACGACATGGTAGGTGTCCTTGAACGGTCCGCCGCTGATGGCACAACCACCCACGGCGATTACGTACTTAGGTTCCGCCATCTGGTCGTACAGACGCTTGAGCACTGGAGCCATCTTGTGCACGATCGTTCCTGCCACGAAGATGACGTCGGCCTGACGTGGTGAGTTACGAGTGACCTCCCATCCGAAACGGGCGAAGTCGGTACGGGCGGCACCGACGCACATGAACTCGATACCGCAGCAGCTGGTGGCGAAGGTCAACGGCCATACGGAGTTGGACCGTCCCCAGTTGATGATGTCGTCCAATACGCCGACCACCACATTCACACCACCCGCGCGGAGTTCTTCAACATACTGCTCTAAGTATTCGTTGTCGTTGAAGTCCTCCGTCTTCATGTTTTTTATTTTGATGTTCTTTACTTCCATTCCAATGCTCCTTTCTTCCATGCGTAGGCTAATCCAAGAACAAGAACGAAGAGGAAGAACGATACGCTAACCAACCCCATCGCACCCAATGACTTCATGATGGTTGCCCATGGGAACAGCAGAACCGTCTCCACATCGAACATCAGGAAAAGGATGGCGAAGAGGTAGTAGCCTATCTTGAACTGCATCCACGACGTGCCTCTCGTCGGAATACCACATTCGTACGGCTCTCCTTTTTGCGCATTGGTCGACTTAGGCGCTAAAAGCTTGCCTATGATCAGTGCGGCTACCACCATGATGATGGCCGTCACCAATACGACGATAAAAATTTCACCTGAACTCATTGTTATAAACTGTTTTTGTTATTGATATTCTATGAAAATAAAAAAACTATACCTTGGGGGTATAGTTCCACTTTGTTGCGTGACTTCTCACAAATCACTGTTGCCATTGATTTGTCTTTCAAGCATTTCCTTAGGACTACTTGCGCTTTCATCACACTGAATTTTCTTGTTATGTATAAATTCTTATAATCGTAATTTTACGTACGCAAATTTGGAAAAGTTATTTGATTTGCACAAATAATTCCACACGTTTTTTTTGCCGATTTCTGACAATTTGAAACCCATTTCTTTTGTTTTTGCCTATTTTTGGCGATTGATGTACCTTATTGTGCGTTATGTAAGTCGTTTTGTGACAAATTGAAACTTTTGCGTGGTCGTTTCTTCGCATTTAGAAAGTTTTCCACATCGTAATTTTTTTGCTTAACATACAAATATGTATAATGAGTTTTCTTATCTTTGCAAATAAACAATAAAAGAAGGTAATATGTTGACGGTAGAAAAAATTGGCGGAACTTCCATGTCCGAGTTCAAGGATGTCTTGAACAACATCATTATAGGGAAAAGATCGGGGTCGGAATTTTATAACCGTATCTTCGTCGTCTCCGCGTATAACAATGTGACAAATTGGTTGCTGGAGCATAAGAAAACCGGCGAACCGGGCATCTATGTGAAATTCCTGAAGGATGAGAACTACAACGAGGCGCTCGATGAGCTTTGCGGAAAACTAATCGCCTTGAATCGCAAGTATGAGGAGATTAAGTTGGACCAGAAGGTTGCTGATGAGTTTATCATCAACAGAATTGCCAAAGCTAAATCTTACTTGGCCGCTATGCACAGCGTGGTGGCTTCCGGCTATGTCAACAAACGTGACTTGTTCCTCGCCGCCCGTGAGATCCTCTCTTCCATTGGTGAGGCGCATTCTGCCTTCAATTCGGTCAATATCATCCGTAACCATGGCATCGACGCTACTTTTATCGACCTCTGCGGATTTGATGATTCTGAGGCTTTGACCATCGATGAACGTATCCATAAGGCTTTTGTGGGCGTTGATTTCTCCAAGACGCTTTGTGTCGCAACGGGTTACACGAAGGGCGTCGAGGGTATCATGCGTGCCTTCGACCGTGGCTACTCTGAGGTGACCTTCTCTAAGATCGCCGTGGAGGTGAAGGCCGACGAGGCGGTTATCCATAAAGAATTCCACTTGTCTTCAGCTGACCCTAAACTGGTCGGTAAGGACAAGTCCATCCCTGTCGGTCATACGAACTTCATGGTGGCGGACCAATTGGCGGATGTCGGTATGGAGGCTATCCATCCGAAGGCTTCCAAACCGTTGGAGTTGGCGGGTATCAATATCCGTATCAAAAATACTTTCGAGCCTGAGCACCCGGGCACGTTGATCTCTAAGGATTACGTGGCGCAACAGTCCCGCATCGAAATCGTCTCCGGTACGGATAAGGTGCTGGCGGTGGAGATCCATGACCCGATGATGGTGGGTGAGGTTGGTTTCGACCTCCGTATCATGCAGGTCTTCGAGAAACACCACGTTAGTTATATCTTGAAGTCTACAAACGCTAATAGCATCACGATGGTGATCTGGGACAAGCCAAGCTCCATGCCTTTGGTGGACGAGCTGCAACGTCTCTTCTACCAGGTGACGGTCAAGGAGGTCTCCTTGGTTTGCTGCATGGGTACGAACATCGCTCACCCGGGCTTCCTCTACAGGGCTGCCAAGGCATTGTGCGACAATAACATCAACATCGAGTGCTTCGCTCAGTCTTTGCGCCAGGTGAACATGCAGTTCGTCTTGAAGCGAGAGGATTACGGCAAGGCTATTTGTGCCTTGAACGACGCTTTGTGTGTGCAGAAAATCGGATGATTCCATCTCTTGGAACTTCCGTTGCAATATGGCGGCAAATCGTAGGGTTTGCCGTCTCTTTTTTTCAATCATGAATGTTCTTGAATACGTATGGCTCTCTTGTCGTCTGACGGTCGCGGAATCTTGTGTGGACATGCCACAGCTTTCGCTTCTTATCTGATTTTTGGGTTTAACATATTGGCCTGCAAACTGATAGCCCAGTCGGGATTTGTTCCTCCTATTTGTCTCTTCACCTTCCGGGCTTTTGGTGCGGTGATACTTTTCTCCTTGCTCTCCTTGTTCCTGCCAAAGGAGCCGGTGGAGCGGAAAGACCTTTTGCGCATATTCGTCGCTTCGATGTTAGGACTTTTCCTCACGCAGATTTCTTTCCTCGTCGCAATTAAGTTCACTACACCTTTTGATGTCTCCGTGGTGGCTTCGTTGACCCCCATCTTCACGATGTTTGTGGCGGCCATCTATCTGAAGGAACCTATCACGTGGAAGAAGGCCCTTGGTGTGGCCTTGAGTTTCATGGGGGTGCTTTGGCTGATCTTCAATTCTGTCGGAGTCTCCTCTGGCGTCGAGACCTCCTCTCCGTTGGGTATCTTCCTGATGGTGTTGAATGGTCTCTTTTTCTCCATCTATCTGAGCATATCGAAGCCTGTCATCACAAAATACAGTGTGGTGACTTACATGAAGTGGATGTTTCTCTTCTCCTTTTTGGTCTCTTTGCCTTTTGATGCGGCGGATTTGCTCTCTTTGGATTATGGCGCTTTCTCGACCAGTTTGATACTTTCGATTCTTTATGTCGTCTTTTTCGCGACGTTCGTGGCATACCTCTCCATCTCCTTCGCACAACGCCTGATACGTCCGACGCTTGTGAGCCTCTATTCGTATGTGCAACCTATCGTGGCGGCATGTCTTGGGGTCTATTGGGGCATGGACGTGATGACGTGGCAGAAGATTTGTGCCGCGGTGTTGGTGTTCGTGGGGGTTGCTGTGGTGAATGCGAGCAGGAAAAAGGCGTGATCATTGTTATGCCTATTATATGAAAAGGGCGCTCCCCGTGTGTGGAACGTCCTTTCTCATCGCATGATTCCCTTATGAGGAAGAATATACGTTGTTTAATTGTTTGTTTCTTTTATTGGATGGATACTGTCTGGAGGATGTCCATGCATTTCTGCAGACTTGCCTCAGCGAAGTTATCATCTATTTTGATGTTTACTCCGTACAGTCTTGGCTTCTCGTATATGAGGTATATCTTTTCGACCCCTTCTGAGATGCCAGAGCCGCCTCTCCTGGCAGTGAAGTGTTTCGCTTTATAACTCTTTTTGCCGATGATGGTGTCGGATATTTCAGAAATTTTCTCGTAATAGACGTGATATTTTGTCGCATAATCATCGTATATGCGTTCTTTGTATGCTTGGATGAATTCGTCACATGCCTCTTGGTTGTCGAATGTTTCGTGGAAACGCATGAAATATATACTCGTCATATAGCGGGGTAGGGTATCTCCCTCTTTGATTATGGTGTCGCTGAGAAGGGAGGCGCAAATCGCATTGTAACGGAATCCGTCGAAATAACTATTCTTGTCCGCTGGCATTGTGTCTATGTAGGTGTTGGTCCATTGGTCTTTAGGGAATGTGGCGACGATGCCATACTCGTTCGTTAGGGTCACGTGATCTTTGTCCACCCAGTTGTTCGGGTCTCCATTATATGTTTCCTCGTCATCTTTTTTACAGGAAAAGAGTAAAACACTCACCAATGTGAAAAATAGAATATTTTTTTTTGAAAAAAGTGTTCTCATGAAAATACCCCTATTTAAGTTTGTTATGAAATATACTGTAGATCTCGACAATCGATATATACTTGCCCTTATCAGTCATATGGTGCCCAAGATGAGATTCGAACTCACACGCCGAAACCGGCACTACCCCCTCAAAGTAGCGTGTCTACCAATTCCACCACCTGGGCATGAAATGACAGAACCGTTAGTTCTGCCTATGCTTGAGCGAAAAACGGGACTCGAACCCGCGACCCCGACCTTGGCAAGGTCGTGCTCTACCAACTGAGCTATTTTCGCAATCTGTATTTGCTATTGCATTACCTCTCTTGGTTTTGCTCTGCAAAGGTACGCTTTTTTTCTTACGAAACAATAGTGTTGCTTCATTTTTTTTGTTTTTATCCAACACTCTTTTATTGAGTTGATTCAGTGTGCGTTGATGCTCTTTTTGAGGGAAACGTTTACGAAAGGTCAACTAACTGTAAATCATTCGTTTCTGTCGGATGTGTCTCCTTTGTGGGCAATATGGGCACCTTGATTTCGATGGAATACCATCATTTCGGAGCTCTTTTGTATAGATATGCCGCAATGATGGCGAAGACTACATTCGGCATCCATGTCGCCAGCATCGGAGATAGATTGCCATTGACCGTGAAGGTGGACGAGATGGAGTAGAATAAAATATATAAAATGCTCAACAATAGACCTAACGCTAAATTAAGTCCCATGCCGCCCTTCACTTTCTTTGACGATAGCGATAGACCTATGATGGTTAGGATGAAGGAGGCGAACGGAAAGGCGTATCGTTTCTCGTACTCTAACTCGAAATTCTTGATGTTGCCGATGCCTCGGGTTTTCTGTCGGTCGATATAAACCTTTAGCTCATTGTTATTCATCTGTTCCTGCATGCCTGGAAAGATGAAGAAATCGTCTGGTATGATGTTGATCGTGGCATTCATCGTGTCGCCTTTCGTGATGGATTCATATAACCCGTTGAAATCTCGTTTGGTGTATTTGTAGTAATGCCAGGAATGTCCTCCATCCCAAATGATATTTTGGGCGGTGATGCGTGATATGATGGTTTTGTCCTTGTAGACATCCATAGATACGCGGTGTCCTTTGTTCATTTCCCTGTCAAAATAGTCGATGTAGAGGATTTCGTTAGGCGAAACCTCCATCTGGACTTTTAGGATGTTGTCTTTCTTCTTCTTCTTGATATATTCCTCTTGGAAGTCGATACGTTCCACATTGGCGGGCGGTATGACGTATCCGCTGAGTATAAAGGTCATCAAGGCGATGATTCCGGCGGAAATCATATAAGGCCTTGTGATCCTGTAGAGGCTGATGCCCGAAGCGTAAGAGGCGATGATCTCCGAATTGTTCGCCATCTTGGAGGTGAAGAAGATCACGGCGATGAAGGTGAACAGCGGACTGAACAGATTGGCGTAGTAGGGGATGAAGTTGAGGTAGTAATTGAATATGATCGCCTTGAGTGGCGCCTCGTGCTCCATGAAGTCGTCAATCTTTTCGGATATGTCAAATACAACAGCGATGCTGATAATCAATAGGATGGAGAGGAAAAAAGCTCCCAGGAACTTTTTAATGATGTACCAGTCGTATCGTTTCAGACGTATGTCATCCCATGAGAATCCTTCTGTTCTGAACTTCGGGGTTGTGCCGTTGATTTGCGAATCTTGCTGTGTCATAATCTTACGCTTAGTTGTTTCACCATGGATGCTTTCCATGAAGAGAAATCATCCGCTAATATGTGTTTCCTCGCCTCTTTGACCATCCATAGGTAGAAGGCGAGGTTGTGTATGGAAGCGATTTGCAAAGCTAATAATTCTTCCGAAATGAAGAGGTGTCTCAGGTAAGCTTTGCTGTATGCCGTGTCTACGTACGATGCTCCGTCCGCCTCGATGGGGGAGAAGTCGTTCGCCCATTTCAGGTTCTTCATGTTCATGACGCCTTGCTTGGTGAAGAGCATTCCGTTGCGTCCGTTGCGGGTTGGCATCACGCAGTCGAACATGTCCACTCCCCGCTCGATTCCCTCCAATATATTGATGGGGGTGCCTACGCCCATGAGGTAGCGGGGCTTGTCGGTCGGGAGGATCTCGTTCACCACCTCGATCATCTCGTACATCACCTCTGCTGGTTCGCCTACCGCCAATCCTCCGATGGCATTCCCTTCTCTTCCTTGTTCGGCGATGAATTCGGCCGAGCGTTGACGGAGGTCCTTGTAGGTGCATCCTTGCACGATAGGGAAGAAGGTTTGGCTATAGCCATATCTCGGTTCTGTCTCGTCGAAGTGCTTGAGCCCTCGCACCAACCAGCGTTGTGTGCGTTCCCATGACTGCTTGGCGTAGTTGTAGTCCGCCGTACCGGGCGTGCATTCGTCGAGCGCCATGATGATGTCCGCCCCGATGATGCGTTGCGTGTCCACCACGTTCTCTGGCGTGAAGATATGCTTGGATCCGTCGATGTGGGAGCGGAAGGTGCATCCCTCCTCGGTGAGTTTGCGGTTGTCGGAGAGGGAGAAGACTTGGAAACCTCCGCTATCCGTCAGGATGGGTTTGTCCCATCCGTTGAATTTATGCAGACCGCCAGCCTGTTCGAGGATCTTCAGCCCGGGACGCAGGTACAAGTGGTAGGTGTTGCCCAGTATGATTTGGGCCTTGATATCCTCTTTGATTTCGTGCGTATGGACCGCTTTCACTGAGCCGAGCGTGCCGACGGGCATGAAGATAGGCGTTTCGATCTCGCCATGGTCTGTCTTGATCAGTCCCGCTCTGGCGTGGCATTTGGCATCCGTATGTAGTAAATCAAACTTCATCGCTGATTATTTGTTTAGTCGAATTTAATCGATTTGATAGGTGATATTTTTGCTATGATATTCGTCGGAATATGCAGAATGGCAGCGGATACGACGATCGTGCAGATGTTCACGATGATGATGTGCGCCAATTCCAGACGTGCTGGTACGAAATCCACGTAGTAGTCATCCGCATTGAGGGGGATGATCTGATGGTTCTGGAGCAGATAGCACACCGCTATTCCGATGATGTTCCCGATGATGATGCCTTTCCCTATGAGGAAGAAGGCATGATAGAAGAATATTTTCCAGATGCTCTTGTTGGTTGCCCCCATCGCCTTCATCAGTCCGATCATGTTGGTGCGTTCCAATATGAGGATTAATAACCCGGATATGATGGTGAACCCGGCGACGAGTGCCATCAGTACCAAGATGATGACTACGTTGGTGTTCAGCAGATCGAGCCAGCTGAATATCTGAGGGTTGATTTGCTTGATGGTCCTCATCAGATAGTAGTTCCCGTTGTTGTCGTATCGGTTGCCGATGACGCTGAACGCCTCTTCCTGCGCTTTGTCTAACTGCTTGAAATCGTTGATGATGACTTCCACGCCACTGCATTGCTCGTCATCCCAGTTGTTCAGTTTCCGCACGTGCTTGATGTCTCCCATGATGAAGAGTTTGTCGTAGTCTTGGAACCCTGTTTCGTAGATGCCGCTCACGTTGAGCTGCCTTGCGCGGACCTTCCCGTCGATGATGAAGTAGGAGAGGTAAGAGTCTCCCACCTTCAGCCCGAGCAGTTCGGCGATTTTTTTGGATATGACGGTTTGGTTGGTCGTAGCGGTGTCGTTCACTTGGAACAAGTCACCCTCCTTTAGGTTATTACGGAAGAAACTCCATTCGTAGTCTTGGTCTATTCCCTTGAGCACGCAGCCTTGTATGACGTCTCCCACTTTCAGAATGCAGGGTTGTGTGGCGAAACGTTGCGCATGTTTGACGTCCGGTAGGTGCTTGAGGGAGTCGATGATGTCGTTCCCTATCTGTATGGGTTGCGTCTCGTAGGTTTGGTTGCTGACGGACGAGGAGATTTGGATATGGCTACCGAATCCGATGAGTTTCTCCCTCACCTCCGCCTTGAATCCGTTTAGGATGCCCACGGCGATCAGCATGACCGTTAGGCTCACCACGATGCCATTCATCACAATACGCACGATAGGACGGGGAACATTTCTCTCGCCTTTTTTCTCGAAATGGATGCGTTTTGCGATGAATAGTTCTAAATTCATGTTCTGTTAGATAGTTCGACCAGGGTAAACTTCCAATGCTTTCTTCAGCACATTCAAAGCCTTCGCCAGTTCTTCTTTCTCCAACACGTATGCCACGCGCACTTCGTTCTTGCCTTTGTCTTTTTCGGTGTAGAAACCGGTTGCGGGAGCCATCATGACGGTTTGTCCCTCATATTCGAACTCGTTCAGCAACCATGCGCAGAATTTGTCGCAATCGTCGATCGGCAGTCTTGCCACGGTGTAGAAGGCGCCCATCGGTATAGGCGTGTATACGCCTGGTATTCTGTTGAGGCCGTCAATCAGGTATTTGCGTCGCTCCACGTATTCGTTGTACATCTCCAGCATATACTCCTCCGGCGTGTCCATGGAAGCCTCCGCTACGATCTGTCCGATCAACGGCGGACTCAGTCTGGCTTGGCAGAACTTCATCACGGCTTTCCTTACCGCCTCGTTTTTGGTGACGAGGGCACCGACACGAATACCGCATTCGCTGTAACGTTTTGACACAGAATCGAATAGTATGATATTGTCCTCGATGCCTTTCAGATGGAAGGCTGAGATGTATGGCGCACCCGTGTAGCAGAACTCACGGTACACCTCGTCGGAGAATAGGTACAAATCGTACTTCTTGACGAGGTCGCGTATCTTGTTCATCTCCTTCTGATTGTAGAGGTAACCCGTCGGGTTGTTCGGGTTGCAGATGAGGATACCCTTGGTCTTCGGGGTGATCATCTCCTCGAACCGCTCGATGTGGGGTAGGGCGAATCCCTCCTCAATGGTGGAAACAATAGGTTTCACGATTGCTCCTGCGCCTATCGCGAAGGCCGTGTAGTTGGCGTACGCTGGCTCTGGTACGATGATCTCGTCGCCTGGATCCAAACAGGACATGAAGGCGAAGTTCACCGCTTCCGAACCACCGCTGGTGATGATGATGTCCTTCTCGTCAACATCTATGTTGAATTTCTTATAATATTCTGCCAACTTGAGACGAAGACTTTTGAATCCGTTGCTCGGACTATATTCAAGGATCTTCCGGTCAATCTTCTTCAATGTGTCGAGTGCGATCTGTGGTGTCTTCAAATCGGGTTGTCCGATGTTGAGGTGATACACCTTCACGCCTCTCTCTTTTGCTTTATCCGCCAATGGAACCAGTTTCCTGATTGGTGACTCTGGCATAATCTGTCCTCGGTTCGATGTCTGTGGCATATATGTTGTGTTTTTACTAAATTTACTAATCAGTCTTAAAAGATTCGCATCCCTTTCGTTTTAAATTGAAATGCAAAGATAGTAATTCTAATTGCTTTTTATGGTATGAGCGTTTAAATTTTTCTTGAGGAAGACGGATATTCTAATTAAGAATTAAGAATTAAGAATTAAGAATTATGAGTTAGTTGAGGTTTTTTATACTTGGGTTGATGGATGGGGGATTACTCCTCATTGAGTCCGCCGGTTACGAGGATGGACTTGGCACCCCTGATTCCGCATTTCTGGTAGGTGGCATAGGCTTTGATGGCTCTATCCAATATCTCTTGGTTGGACTCTTTCTTGACATACCCTGTGATGGCGTCATGGATCGTGTAGGCTTCGGGTGCCATGAAATGTCTTGTCCAAACTATCGGGTTGACATTGGCAGGCTCCAAATAGGGCGAGAAGTGCGTTTTGCTTACGCAGGCAAGGATGATCACGTCACGTTTCTTCCCGTCCGTGTTGGTGAATCTGTCGTTTAGGATGTGCTCCATCAAACCGTCGTGCCCGATATAGCTTATTAATTGCGAGTTGCCGCAGCATCCGATCGTCAGATTGTCGTTGACGTGGACGGTGTCTTTCCATCTTCCGCATGAGCTGGAAAGGAAGTCGGAGATGCATTGCGCGATGTACTTCCCGTTGTAGGCGTCCGCCACCAAGTAATACTTTTGGCTGGCGTGTTTGAAAACGAGCCTCTCCATAATCGTGTCGTTGATGGTGCTGGTTTTCAGTAGTTTCCATTCAGCGCTTTTCTTGAAGAAGGTTTTAATGCCATAGCCGCAGCCCCAATAGAGGTTGGTGGATGGCTTTTGTCCGTTCCCTATGCTTGCGGGAACTTTCACGATCCCTTGGTTCTCGTTGTCGCAAAGGGCTACGAAGATATGGATGGACTGGTAGGTCGAATCGAATTGGGTGTGTTGCTCCCTCCTTTCCGTAACGGGTGTGCCTGCGAAGGGGTCTTCGTCGCTCGTGTTGTCTTCCTCTTTTTGCACCATCGCCTCCATGGCTGTGTCGATGACGGACGAATCGACTTGCACCGAGCGAATCGAGTCCTCTCTTTGCTGGGGAACACCTTCCTTCGCCGCTCCCTTGTTTTGACAGGTGCAGACGAGGAGGAATATGCCGCAGAATAGTAGGCGGGTGATTTTGTCCATATAATTTGCCATGAAAGAGTGAAACAACATCCATTCCCAAATATATGAATAATCTCTAAACTTTGTTTCTTAACTCTTAACTTTTAACTCTTAACTAAAAAAGAAAAGGGCCATCCGATTCGGACGACCCTTCCCGTATGAGATATAATGTGGTGGATTACATCATTCCGCCCATTCCGCCACCCATAGGAGGCATAGCAGGAGCAGCGGCCTTGTCATCCTTCTTCTCCGCGATCACACATTCGGTGGTCAACATCATACCTGCGATGGAAGCTGCGTTCTCCAAAGCCACACGCGTAACCTTGGCAGGGTCGATGACGCCCGCCTTGAAGAAGTTCTCGAACTTATCGGTACGAGCGTTGTAACCGAAGTCGTCCTTGCCTTCCTTCACCTTCTGTACGTATACGGCGCCCTCTTTGCCTGCGTTGGCGATGATTTGGCGGAGAGGCTCCTCGATGGCACGCTTGATGATCTCGATACCGGTGGTCTCGTCTTGGGTCTCACCCTTCAAGCCCTCCAAAGATGCGATGGCACGGATGTAGGCCACACCACCACCAGGAACGATACCCTCTTCGATGGCCGCACGTGTAGAGCACAATGCGTCGTCCACGCGGTCTTTCTTCTCCTTCATCTCCACTTCTGATGGCGCACCCACGTAGAGCACAGCTACACCGCCAGCCAATTTAGCCAGACGCTCCTGGAGCTTCTCCTTGTCGTAGCTGGACTTGGTCGTTTCGATCTGTGCCTTGATTTGGTTCACGCGCTCTGCGATGTTCTCCTTAGCGCCCGCACCGTTTACGATGGTCGTGTTATCCTTGTTGATGGTAACCTTCTCAGCCTTACCCAACAAATCGATGGTTGCGCTCTCCAACTTGATGCCTTTCTCCTCTGAGATGACGATACCGCCCGTTAGGATAGCGATATCCTCCAACATCTCCTTACGACGGTCACCGAATCCTGGAGCCTTTACAGCAGCGATTTTCAAGGCGCCTCTCAATCTGTTGACTACCAAGGTGGTCAATGCCTCACCGTCGATGTCCTCGGCGATGATCAACAAAGGACGGCCAGACTGTGCGGTGGCCTCCAAGATAGGGAGGATATCCTTCAAAGAAGAGATCTTCTTGTCGTGGATGAGGATGTATGGGTTCTCGAACTCAACTTCCATCTTCTCCGTGTTGGTGACGAAGTAAGGTGAGAGATAACCACGGTCGAACTGCATACCCTCGACAACTTCTACGGTCGTGTCCATACCCTTAGCCTCCTCAACTGTGATGACACCCTCTTTCTTCACCTTAGCCATGGCATCGGCGATCAATTTACCGATCTCATTATCGTTGTTGGCTGAAATGGTAGCCACTTGCTCGATCTTGCTGAAGTCGTCGTCCACTTCCTTGGCTTGCTTCTTGATGCTCTCGACCACTTTGGCAACCGCCTTGTCGATACCTCTCTTCAAATCCATTGGGTTAGCGCCGGCTGCCACGTTCTTCAAACCTACGTTGATGATTGATTGAGCCAAAACGGTAGCGGTTGTTGTACCGTCACCAGCGTCGTCACCCGTCTTAGAGGCAACCTCCTTGACGATCTGTGCACCCATGTTCTCGTATGGATCGGCCAATTCAACTTCCTTGGCGACTGACACACCATCCTTCGTGATGTGAGGCGCACCGAATTTCTTCTCGATGATTACGTTACGTCCCTTAGGGCCAAGGGTCACTTTCACTGCGTTTGCCAATTCGTCCACACCTTTCTTCAAAAGGTCGCGGGCATCTGTATCGAATTTTATTTCTTTAGCCATTTTTGTAAGTCTTAATAGTTAGTAGTAATTGTTTTGATATTAAAGTGTTAGATAATGGCGAGGATATCGCTCTGACGCATGATCAGGTATTTTTCTCCGTCCAACTCCAATTCAGTGCCAGCGTACTTGCCATACAATACGGTGTCGCCCACCTTAACTACCATCTCTTCGTCCTTCGTCCCGTTCCCGATGGCGAGGATCTCACCTCTCAAAGGTTTCTCTTTTGCGGAGTCTGGAATGATGATTCCACTTGCCGTTTTCTCTTCTGCCGCAGCTGGTTTTACCAAAACCCTGTCTGCCAATGGTTTAATGTTCATGATAATTATATTTTAAATTTGTTTTATTAATATTCCACGACGCATCTGCCGCGTCTCGATTATCTACTATCATAATCTGTGCCAAACCTGTTTTGTGGTTCTTTTTCTGACAATTTGGGTAGGCGATGGCAGTCTTCCGTCCCAGGCGTGTGCCAATTTGTCAGAATGTGTTGCTTGGATATGAAAAAGGAGACAAACGATGTGGTCTGTCTCCTTCTTTTCTTGCCGCGGGCAATCGTCCTATTCGAGTTTCTTCCAGTAAACCTTTTCGCTGAAAGGTCCGAACGAGCCTTTCACGCAGAGTGTCTTGGCGTCGCTGAACCAAATGTTGACGGTGAATGATTTGCCTCGGGTAGGGTCGTATATCTCTCCGTCCGTCCATTTCCCGTCTTTGTAGGAGACTTTCTCCACCAGAACGATCTCACCGGCGGGTGTTTTTCGTTTCGCTTTGTCGGGGTTCTTCATGTCCGTACGGAGGTTGCCCTTCTCGTCTTTCGCTTTCTCTATCCAAATGATTTGGGCTTTGTAGGTGTTGGCGCCAGTCTTGCTGAACCGCACCTTGGATTTGTCTCCGTCTTGCTCGACCCAGTAGGTGCCGATGATTTTATTTCCTGCGAAATTCTGGGCGAAGGATGGTGCGACCATCGCGAGGAGACATGCTAATGTAAGGATAGTCTGTTTCATCATATTGCTAAAGTTTGTTTTTGGTTGCTTACGAATCACAAATTTAAGCTTTCCGTTGGATATTGGACGCTTCGTGCGTTGCTCTAGGCTTAAAAAATATTAACGGATTGAATGTTTTGGCGATTGGGAAGAGTCCCCTCTTTCTCCGTTACTTTGAAATAAGGCTGCGACCTAATTGTAAATTCGCGAATTAGCCTTATTTTTGCAAAGCAATATTTAAAAACGTTTTTAGACTTAACAATAGAGATGACAAGAGAAGAATTGTTTGAGAATATCATGCGCAAAAGATCGTTCCTTTGCGTGGGGTTGGATACGGACGTCAATAAGATTCCGGAGTTCTTGTTCGACAGGGAGGGTGATTTGGACCCGATCTTCGAATTCAACAAATCCATCATCGACGCCACCGCCGAATATTGTGTGGCCTACAAGCCTAACCTGGCTTTCTATGAGAGCCTCGGTTTGCAGGGGTGGGATGTGTTGGAGCGTACGATAGACTATATCCGTGAAAAGTATCCGGACCAGTTCCTGATCGCGGACGCTAAGCGTGGTGATATCGGTAACACCTCCGCCATGTATGCGAGGACGTTCTTCGGGGCGTTGGACTTCGATTCCGTGACGGTGGCTCCTTATATGGGAGAAGATTCAGTCTCTCCTTTCCTGACCTATGAAAACAAGTGGGTCACGTTGTTGGCCCTCACCTCCAACAAGGGTGCGTTCGATTTCCAGTTTACGGAAGACAAGGAGACGGGCGACCGCCTTTTCGAAAAGGTGTTGAAGACCTCCTTGAGGTGGGGCAACGAAGACAATATGATGTATGTGGTCGGCGCCACGAAGGCTGAGATGTTGGCGGATATCCGTAAGATCATCCCGAACCATTTCCTTTTGGTGCCAGGCATTGGCGCGCAGGGAGGAAGCTTGGCCGATGTCGTTAAGCATGGCATGAACAAACAATGTGGACTTCTGGTGAACTCTTCGCGTGCGATACTCTACGCATCTAACGGTGAAGACTATGCCCAAGCTGCGGCAGCCGAGGCGAAGAAGGTGCAGCAACAAATGAGCGAGTTCCTGAAGTCTTTGGATTAATCCCTTAGGAATGTATAACAAGAGGAAGATCATCAACGATCCTGTGCATGGTTTCATCTCGATTCCCAGCGAGCTGCACTATGATTTGATCCAACATCCCTATTTCCAACGGTTGGGGAGAATCCGGCAGTTGGGTGTGAGTTTCTTGGTCTATCCGGGCGCTCAACATACCCGTTTCCAACACTCCTTGGGCGCCATGTATTTGATGGAGGAGGCGATCGCCCAATTGCGTGCGAGGGGGCAGGAGATCACGGACGAGGAGGCGGATGCTGTTCTGGCGGCTATCCTGCTGCATGATATCGGACATGCGCCCTTCTCCCATGTGTTGGAGGATACGCTGACCAAGGAGATCTCGCACGAGGATATTTCCTTGCTGATGATGGAGCATATCAACGAGGAGATGGGTGGCGCGTTGGAGTTGGCCCTCTCCATCTTCAAGAACCAATATCCGAAGAAATTTCTTCACCAGTTGGTCTCCAGCCAATTGGACATGGACCGTTTGGATTATTTGATCCGCGACAGCTTCTTCACCGGGGTGGTGGAGGGTGCCGTGGGTGCCGCGCGCATCATCAAGATGCTCAACGTGCACGACGATCAATTGGTCATTGAGGCGAAGGGAATTTACTCCGTCGAGAAGTTCCTTATCGCCAGAAGAATGATGTATTGGCAGGTTTATTACCATAAAACGTCTGTTTCCGCTGAACAATTGTTAATCAAGACGTTGGCTCGTGCGAAGGAACTTACTTTGAAAGGGAAAAAGCCATTCGCTGCTCCGCAGTTCGCTTATTTTTTGGAAAATGATATCACGGGAAAAGATTTCCAAATTTCCGAGGAGGCTCTGTCCAATTATGCGAAATTTGACGACTCGGATGTCATCAGCGCGGTCAAGACTTGGTCCTCTTCCGAGGATAAAGTGCTCTCGACCTTGTGCCGAAATTTGATGAACAGGAAACTGTTCAAGATCGAGGTGAGGGAGAAGAAGCCGCAGGCCAGTGAAGTCCGTGACCACGTTAGGAGGATTGCCGAAAAGTTGGGTCTGACGGAAGCGGAGGCTCGTTACTTCGTGACGATACACCCCGTCTCTTCCTATACCTATCGCCCGAAAAACGATAGCATCAAGGTGCTCTATGCGGATGGGGAGCTGAAGGACATCACGGATGCCTCCGACTTGCTGAACTTGTCGCTTATCAGCAAACACGAAAAAAAATATTATTTCGGTTATGTGAAAGACGTTGATTTGCAGTAACGTTTGCGGAGTCACTGAGTGATATTTCTGCAAATTTTATACAAACAAATTTTCATACTGACTGATTTTCCTTATTTTTGCAAAAAAATTTATAGTAACATGGAGTTTTCAGCGCAACAGATCGCCGATTATCTAAAAGGTAAGGTGGTTGGAAATCCAGAAATTAAGGTTTCTAATTTTTCCAAGATAGAGGAAGGTGTTCCTGGAACATTGACTTTCTTGTCAAACCCCAAGTACACTGAATATATATACACCACGCAAGCGAGTATTGTGTTGGTGAACGATACATTTGAGCCGAAGCAAGAATTGAAGCCGACCCTGATCAAGGTGAAGAATTCATACGACGCTTTGGCTTCTTTGTTGTCGCTGGTGGATAGTTACAAGCCGAAGAGGAGCGGAATTTCTTCGCAAGCTTGTGTGTCGGAGAAAGCTAAGATAGGCGAGAATGCCTATGTCGGAGCCTATACGTGTATCGAGGATGGGGCGGTCATAGGTAAGAATGCTCAGATTTACCCTCAGGTTTATATTGGTGAAAACGTGCGTATTGGTGATAATGTGACGCTCTATCCGGGCGTTAAGATCTATAATGATTGTGTCATCGGCAACAATTGCATGGTGCATGCGGGTACGGTCATCGGTTCTGACGGTTTCGGTTTCGCCCCTACGGCAGACGGAAAGTACGATAAGATTCCGCAGATCGGCATTGTTGTCATCGAAGACGATGTGGAGATCGGAGCGAACACGACCATTGACCGTTCGACGATGGGTGCGACGATTATCAGACGAGGTGTCAAGATAGATAACTTGGTTCAGATCGCCCATAACGTGGAGGTTGGCGAGGATACGGTGATGGCTGCTCAGTCAGGTTTCGCGGGCTCCGCGAAGATTGGTAAGCATTGTATGTTTGGTGGACAGTCTGGTGTCGTAGGACATTTGACGGTTGCGGACGGCACGATGCTCGCCGCGAAGTGTGGCGTCTCCAATAATATCAAGGAACCGAACCACATGTATCATGGTTTCCCTCACGTGGAGGCGAAGACCTTCCAGCGCGCGTTTGTGTGCTTCCGTAATTTCCCGGCCATCAGGAACCAGATACTGGAGTTGGAGAAAGAGGTGGCGGAATTGAAGAAAAAGCTAGAACATAACTAAAGAATATGGCCAAACAGAAAACATTGAAGGAAGCGTTCTCGCTTCAAGGAAAAGGGTTGCATACGGGTTTGCCCGTAACAATCACATTTAATCCGGCTCCAGCAAACCATGGATATAAGATTCAGCGGGTCGATTTGGAGGGTCAGCCAATTATAGAGGCTATCGCGCAGAATGTCGTCGAGACCTCTCGTGGCACTGTGGTCGCGGAGGGTGACGTTCGGGTTAGTACGATTGAACATGCTATGTCTGCACTATATGCGTCTGAGATAGACAACTGTTTGATTCAGGTGGACCAGCCTGAATTCCCTATTTTAGACGGTAGTGCTTTCCCTTTCGTGCAAGAGATTGCGCGCGTGGGATTTGAGGAACAACCTTACGATAGGGAGTATTACGTCGTGACGAAGAAGGTGGAATACAAGGATCCTGAGACAGGCTCCTCCATCACATTGCTTCCGGACGACGAGTTTAGCGTGAATGTGTTGGTGTCTTATCCATCCTGCATTTTGTCCAATCAATATGCGACATTGAACTCTTTGTCGGAGTATACGAAGGAGATAGCCGCTTCCCGTACGTTCGTTTTCGTGCGTGAGATCGAGGCTCTTCTGAAGAACAACCTGATCAAGGGTGGGGATTTGGATAACGCCATCGTGATATATGACAAGGAGATGAGCCAGGCGGACATCGACCACCTGACCTCTCTGATCGGGATGGATCCTATCTCTGTTTCCAGCCTTGGCTACATACAGGCACGCCCGTTGGCGTTCAACAACGAGCCTGCCCGTCACAAACTGTTGGATGTGATCGGTGATTTGGCTTTGATTGGCAGACCTATTAAGGGCCGCGTGATCGCTAATTGCCCTGGACACAAGTTGAATACCGACTTCGCGAAGAAGGTTTATAAGACCTTGAAGCGTCAGGAGATCATCATCCCTCATTATGACCCTACCGTTCCACCGTTGATGGACATCAATAAGATCAAGCAACACTTGCCTCACCGTTGGCCTATGTTGTTGATCGATAGGATTATAGAAGTCAAGGAGCGTGGTGTTGTGGGCGTGAAGAATGTGTCGGGCAACGAGAACTTCTTCTGCGGACACTTCCCGGAGGAGCCGGTTATGCCAGGTGTATTGCTCGTCGAGGCGATGGCGCAGACGGGTGGTATCCTTGTGCTAAGCAAGTTGGATGATCCTGAGAAATACTCCACCTATTTCTTGTCTATAGACAAAGTGAAGTTCAGAAACAAGGTGGTGCCGGGCGACACGATTATCTTCAAACTGGATTTGTTGACGGATATTAGACGTGGATGCGCCTACATGAAGGGTTACGCCATTGTGGCGGAAAAGATTGTTGCGGAGGCAGAGTTCCTTGCGCAGGTTGTGAAAAATAAGTAATTGAATTTTTTTTATGATAAAAGAAATGTCATTTATCCATCCCGAGGCTAAAATCGGAAAGGATGTTGAAATTGGCCCTTTCGTCTACATCGATAGAAATGTGGAGATTGGGGATGGATGTCAGATTATGCCGCATGCCACTATTCTGAGCGGTGCGAGAATCGGCAAAAACGTGAGGATTTTCCCTAATGCCGTCATATCCGCCATTCCTCAGGATTTGAAATTTAAAGGCGAGGAGACCACTGCCGTGATTGGCGACAACACGACCATTAGGGAGTGTGCCACCGTGAACAGGGGTACTGCGTCGAAGGGCACAACTATCGTGGGCTCCAATTGCTTGATTATGGCGTATGCCCATATCGCCCATGACTGTAGATTGGCGAATAATATAATTATTGGCAACGCATCACAAATTGCGGGCGAGGTGTTGATCGACGATTGGGCTATCCTTTCTGGTAGCGTATTGGTCCACCAATTCTCCCACATTGGTGCCCATGTGATTATCCAAGGCGGCTCGCGTGTCGGCAAGGATGTGCCTCCTTACGTTACCGCGGGAAGGGATCCGTTGAGCTATGCGGGTCTGAACCTTGTCGGATTGCGCCGTAGAGGCTTCTCTAACGACCAAATACGCGAGATCCAAGAGATTTACCGAATCTTATACCAATCGGGCTTGAACATGACGCAGGCGACGGAGAAGATCTACTCCGAGATCCCTGATTCTGAAGAGAAGGAAACTGTTGTTTCTTTCTTGAAGTCGGCCGAGCGCGGTATTATTCGAGGCTATTTCGATTAAGGAAAACACAAAAAATAAATGTTTTATGTCAGAAGTGATAAGAATAAAAAAAGGTCTTGATATCAATTTGAAGGGAAAGGCTAAAGAGGTGTTTTCGAAAGCACAATTGCCTGATCTCTTTGCTGTCAGACCTGACGATTTCCATGGCATCAAACCCAAAACCGTTGTGAAGGAAGGTGATTCCGTAAAGGTCGGAAGTGTTTTGTTCTATGACAAAGCGAATCCGGACTTGAAGGTGGTCTCTCCTGTGAGTGGTGAGGTGATTGCCGTGAACAGGGGTGACAGGCGCAAGGTGCTTGACATCCGTATCAAGTCGGACGGTAATTTCGACTCTGTGCCTTTTGTGAAGGCCAAGCCGTCGTCCATGAGTAAGGAGGAGGTCCGTAAGGCTATCCTTGATGCAGGCTTCTTCGCCTTTATCAAGCAACGTCCGTTCGACGTGATCGCAAATCCGGAAGACACGCCTAAGGCGGTCTTTATCTCTGGTTTCGACACCGCTCCTTTGGCGCCTAATTATGACTTCATCATGGTGGGTCGTGACGAGGAGTTCCAATTGGGTGTTGAGGCGCTGGCGAAGCTTTCGGGCGCAAAGGTGCACGTGGGCATCAATGTGGACAATGCCTCCAAGCTCTTTAAGTTGGCGAAGGGCGTTGAAATCCACGAGTTCCAAGGTCCTCATCCCGCCGGAAACGTGGGCGTGCAGATACACCACGTGGACCCTATCAACAAGGGTGAGATCGTCTGGACGGTCAATGCGCAGGATGTGGCCATGATCGGTAAAGCCTTCCAAACGGGTGTGCTTAGTTTCTCTCGCTCGGTCGTCTTGGCAGGTTCTTCCGTGAAGAATCCTTCTTATTGCAAGATGGTTTACGGCGCATCTATCTCTAACATCGTGGCTAACAACATCGAGGGTGACAACGTGCGTTACATCAGCGGTAACCCATTGACGGGTACGCAGATCCCTGCGGACGGTTTCTTGGGCGCATTCGATTCCCAAGTGACGGTTATCCCGGAGGGCGACAAGAACAACGAGTTCTTGGGCTGGATCATGCCTCGTCTGAAGAAGTTCAGTGTGAGCCGTTCTTACTTCTCATGGTTGCTCGGTAGCGGCAGGGAGTATGAAATCGATACGAACCTGAACGGTGGCGAGCGTGCCTTCATCATGTCGGGTGAGTACGACAAGGTCTTCCCGATGGATATCTATCCTGAGTTCCTCGTGAAGGCAATCCTCGCTCGCGACATCGACAAGATGGAGCAGTTAGGCATCTATGAGGTGGCGCCGGAGGATTTCGCCTTGTGCGAGTTCGTATGTACTTCTAAGATTGAGACGCAACGTATCGTGCGTGAGGGATTGGATTACCTGCGCAAGGAGTTGGCTTAGTGAATGTGTAATAAATTAAAATGATATAAAATTGAAAGCGTTAAGAAATTTTCTCGACAAAGTGAAACCGTCTTTTGAGGAAGGCGGAAAATTTCACGCATTTCGCTCTGTGTTCGACGGATTCGAGACCTTCTTGTTCGTCCCTAACACTACAGCGAAGAGAGGAAGCCACATTCATGACTGCATCGACTCCAAGCGTGCGATGTCCATGGTCGTGATAGCGTTGATACCAGCTCTTTTGTTTGGTATGTACAACGTTGGTTTCCAACACTATTTAGTGCATGGTGAGGAGGCCTCTTTCTGGGCGACGTTCTTGTTCGGCTTTTTGGCAGTGTTGCCTAAGATCGTCGTTGCGTACGCCGTCGGTTTGGGTATCGAGTTCGTCGTTGCCCAATGGAGAGGGGAGGAAATCCAAGAGGGTTTCCTGGTTTCCGGTATGTTGATTCCTTTGATCGTCCCTGTGGAGTGTCCTTTGTGGATCCTCGCTGTGGCGACCGCCTTCGCTGTGATCTTCGCGAAGGAGGTATTCGGCGGAACTGGTTATAATATCTTCAATGTCGCATTGATCACGCGTGCCTTCTTGTTCTTCGCTTACCCGGTCAAGATGTCGGGTGACGCAGTTTGGGTGGCAAAGGATCCTTTGTGCTGCGCGGGTAGCGAGAATGCCTTGCTGGATGGCTTGACGGGTGCTACGCCGCTCGGTCAGGTTTCTACGGGCATCACGGAGATCACGAACGCGGTTGGTGCGTCGATGTCTCCAATGGATATGGTGATCGGTCTCTATCCGGGTTCTATCGGTGAGACGAGCGTGATCGCTATCGCTATCGGTGCGATCATCCTTTTGTGGACGGGCATCGCGAGCTGGAAGACGATGTTGTCTGTCTTCGCTGGTGGTATTTTGACGGCCATGATGTTTAACTCAATTGGCGCGAACGATGTGATGAACTTGCCTTGGTACGAGCACATCCTCTTGGGCGGTTTCTGCTTCGGCGCAGTCTTTATGGCTACCGACCCTGTCACTTCTCCAAGGACGGAGTGTGGTAAATACATCTATGGTTTCTTGATCGGCTTTGTGGCTATTGTGATCCGTTGCTTGAACCCTGGTTATCCGGAGGGCATGATGTTGGCGATTTTGCTGATGAACCTCTTCGCTCCGCTGATCGACCACTGCTTCGTGCAAAGCAATATCAAGAGACGACTGAAACGTGCTAACAAATAATCATTAATATCGAGACAGTCATGAATACAAATAGTAATAGTTATACTATCATCTATGCTTCGGTAATGGTGATTATCGTGGCATTCCTATTGGCCTTCGTCTCATCTTCTCTGAAAGAGAGACAGGAGAGCAATGTGAAATTGGATAAGATGAAACAGATCCTGACCTCTTTGAACATCTCCGAGGATGAGTTGAAGCAGGATGCTGAGGCCGCTTATACGAAATATGTGAAGGCTGACCAGATTATCGACCTTAACGGTAATGTGGTGGCTGAGAATGGTGGATTTGAGATCTCTTCCAAGAGCTTGAACGACGAGGAGGTTTCTCAAGTTCCTTTGTATGTGTGTAGCGTGAATGGTGAGACGAAGTATGTCGCTCCATTGTATGGCGCAGGTCTTTGGGGTCCGATTTGGGGCTACATCAGCTTTAACAGCGACAAGAAGACTGTGTATGGCACTTACTTCTCCCACGAGGGAGAGACTCCGGGACTGGGTGCCGAGATCACGACGGAATCTTTCCGCGCACCTTTCCAAGGCAAGCAATTGCAAGAGGGTGGGGACGTGAAGATCTCTGTGGTGAAGAACGGCAAGGTGACGGACTCTTCTTGTCAGGTGGATGGTATCTCTGGTGGTACGATCACTTCTAAAGGTGTTGATGCAATGTTACAAAAGTGCTTGAAAAGGTACGCTAATTTTTTCAATAAATAAGGAGGATACGGTATGGATTTGTTTTCAAAGAAAAATAAAGAGACGTTCTTTACCCCTCTTTGGGTAAATAACCCAGTCGCTACTCAGGTGTTGGGTATTTGTTCTGCGTTGGCCGTGACTTCCAAGTTGGAGCCTGCTTTGGTGATGGGCTTGTCCGTTACCATTATCGTGGCTTTGGCGAATGTGGTGATTTCATTGTTGCGTAATACGATTCCGAATCGTATCCGTATCATCGTGCAGTTGGTGGTGGTCGCCATGTTGGTGACGATCGTGAGCCAAGTGCTGAAGGCGTTCGCATACGATGTGAGCGTGCAACTCTCCGTTTATGTGGGTTTGATTATCACAAACTGTATCTTGATGGGCCGTTTGGAGGCATTCGCAATGCAGAATAAGCCTTGGGAGTCGTTCCTCGACGGTGTCGGAAGTGGTTTGGGTTATGCCTTGATCCTCGTGATCGTTGGTTTCTTCAGGGAGCTCCTCGGTTCTGGCACATTGCTGAACTTCCGTGTGATTCCTGAGTGCCTCTACGTGAAAGAGGGTGGTTTCTATATGAACAATGGTTTGATGGTTTTGCCTCCTATGGCTTTGATCATCGTGGCTTGCGTCATCTGGTACCAGCGCGCGAAGAACCCTGATTTGCAGGAAAAGAACAATTAATTCCCTAAAAGAGTATTGAAATGGAATATTTAAGTTTATTTGTAAAGTCCATTTTTGTGGACAATATGATTTTCGCCTACTTCTTGGGAATGTGTTCCTATTTGGCGGTGTCGAAGAATGTGAAGACCGCATTGGGATTGGGTGCGGCCGTGACATTCGTGTTGTTGGTGACTGTTCCTGTCAACTACTGCTTGGAGAACTACGTGCTGGCTCCTAATGCGATCGTGGAAGGTGTGGACCTCAGCTTCTTGAGCTTCATCCTCTTCATCGCGGTCATCGCCGGTATCGTTCAGATTGTGGAGATGGCGGTGGAGAAATTCAGTCCGTCGTTGTACGCTTCATTGGGTATATTCTTGCCGTTGATCGCTGTGAACTGCGCCATCATGGGTGCCAGCCTCTTCATGCAACAGAGACATTTCGAAGGTGTCGGTGAGGCTACCGTTTATGCTTTCGGCTCAGGTATCGGTTGGTTGATCGCCATTGTGGCTTTGGCCGCTATCCGTGAGAAGTTGTCTTACTCGAATGTCCCTGCTCCTCTTCGCGGTTTGGGCATCACCTTCATCACGGTGGGTCTGATGGCTATGGCATTTATGTGTTTCTCTGGTTTAACCATTTAATAGTAAGGAATATTTACGATGGATGTAACTTTAATTTTAACAAGTATTGGAGTATTCCTTGTCATTATTTTGGCTTTGGTTATACTCTTGCTCGTCGCCAAGAGATTCTTGGTCTCTTCCGGCGCGGCTAAGATTACTATCAACGGTGATAATGAGGTGGAGGTCGAGACGGGCTCTTCCTTGCTCAACACGTTGGCTGTGAATGGTGTCCATTTGCCTTCCGCTTGCGGTGGTAAGGGATCTTGCGGTCAATGTAAATGCCAAGTCTTGGAGGGTGGAGGAGAGATCCTCGATTCCGAGAAGGGCCATTTCTCACGTAAGGAGCAGATGAACCACTGGCGTTTGGGTTGCCAAACAAAGGTGAAGGGTGATATGACCATCAAGGTCCCTGAGTCTGTCATGGGCGTCAAGGAGTGGGAGTGCACCGTCATCGGCAACAGGAATGTCGCCAGCTTTATCAAGGAGTTCAAGGTGGCTCTCCCGAAGGGCGAACACATGGACTTCATCCCTGGTTCTTACGCACAGATCCGTATCCCTGAGTATGATATCAACTACAACGATTTCGACCGTGATTTGATCGGCGACCTCTATGTGCCTACATGGGAGAAGTTCGGTATCTTCGGTCTTCACCAAAAGAATACGGAGCCTACTATCCGTGCTTATTCCATGGCGAACTACCCGGATGAGGGTGATATCATCACATTGACTGTCCGTATCGCTACGCCTCCGTTCAAACCGAAACCTGAAGTGGGCTTCATGGATGTGCCTTGCGGTATCGCTTCTACTTATATCTTCAGCTTGAAGCCTGGCGATAAGGTGATGATGTCGGGTCCTTATGGTGATTTCCACCCGATCTTCGACTCTAAGCGTGAGATGATCTGGGTCGGCGGTGGTGCCGGTATGGCTCCTCTCCGTGCGCAAATCATGCACATGCTGAAGACGCTCCACACTACGGATCGTGAGATGCATTACTTCTACGGCGCCCGTGCCATCGACGAGGTCTTCTTCATGGAGGACTTCCTGGAGATGGAGAAGGAGTTCCCTAACTTCCACTTCCACTTGGCGCTTGACCGTCCTGATCCTAAGGCTGACAAACTTGGCGTGAAGTATACGGCTGGATTCATCGCTCCTGTTATGGGTGACACTTACCTCAAGCAGCACGATGCGCCAGAGGACATCGAATACTACTTGTGCGGTCCGCCGATGATGGCGAAGACGGTGCTCGATTTGCTTCATAGCCTCGGTGTTGAGGATGATATGATCCACTTCGATAACTTCGGCGCGTAAGTTTTATCGCGTGACTTGAAAATTATGGAGAGAGGATATGCCTACGGGTGTCTCCTCTCTCGCTTTTTATGGGCATCTGCTTGCCCGTTATTACGTTTCATATCGCTTTTATTATTATCTTTGGGACAACATCATGAGATGTGCCATAGTGTAAGAATGTGTGACGGAACTAAAACGACGATGATATGCCCGTAAACAAGAATGCTCAATTCAGGTATCAGGTGTTGGACCGATGCTTCAGCGATTTCCGCCGTAAATACGATATCGACGAGTTGCTGGAGATCGTGAACAATCGTCTGAGGGATCTTTGTGGGGAGGATTCCACGATCAAGATGCGGCAGTTGCGTGACGACATCAGCGCCATCCGTAAGATGCTTCCGGACGGTCTCTATCTGGACCCTTTCCCTTTGGAGGGGAAAAAGTGCTATTATCGTTACTCCGAGCCGGATTGCTCCATCTTCAAGAATGAGTTGAGCGTGGAGGAGGTGCAGAAACTGCGCTCCACGATTGATATGTTGGGCCATTATAGGGGGACCCCCGGCAACGCCTGGTTGGAGGAGGTGATCTCCAACCTCGAATACCGTTTCGGCATCAAGTCCAACCAGGAGAATGTGGTGGCCTTTGAGCAGAATGAGCGGCTGAAGGGCTTGGAATACCTTTCCCAGGTGATAGACGCGGCCATCAACCACACGCCCCTCGACATCTGCTATAAGACGTATATGGGGAGTGAGGTGACGTCAACCCTCCATCCCTACCATGTGAGGCAGTACAATAATCGCTGGTTCCTCTTCGGCCACGACGAGGCGTTCGGCGGACTTGTGAATAGGGCCTTGGACAGGGTGCTGCGGATCGCGAAGGCTGATGTGCTCTTCCGCCCTAATACTGAAATCGACTTCTCCCACTTCTTCGATGATATCGTTGGCGTTTCCGTCCCGGGCGACGAGGTGGAGAAGGAGACCGTCGTCCTGCGTTTCTCGGAGGCCCGCTTCCCGTACGTCACCTCCAAACCCATCCATCCTTCCCAGAAGGTGCTCAGCGAGGAGGAGCATACCATCTCCCTTGAGGTGAAACCCACCCGCGAGCTGGAACAGCAGATCTTCTCCTTCGGACCGGATGTGGAAGTGCTCGCTCCCGAGACTTTCAGAGCACAGATCGGAAATAAATTTGAGGAAACATATAAAAAATATTCTATGCAGATAGTTCGCACATAATGTTTGTAACTTTGTGGCGGAAATTGATAATTGAACGTAATATGACAGACACTCAGAACATACAGCCCCAGCCTCGTGACATCATGCACTACGAGAGCGATATTTGGGCGATAGCAGACTTGCTGTTGGCGGCAAGTGTGAAGCAGAGCGACTTCCCCGCTTATATGATGCCGTTCTTCGCGCTGATGATGCTTGAAGGGCGTATGCTGAACGCTATAAAGCGTGTGGAGGAAGAGGAGGGACTGACTGTGGAGGATGACCCGGAGGATTTCAAGGAGGCCTTCATCGATATGGATTGCGGTTACAATGAGTATATCGTGATGGAGGGCAAGACGCTGAGCAGCATCTGCTGTAATGACACCACCTTCGAACAGGACTTCGACAGTTACCTGAAGGCCTTTGACGATGTGCTGAAGAAGTTGTTGGGCATTGAGCGTGGAAAGGATGAGAAGAAGTATCTGAATATGGATTACTATGTGGCCGAACTGCGCAGCAAGAAAATCCTGTTGTCTGTCATCACGGCTTGGTCGAAGATCGATCTTTCGCCCTACGATAACTCTGCCATCACAACCTTGGAGGAGCACATCAAGCGCAAGTGGGCCGACATCAGCGCCTCCACCGCAGGAGAACAATATACCCCTGACGATATCATCTCGCTGATCGCGGACATCGTGGCCACCAAGGTGTCGAAACCCAAGGATCAGAACATCCACGTCTATGACCCGACCTGTGGTGGGGCTAACTTGTTGTTTGGTGTGGCAGACCGCCTTCAGACTCAGGCTGGCTACAAGAACATCCATACATGGGGCAGTGAGTATAACGATGCGCTCTATGCTTTGGCCGCCATCGAGAGCCGTTTCCGTGGCCATTCCAATATCAGCTACGGCAATACACTCACAACGGTACCCTTTGCGGATAAATCGTTCGATGTGATTGTCGCGAATCCACCATACGGCACCAAGTGGAGCGGCTACGAGAAGGAGATCAAGAACGACCAGAAAGGGCAGTTCCCTGGCGGTCTGCCCGCTGTGAGTGACGGACAACTGCTGTTCATGCAGCATATCCTCTGGCAGCTTGATGGCAATGGCGTAGCGGTGGAGGTGCATAATGGTTCCACGCTATTCAGTGGTGATGCGGGAAGCGGAGAGAGCAACATCCGCAAGTATATCTTCGACCACGACTGGGTGGAAGCGATCATTCAGATGCCTCAGAGTGAGTTCTTTAACACGGGGATATACACCTACTTGTGGATCATGAATAAGCAGAAACCTTTTGAGCGCAAGGATAAAGTAGCGCTCATTGACGGAAGCAAACTTTGGACACCGTTAAAGAAGTCAAAGGGTGATAAGCGTCGGGAAATGAATAAAGCCCAGCGCACAACCATCGTAGAGGCTTTGACAGACTTCGCTCCCAACGACATCTGCAAGATATTCGACCGCGAGCACTTCTACTATAACAAACAGTCGCTTACGCTGACCGACCTCGATGATGACGGGCGCAGTGTGGCAGATACCATCTGCAAGGAAGGCAAGGTGAAGGTCAAAGAGGATGAATACCGCTTTGACGAGGAACGCAACACCATGATTCGCGTAGCCGACGGTGAAGCGGTAGGCTGTGGCCACTTTGTCACCAAGAGCAAGAAAGACCGCAAGACGGATGCGACCATTGTCGAAACCTTTATTGAGCCGACCTATATCAACGACTACGAAATCATCCCTCACCACTTCGATGAGCATGAGAACGAGCGTGAGGTCAATGCGTTCATGAAGAAGTACGTTTTCAAGCCCTACACTTTGGGCAAGAACGTCGTTGGTGTGGAGCTGAATTTCAACAAAGAGTTCTACGTGCCAGAAAAGTTGGAAAGTGTAGAGGATATTCTGAAGGAACTGGAAGATCTGGACAAAGGGATGAAAGGAATTGGAGTATGATTGGGTGGAAGGAATATAGAGTTAAGGACATTGCTAGGCAAATGGGCAGCGGAACTACGCCCTCAAGCAAAGTGGAAAGATATTATGATAGTGAGGACTACCATTGGATTAACTCTGGCGACTTCAACGATAGTGATATCTATGGAGGTAAGCAAATGATTTCCGAGTTAGCCGTTATTGAATCATCTGCCCTGCGTTTTTATATGCCAGATACAGTATTGGTTGCAATGTACGGAGCTTCAATAGGGAAAGTGGGTATGCTAAAAGTAAAAGCAACAGTCAATCAAGCTTGTTGTGCAATCGTCCCTAATACAAAAATAGTTCTTCCTTACTTTTTGTTCTATTTGTTCATTAACAGCAAAGATGCTCTTATAAGCAAAAGCTTCGGTGGAACACAACCTAATGTTAGCCAAGGACTTATTGCCAATATGATATTTCGTATTCCTTCTCTTTCCGCCCAGCAAAAAATAGTCGATTATTTGGACGAAAAGACATCCGCCATTGACACGCAGATTGATCTGTTGGAAAAGAAGAAGGATGCCTATACGCGTCTGAAGAAAGCGGTCATTAACCGTGTCGTCACACGAGGCCTCGATGAACACGTGAAGCTGAAAGACTCTGGCGTGGAATGGATTGGGATGATTCCAGAACATTGGGAGGTGAAACGAGGTAAGGATATTGGTAAAATTACCCATGGTGTGTCTTTTACTCCAGATGATTTAAGAGAAGAAAATGATGGTGTTTTGATAATGAGAGCATCAAATATTCAAAATGGACAATTATCTTATTATGATAATGTTTATGTTTCTAGTGAGTTAATTCCAAGAAGTAAGTTGTTAAAGAAAAACGATATTATCATATGTGGAACGAACGGAAGTCTGGAACTTGTTGGTAAAAGTACTATTATAAAAGATGATATAAATGCGTCATATGGTTCTTTTATGTTGAGATTCCAAACCTCACAAAATGCGTCTTTTATTCATTTTCAGTTGTCACAGTTAGTGGAGATGTATAGAGGCCTTTTTGCTACTACAACCATAAATCAACTAACAATTTCCCAATTTCAAAGTTTTCTATTTTCTCTTCCCCCTCTTTCTGAGCAGCAAGCTATTGCTACCTATCTTGATGGAAAATGCGCCAAGATAGACGCCGCCCTTGCCAACATCGACAAGCAGATAGATGCGTTGAAGCGTCTGAAGCGGTCGCTGATCAACGAAGTGATAACAGGCCAACGCACCGTCTAAAAACATCCGCGTATGAACGAGAAAGAACCATATATCAATTTCGACGAGTATATACGTCAAGGCGAGCCGGCGCGGCAAGTGAAAACCGGTTATTGGCAGACGGCTATCGGGCTTCAAGCAGTAGATGGTCTGAAGGTCTCGAACTATCTTCAAGACACGGCCAGACGCCATATCGAGGGTGATATCACCATCGATGAGGCTCGCGAACTGGTTAATCAGTATTACATTACCAAAACTGCGCACGATGCCAATGATGACGACAAGGAAGAAGCTGACCGCGTGTCAAGTAATATCGTAAAGGTGCTTTCAAGTCCGACTTTCGACTTCAGCACGGGTGGCTACCAGTCTGTTCATCGTCGCGTGTTTGAAGGGGTGATGAAACATGCAGGAGAACTTCGCACCTACGACATCACCAAGAAAGAATGGGTGCTGGAAGGTGACACCGTGCTCTATCTGAACTGGGAAGACCTGCGTCGTGCCCTTGACTACGACCTTGAACAGGAACGTGCATACAGCTATAAAGGGAAGAGTCGTGACGAAATGATAAGTCATTTGACGCGTTTCGTCTCTGGCTTGTGGCAGATACATGCCTTTGGAGAGGGCAATACACGCACTACTGCCGTGTTCACTATCCAATACCTGCGTTCTTTGGGATTTGATGTCGATAACGACCAGTTTGCCCGCCATTCCTGGTATTTCCGCAATGCGCTGGTACGTGCTAACTACCGCAATGTATCAAAAGGAATAGACTATACACTTGTTTATTTGGAACGCTTCTTCAGAAACCTGTTGCTCGGTGAGCAATGGGATCTGCGAAACCGCTACTTGCATATCAATCCAACAGCAGCATGGAGGGTGCAACCCAATCTGGCAGACCCGACAAGTACCCCGACAAGCTCAGGACAAGCTCGGGATGAGCACAGGACAAGTACAGGACAAGTACAGGACAAGCTGCATACGGAAAACTCCAATATCGTAAAACTTGTGCAAGTGATTGGTGAGCAAGAATGGTCAGTTAAAGAGATGATGAATGGTGTGGAACTAAAGGGGCGTGACAACTTCTTGAATCTTTATCTTAATCCTGCTATAGCTGAGGGTTATGTTCGGCTATTGTATCCTAAATCCCCTCGTCATCCCCGCCAAAGGTATCTCCTGACAGTAAAGGGGGTAGCACTCTATAACGAAATCAGTAAATAAAAATATCCGCGTATGAACGAACTGAAGATACAGCATGAGTATGTGATGGAATTCCTTTGCCGCCTGGAAGAACAAGGCGGCCTTGGGTATCGCAGCGTGAGCAATATCGTCGTCAGCAACGATTTGTTCATCCCGTCCGTTTTGGGTGAGTTTGTTAAGAACAGCCAGCCCGACACATGGACACGTCTGTTGAGGAAGTTCGACAATGACGAGCAGGCTCTACAAACAGCTTTGAAGGACAAGGTGAAAGAGTCTCTTTTGGATGCTCAGAATGTGGCCACCTACATCAATACGCACAAGTCCATCTCCTTCGAAGGCGAAAAGGTGTGGCTCTTCTATGTCTCGGGAACGGAACTGAAAGGAGACGAAGAGTTCAAACAAAACATCTTCTGTGCGGTGGAGGAGTCGAGTCATACGCTCAAAGTGGGTGATACGAAACTCTATACTATCCGCCCTGACATCATGTTCTTCGTCAATGGCATCTACATTGGCTACATGGAGCTGAAGTCTTCCACGAAAGGGCAGACGGCAAAGACGAACGGACGGATGAAGGTGGCGAAAGACTATCTTGCCACCGTAAAGGCTTTGACAGAGCAGGAGAAGCGTGACGCAAAGTCGATGAAACACCGCAAGGAGGTGATGGCCATCTTCGAGAAAGCCATACACCTGACGGCCAGCGACTGCAATGAGACTTACGTGTTGCGAGGCATCGGACAGTCCTTCGACGGGGCACATCAGGGATTCTCCAACGAACCGGCAAAGACTGTGGACGAACTTAGCTCTGCCGTATTGGAGACATTTAAGGTATATCCTGTTACTGTTTCGGCCCAAACAGAGAAGCAACGCTTTGAGGAGGTGATGCGGGCACTGTACGATAAGAGGATGATAGAGAAAGAGATCCTCTACTACAACTTCATAGAATACAAATATGTAAAGAAGGAGGGCGAGAAAGAACGCACCTCCAATACAGGCCGCCTGATAGCACCACGTCCCAAACAGAAGTTCGGGTGCGATAAGATCATGGGCCGCATCACGGAGATGCTGGACCATGAGAAAGAGCCTGGCTACTATATCAACAAACTCCGTACTTATTTGCAGACACAAGGGATAACCCCTCAAAAGATAGAGGAAATCATTCTGTTGCGGGAGCGCTATTTCAACAATAAGTTCGTCTATTCCCTCTTGCTGCAATATGCCGCGGGATTCGGTAAGAGCAATATTATCGGGTGGACGGCTTTGCAACTGAAAGACTATCGTTATGATGGCGCGTATGCCTACGATAAGGTGATGATTGTCGTTGACCGCTTGCAGCTGCGCGACCAGTTGGACACCATGATGATGAACATGAACATTGATAAGTCTATGTTCGTGGAGGCAACAGACCGAGATACGTTCATTAGTGCTTTGGACGGCAAACTGCGAATCATCGTAGTGAATATCCAGAAATTCCTGGATCTGCAGGACGCCCTGTCGGCCGCAGGCAAGAAGCTGGATAAGATGCGTGTGGCTTTCCTTATTGACGAGATTCACCGTAGTAATTCGGGCGATAACAACAGGGAAATGATAGACCTTTTTGCCCAATTGCAGGAAACATTCAACGTGGAGGGCCAGACAGTGGTGAAGAAGAATCTGCTGATAGGTTTCACTGCGACTCCAAGCGAGGAAACACTGGCGAAATTCGGAGAGTTCCGTAGCGCCTTGACGAAACCGATGTGGATACCTTTCGACTGCTATTCCATGCGTGAAGCGATTGAGGATGGTTATATCCTTGACCCCACAAAGGCTATCATACCATACGCCGTGCCGGTTGATTTCCAGTTGCCGGAAGAGTTACAGGACAGCGATGAAGAAGACATAGATATTGTCCTTCGGAAGAATAAAGTGTATTCATTCGAGCCCCGAATGCGCAAGATAGCAGAATTCATCGTGCATCGTCTTGTGAGTCTTGTCTATAAGAAGATTCGCGGAGAAGGAAAGGCAATGTTGGCGGTGAGAAGTATTCCTAATGCCATCAAATATTTCAATATCATACGTACACTGTATAATCAGAAATGTCAGGAACCAGCGTTTGAAAAATACAAGGACGCGCCTATCGCCATCATCTATAGCGATGACCAAAAGAACGAGTCATGTGCTACGCTGAATGGGGGCTTGAGCGAAGAGAAGGTGATCCAGAACTTCCGCCAGGCGAAGAACGGCTTGATTATCGTGGTGGATAAGTTGCAGACAGGATTTGACGAGCCTAAGTTGCATACGCTTTTCCTCGACAAGGAAATCAGCGACATCAATGCCATACAGACCATCAGCCGTGTGAATCGTACCTGCAAGTACAAGGACGATTGCCATATTGTTGATTGCTCTTGGCGTAATGTGAATGTGAGAAACATCGGGCAGGCTTTTAAAAAGTTTTGCGATATGGCTATCTCCGATTTCAATCCGGAATTTGAGGCCAAGAGTGTGGCCCGCACTTATAGGTTGCTGCAGACCAGTGATTCTTATGTGCAATGGTTCTCACGCTATCAGCATGAAAAGGAAGACACACATTTCGTATTGGAAATGGAAGATGGATTCCGTCAGTGGATAGAACAATGCTTTTATCAAGAGGATTTGGCTAAGAAGTATAATGAAGAAAATAATCTGAAGCCAACCGATGCCGACTACCATCCGGTCTCGAATCCGGCGCGGGAACTTCGCCATTTGATTGGTCATTTCATCTCCGTCATCCGTTTGTTGGATGGCGTCTTCGTGATAGACAGGAAGTACTATGACGAAGTGTTTCTGTCGTTCTGGCAGGTATATTGCAACATCTATTCTGGCGTGAACCAAGTGCTTGTGGACGATCCTTATGAGTATGAGGTGATAGACAGTGATGAGAAGCCAGGTATTACCCTTGTGGACGGTGAAGAGGAAGGCAACGGCCGTGGTGGGCATGGAGGTTCTCGTGGAGGTTCTAGTTCTCAGCCACCAAAAGGTAAGAGCATGGACCAGGTGTTGGCCATCCTGCAAAGACTGCATGAGAAAGAAGAACTGACGGCAAAACAAGCCCAAATCTGGTTGCGGGAAATCGGTTTGATGTTTGAGTATATCAAAGGTGATAGCGATTTTTATGCCTTTGCTAAGGACGAAAACTACACAGAAGAGGAAAAACTGGAAAAATACAAGGTTGCACAAAGGAAGTATCGCCGTGGACTGAAAAAACGCACCGATTTCGCACAGGTAGAGCGTTTCATTCAGATGCTTGATGAAAATGCGGAGCAATTGTTCTCTATCTTCATGGCAGACTTGCGCAATGTTGAGAACGGTGACTCTGACTTTGATTACGACACCACGGATCAGGAACCTATACAGGCGTCATTCTCAATGGAAGACCTGGTGGAGATGGTACGTAGGAAAATACGTCCAGAATATGATGAATCGAAACTACAGCAGAAAATACTTGAGACGTTCGCCGAGCGTTTCAAGGAATTGTCACGTCATTTGCGCAGTTTTAACGAGACTGTTAGGGCCTTCTTTATGGTGTTGAATACACCATCTTTGCCGAGCCTTGATGGAATGGATAGTGTGGTAAAGGAATCATTAAACAGGGTCTGTATGGCCGAAGATCTTAGTCTGTCGGACAAACGAATGCACCTCGACATGCTTTTGATGAGATATGAAGTGTATCTCAAGAAACTCTATTATCTTATTCATAAAGAGGAACTGCCTGCGAGGGAAGTGGGCCAAGGCGCGACACTGTCAAACGCAGTCTTCGCATTCCCTTCGTTACGTGGATTGAAAAACAATCCGATGCCTGCTTATCAGGAATTTTCACAGAGGCTGATTGTGCTTCGGCAACTGCGAAACGATGAATCGCATGCAAGTATGAACATGACGGAGCAGGAAGTAGATGCTGCTTTGCTTATTGTAATAGACATGTATCTGTTTGTGACTGGCACGAACGTCACCGATTTAGAGATGGCTGGGTATGATTTGGATGATTTGCCTTCGGAGAATCAGCTGAACTATCAGGTTACCGATCGTGAAGTTTATTCCACGAACAGTATCGCGGCAAATTCCCAGCCTCCTTATGGAACGAATGATTGACGGATCTAACTTGCTGTCATATAGACTATAAAATAGACTGAATGACTCTATACCATGAAGGCGGAATGAAAAATTCCGCTTTTTTTTATAAAATTTATTTGTCTATGCAGAATGCCTGCATAGGTGGTTTCTACCTTTGTCTCAGTGATATAAAAAATATGTTTAATTTTAAATGGGAAGGATTATGAAAGAGTTAATTTGTCCAAATTGCAAAAAAGCGTTTACTATCGATGAAGATGTATATGCATCCATCGTAAGCCAAGTGAAAGATGCTGAATTCCACGAGGAGTTGGAGCAGCGTGTTGCGGAAATGCACGAACGTCATAAGGCGGAGGAGCAGTTGATTGCAGCCAACGTGGAGAAACATTTTAAGAACGAACTGAGTGAAAGGGAGAAGGAGATTCTTAGGTTACGGTCGACTGTAAGCGAAAGTGAACAAAAGCTCAAGTTCGCCCTTGTGGAGGAGCAGCGCAAGTCGCAAGCCGACATCCAGCGCATGAGCGAGGAGATCATCAGACTGAAAGCCGATGCGAAGTTGAACGAGCAGAAGGCAGCTAATCAAGAGGTTACGATTAGGAAACAGTTTGAATTGGAGTTGAAGCATGCGCAGGAGCAAATCGATTACTACAAAGACATGAAGACCCGTATGTCGACGAAGATGGTGGGTGAGTCGCTCGAAATACATTGTAGCACCTTGTTCAATGGGGAGTTGAGGCCATTGTTCCCGAATGCCTATTTCGAGAAAGACAATGATGCTTCTGACGGATCGAAAGGAGATTTCATCTTCCGGGATTATGATGGTGGTACTGAATATATCTCTATTATGTTCGAGATGAAGAATGAGATGGATAGTACCAACTCAAAGCATAAGAACGAGGATTTCTTCAAGAAACTGGATGCTGATAGAACCGCTAAAGGGTGCGAATATGCTGTGTTGGTGTCGATGTTGGAACCCGATAGCGAGTTGTATAACGGGGGCATCGTGGATGTGTCGTACCGTTATCCCAAAATGTATGTCATCAGACCACAGTTTTTCAAAGCCATAATCACGCTCTTGTCCAATGCGGCGAAAAAGACGGTGGAATACAGGAAGGAGCTTGAAATCGTCCGCAGTCAGCATATTGATGTTAGTCACTTCGAGGATCAACTGCTTGATTTTAAGGAGAAATTTGGGCGGAATTATCGCCTAGCCACTGAAAAGTTCAAGGCGGCCATCGATGAGATTGATAAATCCATTGTACATCTACAGAAGATCAAAGATGCTTTGGTCGGTTCGGAAAACAATCTTCGTCTGGCAAATGATAAAGCGGATGACCTCTCCATCAAGAAGTTGACCAAGGATAATCCCACAATGCGTGCGATGTTCGAGGAGGTTAGAGGCCATCAGCAATAGGTAGGGTAGTGTTTGCCCCTTGCGCATAGCCATCCTATGCGCACCCCGCGAAGGTTCTAAGCCTTGCTTCGATGCAGGGGCGGGGACAATGCGATTTCGCAGAGTTATTAATACTTACGATTATGATTGACGAATTAGTAATTGCAGACATCGAAGAGAACAAGAAGGAGATTTACGGGCGCAGGAAAGCGTGGTGTGACGCACATGGCGCACCGATGCCCGAGCCGATAGAGTGCCTTGACCTGATAATGAGGAAGGAGTTCGCCCTGCGGATCCTGCAAGGCAAGAAAAACGTGGAACTGAGGGATTGCACCGACCATTATATCAGTAGATTGTATGACCGGAAGATCACCGATTTCTATGAGCTTCACAAGGATGATGATGAGATAGCCGGGCAGTATGGTTGGTTAGGATACTTGGACGCGTTGAGGCCGGTGAAGACCATCCATTTCCACGACTACGCCAACACGTGGTATCTCGACGTTGAGGTGCTGTCCAACGGCATCACGCGGGTGGTGAAGGACGACGTGGAGATGCTGCGCGACGTCTTCGATTTCCACGAGCTGGACGCCCTTCTCCTCGACTGCGAGAGAAAGAGGCAGAACGACAGACCGGTGTTCTTCGACTTCTCAATCAAGCGTATCATCGCCACGAATCTGGAGGTATAAAAAAACGGGTACGTACACACGCACCCGTTTTTTCGTATAATATAGTTCGATTAAGCTTGCTCCAAAGCCAACGTCTTAGTAGGTTGGTCGCATACCTCAGAAGGACCGAAGTATTGGATTGGGCCTGGGTAAACGTAAGAAGTCTCGATTGCCCATTTCTCGCGGTTAGCGGCCAAAGCCTTGAACGGAGCGCCGTCCAACTCAACCAATGCCTTGCGGATAACTGGTTTTTGCTTACCGTTACGTTGCTCCATGTTCATCATCATCGTGATAGGCACACCGGCAGCGATCCATTGGTCAGCTGGCTTCGTGGTGTTCTTGATCAATGACATGTAACCAGACTTGCCAGAGGCGATCAAGTTAGCCGCGTTGTAACCCAAAGAGTAGCAGTAGTCAGCGTCGAAGTTAGAAGGAGCGGCGCAACGACCCTCGTATCCGAAGAAGTGGCCGAGACCTGAGAACTTGCCTACATACTTGCCCTCAGCCTTCATGGCAGCCAAACGGGTCTTAACCATCTCGATGAGCAATTTCTCCGTTTCGATCAAAGAAACCTGAACGTTACCGTGAGGGTCACGCTCCAAAGTCAATTGCTTAGCGATGGCCTCTGGAAGGCTCTCGTATACGGACTTGCTGTTAGCAGAAAGCTTAGAAACAGCAGTCTTGACGTCTGATTCAGTAGCCAACAAATCGTTCAACTCCTTGATCAAGACCTTCATCTCAGGGATGAACTCGATCAAGCCCTCAGGGATCAACACAACACCGAAGTTGTTACCCTTAGCGGCGCGTGCTGCTACGGTGTCGGCGATGTTGTTGACGATCTGAGCCAAAGTCATCTTCTTAGCCTCTACCTCCTCAGAAACGATGCAGATGTTTGGTTGAGTCTGCAAACCGCACTCCAAAGCGATGTGGGAAGCTGAACGACCCATCAACTTGATGAAGTGCCAGTATTTCTTAGCGGAGTTAGCGTCACGCATGATGTTACCGATCACCTCAGAGTAAACCTTACATGCCGTGTCGAAACCGAAGGAAGTCTCGATTTGGTCGTTCTTCAAGTCACCGTCGATGGTCTTAGGGCAACCGATTACCTGGATGCCGGCCTTCTTCGCCAAGTAGTACTCAGCCAAGACGCAAGCGTTAGTGTTGGAGTCATCACCACCGATGATCACCAATGCCTTGATGCCCAACTTGTTGCAGATCTCGATACCGCTGTCGAACTGAGACTCCTCCTCCAACTTGGTACGGCCTGAACCGATGATGTCGAAACCACCCGTGTTACGGTAGTCGTCGATGATGTCAGCAGTCAACTCGATGTATTTGTGATCGATCAAACCGCTAGGACCACCCAAGAATCCATACAATTTACCCTTAGGGTTCAACGCCTTGATACCGTCGAACAAACCTGAGATCACGTTGTGACCGCCAGGGGCTTGACCACCGGAAAGGATTACACCCACGTTGAAGTCGCCCATAGCCAACTTAGTGGCTGCGGCCTCGAACGTAACGATAGGCATACCATACGTGTTAGGGAACAATTTTTTGATTTCAGCTTGGTTCGCAACAGACTCAGTTGCTTTACCTTCTTTGAGCGCTACGCCACCTTTGAATGCCTTAGGCAATTTAGGTTGGTAAGCGGCTCTAGCGATTTGCAATGCACTTTTTGCCATTATGATTACTATTTTTAGATTAAAATATGAATTTCACACCTTTCGGAAAAAATCCACGCAAATTTGCGAAATTTTTTTCTCTTCTCAAAACATATGAGTTAAGAGTTAAGAGGTAAGAGTTAAGATTTTTTTATTTACTATTTTGCTATTTACTATTTACGTCTGTCAGGACTAAAATCGTAAATCGTAAATTGTCAAATCGTAAATCTACATATGTTCCATATAGCGAAATACTCTCCCCCGTTATGTGTTTCATTATCTTATTATTATGTAAAAAGTACATTTATTTTGCAAGATTTTAGGGTAAAAATTATTGATTAATTAAAATATGTCATATCTTTGTCGAGTGAATATGTGATTAGAGTTGTTTGTTTTTAAATATTTCATCATGAAAATGCATAAGGTTATCTAATGTTTAATAAATAAATTTTTACGATTATGTTTTCTATCAAAGAGAGTAGTAGGTCTTGTTTGCGCAAGTTGTTTTGTTTGAGTGGGTTGCTACTCGCCCTCCAGTTATCTTCCTGTGAGAAAGATGAAGTGTTGAACGAGCCGGTCAGTGAACAACAGACCGTAAGTAGTGAGATTCGCCTTGGGGCCAAGGTCGAGAGTCCGTTCCTGTTGCGTAACATGCAACGTTCCGTGGATACGCTGTCGGCACGGTCGGGGCTGAGGAGTAAGACCGTTTTGGAACCTACCCATCTGTATGTGCGTTTTCTGCCGGCGGACACGACGCAGTACGAGCGTTTGGTGGCGGACACCACGTTGGATTTCGATTCATATCCGTTGGACTATGAATTGACGGAGGGAGATTCCTACCATGATCCGTCATTGCCGGCGGAAGCCATCACGTGGCAGTACACGGTGGTGCCGGCTGATTACGATCTGAAGGGGCTTGGCATCATGTACGAAGTGCTTGACGAGCTTTATATCTTGGACGAGGACTTGGAGCGGGAGGACATCTCTGTCGGGGATGCGCAGCTCCGCTCCGGGAAGAGCTCGGGCTTGTCGTGGAAGAGCGTGGTGGACGAGGCGCTGATCCAGACGGGCAACGTGGGTGAGACCACCCTGCGTTCGAAGTGGACACCAGCCGCCACCATCAAGGCGTATGACGACCGGATGCGTAAGTACATTCCGCTGCAGGGCGTGAAGGTGCGCATCCGATACTTATCCTTTCTGAAAGCGTACCACTACACGGATGCGAACGGAGATGTGACGTTCAGCAGCAAGCGCACGAGCGTGGAGTATAGCATTGAGTGGGAGCGGGACATGTGGGATATCCGTGATGATGGCACGCAAGCTTACTACCATGGACCAGACCAGAAGGGGAAGTGGAATTTGAACATTAATACGGGTACTCCGAAATCTTTGCATTATTCTGCTATTCATCGCGCATTGCACAAGTATTACTATGGCGATTGCTGCGGACTGGTACGTCCAAGTAAGAGTTTGAAAATATCTTATCAAGAGGGAAGTGACCCTGACAAAGAAGGTACAGCTTTGGGTTCTACATCCTCAGCTAAAGTACGCACATGGAATTGGATCTTTTCTGCAATTAAAATCTATGAAAAAGGCAAAATAAAAGATGACAATAAGGTTGTAGGGGAATATGTGCTGGATGTAAGTAGCGTATTTTCAACCACTTTGCATGAGTTGGCGCATGCTTCCCATGCTTGTCGTATGAGCAGAAGTGGGTATGATGAAACAAGCCAATTCGTCAAAGATGGTTGGGCGGTTGCTGTGGAATGGTATTTGATGTTGGACGAATATCGAAAACTTGGAATTAGCGCATCTATGTTGGAATATTTGGATGATTTAAAGAACGAGCAAGTTTGGCCAGATGTGAGCAGGTCAATATGGTATTCTTCATTGTATATTGATTTGGTCGATTCTTATAATCAAGGGAAATATAATGCCGAAAGACCATTTGACGAAGTGAGTGGCTATACTATGCCTTTGATTGATAGTAAACTTACTTCTATGAAATCTTACATAGATGTGGAGAATTTCGTTAAAAGCAATCGTCCCTCTAATGTAACAGATAGTCAGATTAATAAACTTCTAAAATTATATAAACAAAAATGGGAAAATTAAAAATTATTTCAGTGGCGATTTTGTCTATGCCCTTTATCGTGTCGTGCGACGAAGATGTGGATAACTCTATTACAGGGGAATATAACTTTAAGATAGTAAATGGCACGAGCCATAAGTGTGAAATCGAGTATCATCCATTTTATAAAGAAAATGATTTAAAGAAAAATTTAATTAGTGCTGGAGACAGTGTTGTTTTTCACGGAGATGGGGGAACAGGAAGAAACCTCGAAAACCCATTCTCGGATCACCAGGTATATTTGATTTTTGATGATACGTTGAAATACAGTTGTTGGGGAAATAGTGGACATGCGATGTTGGCTGCCACTTCCAATTATCAGGCTACACTCGTAGAGGAAGGTCATACGGATTTCCGTTACGTCATCACCGAAGAGGACTACGAGTACGCCAAGGCGCATCCGTACAAGGGAGAGTGAGGCGTGAAAGAATGGATCGTCCGTCGAGGCAAAAGTCTTGGCGGACGGCTGTTTGTCGCCGAAAAAGTGCCGAATCTGTCAAGAATTGTTTATTTTTGCATAAATTTAAAATCATCTGAATTATGTTTGGGAAAGAGAAATGCAAGTACTTGCGTGAGATCAGAAAGAAAATAGCCTTGGAGAACGACATCGCGCTTGTGACGAGCGAGTGCACCTTCAAGGGAGAGTGCAAGGGGACCTGCCCGAAGTGTGAGGCGGAGGTACGCTATCTGGAGCAGGAGCTCGACAAGAGACGGAACTTGGGCAAAGTCATCACCCTTGCCGGACTGACTCTTGCGGGCGTAGCTAGTAGTGGCTTGCTTGCGTCCTGCGACGAATATGCGGATGGAGATATGCCCTATTACCCGTTCGGAGAGGATAACCTGCATGAAAGAGCGGAAAGGAGCACTCTTTACCAGAATATATTGGATAGGCTCAATCAAAGCAATATCACTGTTGCTGAGCCGGATTCTTCGTTTCGATGGTTCTGTTTCGGTTTTAATGTAACTGAGACTGGTGAAGTTACGTCCCTCGAATTTTATGATCGACAAGTGGACTCTCCATACCAGTCGGAAATCACCGATTTGTTGATGAGTATTCCGCAGGAGGAACTGAACACCTTGCAGGAAGATTGGTTTTTCCGAATAAATTACTATGCCGAAAACGGGAAAATAGTGTTTAAATATGCATATTAATCAAATGGGTTGAATTAAGACGATGAGAAAACTGTTGATTATATTCCTATCCGCTTTTTCCGCAATGAATCTCTTTGCCGAAGAGCCAGGCGAGAACGCATATTTCCCTAATGGATTCAAACTGAAGATAGATCGTGCCACATTGGGCCCCACCTTGTACGAGAATTGGGTATATGAAGATAGAGACATTACCTTCTCCCACGCACTTGCGCTTGGTTTCGGGTTCCAACGCAATGAACACCTCTATTACGGTGGAGGAATAGAACTGAGGCAACGGCTTAACGATTTGGATTACACACATCTCTCTTTGCCTATTTATGCGGAAGCCAGGTTAAGCCTTTCCGACCGTAGGGTCTCTCCGTATGTCGGATTGAAGGTGGGCGCCGGCATTTGTCTCAAAGACCACGATAGTGAAGGTTACGAATTATATCAGCGAGCGGATGGCAAATGGTTCCATAGGGATTTCGAGCGGCAAGACAAACTGAAGGGTCTCTACCTCAATCCCGAGTTGGGTGTGCGCATCAGAAGGGTAGGCGTCGGATTCTGCTTCCCGCTGATGGAGTATGTCCGGGAGATGAATGTCTATGACAGCCAGTTCAAGAGCACGGAGAAACGCAAACTGCGGAGTATGGATATGGGGGTTCACCTGTTTTTGTCCTTCCATATTAATTTGTAATATCATTCAATTTCAATGATTTATGGGTTCTGTCCGTAAAAGTTGACCCAAACATGGCGCATTATTTAAGTGTGCAAGAGTAGGGAAGTGTTTGTCCGTTCCATCAATCAAAAAATTATCAATTGTGTTTGATGAAAATATGAATATGTTATATATTTGCAATATTATGTATAACACATATATAACTCTTGTATAACAAATATAATATTTGCATGATATGGGAACCGTAATTGTCAGAAAGCAGACCGCTTTTCGTCTAAGCGAAAAACTCCTTGCTGATTTGAAAATACAAGCACAGCGATGCAACCGCAGTTTGAACAACTATGTGGAAAGCCTTTTGATTGAAGCGTTGTATAACACGCCCAACGATGAGACTGTACAGGCCATAGAAGAATCCAAAAGCGGCAAACATGCAGGGACGCTCAATGTGAGTAGTTTCGAAAATTTTCTCAATAGCATCGACGAGGCGGAATGAAAGAAGTTCGTTATTCCACAAAGGCCAAGAAGGATCTTAAGAAGTATCGTAATGATCTTGCGAAAATGCACGATTTATTCGTGGTACTTAGCACCTTGGCCTCTGGGGGAATCTTGGACGCACGTTACCGGGCTCATATGCTGACAGGGAAATACAAGGATTGCATGGAATGCCATGTGGGAAATGATTTTCTTCTAATTTGGATAGATACTGACGCCATATATGTGGAACGTATCGGTAGCCATTCCGAGTTGTTTAAATAAAAGGGCTTCGCCTCGTCATGATTGGCCTATTTACCACTTTTGTCTCTCGAGACGTAAAAAATGCGTTTCCCCCTTTGCCCGTAGAAAAAAATGTTGTAAATTCGCGGTGCTTTTTAGGATTCGTGCAATCCGAGGAGTGTGATGGGGAATTAAGCCATTACGAATGAATGTATAACTTAATTTTGAGTAACACAAAATGAAAACTTTTGAGTTGAAAGGTACCAACAGAACTGCAGTTGGTAAGAAAGAGGTAAAGGCACTTCGTGCTACAGGTATGATCCCATGCGTTATCTACGGCGCTGGCGAGAACAAGAATTTCCAAGTGAAGGTAGAGGATGTTCGTAAGTTGATCTACTCTCCTGATATCTTTATCATAGACTTGGACCTCGATGGAAAGTATTGCAAGGCTATCTTGAAGGAGATCCAATTCCACCCAGTAAGCGACAAGATTTTGCACATCGACTTCTTGCAGGTTGTTGATGACAAGCCAATCGTGATGAACGTCCCTGTTAAGGTTCAAGGTTTGGCTGAAGGTGTTCGCCTCGGTGGTAAGTTGAGCCAAGAGATGCGTTCTTTGAAGGTGTCTGGCCTCTACAACAATATCCCTGAATTCTTGACTGTTAACGTTGAGAACTTGGGTCTTGGCAAGACTATCCAGGTACGTGATCTTTCATTCGATAACTTGACTATCCTTAGCGGTAAGGTGAACGTTGTCGTTGCTGTTAAGGCTACACGTTCTTCTAGGAATAACGGTTAATCGATCTTATGAAGTATCTGGTTGTTGGTCTGGGTAACATCGGCGAGGAATACGCCGAAACCCGCCATAACATAGGATTTAAGGTATTGGACGCTTTCGCTAAAGCGTCCAATATTGTTTTTGACCCGGGCAACCGCTACGGTGCGACCGCCTCATGCCGCGTCAAGAACGCCGAACTCTTCCTCCTCAAGCCTAATACCTACATGAACGAGAGCGGTAGGGCTGTCCGCTATTGGCTGGACAAGGAGAAGATCGACGTGGACCATCTGCTCATCATCGTGGATGACCTCTCCCTTCCTTTCGGCGCCCTGCGCTTGAAGGGGAATGGTAGCGCGGGCGGCCATAACGGACTGAAAAGCATCGAGGCCATGATCGGCACGAACGCCTATTCAAGGCTACGCTTCGGCATCGGAAACGATTTCCCGAAGGGCATGCAGATCGAATATGTGCTGGGCGAATGGACGGATGAACAGAAGCCTCGTCTGGAGGAACGCATCGCCATCGCGGGCGAGATCATCAAGAGCTTTTGCCTCGCTGGCTTGCAAAATACCATGAATCAGTTCAATAACAAGTGAGGAACTCCCTCGCGGATGACTTCTCGTTTCGCTTTTTTTCTTACCTTTGCATAAAGGTGGGTCCTGAGCATCCGCCGTGTGACAAAACAGTAAAACAGGGCGGGTTTTGATGCCGCCAATAATTCTTGATAGATGGATTTCGCAAAAATATTTCTTAAGCCAAAGAAGGAGGATTCCCTTCTCCGTTTCCACCCTTGGGTCTTCTCGGGCGCCATCCAACGCGTCGTGGGCAACCCGAAAGAGGGGGATGTGGTGGACGTCTATAGCTCCGGTAACGAGTATCTCGCCACTGGTCACTACCAGGTGGGCTCCATCGCTGTGCGTGTCCTCTCCTTCGAAGGGGAACACCCCGACCAGGCGTTCTGGGAAAAACGTATCGCTGAGGCATTCCTGCTCAGGAAACGCTTGGGATTGGTCGACAACACTTTCAACAACACCTATCGTTTGGTGCATGGTGAGGGTGACTGCCTGCCGGGTCTCGTGGTGGACGTCTATGGTCCGACCGCTGTGCTTCAGGCGCATTCCGTCGGTATGCATACGGTGCGGATGGAGCTGGCCCAGGCCATCGTCAAGGTGATGGAGGGTCGTGTGGAGAACGTCTATTACAAGTCTGAAACCACCCTGCCGTTCAAGGCGAACGTCGATTCCGAGAATGGTTACCTCATCGGGGAATGCGACGACCAATGCCTCGCCATGGAGTATGGCCTCAAGTTTCATGTGGACTGGCTGCGCGGACAGAAGACGGGCTTCTTCGTGGACCAGCGTGAGAACCGCTCTCTGTTGGAGAAATATGCGAAGGACCGCAACGTGCTGAACATGTTCTGCTATACGGGCGGCTTCTCGTTCTACGCGATGCGTGGGGGCGCCCGTCTGGTGCACTCCGTGGACAGTTCCGCCAAGGCGATCGACCTGACGAACAAGAACGTCGAACTGAATTTCCCGGGGGATCCCCGTCACGAGGCTTTCGCCACAGACGCCTTCAAGTTCCTGGATGACATGGAGAAGGACAAGTATGACCTGATCGTCTTGGATCCGCCTGCCTTCGCCAAGCACAGGGAGGTGTTGCGCAATGCGCTCCAGGGCTATAAGAAGCTCAATGCGAAGGCGTTCGAAAAGATCAAAAAGGGTGGGGTGCTCTTCACCTTCTCCTGCTCGCAGGCGGTGAACAAGGAACAGTTCCGCCTCGCCGTCTTCAGTGCGGCGGCCATTAGCGGGCGCAACGTCCGCATCCTGCACCAGCTGACGCAACCGGCGGACCACCCGATAAATATTTACCATCCTGAAGGGGAATACCTCAAGGGACTGGTGCTCTATGTAGAATAAATTTTCTTCCCTTATACCATGTACACGACATTATTTTGGATTATCATCGCTATCCTGGTGCTCGACTTCGCCTTGGAGTGGTACCTGGATTACCTGAACAATAGCCAGGTGAGTGAGGCGCTTCCTGACGAGGTGAAAGACCTTTACGACGCTGAGGCGTACAAGAAGCAGCAACAATATTTCCTGGCCAATAAGAAGTTCGGCATGGTCTCCGGACTCTTCTCCTTCGTCGTCATGATGCTGATGTTCTTCCTCTTCGGTTTCGCCTTCGTGGACAACATCGCGCGGGGCTTTTCGGAGAACTCCATCGTGATCGCGCTGATCTTCTTCGGCATCCTCTATTTCGCCAACGAAGTGCTGAACATCCCTTTCGGTATTTACCATACCTTCAAGATCGAGGAGCGTTTCGGTTTCAATAAGATGACGCCTGCCCTTTTCGCCGCGGATACGGTGAAGGGCTGGTTGCTCACCGTGTTGCTCGGTGGCGGTATCCTAGCGTTGCTCATGCTCATCTACAACGAGACGGGCACCTACTTTTGGCTGATCGCTTGGGCGGTGATGTCCGGCATCTCCATCTTCATGCTGATGTTCTACTCCAACCTGATCGTGCCGCTGTTCAACAAGCAGACACCTCTGGAGGAGGGCGAGCTGCGTACTGCCATCCAAGAATTCTGCAAAAAGGTGGATTTCGGGTTGGATGACCTCTATGTGATCGACGGTTCGAAGCGCTCGACCAAAGCGAACGCCTACTTCACGGGCTTGGGCTCGAAGAAGCGCATCGTGCTCTACGACACGTTGATGAACACGCTCACCACAGAGGAGATCGTGGCGGTCTTGGCGCACGAGATAGGCCATTACAAGCATAAACATACCCTGCTGATGTTGCTGATATCGATCCTCAACACCGGTTTCATGCTCTTCCTCCTCTCTTTGGCGTTAGGTACTCCGGAGACGGGCAATGTGCATCTGGCGGAGGCGTTGGGTAGCCAATACCCATCCTTCCATCTCGGTGTGATCGTGTTCGGCATTCTTTATACACCCATCTCCACTTTGTTGGGCGTGGGACTGAACGTTATATCCAGGAGGAATGAATTCCAGGCGGACAGTTTCGCCAAGGAGAACGGTCTGGGCGAGGAATTGGGCGAAGCGTTGAAGAAGCTCTCCGTCAGCACGCTCAGCAACCTTAATCCACATAAGGCGTATGTCTTCTTCCATTATTCGCATCCTACTCTTATTCAGAGGATTAGAAACCTTAAGAATTGACATGTTGTGTTAAAATTTTTTTCAAGATGGCCTCTTTCTTTTAAAGAAAGTTAAAGTTGAAAAATATTTTATAATTATGTTGCACAACATAAAAAATGGCAGTACATTTGCACTGTGTTTTTCATGGTATTAGATTTAAGGTTTTAAGAGATGGGATGTCGGGATGACATCCTTCTTTGTTTTTATGGGGTATCAAACTTATTTTTAGTTGATTAGCATGATAGACGAATCAATATTCAAGGATAAAAAGGTGGCTTTCCACACGCTTGGCTGCAAATTGAATTTTGCGGAGACGACCACGATCGGCAAGATGTTGCTTGAGCATGGTTTCCGCAAGGCAGGCAGGGATGAGGTGGCGGATGTGTGCGTCATCAACACCTGTTCCGTCACTGAGGTGGCGGACCGCAAGGATCGTCAGGCGATCAAGCAGATGATCACGAAACATCCAGGGGCCTACATCATCGTGACGGGTTGTTACGCGCAGTTGCAGCCCGAGGCGGTCGCCAAGATCGAAGGGGTGGACCTCGTGCTTGGCGCACAGGATAAGTTTGATATTATCCGCCATCTCGATAGTCTGGAAAAGAAGGAGGAAGCTCAGGTCTGCCATACGAAACGGAGCGAAATCACCACCTTCTCTCCCTCCTGCACGAGGGGAGACCGCACCCGCTATTGGCTGAAGGTGCAGGACGGCTGCGACAATTTCTGCTCCTATTGCACGGTGCCTATCGCCCGTGGCAAGAGCCGTAACGGAAGCATTGCGGAGACGATCGCACAAGCGGAGGCGGCGGCCCGTGAGGGGGCCAAGGAGATTGTGATCTCGGGCGTAAACATCGGTGACTTCGGCAAGACGACGGGCGAGACTTTCCTCGACCTGATCCGTGCCTTGGACGGTGTGGAGGGCGTCGAGCGTTACCGCATCTCCTCCATCGAGCCGGACCTCCTGACGGACGAAATCATCGAGTTCACGGCCCGCTCCAAACGTTTCCTGCCTCATTTCCACATTCCTTTGCAGTCTGGGTGCGACGAGGTGCTGCGCCTCATGAAGCGCCACTACGAGCGTAGCCTCTTCGCGGATAAGATCCGGAAGGTGAAGGCCTTGATGCCGGACGCATTCATCGGGGTGGACGTGATCGTCGGAACCAACGGCGAGACGGAGGAGTACTTTAACTCCTCGTACGAGTTCCTGCAATCGTTGGACGTCACCCAACTGCACGTCTTCTCCTACTCGGAACGCCCGAACACGCAGGCGCTGAAGATCGAGGGTAGGGTACGCCCCGAAGAGAAGAAGCGCCGCAGCGAACTGCTCCATGTGCTCTCTGAGGAGAAACGGCTCGCCTTCTACCGCTCGCAGGTGGGCAAGACCGCCCATGTCTTGTGGGAGGAGAAACGTACGGCTGGCCTGATGCATGGGTTCTCGGAGAACTATCTGGTGGTGGAGCGCCCTTACGATAAGGCTTTGGTGAATTGCGTGACGGAAGTGGTGCTGGGGGAGTTGAATGCGGACGGGTCAGCGATGACAATTAAGAATTAAGAGTTAAGAATTAAGAATTCTAAGGTCTAAAATGAAGCGTGTCAGCAAATACTTTGTATGCTTAACGATGGCTCTGTCCATCTTCGCTTGTACGCCGGGCTCGAAAGAGTCTGGGCAAACGCAGGGAGAGGGGCAAGACAGTTTGACCGTGTCGACGGAACTGAAGGGTCGTCGTGCGGGCAAGGTGGTCAAGGTATGTGACGGAGACACCTACGAGATACTTCTGGAGGGCGAGCAACAACCGAGGCGAGTTCGCATGTATGCTATCGATGCTCCGGAGTCCGGGCAGGATTTCAGCCGGAAGAGCAGGCACTACTTAGACTCCCTGATATGGAAGAAGCAGGTCACTGTTGACATTCTGGACATGGATTCGTACGATCGCCTCCTGGTGTATACCTATCTGTCGGACGGACGGGAGGTGAGCCATGAGATGGTGCGAGCCGGCTATGCGTGGCACTATACCCATTATGACAATGATCCGACGATGGATTCCCTGCAGCTCTCCGCCCGTAACGCCGGGTTGGGGCTTTGGGAGGACAAGTGCCCCGTTGAACCATGGATTGAAAAGGCTATGCGCAAGAAGGGCTATAAATCGTTGGAAATAAAAAAGATGAAGATGGATGGCGAGATTGATGACTTGAGAATGGTCCGCCGCATCCCGAAAAGATCCGAGTGAATGGATTTTTTATTAATTGACCTAACTAAATATTAATCAAATATTTAACCTTTCGTTAGGAGGTGCCCTTTGAAAAAAATTCTGTTTCTGTGTTAACTTTTTTTCGATTTTAATTGCAAAATGCTTTCAAAATGATTTATTTTGCGAAGATTTTGGTGTTTATTGTCAGATAAACGATGATTGGAGAGTCTTTTGGGTCAATCCATCGGCTGCCTTCAGATTGAGACCGCTGGTGGGTTTTCTTAGTTTATGGTGGACACTGTTTGTTGAATTAATAATTAGAATTAAATAGCATCGATTATGTGTGGAATTGTAGGATATATTGGAACAAGGGATGCCTATCCAATCTTGATGGACGGTTTGCATAGGCTGGAATATAGAGGGTACGATAGTGCTGGATGCGCATTGATCAACGAAGATTCCAAGGGCAAGCCTAAAGGATTGGCTATCTACAAGGCCAAGGGTAAAGTGTCTGATTTGGAGGCGATTGCGGATAAGCAGAACGTTTCCGGCACATTGGGTATCGCCCACACCCGTTGGGCGACGCATGGTGTGCCGAGCGAAGTGAACGCCCATCCACACGTATCCCAAAGCGGTAACCTGACGTTGGTGCACAATGGTATCATCGAGAACTACGTGGCGCTCCGCACGCAGTTGGAGGCGAAGGGTTTCGTCTTCAAGAGCCAGACGGACACGGAGGTGCTCGTGCAACTGATCGAGTACACGATGAACGTGAGCAACGAGGACCTGGCCACGAGCGTGCGCAAGGCGTTGTCTAAGGTGATCGGTGCCTATGCGATATGCGTCATCGACCGTCGTCACCCTGAACAGTTGGTGGCTGCCCGCAAGAGTAGTCCGATGGTGGTGGGTGTCGTGCCGGACAATAGTGAGTTCTTCATCGCCAGCGACGCAAGTCCGATCGCTTTGTACACCAAGCAGATGGTCTACCTGAACGACGAGGAGATGGTGGTCTGCGAGAGAGGCAAGGAGTTGATCGTGAGGAAGCTGACTGGCGAGCAGGCCGATATGGAGGTGAAGGAAGTGGACCTCGATTTGTCCATGTTGGACAAGGGCGGTTTCCCTCATTTCATGTTGAAGGAGATTTTCGACCAACCTGCGGTCCTGCGTGATTGCATGTGTGGCCGTGTCATCAATAACCCATATAGCGAGGATGGCCATTTGTCGGTTGTCCTGAGTGCGGTGACGGAGCACCGTCGTGAGCTGCTCCGCGCGCGTCGTATCATCATCGTGAGCTGTGGTACCTCATGGCATGCGGGCTTGATCGGCAAGCAGCTGATTGAGCATTTCTGCCGCATCCCTGTCGAGGTGGCCTACGCCAGCGAGTTCAGGTACAGCGAGCCGGTCATCGAGCACGACGACGTTGTTTTAGCCATCAGCCAGAGTGGTGAGACGGCGGACACGTTGGCGGCCATCGAGTTGGCCCGTTCGCAGGGCGCTTTGGTCTTCGGCGTGGTGAATGCGGTAGGCAGTAGCATCGCCCGCAACACCGACACGGGCGTCTACATCCACGTCGGTCCGGAGATCGGTGTGGCCAGTACGAAGGCCTTCACGGGACAGGTGACTGTCTTGACGATGATCGCCTTGGCGTTGGGCATGGCGAAAGGAACCGTTTCCCAGCAAGAGTACGAAGAGACCCTGGAGGAGCTGGTGCGCATCCCTGACAAGATGGAGAAGATCCTGAAGCAGAGCGATAAGATCGAGCGCATAGCCTCCCGTTTCACCTTCGCCCGCAACTTCCTCTACTTAGGCCGTGGATACAATTATCCGGTGGCATTGGAGGGTGCGTTGAAGTTGAAGGAGATCTCCTACATCCATGCGGAGGGATATCCTGCGGCGGAGATGAAGCACGGACCGATCGCCTTGGTGGACAGTGAGATGCCGGTGGTCTTCATTGCCACGCACCATCAATTATACTCGAAGATCATCAGCAACATGCAGGAGGTGATTTCCCGCAAGGGCCACATCATCGCCGTGGTGACGGAGGGAGACGACCATGTGAGCAAGATGGTGGACGATGTGGTGGAAGTGCCATCCACATTGGCTTGTTTGGCACCGTTGCTCAGCGTGATACCTTTGCAGATGATCAGCTATTACGTGGCTGTGGCGAAAGGCTTGGACGTTGACCAGCCAAGGAACCTTGCGAAGTCCGTGACGGTAGAGTAGGAGAGAGATTCTTAGATAAATTGTTATATAGATAGATTGGTTGTTTATTGATGAACGTCATCGTGGGGGTCCTCCTTGCGGTGGCGTTTGTTTTTTTGGGGGGGGATTCTTTATGTCTATAAATCTTTTTGTAAGGCGTTGTGTCACTTTTCTTACCCTTCTTCCGTTGACTTTAATACTTTATGATATTTTTGCACTTCGCATTTGGATGTACGACTTCTTCTAAAAAAGTTTATATTTGTACTTTGGTATAAAATATATTTTTGAGAGAATTATGTCCTTATATACAAGGCAAAATGCAATAAAATTCACCTTCTCAGGTCACGAGTCGTTCCCATGTAAGACATTGTGGCTAAAGAAAGGTTATGAGTACATAAAAGCTAATAGAGATTTCAATTCTTCCGATGCTGTTGTTCATTTAGGCGTTGGGAAAAATATGGTTTCATCTATTCGATATTGGTATAAAGCATTTGGATTGAACAAAGATGCAGAAACAAGTTGGATTGCCGATTACATTTTCGATTCTGTGAAAGGCAAAGACCCCTTTGTGGAGGATATAGGGACACTTTGGTTACTGCATTTTTTACTTATATACACAGGAGAAGCATCCTTGTATAATCTTTTTTTTGCAGAGTTCCATAAAGAACGTCATGAATTTGACCGAATGCAAATTGCATCATTTGTAAAACGTAAAATGGTGGAAGCGAGCAAGGATAGTCTTTTTAACGAAAACACAATTAAAAAAGATATTGGTGTACTTTTGCAGAACTATTGTCTACCTCGCAATCCGCAATCTAACGAAGAATTCTCGACGTTGCTAATGGACTTGGATTTGTTAAGACAAATGGACAAACGAGATAATGCTAGTGGCCGTGAAAAATATTTTTTTAATGTAGAAGGCAAACGCCAAGTGGTGCCTGAAATGTTTTTATTTGCCATACTTATGGTAAAAGATAAAACGGACAACAGTATTTCTTATGACTTGTTATATGAAATGGGATTAATGTTTTGCATGAGCAATTTGGAAGTTATTGATATGCTAAAATTATTGGCAAATAAATATTCCGATTCGTTGGCATATAGTGACGTTGCAGGTATTAGACAACTGCAATTCACGAAACAAATGGATGCGAAACAAGTACTAGATATGTATTATGAATAAAGGATTTAGTTTGTCGGCAAATATAGAAAACGGGTTCCCGTTGGATGTTCAATACATTGTAACACCCAATGGCCGAAAGACCGTGCAAAATATCGTTGATGATTATCATTCTGGCATTCATTCGTTCACAATCATAGGTACTTATGGAACAGGAAAGTCGTCTTTTCTATTAGCATTAGAAGCCGACCTTAATAAAAACAGCAAGCAAAAAAGATTGCTGAATCCTCAAGACTTGTCAAAATCAACAGAGTATGAAATTATAAACATCGTCGGTGATTACGCAGAGTTGTCAACTTTGTTGGGCAAGAAGTTGGGGGTTGACAACTATTCTTCAAGTATCCTCGACGAATTGAAGACATACTACAATAAGCTGAAGAGTAAAAATAAATTTCTGCTGATTGTAATTGACGAGTTTGGAAAGGTGTTGGAGCATGCTGCTAAAAATAATCCAGAACGAGAATTGTATTTTCTTCAGAAGTTTGCCGAATTCGTTAATATGCCAACACGAAACATATTATTGTTGACTACATTACATCAAAACTTTGGCTCCTATGCAAGAAATTTAACAGAGACTCAGAAGAACGAATGGGCAAAAGTAAAAGGAAGATTTAAGGAGATTACTTTTGTTGAGCCAGTAGAGCAGTTGCTATTTTTGGCTTCGAAACAATTCCATGGAGGAGGAAAAGAGAATGCTGGAGACAATGTCGATTTGATATATAAACTTGCGGAGGAAACAAAATTTGTATCAAATGCCTTTTCTATTGAAACTGCTCGGACATTATATCCTCTCGATTCATTCTCTGCATTTGCCATTACTTCCGCTATACAAAGATATGGACAGAATGAACGGTCGCTCTTTTCATTTCTTGCAGCAAAAGGGACGAATTCATTGGCTGAGTTTCGACCCAGCGTAAATTCAACCTATAATTTGGCAAATGTTTACGACTATATCATTTCCAACTTTTATTCTTATTTGCAGGAAGCCAATATGGACTCTATGAGTTGGAGCTCAATACAGGTTTCCATCGAAAGAGTTGATGGAGTTGATTGGGACAATTCAGATCAACTATCTGATGCTATAAAGATTGTGAAAGCTATTGGCTTGTTGAATTTGTTTGGAATTGCCACTTTTTCGATGGACAAAGATCAAATGGCTTCTTATGCCCATTATGCAATGGACATCCCTGAATCTGAACAGATTATTCATAAACTGATTAAATATAAAATCATACGATTCGCGGAATACAAACAGAGACTGTTGCTTTTTGAAGGAACCGATATTGATTTGGAATTTGAGATTCAAAAAGCGGGCACTCAGGTGGCAAGACCTGTTTCATATATCGATGACTTGCGTAAGTTTATTAATAAACGCATTTTACCTGTTAAAGCACACTATTTTCACAAAGGAACCCCACGTTATTTTGAATACGAAATTCGTGAAGAGGCAGTTGATATGACACCTTCGGGCGATACAGATGGATACATTGAATTGATTTTTTCCACAAATGGAAATGCGTCAAATGATGTTATGAAGATAAGTGCAGACACTGAACATGCAGTCATATATGCATTATTTGACAACACAGATAATATCATTGACCATCTTCACAACATCGAAAAATACGAATATATTCTTAATAAGGTGCTGATTGACAAGGATGCTGATCGTGTTGCTTATAATGAAATTGTAAAGTTGAAAGAGTATGAAGAATCTCTTTTAAACAAGGAAATATCAGATAGTTTGTTTGAATACAAGAATCGTGTGACATGGTATTTCGAAGGGGAAAAGCGAAAGGTGGCATCCCATAAGGATTTCAACAAACTACTTTCTGACGTATGCGATAAAGTATATGTTTCTGCCCCTGTGATGAACAACGAGTTGTTTAATCGTCACAAGTTGAGTGGTGCCATTTCTTCTGCTCGCAAAAATTATTTGGCTGCACTTGTGGATCATTGGAGCGAAGAAGATTTGGGCTTTGAGAAAGATAAATTTCCACCTGAAAAAACAATCTATTATTCGCTACTTAAGAATACAGGGTTACATACAAATAATGGATTTGCGGATGCTCCAACAAAAGATATTTTGAATCTCTGGAATGAAAGCATACATTTTTTGCAAAGTACCGTTGGAAGGCAACGTCGTATTTCCGAACTAATAAAAACGCTAAGCAACCAGCCCTTCAAAATGAAACAAGGTTTTCTCGATTTTTGGATTCCTACGTTCCTTTTCATTAAAAGGCAGGATTTTGCTTTGTATGATGTAAACAGTGGTGCATACATTCCCAATGTTGACATGCTCTTTTTTGACTTGCTACAAAAGCATCCTGCAGACTATGCAGTAAAGGCTTTTGAAGTCGACGGTGTAAAGCTTGAATTCTTCAATCAATATCGCCAATTTGTTAATTTAGACGAAGAATTCCGCATTACAACTCATAATTTCATTGAGACGATTAAACCATTTCTTTTCTTTTATAAGAAGCTGAACGATTATACCAAACATACTCGCAAATTCACTCATAAATCCACCATGCGGTTTCGTGATGTTCTTGCCACTGCAAAAGATCCAGAAAAAGCATTCTTCGAGGATTTGCCAGAGGCTTTAGGCTTTACAAAGAAACTCAATCAGAATACTGATATAGAAGAATATGGGAATGTCATTCAAAAGGCGATACGAGAACTTCGATCTTGCTATTCGCAATTGATTGATCGTATAGAAATGCGTCTTGTAGATGGCTTAGGATTGTCGTCTGCTGACTATACCGAGTATGTAGGAGAAATCAGACAACGTCTTTCGCATCTGAAAATACATCTGTTGACGGTCAAACAGAAAGAGTTTTATCATCATGTAATGGCTGAATATGATAATCGTACGCTTTGGTATCAATCTATCTGTTATCCTATATTGGAGCATAAGTTGGAATCATTGCGAGATGAAGAAGAGGACAAATTGGTCGATGATTTGATATTTTTATTCCGTGAGTGTGAGAAATATGCAGATATTTCTGCAAAAACAATCTCTGACACAGATATTGCATACTCGTTTGATATGGTAACAAACACAGGATCTAATATTAGGACTCAAACCTATATTCTTTCAGAGAAAGACAAAAACAAAGCATTAGAATTGGAAGGAGAAATTAATAATATCCTTTCAAAATATAATCACAACAATGTAGCAGTGTGTACATTGTTGGAGGTACTGAAAAAAAAGATGAACAATGAGTAGTACGAAAGTCAGACATATATTAGGAATTTCAGGAGGTAAGGATAGTGCAGCACTTTCCATCTATCTGAAACAAAAGTATCCGAATTTGAAAATTGAATATTATAATTCGGACACAGGATGTGAATTATCTGAGACAGAAGATCTTATCAGCCGACTTGAAACCTATTTGGGGAAAATTGTTAGACTGAGAGCAGCAGAAGACAGTTCTGAACCGACCCCCTTTCATCACTTTTTGAAGGCAATGGGAGGATTCCTGCCTTCTCCTCAAGCTCGCTGGTGTACGCAAAAGATGAAATTGGCAGAATTTGAAAAATATGTGGGAGATGATTTGGCTATCTCTTATGTTGGCATTCGTGGAGACGAAGACAGAGATGGATATATTTCATCTAAGCCTAACATTCAAGCGGTTTTTCCGTTTAGAAAAAACATTTGGAGTTTAGATGTCATAAACAAAGTATTACACAATGAAAATTTGGAACAGTTTGTGTCATTATATGATTTACTATGTCCGAATAATTCTATGAAGGATGAAATCATGGGAACTGTTTCAACACAAATATCAAGGCAATTCTATTATTCGAAAAAGTTAAATACCCTATTGGATTATGATATTAAACTGTTTAACAAAGTTGTATTCGCATTTTTGAAAACAACTGATTATCCAGTCGGAAAGTTGGATGAATTCCCATTGTTGGACAATACAGATGTTTTGGTAAAAGAGGATATTTTCCGCTTGCTTCGCGAAAGTGGTGTTGGTGTCCCTGCATACTACGAAGAGATACCTTTTGAGGTAGATGGAAAGAAAGGTACTTATTGTCGAAGCCGCTCTGGTTGTTACTTCTGTTTCTTTCAGCAAAAAATCGAATGGATTTGGCTCTATGAGCAACATCCAGAACTGTATGCGAAAGCAATGGAATTTGAAAAAGACGGATATACTTGGAATCAAAACGAAAGTTTAGTAGATTTGTGCAAGCCTGAGCGTGTACGCCAAATCAAGTTGGATATCATTAAACGCCAGGAGGAAAACCGCAAGCAAAGCAAAGGTTCTACGCTTGTGGATATTTTTGGAGATGAAATAATGTGTGCTAACTGTTTTATATGATATGAGAAAAAATGCATTCCTTAACTCACACGATGAGGATAAACTTTATGACATAACTTATTACCACAATCCCCAGCATTGGATTAATAATAAGATTGATGATACAAATCCGATATCCGACGAGAATAATTGGTCAAAGGAGATAAAGTATTACAACGGTGATAAAATATCTGATGACATTAATAATTTACCAACTAATACCGGAGGTATATATATGTTTTATCTGAAAGGAATAAATATTCCTTTTATTGAAAAATACATTGTATACATCGGAAGATGTCTTTTTAATAAAGACATACAGTATATTCGTAAAAGAGCAAGAGAATACGATTCAGATACGACAAGAACAGAAATTGTCAGAATGAAAAAATATTGGAAAGATTATTTGTATTATCGATATTTTCCAGAAACTGATAACGATCAAATTGCGAGAGATGAGGTTCTGCTCATTCGGGCAATCCGTCCTCCATTCAATTCTGAAATTCCTGATAAATTAGAAGTTCAAACATCAATAAATGCGTTTTAATATGGAAGCAATAAAAATACCTGCAATAAAAGGGAAAATAGGAGATACTATTTACTATAGTACAACATTGACCTTTAACCAAATTAGTTCTATGGTAAAACGTGTCGATGGGGAATTGCATACAGCAAAATCTCTGAAAGAACAGATACAACGTTCCCTTACAGATAATTATATCAAAATAAAAGAGTACATTCTTAATAGAGAAGATAGATTTTTTGATAGTCTTGTACTTGCCGTGTACGATGGAGACCCTATTTGGACGGAAGTTCGTTTTGATATTGAAAATAACACATATCAAAATGTTGGATTGCTTGAATTTTCAGGTCAAGAAAAGATATTTCCTGTTGATGGCCAACATAGGGTTGAAGGAATAAAAGAAGCATTAAAAGAAAACGACGAATTAGGTAGTGAGACAGTCTGTGTGATGTTAATTGGACACCAAAACACCAATGAAGGTAGAGAAAAATCAAGAAGAATTTTTTCCACACTAAATAGGTATGTTAAACCTGTGCGTTTAGGAGATATTATTGCTCTTGATGAAGATGATATTGTAGCAATCGTTACTCGTGAATTATTGGAAACATATCCATTATTTACAGGTAATAGGGTGAAAATTAGTAATAGTAAATCCATGCCACAATCAGACAAAGAAGCTTTTACCTCTCTAATGACATTGTATTCGTGTCACTTATCCATATACAAAACGTATATTAGCAAAAAAAATGGCAAGAATTATAGAGAAACAGACATAAAAGATCAACAAAAGATCAGGCCTTCAGATGAAGTTCTAGAGGAGTTTAAAAATTTATTAATAGGATTCTGGGATTGCATGAAATCAACATTTGCAGAAATACAATCATACACAGGAGACAATTCCCAAAGTGCAGCTAAAGAACTACGTTCGACAGAAAATGGGGGAAACTTATTCTTTCGGCCTATCGGTTTGTTGCCATTTGTTGAAGCTATATCTAGTATATCATTAAAATCGAATACATCTTTTGAGGATACAATCAGAGCTTATGCAAATTTAGAGAGGAATGTTCATTCCAATTTGTGGGATATGATATTATGGAACCCAAGGACGAAAAAAATGATAATGAGAAATCAACAGTTGGTTTACTATCTTCTGATTAAAATGAAAGACAGCAACCTTCTGTCAGAAAAAGAAAAAGATAATATGAAAAACAGGTATGCGACAATATTTAATATTGACATACAGGAAGCAGAAAAACGAATAAATGCTGTAATACTTTAAAAGCTATGCTCAAAGAAGTCTCATATCCATCACACCGCCGCTACAAGTCGCAAACAGAGTGGGAGCCAATAGGTTTCTTCTCTGACTGCTTGTGCAATGCATCACAGTTTGATTTGATGTTGGGCTTCTTTTCTTCTTCTGCTATCAATATTTTGGCAGATGGATTTGCTTCGTTCCTCTACAATGGAGGTAGAATGAATCTGATTATAAACGATATTCTTACAGAACAAGATAAGATCGCTATTGCTAAAGGAGAACTAGATACTCCAATTCCATTTTTTGATATTGCAGACATTGAAAAATTAAAATGTATTCTTTCTGAACGAGACAGACATTTCTTTGAATGTCTTACATGGCTAATACGCAATAATCGTCTTGATATAAAAATCATAGCTCCTATATCAGGAGTCGGCATTTCGCATACGAAAACAGGAGTTTTCAGCGATGGTGTGAATAAAGTAGGTTTTGATGGATCTTGTAATTTTTCTCGTTCGGCATTGATTGATAACATTGAAAGCCTTATTGTTTCATGCGATTGGGATGGCAACACGTCAGCTGCCACTATCAATGAAATCAAAAATGAGTTTGATCTTGTATTTTCAGGTAAGGATGAAAATGTAGTCTTTGTCCCTGCGGACAAAGTAAAAACTCATATTGTAGAATCGTTTCAAAACAAGGAACTGAAGGATTTACTTGAAGATGAATACAGATTTATTCAACAAGATATTGCAAACAAATCATTGCCTAAATCTGTGATTAAGGCATTGGATAAGGCTAAAAACAAAGTTGAAATAGAGATAGAGAAAATAAAGAAACAAGGAGAAACTGTTGAACTAATGGATTTTGGCAAACCTCGTTTCCCTTATGATACAGGTCCACGTGAGTATCAGAAAAAAGCCTTTGAGAATTGGAAAAACAACAAACAGAAAGGTTTGTTTGCCATGGCTACAGGTACAGGCAAAACAATAACTTCCCTAAACTGTTTGCTTGAGATATACAACAAATTGGGCTATTACAAAGCTATTATTCTAGTTCCAACTATTACACTTGTTGAACAATGGGAGATAGAATGTAAGAAGTTCAATTTTAGCACTATTATAAAAGTTTGTTCAAAGTATAACAATTGGAAATCATCTGTTGCCAATCTTCGATTGTTGGAAATGACAAATCTAGACAATAAATTATCGTACATAATCATATCAACGTATGCATCGTTTGTCCGTTCCGATGTTTTTAGGGAACTGATTCAGTTCCCTAAAAACAAACTATTATTGATTGCAGATGAGGCTCATAATATGGGTGGAAGTTTAATGGCAAATAGATTGAATGATATAAAATATTTACGAAGAATAGGATTATCTGCAACACCAGAACGGCAGTTTGATGATGCAGGGAACTGTAAATTGATGAATTTCTTCGGTTGTGAAAATGGTTATACTTTTGAATATTCAATGGCTGAAGCTATAGAAAAAGGTGCTTTGTGCCGTTATTACTATTATCCTCACATCGTCAAACTTACAGACGATGAGATGACTGAGTATGTGGAATTAACTAAAAAGATTGTCAAAATAATGGGCTTTCAAGATTCTGAGAGTCAAGAACGGCTAAAAATGCTTTTGTTAAAACGCAAACGCATCATTCATAAAGCTTCCAACAAATTATATGTATTTCATCAAATTATCAAGCAACGTATGGCAGAAAAAGGCAATCTAAAATACACTTTGGTTTATGTTCCAGAAGGTAACAAACCTGATAATTTTGATGCTGATATTTATGATCAATTTGATACTATTGCTTCAGATCCAGAATCAGAACATATGATTGATGATTTTACTCGGATTGTACGTGATATGGATCCCCATATCATTGTTCGTCAATTTACTTCTGAATCAAAAGAACGAGATGTAATGCTAAAGGGATTTGCGGATGGTAGTATTGATGTTCTTGTTTCAATGAAATGTTTGGATGAAGGTGTTGATGTGCCACGAAGTGAATTAGCTATTTTTTGTGCAAGTACAGGAAACCCACGCCAATTTATTCAACGTCGTGGACGTGTTTTGAGAACCCATAAGGACAAGCGTTTTGCTGTTATCCACGACCTCATTGTTATTCCAGAAAATGTATTTAACGAAGAATGCTATACATTGGAAAGAAATCTCGTACAAAGTGAGTTAAGACGTGTACGTGATTTTGCATTGCTTTCGGAGAATTTGAACGATACCGACAATGAATTACAAGAGGTTTTGAATCACTATAATTTATCCTTATTTAATTAATGCCTTATGAGTACGTATCAATCAAATGGCGATAAAGTTTTGCAAGCCGTAATAGCTGATGAGCAACTTGTAAACTTTTACAGTTATAATCCAAATGATTATAACACAATAGCTGAAGCACTTGATTCAGATGTTGCTGTTATTCAAGCAATCGCTCAAATTATAAATAGGGTAGAACAAGATGCAACAGAAAAAGAAATATATATCGAAGTTAGCAACTTTTTAAAGTCAAATATATGATTATCAAAGATATAAAAATCCGTAATTTCCGTAGTTACTACGGAGATAATCACCTGTCGTTATCCAAAGGATTAACTTTGATAATTGGTGATAATGGTGATGGAAAGACAACTTTTTATGAAGCATTGGAATGGTTGTTTGATACAACTGGCGAAAACAAAAAGGAATCACATATATCAGAGAAACGCAAAGCTGAATTGGAATTAGCTGAAATTGATGAAGTGTCAGTTGGAATAACATTTGAGCATGATGGTATTAAGGAGATAAAAAAAAGCTTCACATTTGAAAAGTCATTGGACGGATCCTTTAGAACAAGAGATTTTAAATTCATTGGCTATATCAATGATGGTGCTGAACGAATTTCTGTTTCTGGAGACAGATTACTAAATCAATGTTTTGAAGCAGTCATCCGAAATTACTGCATGTTCAAAGGTGAGGAAAAACTCAATGTGTTCGACAATGATGACAATGCACTAAAGATACTCGTTGAGACATTCTCTGGATTCAAACAGTTTGATAAACTAGTTGAGATGACTGCAACATTTGACCAAAAATCGGCTAATGCAGCAAATCGCGAACTGCAAAACGATAAAAAGGTATCAAATCAAGCGAAAGAACTAAATGCTCAATTAACAGATGTCATAAATGATATTCAGAACATTAAAATAGAACTGAATCAGAAAAAAATATCCATTTCTGAATTTGCTTCAAAATTAGAGATGTTGGAAAAGAACCAAGAAACATCGGAACGCTATCAAGAAATTAAAGAACGCATAAAGGGTTTAAAAGACAAACGTGCAAAATTAGTTGCATTATCATCGTGTGACTATAGTACAAATTTATTAGATGAATATTGGATTTTGCGAGCTTTCCCTTCTATTATAAAAGAATTTTCCACAAAAGTTTCTGCTTTAAGCAAAGAAAGAAGGCAATTAGATAAGATAGAAACTGAACGACGAGCGAAAGAGGCTGGTGAGCGCGAGGCATTTTCGAAACTTCAGAAGACTATTAATGATTTTGTTCCGTTGCCATGGAATCTTCCTGATAAAGAAACCATGCAAGAAATGATTGATGCAGAAGTTTGTAAAGTTTGTGGACGTCCAGCGCCGAAGGGTTCTGATGCTTACAAATTTATGTGCAACAAATTGAATGAATACCTTGAGCATGTAACTGCAGAAGTAAATAAGGGGACTGATCCAAAGGAAGAAAAGCCATTGTTCCCGAACTCCTTCATCACTGAATTGCATAATCGCCAAATAAGACTTAGTGGAGAGACAGAACAAGAAATATCAAGGATTGCAACCAATATATCAGAACGTTTGGAGTTTGTTGCAAAGCGCAAAGCTGAATTATCAGAAGTTGAGAAACAATTACAAGAACTAGAAACGGAGCAAAATGACTTGCTTGTACAATCAGGTCTTAGCGCTGATTTTTTGGACAAAAATTTATCAGACCTGAAAGGCCTTTTTGAAACAAAAGGGAGATATGAAAAACGTGTTTCTGAATTAGAGACCACTTTAAAATTTAGGGAGGAGAATAAAACTGAAATACAAGAAAAATTGTCCAAACTTGAACCAACAAGTTCAATGACTAAAGTATATCAACGTGTTCATATTGCTTTTGAAAAAATAGCTAAGGCCTTTTCAAACGCAAAGGAGCAAAACATCAATAACTTTTTGAAAATGCTTGAAACAGAATCCAATGAGTATTTGAAAAAGTTGAATAAAAATGATTTCTACGGAATTATACGTATTAGGAAAACTCTTAACAATTCTGCAAGAATTGAATTGTATAGTGAAAATAATGTACGAATAGAAAATCCTAATGGGGCTTTGAAAACGACAATGTATATGTCAGTTTTATTTGCTGTTTCAAGAATTACCACCTTGAAACGAGAACAAGATTATCCTTTAATTTTCGATGCCCCGACATCTTCGTTTGGTGGATTTAAAGAAGATACGTTTTATAATGTTTTAGATACAATCGACAAACAATGTATTATCGTAACAAAAGACCTTCTCGATTTAGATAAAGTCACAGGCGAGAAAAAACTGGACTTTGACGTCATTAACAAACTATCATGTTCTGTTTATCGAATCGAGAAAGTAGAACCTTTCAATGACAAGGATTTGTCAACAATACAAACAGTTATCAAACAAGTAAAATGACGAGCTATGGCAACAGAAAAATTATATGACATTTGGGCTACACGTAACCCTCAATGGGAAAAAAGATACGAAGACAGCATCATTAAAAACTTCTGTGATTATGGTCGTGGTGCGACAAATCTGCGTGAGGATCGAGGTAAAATATTTGGAGGAGGATATGAAATTTTCATTGTCGCATTCTTCATTGGACTATATTTCAATCAGAAACGCAAACTGAATGAGGATAATCAAAAAAGGAAATCATTTGGTCAACCAATTCAATATTGGGGCAATTTGGATTCTGTTAAAGGAAGGAGAGCCTACCCCAAACTTCGTGAGTTTATTTTTACAGCTTTGATTGCCCGTACAGATATAGATTTTATTGCTTTAGAAAAAGGAGAAATCACCCCTCGCAAAGCGGTAGACATGCTCATGCAAACCATGGAAGAATACGCTAACTTCGGGTTTCACTTTATGGAGGACAAACTTATAGACGACCCCAACTATTTCTTCCGTGAAACCGCTTTCCTGGAGATTTTCTTAGCCTTTGATGCAACTACTCCTCAAAGCATAAATGAAGAGGAACCGGAGAGCCTAGATTAATTGCCAATTTGTCAAAAACAAAAAAACATTGCAACATGTATAAAAGAGTTCTCCCCGTAATAATCACAGTCCTTTCAATTGTTTCTTGTGCTCAAACATCCTTGAAGGAGACAGAAGCCACAACCCCTTTTCGCTCAAAGGCATTAAAGGAGCAGGTGGATAAATTGATTAGTATGGACTCCTCAGGACATAAAGATATCATTGATGTCTTTGTGTATGGGAAAGATAGCACTTATTTTGTACTTTCTATCTCCGATTTATTGCATAAAGACTATTATAACGTCAGTTCTTCGTATTCAAACCATATCGTTCACTATGAAGGTCTATGCGATTCGTTGGCTCGAGCATATATCAATTTGGATATCTTTAATAAATCAGACAGTAGCAGATGTGAGGATTACTCTGGCTATGACGATCCACCCATCATGTATTATATGTTCGTTGTTCGAAAAGATTCACTAGAAGAGATATCTCCGACCAAAGAAGATTGGTTGCTTTTCGATGCATTCTATTATGAGAAATATGGTGAACATGCATATCATGAAGAGAATGTCCCTGAGCCCGAACCGGAAATATGATTACAAATAAGAAGTCTTATTATTAAAACCGATATTCTTTCTTTGAACTTTGCCGCTTAGCCTTTTATATTACGATAGATAAATAAAAAAGCCAGCGGGCGGACAAGAATCCACTTACACACTGGCACCACAGATATACAACTAATTTGTTGTTTTATGCAGAGGGTTATTTCTCCCGTAAAATTTGCTGATGCATTTGTTTGTTGTATATTTGCCGTGCTGGGGTGTATGGACTACCTTTTGTCCCGCCAGGCATTTTTTATTTCGTAATACAAATTACCCTTACGGAGGCCCGGAACGCAAGTAGGGTGTTGTGAAAATCTCCGTGGAATTGTCGCTTCCGCATATTTTTATTATATTTGCGACATCAATGAATTGTTTGCCAATATGGATTTGAAACAGAAGACATATCTTAAGGCTTGGGCGCTTTTACTTGTATTTGTGCCTATGCTGCTTGTTTCTTCGCTTCATATCCACGACGAGGAGCAAACGGTGAAGCATGATTGCAAGGAGTGCGTCAGCCATAATTGCGCGGGTCACTTGCTGCCGCAGGGCGATTCCATGCATACCTGCGTATTGTGCCAGTTCCTGACGATGTCTTTCCTCTCCGCCGCTGGCATCTCCGCAATTTTCGCGTCAATCACTAAAATTTCGCATATTTACCGTCAGAACAGCCTGGTTCTTGACGTCTATAACCTACCAATACCTCGCGGTCCCCCTTCCTTTGTTTGAATTCAGAGAGGTACATTTTTAGTTTAATTCAAACAGAGATTCAGTATGATTTCAATATTGTTGGGCGCCATGATAAGCATGGCGGCGTCCTCCGATACTGTTGTCACGCTTGAAGATGTCACCGTAAGCGCCAGTAAGAGCGTTGAGCCTCAAATGCGTTCCTCCCAGACCTCCGTCCATGTCGACCAAGAGTATCTGCAACTGAATTTTTCAGGCAGCTTGATGCAGACGATGGAGGGCATTCCGGGGGTGAAGGCTATTTCGATAGGCTCCGGGCAGTCGAAACCGACGATCCGTGGCTTGGGCTACAACCGCATGGTCGTTTCGGAGAATGGCATCAAGCATGAGGGACAGCAGTGGGGCGATGATCATGGACTGGAGATCGACCAGTTCTCCGTTGATCGGGCCGAGGTCATCAAGGGACCATCCGCCCTTCTTTACGGTAGTGACGCTATAGGTGGTGTCCTCCTCCTGCGCTCTAACCAAATGCCTAAGGATTCCTTGGAGGGTTCCGTGCAGTTGTTCGGACGTACGAACAACGGCCAGGTCGGTGCTTCGGCTAAGATTGGCTTGAGAGGCGAAAGGTGGTACTTCCGCGCCAATGCGACATGGATCGATTACGCCGATTATAAGGTTCCGACGGATAGTATCCAATATTACTCCTATTGGATCCGCCTGAAGGACGGACGGTTGCGGAACACCGCAGGCTGTGAACGGAACGGTAGCTTCTTGTTGGGCTATTCGGGACGGAAGGTTCGCACGAGCCTACGCTTGTCGGACGCTTATGCGAAGAGCGGATTCTTCGCCAATGCGCACGGCCTGGAGGTGCGATTGTCTAACATAGATTATGACCACTCCCGCAGGGATGTCGATTTGCCTTACCAGTGGGTGAACCATTTCAAGGCGCATAGCCACACCTCATGGTATTGTGGACGTACGTCTATGGAGGTGAACGTGGCCTACCAGAACAATTTCAGGGAGGAGCTCTCCGAGCCTGTCAGCCATGGCTATATGCCGAAGCCGGACAACTCCTTGGAGCGTCGTTTCAACAAGAGCACCTACACGTACAATTACCAGGCCCGGTATCATCTGGGCAAGCATGCTTTCCATGGCGGACTGGACGGTGAGTACCAATACAACCGTCGTGGCGGATGGGGCTTCATCATACCTGACTTCGAGACCAATAGCTTGGGCATGTTCCTCTTGGACCGTTTCAAGTTCCGCAAGGACCTGATATTCAATGCGGGAGCACGTCTCGATTTCGCCAAAACGCATATCCATGGCTATCAGGACTGGTATCCTACACCAGTCGGCTCGGAGATGGTCTGCCTGGAGCGCTCTGCCGATCTGACCCGTAAGTTCCACAACCTCTCCTGGTCGTTCGGGGCCAACTACAACGTGGGGCATTGGGTCTTCAAGGCGAATGCGGGTAGCGGATTCCGTATGCCTATCCCGAAAGAGCTGGGCGCCAACGGTATCAACTACCACATCTTCCGCTATGAGCGCGGCAACGTGCAGCTGGATCCTGAAAAGTCCTATCAGTTGGATCTGGGGTTCTCTTGGTCGAATGATGCGCTGGTGGTGCAGGTGGATCCCTACCTGAACTATTTCTCCAACTATATTTACCTGAGTCCGACGTCACGCTATGTGGAGGGCCTTCAACTCTACAACTATACGCAGGCGCGCGTCTTACGGTTGGGTTGGGAGGCTCAGATGGTCTACACCTTCGCGAAACATTGGGAGGCGCTCCTGCAAGGGGAATACCTCCATGCCCGTCAGAAATCGGGGGAGAAGAAGGGCTATACGCTGCCATTCACTCCGCCGTGGTCCATGGATGCTGGATTGACCTATAAATACAATTGGAAAGGCGATGGGTTCGTTGGTCTGAAGGCTCACGTGGTGGGCCGTCAAGACGAGATTGTACCTCCTGAAAAACCGACAGACGGTTATTGGACCCTCAATTTCTCCGCCGGCAAGTCTTTCCCTTTGCGACGAAGCAAGCTGAACGTGTCGCTCCATGCGGACAATCTGCTGAATCGCCGCTATTACAACCACACCAGTTACTACCGCCTCATAGACGTGCCGGAGCCGGGACGCAACTTGTCCATGAAGGTGGGGCTGGATTTTTAATCAATTATTTAATTATCAAATATTTAAAATTTAAAACGATATGAAAAATATAAAATATATGAGCCTCATGATGGCTCTTCTGTGTGTGCTTCCCTTGGGTTTCTCCTCTTGTGGCGACGACGACGATGAACCAGCCGCTCCGACGGTAGCGTTGGACGAGGCAAACATCGAAGGGGATGAGATCTGCGTCAAGGCGGATGTTAAGGCGGAGGGACGTACCGCCGCTATCCTCATCGAGATCCGCAACGCTTCAAACGGAGAGGTTAAGGTGAGCAAGTCTGTGACCGACAGCAAGTACATCGGTGTGCTTAACATCGACGGCTTCCATGTGCATGTCGATATCGCTGGCACAGGTGTTGTCGAAGGCGACAAGTTGAAACTGACCGTTACCGACGCCAACGGACGCTCCACCACTGACGAGAAAACACTCACGGAAGAGGAGGATGACGACGAGCACGAGCATGAACATGAATGATTAATAAATTGATAGCAAGATGAAACATTATTTGGCAATTACTATGCTGCTGTGCGTGCTGGGCGCGTGCGGTGGTGACGACGAGGCCTCCAAGGACATGAGCTATCCGGTGATTTCCGACGAGGGTATTGAGGCTGTGCCTTCCGATTGTTATATCCTCAAACGGGGGGAGGTGATGCCGTTCCACTATGTGTTCACCGATGACACGGAACTGGGCTCATTCAACATCGAGATCCACAATAATTTCGATCATCATACGCACGGCACATCATCGGTGGAGTGTCCGATGGAGGAGGAGAAGGCCGCTGTGAACGCATGGGTCTTCAACCAAGACTACGAGATTCCTTCGGGGCTCCGCACCTACGATGCGCAGATAGAGATACCGATTCCAGATGATGTGGATCCCGGCGACTATCATTTCATGATCCGTCTGACCGACCATGTCGGTTGGCAACAACTTCGCGCCATGGCTGTGAAGATTCAATAGCTGTAGCTCGCGACGGATTGGTTCAATCCCCATGGTTCTTTTGGATCATGGGGATTTTTTGTGGTTTGCTTTTTGCTTGTTATATATATTAAGCATGTTTAAACCTGCTTAATATATAAATCGGCTTTAAGTATTTTATAATCAGTAGATTATATGTATATTTTAAAAATAATTCAGCTATTTTTTAAGGCATTTTTCTCTTAATATATACTTTTTGTAGCATTATTTTATAAAATTGAATATATTAAGACGATTTAAATATGCTTATTTGTATAGAAATTTTGTTATTCAAACTCTATCTTACGAACCCTTCCCTGCGGTGTGCGCTTTTCCAACCGATTGACGAGAACGACGAGGTCATCGGCAACATGGTGGAGACTGCGGTATATGCCCAATGGATTCCCCGTAACGCGAACATCGCGTATGCGAACTGGAACGAGGGCAACCAAAAGAAGGGGGAGGTGGATATTGTCGGGCTGAACGATGCCAAACAGAAACCGGACTGGGCCGTGGAGGTGAAATGGACGAACAAGCCATACGCAAACCCCTCTTCGGAGCTGAAATCCTTGGAGACTTTCATGAAACGGAACGGACTTTCCTATGCCATCGTCACCTCCATCTCCGAGTCCGGGAAGAGAGAGATGCCATACGGTACGCTCCAGTTTATGACTGTCGCCTGCTATGCCTATACGATAGGGGGGAATACGCTGAAAGCGACAAAGACGTTGTATGGGCTATGAGCCCTATTGGTTGCGGATTTTAGGGCGTTTGGAATGCTAAACCTTTGGGACATCCGATTATTACGATGCCGACAATAACTACTTGTGAAGGGATAAAAACTACCACGAATAGCCATTTTTAGGGATTGCGTAATCCTCCGCGAAGGCGCATTTTTGCAGTGTTCAAAAACGTACAACGTTCAGAGCGGATGCAAAGGAAAAAAGACGACATAGGAAGGTGCGTTGAGAAAGAGGCAAAGAAAATCTTTCTCAAAAAGGGTTATGCGAAAACATCGATGCGTGAGATCGCAGAGAATTCGGGCGTCGGGTTGAGCAACATCTACAATTACTATGTAAGCAAAGATGACCTTTTTTGCTCCATTGTCGCCCCTGTGGTCAACGAATTCAAGGGAATGCTCGATAGTTACCACAATTCGCAGGACGTTGACTTCACGCAGCAATGGGTGCCTGGCATGGCAGAAAAGACTGCAGCTGAATATAGTTGCATCATGCAGAAATACAGAGATCTGCTGAAATTGTTGCTGTTCAAATCGGCAGGTTCCTCGTTGGCAAATTTCAAAGAAGAGTTTACCGACAAGGCAACTGAAATGATACTGAAATACATGGATGCGATGAAACAGAAATATCCTACGCTGAAATGGGACTTCTCACCCTTCTTCATTCATATAAACGCTGTGCAGCTATTCACCCTGCTCGAGGAGATCCTCATGCACAAAATAAGCGCAAAGGATGCGGAACGAATTTTTGTTGAATATGTCAATTATCACAACAACGGATGGAAACTACTAATTTACAACGACTTACAATAATTAAACAATTGTTATTTATTTTTTGTGTTTTCATAGCAGGAAGAAGAGGCTCAGAAATGAGTCTCTTTTTTTTGTGAACGATTCTGAATAGTGTTCGTTTTTGATGTTGTAACAAATTGAAATTCAAAGAGTAATTAATAATAATATATAAAACATTAAAAATTAACTGATTATGAACATTGAGAAAATCAATTCGCGATTCCGTGCTCTGACTGAGTGGAATCTGAAACACCGGCTATTGACGGTACTGATCTTTGCCGCAGTCTTTATTGTGTCGGCCATGGGTCTGAAACGTATCTACTTCGAAACCTCTTGGGATAGCTACTTTGTGGAGGGCGACCCCATGTTGGAGAAAACAGATGATTTCAAAGCCACATTCGGTAATGACTACTACGTCTCCGTCTTGGTGAAGAATGAAAACGGACTATTCACGAAACAGAACCTCGAACTGATTCGGGAACTAAGTCAAAACTTGATGGACAGTCTTTCCTATTCCGAGAGCATCACTTCCCTGACCGACCTTGAATTTATGATTGGTACAGATGGTGGCATGGAACTCGGTCAGATCGTACCTGACACGATTCCTGAGGATGCGGCAGGTCTTGAGGCAATCCGAGAAAGGGCCTACTCGAAGCCTGAACTGGCAAGACGACTGATCTCCAAAGATGGCACCATGTCGTGGATCGTGGTGAAACTTCGTCCTTTCCCGGAAGACTCCGTGTGGAAAGCGGAGGGCAATGAATCGCCCGATATGCTCACCGGACGTGAAGCGAAACAGATATGTATGCAGGAGAAATATGCTAGTCTGAATCCTTCTCCGTCGGGAATGCCGTTCATGTCATACGAGAAGATGCAATACATACAAGGACAGATGCGCATGATGTCTATCATCATCCTCATTGTCGGAATCGTCATCATGACTCTGGTGACCCGCTCGCTGCGGGGTGTGGTCATGCCTATCGTAACCACCATCATGGCCATTATGATGGCTTTCGGATGGATTGGATGGGCAGGGCTCTACATCGACCAGTCGGCTACACTTTCTGTGGTGGTCTTATGCTTTGCCATATCGATCGCCTACAACATTCATATATACAACTACTTCCGCACGCAACTCTTCCAACATGGAGACAGACGCAAGGCCATTGTTGAAGCGGTGACCGAGACGGGGTGGCCAGTCCTCTTCTCTGGTATCACCACCATCGCCGCCATGCTCTCTTTCGTGGCGATGAAACTGGTGCCGATGAAAGCGATTGGAATCAATTCGTCTCTCTGCATCCTCTCCGTTCTACTTGTGTGCCTCATCACAACTCCATTGGTCTATTCCATCGGACGAAAGAATGTCAAACTGAAGAAAGCCTTCTCTTCAACCATAGAGGGCCGCATCGATGCCTTTTTCGAGCGCATGGGCGAATGGGTGCTGAAGCATAGCCGCACCATCATGATCGTATCCGGAATATTGGCCGTCATCTGCGTATCCGCCGTACACCGCATCCAACCAGCCTTTGACGTGGAGAAGACCATGGGACGTAAAGTGCCCTACGTGGATAAGCTACTGGACATTGGCTATTCCGAGTTGGGTTCACTCTATACCTACGATGTGCTTGTCACCCTTCAAAATCCGGATGACGCAAAGAAACCTGATGTTCTGAAACGTCTTGAAATGCTTGAAAATAGATGTGAGACCTATCATCTCACCAAACGTCATTACTCCATCCTGCCAATTCTGAAGGATATGAACCGTACCCTCAACGAAAACAAACAGGAGTATTACAAAATACCGGAAACTAGCGAGATGATAGCTCAGTTGCTTTTGCTCTACGAAAACGCAGGTGGTTCGGAGACTAACTATTGGATTGATTACGACTATCGCAAACTACGACTGCAAGTGGAATTGAAAAACTACAATTCCGCCGAGGTGGAGAACGATATCAATGATATCCAGCAATACGCCGCCGAGTTGTTCCCTGATGCACAAGTGTCAGCCGTAGGTAATGTGCCTCAATTCACGGTGATGCAGCAATATCTGGTGCGCGGACAGATGTGGTCTTTGCTGCTCTCCGTACTGATTGTGGGTCTATTGTTGATGATAGCCTTCGGTAATGTCAAGCTAGGCTTAATCGGTATGATTCCGAATTTGGCGCCAATCATCTTTGCGGGTGGCGTGATGGGATGGTTCGGCTATTCGCTCGATATGATGACCGCCATTGTGATTCCGATGGTGTTGGGTCTGGCGGTGGATGATACCATCCACGTGATCAACCATGCACACCTCGAGTTCGACCGCAAAAAGAACTATCGCTACGCCATACTACGGACTTTCCGTGTCATCGGTATTGCCGTGGTGATGTCAACCGTCATCTTAGTCTCCACTTTCCTTGGATTCACATCCTCAACGGCTAATAACTTCGTGGATCTAGGCATTCTAGCCTCCGCTGGTCTGATTGCCGCTCTTGTGGCAGACTTAGTCATATCACCTGTCGTGATGCGTCACTTCAAGGTGTTCGGCGAAGAAAACAACACGGATGATAAAATAAATGATTAATAACTTAAAAAACGATAACGATATGAAAAAGATGATTTCAACGATGGTCGGACTGTTTGCTACGGCGACGATCATGGCACAAACATTAACTGGATTAGAAGTGGCAGAAAAAGTACACAACCGTCCGGATGGAGACACCCGCTACTGCGAGATGAGTCTTACCCTCATCAACAAAAACGGCAGCAAACGGGTGCGAGAACTCAAATCCTATTCCAAGGATTACGGACAAGATCGTAAAACCATCATGTTCTTCCTCTATCCTGGCGATGTGAAGGGCACTGGATTCCTCACGTGGGATTACGACCAAGCCAACAAGGATGATGACAAATGGCTCTATCTGCCAGCCATGAAGAAGACACGTCGTATCAGTGGTTCCTCTTCCAAAACCGATTATTTCATGGGGACCGACTTCACTTACGATGACATGGGTCGACGCAACCTTGACGAGGACACCCATACCCTTTTGCGTGAAGAGACAATTGACGGATACAAGTGTTGGGTGCTACAATCCGTACCAAAGAAGAGTGGAGACCTCTACACCAAACGCATCTCCTGGATTCGCCAAGACTGTCTGATTCCCGTGAAGGTGGAATACTACGACAAACTTGACAAACTACACCGTCAACTCATTGCCGACGATATCAAGCAAGTCAATGGCTACTGGACCATCGGGCACATGAACATGAAGAATGTCCAGACCAAACATGAGACTGATCTGAGATTTAAAAATTATCAATACGACCAGCCTACAAGTGATAATATCTTCACTGTCTCACAACTCGAAAAAGGATTATAAACAATCATGAGAAAAACGCTATTATTACTGATTTTTCTTCCCGCTCTCCTTTGGGCACAGGAGGATGCCAATAAATTGAAGTTCAATTACAAAGGTTTCATTGACACCTACCATGCCATGCGTGCAAGTGGCGACCACGACTATATGTCGAGTCGCACACGCGCACGCCTCGAGGGTGGATTGGAGAAGGGGTCCACGTCAGGGTTCATATCACTCAATGCGGCATTCAATCCTATTGTCCAAAAGCAATCTGGTTTGTTTCTCCGAGAAGCCTTTGTGGAACATAGTCAAAAGAAATGGGGCATCAAACTGGGAAGACAGATTGTCTCATGGGGTGTGGCTGACGGGTTACAAGTCACAGACATCATCTCACCCATGGACTACACCGAGTTTCTTGCGCAGGATTACGACGACATACGCATCCCCGTCAATGCCCTTCGTCTGAGCTATGGAGGAATGAGTGTGAAAGCGGAAGTCATCTTCGTCCCCGTACCAGAATACTACGAGTTGCCCACCGACCCTAAGAATCCATGGGGCATATCACTCAATGGAATGAATTGCGAGATGAACCATCACACTCCATCAAAACGGATCTCCCATAGCGAATATGGCGCCCGTCTTTGCGCCTATCTGAACAGTGTAGATTTCTCCTTTTGCGCCCTACGCACATACAACAAGATACCCGCATTCAGTCTGGCTGGTATCACGCCAGAGGGACTCCTATCTGTGGATGCCTATTACGGAAGGATGACGATGTTGGGTACTGACCTCTCCGTCTCCGCCGGCAACTTCGTGATTCGAGCGGAAGCCGCCGCTTATTTGGATATGCTACACACTCCGAAGAACTACATGGGAGCCGCCAAACGAGGGAACGACCTTGTCTCACTGATTGGCGTGGATTGGTATCCAGGCAATGATTGGACGCTTATGTTGCAATATTGCCACACCCATATTTTCGGGGATGATGAGTTGTCCGACTACCATAACTCGGGCATGGCGACCGTCAATATCAGCAAGGCCTTGTTACGAAACACGATGAAGCTCGGTGCCTTCGGACGAATCGATTGCGCAAACAACGGAGCCTTCTTCATTCGCTTCAATGCCGAATACCAGCTCACCGACGACATCGCCATCACATTAGGCTATGACTGGTTCCGTGCCGACGCAGGAATGTTCGCCCTCTACAAGGACAATTCGGAGGTGTGGGGGAAGGTGAAGTATAGTTTTTAGGTGTTTTTCATAATACCATTATTTTTCCGATTACCTTTCCATCATTCTTCCGTTTCATGTTGCTCCATGAAGAAGCGTTTCTGCTGATCAATTTCTTGCTTGAGTTCTTCCTCTGTCGGCATGTAGGTCATATATTTAGCAGCAAAAATCTGTTCACTGTCATGCAACACCGAGTAACGAGCAATTGTATTGTCAGTATCAGCACAAAGCAACACGCCGATAGTTGGCTGGTCGTCTTCGCCACGCATCAAATCATCGTACATACGGACATACATATCCAGTTGTCCGATGTCCTGATGCGTCAGGCGATGAGTCTTCAACTCGAAGATGACGAAACGTTTCATCTTAAAATTGTAGAAAACAAGGTCAATATAGAAGTCGTCGGTGTCCGTAACAATGTGTTGCTGACGTTCCACAAAGGCGAAACCACGTCCGAGTTCCAAGATGAACTTCTCAAGATTGTCTGTCAGAGCCTGTTCCAGCTCGGACTCCGAATACTTAGTATCTCGTTTGAAGCCCATGAACTCAGCCACGAAAGGATTCTTAATATATTCCATTGGATCTTTATTCTTGTCTTTCGGCAAGTCTTCCACGTTGGCAGGAGACTGAGCTGCCAAGCGACGTTCATAATATTGCGTGGAAATGTTGCGGTCAAGTTCTCTTGTACTCCACATATTCTCTGATGCTACGGTTAGATACCAGAGCCTCGCCTTTGAATTAGTAACTGATAATATTCTACGCACATGGGTCCATTCAAGATTGTGAACGCACGCGTTCACAATCTGTATGTCTGGAAACAAAAGATAAAATTTCTTATAGTAGTCAAGATTTCTCTTACTATAGCTATTTCCATATGACGGTACAAGGTCATCTGCCAAATTCTTCATTAGGTTTTTTCCATATTCAGCCCGAACCTTCCCCGCTTGTTCCTCTTCGACGATACGTCGTCCCACATTCCAATAAGTAGTAATAGCAGCTTGTCCTGCAGCCGCGTAAGCCATCTTACGACCTTGCTCTATGATGGAACGAACGTCGTTTACAAAGTTTTGCTCTTTTAGCATTTTGTTTTGTTTTTCCATGATGCAATGTTGTTTGTGCTTTTTATACAGGTTGATAGTGTGATAGACTTTCCATTAACTTTCGCTTGCCAAAAAACTTTCGAGGCTTGAAACATTCACAGTTTAGCTTAAGCGGTGTAACGGTAGAACTCACTTTCAAGTGTCAAATATACATTTATTTTTGCAATATATTGAAGTTTTTTCTAATTCTTTGCACAAGTATTTTCTCAAATCATTATCAATCAGCATTGTAATAAGCTAGGCTCCGTGCCGATGCGGGAATGTTCGCCCTCTACAAGGACAATTCGGAGATATGGGGAAGGTGAAGTATAGTTTTTAAAGAATCCTTTACAATAGCTATATCACCCTCATCTAATAGCCATTATATGGGATTTTTTCATCGCTCCAATCCCTCTACCTTTGTCACGAATTTTAAATTTTGACAATATGAAGCATAACCATTTTTCACATTTTCTCGCTGCGGCAATGCTTTGCACATCGAGCCAATTGTGGGCCTCGGAGACACTAATCGTATCAAATGCCAATGGGGAAACAACAACTTTTTTGCTTTCGTCCCATCCTGATGTCTCCTTTTCGGATCAATCTGTCATACTACACACAGACGATCAAAAAGTTTTCTATCCAATTGACCAATACTTATCTTTCTCTTATGGGAAAAACGAAACGGATATCAACGACGTGAAATCCGATGGAGAAGTGTTTTCTTTCAATGGCGGAGTACAAGCACGAGGTTTAAAACCAGGCGAAGAAATTTACATTTATAACATCAATGGGCAGATCATCACACAAGGGAAAGCCAACGACGTCGGATGCGCTGAAATTTTATTTGACACAAACCGCGTAAAGGTATTCTTAGTCAAGACTGCAACTAAAACGTTCAAGGTAATCTCCTCGAAAAAAGACAAATAACAAACTTAATATACAATTAATAGCCACAATTCAACGAAATAAATTTGAGTATGAATAAAATTATAACACTAGCAGTCTGTGGTCTCATAGGCGCACAGGTGCAAGCCCAAAACGTTACAGTAAATTTCAAAGACGGTTCTAAAGTGTCTTACGAGAAAGACTCCGTCAAAAACATCGAGTTCAACCCTATCCAACAATCAGATACGCTTCATTTTGCCACAACCGACATGACGTGGAGCGAATTCTACGCAGGAGAATTATACCAAGACGCAGAATCCCTTGAAGCGGATGGCGTGGATGTCTTCACCTCTGCCACAAGTGGGAAAGCATCTAGGTTTACAGCTTGCTTATCTTCTGAAGACGGAAAACAAATTTTAGGCGTAAAAGAAGTGAGCGTGGCCATCCCGCAAAAAATATATAAGCAATTGACTTCCGAAGAAAAGAAACGTTTCACGTTTGTAGAGGACAGCACGTTTTCCGAATATAAATTGTTGAATGAAGATGGTTCCTTCAGTGCCTATAATAGCAAACCCGTTTCAAAGAATGGTGTGACCGTCTCACTTAACGCAGGAACTTTCACTTGGGGAAACTATGGAATTTCATTGAGTGGAGAAATCTCACGAGACGATATTCCGTCCGCTAACTTACAAGGTGCGATTATCAGCACCAGCAATGGACAAAAATACGCTCTGACGCCTCTAAACAACTTGTGGATAAATACAATGGAAATGGCATTCTGTGTGAAGGAGTTCGTTGAGCCTCATGGCAACCGTCCAGCCTACACACATACGGCAGGGTTACAAGGAAAGACAATTACCAACATCACCTACCTGCTCAAGGGAATGGACAATGTTTCCATAGACTGCAAACTATATGTGAAGCGACAAAACTCCGCATCACTCAGTTTGGGGGCTTCTCCCGCCGGCACGAATCCAGTCGTGGCAATTGCTTTCAACAATATTCCATCAGATGCCAACTATACGCTTGCCAGCGTGAAAAAAGGATCCGGACGCTCCGCTCAAACGTTGGGCGAGGAGGATTATAGTTACACAGATGGATTCCTTACCATCAACGGTGAGGTGGAATCAGGCACCTCTTTCTCCGTAACCTTCAACAGCGATAAATACATATCGATAACCTCATCCATCACTATCTCCGAAGAGGGTAAAGCTACCGAGTTGCAAGAGAAAATCGCAGGAACATTCGTGGAATTCTTTGGCAATGATGGTGCGATCAATGCGAAATGGGACAGCCTTTGGATCAACGAATGTATAAAAGGCACAGGTGACACTGCAGGAGCTGAAGCCACTGTATCATATATGAAAAATTCAATGTTGGGAGAGGAGACAGGCGCTGAGGCTACGGCAAAGTATGGAGATTGTTCGAATGGATTCACAGAGAATATGCAGTTTAGCTGCCATTTCTTACAAGGCGTTTCCAAATTCGTGTTCGAAGGAAGAAGGATAAAGGGAATCGATGCGGAGGGCAACGAAGTATTCTCTCATACTTATTCGAATGTAGGTTATGATGCGGTCAACGACTTCCATTACTATAAAAGCGATGATGACAACGATGACGAGTTCGCTTATTTCTTCTTCCGCTCGGATAATCCAACCGACACTTACCACATCGAATTCCGCTATGGTAGTAGCAAGGAAGGCGCATCAGATTATTGCACAGGAAAATATGCCTACTGGTTAGCAGCCGGCGTATTGGAAAACGATGACGAGCAATGTGAAAAAGCGATAAAACTCTTCGTGCAAGAAAATACAGCCAAGTAATGAATCGTTTAGCCATACTAACTTGTTTTTTATTGTTCTGGGTCTCTTCGGATGCCCAGAACTATGTTTTTATAGAAGGAGAAGCTTTTCACACCTCCTACCACATATCCTATCAAGGCAAAGAGAACTATCATGATAGCATCAAAGGTCTTTTTCAAGAGATAGATAATTCACTGTCAATGTTTAACAAAGAATCCATTCTGTCTCAAATCAACAACAATGACACTTCTGTCCGCATGAATCAGCACGTACGAACAGTATTGGATCGTGGCATGACAATCTCCAAGCAGACCGATGGAGCCTTTGATATGACAGTTGCCCCTTTGGTGAACTTGTGGGGCTTTGGTTATAAGCACAGTGAAAATGTCACGAAGTCTATGGTGGATAGCATACTCAGTTTTGTGGGATATGAAAAAATAAAAATTGGCAAAGATGGACAATTAAAGAAGGCGGACAATCGGATTATTCTCGATGCATCAAGCATTGCCAAGGGTTACGCTTGCGATGTTGTCGGAAAATGGCTGGCAAAAAAGGGGATTACCAACTACATGGTTGAGATTGGAGGCGAGGTTACCCTTCATGGATATAATCCGAAAGGTAAGCCATGGCACATCGGCATCAACACGCCAGAAGAAGATTCTCTCTCCATCAATAGGGAACCGCAAGATGTGCTATTACTCACCCAAGGCGGTGTGGCGACGAGTGGCAATTATCGCAAGTTCTACTACAAAGACGGGAAAAAGTATGCCCACACAATAGATCCGCACACAGGCTACCCTGTGCAGCAAGATATACTATCAAGTACGGTTATCGCAACAGACTGCATGACCGCAGATGCATACGCCACAGCATTCATGGTCATGGGTTCCAAGCAAGCACTTCGTCTATTGGAGAAGGAGAAGTCTTTGATGGCCTATTTCATTCTGTCATCACCCAACACCCCTAAAGGATATCGCGTCATCTATAGTCCATCGCTTAAAAAGAAACTGCGGGAAGCCAAGGAATCAACCACCAATGGTGTTAGTTCGGAAAGTGGGAAGTGATGGGAGGTTTTATTCGAATAAATTCTGAAGCTCTACAATATTGCATTGGTATTGATGGGTGTTCAGGTAGTTTAACACAGAGCGGAGCAATATCATCTCCTTAGAGCTATCAAGTGCCTTGAAAAGAGATTTGAACCGGCGATCGCTTTTTACGTTTACATCCTTTGTAACCTTCGTAAATTCTTCCAATTTAGAGGGCAAATCATAGTCTTGCAGGTTGATGTTTTGCTCTGCGGCGCAATCCATAATAAACTGGTCCATCGCAGGCGTGATTCGCACAAGGTAATGAGGACGTTCCCGATGTTTCAGTAATGAAATATGCTTTGAATGTGCAATCTCATCAAACTTGCTCACGTATGAATGTTGTCGTTTGTCGTTGTCGATAACACCAATAGAGAATTGATCTTTCAGACTCGACTCCATCATCATTTTGGCTACATTATTACAGCCCTTTTGATGGTTCACGCTATGGGATGCGAGTAGAAATTCGACAAGGTTTGTGTCGATGTAACATTCAGGTACGATGTGCCAGTCTCTCTTCTCCATACGATCATCCCAATGATTCTATATTAAAGAAGGCATCCACACCAAAATCGTATATGCCTTGGATGTCTTCCTCTGTTGCGGTCCTTATTACCATCTGACCTTCCGACATTCTCGTATATAGAAGAGTCATAGGGATATTTTTTTTCTCCAAAAAAGAGTTTAGTATATATGGGCTATGGGTGGCGACAAATAGATTGTTGAATTGCTCACCTGTTGTCATGGCAAGCAACCACTCTACAACACTAGACTGTGTTGGAGGGAAAAGATTGGCCTCGGGTTCTTCGAGGAAGATGTCGCAATGATCAGTGACAATATATTGTAAAATAATATCATCCATCTTTTTTATGTCAGATCTTTGCATAGAATATGCTTCCCCATTTATTTCCAAAACAACTGAAGAACGCTTTTCTCCAATGTCTTCGATAACTTTTTCCCCAAACAAAGGACTGAAATAATCATAGACTAGTTTCGTCAAGTCAATTTTTTCTTTGTTGCCTGTAACGCTTGAATTATCGCTCTTTCCGACCTGAACAACTGACAAATAGTTCAAATGTACAAACATTGGAATCAACGACTGGAGTCCACTCGAAGTGTTCGTGAAATCAAGAGTTACGCCATCGGCTGTCTGAACTTTGTCGGATTTCGTGTTAGTATCGTAGTGATACAACACACCAAGGTTTAATACAGGCAAGTTATGGGTTGTGGACTGACGTGCGGTTTCCCAATCGGCCATAAAATCACGGATGTTATCATCTGCGAACTTCACCTCGAACCAGTTAGGAATTGCGGCAACCAGATTGCGCTCTGCCGGGATATATGTTACTTTTGAGCGACGGTACTTCCATCGGTCGTTCTTCCAATTGAATAGGAATGTTTTGGTGGCATTGTCATAAGAGAACATCATGTAGTCGGATTCGTAGCTGATAAATGTATCGTCTTTGATGTAGCCTTTCAACTTATGAAAACGTTCCAATTCATTAAGGAAGTTGTTGTCTTTCGCAAAGAAATCGGCTGTCTGCGTCAACTCAATACGTTTTTCTACCCAAGTGCAGTAGCAGGCTGTCTTCAGCACACAACTTTTGCCCGAACTTTGCGGACCAATGATGACATTGATGCGCTTCAGCTCGATATCAGCTTCCTTCAGTGGACCTAGATTACGAATTACAAGATGCTTCATAATAGCAAAGGTACACGTTTTTGTGATATCATCCGCTCTCTAGGGGGAATTTATTTTTTGATGATTCCGTCAAATGACAAGTGAAAATGCTTGTAATATGCTAAGTTGCGACCAGTCATAATCGTTGCTGTAATTCTTCAAGATTGTGAACACGCGTGTTCACAATTTGTGTGGTTGGGGATAGGAGATGGATTGATGTGAAATGCATTGTTTTTAGCTGAAAAACAAAAAAATGTGTTCTGTTCTGCATTTATTTCCCAAATCCGTGGAGAAAATGAAAATAAATCACTATATTTATGGCTTATTTGCGACATTAACATGGAAGATGTAAACAGAATTAAATTGGTTCTCGTAGAGAAAAAACGTACCAGCAAATGGCTGGCAGAGCAGCTCGGTGTTAATCCCTCGACTGTTAGCAAGTGGTGTACAAACTCTTCACAACCAGACCTTGCATGTATATTAAAGATTGCAGATCTATTGGAAGTTGATTTAAAAGAACTCTTTGTGAGAGAGTACAAACAATATCTCCTTTCTCAGGAATCAAAATGATAACATAAAACTATCGTAGCAAGGGCCTAGGATAGGCGTAGTTTAGACAGAGTCGAGACCTTCGGGAGATGTTCGAGAAGGCAAGCCGATGGTAAGCCTAAGGTAAGAAGCCCCAAGAAGAGGGTAAGAAATAAAAAAGAAAATAATGATATGAAACAGTATAATCGCATAATGTTGGGCAAGGGTGGAAAGTTTGCCAAGATGTGCCGCCAAGAGGGATTCATTGGCAGTGAGTTCGAGGTGATGCAGGATCTTTCGGATTCTCTATACGAGAACTGGCGTGACTTTAACAAGAAGTTCATCCCTCAGTGGTTGGCCCTTGTTCCCGACAAGAGTAAGACAGCAGCAGGACTAGTCTGCGGTTTCACTTGGACTATTGTCAAGGGGCTACAACTTGGCGATGTCGTGCTCTGTCCTTCTGGTGAAGGTTACTACTATGTGGGTACTATCGCCAGCGATTATTACTTCGTACCCAATACCGATTTGCCCCATAGACGTAAAGTTGAGTGGATGGATAAGGTTATACAACGGAAGAGCATGTCACAAAAACTGAAAAACTCTTCAGGTTCTATTGGTACTTGCTGCGATATTACACGATATGCTGAAGAAATAGAGGCGTTATTAGCAGGACAGGCAATTACTGCACCTACAGAACCTGATGTTACTACACAAGAACCTGCCAAAAGTTTTGATGAGCGTTCATTGCATAAGCTCTTTTGCAACTTCCTGCGAACTCGTAACATCTATGCCAAGACCATCTATCACGAGAAATCTTCAACTAGGGCAGACAACACCCAGAAGTGGGTGCATCCAGATATCATTGGTGTGCAGTTCGAAGAATTCCAAAATAACGCCACTCTTTCCCTACTAAAAGCTACAGACCCCAAACAGTCGGTGCATATTTACTCGTATGAGATGAAACGCCGTGTGGAAAACGACAGTCAGTTGAAACAATACTACTTCCAGGCTCTATCAAATAGTAGTTGGGCCAACTATGGCTATTTGGTGGCATTCGAGATCGCAGATGGTTTAGAGGAAGAAATGGAACGCCTGAACAATGCCTTTGGTATTGGAATTATTCTGATGCAGGCAACGGAAGCTACCATTCTATATCCCGCTCGCGAGAAGCAGCTTGACTACATCACGATTGAGAAGTTGAACCGTATCAATAAGCAATTCTGTGAGTTCATCAACAAACTCTCCAAGGTGCTTCTTGCATCAAAAGATTACTCAGACATCGCTCGTGATTCCCTAATCGCCATCTGTGACAAAGTGTTTGAAACAGACGAGGAGATAGAGGCATATTGTAAAGAACATAATATTCCATTCTGAACAAAAAAGAGACAAATATAATGGCACAATCAGTAGAACCACAGATAGCTGACCTTGCTCACGGCTGGCTAAAACAATACAAACTTACTTACTATATCGAGCAGGACGCACCTAATGCAGAAATTAAAAATGCTCTGCAAGAATACGAGTCGAAACAAGGTGGCTCGGGTGGTAACCGTCCTGACTGTAATCTTTTATTAGAAGATAATATGGGGGAACGTTGGCCAGTTCTTATTGAATACAAGGGATACAAGGATAAACTTGTGAAACTTGATCCAGAAGGACAGGTGGCCAATCGTAACACGAAGGGACAGCCCGAATACAAGAATATTAGTCAGTATGCAGTCAATGGAGCTATTCACTATGCTAATGCACTTTTGCACTATACTACTTATGAGCATATCATTGCAATTGGCATCACTGGCTATCGCGATTCTGCCACAGATGAATTACATCATGAAATTGGTGCCTATTACGTAGGCAAGAATAATTATGGTATTGGACAGCAAGTTGGAGTTTTTACAGATCTTTCTTTCTTAGCACCACAACATTTCGATACGTTCGTTGAGCAAGTGCATAATCTCAGCCTTAGCCCTGACGAACTAGAAAAACTCAAACAACGCCGCGAGCAAGAAATAAACATCAGTCTTGTGAAATTAAACAACGATATTTACCAGAACGAAAAGGGTATTTCTGAGAGCGGACGAGTTTACCTCGTTGCAGCTACCATTATTGCTACGCTTGGTATACCAGGGAAGGTTAAACCTTTGGAAAAAAATGATCTTAAATCTAGTACAGAGCAGCGTAACCGAGACGGCGATATAATCGTACGCAAAATAGAAGCTTTCCTCGCAGAAAAGTGTATCCCTAATGATAAGCAAGCCCTTATTGTCCGTACGTTACAGAATACACTTACGACTGATAATATTAATCGTCCAATTAATGGCGAGAGTCAACTTAAACGTGTGTTCTGTAAGGTAATTGATGATCTTGGCATCTATTATAAAATAGGACTATCTACAGATTTTACTGGTCGACTTTTCAATGAAATGTACAACTGGCTTGGCTTTACACAGGATAAGCTCAACGATGTTGTTCTCACACCCTCCTATGTCGCCACTCTCTTGGTACGTCTTGCGCATGTCAACCGTAATAGTTATGTATGGGACTTTGCTACCGGCAGCGCAGGTTTGCTTGTTGCAGCCATGAACGAAATGCTTTCAGATGCCAAAGCACATATTAATTCGCCAGAAAAGCTATTGATAAAAGAAGCAGAAATAAAAGCCAATCAGTTACTTGGTCTTGAAATATTGGAGAATATTTATATGCTTGCCATCCTCAATATGATATTGATGGGCGATGGTTCTTCAAACATCCTAAATAAGGATTCTCTTCTCGACTTTAATGGTAATTACGGAATGGTAATTACGGATTTGGTGACACTTCCCGTCTTTTCCCTGCAGATGCATTCATCCTTAACCCTCCGTATTCAGCAGCAGGAAACGGAATGGTATTTGTAGAACGTGCGCTCTCTATGATGACCCATGGTTACGCTGCCATCATCATCCAGAATTCTGCGGGAAGTGGCAAAGCTGCTGATTACAATCGTAGAATACTTGAACATTCTACGCTATTGGCAAGTATTAAGATGCCTATTGATCTTTTTATAGGCAAGAGTTCTGTTCAAACCAGCATCTACGTATTTCGTGTTGGAGAAGCTCATCAAAAGAATGATATTGTACGTTTTATAGACTTTAGTAATGACGGTTACACCCGTTCAAATCGAAAGAAAGCATCAGTGAATCTACGTGATACTGATCACGCCAGAGAACGTTATCAAGAAGTTGTTGATTTGGTTCGCAATGGCAGTTCTGCACTCCACTATATCAGTTCGCAAGACTACTATGAAGGTCATATAGACCCACAAAATGGTTCTGACTGGAATCAGTCTGCACCTGTGGACAAGCATCCTACCATTGATGATTTTCGCCGTACTGTAGCAGACTATCTCTCATGGGAAGTTTCGAATTTAATAAAAAATCAAGGCCAAACGGAGGACTGCTTGGGAAAACTCTAGCCCCACTTGAGAAACGGCTAAAGGATATCAAGTGGGGTGTATACAGGTTGGGCAATCTTTTTGACATTCAAAGTACATTGAGTTTCAATGCAGACAGACTAACCCTTGGAGAAGAATATGACTATGTCACACGTACTTCGCTAAATCAAGGCGTTTTGCAGACAACAGGCTTTGTCAATAAAGAAAATATCAATCCTGCAGGTACTTGGAGTCTTGGATTACTTCAGATGGACTTCTTTTATCGTAATAAGCCTTGGTACGCAGGGCAATTCGTCCGAAAGATTGTCCCAAAGATTACTATTCCAAATGGGGCAAAATTGTTCTTCCAAACTATATTGAATATGCAAAAGCACGCATTGTTGCAGGTGCTTGTGCGTAATGTAGATGAGACTTTTGACAATATCAAGATACAGCTGCCACAAACAGCCGATGGCAAGATAGATTTTGCTTTTATGGAAGAATTCGTGCGCGAACTTGAAGAGTCGCGCTTGCGCGAACTTGAAGCATATTTACTTGCTACAGGTCTCAACGATTATCAGCTTTCAGAAGTTGATCGTTCTGCTCTTCGTAGCTTTAAGAATATATGTTGGCAGGAATTTCGTGTTGGTGATTTGTTTGACAGAATAAGCACTGTTAAGCTAAATTATAAGGCAAAAGAACTACCACAGCAACCAATTGGTGATTATACACTACCATGCCTCACATCAAGTTTCATGAATCAGGGATTGAATTACTATGCTCCCCGAAAAGGTGCCACTATTCTGAACAATGTGATTTCAATTCCATCCAATAGTGATGTATATAGAGCGTACTATCAATCAAGAGACTTTACTGTTTTGTCTGATGCATACGCTATTAAGTGGATATATGATACGACAGAGATCACATCTAAACAATATCTTTTTATGGTGGCTTGTATAAACAAGGTTACCGACTTGCCTATATATTCCTACAAAAACAAACTAGGTGGTTGGAATGTTGTAAAAGACAAGTATATCTCCCTTCCTGCTACAGCCGTTGGGCAACCCGACTTGTCTGTTATGGAAGAATTGATAACCGCCATGCAGAAAATTGCCATTACAGACGTGGCAAAATTTACCGCTCAACGTTTGGAAGCACCCCAACAGAATGCCGAATCGTCAAACATTATTACTATCTATGATGAGTATCACGAAGGATGTATTCCGCTCTACACTTTACGAGCAGCCTGTGGTTATTTCGAGGACGGTGAGGTTCCAGAAGAGGAAGGCTGGGTAGATGCAACAGGGAACGGATTTACTCCAGATCCCAAGCGTCATTTTATAGTTCATGCTAAAGGAGATTCAATGTTCCCCAAAATCAAGAATGGCGATTTCTGCATCTTTGAGTGGTATTTAAGACAAAATGGGAGGATTGGTTCAAGAGAAGGTGAGATCGTGTTGGCACAATGTAGTGAGTTTGACGCTGATTATGACGGGAAATACACCATCAAGAAATATCACAGCGAGAAAGTGGTAACAGAAGATAATTGGTATCATACAAAAATAGAGTTACAACCAATCAATGAAGATCCGAAGTATAGTACTCTAGAGTTTGGCATCAATGAATCCGACTGTGTTATTGGTATTTTTGTATGTGCTTTGTAAAATCAATTAAGTATAGAGTTGTTTTAATATGGAAAGGACTTTCACAACAAATTCTCGTTTGGTAAATGACTTATTTGCAAATTATATAAGTACATTTGCTGCCTTGTGTGAATTAATCAATAATTCTATACAGGCAGATGCTAAGAATATATGGCTGGATATAGACTATACACCAGAAGAAGAATTTTGTCCTTTGGTTATCAAGAAGATTGTGATCAAAGACGATGGTCATGGTGTTCATATAGATGATCTCGGCAACAAAATATTGGATATCGGAACCAACAACAAAGATGGTGGTAAAGGAATAGGCCGTTTTGCGGCTTTTCAGTTGGGTAAGTCTGTCGAAATTGAGACAGTTGGTTTTTCTCAAGGGAGAAACAATTTTTCAAAAGCGGTAATTCCTTTGAAGTTTGATTCATTTGGGAAAAACATCAATGTTTCTGAGGTAAAGATAGAGACTCAAGAGGATATATTGGAGGGAATGAATCACTCCACTTACTATAAAGTGACCATTGATGGCTTGTATGACAGTGATGTTACGGAACGAGAGCCAAAAAAGAAAATCATCGACAAAATGCTCCAATGCAACATCGCAGACGCTATTTTTGAACGATATCCATTGAAGATTTTTAATCGTAACCTATTTTTCTTCATAAACAAAAAGAAGATAGATCCGAAGGATTATGTTATTAATTCACCAATAATTAAAACAATCCCATATAGTGACAAGAAGGGGAATCAACATAAGATACAATTCCAATTCTTTAATATCAAGGGTATTGAGAAGAGGAAAGTGTTTTTAACGACAAACAATGCGGGAATTCAAACTATTGCATCAGGGTTTGAATACGATGCGGAATGGCTTAGTCCCAAAATAGGTGGATGGTTTATTTATGTATCTTCAGAAACATTATCCACAGATATTTATAGAAATATCGCTCTGGATGAGATGGATGAAGAGGTGAAATCCTTCAAGTCATTTATTAAAGAACAATTAACAGCGTTCTTCCGTGAAAAAAACATTGAATTTGATAATTTCATCGATAAGCTAAAAAAGGATGACTATTACCCATATAAGGAGAAGTCTTCTTCTAGATCAAAGACCGTATTATTCGACAAATTAGCATTTCTTGTAGAAGACAAGTATAATCTGCTGAACGAACAGAACAGATTACGTGAAATTGTATATCCTTTAATTGATAGGACTATATCTAACGGAGAACTTGATAAGATACTAAAAAGCATTCTAAAACTCAACAAAAAGACTATCGAGCAGTTTAACGACTTGCTGGATAGGACTGAATTGGAAGATGTCATCGCTTTTTCCGATAAAGTTGCTTTGAAGATGGAAGAGCTTGAATTTATCGAGAAGCTAACTTATTCGGAAATCTCCAAACATTTGAAAGAAAGAAAGGAACTTCATAAATTCCTGGAAAAGATGTTGTGGATTTTTGGAGAAGAGTTCAATGATGCAACGAAATTGTTGTCAGATAAAGGCTTGGAAAAGAATCTCACAGAGTTGCGAGATGACATTATGAGATATAAACCATCCAAGAAGGATGACAATGTCAATAAGAATGCAGGAAAATCTACAAAATCAATAACTGACTTATTCATGTATAGTGAGAAGATCATTGATTGTAATAAAAGGGAAGTTTTAGTTGTTGAGTTAAAGGCTCCCAAAGTAAAAGTTAGTCCGGTTGAATTAGCACAAGCCATGCGATACGCACGGGAAATTGAACAGAGTGGCCAGACACCTCAATACGTATACTTCAAGATAATACTTGTTAGTTCTGATATAAGTGAATCTGGAAAGTATGAGATAAAAGGTGAGGAAAATAATCCTTTCTTGTATTTCCGCAGCAAAAGTGGCCGGGTTGAAGTATGGGTTATGAAATGGTCTGACCTTATTGAAAGACAGAAACGGAGGCTCAAATATCTTTCTAATTCACTTGAGATAAAAGATGTAGATGTACAAGAGAAGGCCGCCAAGGATTTTGAAGAAATAAATTTACAAAGAACAACATCTACTCTGAGGCTGGTTAATGTATAGTAAATGGATAGATGATAGATAATTAACAAGGGGGAATCGAGTGTTAGCTCCTGACGAGATATTGTTTATGAGAAGAATAGCAATATTGTGATATGAAGGGGAACTGTAGTGGATTTTGTAATCACATAAAGTGATGATAACGGCAACAATATCTCTGTTGAAAACCTAATGGATAACACATGTGCAAGCTATTAGGGTCCATCATCTAGAAATAAAACAATGATAATAGCTATACTTCTTCCTCCCTCCCCATTTTTAGCTCACCCTCCCCGCAATATACCTAACATATAGGGATTGCCTACACCTGCGTTCGCCTCTACCTTTGCACCCGAAATAAAAAAGTTAAAAGTATTTGATTATGAACGCAAAACGAATTTTTAGATTTATGGCCGTTGCATTAATGGCTTTCCCTTTGTTCACAAGTTGTCTTGAAATCAAGGATTTGACAGTGTCAGAGAATAGCGGTGAAAGAGAATGAGCCTGGGCGAAGACGACGATCCGATGAGTGTCGTCAGCAATCTTTTCGACGTGGCTATGGTCTTTGCCGTAGCCTTGATGGTCGCTTTGGTCGCAAGGTATAATATGACGGAGATATTCAGCCAAGAGGATTATACGATGGTGAAAAATCCAGGGAAGGAGAACATGGAGATCATCACCAAGGAGGGCGGTAAAATCAACCGATACACCGCCACCGATGAATCAGAGCCATCTGAGGGGAAAAGAGGAAAGAAGGTGGGCGTCGCCTACCAATTGGAGAATGGGGAGATTATTTATGTGCCGGAGTGAGGAAGTTAAGCCATATAGATCCTCTCTATTGGTTTAATCGACCATGAATCAAAAAATTTAGGAGCCATACTTTATCGCAAAGTATGGCTCCTCTCTTCAAAGTGAATCTATAGAATGAACTTGATATCGGTTATTCGCTCTTAAAAACCTTTTGTGCAAGTCTTAATAGGCTTGTTCATGTACACCCTTCACGGCTCTACCGCTTGGCTCGTTCATGCGTTTCCATGCTGCGTCCCATTCGAGGGCGATGGCGGTGGAACAAGCGACGGAGGCCTCGTGAGGAACGCTCTTCGCAGCGCTCTCGCTTGGGAAGTGCTCCTCGAAGATGGTACGGTAGTAATACTCCTCCTTGTTCAGTGGGGTGTTGATAGGGAAGCGCTCGGCGGCGTGCGCCATCTCGTCGTCGGACACGGCGGCGGAGGTGATGGCCTTCAACGTGTCGATCCAGCTGTAGCCGACACCGTCGCTGAATTGCTCTTTCTGCCTCCATGCCACGCTCTCCGGCAAAAGGTCGGCGCAGGCGAGACGGACGATCTTCTTCTCGATCTCCTTGCCCGCACACATCTTAGCTTGCGGGTTCAGGCGCATGGCCACGTCGAGGAACTCTTTGTCGAGGAATGGCACACGGCCTTCCACACCCCATGCGGCCAATGATTTGTTGGCCCTCAGGCAATCGTAGAGATAGAGCTTGCCCAACTTGCGGACGGTCTCCTCATGGAAGTCCTTCGATGATGGCGCCTTGTGGAAGTAGAGGTAGCCTCCAAAGATCTCGTCGGCACCCTCGCCGCTCAGCACCATCTTGATACCCATGCTTCTGATGACACGGGCGAGCAAATACATTGGGGTGGATGCGCGGACGGTCGTCACATCATAGGTCTCGATGTGGTAGATCACGTCACGTATAGCGTCCAGACCCTCTTGGATCGTATAGTTGATTTCATGGTGGACCGTACCGATATGGTCTGCCACCTCCTTCGCCTTCGCCAAGTCTGGCGCACCCTTAAGTCCTACGGCGAACGAGTGCAGTTGTGGCCACCATGCCTCCTTCTGGTCATCGGTCTCAACCCTGTTCTTGGCGAATTTCTTCGCGATGGCTGAGATGACGGAGCTGTCGAGTCCGCCGGAAAGCAACACACCGTAAGGCACGTCGCTCATGAGTTGTCTCTTGACCGCCTTCTCCAGTGCGTCGCGCAATGTGGCGATGTCTGCCTCATTGTCCTTCACCGCCTCATAGCTCTCCCAGTCACGCTTGTACCAGCGGGTCATCTTGCCTTCCTTGCTCCAATAGTAATGTCCGGGCAGGAATGGTTCGTAGCTTTCGCAGAAACCCTCCAGCGCCTTCAGCTCGCTGGCGCAATAGACGGTGCCGTCCGCATCTTTGCCGATGTACAGAGGAATGACACCGATCGGGTCACGTGCGATGAGGAACTCGTCCTTCTCCTCGTCGTAGAGGGCGAAGGCGAAGATACCGCTCAGGTCTTCGAGGAAGTTGATGCCCTTCTCACGGTAGAGTGGGAGGATCACCTCGCAGTCGCTACCCGTCTGAAACTCGTACTTCCCGTTGTAGCGGGCGCGTATGTCCCTGTGGTTGTATATCTCTCCATTGACGGCAAGCACTTGTTTGCCGTCGCTGCTGAACAACGGTTGTTTACCACTCTTCGGATCGACGATGGAAAGGCGTTCGTGTGCCAGAATCGCACTTTTCCCTACGTGGATACCGCTCCAGTCTGGTCCCCGATGTCTGATCTTCTGTGACATCCTAAGCGCTTTGGGACGCATCTCTTGGGTTCTCCCCTCGATATTGAATATTCCTACTATGCCGCACATATCATTGTATTTTTTTGTTGATCAATTATTTGGATGATAAGTATTGGTCGACAGCCTCGGCGGTTTTCCTACCGCTTGCGATGGCGCGTACCACAAGGCTCGCTCCGCTCTGCGCGTCGCCCGCCAGGAACACGTTCTCCGCCAACCCCGGATGCTCCGGTTTCAGGAATCCCATGGCCAATAGTACCATGTCGCACTCGATGACCTCCTTCTTTCCTGTTGGTTTCATGATGGGTCTGCCTCCCTCTGGATTAGGTACCCATTCCACCTCCTCCACCTCGGCGCCGGTCAATACACCGTTCTTGCCGATGAACTTGTTGGTGTTGAGCAACCAACGACGGTCGCATCCCTCCTCGTGAGAAGTGGTGGTCTTGAGGATCACCGGCCAATAAGGCCATGGGGTGGAAGGGTTCTCGCCTACAGGAGGCTTAGGCATGATCTCGATCTGGGTAACGCTCTTCGCACCCTGACGGTGAGCGGTTCCGATGCAGTCTGAACCGGTGTCACCACCACCGATCACCAATACCTTCTTGTCCTTCGCGTTCACCAATTCGCTCTCCTTGAACTTCTTGCCCGCTAAGATTCTGTTCTGCTGGCTGAGCATCTCAAGGGCGAGGTATACGCCTTTCAGCTCTCTTCCCTCGATCTTCAGGTCACGTGCCGTAGGGGTTCCCGTGCAGATGACGTAAGCGTCGAATCCAGCTGGCAGCTTCGTCTCGTCGACCGTCTTGTTGTATTCGAATTTGATGCCTTCCTCCTCCATCACCTTGATACGACGATCGATGATGTTCTTGGAGAGCTTGAAGTTAGGAATACCGTAGCGGAGCAATCCGCCGGCTGCCTCGTTCTTCTCGTAGACAGTCACCTCGTAACCCCTCTTGTTGAGTTGGTTGGCGGTAGATAAGCCGGACGGGCCGGAACCTACCACCAGCACCTTCTTGCCGTTGCGGACAGGGTGCTCCACCGTCACGTAGTTCTCCGCGAAGGCGTGCTCGATGATGGCGCACTCGTTTTCCCTACATGTGGTAGGCTCACCCATGGAGAGGTTGAGGACGCAGGCCTTCTCGCACAAAGCGGGGCATATCCTTCCTGTGAACTCAGGAAAATCATTGGTCTCATGCAATAGCTGATAGGCGGTTTCCCACTCTCCCTTGTAGAGAGCGTCCTGCCATTCAGGTTGTTTGTTGCCGAGCGGACAAGCCCAGTGGCAGAATGGCACACCGCAATCCATGCAGCGGGAGGCTTGTAGCTGTCGGTCCTTGATGTTCAGTTTCTGTTCCACTTCCGCGAAGTCGTGGATTCTGTCTTGGATGGGACGATGTCCTGCTTCTTTGCGAGGAATCGTTAGAAATGCTTTTGGATTTCCCATGATGTATCTTCTGTTGGGAAGACGGTGCCCACACGGTGCGCTGACCGACTTCCATGTGTTTTACTCTTTGATTAATAGTCTCTTTGAATGTCCGCGATCTTGTCTTGCAGCTTTTTCAACTGCTCCTCTTGCAACACGTGCTTGTATTCGATCGGAATCACTTGGATGAACTCCTCCACGTAGTGGTTCCAGTCGTCGAGCATGGTGCGGGCCAAGATGGATCCCGTGTTGAGCCAGTGCTTGTGGATCAGCTCACGCAACTCCTTGCGGTTAGCGCTCTCCTCCACCAAACCGAGCTCCACCATCTCCATGTTACAGAAGTAGTCGAAGTTGTGGTTCTTGTCCCAGACATAGGCCACACCGCCTGACATTCCGGCACCGAAGTTACGTCCTGTCTGTCCTAAGACAACCACCCGTCCACCGGTCATGTATTCGCAGCAGTGGTCGCCAGCGCCCTCGATGACTGCGATGGCTCCTGAGTTTCTTACACCGAAACGCTCACCGACGCAACCGTTGACGTAGAGTTCGCCTGAAGTGGCACCATAGAGACCGGTGTTACCTGCGATGATGTTCTCCTCCGCCTTGAACTTGCTACGGATCGGTGGCATGATGGCGATCTTACCACCGCACAATCCCTTGCCGAAGTAGTCGTTGGCTTCACCTTCCAACTTGAAGCTGATACCCTTCGCCAGGAAGGCTCCGAAGCTCTGTCCTGCGGATCCCTTGAACTGCACGTTGATCGTGGAGTCTGGCAATCCTGCGCCTCCGTAGCGGGAAGCGACGAGACCTGAGAGTTGCGTGCCGGCGGCACGGTCGGTGTTTCTTATGGTGAGGTTCAGCGTGATCTCCTGCTGGTTCTCGATAGCCGATTTAGCTTGTTGGATGATCTCTGCGTCCTTAGGGTTCTCCGCCTTGCTGTACGGACGTCCGTCGAAGTGGAGCTTGCCTGTTCCGGATGTGAGGAGACGGGTGAAGTCCAACGTGGATGACTTGGAGTCGTCTTTGGTCTCCTTTGGAAGGATCAGATCGGTACGTCCGATGATGTCCTCCAATTTCTTGAAGCCCATCTCAGCCAAATATTCCCTTACCTCCTGCGCCAGGAACGTGAAGTAGTTCACGATGTAGCTGGCGTGTCCGCGGAAACGCTCACGGAGCTTAGGGTCTTGTGTGGCGACACCCATAGGGCAGGTGTTCGTGTTACATTTTCTCATCATGACACAACCCAATACGATCAGCGGTAATGTACCGAAGCTGAACTCGTCGGCTCCTAACATCGCCATGAGGATGACGTCACGTCCCGTCTTGAGTTGTCCGTCCGTTTGCAGACGAACCTGGGCACGCAGACCGTTGAGCGCCAATGTCTGTTGCGTCTCCGCCAAACCGATCTCAGGAGAGATACCCGCGAAACGCATGGAAGAGGCTGGTGATGCACCGGTTCCTCCTTCCGCACCTGAGATGACGATGAGGTCCGCTTTCGCCTTGGCCACACCCGCTGCGATGGTTCCCACACCGCTCTCGGATACTAACTTCACGGAGACTGCCGCCTGTGGGTTGATGTTCTTCAGGTCGAAGATCAATTGCGCCAAATCCTCGATGGAGTAGATGTCATGGTGAGGCGGTGGCGAAATGAGGGAGATGCCAGGGATGGAGTGACGGGTCTTCGCGATGATCTCATTCACCTTGAAACCAGGGAGCTGACCACCCTCGCCAGGCTTAGCGCCTTGCGCCACCTTGATCTGTATCTCCTCCGCATTGACTAGATATTCCGCAGTGACACCGAAACGTCCGGATGCCACTTGCTTGGTCTTGGAGTTCAGTGACACACCCTCTGGCGTGGTCGCATGGAAGCGGTGGCTGTCCTCACCACCTTCTCCGGTGTTGCTTCGCGCACCCAATTGGTTCATGGCGATGGCGATGGCCTCGTGCGCCTCAGCGGAGAGCGCTCCGAACGACATGGCGCCCGTTACGAAATGTTTCACGATGCTCTCGACCGACTCAACCTGCTCGACAGGGATTGGCTTCGCCGCTTTCTTGTAGTCGAAGAAGTCACGGATGAAGATTGGTTTCTCCTTGAAGTCAACCAGTCGGGTGTAGTCTTTGTATTTCTTGTAATCGCCTGTTCTTGTGGCGATCTGTAATGTCGCGATGACCTCAGGCGTCCATGCGTGAGGAATACCGTCCTTCCTGTAGGCGAACAATCCGTTGTTCGGGAGAAGCACGTTGTTGTTCTCCTTGTCGAAGGCCTCTTGGTGCAACTTGATAGCGTCTAAGGCGATGTGCTTCAGACCGATACCACCGATGGTGGAGATGTTGGTGCCGAAGTATTGGTTCAACAGGCTCTCGCCCAAACCGATGCTCTCGAATATCTTTGCGCCTCGGTAGGAACGTATGGTGGAGATACCCATCTTGGACATGATCTTGAAGAGACCCTTGCAGACCGCCTTGATGTAGTTGTGCTCGGCCGTCTCGTAATCCTCTTGGATCTTGCCTTTCTTCACGAGGTCGTCGATGACGGCGAAGGTCATGTATGGGCAGATGGCGGATGCGCCGTAGCCTAAGAGCAATGCGGCGTGCATCACTTCCCGGATCTCTCCTGATTCCACGATCAATGCGGTCTGAACACGTTTTCCAGCACCAATCAAGTGGTGGTGTACAGCGCTGACGGCCAACAAAGAAGGAACGACCGCGCTCTTCTGGTCCAAGTCCTTATCGCTCAGGATGATGTAGTTGATTCCGTCGTCGACAGACTCCTCCGCCTTCTTGCAGAGGTTGTCCAACGCCTCCCTGAGTCCGCGCTCGCCCTTCTTCGCGTCGAAGAGGAGAGGCAGCTTGGTGGTCTTGAAACCTTTGTATCGTATGTTACACAATATGTCTAATTGCGTGTTCGTCAGGATCGGGTGGGGCAGACGCACCATCTTGCAGTTGCTCTCGTCAGGCGTCAAGATGTTCTTGCCGACCGCACCGATGTACTCTGTCAGTGACATCACCAACTCCTCACGGATTGGGTCGATGGCAGGGTTGGTCACCTGCGCGAACTGCTGGCGGAAGTAGTTGAAGAAGATCTGCGGACGGTCCGAGAGAACCGCCAACGGTGTGTCGTTACCCATGGCTGCGACAGGCTCCATACCCTGCGTACACATCGGTACGATGGTCTTGTCGATATCCTCCTGACCGAAGCCGAAGTTGCGCAACTTCTGTCCGTAGTTCTCCACGTTGTTGGCCACTTTCCTTCCGCTCTTCAGCTTCTCCAAGCGGATGCAGTTAGCGTCCAACCACTGTTTGTAAGGATGTTCGCTGGCCAAGTTAGCCTTCAACTCCCCATCGTAGTAAATCTTTCCTTCCTCCGTGTCGACCATGAGGATCTTACCAGGCTGAAGGCGACCCTTCTGCTTGATCTGTGCTGGATCTACGTCCATGACACCCACCTCGGAGGCCACCAACATCATACCGTCGTTCGTGATGAGGTAGCGGGAAGGTCTCAGTCCGTTTCTGTCGAGCATACCACCCGCGTAACGTCCGTCGCTGAAGAGCAGGGCGGCAGGACCGTCCCATGGCTCCATCAGGATGGAGTGGTACTCGTAGAATGCCTTCAGGCTATCGCTGATAGGGTTCTTGTCGTTGAATGACTCAGGGATGAGCACCGCCATGGCTTGTGGCAGGCTCATGCCGGACATGATGAAGAACTCGAACACGTTGTCGAGGGAGGCGGAGTCGCTCATGTCAGGCTGCACGATAGGCGATATCTCAGCCACGCTACCCAACGTCTCGGAAGAGAGCACGCTTTCCCTCGCCTTCATCCAGTTGCGGTTGCCTCGGATCGTGTTGATCTCACCGTTGTGGCACAAGAAGCGGAAAGGCTGCGCCAAGCTCCATGTAGGGAAGGTGTTCGTGCTGAATCGGGAGTGCACCAAGGCGATACCGCTCGTCAGGTATTCGTTGGATAAGTCAGGGAAGTATTCCCTCAACTGTGTGGACGAAAGCATACCCTTGTATATGATGGTCTTGCTTGACAAGGAAACAATGTAGAAATCCTTGTGGTGGACCCTGTTCTCCACCTTCTTTCTTATCTTATATAATTTACGCTCGAGGTCCGGCAACTCATTGTCAGGGATACCCGTGATGAATATCTGTTTGATGCTAGGCTCTGTGGACAAGGCACCCTCGCCCAAGCAGGCAGGATTGGTTGGCACATTGCGTAAGTGCATCATGGTGAGGTTCTCACGCTCGATCTCTTCCAAGAGGATCTTTATGATTTCCTCTTGCTGGGCGGGGTCTTGCGGCAGGAATATCAGTCCAGTACCATACTTACCCTTCTCCGGCACAGGGATTCCCTGTAGCAAGATGAACTCGTGAGGTATCTGCAGGAGGATACCTGCGCCGTCTCCTGTCTTACCATCACTTCCTTCAGCGCCACGGTGGCGCATGTTCTCCAATACCTTAAGGGCATTGCTCACCAGCTCGTGTGATTTGTTGCCCTGAATGTTTACAATCATTCCTACGCCGCATGCGTCATGCTCGTATTCCTTGCTGTAAAGACATTTGGTCGTCGTTGTTTGTGTAGTGTCTGACATATTGTTTATAAAAATTATTAATTACTTTCATATTGTAATGCAAAAATAAAAATTACTTTCGTTATGATAGTTGTTTCCGTATGTATATTTTAGTGTAAAATATGTATGAAAAACCACTTTTTGATACTTTAGAGAAATTTAAATCTAATTGCTTACGATTTATAAGTAAAATATTATATTTGCTTTTAATTCGTAAAATTTTCAATTTTGCAAAAATTTTTATGAATAACCATTATTGGCTCTACTTTTGAGCAAAAAGATATTTTCAAGGTGATTTTGTTGTCAAAATGTTAGTGTAGATAGAAAATTTATGTATATTTGTATATGTAAGTACTGTGCATGTGCATGGCTCACCTATTTAATATAATATACTTATGGAAAAGAAAGATTTGGACGAATTGGATTATAAGATACTCTCCATGGTGGCGGAAAATGCTCGTCTGCCTTTCCTGGAGGTGGCGAGGAGTTGCAACGTTTCGGGTGCGGCCATCCACCAGAGGGTGCAACGTCTGACCGAGCTGGGCGTGATCAAGGGGTCTGAGTTTGTTCTGGATCCGGAGAAGATCGGCTACGGAACGTGTGCGTTCATCGGGCTAAGGCTTAGGAAGCATGCGGACGAGAACCTGATCGTGGCGGAGTTGCGGAAGATTCCGGAGGTGGTGGAGTGTCATTGCACGACAGGATCGTACGACCTTCTCGTGAAGATCTACGCTTTGAACAACCAGCATCTGCTCTCCGTCCTGCGGGAGCGTATCCAAACCTTGGAGGTGGATAGGGTGGAGAGCATCATCTCTTTCAAGGAGCTGATCCGTCGGCAGATGTCCATGCCGAACTGATACGGACGGTTGATACCCGTTCTGTTTGATGATGATGGAGTATTTCATATTCGATCCTCTTGAATATAGAATTTGTTGTTCGGTCTATCCGTGAAATAATTATTTTATATAAATTTACATAGGATAGATCCAACGACCATTTTATTCAAGGGAAATAGACGATGAAATACTTAAAGAAGATAGAAGGAGTAAAACACTTTTTCCTGCTTAAAGGCGAGGAAGTTGTTGCGACGAAAGGGGAAGTGCGGATTGGTGCGTTGTCATTGGACATGGCTCCGGAAGAGGATATTTTTTGTGAAAACGATGTCTTGGTAAAATATACTAAAGCAGATACGGACGGGTTGAGAAAGCAGTTTACTTACAAAGATGGCAAATGGGACGAGAACTGCCCCCGATACGGAGATTTCCAATACTTTAGCGAAAACCTGTATTACTCCAGAGAACGTAATAAAGAGGAACAATTGATGAGGTACTCTATTATCGAGAACGGTAAAGAGACCTTGTTTGAGATAAAGTCGGAATTGGGTTTAAAGTTGCACCGTTACAATGAGCGACATTCTATATATATTTTCCCTGAAATTCGTGATCGGGGTTTACTATTTTACACCAAGGACCTCCAATTTCTCTGGAAATACCAAATATTTGAACCCAATGTGGAAATAGCTCAACCTCTAAACTACACGATAGTGGATGATGCTATAGTAATAGTTAGATGCCAAACTCTAAGTATGACGAAATACAAATATTCCATGGAGGCGTTCTGCATCAGAACTGGAGAACGGAAGTGGGGCCCAAAAGAGTTGCCGTACAAACCATCTTTTCGGGTGGGTGGCGACGGTTTCATCTATGCCATGGAGCAAGATGATGGAGGATACAAGTTTGTAGTGAGACTCGACCCTAAAAACGGGGAGTTGACAGAATACGAAATAAAGAGCGAACTGCTCAACCCTGACGATAGAATAAATGGCCACTCGTTTATAGACAAAAATATGATGTATTTTACATCGAACAGCCCTGTCCCCACTATTGGTGTAATTGATTTGAAGACCATGCAGCTGCTGGAATATCAAAAGATGGAAACGGAATGGGAGGCATGGACAACAGAAGACCCTATTGTGACAGAAGACAAAGTTTATTTATATGTTCCGTTGGCAGAGGAGTTGCATATTCTTCAGAGATAGACATGGTGTGGAAGGGTTGGATGAGTATGAAATTTTTTGTAAATTTACCTAGGATAGATCAACGACTATTTTATTCAAGGAGAATATACAATGAAATACATAAAGAAGATAGGGAAAGTAAAAGATTTCTACCTTAGGAAGGGTGAGGAAATAATAGTGACCGCTCACAACATACAGATAGGAGATTTGTTGCTTGACGCTGCCCCTGACGATGATATTTTTTGTGGAAATGATGTCTTATTAAAGAGAGAACATTCTAAAAAACAGTTCACTTACAAGGACGGAAAATGGATTGAAGACCAGCCAAGATATGGTGGTAGCTTCCGTTACTTTAGCGAAAACCTATATTATTCTAGAGAATTCAACGAGGAAAAACATTTGATGAAGTACTCTATTCTCGAAAACGGGGAAGAGACGTTGTTTGATATTGAGACAGAACGTTTAATACTACTTCATCAATATATTAAGCAACACTCTATATACATCTTCCCGGAGCTCAGTGAACGAAGTTTATTGTTCTATACAAAGAATCTTCAGTTCCTCTGGAAATATCAAATTGATGAACCTGATGTGACGATTAACTTTCGAGGAGTAACAGTGGCAGGTGACAGCGTGGTTGTCGTTAAAAAACAACGTATTAAGGATAGTTTTGACTCTTTATATTCTGTGGAAGGATACAACATTCTGACTGGTAACAAGTTGTGGGAAATAAAAAACACACCGTTTTATCCTTGTTTCAATATCGGTCCTGACAATATGCTATACTCGATACATTATCAAGAGGACACTCTTTTTGTCGAAAAGATTGATCCAGTTGATGGTGCGTTAACAAAACATGAAATAAAAAGTGGCGATTTCGACTCTCATACTAGGATATCCCCAAGCACGGCCGCTTTGTATGGAGATAAATTATACTTTACTGACAATCGGTGGAAAAGCGCATGTTCTATAGGTGTGATTGATTTGAATACTTTAAAGTAGGAAGAGATGATGAAATTGGATACACATGAAGGGGTGGATTCAACCATGCCTCCTCTTCTTACGGAAGATAAGGTCTATGTCTTCATGCGGTTGGCCGGGGAGTTGCATGTTTTTTGGAGATAGATGGGGGGGGGGGAAAGGCTTGAGTCGTTTTTAGAGCTATTTTTTCGACATGTTAATAACTTGACATGTCGAAAAAAGATTTACCTTTGCGATCAATAATAATTTTAAAATCTGTCTGAAATGAAAATTTATCGTTTTGCTTTTTATTGGTTGGATACCTGGATCTTAGGAAATGTCATTCAGTTAGCGACACAAGATTTCTGCAAGCGTTACTTGAACCGTAGTAATGACCCGTGTGGTCGTCAATATGACCAAATGACGCAAGCGGCACGTTCAGTACCAGCTAATATTGCAGAGGGCGGTTCCCGTCATTCCACTTCCAGAGAAACAGAGATGAAGCTTACCGATGTGGCAAGAGCAAGTTTAGCTGAGTTAGCAAATGATTATGTGAATTGGTTAATGTATCAGGAGCAAATCCCATGGTCAACACATTCTGATGATCACAAAAGGGTTACAGCCATTCAACTTGATCGCCCAGATTATAAGGATGATGTACAACATCTCAGTTCCATTCATATTCTGAAACAAAAGCACAAGTTTGATGAATGGCTTAATTCAGGAGATTCCATCATTGCGGCAAATTGTCTCTTAGTCCTTTGTAACCGTCTGATCATGATGCTTCGTAAACAAATCGAGAATCTCCTCACCACCTTCCGCACCGAAGGCGGTTTCACCGAAAGCCTGACTGCCGAAAGGCTCGCCTACCGCACGGAACAGAGCATGCAGTCCAATGCGCCGGTATGCCCTAAGTGTGGCAAACCGATGATCAAGCGTATGGCTAAGAAGGGGGTGAATGCCGGAAAGGAGTTCTGGAGTTGCTCGGGATACCCCGATTGTAACGGGTCGCGGAAGACTGGATAGATCGCCTATGCTTGTGGTTGCATGTTCCTTGCCGACTGGCGATTCCAAAATTCATAATTCAAAATTGACTGCGTCGAACTGACGTTTCATAATTCAAAATGACTAGTGTCATATGAAACGCCTCGTTTTGCCGATACAGGCAAATTTTATGTATTTGTGGCGGATTTTTTTAAGGTAATTTGCCGATAGCATGGAATATATCTCAGTCATACAATTCGCCGAGAAGTTCGGTATTAGTGAGCGAACTGCCCCAGATACTTGCCTCACCGCTCAGAACAATTACGTGGCCATGCTTGACTATTTTAAGATCAGGCATTGATTTGACTGGTGACACAAACTAGTATTCTTTCCCCCCGAATTTCCGAACAATATTCTACCAACGACACGCCCCATTCCTCTGCCATATCTTCCTCACATGCTTTTCCCTGTTTAATTTGTATATGTCACAAAAAAACGTTTACCTTTGTATGTCACACACACAATAAAAACAAATTATAATTCATAATTAAATATAATGTTCTTGAAGGCTTCTTCTGCTGCAATCATTTTGCTTGCTTGTATGGTTCCAAGTGTGGTTCTTGCGGACTCACAAAGTGATTCTCCATCTTCGACAGATTCTATTAGTCAGGTCTCGGTAATTGACGAGATAGTGGTGACCGGTACCCGTACTGGGGCTGATTCTCGCTTGCTGCCGATGACGGTGAGCGTCGTGGATGAAAACAGATTGACCGAACGTTGCGAACCGAATATACTGCCTACACTCACGCAGGATGTGCCCGGAATGTTTGTCACGCAGCGTGGTGTGCTGGGTTACGGCGTAAGCACGGGCGGAAGCGGTGGTATCAAGATGCGTGGTATCGGCGGTTCGCCTAATACGGATGTGCTGGTCCTGATTGATGGATTGCCTCAATACGCAGGATTGTACGGTCATCCTGTGGCCGACAACTACCAAACGATGCTTGCGGAACGTGTGGAGGTGGTGCGTGGCCCCGCTTCTATGTACTACGGAAGTAACGCTATGGGTGGGGTCGTGAATATTATCACGCACCAGCTGGAAAAGGATACGGTCATAACAAATATTCATGCGCAGGGTGGTTCATACAAAACCTTTGACGCAGGTGTCTCTAATCAATTCCGCAAACGCAAGTTCTCGTCTGCTGCCGGATTCAACTATTGCCGGACAGATGGCCACAGACCTAACATGGAGTTCCAAGAACACAACGGATTCTTGCGTCTCGGGTATGACTTTAGCGAACATTGGCGCCTCGGCGGATCGGGCAACATAGCCTATTTCTCCACACACAACCCTGGAACTGTCTCCGCACCTATCGAGGAGAGCCAGTTCGACATCCTTCGTGGCATGGCGGCTATTTCTCTGGAAAATAAATATTCGCAGAGTCGTTTCCCGACTTCGGGTGCTGTGCGTTTTTACTACAATGGTGGTAAGCATGAGATCAACGATGGCCATGCTCATGGCGCACCCGCTCCGACGCAGGTCTATAACCATACCGACCTCATGACGGGCTTGAGCGCTTACCAGGTGTTGAAGTTCTTCAAAGGTAATCGTACTACGTTTGGCTTTGATTATCAATATTTTGGCGGTCATGCATGGAATAGCCTAATCGCTAACGGTAATGAGACGGACATCATCGATAAGAAGCAATCTGAAGTAGCTGGATACGTTGATTTCCACCAACGAATCGCCTCTTGGCTCGCCCTCGACGCAGGTATCCGTTTGGGGAACCACTCCGAGGCGGGCTTCAACTATGCGCCGCAAGGGGGTCTCTCCTTCATCCTGTGCCGTGACGCGGATATCAAGGCGCTCGTTAGCCGTGGCTACCGAAACCCTACCATCAGGGAACTTTACATGTACAAGCCGGCCAACAAGGAGTTGAACCCTGTTAGCCTTTGGAATTATGAACTCTCATACCGTCACTTCCTGATCCAGCGTCGTATGCGCTTAGGTATCAACGTCTTCTATCTACATTCTGACGATAATATTGAGACGCAGATGGTCAACGGACGCCCGCTCAATGTGAATACGGGTGAGCTGAAGAACACTGGTTTCGAGGCGGAGGTGAACTATCGCATCTGGCGTGGTTTGCACGTTGGCACGAACTACTCTTTCCTGCACATGGAAAACCCTACGCTCGCCGCACCGGAACATAAGTTCAATTTGTCGGTCGGATACCATCATGACCGTTTCCGTGTTGGCTCTTCATTGCAATGTATTTCAGGACTCTATACGGCTCTCGCCACAAAAGATACGCCTGCCGTTACGGAGAGCTTCGTGTTGTGGAACGCCAACGCCTCCGTGCGTATTTGGCGCGAGTTGTGGGCGAACGTGAAGGCGGACAACCTCCTTGGTCAGGAGTACGAAATCAATGCGGGCTTCCCAATGCCTAAAACGACGGTCATGGCTGGCTTTAATTGGACATTCTAATACTTCATATGCATGAAACGTATATTTATTTTCATCTTCAGCTTAATCGCTCTATGTGGCTGTAAGAGCAATCAGCAGGAAGAGTCTTCTTCCGTGAATAACGATAACAATGTATTGCGGGAAGATGTGCCGACCGTCTACATGACGCAGGAGATATCACCTGCGGCGTTGGTGCGCATCTATGAAGCCTTGGGTAGACCTACGACGGGTAGGGTGGCCGTGAAGATCTCGACGGGTGAGTCGGGTGGTCATAATTACCTGCAACCCAAGCTTATCCAACAATTGGTGAATAGTGTGAACGGCACGTTGGTGGAGTGCAACACCGCCTATGGTGGCAGTCGCGCCAATCCCGAGAAACATTGGCAGACCATACGTGAACATGGGTTCCTGGATATCGCCAAGGTGGACCTTATGGACGAGGAGGGTGATTTCACCATTCCAGTCTCGGATTCCACATGGATTCACTACGACCGTGTCGGCACGCACCTGAAGAATTATGATTTCATGATCAACCTTGCCCACTTCAAAGGTCATGCGATGGGCGGTTTCGGTGGTGTGCTGAAGAACCAGTCGATCGGTGTCGCATCGTCTGCGGGTAAGGCCTACATCCACACCGCGGGTTACACGGAGAATGTGGACGAGCTTTGGTCGCACGTGGAGAATCAGGATGGATTCCTTGAGTCTATGGCTGCGGCGGCACAGGCGGTGCACAATTACTTCGGCAAGGGTGAGCGGATCCTCTATATCAATGTGATGAATAACCTTTCGGTCGATTGTGATTGCGACGCGCATCCTGCCGACCCTGAGATGGACAACATCGGTATCCTTGCTTCCCTCGATCCTGTGGCGCTCGACCAGGCTTGCGTGGATTTGGTCTTCAACTATCCTTCCCAAGAGAAGGACGACGCTTCCGCCCTTATCGAACGCATCAATTCCCGCCATGGCATCCATACGATTGAACATGCGGAGAAGATCGGGCTCGGTTCACGTCAATACAAACTTGTCAGCATTGATGCTGATGAGATGCTTAAGACATTGAACGATAATAAACTCAGCTTATTGGTGCGCAATCATGGCGTCACTACCCAGCACGGCCAGCGTGGGGTGCAAGACCTCCTCGAACTGATCCAAAACGAACCCAACCGATTGAAGGGTGCTGTGTGTGCCGACAAGATCATCGGTAAAGCGGCGGCGGCCTTGATGGTGGTCGGCGGTGTGAAAGAGGTTCGCACGAACATTATCTGCGAAGAGGGCAAGGAACTGTTGGAGCAGAACGGTGTCAAAATCGTGGCGGATGAGGTGGTGCCGATGATCCTCAATCGTGACCGCTCTGGTCAATGCCCGATCGACTCTAAGCTGAACGAGGCTCAAACAGCCAGCGAGTGTGTGGAGATATTAAAGAATATGCCTAAAAAATAAGTAAAATGTTACGTAAGATTCGTATTGTCGCCGCTCTCTTCTTTTTCTTGGCGGTGACGCTTCTCTTCCTTGGTGTGGGGTGGAAGTTCAACTTATGGTTCGGCTGGGTGGCGAAGGTTCAGTTCCTGCCGGCCCTGTTGGCCCTGAATGTAGTTGTCCTAATCGGGCTTATCCTTCTCACCCTTGTGTGCGGAAGAATCTATTGTAGTGTGATTTGTCCGCTGGGTGTCATGCAGGACTTGTTCGCTTGGTTAGGAAAAAAGCAGAAGAAAAACCGTTATTCCCACTCCTCTGAGAAGAAATGGTTGCGCTATCCGGTGCTCGCCCTATTCGTGGTATGCCTGATCGTTGGTTTCGCACCTGTCACGACAATGCTCGCGCCTTATTCCTCATACGGTAGGATCATCAACTCGCTATTCCGTCCGCTCTACGACATGTTGGGCAACGTGTTGGCCGCTAGGGAGACCGACAGCTATATGTTCACCGAGGTGCAGATCTGGATGCGCAGTGTGACGACCTTCGTTGTGGCGCTGCTTTCGCTCCTGGTGCTAGGTTTCCTTGCTTGGCGGAATGGTAGGACGTACTGCAACACCATCTGTCCGGTGGGCACCATCCTCAGCTTCTTTGCACGTTTCTCCCTCTTCCGCATACAGTTCGATAAGGATAGGTGCAGGAAATGTTCCCTATGCGAAAAGAACTGCAAGGCGTCCGCCATCGATTTCAAGGCGGGCACGGTGGACTATACCCGATGCGTCACATGCGGTAATTGCACGGCTGCCTGCAAATTCGATGCCTTGCACTATCGCTTGGCTCCATCATCCAAGAAACTGACGAAGCAGGACGGTACGCAGCCGGACAACTCGCGCCGCGCGTTCCTGACAGGTACGGCAGTGGCGATCAGTACAGCGGCGATGGCAGAGGCGAAAATCAAGGTGGACGGTGGCTTGGCGGTGATAGAGGACAAGCAAGCGCCTCACCGTGTCACACCCATCACACCTCCCGGCTCCATCTCTGCCCGCAATATGCAGAAGCATTGCACGGCCTGCCAATTGTGCGTCAGTGCCTGCCCTAACGATGTGTTGCGTCCATCCTCGGACCCTCTGCGGCTGATGCAGCCTGAGATGTCGTTCGAGCGTGGCTATTGCCGACCTGAGTGTATACGTTGCTCCAATGTCTGTCCGACGGGAGCCATAAAGCCTATTACCCGTGAGGATAAGACCGCCATCCACGTCGGTCATGCGGTATGGATTGAGAAGAATTGCATCCCAGTTGTCAACAATGATCCGTGCGGTGCTTGTGCGCGCCATTGTCCGGCCGGTGCGATCCAGATGGTGGACTACACCACTGCGGATGGTCGTCATGTGCAGGTGCCAGCCATCGATGCGGAACGATGCATCGGATGTGGCAAGTGTGAGAACCTTTGCCCGTCCCGCCCATTCGGCGCGATCTATGTGGAAGGCAATCTGTCGCATCATATCAGTTAATCCCCAACCATTGAAATTGTATAGATTATGAATCGAAGAGAATTTATTGAACATACTTTTGCGGCAGTGGTGGGGACCTCCACGTTGCTTACCGCATGTCGGAAATCGGAGGAGGGCGCTACGAATACCGCCCCCAAGCCCCGCAGAGAACCAGGTGAGATGACACTCCGCACGAACCCTAACACAGGCGATAAGGTGTCGCTTTTGGGCTTCGGCATGATGCGCCTGCCCGTTGAGGCGGGTGGTACCGCCCGTGAAAACCCGGATTCACCTATCGACCAGGAGGCGGTGAACCAGATGGTCGATTATGCGTTGGAGCATGGCGTCAACTATTTCGATACATCTCCGGCCTATTGCCAAGGCATGTCGGAGCAGTCCACGGGCATCGCGCTCAGCAGACACCCGAGGAACAGCTATTTCATCTCTACTAAGCTTAGTAATTTTGCCCCTGAGACATGGCCGTTGGAGGAGTCCAAGGCAATGTTCTCCCGTTCGTTGCAGAACCTGAAGACCGAGTATCTAGACTATCTCTTGCTGCATGGTGCGGGAATGCCCGGTGGCGATAAGGATGGCATGGGTGCCTTCTTCGCCCGCTATGTGGACAATGGCTTGCTCGATTGGTTGGTGGGCCAGAAGAAGAAGGGGACGATCCGCAATCTCGGGTTCTCTTACCATGGGGACATCCATGTGTTTGACATGCTGTTGCGTTGGCACGATGAAGGCAAGTACCATTGGGACTTTGTCTTGATTGAGCTCAACTATCTCGATTGGAACTATGCGGACGAGACGAATCCACGCAACACGGACGCTTCCTACCTCTACGCTGAATTGGAGAAGCGAGGCATCCCCGCTACCATCATGGAGCCATTGCTCGGTGGACGTTTGGCGAAACAACCCGCCAGCATACTGCGTGAGATGAAACAGATGGACATCGATGCTACCCCTGCTGAATGGGCCTTCCGCTATGCGGGCACTCCGAAGGGCGTGCTCACCGTGCTCAGCGGCATGACCTATATGGAACATCTCCAGGAGAATTGCGCCACCTACTCTCCGTTGCGTCCGATCACGCCGGAGGAGGATGCCATGCTGATGCGCTTGGCCGATAAACTCAGCACGATGAAGACAGTCCCTTGCACCGCCTGCAACTACTGCATGCCTTGCCCGTATGGCTTGAACATACCGGTGATCTTCACGTACTATAACAATTGGTTGTCGGAAGAGATGGACATGGAGCAGGTGGGGGATATGGAAAGCGAATTTCGCAAGGCCCGCAGACGTAAGCTGATCGGTTATGACCGTGCTGTCCCTCGTGTCAGACAGGCAGACCATTGTATCGGTTGCAACCATTGCCTCTCGCATTGTCCACAACGCATTGATATTCCGAAGGAGATGCAACGTATCGATCGGTTCATCGAAGATCTTAAGCAACAGGGATAAACGGCTAGAGACGTGAATTCCTCCAATCTCTGATCCGGAATGTTTGCGTTTGGCGAATGCATTTCATAACTTTGACGAATCATTCCGAACGGATGATTATTCATCAACCGACTTAATGGGTTCTTGCGGTTGTTTGAAATAATGAATCCTTAGAACCTACTGAAAAGAATATGCTCGGAACTTGGGAAATTATATTGATCGTCTTGGTCGTTCTTTTGCTTTTCGGAGGCAAGAAAATCCCTGAATTGATGCGCGGACTCGGAAAAGGTGTGCGTTCCTTCAAGGATGGTGTCAACGGTAAAGAGGAACTGGACAACACGACTAAATCGGAACAGGTCAACTCTCAGAAAGAGGATAAGGAGTAATGTCTGGGCAAAACGTCTCTTTCTGGGATCACCTGGATGTGTTGCGCTCTGTCTTGCTCAAATCGCTTGGCGCTTGGTTGGTCGGGGCGGTTGCCGCTTTTTGCTTGAAGGACTGTATTTTCCAGCTCCTGTTTGCCCCGACGAGTCATGACTTCGTGCTTTATCGTGGTCTGTGCCGCTTGGCTGACCTGACAGGGTGGGGGAGGCTTTGCCCCGAGGAGGTGCAGGTCTCTTTCCTGAACACGGAACTGACCGCACAGTTTATGGTGCATCTGCAGGTTTCGCTGTGGTTCGGACTGATCTTTGCCTTCCCTTTTATCCTCTATTGGCTGTATGGCTTCATCGCCCCCGCTTTGTACGAAAAGGAGAGACGGTATGGCGTGACGCTGACTTTCGCTTCAGTCCTGCTCTTTACGGCAGGCATCTGCGTCTGTTACTTCCTAATCTTCCCGATGTCCTTTCGCTTCCTGTATGAATACCAAGTGGTGGATTTTGTGGTCAATCAAATCAGCCTCTCCTCTTACATGTCCCTTTTTATAACCCTTTCATTGCTAATGGGGTTGACGTTCGAGATACCTGTTCTCACATGGTTGCTCGCCAAGATGGGGGTGCTGGATGCGGACCAAATGCGGAAGTACAGAAAGCATGTTTTTACGGCTTTGCTTATTCTTGCGGCGATCATCACCCCAACTGGTGATCCTTTCACGCTCCTGCTGGTGACACTCCCTATTTATCTGCTCTATGAGTTAAGTATCGCAATCATCCGAACGAAATGTGCCACCGCACGTTGATCTCTTGTTAGTGTTAAAGTTATTATCCAATTATCTTCCCCGCCATCCGTCTTCCTGCGTCGTAGGCTTGTCGCAAGTCGTTTTCCCAATGCTCGTCGCGATACTTCCGCTTCTCTTCTTCCGAGAATCCTGCTAACTCATAATTAGCGTAGTTCTTAACTTGATAGGTGTTGTAGGCAATCAGTTTTTCGGGTTCTCCGAGTGCCTGGGTGATGCAATATTCCATCGAACCGTAGCCGTTGCAGTTGTTGTACTCTTGGGTGCCGTTCTGTGTTTCAATCAACACTACGGGCATACGTTTGGGCGCAGTGTTGCTATAATCGTTGTACGAAAGCCAAGGGAATGCCAAACGCTCTAAGAAAGCTCGCATTTGTCCGGTGACCTCTCCGAAATAGTTGGGCGATCCAAGCACAAGTCCGTCGGCTTCCGCTATCTCATTCAATATTGGTGTGAGGCCATCCTTAAACTTACAGATGTTCACCGCCTTCCCTTTGATTTTACAGGCCATACACGACATACAACCCTTGTAGTCGATTTCATAGAGACGATAACTCTTCACTTCAATCTCTTCACTTGCTGAGTTCGCTCCTTCTGCAAACTTCTTTAGCATAGATGCGGTATTGAACGTCTTGCGCGGTCCACCGTCGATAATGATGATTCTCTTCATAAAATTTATTTTGTTTTCCCAAATATATCATATTATTGTCAATATTAAAGAATTTTGTCCTTGGAAATCTGCTTGTTGCCATACATGTCTGACATAGAAAATGATGATTCGAAAGTTAAATTGTGTTAATTTTTAGATATATCGCTTACGATATAAATACTTTTCCATAATTTTGTGTCGTGAACGATATATCTCGCTGATGTGAGTCGTTTTGTACAGGTATGTTTAATCTTAAAAATTCGAATGATATGGGTATATATGATTTTACGGTGCTCAACACCAAGAAGGAGCCAGTTAGTCTGGCGGAATACAAAGGAAAGGTCCTTTTAGTTGTCAACACGGCTACAGGTTGCGGATTCACGCCGCAGTATGAAGGGCTGGAGGCGTTGTACAAGAAGTATGAGGGACAAGGTTTTGTCGTATTGGATTTTCCATGCAACCAGTTTGCGGGACAAGCGCCTGGCACGGAAGAGGAGATTGTGAACTTTTGCCAGCTGAAATATGATGTCACCTTCCCTCAGTTCGCTAAGATCAAAGTGAACGGTAACGAAGCCGATCCGCTTTATAAATGGCTTAAAAAGCAAAAAGGCGGTTTGCTGGGCAGTGCCATTAAATGGAACTTCACCAAGTTCCTCATCGACCGTGAAGGTAACGTGATCGAACGTTATGCACCAACCACCAAACCGGAAGAGATTGAAAAGGATATTCTTAAATTGCTCTAGGTATGTACGAACAGCTTAAGTTAGACAACCAGCTCTGCTTCCGTCTCTATTCGGCGGCGCACCTCACCATGAAGGCCTATCAGCCCTATTTCGCACCGATAGGCATCACCTATCCGCAGTATCTTGTGTTGCTCGTGCTGTGGGAACAGGACCATCAGCCGGTATGCGACATCGCCAAGCGACTGATGCTCGACACGAACACGGTGACACCTCTGTTGCAACGCATGGAAAAAGCGGGACTCGTCATCCGTCAGCGCGGGGAGCAGGACACGCGTCAGCGGATTGTGTCGTTGACAGACAAGGGTATAGATCTTCGCGACAAGGTGGCCGACGTGCCCAAGTGTTTGGGTGAGAGCATCATGGAACAGGTTGGCTCGGCAGACGAATTGAAGGCGATCATCCCGTTGCTCGACCAGCTTATTGAGGGACTGAAGAAAATTGAAAGTAAATGTCAAAATTGTTAACATTATAAAACAGGTCATTATGGCACAAACGTGTGAAAACTGTAAATTTCGTGAGCATTACGAAAAGAAACCCAAATCGCTATTAGGACGTTTTTGGCGGTGGCATATCAACTTTTGTCCAGGGTGGAAAGCCTATTTCACTTCGCTTCCTGCCGAGAAACAGGAAGAACTACGTTCGAAGTATCAGTTTAATAAATACCAGAATAACGAATAGATTTTGCAAACCAAATTATAAAAGTATGAATATCGATACAATAATTCCAGTCAACAAGAAGCACTTGCTGTTGATGCAGGTGCTCTGCTGGTTGGGTCCGGGGGGGAAGATACTGACCACGGGCATACAATCCCTATTGCAAGTGAAATTGACGAACCCAGAAAGAGTCTGGTGGCTTCTTTTGATAGCGGTGGCGGTTGCCGCACTTTTTTCGCTGATGTTCAATGGGTTTATAAAGCGATATACAACCCGCATATTGAATTTCCCGGAACAGAAAAAATCCCTATTCGCCTTTTTTGACCTACGAGGCTATCTTCTCATCTTCTTCATGATGGGACTTGGCATCAGTCTGAAATTTATACCAGGCATTCCGAAAGAGTTTTTTGCAGCATTCTACCCCGGACTTGGTGTAGCGCTATCCATTGCAGGCCTGCGCTATTTTGTGAGTTGGTGGAAGGCGGCGTAGTGTTGAACCTTCAAGAGAATCACAATTCTCACCTCATCTTCCTAAACATCGCCTTCATCATCTCCTTGTCCATTGGTTGCATGGTGTTGAGTTTGAGCGATTTCACCATTTTGAGCGTGCCTTGCTTGTATTTCTGGAAATGGTCGGTTTTCAGGTGGGCTTGATAGACGGCGTCGTTGGCATAGATTTCGAGGATGCGGATTTGGCACGAGTCGGCTGGGTCCTGCATCGGGAACAGACAGATGACGCCTGGCTCACGCTCCACCGACAGACGGTCAACCTCGGTGGCATACGCAAGATACTCGCTCAAATATTCGGGATAGACCTCGATTTCGGCAATACGGACAATCATATCGCCGTAAGGCTTAGCTTCGGTGGTAAGAGAGCCGTCGGAAAGTCCGAACAGACGTTCTGCGTTTTGATACAGAAACATATCCTTGTATGCCGCAAGGTCGGGCTCTTCGGTAAGATACTTTTTCATACGCTCGAGACCTGCTGTCAGCACTTGCGGGGCGACATACGGATAGTCGGACCCGTAGAGAATATGCTCGGGCGTGGTGATTGTCAGCATCATACGGATAACCTCGGGCGAGTGGGCACCTGCAAGGTCGAAATAAAGCGAATTGAGATTCGCCTGCCAATCGATTTCACCCACGAGTTTGTTGGCCTGCATCACGGCGGTGAGCGATTTCATCCTTGGCACGGCAAGCGGCAGATAGGCGCCACAGTGCGGAATCACAATTTTTACATTCGGGTATCGAGCCAAAACATTGCGGCTGAACAGATTAGCAACGGCACGGGTGGTCTCAGAAAGGTACTCCTGCATAGCGAGCGGTGTTTGTTGCATCACCTGCTTATTGACAGGCTCAGGGCGGTGCGGGTGCAGAATGACAACGGTCTTGCGGCTGTTGAGCACGGAAAAAAGTTTGTCGAGTTCGGGTGTGCCGAGATATTGCCCCGCAACGTTGGTGGCAAGTTTTATGCCGTCGGCTTTGAGCGTATCGAGTGCGTAAATGGCTTCTTTCACAGCCGCATCGACATCGGGCAACGGCAAAGCGGCGCAAAAAAGGAAACGTTCGGGGTAGCGATGCTTGAGTGCGGCGGCATCCTCATTGGTCTTTCGCACAACGGCGGCCGACGACGGTTGGGGGGCGGCAAGCGTCAGCACCGAAGTTGACACGTTGTTGTCGTCCATCCACTTAATATGATGATTCGCATCATATTTAGGCAATGGGAAACCTTCGTTCAACAAGCGGTTTTCCTGTTTCAATGCTGATACAAAATCGTCTGTAATCATGTGTGCGTGCACATCGATAATCTTTTGTGATATAGCCATTTCTGCTGACATAATCAATGTTATGAGTACGAAAAACTTTTTCATTGGCTATACAAATTTCTTTACTCTTTCTACAATCTTTTCCGCCGTAATGCCCAACGATTCAAGCAGTTGCTGTGGATTGTAACGGTCGTAGAATTTCTTTTCAAGTCCAAGATTGATTACCTTCATATCCGACGGACCGTAGTACGACGCTATTTTTTCGCCGAAACCGCCGTCCACAATGCCGTCCTCCAACGTGATGACAAGGCTGTGACGTGATTTCAGGTTGTCCAAAAGTTCTTTGTCCAAACCGCTGGCAAACCGTGGATTGACAAGCGTAGGCTTGAATCCAAGTTCCTTTTCGATGGCTGCGGCTGCCTCTTCGCCTTTCTGGTAGAAATCGCCAAGGGCAACGATGGCGACCTTCTCGCCTTGTTGTTCCACCTTGTATTTGTTGATGTTGCCGAACGATTTATCCGCCGCACGATGTGCCACCGCATTGCCTGGAATCAGTATCAAAACAGGGTGCTCCTTTTGATCGATGGACCAATCGAGCATGTTTACATACTCTTCAGCACTCGACGGACAAAGCACCACCAAATTAGGTATGTTTGTGAAGGCTGCCAGACCGAAGATTCCGAGGTGCGTCACGTCTGTGAGTCCGTCGAAAGCAGTGTAATTCATTAGCATTGTCACGGGTGCGTTGTTGATACAAACGTCCTGTGATATCTGGTCGTAGGCACGCTGAAGGAACGTCATATTGGTGACAACCAATGGCTTGGCGCTGTTAGTGGCAATACCCGACGCAATGGCAACAGCGGCTTCTTCGGCAATGCCCGTGTCGATGTACTGACGGCCGAGTTGCGCACGCTCATTAATTCCTAGTCCAACCGACATAGGCATAGCGGGCGACACGACAATGAAATCCTTGTCTTTCTTAGCCTTGTCCATAATGTATTTTGTGGTGATGTCCGAATAGGATTCGCCACTGCCGAAATCTACTGTCGGCTTGCCTGTCGCACGGTCAAATGGCAGGCACCAGTGCCAAGCCTCACGGTTTTCCTCCGCCAGACGGTAGCCTTTCCCTTTCTGTGTATGTATGTGGACTACAACGGGGTGCGTTGAGTCTTTCACCTTCTCGAACACCTTGATGAGCGATGCGATGTCGTTGCCGTTTTCCTCGTAGATGTAATCCAATCCGAACGCACGGAACCAATTGTTTTGCGCCTTGCCGTTGCTCTTACGCAATTCTTTGAGGTTCTGATAGATACCTCCGTGGTTTTCAGCAATCGCCTGTTCGTTATCGTTGACAATGATGATGAAATTGCTGCTCAGTTCCGAACCAGCCACGTTGAGTGCTTCCATCGCCTCGCCGCCCGAGAGCGAGCCGTCGCCTATGACTGCCACGATGTTCTCTTTATGTCCCAGGATGTCGCGTCCTTTTGCAAGTCCAAGTGCAAGAGCCACCGACGTAGAAGTATGTCCGATGTTGAAGAAGTCGTGTTTGCTTTCCTCAGGATTTGAATATCCCGAATCTTCGGCAAAGCGGGCATCGTCGATATAGCCTGCCTTGCGTCCTGTAAGGATTTTATGAGTGTAGCTCTGGTGCGAAACGTCGAAAACGAACTTGTCCGTTGGCGAGTTGAACACATAGTGCATTGCGATGGTTGCCTCGACAAATCCGAAGTTAGGGCCGAAGTGTCCACCGATTTTAGTCAGACGGTTGAACAATGCCTCGCGAATTTCGTCCGCAAGACGTTCCATATCATTGACCGACAGTTTTTTAACGTCGGCAGGTGAATTGATTTTGTCTAATATCATATCGAATAAGAATTAACCACTTCAGTGGATTGGTTTAAATATCATTTACTTATACGCAAAAGTACCATTTAATTCCCATTCGCACGGAAAACATAATTCGGGAAAAATTACCAATATTTCGGATGGGGATTCTATATAAGACAGTCACCTTTGGGGTTTCCAAAAAATGTTTAGGGCGAAATATATTGGTCACTATAAAATGTTGGGGCTTTATGGTATTATAAATCGCCAAATTCAATAATAATTTACGAGTTTGGCGGATTATAATGTGATAATTCACCAAACTAAATAACAATTTGCGAGTTTGGCGGATTATACATATATTTGCAACATAAAACCAAAGCAAAAAGATATGGAAAAAATTATCGGCAGAGATACAGAGCGCAAGGCACTTAGCCGTTTTATGAAATCGGGTAAAGCCGAGTTTGTGGCTCTTTATGGACGGCGACGTGTAGGCAAAACATTCCTTGTAAAACAATATTTCAACTCCAAGTTTGATTTTTACATGTCGGGAACAATAGGGGCGCCTATGTCAGTGCAACTCAGTAATTTCCGCGAAGGACTTATCAATGCTAGTCTTTCTAATGCAAAAATTCCGGCTAATTGGCAAGAAGCGTTTATGACATTGCAACATTTACTCGAATCCAAAATGGATAAGAATCGCCGTTGCATTATTTTTATTGATGAAATTCCGTGTCTTGATACTCCGAAATCAGGTTTTACAGGGGCATTAGACCATTTTTGGAATACGTGGTGCTCTGATCATAGTAATGTCATGCTAATCATTTGTGGTTCTGCAACTTCATGGATTATAAAAAACATAATTGACAACCATGGTGGTCTGCACAATCGAATAACACATGAGATGTATCTGCGTCCTTTCACACTTGGCGAAACGGAGCTGTATCTAAATGAAAATGGGTTCGACTACGGTCGTTTTGATATTTGTCAGTTATATATGGCAACGGGCGGTGTTCCCTACTACCTCAGTCTATTGAGCAACAGCAAAAGTGTCGCACAAAATATTGATGCATTGTTCTTTGGTCGAGATGCACATCTTAATAATGAATTTGAAAGACTGTTCAAATCGCTTTTCAAAAAAGCAGAGCCGTATATACAAGTGATTGAGACTTTGGCTTCATCTATATACGGCATGTCGCGCGATGAAATTGTCGAAAAAACAAGAATTACTTCTGGCTCACAATTGACATTGATACTCAGAGATTTGGAAAATTGTGATTTTATTCGCCATTTTCGCACTCGTGGAAAAAAAATCCGTGAAAATCAGCACATCTATCAGATAATAGATATGTTTACGATGTTTCATTTCAGATTTTGCCGCAAAGAAACTACCGACGAAAATTTTTGGCAAAACTCCATCAATACTCCTGCAGTAAACGCTTGGGCAGGTCTTGCATTTGAGAGAATATGCTTTTTGCACATCCCTCAGATTAAAAAGGCGTTGGGCATTGACCGCATTCGTACTGAATATTACTCGTGGCGTAGCACTATCACTGAACCGAAATCGCAAATAGACCTTGCCATCGAACGAGCCGACCGTATGATAAACATCTGTGAGATAAAATTTTGCGATGCGCCATATTCAATTTCAAAAGACGAAGACATGAAACTCCGCATACGCCTTTCAAACTTCAAAACCGAAACTGGCACACGCTTCGGGCTTTTGCTGACAATGATTACCCCTTTTGGTATCACACAAGGCAAATACAGTGGACAAGTGAAAGATGTTGTGACAATGGAAGAACTATTTGGCTGATATCAATTTTGTCTGTAGCAGCCAAGAAAAGTGCTCATTTGATCATTTTAATCACTTTTGCAGGCACGCCGCCCACGACGGCTTTGTCGGGCACGTCTTTGGTGACAACCGCGCCTGCCGCCACAATGGCATTCTCGCCGATGGTTACGCCAGCCAGAATGGTTGCGCTTGCACCAATCCAGGCGTTCTTTTTCACAACAATCGGCTTGGTGAGCAGAGTGTGGCGTGTTTCGGGGTCTTCAGGATGATACTCGGTGGCCAGAACGCAATGCGGCGCAATGAAAACGCCCTCGCCGATGGTGATGCCGCCAAGTGCAAGAAACGTGCAGCCGAAATTCACGAAACTGCCTTTGCCAAACGTAGTTGACTTGCCATAATTGATGTTGAACGGTGGGAAAATGCGCACGCTCTCGTCAATATCCGAGCCTGTGATTTGTCGCAGATAGCCGCGCACCTCGGCTTCGGTCTTGTAGCCAGTATTCATTTCGGCCACCAATGCCATACAGCGCTGCACGTCGGCATACAGTTCGTCGCTGCCGACGTATGTTTTTCCTGTGAATTGCTCGTCATTATTCATTTTTATTCCTTCTGCTCGTCAGGGTTCGTGTAACCCATTAATACCCAATTCCTTTCAGCCATTTTTCAACCTTCGCCTTTTCGGTGCGGACTTCGTGTCCGTAAATCGAGAAACCATTTTTCACGTTGGCTTTCGGAAATGCTTTTTTCACGTCGTTCACGCAACTTGCCAGTCCGCTGCCTTCGTGTGTGGTGAACGGGTAGACGGTTTTGCCGTCGAGGTTGATGTCTTTGAACAGCGTGAACATTACCTGCGGATAGGTCCCCCACCAAACAGGCCCACCGATGAACACCGTGTCGTACTGCGATAGGTCAGGTGCCGAGCCCTCGTAGGGTGGCAGTTCGCCCTTGTTGGCTTCCTCTTGAGCCAGACGGGTGAGCGGCGTGTATGCCATTCCGTCGTACTTGTGCGTAATGATTTCAAACTGCTCTGCGCCAGCGATTTCGCTTATATAGTCGGCCACAATTTTTGTATTGCCGACCTCAATGTTGCCCACTGAGTAGTTGTCGCCCGCGTGGGAAAAGAAAATTACGATTGATTTACCCATATTGTTTTGATTTTTAGTGGTTTGACCATTACAAAATGTACTTATCAGCAAGGCCGTCAGTAATAATTTGATTTTCATAATTTGTTTTATTTCAGTTTGTTATACTCTTCCTCACTCACCGCTTCCAGCCACTCGTTGGTAGGGTTGGGTTGCAGGTTTTTGTGATATGTCAGATGTTGCAGCCACGAGCCTTTGGCGGCACCGTGCCAGTGTTTCATGCCTTCGGGCACTTCAATCACCACGCCTTCCTTGAGTTCCACCGCAGGCTTGCCCCATTCCTGATACCAGCCGTGACCATAGACGCATATCAGCACCTGAACGGCCCCGTGATGCACGTGCCAGTTGTTGCGGCAACCAGGCTCAAATGTCACATTCACAACACTTTCGCCGTAAGGCGACACGTAACTGCGCCCCGTAAAATATTGTGCGTAAGCGTCGTTCGGGTTGCCACGACGCCAATACGATTTCAGGTCAACTTGGTCGTACTCGCTGCGGCTGTTGTCCTCAACGCCCAATAACGCGTTCACGGCTTTCAACGCCCTCGATGCGGCCGCCTTGCAACCATTCGCCGCCAACGCCACAGGAATCTGTTGCAGCTGCTCGTCGGTAACGCCCATATTGCGTGCCCCACGGACGTGCGCATTCAGTTGTGGCTCAACGCCTTCCAGTCCAGCAAGGGCACTCACCGTAACCAATTCGCGGTCGGCGTGGGTGAGAATGTCGCGGGCAAAGATGTCGCCGAACAGATGCGCCTTCAAGTAATAATCCTCGGCAGGGCAGAAATCATAATTGAACGGCTGTCCCGACAGTTGGGTCTGCACCTCGTTGCCCTGTTTCAGCGCGTCGTAATCCTTTGGCAGAGCCGATGCCTCGTTGCCCGCCAGCACTTTCACGCCCTTCGCTTCCCTGTCGCCAACCACACGCTGCAACACGCCCAACGCATTGAGCGAACGCGGAAAGCCCGTGTAGGCATAGAGTTGCGAAAGCGCTTCTTTAATCTGACTTACTGTCAAATCGGTTTCCAAACCGTTGTGGATGGCCGATTCGAGCGACACAAGGTCGCCCTGTGCCTCATTGCAGGCGATGGCCGACATACAAGCCGCCTGTTTCTCATTGAATGTCAATGTGTTCATATCCTTAGATTCTGATTGTTTACTGTTCCCGCAAGCCGACAGCACGGCAAGCATTGCGAGTGGAATAATTTGTTTGATATTCATAAAATTACATTTAAATATTTGTCACTATGCAAAAATACGATACTCATTTTTCTTGCGGAAACATTTATTTCGGGAAGAATTACCCTTATTTCGGAAGTTATGGTTCTCTGTTTGGTTTATTACCCTATCTGTTGATTGGAGGGTCTATGTCCCTCCAAAAAAGGGAGAGGGAAGGTATCCTCACGGCCCTTCCCTCTACACTGACGAATGTTATAGGGCATTACGCCTAATGATTCATATTCTGTGTTTTGTCTTTATTCATTTTTATGTACATGGAAGGGTCTTTGTTAATTTTCTCAAGTTCTACCTCTCTCCACTTATCAATAGCTGTATGAAGAAGTTCAGCTTGTGTTTTTGCAATTTTCTCTAATAATTCTTTGTTCGCAAGAACTTCTGCCTCAAGCCTTTCTTTGTTCTTTGCAATTGAGATTTGCACTTTAGTGTTTATGTCATCGTTTAAGTCGGATATTCGTTTGTCGGATAACACACGAACCCTATGCATTTCTGCACGTAAGTAGTCGTCATATGGTCCGGATGCTATCATCATTTTAAAAAAAGTTGGTGCGGTTTCTATGATAATAAAGAGTAACATTATAACAGTCGAAACAATACTTAGTGATGCGTTTTCTTCTTTTAAGTTTGAAAAGGCTTCGTAACGAACACAAAATCCATTTTCATGGTTGCCTTCTTCTATGTCTGCATTCCCTTTATTCCTATTAAATCTAATCTGTTCTTTAATGTCTTTCAATTCTTCTTCGTGTAAACTAATCCACATCGCCAACTCGTTTTTGATGGCATTTCTGTTTTGTTCTTTGTCTTTATAAATTGGACCATGTCCCATTTTCCCGCTCAGAGCTGAACCTTCTCCTTCTTTCATTAATTCCTCTTCGGCTTTTGCCAACCTTCCTTGAATCTCTATTTGTTGTTTCTCTAATTGATTTAAACGAACAATAAGTGGTTTAATTCCTTCATCGATTTTTTGCCGAGAATCATTTGTCCTTATGATATTATCTTTAACGAGTTGAGAGTTAATTCGATCTTCAAAAATTTTCATTTCAAGAGGGGTTGAAATTACAATTCCCAGAAAAACTGCCATGATTATACGTGGCAGTCCGCTGTAAAATTCCCTTATGCTAATTGTGACCTTTCCATCAGAATACATTGTGTTTACAATGAATCGATCCAAATTAAATATTAGCATTCCCCAGAAAATGCCAAAAGCAATAGCTTTAGGAATGCTCTCAAAAACAAAATAAAGTGCGTATCCTCCAGAAAGCATTGCCATCAGAGCAGTGAATAATATCGTACCTCCTATACCAGTATACTTTGCATAATCAGTTGGACATTGTCTTATGACTTTTCTATTAACTCCTGCACAAATCCAAAAGAATTCATTGAGCCATCCTCCCCATTCAATCTTTTTATCATTATATAATGATGTTTTGTTCTCTTCCATTGTTATTTCCTTTTTATTAGTTTATATATGTTTTTTATTGAGTTCTTCAAGTTAAAGCGATGTAATGGTGGAGTTAGTTCAACATTTAGACCTATGTCTTTGAATGATGGCACTTTGGGGATCTCTGTCGTTATCGTGTCGATTTCTATTGTTGGAAGTGATATATTTACGTTTAGTTCTGGGTGCGTGATGTCAATTGCCATGTTGTTAACAATGCTTGGGGTTGGAACCAATATGGTTTTTACTTGAGGCATTGGCAACATGTTAATTTCTACACGTTTCTCTTTCGTCCCAAAATCATCTTCAGCTAATAAAACGTATGTTGTTGCTTTCGATGGTTCTATTATACGATTGCCAGTTTCAGATACTTCTTCGTTGTCAATCCAAACTTTTTTTGCATGTTTAACATTCCATGAAAGCTTGACGGGGATGGTCGGAAACACATAGTATTTGTCTGCAAGAAAATCTATTTCACATTCGTCAAATACATCGATAGAAATCTCTTTCCTGATTTCCGAACAATCTTTTCTCTCAATGATTAATTCATATACAACACTTTCTGTTAGGGTGGTGGATATGTAGCCTTTGTTTTTGCATTTTATGATGTTATTTTCCCCTCCTCTCAAATGGACTTCTGCATCATAAGGCACATTCCATTCTATAGTGACTTGTTGGGCGTTTCGTACTGCTTTTGTTGTGGATGAGGAAAAATAAATCCTCTTTTCGAAAAGAAAGGTATCAAATGGTGATAAATCCTCAATGCTTTCACATTTTAAATAATCTTCCAACACATCTAATAGATCTTGAAAATTCTTTCCAAGTCTTTGTATGTCTTTGTATATGTGTGATTTTCTTATATCTGCGTAGTCCTCTTTCGAGAATAACATTCGGTCTGCGTCGTTAACTTTGTATTTATCTACAAGAGAAGGGTCTTCTGCTATGGCTAATATGCTAAGATAGATTATTAATTCCGAAAAGTAATCTAATTTTTCGGTCACAGAATTATTTCCACTCCGTTTTGGATGCTGATAATCAGGGAGTCCTACCACAGTATCCGCTTCGCCTTTCAGTTTCGGACAATAAAACGAATCATAATCTACCAAATAGAGATTTTGTTTCTTGTCAACAAGAATATTACCGTGCTGTAAATCTCCGTGTGCAAGCGATTTGGCATGTAATGCTTGGGTCATTTTGAGAAAATCATCTGCCAATGTATTCAACGTCTCTTTTGAATCCTTATTTTGACAGATATAATCTTTAATGGATATGCCATCTACCCAACGCATTCTTGTTGTTGGATAGACGCTGCCATCAACGTTGATACCTTTCTCCACATACTGAAATTCACATAAAAATTTCAACTGGCTATTTTTTATAGCTTCAGAGATTATTTCGTAACGGTTTTTCGAGTTGGAAACATTAGCATGCCAGCAACGGAATGCCCATTTCTCCCCATTGTCTGTTTCATAGGGGTAAACTACAGAGAACCCTCCTGCATAAAAAATAAGATTTCCTCTTGAATTTCTTAAGAAAGTGCCTTTCTTTGCATGTTCATCTAATACGAGGCTGTCTTTATTTTCGACGGATGTTTTTATGTTTGGTATTGTTAACATTTGTTAGTTCCTTTTATATTTCTCTGATATTGAGGAAATTATTTTATTGCGTTCTTTTTCTCCTGTTGACTTCAAATATCCATTACCTCTAATCCATTTTCTTGTTATGTTTTCTGAATCTTCAATTTTCCCATTGAAAGATGTAGGAACATAACCATTCCCTAATTGCCACTTGGCAGAAATACCCTCGCTTTGAGATATGATAGCATCCTCTAATGGTACAAGATCCTCTATGGACGACTTATTCATGAATTCACATAGTTTTTCAGTCATCGAAGACAACTCTACGTCAGACTTAAGCAATTTGAATATGTTTGAGGTACCATGAGATTGAATGTCCTCTCCTGAAAAAAGAAGCGTTTCGGTGTTCTCTATATTTAAGTCTGCCCATAAAGAAGGCATCTTGGCAAGTGCTTTAATGCTTAAATAAATTATGAGTTCAGAGAAGTAATCGACCTTTTCTGATGCCCATTTATTCTTACCTCTCGCTTCATGTTGATATCCTGCCAATCCTTTGATTTCATCTGGCATGCCTTTTAAACTCGGCACATACATAGAATCATAGTCCACCAGAACTAATGAGAAGTCAGGCTTTACCATAATATTGCCATGTTGTAAATCACCATGTGAAAAATGATTAGTATGCAAATCTGCGACCATTCTTTTGAAATTCTCCGCAAGTTCATTAATCACGTTGGATTCCATAATATGTTTTGCCAAGAAATCCTTTAAAGACTGAGCCTCTACCCAATCCATCACCACAATAGGCTGCACTCCTGATGATGTCATAATTCCATCTTCATAAAAGTCAAACCCCACGAAATATGGCAATCTGGATTTTTTAATGGCTTCTGCAATTAACTGTGTTCTTTGTTTAGCGTCGGCAACTTCCGCATGCCAGCAACGGACCGCATACTTTTTTACTGGCGTTTGATATGGAAACACAACACAAAAACCTCCAGAGTATTTGATGAGCCGAACACCTTTCTCAATGGGATGTCCATTTTTTAGCACAAGTGGATGTACTAAGGCTGGCGTTTTTATGGATATGCTATATTCAGGAATACTTGGTAATGGCATGATCAAAATCTATTTTTTTGCGATTTCATACTTCTCGAGTAGTTCGTGTAAAGCATCGTTTAAGAAATGTTTATTTTTGAGTTTAACCTTTTTAACCTTCTTAAATATGGCTATAATTTCACTAATGAGACCAGACGCTGTATTGTCTTTTGATTCATCCAAAATTCCCCCAATCGTGCAATTTCGATCTTTAGAGTTGGATTCTTCCTCTTCTTTCTTCTCGTCTCGAATTAAATCGACTATTTTGTCCTCGTGGTCTATGGAGAAATCATCTTTCCCGTCGTTTTCCACAATAACAAGAGTAGTGTCATCATTATGCATGCCTGAATTTCTCCACGCATCAACCAATTCCTCAAATTTCTCGTGCGATGATATATTCCTTAGTTCCTCTAAATACTTTGCTATATCATTTTGTTTATTATGTTCAAAAAGGAAATCTGAAAATGGATCAGAAACTATAAATAGAACGGTTCCCTTTTTCAATTCGCCAGAGATGTTTTTAGGAATGCCCTTGCCCTTCTTGCTAAAATCGCTATCAAAATAATCTGGTTGATTGTCAAAGCATTCCACTTCTTGTGACGTATGGAATGTTGCGCTTTGTCCATCCCATTCTATTAGACAAGAATCCCCAAGAACAGTACCTTCCCATTCTTTGCATTGAAAACGAACACCTACAAATGTGGCTCCTGCAGAACTTCCATTTGAAAGATTTCGTTCGTTTCTGTAGATTATTGATTCTGGTGCGTTGATTTCTTTTGATTTGTTGATGGATGATATTACATCTTTGCGCCATTGAATGCATAGGGGTTCTATATTTTCTTTGCTCGGGTGCCAATCAGAATTTATATACTTATCAACAAGGATTTGTGCCCAAATCTTTTGTTGCCATGATTGCGACATTCCATCAGACACTGCAATAGATTTGGCGTCAGGATTGACACCAAATCTATCTTGACAATCAGCATAGTTCTCTTTTAGCTTATGAGTAATAAATGCCCGTATTTTCATAACCCTATACTAATCCTTTGTCACCTTGTGTTCTCGTTGAACCAAAGTTTATCAATTGAATCAATTGAACTCCGTCTGCACCAAATATACAACCTTTGGAACCATCTTTTGTTGGCAATTCTTGCTTTGCGGCTGCTACCTTATAGGATAAAGGCACTTCACTTGTTATATCGTATAAAAATTGGGCTTCTTCGCTTAATAATTCACTTTTACTTGACGGGAAAACCACATTACCATTGGATTTGTCTATTTGAGCATTGAAAATTAAAACATCACCATCGTTATTGGAGAGACTCATTATTTCGTTTGCCAATACAATGGTTTCTTTCATACATTCTCTTGGATCTTTTCCATCATAATATGGAACACCATCGGATATGTTGATTATAACAGGTGCGGGTCTATCTGAATTCTCCGCCATCCACTTTTCCACTAGCTCTTTTGAAAGCTGAAATGCGCCAAGCATATTGGTGGATCCATCTTTGTCAATAGGTTCCACCCATATCGGTTGCTTTATTTCAACTTCAACTATTCCTCCTGCGCCATCTGGTGTTTTCTTCTTTAGACTTTCATATCGTAAAGGATGTGCATCTAAATCTTTTAACCAACCCGAACATAACTCTTTAACATTTTGGTCGTATCCTATAACTGTAATGAAACATCTATTCTTCGGCGCATCACCATCAAAGTTTTTCTGAATAATGTTGTCAATTAGCCTGTTGACCGCAAGGGTCGCAAATTTTGTACGTGTTGTTCCTTCATAATCACTCATCATTGAGCCAGACTGATCTAACAGAATAATTAGCAAGCCTGGAGTCGCAGAACTCCACTGTTTTTCATTTTTTGCCATAACAAAAAAAATGTTCTGCCTTAGCTCCCCCAGCAGAGGATTATAGTGTAATTATACATATAAAAAAACGTGGAGCTGTTCTGTCACTCGCTTCACGCTCTAAAGGCCTTCGCATTGCCCGATTAGTCGAAACGAGCAACATCGAAAGCCCCACGTGGATGATATATAATTTCCTCTTCCTTTAGTTATTCCACATTCTCTGATAGCTATGAAAAAGGAAACGCACAACATCACCATGGGGCGTTCCCGTTGCTTTGTTTTTGACTAATCATTCGAAGTTGCGAAGTTCTTAGAGCGTCAAAACCAAAGCGTCCAGAAAACGCCTTTATTATATGTCATCCATTCTGAAATCAGTTCGTAGTTTAATCTCAGATAGGATTCGGATGCAAAAATAAATAAAACATTTTATATTTTACTTTTAAATTATCATATGTATGTGTTTTTGATGTGCAAAAAGGTACATCCGATCTACTGTGGCACATCTAATCTTTTTTTTTGCACCCATCCTCACCCCCCCCCCAAAAAAAAAAGGAGAGGGAAGGTAACCTCACGGCCCTTCCCTCTACACTGACGAATGTTATAGGGCATTACGCCCATGGATGCACAGAATTTATTATGTCAGAACTTATCTCAAGAACAACAATTCTCTATACTTAGGCAAGATCCACATCTGGTCGTCCACAATCAACTCCAGCTTATCGATGTGACGGCGGACTTCCTCGATCATCGGTGCCACATGGTCGTGGTAAGCGATGGCTCTTTCCCTTTCGCTATCGATCTTGTTCGCTTTCTTGCGCTCGTCGATCATCTTCTCCACCTTCTCGTTGATGCTGGCGGTGTGGTCGGCGATCTGCTCGATGAGCGACAAGTTGTAGGCGTTCAGCTTCTTCGCCTTCTCGGCAGGGAAGACAGAGGCAACCTTCATCACGTTGTCTACCAATGAGCTCTGGTACTTCGTGGCTACAGGGAGGATCTGGTTGAGCGCCAAATCACCTAAGATACGTGATTCGATCTGTATCTTCTTCGTGTAGGTATCCCACTTGATTTCGTTGCGGGCCTTCAACTCCTTGGCGTTCATGACGTTCATCTTCTCGAACATGTTGATGGACGCCTTGTCCAAGTAGCGGTCGAAGATGACAGGGCAGCTCTTCTCCACGTCCAAGCCTCTCTTCTCGGCTTCAGCCACCCATTCGTCGGAGTATCCGTTTCCGTCGAAGCGGATAGGTTTGCAGGTCTTGATATCCTCTCTAACTACCTCCAGGATGGCGGCGAACTTAGGTGTTCCGTTGGCGATCAATGCGTCCACACGCTCCTTGAAGCTTGCCATCGCCTCGGCTACGGCCGTGTTGAGGGCGATCATGGCAGATGCGCAGTTCGCCTCTGAACCTACCGCACGGAACTCGAAACGGTTACCTGTGAAGGCGAACGGAGAGGTACGGTTACGGTCTGTGTTATCGATCAACAACTCAGGGATGGATGGAACGTCCAGTTTCAAGCCCTTCTTGCCTGCGAGTGTGATCAGTTGGTCGTTCTTTGATGTCTCGATCTGGTTCAAAGCGTCGGTCAACTGCTTGCCGAGGAAGGAAGAGATGATGGCCGGCGGTGCCTCGTTCGCACCCAAACGGTGTGCGTTGGTGGCGCTCATGATGGAAGCCTTCAACAATCCGTTGTGGCGGTATACACCCATCAAGGTCTCCACGACGATGGTGATGAAACGCAACGTGCTCTCTGAATCCTTGCCTGGCGCATGTAATACGATGCCTGTGTCGGTGGACAAAGACCAGTTGTTATGCTTGCCTGATCCGTTGATGCCTGCGAATGGTTTCTCGTGCAGCAACACGCGGAATCCGTGCTTGCGGGCCACTTTCCTCATCAATGACATGATGAGCATGTTATGGTCTACCGCCAAGTTACACTCCTCAAAGATTGGAGCCAACTCGAACTGGTTTGGTGCTACCTCGTTGTGGCGGGTCTTGCAAGGGATACCCAATTCCAATGCCTGGATCTCCAAGTCTCTCATGAAGGCTGCTACCCTGGAAGGAATGGCGCCGAAGTAGTGGTCTTCCATCTGCTGGTTCTTGGCGGACTCCCTACCCAAGAGGGTTCTTCCCGTCATCAGCAAGTCTGGACGTGCGGAATACAAACCCTCGTCCACGAGGAAGTACTCCTGCTCCCAACCGAGGTTTGCCTGTACTTTCTTCACCTCTGGGTTGAAGTATTTCACAACGGCTGTCGTCGCTTTGTCTACGGCGCGGAGGGCCTTCTTCAAAGGTGCCTTGTAGTCGAGCGCCTCACCGGTATAGGAGATGAACACGGTAGGGATCATCAAGGTGTCGCCGACCACGAAGACTGGAGAGGCTGGGTCCCATGCGGAATAACCTCTGGCCTCGAAAGTGGAACGGATACCTCCGTTAGGGAAGGAAGAGGCGTCTGGCTCCTGCTGTACGAGCAGCTTGCCCTCGAATTCCTCCATCATGCCACCCTTACCGTCATGCTCCACGAATCCGTCATGTTTCTCCGCAGTACCTTCGGTCAATGGTTGGAACCAGTGTGTGTAGTGTGTTACGCCTAGGTCCATGGCCCATTTCTTCATGCCGGCAGCCACTTCGTCTGCTACGGAACGGTCAAGCGGTGCGCCGTTGTCGATCACGTCACACATCTTGGCATACACTTTAGCAGGAAGGTATTTGAACATCTTCTGCTTGTTGAAGACATACTTCGCGAAATAGACGGACGGTCTATCGGCCGGTGTCTCTACCTCCAAGGCTTTTTTCCTGAAGGCTTCGCCTACTACTTTGAATCTTAAACTTGACATAGCCTAAAAATTTTATTGTTGAATTGTTTCTTTCTATTGATTATCTCTCTTATAGTTTCCTGAACCTGCGCATAGCCTCCTCGCAGTTCGAGCGTTCTCCGAAGGCGGTCAGCCTGATATAGCCTTCGCCGCTCGGACCGAAGCCCACGCCTGGGGTGCCTACCACATTGGCCTCGTAGAGCATCTGCTCGAAGAACTTCCAGGAGGTGGTTCCGTTAGGCGTCTTCACCCAAAGGTATGGCGCGTTTTCTCCGCCGAACACCTGATAACCGAGCGATGTGAGTCCCTCCTTCATGATCTTGGCGTTGGTCATGTAGTAGTTGATGGTCTCCCGCACCTGGCTCTTACCCTCTGGGGTGTATATGGCTTCCGCACCACGCTGCGTGATGTAGGATGTTCCGTTGAACTTGGTGCACTGTCTTCTGTTCCAGAGCCTGTTCAGAGGAATGCGCTCGCCTGAGAGCGTGGAGGCGGTCAACTCTTTCGGTACCACCGTGTATCCGCATCTCACACCTGTGAAACCAGCCGTTTTGGAGAAGCTGCGGAACTCGATCGCCACCTTCTTCGCACCCCGTATCTCATAGATGGAGTGGGGGATGTCCGGGTTCTGGATATATGCCTCGTAGGCTGCGTCGTACATGATGATGGCGTCGTTCTTTATCGCGTAGTTGACCCATTTCTTCAACTCCTCGGCGGAGAGGACCGTTCCCGTCGGGTTGTTAGGGTAACATAAGTAGATGATGTCCACCCTGTGGTTAGGGATCTGCGGCACGAAGTTATTCTCCATGTTGGTCGGCAGGTAGGTCACATTGCTCCATTTGCCGTCCTCGAGTACGCCCGCCCGTCCGCACATGACGTTGGAGTCGATGTAGACAGGGTAGATCGGGTCGGTCACTCCGATGCTGTTGTCATGACGAAGAATATCTCCGATGTTGCCCGTGTCGCTTTTGCTTCCGTCGCTGATGAAGACCTCGTCCGGATCCAGCTTCACGCCCCTTGGCTCGTAATCGTTTTTGATGATGGCGTTGATGAGGAAGTCATAACCGTGCTCCGGTCCGTATCCTCTGAACGTGCTCGCTTCCCCCATTTCGTCCACCGCCTTGTGCATCGCTTCCAATGACGCCTTAGGCAATGGTCGGGTGACATCCCCGATACCCAAGCGGATGATCTCCGCCTTCGGATGCACTACCTTGAACGTGTTCACCTTCTTGGCGATATCCGTAAACAAATAGTTGTCCGGCAACTTCATGAAATGTTCGTTCGCTAAAGCCATATCTCTAATCCTCTCTGTATGTTTTAATTATATTTTTATTTTTCCTTCAAATGTTATGGCGGCCTCTCCCGTCATGTAGATGTGCTCGTCCTTCTCGTTCCATTCGATGGTGAGGTCTCCGCCATCCATGCGCACGATGTTCTTACGGACGCTTTTTTTGTTTAGCACGGCTGCGGTCAGGGTAGCGCAGGCGCCGGTGCCGCAGGCCATAGTGATGCCGGATCCTCTTTCCCACACCCTCATGCGCAGGCTGCCGTCCTCCTTCGTCTCGACGAACTCCACGTTCACCCGTTCAGGGAAGAGCGGATGGTGCTCGATCAGCGGACCGACGGTCGGCACATCCACATCGTTCAGGCTGGAGACGAAGATCACGAAGTGCGGATTGCCCATCGACACGAATGTTCCCCTGAACTGTTTTCCGGCCACCTCTATCGGTGCGTCGAAGAGGGTTCCGTCCGGCGTGTCCACCTGTCCTTTGTTGGAGAGGATAGGCTTACCCATGTTGACGGTGACGAATGGTACCTTACCGTCCTTCACGTGCAACGATAAGTATTTGATGCCCGAGAGGGTCTCCAGCGTGACCTCCGTCTTGCGGGTCAGGCCCTTCTCGTATACATATTTGCCGACGCAGCGGGAAGCATTTCCGCACATCCTCGCTTCTGACCCGTCCGCGTTGAAGATTCTCATGCTGAAGTCAGCCACGTCGGAGCGTCCGATCAGGACGAGGCCGTCCGAACCAATTCCGAAATGTGAGCGGCTCCACAGAATGGACAGTTCCTCTGGATTTCCAATCGGATACTCCATTGTATTGACATAGATGTAGTCGTTTCCTGCGCCCTGCATCTTCGTGAATTCTATGCATTCTGTCAATGTGTCCATTCGTTTTTCTTTTTGTCTATCTTTTTGCTATTAAAACAATGCAAATATATAACATTTTGACATTGATAGTATGCTTTTGGTGGTGTTTATGATAGTTTTTGTTAAAGATTTAATAAATTGAAAGTAGAATATATGGTTGTGCTTATAATTTATAATTGATTATGGCGATTATATATTTAATTGTAAGTTGTATAAAAGCGTATTTTGTTGGATTATTTCTGTATATATCGCCAAATTGGCTCAATGTGCATCTTATTTTGTGGTTTTTCGTTACTTTTTGCGCTAAAAATATATTTTCAACTGACATTTTGTTAGATTAATTGCCGACAAGTTGCGTGGCTTAAACTGCTGTGCTTAATGCCACCCCCAAAACAAAACGCCTGCACTCACATCGGATGCAGGCGTTTCAATATATTATAAACTGAATTTCTAAGGCAACAGCAGGTAACAGAAGAAACTGATAACGGCCATCACTATGGATATGATCGCATATATACGTACATCTTTCTCCTCGTTGACATATTCATCCCCATCGTGCGCAATCTTATAAATTTCTTTAAATGTCTCCTCCGACAGCGGACCAAGCAAAGAATTCTTGCGGAAACGGTTCGTCATGTATGGACCGATGACGAGTAATACGACCAGGCAAAGAGAAAACCCGAAGACCAGGAGGGATAATCCCTTGTAATAAGAAAGGGAATGGGAATTCGCTCCCCCGAGGAAGCCCACACATGTAACAATAACGACGAATAGACATACGAATACCCATAACATAATATCCCTCTCCTTGTAGAAAAGAGGAACATACCGTTCGCACTCTTTCATGAACTCCACTTTCGCGTCATCCGTCAATCTTTTTTCCTCGATTAATCTGTCGCGGTATTTGTTCCATTGGGCACCAATCAGTCTGCCGCTCCAGAAATTAACCGCATTGTGGATATCCTCCTTCGTGTATGCGTATTTTACTATGTCGATATCCTCTACTTCTTTCTCACCGTTTTGAGTGTATTCGATGCGGAAATAAGTTTGTTTCTTCTTGTGATAGACATATGCGTAGTCTATGAATTTCCAGACCAATATATTGTATGTGTCTATTTGTATACCATTCCCGGAGATGATGATGGGGTGCAACTTCGCGCTGTTCAGGAAAAAATAGACTGTAGCGATAAGGAATGGCAAAGTGAACGCTCCAGAGAGAACCATGAACTTAAACCTTTCTTCCTGCACACACGTAACGCACAAAAAGAAACTGATAATCAATTGAATGACAGTAACGACCAAAAGCTCCGGGTGGGGTATTTTCTTCGGCCGCATTATTAGATCTTCACCTTCGCTCCACATGTTTTTCTCCAACTGAATTTTTCACATAACACATTGGACTAAATTTCTGCGCAAAGTTAACCTTTTCTTTCCATATTCATTCGACCTCAGGGTAGATAAATGGCAAAATACAAGGAAATGAAGGCTGCCACAGTGGCACAGAGGAAGAATATCCAAAAACCGATGCCACCATTACCCCTTTTTATCATGAAACTGGAACTCCTGCTCACAATAGTACAGATGTCGTTGTATTCGGAATCGGTGAGTTGTTCAATTATCGGATTCCTGCGTACAACGTCCTCTATGAAATAGCGTATAAATCCTGCGATGATCAGGATAAGAAGGGCTGTAAATGCGGCAATGGCAAGCTGACGATCATCGGATAAATCTATGAATATGATAAATAAAATGAGGTGGACGGTGAGGAATGTGATAAGGGCAGTTAGATACAGACGTGATTTCAAGTTGCATCCTTTTTCGAGAATTGGAATACTCTTTAGGCACATCTCGTAGAAGCTTTGCCGCTCCTCCCCCGTCATGTTCCGCTCTGCGATGAACTCGTCACGGTGCTTGTCCGACAACTTGCTTATCGGTCTCTTGCTCCAGAAAGCGATCGCCTTCTCAAGATCCTCCTTTTTGTACTTGTAACAGCGCAAATCGAACTGCGCATTGCTTTTTTCCCCGTTTATATTCTGTTCGATGAAAAGGTGATTCCCCGCTTTTTTCACGTAAACAATATATGCATAGTCGATTGTGTTCCAGAGTCGTACGTCATACATCCCAGTTTGAATACCATTCCCTGAGATGATGATGTCATGCCGCTTCGCGCTATCTATGATGTCATCCACAATCAAATATATAAGTATGGCGAGTATCCCCAATAAAACGAGTGCCCCCAGCCACCACTTGTTGGAGGTTAGATCAGTATTATAAACAACAAACAAACATAACAAGGACCATAAAAATGTATAGATCCATAACTCCGGGTGGGGTATTTTCTTCGACTTTAATACAAGATCCTCACCCTCACTCCATGTGACTTTGGGTTTGATAAAGAAGTCTAGAAAATCACTCATAATATTTGCGTCGTATGGTTCTTGGTATCTACCTTGCCGATAGCGTCGATAATGATGCCCTGCTCGTCGATGACGTAGGTGGTTCGCAGTGTGCCTTCCGTCACCTTCCCGTACATTTTCTTCTCGCCCCAGGCCTCGTAGGCTTTCAGGATGGTGAGGTCGGTGTCTGCGATGAGGTGGAAGGGTAGGTTGTACTTGGCGATGAAACGTTGGTGGGAGGCGGCGCTGTCCCGGCTGACCCCGATGACCTCGTAGCCTAAGGAGAGGAAACGCTCGTAGTTGTCCCGCAAGTCGCATGCCTCGGCCGTGCAACCCGGGGTGCTGTCCTTCGGGTAGAAATAGATCACCAGTTTCTTTCCCGCGAAATCCGTGAGTTTCACTATGTTTCCGTTCTCGTCTTGCCCCTCGAAGTAGGGCGCTTTGGTTCCTTTTGCTAACATGGTTGATTCGTTATGTCTTTGTTTATGAATACCTCTGTGATTTTCTCATCAAATATACAACGATTTTGCTCTGTGGTAAAGGTTTTTCGCAAAAATGTGTAAAATTCCGTATTTTCCCCTATCTTTGTGTCTGCCGAATGTTCGGCTGTCTGTTTTGATATTGTGGCAATTATATAAATATTATACTTATGAAAAAAGAAGAAATATTTGCTTTGTTCAAAAGCTATGAAGAAGCGGTCTGTATGATTAACGAGACTGAGTGTTGGAGTGCAAGAGATCTATGTTCTCTGTTGGGTTATACCCAATGGCGCAATTTTATCCATGTGATTGATAAAGCAAAAGAATCCTGTAATAATGCGGGACAGTCGTTGACTGATCATTTTGCTGACGTCAGCAAAATGATAAATCTTGCAAAAGGTGCTTTGCGTGAAGTGGACGACATCATGCATACCCGTTTGCTCGTTATCTTGCAGCACAGAAGTAGACCCACGAAACCCGCAGAAAGCTTTCGCTCAGACTTGTCTTTAACCCCTCTTGGCGCAAAAAAGAAAGATGGCGTGTTCGTGGTGGAATTATATGTGCTTTTTTGCTAACTTCGCGCCATAATTGAATAATGAAATTATGGGCTTATCAGAAGAGATTAAAAGAAGACGTACTTTTGCGATTATCAGTCACCCGGATGCCGGAAAGACTACATTGACGGAGAAACTATTGCTATTTGGTGGCGCTATCCACATCGCGGGGGCCGTTAAATCCAATAAGATAAAAAAGACTGCCACGTCCGACTGGATGGAGATCGAGAAGCAGCGTGGTATCTCCGTGGCGACTTCCGTCATGGCTTTCGATTACAATGGCTTCAAAATCAATATCCTTGACACACCGGGTCACCAGGACTTCCAGGAGGACACGTTCCGTACGCTGACCGCCGTCGATAGCGTTATCATCGTCGTCGATTGCGCGAAGGGTGTCGAGGCGCAGACCCGTAAGCTCATGAACGTCTGCCGTATGCGTAACACGCCGGTCATCGTCTTTGTCAATAAGATGGACCGCAACGGTAACAACCCGTTCGACCTGATGGACGAACTCGAGAAGGAGCTGAATATCCGTGTCCGCCCGCTCTCTTGGCCTATCAACCAAGGAGATAAGTTCAAGGGCGTTTATAATCTCTACGAACAAAAACTGAATCTGTATACACCTAGCAAACAGGTTGTTACAGAGAATATCGAATTCAAGGACGTCAACAGCCCTGAGCTTGAGAAGCATATCGGTGAGGAGGACGCGCAACAACTGCGCGAGGATATCGACCTTATCAATGGGGTCTATTCGGACCTAGATGTGAATGAGTATCTGGCGGGCCAAGTGGCGCCGGTCTTCTTCGGTAGTGCGCTTAACAACTTCGGTGTGAAGGAGTTGCTCGATTGCTTCTGCCAAATCGCGCCTACACCGCAGCCTACCCAGACGGAGGAGCGTGTGGTGAAACCAGACGAGACGGCTTTCTCGGGCTTCGTCTTCAAGATCCATGCCAACATGGACCCGAACCATCGCAGCTGCATCGCTTTCGTGAAGGTATGCTCGGGCAAGTTCGAGCGCAATGTCAACTATAAGCATGTGCGCCTCGATAAGATGATGAAGTTCTCCGCTCCGACCTGCTTCATGGCGCAGAAGAAGGAGACGGTCGACGAGGCTTGGCCAGGCGATATCGTGGGTCTTCCAGACTCGGGCGGAACGTTCAAGATCGGCGACACGCTCACCTCCGGCGAGACCATCCACTTCAAGGGATTGCCTAGCTTCTCGCCTGAGATGTTCAAATACATAGAGAACGATGACCCGATGAAGGCAAAACAGCTGGCAAAGGGTATCGAACAACTGATGGGCGAGGGTGTTGCCCAAGTCTTCACCAACCAATTCAACGGACGCAAGATCATCGGTACGGTCGGACAACTCCAGTTCGAGGTCATCCAGTACCGCCTGCTGCATGAGTACAACGCGAAGTGTCGCTGGGAGCCTATCAACCTCTACAAGGCTTGCTGGATCGAGAGTGACGATGCCGAGGCGTTGGATACCTTCAAGAAGCGTAAGTACCAATATATGGCCAAGGATATGGAGGATAGGGATGTCTTCCTCGCCGACTCGGGCTATATCCTCCAGATGGCGCAGACGGACTTTCCTAAGATCAGGTTCCATTTCTCTTCTGAATTTTAATTGATTACGGTTATGCAGGTAGGACAAACTTTTTCCCAGACGATATCTGTTCGCGAGCAGGATACCGCTGTCGCTTTAGGCTCTGGCGGATTGCCGGTTTTCGGTACGCCCGCCATGATCGCTTACATGGAGAACACTGCACTGAAAATGGTGGCGGACGCATTTCCGGAAGGCTCCCAGACGGTGGGTACAGAGATCAATGCGAAGCACACCAAGGCGGCGTTGGTAGGCGCCCGCATCACCTTCACGGCTACAATCACGGAGATCGATGGCCGCAGAATCGCCTATTCCATTGAGGCGAAGAATGAGCAGGGCGAGCTGATTGGCTCGGCGGATCACCAGCGTTTCGTGGTGGACGCAGAACGTTTCATGAGTAAATTGAAGTGACGCTATGAGAATCGATATCTTATCGGCCGTGCCGGAGTTGCTGGATAGTCCGCTGAACCATTCCATCCTGAAGAGAGCGCAGGCGAAAGGCTTGGCGGAGATCGTCGTGCACAATATCCGTGACTATACGCTCGACAAGCATAGGAAAATCGATGATTATGCCTTCGGGTTCAGTTCGGGCATGGTGATGCAGATCGAACCGATCGACCGTCTGATTACCCACCTGAAGGAGCAACGGGACTATGACGAGGTGATCTACACTTCGCCTGACGGGGAGATGTTCGACCAGAAGGTGGCCAACACCATGTCGCTCCTCAACAATGTCATTATCCTTTGTGGCCACTACAAGGGCATAGACCACCGTATCCGTGAACATCTGATCACGAAAGAGGTCTCCGTGGGCGATTATGTGCTGACGGGTGGCGAATTGGCGGCCTGCATCATGACGGATGCCATCGTGCGGTTGATTCCGGGTGCGATGAGCGACGAGCAATCCGCCCTGTCGGATTGTTTCCAGGACGATCTCTTGGCTCCACCGGTCTATTCCCGTCCGGCGGAATACAAGGGGTGGAAAGTGCCTGATATCCTTCTCTCCGGCAACGAGGCGAAGATCAAGGAGTGGGAGTACGAGCAAGCGGTGGAACGAACCAAACTGCTGCGACCTGATTTGTTGAAGAAATGATGGACGTGGATTTCTAGAAAAATTTTTCCGCAACACATCCTATAAAACGCATTACAATAGACAAGAACCGTTCACCCAAGATATTTTGCCCAAGGCGGTTCGTAATCCGTTGTAATCCAGTGTTTCCAATGGTTCTTTCCCTTTGGCGAAGCTGCAGGAGTTTACTTTCTTGTCCCATGAAACGGAGCAGAAATTCTGTGGACGGGTACATCTCAGTAAGCAGGAAGGACTCTGGAAAGGTTTCCCTCCAGTCACGGTGGCTAATTCTTTGGCGGAAGGGGTGTTCGCATAGCGTTGCGGAACGAGGATGATCTGCTCTGACGTCAGGTTTTTCAGCAACCTTTTGTAGGCATTCCTTGCATTCTCCAAATTGTCTTTACCCACCAAAAGATTTACCCCTGGTTTAATCCCTATGCCTGCGATTCTTGCGAGTAGGGTCTCCACTCTCTCGATTTCCGCCGGATTGTCTGGACGATGGATGGTGACATGGATCTTGTCAGGCTTGCAATTGGCCAACCTTTCCCATACTTTATCGTCTTCCAACGGTAGTCCATTGGATGTGACGGAGAGATAACACAATGGATAAAGCGCCTCGATCACCTCAAAGATGCCTTCGTATTCAAAGGGTTCGCCTCCGCCTAAGGAGATGGCTTTCACGCCTCCACTTTGGATGCAGTCGGTCGCAAAAGCGATGACTTCCTGCGGCTTCCAAAGCGTGTTGCCCTCGCGTGAACTGTGGTTGTAGCAAAACGGGCACTGCTTGCTGCAATAATTGGATAAATCGATGGAGAGGAGTTCAATCATGCCCTATTTTTTGATTAGCAAGTATCCCTAATTCTTTCTTGATTTGTTCCATCTCCTTCATGGGAATGCTATAAGGAATGTTTTTCCCGCGATATGCCTGTTGCGCCAATCGTTCTATTTCTGAACGGTTTTCCTCCACCTTGGAGATGAGGCACAGAGGAAATCTCAGACCTCCGATCTCAATTTGTTCATGGTCGATTTGAAAGACAGAACCGATGATATCTATGATTTGGTCGCTCAATATGATCACGTGCGGATTGAATCTTAGGATTGTCTCTTCCAGCCATTGGTAGTTCTTCTGAAACAATTCCTTCAACAGGTCTCGGTTAATCCGTTCCTTTATCTCCGCAGCACTGATATTGGTTTTGTATTTGCTATCTGACTTATCATGTGTCTCAACGGGTATTTGAATCGGTATCTTCGGAAGATATGGCAACTCGATGCAATGCCGATGGATTATGTCACTAGAGAGCAAGAAGGAAATGTCGGTATCAAACAAATTCTTGACAACGATTACTGTAGGTTCATGAGTGTAACGACCGATGAGACATGTGTGGCAACAAGATGAACATTCCACACACTCATATCTCTTTTTCTGTGAGCAATAGTTTATGAAATCGTTAGGTGTGATAAAAATATCTCTTCGGTATGCATCTCCTGACCAATGATGTGTATATTCGCATCCTTCGAAAAGGATATATTTGTTATCTCCATGTGTGTCGCAAGGATGCCATCTGTCTATTTGAAACGTCTCGTTTTCGCCGAACTTGACAGGGATTTTCAATGTGAGCTTTTGCAGTTCGGGTGGCAATTGATCAAATTTCACCGGATTTTTTGGCGTGTTCATGCATTTCGGAAGGTATTCTGTCCAATATGGTTGATGATATAGATAATAAGGGGCAGAGGAGAAGTTCTTTGTATGAACAACCTCTCCGTTGTTCCAATCATCAGTTATCCAAAAATCTTTTATACGATATACTTTCGTTATGATTTTATTCTCAATCATGAGATCAAGGGCTGAACGCTTTTTCGGATTGTCGCCATTGTCAAAGCATATGCTCGTGTCGGCTTCAATCAAGTACAACCCTCTATTTTGGGAGACACACAACTCTATCACGAAATCTTTTCTTTTCGCTAGCTTGAGAAATTCTTTTTCCTGCTTTAAATCAATTTGAACGACACAGTCACACCAATATTCTTCCTCTTCAGGACTATGAGGTTCTTCTATTAAATCATCTATTTGATCGTCATTCAACTTTATGTTTAAACATGTATCGTTTTCATAATTATGATACCTGAACACAAGTTCATCAGCGCCAAATTGTTGATTTGCCAACCAAGGCACTGGCCCATTCTCGTTGAATTCCATGATTCCAACGTTTCCGTCCTCATCAACCATGTACCAAGCGGTTGACATGGAGTGAGTCGCAGGGTATTCTTTCCCGTTTTGCATCGCTTTGTCTGTCTGATATTGATGTTTCTAACGATCGATCTTTACCACAAATATAATGATTAATCATTCGCAAGAAAAGAATTCCCGAAAAGAGGTATCTCTTTCCGAAAAACATATACCTGCTATAACCCTAAAAAAATGTACATTTGCCAATAAACAATAAAGCAAATGGACAAGATACATTTTGATTCGACATAACCTTTGTATGTTTCATGCACTAGGAAGTCACCGCAACCAAACGCCATCTTTCTTTACCCACACTTTTTCAGGCCCTTTGAAAGGGAAGCCCTCTATTGGTTTGTGTATCTCCCAGACGTCTTGGATTTCGGAATCGGGAACACGCATAACCAATCCTGTATCCTCAATTCCACGGGATATTACTTTGCGTTCATATTCGTATGCCAATCCAAATTTTTCGCATATTTCCTTGCTTACCCACCGCATATCGAATCCGAATTCATTCTTTTCGCCATTAAAACTGCACTCCAACACTTCTCCCCTATACTCACAATAGTTCTCTATCGAGTAGGCGGAATCCAACTCCGAGGGGGTGATGGGAAGATAGTATGATTCTACTGTATACCTATCACCGATTGGCAATGACCTAAAATTCATCTCTTTTGCCTTCTGAACATCATTGTATATTAATGAAGAGAACAACTTCCATTCTCCTTTCATGGAGAGCTACGATTTTAAGGGAAAGACGGTGATTCCTTTTGCCACTTCGAGCGGCAGCACCATCGACAAGGCCTGCAAAGACTTGCAAGCCTCTTATCCGCAGGTTCAATTCAAGCCTGGTAAACTACTCAACAGGACGACAAAGAAGGATTTGGAGAGCTTCTGCGGGAAATAACAGAACGTAGTGTTTGGGTGCGACTTTCTTTTACAACTCGCTCTCTTTCAGTCTTTCCGCATTCTCGGCTACGATTAGTTTGTCGATGATCTCTTGGATGTCTCCTCCGACAATGGCTTGGAGATTGTAGAGCGTGAGGTTGATGCGGTGGTCGGTCACACGTCCTTGCGGGTAGTTGTAAGTGCGTATCTTCGCCGAACGGTCGCCCGTGGAGACCATGGTCTTCCTTCTCGCCGCGATGTCGTCGATATATTTTTGGTGTTCCCTGTCGTAAATCATCGTACGCAGGCGGGAGAGGGCCCTCTCTTTGTTTTTCGGTTGGTCACGAGTCTCGGTGCACTCGATGAGGATCTCCTCGGAAACGCCTGTGATCGGGTTCTTCCAGATGTAGCGGAGACGTACGCCAGACTCCACCTTGTTGACGTTCTGTCCGCCGGCACCACCTGAACGGAAGGTGTCCCATTTAATCTCTCCCTCGTTGATCTGTACGTCGAATTCGTCCGCCTCTGGCAATACGGCCACGGTCGCGGCGGAGGTATGTACACGTCCTTGGGTCTCTGTGGCTGGCACGCGTTGCACACGGTGTACGCCAGACTCGTATTTCAGCGTTCCGTAGACGTTTTCGCCCGTGACGTTGAAGATGATTTCCTTGTAGCCACCGACGGTTCCTTCGTTGAAGCTGGAGACGCTCACTTGCCATCCCTTCATTTCGCAGTATTTCGCGTACATCTTGAAGAGGTCTCCGGCGAACAGCGCAGCCTCGTCGCCTCCTGTTCCTCCGCGGATCTCCACGACAGCGTTCTTGCAATCCTCAGGATCCGATGGAATCAGGAGAAGCTTGATATTCTCCTCCATGCCCGGAATTTTCGGTTCCAAATCGTCCAGTTCCATCTTGGCCATATCCCTCATCTCGTTGTCGGTCTCCGTCTCAAGGATCTCCTTCGCCTGTTGGATGTTGGACAATGCGCTCTGGTATTCTTTCTTGGCGTTCATAATCAACTCCAAGTCGTGGTACTCCTTGTTGAGTTTCACGTATCTTTTCATGTCCGCGATGACGGCGGGGTCGGTTATGAGTGTGGATATCTCTTGGAATTTATGTTCCAGTCCCTCCAGTTTTTCCAACAAAGAATTTTCAGCCATAAATGTTTTAATCTTTTGATTCAGAGATTATTGCCTTTTCGTTGCGGCATTGTCGTCTTGTTTGGTGCCGCTTCCGAAATTTTACGCGAATTTAATGCTAATTCTTTAATTTCCCAAGCGCTCTTTGTTCGGGTTTCATGCGGGTTCCTAGTGTTGCTCTCCATTGAATATTTTTTATCATTCTGTTTTGGTTGTCTGATTTTTCTTATTTTTGTGTCTGTTAGGTATTTAATGTTTCCATAATTCAGGTAATCCATTTATTCTTATGAGAAAAAAAGGTTTATTTTTTGCTTTAATGATGGCCGGCGGACTCTTTACCGCTTGCGATTCGAGTAGTGTTAGTGTTAATAATCAAGGAGATAACATGAAGGATTCAACGTGTGGGTTGGGCTGCAAAGTGGCGGTCGACTCAATTGTGCGGGTGGGTGAGGGTCCGATATGGGACTATAAGTTTAATCGTTTGCTGTGGATCGACACGCAAGGCAGCCTGATGATCTATACGCCTAGCGACGGAAAGAACCGTGAGATCAAATTGCCGAAGATGATTGGTACGGTGGTGCCATATCTTGAAGATACCGTGGTGGTCGGCCTAGAGGATGGAATCTATGAACTGGCATTGTCTTCCGGTGCGTTGAAGTTCCTCTGCGACCCTGAGGGCAGGGAAGCGGGCAATCGTTACAATGACGGAAAATGCGATGAAAACGGTCATTTATGGATCGGTTCGATGGATAAGGACTGCACGCCGCTGAAGGCTTCGTTTTTCCGCGTGGACTCGAACGGGTCGGGTAGGAAAGTGCTGGGCGATGTCACCATCTCGAATGGTGTGGCATGGTCGTTGGATGGCAAGACGATGTATTACCAGGACACTCCTACGCGGAAGGTGTCGGCTTTCGACTTCGACGTAGAGGCGGGAGAGATTTCCAACCGCAGGGAGGTTATCTCTCTTCCGGAAGAGCTTGGTACGCCTGATGGCAATACGATCGATGCGGAGGGTATGCTTTGGGTGGCCAATTGGGGTGCCGCATGTGTGACCCGCTGGAATCCGCAGACGGGCGAGCTTCTGCAACGGATTGATGTGCCTGCGTTGAATGTGACGGCGATGGCCTTTGGTGGCGAAAATCTGGACGAACTATACATCACGACGGCATCGTTGTATATGCCTGATAGCTGCGCCGCTCAATACCCTGAGGCGGGAAAGATGTTCGTGGTTAAACCAGGTGTGAAGGGTATAAAGAGTAATTATTGGAAGCAGGAAAGATAAGGAATCACTGGGCTGACGGATATATATGCGCCCGACCTTCTTCGGCCGGGCGCATCTTTTAGAGTGATAAACGGATGCGCCTTGGTAGCTTTGCGCATCTCCTTTCATGTTGAAGAGTAATTATTGTTTTTAGATGGTTATTAAGATTATACTTGCAAAATATGTCTGGTTGTTGTTTGTCATTTTTTAGAGGGCCGGTGAGCTTTGGGCTCCTGCCTTGATTATTTTTTTCGTCTGAATGGTTCCTGCCGTGTTGATCGTCACGTAGTAGATGCCTGCCGGAAGTGTGCTGAGGTCTTTCTGGTAATGGCTGCTGTTGATCTGCTCTTCAAGCCAGGTGATACCGTTGAGGGAGACGATCCTGACGCTTTCGATCTCCTCTTCGCTGCGGATCTCCACGATGTCTGATACGATGGTAGGGTAGAGACTGATTGTGTTAGCAAGTGACAATGACTCTCCCGTCACTCCTCTCTCCAATTCTTCTGCAGCCTTATCGCCCAGGAATTCCCTGAGTTGCTCTTTGATGACCTCCGGACGGTTCATCGCATACTCCTTGATGGATTTTGCCGCATTTGTGGCCGTTTGCCCTTTGGTGGCGCAGAACTCCTCGTCGATCATAGTGGTGATGCTGTCGAACACTGTCGCGATTCTCTCTTGGGAGAAGGTCGTTTCGAGTTGCTCCATGAAGCGGAGATAGAAATTCTTCTTGAACTCAGGGTTCTTGCTCAGGTTGGCGAATATCTTCGTCATCCAATCTTTCTTGGTGGCCCAGTTGTAGGAGGCGTTTTCTCCTTGGCACCATTTGATCATGTTGGTTTTGTAGTTCTTGAAGTTGTTCAATCCCAATCCGTAATCCATGTCGAAGAGAATCCAGCGGAACTTGGAGCCCTCTTTCCTTTCCCTCCATATCTTGGTGTTGTTGCCTGGCCAATCCATGTTCACCATGAATTGTTGGATGATTTGGTAGTCGATGTATTCGTCCATGTCCATCCTCTCGCAAGCGCCTGCGAAATAGTTCTCGTCTTCAGGGTTGCTTTCGGAGAGATAGTCCACTAACTCGTTGTATGCTTCCAAGTCTCCTTTGTTGGCGTAGATGCCCTTCTGGTCGGAGATGACTACTAGGTCGATGTCGTCCCCGTCGATGCCGTAGTTGGAGGTGACGTAGTCCGCATTGGTGCGCTCGTTCAGGTTCATCAGACCCATGTACTTGCCGTTGAGGTAGTAGGCGACAGGCTGGTAGGCTTGGTAGTCTATGTTCATGCCGATGGCGAAGGTCTGCATGATACCATCCCTGAAGCGGATTCCTCTATGGTCGGTGCCTCCGTTGCGTAGGTGGATAGTCTTGTGGTTGATCTCCGGCTTGGAGGCGAAGAAGGCGTAGTCGTAATATTCCTTGCCAGTCTGCTTGGATGTCTTCAGCGAGAGGGATTTGACGGTCTCGGTGATGGAGCATCCGCCGACGATGGAGGATTCCACCTCGCGAGACACCTCTTGCTTCCCGTCCACGATATATTCGAAGTTGAGCGGACGTTGCCAATCCTGGTTGTAGTTGCCGTAACCGCTGCAGTCCTTGTCTCCTTGGATACCGTTCTTCCCTGTGGTGTATATGCCTATCATGTCATCGTAGAAATAATCGTTGTCGACAGTGAGGGAGACGATAGGAATGTTGAATCCACCGCACTTTTCATGCTTTTCGTCGCTGAAAATGTACGAGTGGGTGGTGATGGCGCTGGTGAGCTTATTGGTATGGAAGGCGCGTGCCCGCACGCAGGTGTTCTTTCCGATTGAGATGAGGGAGTCGTAGCGGGTGCCGGTTGTCTTGTTTGGCTCACTTCCGTCGATGGTGTAGTAGATTTCCGCCCCCTTCGTGTCGCAGGTGAGGGCGAGCTTGAATGCGCCCTCCTTTATGCCTCCGGTCTCGCTGAAGTTGACGGTCTCGCATCTGTCGTCTTCCGTCAATGTCTCGAATGCTTGGTTGTTGGCTTGACGTGGAGACGGGTCCATGTAACCGATTGCCCCGGACTCGTCACGGCCGAATGAGACGTGTGCATCCATTTTACCGTAGGCGATGGAGTCGATGATGACGCCCTCCCTGCTGCTGATGAGGATGTATCCTCCGTCCGCGTCCAGTTTGTAAGGTGAGTGTGCGTTTTTCTTGTCTTTACCTGTATGCCCGTCGAACCAAAGCAGGTTGCGGCTGTTGGGTTCCAAGTAGTAGTCTTGTTGGATCTCCCATTCCCATTTGAGGGAGTATTTCCCTTTCTTTTTAAGCTTGTAGTGGGTGATGGTGTAGGATTTCAGGTTCTCCCGGCATGTTCCGCTGTTCGCGAACTCCATATAGCCTGAGAAGTTGTAGTAGTCGCTATCCATGTAGGTGGATAGGTTGCATGGCATGATTTCGCTGATGCTGATTGCGGGAACGTAGTCGCTCTCTTTCTCGAACACGGCGGTGAAGGAATGGTCTTCCGTGACGCCATTCATGCGAATCGTGTTACCCTCTGTCACGTCCGCCTCGTCACCCTCCCAGTGGGAGAAATGGTAGCCGCAGTTAGGTGTCGCCGTGAATGTTACCGTGTCGGACGGAACGAATTGGTTGCCTTGTTTGTTGGACGAAATGGAACCTCCGTTCTCATCGCTCACGCTCACGTTGATGGTGTAGGTGATGAGCTCGAAGATGGCGGTCAGGCGAAGCTCGCGCGGAAGTCCCTCGATCGTTATGGTCGCCTGGTCGGAGTAGTCCCTGTCACCGCTTCTCCATTTGACGAACCGGTATCCCTCGTTCGCCGTGGCTACGAAGGTGGCGGTGTCGTTCCGCTTCAGCTCCTCTTTGTCGCAAGTGACGCTACCTCCCGAAGTGGGAGATATGGTGAGGTTTAGACGCACGTTCTCCTCTTTCCCTGGCTCCTCTTTGCCGGGTTCTTCTTTCCCTGGTTCTCTTTCCGGTCCTCCGCCTTCTGGTCCACCGCCAGGTTGCTGTGCGAAGATTGTTGTGCATTGAATGCAAAACACAACCATAAGAAACATTCTAATGATGCTCATTCCCCTATCCATGATATAAATATTACTATAAGTTTTATGGCTTTAATACTTTAAATATATGCCGACACTATCCATTTTGTTGGACAATGATTTTTCCCTATTAATAAATATACGATATGCAATCAATTGACACATACCATATTAGTCTGTTGCTTATAAAATGTCATATGAAACAAATATACACATCCTATAGATTATAGACGTTGTAAAGGTAAAAAATCCGCTCGTCAACTGAAACTATTTTTCAACGAATGCGGTTCGTGCTTCGGTGAAGGTGCGGAATATTGATGCGAAAAACGCTGTCCATTTGAAAAAGGTTTTACCTTCCTCAATGCCTCTGAATGATTGAGGAAGGTAACCTCCTGTGATTAATACTCGAACCGTCCGAATTCGCTCTCGATGACCAGTTGCGTTTTGTCGGACTTCTCCACGAAGCCTACGATCTGCGCATCGATGCCGAACGATTGGGAGATGCGGATGATATCCTCCGCCTTCTCCTTCGGCAAATAGATCTCGAAGCGATGGCCCATGTTGAAGACCTTGTACATCTCTTGCCAGTCTGTGCCGGACTGTTCCTGGATGGTCTTGAATAATGGAGGAACAGGGAACATATTGTTCTTCGTGATCTTCACGTTCTCCACGAAATGGAGCACCTTGGTCTGCGCACCGCCGGAGCAGTGTATCATGCCGTGGATGGAAGAACGGTGGGTGTCGAGGATTTTCTTGATGACCGGCGCATAGGTGCGGGTAGGGGAAAGAACCATCTTTCCTGCGTTGACAGGGCAGTTTTCAACCGCATCCGTCAATTTCAGCTTGCCTGAGTAGACCAGTTCGTCTGGAACCGCCGCATCGAAGCTCTCCGGGTATTTCTTAGCCAGGTATTTGGCGAATACATCGTGGCGGGCGGAGGTCAGTCCGTTGCTGCCCATACCCCCGTTGTACTCCTTCTCGTAGGTGGCTTGTCCGTAGGAGGCGAGTCCCACGATGACGTCACCCGCTTGGATATTGGCGTTGTCGATCACGTCGGCGCGTTTCATACGGCAAGTGACGGTACTGTCCACGATGATGGTGCGGACCAAGTCGCCCACGTCAGCGGTCTCGCCGCCTGTCGCGTAGACGCCCACGCCCATCTCGCGGAGTTCCGCTAAGAGCTCGTCCGTTCCGTTGATGATGGCCGAGATGACCTCACCGGGCACCAGCAACTTGTTGCGTCCGATGGTGGAGGAGACCAGGATGTTGTCCGTCGCTCCCACGCAGAGCAGGTCGTCGATGTTCATGATCAGCGCGTCTTGGGCGATTCCCTTCCATACGGAGAGGTCTCCCGTCTCTTTCCAATAGAGGTAGGCGAGGGATGATTTCGTGCCTGCCCCGTCCGCATGCATGATGTTGCAGTACTCCGGGTCACCCCCTAAGATATCAGGGATAATTTTGCAGAACGCTTTAGGGAAAATACCTTTGTCGATGTTTTTGATCGCGTTGTGTACATCCTCCTTGCTGGCCGACACTCCACGCAGATTGTAACGTTGATCGCTCATAATATATTGTGTATTACGTTTTTATAGTACTATATGCCTTCTGACGGGGAAAGCTCTCCTCCTTTCAGAAAGGAACGGTGCAAAATTAGGCAAAAAAATTAAGACGGAGTTCCCTTCTCGGTCCCATTTATCCATGAATCTTTCAGAATGTTTCTGTTGGTTATTGTATATTGTTGAAAATGAATATTTTACAATGTATAAGGTGTATATTTACTCCGCATGGGAGAAAATGAGGAGTGCCACGTCCCTACGCAATCTTGCTGTGGGCGTTTCTTTTTTGGACGGATGAATTTTATTTTACCCAATGAGTTTATGGAAATTTTTTGCGTGTTATTTGGAATTTGGTATTACTTTTGCATAATCTAACAAGTATAATGTGTAAGAAATGATCTGGAACGAGACGGTAGAATGTATGGACCGGCAGCGCCTAAGGGATTTGCAGAGTGTCCGATTGAAGAGAGTGGTCGAAAGGGTGTATCACAATTGTGAGCCTTATCGCAAGCGAATGCAGGAGGCTGGTGTGTCTCCAAGTGATATCAACGGTATCGAGGATATTCACAAGTTGCCTTTTACATCCAAGCAGGATTTGCGCGACTACTATCCGTATGGTTTGCTCTCTTCCCCGTTGTCTGAAATCGTACGAATCCACGCCTCTTCCGGTACGACAGGAAAGCCGATCGTGGTCGGTCTGACGCGTAATGACCTCTCCGTTTGGTCGGAGGTTGGTGCCCGTTGCCTGACAGCCTTCGGATTGGGAAAGAACGACACGGTGCAGGTGGCATACGGCTACGGATTGTTCACCGGTGGTTTGGGTGCCCATGCGGCGGTGGAGAACATCGGCGGTACGGTAATTCCTATTTCCAGCGGTAACACGCAGAAGCAGATCATGATGATGCGTGACCTTGGTGCGAAAGCCCTTGCCTGCACACCTTCTTATGCGATGTACTTGGCGGAGGCATTGGAGGCGTCCGGTTATCCTAGGGAGGACTTCCAACTGCGTGTCGGAGTCTTCGGCGCTGAGCCTTGGACGGAGGAGATGCGCCGCACCATCGAGGCGAAATTGCACATCAAAGCATACGATATATATGGCTTGACGGAGATCATGGGACCAGGTGTGGGCTATGAGTGTGAATGCCAGCATGGTACGCACTTGAACGAAGACCACTTCTTCCCAGAGATCGTGGATCCTGATACGGGCGAACCGTTGCCGGAAGGCTCCCACGGCGAGTTGGTGTTCACCACCTTGACGAAGGAGGGTATGCCTCTGATCCGTTTCCGTACGCATGACCTTACCGCCCTGCACTACGAGAAGTGCGCCTGCGGACGTACTTTGGTGCGCATGGACAAGATCATGGGCAGGTGCGACGATATGTTGATCGTGAGAGGAGTGAACGTCTTCCCTTCACAGATCGAGTCTGTGCTTTGCGAGACGGAGGAGTTCGAGCCTCATTTCTTTATCACGGTAGACCGCGTCAATAACACGGATACGTTCGAGGTGAAGGTCGAGGTGAAGCCAGAATACTACACGGACGACATGAAGGGTATGTTGGAATTGAAGAAATCGCTTACCCATAAGATACAGAACGTGATAGGCATCATGCCTGACGTTAAGTTAGTGGAGCCTCGTTCCATAGCGAGAAGCGAGGGCAAGGTGAAACGAGTGCTTGATAAACGAGTGTTTAAAAATTAATTTTAGGGATTATGAGTATTTGTAGTGATAATATGATTGTGAAGCAGTTGTCTGTCTTTTTGGAGAATAAGACGGGACGATTGAATCATGTGGCTAAGATATTGGGTGAGGCTGGCATCAATATGACGGCCTTCAGTGTGGCGGATAACTCCGACTTCGGTATTCTTCGTGTGATTGTGCATGAGCCGGAGCGTGCTGCCCAGATTCTTCGTGACCACCTTTTTGCGGTGTCCCTTACTGATGTTATTTGCTTGAAGATCAGCAATAAGGCAGGGTCTCTATCCTCTGTCCTCTCCATTTTGGAGAAGGAGGATATCTACATCGAGTACATGTACGCCTTTTCTGAGGGCGACGATGCGAATGTGGTGATCCGTCCTGATAAGTTGGAGGCTTGCCTGTCCGCATTGAAGAAGAATAACATCGTGATGTGGAATCGCGAGCAAATAGTATAATCGTTGAAGGAAGGGGAAAATCATTTTCCCTTCCTTCTTGTTTAAGATATACTCACTTGGAAGATAGTTTGACGACAGAGTATAGTTTGTTGAAAGATAAGGATTTCCGTATTTATATATGGGTCCTGGTGTTGTGCGTGCTTTCCGTGTTCGGGTCGTACGATCCCTTGGTGTGGTTGATGGAGGTTGCGCCGGCCTTGTTGGGCTTGGTTACGATAATGATTCTTATGGCGAGGGGTGTTCGTTTTCCTCCTTTCCTGAACGCTATCTTCATCTTCCATGCGTTCATCCTCACGGTGGGCGGATATTTCTCGTATGCGCGCGTGCCTTTCTTCAACCCTGACGATTTCATTGGCGACACATTGGGGTGGACGCGCAACAATTATGACAAATTGGGCCATTTCATGCAGGGTTTCACGCCTTACGTGGCTTGTCGTCAACTGCTTGCGGTGAGAGGGGTGAAGCAGAAAGGTTTCTTTCCTATCTTCCTCGCTGTGAGCGTCTCGCTTGCTGTGAGCGCCCTCTATGAGTTGATAGAGTATTTCACTTGCGTCTTCTCTGTGGATGGTGCGGATGATTTCGTGGGAATGCAGGGAGATCCGTATGATGCGCAGACTGATATTTTGGGCGCTTTCATCGGTGCTTTGGTGGCGGTTTTCATCTTCATGAAGTTCCGCTGGAAAACAAATTTAAAATCGTGTGATGAGGTCGTTCGTTAAAATAATTTTCTCTTTTTCCTTCTTATTCGGAGCCTTGGTGAATGTTGAGGCTTCCGAGTCTGATTCGTTGTCTGCGCAATCCGCTGATATTAAGGTGAGTGTGGACTCGTCGGCTACAGCCCTACAGATGGAACCTAAGGTGTCGGACAGTAAATCCGATTCCCTTCAGGCAAGGGAACGTAAAGATTCCATCGCTTTGGAACGTTCGAAAAGACGGATTTATAGCTGGCGTTCCGATGGCGCATTAGGTTTCCGTAAGGAGGTTGATATGGATACGACGATGGACCGCTTCTACCTGAACAATCATGCGCTCAGGTGGAACACGATCAACCTGCAGACATTGGGCAACTTGGGGTCACCTTCACAGTCTGCCATTTTCGCGGACAGAAGGGGCAAGACGAACTTCCTGTTTTTCCGTCCGTATCAGGATTTCTACAAATCCATGGATGAGGTCTCTTTTTACAATACAAAGGACCCTTTCTCCATCTTGGAGTATTATGGCGGGGGAACCCATAATAGAGACAACCGTTTCATCGATGGTTTGTTCACGGTGAATGCCAATTCCAAGCTTAACTTTGGCTTGTATGGCGACTGGACCAAGGCGTACGGCTCTTACCTGTCTTTGTCCACGAAGTACCATAATGCGGGCTTTTTCTCCTCCTATACGGGTGGCGGGTTCGAATACATGACGGCCGTCTCGTTCAATATCTTCGAATCTTATGAAAACGGCGGTTTCATCGATGATCGGAACATCACGGACCCGAAAAATACGGGTAATATGGATCCCGCCAATGTGCCGGTATTCTTCACGGATAATTCATGGAACAAGGTGCATAATTGGAACGCATATCTGAACCTTAAGAAACATTTCGGTTTCGACCGTGAGATTCCAGTCTCGAAGGACTCTTTCTCGTATGAGTTCGTACCTGTCACTTCCATCGTCTATACATTCAATATGGAGAGTGACTGGCGTCGCTACAGCGTGAACAATTTGGTCAGCGGTGGCGTGAAGGTGGATAGTTTTTACCATTCATATAACCTGAACGACAAATTCCTTTGCGACTCGCTTCATACGATGGATTCGACCCGTTTCTGGCAATTGCGGCAGAATTTGGGCATCACGCTGAACGAGGAGTTTAACCGTTTGATGCGCTTCGGCTTGGCGGGCTATTTGGCTTTCGACGTGAAGAAGTACACCTATCTCGACAGGGAAAAATCGTTGGCTTCTGGGCCTACGACTCGCCTGAACGATTCGTTGGGCTTCCTCCTGAATCCTAATTACAGTGTGCTCTACAGAAAAAAGATGGGCGTCGGCGCCAAATTGTCTAAACATAGCGGAGAGGCTTTCACCTACGATTTCTTCGGTGAATACTATTTCTTGGACGAAAAAGAGAGGGCGGGTAGCCTCAATTTGGGCGGAACGCTCTCCAGTAAGGCTAATTGGGGCAGACAACGTGTGGAGATCGAAGCAAACGCCCGATATGACCGTGAATGCCCCGATTTTTTCGAGGAATATTACTTCTCGAACCATATTTCATGGAACAGGGATTTCGATTATAAGAATACGATGACGATCGATGGCTCGCTGCGTTTCCCTTCGTTCGCCTTTTATGACAAGTTGGGCCTGTCGGCTACCGCTGTGCTGAAAAACCTCTCGAACTACATCTACTGGGATAGGCGCGCTTTGCCGCAACAGCATGACGGGACGATTCAGCTGATGTCGCTCGCCCTCAGGGAACGTGCATGTGTATGGCACTTCCATTGGGACAATGATCTGGTCTTCCAGAAATGTAACGAGGAGAGCATCTTGCCGTTGCCTTCGCTCAACTGGTATACAACCGCCTATCTGCGCTTCGACAACCTATTCCATGTCTTGAATCTTCAGGTGGGTGTGGATGCCCGTTGGAACTCAGCCTATTATGCTCCGAACTATATGCCTGCTACGGGCCAATTCTTCTTGCAGGATCCGGATGATATCCACTACCAGAAATATGGGGACTATATGTTCATGGACGCATACCTGAACTTCCAACTGAAACGGGTACGCTTCTATTTGCAAATGAACCATTTGAATAAGTTGTGGACCAATAAGTATAACTCCTTGTATATGCGTGGTTATGCGATGGATCCGTCTTATTTGAAGTTCGGCTTGTCCGCTATCTTGGGACATTGATTCTGTTTTTTTAGATTTAAGGAGGGATATTTATGAATGCTGATCAGCAACGAATATTGTCTTTGCGTGAGGAGTTGAATCGTCACAATTATGATTATTATGTCTTGTCTAACCCTACCATCTCTGATTTCGAGTTCGACCAGAAAATGAGGGAACTGCAGGACTTGGAGGCTCTCCACCCTGAATTGGACGACCCGAATTCTCCCTCCCGTCGCGTGGGAAGTGACCTTTCCATCGAGTTTAAGCAGGTGAAACACCAATATCCGATGCTCTCCTTGGGCAACACCTATTCCCAGTCTGAGGTGGCGGATTTCTTCGACCGTGTCAACCGTGGCTTGGGTGGCGCTCCGTTCGAGATCGTCTGTGAACTGAAGTACGATGGCACCTCTATCTCTTTGGTCTATGAGGATGGCAAGCTCGTCAGGGCGGTAACCCGCGGTGACGGTGAAAAGGGTGATGATGTCACGGAGAATGTCCGTACCATCCGCACCATCCCTTTGGTCTTGTCGGGGGAGGGGTATCCTTCCAGTTTCGAGATCCGTGGCGAGATCCTGATGCCGTGGTCTTCTTTCGATGAATTGAACAAAAAACGTGCCGAGCAGGAGGAACCATTGTTCGCCAATCCGAGGAACGCTGCTTCCGGCACCTTGAAACAGCAGAATTCCAGAATCGTGGCGGAACGTAAGCTGGACTCGTATCTCTATTACTTGTTGGGCGAGAATCTGCCCGCCGATACCCATTTCGATAACTTACAGGCCGCTAAGTCTTGGGGCTTCAAGATATCGGACGCCATGCGGAGGTGCCGGACGTTGCAGGAGGTCTTCGACTTCATCAATTATTGGGACGTCGAGAGAAAGAACCTTCCTGTCGCTACGGATGGTATTGTGTTGAAAGTCAATTCTATAGCTCAACAAAAGGAACTTGGGTATACTTCCAAGACCCCGCGCTGGGCAATCGCTTATAAATTTCAGGCTGAACGTGCGTGCACCAGACTCAATTCCATCTCTTTCCAGGTGGGCAGGACGGGTGCGATCACTCCGGTGGCGAATCTGGACCCTGTCCAGTTGTCTGGCACGGTGGTGAAGCGCGCTTCTTTGCATAATGCCGATTTCATCGAGAGTTTGGACCTGCATATAGGGGATATGGTCTACGTTGAAAAAGGCGGTGAAATCATCCCTAAAATCGTGGGTGTGGATATGGACGCAAGGTGTAATAGCGGTGAAAAGGCTCTTTTCATCGACGTCTGCCCGGAGTGTGGCACAAAATTGGTCCGCATGGAGGGTGAGGCTGCTCATTATTGCCCTAACGACGAATCTTGTCCGCCTCAAATCAAGGGGAAAATGGAGCATTTCGTTAGCCGTAAGGCGATGAACATCAACATCGGGGAGGAGAGTATCGATTATTTCTATAGGAAAGGATTGTTGAAGGATATTTCGGATTTCTATGCGTTGAAGGAGTCCGATTTGTCTGGTCTGGAAAGATGGGGCGCACAAAGCGCTAAGAATCTGGTGGATAGTGTCATCGAATCGAAAAATGTGCCTTTCGACCGTGTTTTATTCGCTTTAGGCATCCGATATGTGGGTGCGACGACCGCCAAGAAACTGGCGAACGATTTGCGTTGCATCGAGGAGATTGAGACGGCAAGTTTCGATCGGTTGGTGCAGGTTGATGAAATCGGTGACCGCATCGCACTGAGTATCATGGATTTCTTCCGTAATCCGAAGAATGTGGCCCTTGTCAACCGTCTGAAAGAGGCGGGGTTGCAGTTCGCGATGCGTGACGAGGAGAGCCGGCTGAGCGATTCCCTCGGAGGCAAGAGCTTCGTGATCAGCGGCACGTTCGAGCGTCATTCGAGGGACGAACTCAAGGAACTTATCGAGCGTCACGGCGGTAAAAACGTCTCTTCCATTTCCTCCAAGACCGATTATCTTTTGGCGGGGGCCAACATGGGTCCTGCCAAGTTGGAAAAGGCGCAGAAGTTAAATATTCAGATGATTTCCGAGTCTGACTTCGAAAAAATGATTGCGGAAGTTTGAAAATGACTATATTTGCAAGTCCGTTGTTGCGGATGTACTAATTTTAGGACTCATGTTTTTTGAACTTAAAAGAAAATACATCGATAGTTGCGCTAAATCTTTTGTCAAAAAGGCCAAGGCGCAGCGGGAGAAACGGTTCATCAATTGGAACGATGTGAAAAGCGTTGTCATTCTGATGGATGCAGACCATATCAATCACACCAAGTTGGCCAATCTGTATAAGATGGTCTCCGATAAAAAGGCGAAGATTTGGTGTATGATACCTAAGTATGACCCGCGTACGGGCGATTCGGAGAAGGTCTTCTTCTTTGATGCTAAATCTATTTCCTTTCTGGAGAAACCCAATAATATTATTACGGGAAAGTTCGTCTCCAATTCGTTTGACGTTTTGATCGATCTGACGAGGAAGGAGTCTTTACCCCTGAAATATTTGGCATCCATCTCTGCCGCCCATTGCAAGTGCGGTTTGGACAAGCCGTTTTTCGATTTCTATGATTTGAAAATGTCCATGCAAGGCAATCCTTCTGAGGAACAATTGCTGGAACAAATATTATTTTACCTTAAGACGATAGGGACAAAGGCATAATTTTTGTTATCTTCGCGCCTGAAAGATAGTTTTAAGATAGTCTATGGTACAGACGAAATTTACAGGGTTGGGAATCGCTTTGATAACCCCATTCAAGGATGATGAGAGTGTCGATTACGATGCGCTGGGTAGGTTGTTGGACTATCAGTTGCAGAACGGAATCGATTATTTGGTTGTGTTGGGTACTACGGCTGAAACGCCGACTTTGTCTGAGGACGAGAAAAAGTCTATCATCCAGTTCGTGCAAAATAAGGTGAAGGGTAGTGTTCCTATCGTGTTGGGATTGGGTGGTAACTGTACGAGAGGTATCGTCGAAAAACTGAAAAACGACGATTTCACCGGCATAGATGCTATCCTTTCTGTTGTGCCTTATTACAATAAACCATCCCAAGAGGGTATTTATCAGCACTATAAGGCGATCGCCGAAGCATCTCCCGTCCCTGTCATCATGTATAATATACCGGGTAGAACGGGTGTCAATATGCAAGTCGATACCACGATCCGTTTGGCTCGTGAGTTTGATAAGATCATAGCCATCAAGGAGGCGAGCGGCAATATGGACCAAATCAACGATATCATCAAACGGAAACCGAAGGATTTCATGGTCATTTCGGGCGATGACGGTATCACTTATCCGTTGATCACTATGGGGGCACAGGGTGTTATATCTGTTATCGGAAACGCTTTCCCTAAGGAGTTCGGGCGTATGGTCAGGCTTTCATTACAAGGTGATTACGAATCCGCCAGACAGATTCACCAAAAATTCACGGATCTTTTCGACCTTCTTTTCGTGGACGGTAATCCTGCGGGCGCGAAATGTATGCTCTCGCTGATGGGCTATATTCAGAATAAACTGCGTCTGCCGCTTGTGCCGACGCGTATGGTGACGTATGATAAGATTCGGGAGGTTCTGAACGGCTTGAATATCAAATGTTAACGATTCCATCGGATTTTTTTCCATGCGTTATCTGATATGTTTTTCATATAAGGGAACTAATTATCATGGCTGGCAAATACAGCCTAATGAGGTGACGGTCCAGTCGGTCCTCACTTCTTCTCTTTCGTTGGTCTTGCGCCAGGAGGTCGAGTTGGTGGGGGCGGGTAGGACAGATGCCGGTGTCCATGCCAAGCGGATGTTCGCCCACTTCGATTTCGACGATGAAATCGTTGATTTTGAATCTCTTTCAAATAAGTTGAATAGTCTATTGCCTCCCGATATCTCTGTCTTTGGTATAGAAAAGGTGGCGGATGATTTCCACGCTCGTTTCGACGCTAAATCGAGAACGTATAGGTATTACATATCCAGGAGGAAAAATCCGTTTTTGGGCGATTTGTCCGCAAAAATGACCTTTCCGCTGGATGTGGATAGAATGAATGACGCGGCTATGGCTCTGTTCGATTATAGTGATTTCACCAGTTTCAGCAAAGTCCATACGGATGTGAAGACGAATAATTGCAAGATCATGCGCGCCGAATGGGTGTATGAGGAGGATTGCCTCGTCTTCACGATACAGGCGGACCGTTTCCTGCGCAATATGGTCAGGGCAATCGTCGGTACCATGTTGGAGGTGGGGAAGGGTAAACTGAGCGTGGAAGGCTTCCGGAAAATCATCGAACAGAAAAACAGGTGCTTGGCTGGTACTTCCGCTCCGGCGGAGGGCCTCTTCTTATGTGATGTGGAATATTAAACGCTTCGGTTATGAATCAGATTCCCATGGTTGACTTGAAAAGTCAGTATTTGAACGTGAAGGACGAAATGGACGCCGCGATCCAAGGCGTGCTGGATTCGTCCGCTTTCGTGAAAGGGGAGGCTGTCACTACGTTCCAACATCACTTCGAGTCTTACTTGGGTGTGAAGCATGTTATCCCGGTGGGAAATGGTACGGATGCCTTGCAGATCGCCCTGATGGCTTTGGGACTAAAGCCTGGCGACGAGGTCATCACGCCTGTATTCACTTTTATTGCCACGGCGGAGGTGGTCGCCTTGCTTGGACTTACGCCTCGCTTTGTGGATGTCGATCCTTATACTTTCTGCATGACGGCGGAGGGGGTGGAAAAGGCCATTACACCGAGAACGAAGGCGATTGTGCCGGTCCATCTGTTCGGACAGAATGTGGAGATGGAGTCCATCCTGAGAATTGCGGAAAAACACCATATCTTTATCGTTGAAGATGCTTGCCAATCCATTGGTTCTGAATACAAATTCTCCGATGGAATGGTGAAAAAAACAGGTTGTATGGGCCATTTCGGCTGTACCTCCTTCTTCCCTTCCAAGAATCTAGGATGTTACGGAGATGGAGGGGCTTTGTTCACCGATGACGATGCTTTGGCGGAGACCGCCCGTTGCATCGCGAACCATGGGATGACTGTGCGTTATCATCATGACAGAATAGGCGTGAACTCTCGGCTGGACAGCCTGCAAGCCGCTATATTGGACGTGAAATTGAGGCATTTGGATGACTATATCGCGAATCGTCGCGCCGCCGCAGCTTTTTATGATGAGGCGTTGGCGGATATCCCTGCGCTTCTCACACCTCGCAAAAATGCCCATTCCACCCATTCTTATCACCAGTATACGATTCAGGTGCCGGCGGAAAAAAGAGATGCCCTTCAACTTTTTTTGAAAGAGAATGGCGTCGCCTCTATGATATATTATCCGATTCCATTACATTTGCAGAAGGCTTATGACATTTATGGCTATAAGGAGGGGGCCTTCCCGGTGGCTGAACGTTTGTCCCGGGTGGTGTTGTCTTTGCCGATGCATTCGGAGCTTAGTGATGATGTTTTAGCCTATATATCGCAAAAGATTCACGCTTTTTGGTGTGAATAGTGACGCTATCAAGGGGTTATCGTTTGGATTTTTATTGTAAATAATATAACATAAATATGGCAGTGAAGAGAAGTATTGTGATTACAGGTGGTGCCGGTTTCATCGGTTCCCACGTTGTTCGTTTATTCGTGAACAAGTATCCTGAATATAATATCATCAATTTGGACAAGCTTACCTATGCGGGTAATTTGGCCAATCTGAAGGATGTGGAGAACAAGCCGAATTATAAATTCGTGAAGATGGATATCTGCGATTTTGATGCGTTCTATAAACTGATGCAGGATGAAAAGGTCGATGGAATCATCCATTTGGCGGCTGAAAGCCACGTCGATCGTTCCATCAAGGATCCATTTACCTTCGCGAAAACCAATGTGATGGGTACGCTTTCTCTCTTGCAGGCTGCTAAATTGTATTGGGAATCTTTGCCTGAGAAGTATGAGGGAAAACGCTTTTACCACATTTCGACCGATGAGGTCTATGGCGCACTTTCCATGACTCACCCGGAAGGAATCCAACCTCCCTTCTCCACTACCGCATCCAGCTCGGAGCACCACTTGGCCTATGGAGAGGATTTCTTCTATGAGACCACCAAATATACGCCACACTCCCCATATTCCGCATCGAAGGCTGGTTCCGACCACTTCGTGCGCGCTTTCCACGACACGTATGGAATGCCTACTATCGTGACGAACTGCTCCAACAATTATGGACCATATCAATTCCCTGAGAAATTGATTCCGTTGTTTATCAATAACATACGCCATAGAAAACCATTGCCGGTCTATGGCAAGGGTGAGAATGTGCGCGATTGGCTGTTCGTTGAGGACCATGCCCGTGCCATCGATGTCATTTTCCACAAGGGGAAGGTGGCCGAAACATACAATATCGGCGGTTTCAACGAGTGGAAGAACATTGACATCATCAAGGTCGTGATCAATACGGTCGATCGTTTGTTAGGCCGCAAGGAAGGGGAAGATTTGAACTTAATCACCTATGTGACAGACCGCTTGGGCCACGATGCCCGTTATGCCATCGACTCCACTAAACTGCAGAAGGAATTGGGGTGGGAGCCAAGCCTTCAATTCGAAGAGGGAATAGAAAAAACCGTGAAATGGTACCTTGATAACCAAGAGTGGATGGATAACATCACAAGTGGAGAGTACGAAAAGTATTACGAAGATATGTACAAAGGGAAATAAACTTCGGAATAGATTATTTGAAACAAAATCCCCTTTCCATCATTCGGTTTAAAACCATGATATTATCGATGGAAAGGGGATTTTTGTTCGCTTTTTGCAATCGCTTCGTGCCGGCATTTGTTTTTTAGGGGAAATACGTCCCGTTTTGTGCGCTTGAACTTATTTTTCCATGGCGAACATTGACTGAAAAAAGTTGCCCTTTTATTATGGATTTATGTCCGTTTCATGTATATTTGCACAATAAATGCGGGGTTAGTGAAGTTTGTAGAGCCAATCCCGATTTTGAGTTTACTCGGCGGACGAAGTCTCGTTTTTATTGGTTTTTGTCTTTCAATCATGGAACGGGAAATTTGTCCGATTTTATTGTGAATCGCTTGATTGTGAGTTGCTTGCTGTAATCGCTATGTTACTCACGATAACGAAGTTTTTGCCAAAACTCATCCAATGCGCCATTTTTTCGCACATGAGACTGCTGTCATTGACGAGGGTTGCTCCATCGGTGATGGGGTGAAAATTTGGCATTTCTCTCATGTCATGGCGGGTGCCACGGTGGGGGATAACTGCAATATCGGGCAAAATGTGGTTATTTCTCCGGACGTGAGGATTGGACGCAATGTGAAAATCCAGAACAACGTCTCCGTCTATACGGGTGTCGTTTGCGAGGATGACGTTTTCTTGGGGCCCTCCATGGTCTTCACCAATGTCATCAACCCAAGAAGTTTCGTCGACAGAAAGTCTGAATTTCGCCAGACTGTGGTGCGTAAAGGTGCCTCGATCGGCGCGAATGCGACGGTGGTCTGCGGCGTCGAAATCGGTGCCTATGCGATGGTCGGCGCTGGTACGGTGGTGACCAAGGATGTGAAGCCTTTCGCCTTGATGGTGGGAAACCCGGGCAAACAAATCGGGTGGGTGAGTGAGTATGGCCACCGCTTGTGCTTCGATGCGTCCGGTCGGGCGGTTTGCCCCGAGACACAATCCGTGTATGAACTGAAAAACGATTTTGTGACAAGAATCGGCTAAATCCCTTGGTAAAATGGATTCTGCCGTAATGTTCAGTATAAAGATTTTTCTTTGGAAATGGTTAGATTCGCTGTAGTGGGATATGGTCACATCGGGAAACGTCATGCGGAGATGATCCGCAGGAATCCTGAGGCTGAACTGGTGGCGGTATGCGATGTGTTGCCTAAGGAGAAGGTGGACTTCACGGATGATCTTCCGTATTTCACTTCTATCGAGGATTTGCTCGCCTCTGGTTTGGACGTCGATGTGGTGAACATCTGTACGCCGAATTTCTTCCATGCCCCGTATGCGTTGATGGTCCTGGAGGCGAGACATCATGTGGTCATCGAAAAGCCTATCGCTTTGAGTAAGGCGGATGCGGAGAAGTTGGTTTCTAAGTCTTTGGAGGTCTCCAAAAAGGTCTTCTGCGTGATGCAGAACCGCTATTCCCCGCCTTCCGTTTGGTTGAAGCAGATGATGACGGAAAAACGTCTGGGCAATATATTCCTGGTGCAGCTGAACTGCTTCTGGAACCGCGACGAGCGTTACTACAAGAAGGGCGGATGGCACGGGGATGGCCGCTTGGACGGCGGAACTCTCTTCACGCAGTTCTCCCATTTCATCGATATCATGTATTGGCTCTTTGGCGACATCACCAATATCGTCGGTCACTTCAACGATTTCTCGCACAAGAACTTGACTGATTTCGAGGATAGTGGCGTTGTCACGTTCGATTTCATGAACGGGGGTATGGGTTGCCTAAACTATTCCACCGCCGTGTGGGACACGAACTTGGAGAGCAGCATCACGATCGTGGGCGAAAAAGGCACGATCAAGGTGGCTGGCCAATATATGAACGAGGTGGTCTATTGCCATGTCAAGGATTACGAGATGCCGGAATTGGCTCCGAGCAATCCGCCGAATGATTATGGCGCTTACAAGGGTTCCGCCCAAAACCACCATCTGGTCATAAAGAATGTAATTGATACTTTGCAGAATGATAACTCCATCACTACCAATGTGTTGGAAGGTCTTAAAGTGGTCGATATCATCGAACGGATCTATGCGGTCCGTGATGGTGTCTGGTCGAAGAATGTTTAGTCATGAGAGAATTTAAGGATTTACGGATTGCCGTCGCTGGCACAGGTTATGTGGGTTTGAGCATCGCCACGTTGTTGGCTCAACATCATCCTGTCGTGGCGGTGGATGTGATTCCTGAGAAGGTTGATTTGATCAATAACCGCAAATCACCGATCCAGGATGATTATATCGAAAAATATTTGGCGGAGAAACCGCTCAACTTGAATGCCACGCTGGATGGCGCTTCCGCCTATAAGGAGGCGGATTTCGTCGTAATCGCCGCTCCGACGAACTATGACCCGGTGAAGAACTATTTCGACACGAGCCACGTGGAGGAGGTGATCGATTTGGTGCTGGATGTCAACCCTGACGCGGTGATGGTGATCAAGTCGACCATCCCTGTGGGTTATACGCGCAACTTGTATGTGCGATACGCGAAGGTATTCGCCGAGAAGCCGGCTTTGAAAGGGAAAAGGTTCAATCTGCTTTTCTCCCCTGAATTCCTGAGGGAGAGCAAGGCTTTGTACGATAATCTGTATCCTTCCCGAATCATTGTCGGCTATCCGAAGATGATAGAGAACGATTTGTTCAAGGAAGAGAATGACGCGATCTCCAAGATCGCGGATGTCCCGTTCCTGGAGGGGGCGGCGAGGACATTCGCCGATCTGTTGCAGGAAGGCGCCTTGAAGGAGAATATCGATACGCTCTTCATGGGCATGAAGGAGGCGGAGGCGGTGAAGCTTTTCGCCAATACCTACCTGGCGCTCCGCGTCAGCTACTTCAACGAATTGGACACTTATGCGGAGGTGAAAGGTCTGGATGCACAGGCTATTATTCAGGGTGTCGGTTTGGACCCTCGTATCGGCACGCATTACAACAACCCTTCATTCGGCTATGGCGGGTATTGCCTGCCGAAGGATACGAAACAGCTTTTGGCGAACTACGAGGACGTGCCGCAGAATATGATGACGGCTATTGTGGAGAGCAATCGTACCCGAAAGGATTTCATTGCGGACCAGGTGCTTCGCAAGGCGGGCTATTATGCTTATAGCAACCAAAATGGGTATTGCCAATGCCACGAGAAACCTGTTACGATTGGTGTCTACCGGCTAACGATGAAATCTAACTCTGACAATTTCCGCCAGAGTTCCATTCAGGGCGTGATGAAGCGTGTGAAGGCGAAGGGGGCGAATGTCATCATATACGAGCCGACGTTGGCGGATGGCTCCACCTTCTTCGGAAGTGTGGTGGTGAATGATTTGTCGAAGTTCAAAGCCCAATCCCAGGCCATCATCGCTAACCGTTACGATGCATGCCTGGATGACGTGGAGGAGAAGGTTTATACGAGGGATTTGTTCAGGAGGGATTGATTATTTCTTCCTTTGCGTTTTTACAGTTTGAAGGAAATGATTAAATATGATTATTTGATTGTTGGGTCTGGATTGTTCGGAGCCACTTTCGCATATCGTGCAAATCAGGCTGGTAAGAAATGTTTGGTCATAGATAAACGTCCTCATTTGGGAGGAAATGTCTATTGCGAGCGTATCGCAGACATCAATGTGCATAAATACGGAGCCCATATCTTCCATACTTCAAATAAGCAGGTGTGGGACTTCGTCAACTCTTTGGTGGAATTTAATCGTTACACCAATTGCCCGGTTGCCAATTATAAGGGTAAATTGTACAATCTGCCCTTTAATATGAATACATTTTACCAGATGTGGGGCGTACAAACTCCGGATGCGGCATTGGCGAAAATCGAAGAACAGAGGAGGAACGTGTTGAATGATTTGCAGGGTCGTGAACCTGCGAATTTAGAGGAACAAGCCCTCTCTCTTGTGGGTCGGGATATATATGAGAAACTCATCAAGGGGTATACGGAAAAACAATGGGGTAGAAAGTGTACCGAACTTCCTGCTTTTATTATCAAACGTTTGCCTATTCGCCTGGTGTTCGATAATAATTATTTCAATGACAAGTATCAGGGGGTTCCGATTGGTGGATATAATAAATTAATCGAGGCGTTGCTTTGTGGATCTGAGGTTAAGACCGACTTGGATTTCTTTGATAAAACTTCCCCGTATAATTCAGGAAATTGGCGCGACGTGGCGAATCGTTTGGTATATACGGGTCCGATAGACGAGTTCTATGACTATGTTTATGGGAAATTAGAGTATCGTACGGTGCGATTCGAAACGGAATTGCTGAATGAGGCGAATCATCAAGGCAATGCGGTGGTAAACTATACGGAAGGTTCTGTTCCGTTCACCCGTGTAATAGAACATAAACATTTTGAGATGTTTGGTCCGGAAGTTTATGAAAACCCTCGTACGGTGATTAGCCGTGAATATAGCGAGGAATATAGAGATGGCATGGAACCTTACTATCCGATTAATAACGAACGGAATAATTCCATAGCGGAGAAGTATAGGTCAAGGTCGATGTCTGAATGTGACATCGTGTTCGGCGGACGTCTGGCAGAGTATAAGTATTACGACATGGCGCCGGTGATAGAGAAGGTCTTGAATTTAGACGTTTAGGCTTTGAGCGTGTTTTATAATGAATAAATAAAAGATTTATGCAGGCATTAATTTTAGCGGCTGGTATGGGCAAACGTTTGGGTGAGTTCACGAAGAACAATACCAAATGTATGGTAGAGGTCAACGGTGTTAAACTCATTGATAGGCTGCTCAGACAACTTTCCGCCTTGAATCTGAATAGGATTGTCATTGTGGTCGGTTATGAAGGTCAGAAACTTATCGATTATCTTAACCAAAAATATACTGACCTTAAAATAGAGTATGTCACCAATCCTATTTATGATAAGACGAACAACATCTATTCATTGTATCTCGCAAAAAATCAGTTGCAAGAGGATGATACGTTGTTGATCGAAAGTGATTTGATCTTTGACGACGGGATGTTCGAACTTCTGCTGGACGACAAAGAGCCTAACATCGCGCTTGTGGCGAAATACGAGACTTGGATGGATGGTACGATGGTTAAGATTGATGAGGACAACAATATCGTCAATTTCGTGCCTAAGGCGGCTTTTTGTTACAGTGACGTTGACAAGTATTACAAAACCGTCAATATCTATAAGTTCTCAAAAGAGTTCTCGAAAAACAAATATATCCCTTTCTTGGAGGCTTATACAAAATCCGTTGGAAACAATGAATACTATGAGAACGTGTTGCGTATAATCTCGTTCCTTAATTCTCATGATTTAAAGGCCCTTTCTGTTAAAGGGGAAAAATGGTACGAGATCGATGATAAGCAAGATTTGGATATCGCTGAAGCGTTGTTCGCGGATGAGAAAGACATCATCAGGAAGTACTATGGCAGGTTCGGCGGCTTTTGGAGATTCCCAAAGATGTTGGATTTCTGCTATCTGGTGAATCCGTATTTCCGAAGCTCGAATATAATTGACGAAATTGAGGCTAATTTCAGAACGCTTATCGCTGAATATCCGTCAGGGTTGAAAGTCAACACGTTGATCGCAAGCAAATGTTGGGGAGTGAAGGAGGATTATATAATCCCAGGAAACGGTGCGGCGGAATTAATCAAAGCGTTGATGGAGATGTTGCCAGGAACATTGGGCGTTATCCGTCCGACATTCGAGGAATACCCTAATCGCCGTAACCCGGAAGAACTTGTTACTTTTATTCCGCAAAACAACGAATATAGATATTCCGCACAAGACCTGATTGATTATTTCTCTCAAAACCACGCCGACAATCTGTTGCTGATAAACCCTGATAATCCGTCGGGTAATTTTATTCCGCTGGCTGAGGTGTATCGCCTTGCGCAGTGGTGTCAGGAGAATGATGTTAGACTGATTGTGGACGAAAGTTTTGTCGATTTCAGTGTCGGTTGGGAAAACAATACGTTGCTCCATGATGACGTTTTGGAAAAATATCCTAATCTGGTCGTGATGAAGAGTATTTCAAAAAGCTATGGTGTTCCTGGCATACGGTTGGGAATATTGTGCTCTGCGGATAAAGAACTGATTATAAAACTTAAAAAGACTGTCAGCATCTGGAATATCAATTCATTCGCGGAGTTCTTCATGCAGATCTTTACAAAATATGAGAAGGACTACAAGAGGGCTTGCGCCAAATTTATTGAAGAACGTAATGATTTCGAGGCGAAATTGCGTGAAATTAAATATTTGCGTGTGATGCCGTCTCAGGCAAACTATTTCCTTGTTGAAATCTTGCCTCCTTATACGGCCAATCAAATTGTCTTGAAAATGCTGAAACAGTTCAATATATTGACCCGTGATTGCTCAGACAAAAAGGGCCTTGATGGTAAGCAGTATATGCGTATCGCGGTTAGGAATCATAAGGATAATGCCAAACTGATCGAGGGATTAAAACAGATATAGCAATTCTCTACTTGATATTTTCCTTTCGTTTTTTTGAACTCTATAAAAAATAATTTAGCGATATATAATGTTGGTACCCACATTCATAGATGATGTTTATGCGTGGGGGATGGGAAAACTGGAAAGATGGACTTGGATGAGGAAATAAGAGATGGTTATACGGTTCCGGCATCAATGAAGCGTATATGGAAAGTCCAGATGGATTTGCTCCAAAAACTATTGGAGGTGTGCGAAAAAAATGGATTAAGGATTTGGGCTTCCAGTGGAACTTTGTTGGGCGCCGTTAGACACAGAGGGTATATTCCTTGGGACGATGACATAGATATGGTCATGATGAGGGATGACTATAATAAGCTTGTGGAAGTTGCCCCCAAAGAATTTTCATCGCCATTTTTCTTCCAATGCGCATACACGGAATCTGTCCCTTACCATAGAGGCCATGCCCAGTTGAGGATGGATGGGACCACGGCTATCCTCAAGTCGGATTATCAATGGGATTTCCATCACGGCATATTTATCGATATATTTGTCTTTGACGCATTGCCTGATGACGAAAAATCGTACGGGAGTTTTTCTTCGGATATTAAAGAAACGAAGCATGTGTTGATGCGCTGGTTCTCCTCTCGTAGACTGTCGTTGAATCCGATGTATTATTTTAGACTCATGTGTGAGTTCGTGTATAGACACACGCATGATTTTATGGATTGTTATAGAATGTATGAAAATACATTGTCTAGATACAGCGTTTCCCAAAACAAGTATGTCGTTAAACTTGGGCTGACGTGTGATTTGGATTATATCAGGCATAAAAGATTAGATAAGCGGTTTTATGATGAGACTGTTTTCCTCCCTTTCGAAAACATTCAAATTCCTGTCCCTAAAGAGTATGATAAAGTTTTGACCATACTTTATGGCGATTATATGAAACCGCAGAGTCAACCGACATATCATGGGGGATATTTGGCCGTGGATACAGAGAAGTCGTATGAACCATATTTGTTAAATCTTAGAAAATCGTTGTAAAAATTTAGGTGTGGGTCTAAAGCAAAGTGTAGTCAGTGGTGCGATATGGACAGGCCTTGAGAAAATTTTGACTCAGCTTGTTCATTTCGTTATTGGTATTGTATTGGCTCGTATACTATCTCCAGGAGATTATGGAGTGGTTGGCATGTTGACTATTTTTATTGCCATAGCCAATGTCTTCACGGATAGTGGATTATCTAGTGCGTTGATTCAAAAAAAGAATCGAACCGACACTGATTATTCCACTATTTTTTATTTTAATTTGGCGGTGGCCGTCTTCTTCTATTGTTTGCTGTTTTTCACGTCTCCTTTGATCGCGGATTTTTATAACATGCCGATCTTAAAGGACGTGACGAGGGTGGTCGCCTTGTCTTTGATCATAACTGGTTTCACGGCGGTACAAAGCACTCGGTTACGTATTAATTTGCAGTTCAGGAAATTGTCTGTGATCGCAATCGCCAGTATGCTGGTGACGGGAGGAACGGGATTGTTCCTCGCATTCAATGGTTTTGGCGTATGGGCTTTGGTTATCCAAACGGTCGCAGGTAATTTGTTTAGTTCTGTTTGTGTCTGGTGCGTTGCCAAGTGGAGACCGAGTCTTGTCTTTTCGAAGGAGTCTTTTAAAAGTTTATGGGGTGTTGGCTCTAAACTTTTAGGCTCCAGCCTGATTAATTCACTGTATAGTAATTTATATACGCTTGTGATAGGAAAGTTCTTTTCGAAAGAACAGGTGGGATACTACAACAGAGGTAATCAATATGCATTACTCCCGATGCAATCTGTGCAGGACATGGCGTTAAAGGTGAATTTCCCGGTATTATCTATACTACAGGATGATGATGAACGCCTGATCGCTGCGTATAAAAAGCTGATGACCGTACCGTTGTATCTTTTGTATCCTATTTTAGTTGGATTGGCGGTCGTCGCTCCCTATTTAATTCCTATAATGATAGGGGAGAAGTGGATTCCCTGCGTACCTGTGTTACAGCTGCTTTGCATTGGGTATATGTTGAGCCCATTGACGAGTTTGAACCTTAACCTTTTGTACGTGAAGGGACGTACCGATTTGGTGCTAAAATTGGAATTCTTTAAAAAACCTATTGGATTCCTTATTTTGTTTTTGAGCATTCCTCTGGGCTTAGTCGGTATGGTGGCGGGTAAAGCGTTTTACGAATTTGTGGCCTTTTCGTTTAACTGTTATTATACAAAGAAGTTTTACGATTATGGAGAATGGAAACAATTGAGGGCGTTATTGCCTATTGTGGTCAATTGCGTCGTTATGGCTTTCCTGGTACATGTTTCTATGTGTTTCGTGGATTCGTACCTGATTAAATTGTGTGTGGGTATTCCTGTCGGGATTATCTCATACCTGATTCTCTCCATTGTTTGCGGAGATGAGAACTATAAGGAGCTGAAGAGTATTGTTAAGGGTAGATTGCACAAAGAAACTGACAATGTCGAGTAATAGAATCTTATCGGTTGACTTGGTTAAAATCATAGCGATGTATATGGTCCTAATGTTGCATCTTGGTGTGCATAGGGATATTTGTGCGGATTATGATTATTCGACTAAACCTTTTTTGTATGCGGTTTCAGGGGTGGCAATTCCTCTTTTCTTTATCGTTAGCGGATATTTGTTGGCGAATAAGGACATTACGATGAAGTATATCCTGAAAAAGGTATGGGGTATTGTTAGATTCTGTTTTATCATCTGTTTGTTGTGGAACCTGTATAATCTGTGCAGGACAGGGACTTTCAATTGGGATTTCCCTTTGTGTTTTGTCCAGAAAGGTAGGTTCGGACATTTTTGGTATCTGGGCGCGATGCTGATAATGTATGTGGTTATGCCGGGTGTTTTTTCTGCCTTGAAGAAGAATTCGGTTGTATGGCTATCCATTTTGGGGGTGATATGTTTTTCCGTATTCGTTTCTGATTATATATATGGCGTTGAGAAAAGATTTACGATTCAAACGTTTAGGATTTGGTACTGGCTTTTGTATTTCAGCATAGGCGCTTGTATTCGGTATAATCCGATTGTGATTAATTTGGTGAAATGGTGGCACGTGTTATTGTTCATGGTATTGTACGTCTCCTCTGTTCAGGTGTTCAACACCAAAGGTATAGAGTTCCATTTCGGAGATCCCATGTGCTTCCTGTATTCGGTCACTTTGTTCTGCTTCTGCTTGAAGAAAAAAGATTTTAAGTATGGTTCAATCGTGTGTGTGTTGTCTCAGTGTTTCCTTCTGATTTATGCTTTGCATGAAATTATCTTGGGAATGTTGGTTTATCATGAACCATTTGTCTCTATTGATGAAATATTGCCTAGTTGGGTGGATTTCTTTGTTGAGTATATAATGTCGTGTCTTATTATTTCGATCATTGCTGTCGGGATAATGAAGGTGCCTTATTCTAATAAAGTATTTAGGATATAGCTCTGTTTGATGTTGGGAAGTAAAGGAAATAGTATCGAGGGTCTAATGTTTAATGTCGCTTTTGTGATATTCTGCATCGCGACTTTTTTGGATGCGTTGCATAAGTCCGCATTCCCGTTCCTGCCGATGGCATTGATATCTAATTATCTACGCATATTGGCATCCTTGATCGCATATACGTTGTATCTGAAAAAAGAGCGTGTGACAATAAGCCTGCTGATTCCTGTTTTCTTCGCGATTTTATTGCCTCTATATTTTAGGTCTGCATATACATCTCAGATATTTGCCTCTTTATCACTGATATTAGTGGCTAGGTATGTGAAGTTTGATGTGATTGTTGATCGGATTATAAAGTATTTGTCGATAGCCTTGATTGCCGCGACCGTATTGTCTGTGCTGGGAATCATTCCTAATGAGACTGTGTACAAGGAGGTACCGATTGTGGGCGCTTGGAAGAGTTATTATATGGGATTCCATTATTTCTCGACGCCTGCTTATTATGGAATGACATTGGTGATTTTATTGTTGTACAAGAAACGGTTAAATTGTTCGTATCGGTATCTTCTGTTTTTGACAGGCCTTTCTTTCTTGGTGTTCGTCGTGGCTTTCGCGAGGTTACAGTTTCTCATAAATCTTTTGACCATCATCGCATATATCGTGGTGTATAAATGGAAACTATTTTCTTTTAGGGGAAAAATCTGGAAATATATCGCCATGCTCGCTTTCCCTGTCATGACATTGGTTATAGTCTTTTTATCGTTCTCTTTGATATTGTTGAGGGACTCGAGCTTCTTCGAATTTATAAATGAATGGACGAGCACCCGAATGGTCCTGAACATACAGGCGTTTTTGACATACGACATAAACCTTTTTGGCAATTTGATTGAGGTGAAAACCAGGGATTTGGTTCCCGGTGAGAGTTATTTCTTCATAGATAGTGGCTATGTCTATTATTTGCTTTCCTATGGCCTTGTGTTTTATGTTTTCTTAATGGTGATGTATGGTCGTATATTTTATAACGTTTGGAAGTGTAATTGCAAGTTTTTGTATATAATTTTGTTGATTTTCTCGGTGGCTAATATGTTTAACAACTTTATGGTAAGTGTTATTACATGTCCTGTCGTCCTTTTGATGTTCGCTGACTTCGAAAAACAAGATAGTCTGTATGAAGGACGTCCGTATAAACTGAGAAAACTAAAACAATATTTGATTGTTAAATCTAAAGTTAAAATGTCGTTGACATGAATGGAAAGGTAGGCATTGTCGTCGTAACATATAATCGATTAGCGTTATTAAAGGAAGTTATTGCATCTCTTCGTGCCCAAACTTATCTCGAAAGAGATATCGTTGTGGTTAATAATGGTTCGACCGACGATACGAGCCAATGGTTGGCGGATCAATCCGATCTTATAGTTATATCGCAGGATAATTGTGGTGGCGCGGGTGGCTTTTATTCGGGTATGAAGTATGTTGCGGAGAATGGATATGATTTCTGTTGGATAATGGATGACGATGTGATTTGTAATGATGATGCGTTGGAAAAGCTGTACGAGTCGTACCATTTGAAGGATAATATCGGTTTCGTGTGTAGTATGGTGAAGGGAACGAACGGCGGTCCGATGAATACGCCTCAGGTCGATCAACGGAAGTCTGAGAATGGTTATGCCTATTTCTATGACATGATCGGTAACAATATGATTCGAGTCTTGTCTTCGACTTTTGTGTCTGTTTTCCTTTCGACGAAAATCATAAAAGAATTTGGACTCCCGTACAAAGAGTACTTCATTTGGGGAGACGATGCTGAATACACAATGCGCATCAGTAGGAAATATGTTTCCTATATGGTCTGTGATAGTGAAGTCCTGCATAAACGTGCGATACAATCGAACCTCTCCTTTTATTCGGAGACGAATGACGCTCGGTTAAGAAATTATTTCTATAAGTTTAGGAATGAGGGCTATAACTTGTTTAAATATCAGAACATGTCGTCACTTTCTAAGTTCGTGTATTATTTGAAACAATTTTCGATGATTTTCAGGTTGATTTTGAAAGGGGACATGAAACGCGCTGGAATCTTGTATAAGGCTACAGTCGCATTGATGAGCTTCCATCCGTTGTTGGAATTTCCAATAGATAATTCGGCTTCCGAAAAATGATAAACATTCTCTATATAAACCACGAGACGGATTCTTTGGGCGGTTGTTCGTATTCTCTGGAGAATATGATCCAATCCGTAAGTGGAGAGGTGAAGCCATATATCTTATTCCGTGATTATGGATTGGCGTATGAGTATTTCGTACAGAAGGGCTATGATTGTATAGTTATTCCTTTTAAGTTAAATATTCTCCCGCGTAATTTCAATTATGTGAAGTATCCGTTCCGAATGCTCTACGACAAATGGTTTAATTTCAGGGCTCGTCGAAAAATCGTGGATTTGGTTGCGCAAAAATCGATCCAAATCATACATTCCAATTCGAGTGTTATGACTATTGGCATAGAGACAGCGATGGAGTGTAATATTAAACATGTATGGCATTTTAGGGAGTTCCAGGATCTTGATTTCGGGATGAAGCCATTCTGCGGGATGAAGAAATTTCGTTCCTTCATGTCAAAGTCGGATTTGAATTTGTCTATTTCGGAGGCTGTCCAGAAACATTGGGGAATGGATAAATATCCTAATTCCAAGGTGGTGCGAAATGCCGTAATGGGGGTTGATGATGTGTGTTATGACAAAAACAAAGAGAAGTATGTGCTGTTTTGTTCCGCATTGCTGATCAAAACGAAAGGGGTGGAACTGGCATTGCAGATTTTTAATCGTTCGCAAATCCACAAAAAGGGATATCGCCTTGTTTATGTGGGGAAGATCGTGGATGAGCCATTGATGTCGCGGTTGCATAAATATATTCAAAAGAATGGATTGGAAGAGCATGTCAGTTTCGTTGGCTATCAAAAGGAGTTGACTCCGTATATAAGGAAGGCGACTGCGTTTTTGATGTGCTCCGATAATGAGGCATTGGGAAGGGTGTCTGTTGAGGCGATGTTTGGCGGTTGCCCGGTGATCGCAAAGAACTCCGGAGGATCGAAGGAGTTTATAAATCATGGATATAATGGTTTTCTGTTTAATGACGTTGATGACGGTGCCGCTCTGCTGGGTTCTCTGATCAGTACGGATTGCAGTCAACTTATAATGAATGCGAACAAAACCGCTGTGGAGTTGTTCTCCAAAGAGGAATTTGGCATGATGTTGATTAGATTGTATAGAGATATAATATGAGGAGAATACTTCCAATTATATTCGTGTTGGCGGTTATAGCGGGATTGTTTTTTGTCTCGAAGATTGACGCTAAGGAAAAAATCCTGATCGATCCGCATCTGGATCTGCAGGACCAACTATCTCGAAGCGGAGTGACCTATGTGATAGATTCGGATGTGGACTTGGCTGGGAAAGAGATAAATCTGCCGTTGAATTGTATGTTGGATTTCGAAGGTGGCTCAATCCGTAATGGCATTATAAAGGGAAGCGTTAATAACGATTATCTGTGCCCAGAATGGTTTGGTGCGAAAGGTGACGGCGTTTCTGACGACACGGAACCAATCCGGCAATGCATCTCTATGTCTAAGAAAGTTAAACTTCAGGGTAAAACATATTGCATTAAGAGCAGGAATGTTCATGATGTTTTCTTGGTGGACCACGACTTGGAAATTGATGGGAGTGGTGCTACACTTGTTTTGCCAGATGAGTTATATGTGGATTATAATTCAAGTATATGGCTTTTCCATAATGATGAAAGCAAGGATGTTAAAAATGATTACTTCCATGATTTCAATATAGACGTCAGAGTTACGAAAACTCCGGATTTCAAGGGGAATTTTTATATGTTTAATTTGTTTTCCGAAAACATTCGCATCTCAAACGTAAATGTGAAGAATGACGGGAAGTACAATAATCTGAACGCATTTACGATATGTTATGCCAAAGATGTGGAAATCCGGAATTGTAATGTGGAAAATGAAAGTCTCTCTTCCATAGGTGGAATCCTCTGGGTAATGATGAAGGATAGGCCTGCAGGAGGAAGAACACATATAAGTCTAAAAGATTGCCAGTTTATACATGACGCAAAAGATGAGACTGTTTGTTTTTCTTCTAGTCAGGTCAACAAAACAGATTGTGACATAAAATTCGAAGTGTCTGATTGCGTTTTTACTTCCCCTAACAATGTGAAGGGATCTGGCTTTATTATTTTGTATGACAATAGGGATGGCGGTGATGCCATGTACAATTACAGAATCGATGGCAGAGTGGAGAACTGTAAATTCTTATCGAAGAGGAATGCGGATAAATCAGATACAGATAGACGTGTGTTGGCCATTCAGAGGAGTGGGAATACCCGTGCTTCTTGGAATGTGGAGTTCGACAATTGTGAATTTTACGACGCTTCAAGCTATAGCCATGTGAATGGCGATAATAATAAATGGTCTTGTAATTATCTCTTTGGATTGCCCTCCTATAAGGTGGGGAAAGATAATAGTTATAGCATCAAAATAATAAGGTCGAAGATTAAGACAAATAATTCTGTTTTTAATGCTTATACGGGAGGTACTGCGGCCGATATTGTGATGGATGGCTGTGAGGTGGAATGTAAGGCTCTCCGTTTGTCGAATGCTAACAGTGACTTGAATGTGGCGAATGTCAAGGTGCATAAATGCATGATAAAAACGGAATTCCCATATTCATTCGGAGGGAATGAGATATGGAGTGATAGTGAAATCACATCCTCGTATGATTTTTTCCTCGTTCCATTCTCGAAAAAACTGAATCTGAAAAAGCAGTTTAATAAATGTAGTGTAAATGGTAATTCGCTGCGTGTGGATGTGAAGAATGGAGAAAAGGAGATGCATGTTAAAAAGTATTGTACGTGGAGCCATCCTATATATAATCAAAAGACAGAGACTATAGATGGTATTTTAGCGACAGATGCATTCCCCCGCAATGCTAATATTTCTAAGGATTTGATAATTAAAGGTTCTTTGAATGTCAGCAAGAAATGAACTGATTGATAGCGTGAAAGGTGTGGCCATTTTACTTGTGGTAATTGGTCATATATTTGACACTGGGAATTTCCTATTCTCCTTTCACATGCCATTGTTCTTTATATTTTCCGGCTATTTCTTTAAATGTAAAGATCTCAAACAACTTATAGTTGATGGGTTTAAAAGATTGGTGTCCCCGTATGCATTTACCTCCTTGCTGATATTGCTGTTTTGGTTGGTGTATGATATTTATAAGGGATCAGATTTTTTTCGGGATTATTTGATTCGGGTGCTTTGGGGAAGTGGGTCGAATAGTCACACATCTCTCTATTTCGCCGATATTCGTTCAATAGGGGCAATTTGGTTTTTATTGGCGTTGTTTTGGTGTAAAATCGCATATAATGTTATTGCTCGATATATATCAAACTGTTTATTTCAGTTTGTGACTATCATGGCGATCTTTTTTCTATCCGTTTTCTTGGATAGATATTATATTAATTTGCCATTCTCAATATTGCCGGGATTGTCTTCTTTGATTTTTTATTTCATAGGGGTTCAGATTAAAATCTATAATGAGTCTTTGCGGGTTAGAAAAATAGAGCTGTTGTGTATCCTCATTTGGATAGTAGCGGCGGTTTATTCAAGCATGTCTATGGCTCGTTGCTATTATAAATGTTGGCCGATTGATATTTTGGGTGCGGTTGGAGGCTCAATATTGGTATATCAGATTGTGAAGTTTGTCTATGATAAGAAAAGAATCCCCTTTTTTATATGGCTTGGGAAAAATAGTCTGGCGATTCTGTGTTTTCATTGTTTGGAATTTAAAATCCAATTGCTTTCCCGGCTTAACTGTACCGGGTTTTTGATGTTAGTGTTGGAATTGCTCTTTTGTATAGGAATGACTATGATATGCGGTATGATTCCTTTCACGAGAACAATTTTTGGAATAATACGCAAATAAATAATATAGATATTATGGTCGTCTCTATTGTTGTTGTATGCATGAACAACCTCAAAAATCTTTATCTATGTTTGGATAGTATTAAGAAATACACGACGGTGAGTTATGAGGTCCTTGTTGTCGCATATTTGTTCAGTAAGGAGAATCTTCAAAAGGCGAGGAGTGATTATGAATGGGTCAATTTCATTGAAAGTGATGAAATAAGGGGGTTTTCGGAGAACAATAATTTGGCATTAAGATTGGCGAAAGGGAAGTACTGTTTTGTCGTGAATGATGATACGGAGATGCGTATGCCTGTCATTGACCAGTTGGTCGATACAATTGAAAGTTTGCCGGATGATGTTGCTATTGTTAGCCCTAAATTGATTAATCCAGACGGATCCACACAAGTCTGTGGTAGACCTTATGTGGATTGGTGGATTAACATGAAGGAAGATTTCGGCATAAAGAATAAAGAAAACATAGAGAAATATTGTAATAAAAGAGGGGTGTTCCAGTCCTACAATATAATTGGTGCCGCCTTCCTGATCAAGACGGATTTGTTCAGAAAAGTGGGTTGGTTTGATGAAACTTATTTCTTTTGCCCGGAAGATGTCGCGCTGTCGGATATGTTAAACAAATCGGGTTACAAGTGTTATGTGAATGCTGATGCCGAAATTATCCATTATGAGGGAATGTCGGGGAAATCGCTTTCCCTGGTGCAGACCGCCACTCGTCCCGCACATGCTAAGGGAGGCGTGATCTTTTATTCTCATGGCAACAAATTGCTGTTCTGCTTTTTGTCCGTATATTATTTCTTTCATTACTTATTCAGGTTCATATATCATAGGATCAAGGGTGGAATAAAAGAAAAACTTAATGAGAATTATGTGCTTTCTATCGGGGACAAAAATGTTTGTTGTTCTATTTTGTCAAGTAAATCGCCTAAGGAGATTTTCGTGAAATATTACAATGAGATAAAAAAATAGTTTTTATGAAGATTATTTCAGTCGAAGAGTCGAAATCCATTCAATTGGCCCTATTGAAAGCCGTACATGCTTTCTGTGTTGAAAACGGACTGCGATATACGTTGGCTTATGGAACCCTGTTGGGAGCTGTGCGCCATAAGGGTTTTATCCCTTGGGATGATGATATTGATATCGCGATGTTGAGATCTGATTATGAAAAATTGGTGTCGGGTTTCAGACATGAGTATATAAAGATTTATGATTACAGGAATGATGATCTGTATTGTTATGGATTTGCCAAAGCCATCGACACGCGTACTGTGTTGGAAGAAAAGACGACGATGGCAAATTTTGGCATAGGGATTGATATTTTCCCAGTTGATGACATGTTCGACGATGAACAGTCCTGTAAGGATCTTATAAAATCCATCTTGCCTCTGAAAAGAAAATTCAGGTGCAAACTGCTAAAACCTTCTCCGAAGAACGTGTGGTGGAAGCGAATCGCAATCCGCCTTGCGAGCATATTGGTTTTGCCCTATAATTTGAAGGACCTTGTGGTGAAAATAAATGATGCCATAAAAGGGAAAGGCATGGCGAATTCTAAATATGTCGGGGTCCTGGTGGGAACATCATTGACGGAGAAATGTTATATGCCTCGTAAATGGTTTGAAGAGTATCGCCATATTGAATTTGAGTCTAATGATTTCATGTGCATCAAAGATACGGACGAATTCCTCTCGTATGAATATGGTGATTATATGCAGTTGCCTCCGGAAGATAAAAGAACGTCTCCTCATACGTTGAATGGAATGTATTGGAGATAAATTTAGGATAGTTGTATGAGAGTATTGTTAGCCAATAAATTTTACTACCATCGTGGCGGTGACTGCATCTATATGATGGAGTTGGAGAGATTGCTGAAGGCAAAGGGTCATGAGGTCGCAATATTTGCGATGCAGTATCCTGAGAACTTACCCTCTGAGTGGAGTAAGTATTGGCCTTCGAATATGTCTGCCGTGAAGGCGTTGTCCCGCCCGTTCGGGGATTCCGAGGTGATTCACAAATTTAATGCTTTACTGAATGACTTTATGCCTAATGTGGTACACCTCAATAATATTCATACACAATTGTCTCCTGTCATAGCGGAAATCGCTCATAGAAGGGGGATCCGTGTAGTGTGGACATTGCACGACTCGAAATTGGTATGTCCATGTTATACGTGCATGCGAGATGGGAAGTGGTGTGAGGAGTGTTTTTCGAGGGGGACTTCGGTGATTAAGCATCGGTGTATGCCTGGTGGTTACATGGGTGCCATTATCGGATATATGGAGAAACGGAAGTGGAATAAGAATCGGTTGCAGTTTTGCTGTGATTTGTTTTTGCCTCCTAGTCAATTTATGGCTGACACGTGTATCAGAGGAGGGTATGACAAGGAGAAGTTCCGTGTCTTATCTAATTTTATAGATTTGAAAAAGGTTGAAAATCCTTCATTTGACAAGGGAAACTATTATGTCTATTTGGGAAGATTGACCAAAGTGAAGGGTATTGAAACGTTATGCAAGGCTGCTTCTGAATTGCCGTATAAGTTAGTGGTGATAGGTGGTGGTGAAATGGAACCTGAATTGCGAAGTAAATACGGAAATACTAACATTGAGTTTTTGGGACAACAAAAATGGGAGGAGTTCCGTGCTGTGCTGGAGGGCGCTCGTTTTATGGTTATCCCTTCGGAGTGGAGCGAAAATAATCCATTGACGGTAATTGAATCTTTGGCATTGGGCACCCCAGTTTTAGGTGCGAATATCGGAGGAATTCCAGAGTTGATAGATGCCGGTGTTTCTGGAATGGTGTTCGAAAGTGGAGATCAGGAAGATCTGAAAAATAAGATTGAGAAGATGTGGAACGCATCATTTGACTATGAGTCTATCTCTATGGCTGCGCAGAGCCGCTATTCCTCCGACAAGTATGTGGAACAGATTGTCGATATATATAGCATATAGTTCATGTCAATGGCGGATCTAAAGAATACTTGTACCCGATACCCCTCCTTGGATGGATTACGGGCGATAGCGGCAGTTGGTATTGTAATGATGCATGTGTTGGCTAATTCGAATTGTTCGCTATACCCTGAGATGTTGAATCCGATTGTCAATTCGTTTACAAATTTCACCTTCCTCTTTATGATTGTGAGTGCCTTTGGCATGTGTTGCGGATATTATGAGAGATTCAAACAGGGACAGGTGAATTTGTCATCTTTTTATAAAAAACGTTATACGAGGATTCTGCCATTTTTTGCGTTTTTGGTATTGATAGACATTGCGGTGAACCCCTCTTGGCCAGAAGTGTATGAGGGATTTGCTGACTTGACGTTGGCTTTTGGACTCTTGCCTAATGCTGGAATATCAGTGATTGGTGTCGGTTGGTTTTTGGGGGTGGTGTTTGTGTTTTATATGATATTCCCATTTTTTGTTTTCCTAATGGACAATAAGAAGAGAGCTTGGTTGGTGCTTTTAATAGCTTCTCTACTACACTTCCTTGCCGTCTCGTATTTTTCCAGGTCAGAATTGATGGTTGTCCCTATTGGCAGGTGGAATATTGTATATTCCTTCCCTTTCTTTGTCGCCGGGGGATTGATTTTTTTGTATCGACAAAATATAATGCAATTATCGGGTAGAAGCAAGTGGTTCCCCCTGCTACTATTATCTTTGGTGATTGTTGGATACTATGTGTTGCCTAAGATTCAGTTGCTTCCGGATCTGTTGGTTTTTTCTGCGCTTGTTTTGTATGCTGTCTTAAAAGCAGAGGAGAGAGGCTTGCTGAATAATTCAATTGTGAAGTTTATTAGTGATATTTCCATGGAAATATATTTGTGTCACATGCTTTTCTTTCGGGTAGTGGAAAAGTCACATGTGGATCATCTCATATCCAATGGGAATGTATTATTTGTTGTCACTTTCTTGTTGACATTTGCTGGAGCATTGCTGTTTTCTTTGCTGTGGAAAAGGATTGTGGAACCTCGTGTTTTACATCTCTTTAAGTTAGATTGAGCCCTGCCGTGTTTCTTGACGATTTAATTTGTACATTTGGTGTTTTGCAAGTAATTGCTTAATTTTGCAAAGAATATTCTTTTGGATTTGCAGATTGAAGTGTGATTTGCAGACGGGCATTCAGGACAAGGCTTTCCCCTTGTTTTAGTCTGTATGCGGGTGATGAGTCTTTTTGTAGAAGAGTGTTGATTATGTCAGAAAAGAAATTAAACGGAACGGTAATAGTAACATATCGTTGCAACGCTCGTTGCTCGATGTGTAATAGATATAAGGCTCCTTCGAAAGCGGAAGAGGAGATTTCGATAGATACAATAAAAAAACTTCCTAAGATGTATTTCACGAACATCACGGGGGGTGAACCATTTATTCGTACCGATTTAAAGGAGATTGTCCGGGAATTATATAAGCTCAGTGATCGTATCGTGATCTCCACGAACGGTTTTTTCACGGATCGTATTCTCGATCTGTGTAAGGAATTCCCTCAAATCGGTATCCGTATCTCCATCGAAGGATTGGAGCAGACGAACAATGAAATACGAGGCTTGAACGATGGTTATCAGCGTGGTTATACGACCCTGAAGAAGCTTCGTGAGATGGGTATGAAGGATGTTGGATTCGGGATGACGGTTCAGGATAAGAATGCGCCGGACCTCGTTCCTTTGTATAAAATCTCCGATGAAATGGGTATGGAATTCGCCACGGCTTCGTTGCATAACTCCTTCTACTTCGTCGAATCGAAGAATATTATCCACGATCGTCCGATGGTGGCGAAGAACTTCGAGGATTTGGTGAATGAGCTCTTAAAGAGTAATTCACCGAAGAAGTGGTTCCGCGCTTACTTCAACCATGGACTTATCAACTATATCTATGGGCAAAAGCGCCTTTTGCCGTGTGACATGTCTTTCGACACCTTCTTCATCGATCCGTATGGGGATGTGATGCCATGCAATGGTACGAAGGATAAGGAGGTCATGGGTAATCTCAATAGGCAGACGTGGAATGAGTTGTGGAACTCTCCTGAAGCGGAGAAAGTGCGCAGGAAGGTTCGTTGTTGCGATCGGAATTGTTGGATGATCGGGTCGGTGAGTCCTGCTATGCACAAGTATATTACCACGCCTCTTTTCTGGGTGGCAAAGCATAAACTTAAATCTCTCTTCGGGCTCAAGTATTCCATGTATGAAAATCCTATTTGTTGCCAATTGCGTGACGGGAAAGTTTCGAAAGAGGATTTGGATAAGTTGAGCACGTGTGATCTGTCTGCGATTGTAAATGATGGCTTGTCAGAGGATAGCAAGGAGGCCCTGAAAGGAAAGAGAGGCGAGGATATCGTGAATGCGGATGTGATGGGGCAGGGATATGAGGCGACGGTGGCTGAAGCGAAAAACGATATCGAAATCAAATAGGCGAATGAAATAAGAGGTATGGCTTCCTTGAAAAAGATTGTGGTCGTTGGTACGCGTGGCATACCAAATATTATGGGAGGTGTCGAGACGCATTGTGAAGAACTCTTCCCTTTGGTCGCAAGGAAAGGATATGATGTTACGGTTGTTCGACGCTCTGATTACGTTAAGGATAATCTCACAGAGTGGAACGGTGTCCGTTTAGTTGACGTGCGGTCTCCTAAGAAAAAATCTTTCGAGGCGATAATCCATACGTTTAAAGCTATAAACGTCGCAAAGAAAATCGGTGCGGATGTCTTGCACATCCATGCCATCGGTCCGGCTATATTGACTCCTTATGCCAAAATGAAAGGCATGAAGGTTGTCTTCACGCACCATGGACCTGATTACGACCGGAAAAAATGGGGGTTCTTCGCTAAAACAATGCTGAAGTTCGGAGAACGGATGGGGTGTGTTTTTGCGGATGAAGTTATCGTGATTTCCGATGTTATAAGGAATTTGGTTGCGGATAAATACAATCGTAAATGCAATGTCCATTTGATACACAATGGCGTTCCCGAACCTGAAATAGAGGATTGCCCGGACTATTTTTCCGGGTTGGGTATTGAGCCGGAGATGTATGTGATGGGCATGTGCCGTTTTGTGCCGGAAAAAAATCTTCATCATTTGATCGAGGCATTTTCTTTGTTCAAGGAAAAGCATCCGGAATCCAGGATGCGTTTGGTCTTGGCGGGAGATGCGGACTTTGAGGATGACTATTCCATCAAGTTGAAGCGCATGGCAAAGGAAGCCGGTGTTGTCATGACGGGTTTCGTGAAAGGGAAGAAACTCCATTCGTTGTTGACGCATGCCCGTTGTTTCGTGCTTCCATCCTCGCATGAGGGGTTGCCTATTGCGTTGTTGGAGGCGATGAGTTACCATCTGCCGGTTGTCGTGAGTGATATCCCTGCTAATTTGGAGGTGGGATTGTCTGCCGATGCTTACTTCCCTGTCGGGAATGTGGCTCTGCTTGCAGAGAAATTGGAGACTGTTTTGGGTGATGATAGCCAAATTAGGATACATTACGATTTGGAGAAATATCAGTGGAGTCGTATCGCTGATCAGGTAGTCTCTGTATATAATCACGTGTGTATATAATAATTTTATCTTTAGAGAATTACTATGAAGACCGCTCTAATTACAGGTGTAACGGGTCAAGATGGCTCGTATCTCTCGGAATTCCTTTTGGACAAGGGATATGATGTGCATGGAATCATCCGCCGATCTTCTGTCGATTATAGGGAGCGTATCGCTCACTTGGAGGGTAAACCACATTTTCACCTGCATTATGCGGACATGGGAGACTCCATGTCGTTGGTGAAGGTGGTCGGTCAGGTGCGTCCTGACGAGATTTATAATTTGGCGGCTCAAAGCCATGTCCAAGTATCCTTTGATTCTCCGGAGTTTACGGCGGATGTCGATGCGACGGGCGTGCTCCGCGTGTTAGAGGCGGTGAGAGCATGCGGATTGGAAAAGACATGCCGCATTTACCAGGCATCCACGTCGGAGCTTTACGGTAAAGTCGAGGAGGTCCCTCAGAATGAGAACACTCCGTTCCATCCGTATTCACCCTATGCGGTTGCCAAGTTATATGGCTTTTGGATCGTGAAGGAGTACCGTGAGGCGTATAATATGTTCTGCTGCTCAGGTATATTATTCAACCACGAGAGCGAAAGACGTGGCGAGACTTTTGTCACCCGTAAGATTACGCTTGCGGCGGCTCGTATTTCACAAGGCAAGCAGGATTGTTTGTATTTGGGTAATTTGGATAGCTTGCGTGACTGGGGGTATGCGAAGGATTATGTGGAGTGTATGTGGTTGATCCTGCAGCATGAGACTCCTGAGGATTTCGTGATTGCGACGGGCGTGCAACATACAGTTCGTGAGTTTGCCACCTTGGCGTTCCATTATGCAGGTATTGAGTTGCGTTGGGAAGGCTCTGGCGTGAATGAGAAGGGTATTGATGTGAAGACAGGGAAGGTGGTCGTCGCTGTTTCGGAAGATTTCTATCGCCCTACGGACGTCGTCAATTTGTGGGGTGATCCTACGAAGGCGAAAGCTAAATTGGGTTGGAACCCATCTAAGACTACCTTCGAGCAATTGGTGAAACTGATGGTTGAACATGATGTCGCCAAGGTCGCTTCCGAGGGTGCGGCGGAAAAGGTTAGAATGAATTTGGCGGAATATTTGGAGAAGGGAATTGTGAAATGATGGAGAAGAATTCGAAAATATATGTGGCAGGCCATCGTGGTATGGTCGGAAGCGCCATTGTGCGGGAGTTGCAAAGACAAGGTTATGCGAATATCGTAACCCGCACGCATAAGGAGTTGGATTTAACGAGGCAGGAGGCCGTTGAGAAGTTCTTCGCGGAAGAAAAGCCCGAGTATGTGTTTCTTGCGGCCGCTAAGGTGGGCGGTATCGTCGCCAATCAGTCCGCACTGGCCGATTTCATGTACGACAACATGATCCTTGAGATGAACGTGATTCATTCCGCATGGAAGAACGGTTGCAAGAAGCTCGAGTTTCTAGGCAGTAGTTGCATCTATCCACGCATGGCACCTCAACCTATGCCGGAGTCATGTCTGCTCACGAGCGAGTTGGAGAAAACGAACGAGGCGTATGCGCTTGCTAAAATATCCGGCTTGAAGTACTGCGAGTTCCTCAATAGACAGTATGGAACGGATTACATCAGCGTGATGCCGACCAACCTATATGGTCCTAATGACAATTACCATCCGGAGCATTCCCACGTGTTGCCGGCGTTGATCCGCAGGTTCCATGAGGCGAAGGTGGCCGGTTTGAAGGAGGTTACCTGCTGGGGGGATGGAAGTCCGCTGAGGGAGTTCCTTTTTGTCGATGACCTCGCCAATCTCTGCGTATTCCTCATGAACAATTATAGTGGCAACGAAACGGTGAACGCTGGTACGGGGAAAGAGTTGACCATCAAGGCGCTCACGGAGCTCGTTGCAAAGGTGGTTGGCTACGAAGGGGAGATTAAGTGGGATACCACACGTCCGAACGGTACGCCAAGAAAACTGTTGGATGTGAGCAAGGCAGAGAAGTTGGGATGGAGATATAAAACCGAGCTCGAGGATGGCATCAGGATATCTTACGATGATTTCTTGAACAATCCGATGAGAGCGGAACGATAGAAATATTATTTGTCAATCCATGACGAAGGAGGAGGGTGTGCTTTGCGGACCCTCCTCCTTCGTCATTTGTATGATTGAGGATTAAATGCCGAATTTGTTTTTGCTTACGGTGGCCACGAATTCCTTCAGGTAGAAAGGCTCGAAATAGGCCACATCTTTGAACTCTTTGTTTCGGAAGCATTGCTCCGCCAGCTCTGCCATGTCGGAAGCAAGTGGCAAGATCCCGTCTATGAATGAGACGTTCGGGTGGGAAAGTGTCCCTCGGCATTTGGAGGAACCATTCCCGAAACAAATTATTTTTCTCTTCGACAAGATGTCCGCATACGAGTTACTGTCTATGATGTCTGCCGAGATATCCTTCATCAGGTTCAGTTCCCCGTCGAAGAAGGCGGTGTAAACCTCCATTCTTCTGGCGTCGATCATTGGGCAGAGCCAAGAGTCGTCTTCAGGTTTCCCGTGCGCTTTGATGTAGCCTTGTGCCATCAGTTTCAATGTGTTGATGGCCAAAAGCGGAATGTCGGAGCCGAAGCATAATCCTTTTGCGGTAGACACGCCGATGCGAAGTCCCGTGTAGGAGCCAGGTCCGCAGCTCACCGCCACCGCATCCGCCTTAATGGATCTATTTCTCATGAAAGACTCCATCTCTTGGAGATATTGCGCCAAGAGTACGGAGTGCGCCATTCCTTCGGAACTCTCCTTGTTCCATTCCACCTTTCCGTCGAAGGATAAAGCCACGGAGCAGATTTCCGTGGCAGTGTCAATCAGTATAATGTTTGCCATAATAAAAATGCGACTCGGATTGTTCCGCGAAAATACATCATTTGTGGGTTTAAAGGAAGCAGAAACGTTTTGTTTTTATGATAAATCTTTGTCGGCCAGTAAAAATCCCCATGTGTTAAGCATTAAAAGAAGTAATGAAGGACAATTTTAACCGAATTTTTGAATATATTTGCATTGCTAATTTTCAAAAGAAGAAGAATATGGTATTATCAATGACAGGGTTCGGCAAGGCAACTTGCATCGTTGGAACCAAGAAAATTACGGTTGAGATTAAGTCACTGAACGGCAAACAGTTAGATTTGTCTTCTCGGGTTCCAAGCATATATCGGGAGAAAGATTTGGAGTTACGTAATCTGGTGAGCCAGCGTTTGGAGCGGGGTAAGGTGGAGTTCGGTGTTTTCTTGGAGAATTTTGGCACGGATATATCCACGCAGTTGAATGAGCCTGCGATACAATCATATTGCAAACAGATCAAGCAGATATCCCAAAATTTGGGTGTCCCACTTCCGACGGATTGGTTCTCCGTGTTGTTGCGTCTCCCGGAGGCGACAAAGACGGAGTCGCAGGAACTGGATGAAGCCGAGTGGGAAACCTTATGCAAGACATTTTCCGAAGCGTTAGACTCTCTGGTTGAGTTCCGTACGAAGGAGGGAGCCTCGTTGCGGCGTGTGTTTGAGGAGAAAATCGCTAACATAAGGAAACTTCTTAAGGAGATTGATCCGTATGAGAAAGAACGTATCGAGAAGGTTAAAGAGCGTATATTGGAGAATTTGACCGCTTTGCAGGACGTTAGTTATGACAAGAACCGCTTTGAACAAGAGTTGATCTATTACATTGAGAAATTAGATGTGAACGAAGAGAAGAACCGTCTGGCCCAGCATTTGAAATACTTCGAGGAGACGATGGATTCGGAGGAGAATTGTGGAAAGAAGTTAGGATTCATAGCTCAGGAAATTGGTCGAGAAATCAATACGTTGGGGTCCAAATCCAACCATTGCGAGATGCAGAAGATCGTAGTGAAGATGAAGGATGAGTTGGAACAGATTAAGGAACAAGTGTTGAATGTCCTTTGATAATTCCCGTTGATTATGGAAAAAGGAAAAGTGATTATATTCTCTGCTCCGTCAGGTTCAGGAAAGTCCACATTGATCAATTATTTGATGACCCAATTCGATTGCCTGGAGTTCTCCATTTCGGCCACGAGTAGGAATCCGAGGGGGGAAGAGAAACATGGTGTCGAGTATTATTTTTTGACGCCGGAAGAGTTTCGCAAGAAAATTTCGGAGAACGCATTCCTGGAGTGGGAGGAGGTCTATGCGGACAAGTATTACGGCACATTGAAGAGTGAAGTGGAGCGTATCAACGCGAAGGGCAACATCGTTGTATTTGATGTGGATGTTGCGGGAGGATGCAACATAAAAAAGATGTTCGGGAACAATGCTTTGTCCGTTTTCATCATGCCGCCGTCCGTCGCCACGTTACGGGAACGGTTGATAAATCGAGGAACGGATACGATGGATGTGATAGAGGATCGGGTGAGCAAAGCCTCATACGAGATGACGTTTTCGGATAAGTTTGACCGAATCGTTGTGAACGATGATTTATTGTGGACGAAGGCATTGATCCGCAAGATCGTGAAAGAATTCATAGACAATGAGTAAGGTCGCTCTTTTCTTTGGATCGTTCAACCCCATACATATCGGGCATCTCGCCTTGGCGAACCATATCGCAGAGTTCGGAGGGGTGGACGAGGTCCGTTTTGTCGTTTCTCCCCAGAATCCATTTAAGCGGAATGCTGATTTGATGGAAGACGATATCCGTTTGTCGTGGGTGAAGCAAGCGATTGGGGACTATCCCCGATTTTCAGTGTCGGATATTGAATTTTCCATGCCAAAGCCTTCCTATACAAGCGACACATTAGAACGTTTGTCTTCCCTGGAACCGGGAAATGAGTTTATCCTTGTGATGGGAGGGGATAATTTGTCATCCTTCTCAGGGTGGAGGAGGTATGAATGGATTTTGGAACATTATAGAATCCTTGTATATCCGAGGTTGGATGGTGCGACGGAGATTCCGGAGGCATGGAGTTCCCGGATTAGAATGTTGGCGAATGCGCCGAGGATAGAAGTTTCGTCCACATTTGTGCGTAATTCCATTAAGGATGGTAAAGATGTCCGATTCTTTCTCCCTGAGCAGATATGGACGAGCGTCCGAGATGAATTTGTGAAAAAAAATCGTCAATAAGTTTTTTGCTTAGCCATAAATAGACTATTTTTGTGAAAAATTTTCGAAAAATAAACAATTTGATATAGAAAATGGAAAGAAAGAATGAGTTGCCTTCTGCAAATAGGGAAGGAAATGAGCAATCATTGACGGCGTCTGGTGTTATTGGTTTTGTTGAGTCCCATCAGGGGTTGATACTTGCCGTTTTGGGCGGTATAGTTGGTGTAGTGGCGCTGTACTTCGTGTTGAACCAATTCGTATGGGGTCCTAAGGAGGAGTCGGCGAAGAATGAGATATTCAAGGCGCAACAGATGTTTGCGAGGGATTCTTTCCAAGTGGCTTTGGATGGTAAAGAAGATGAGTTCATGGGATTCCTTGACATCATCGACGAGTATGGTTCGACGTCTACGGGTAATTTGGCGTATGCGTATGCGGGAATCTGTTACAAGAATTTGGGACAATATGACGAGGCCATCAAACTCTTGAATAAATTTTCCGGTTCGGATGAGTTGGTTTCCCCTTCCATCGTGGGAGCTGTCGGGGATTGCTATTGGGATTTGGAGAATGCGTCCAAGGCGGTGGATTATTACTTGAAGGCGGCATCCATGGCGGATAATGACCTTCTTTCTCCATTGTATAAGAAACGTGCGGCTTTAGCTTATTTGTCCATGGACAAAAAGAGTGAGGCGGTTAAGTTGTTGGAGAGTATTACTACGGAGTATCCGAACTACCAAGATATGAATGAGGTGTTGAAGTTCCTCGAAATAGCAAAACGATAACGAAGGATGGCGACAAAAAATCTGTCGGAATACGACATTAATGCTGTCCCGAGTGCTAAGGATATGAGTTTCGGTATCGTGGTTTCAGATTGGAACCACGATATTACTCATAAAATGTTAGAGGGTGCATATAACACACTCGTTGAGCATGGCGCAAAGAAAAAGAACATCACAGTGGTCCATGTGCCGGGCAGTTTCGAACTGATTTTTGGCTCTCAACAGCTTGCGGATGCGAAAGATGTGGATGCGGTAATCGCATTGGGATGTGTTGTTAGGGGTGGCACCCCTCACTTCGACTATGTGTGCCAAGGGACGACTTATGGTATCGCTAAATTGAATGCGGAATATGATGTCCCGTTTATCTTTGGTTTGTTGACCACGGACGATATGCAACAGGCTATCGATCGCTCGGGTGGTGTATTAGGCAACAAGGGTACGGAAGCGGCCGTGACCGCAATAAAAATGGTAAATTTCAAGAGAAATCTTTTGGAGGATTAATATAAATTACTACCTTTGCACTCGATTTCAGAAGGGCGAATACCAGAGTGGCCAAATGGGGCAGACTGTAAATCTGCTGGCTCTTGCCTTCGGTGGTTCGAATCCATCTTCGCCCACAATAACAATTCACTTGCGGAAGTAGCTCAGTTGGTAGAGCATCAGCCTTCCAAGCTGAGGGTCGCGGGTTCGAATCCCGTTTTCCGCTCACACGTTGAAACAATCATGTTTCTTTATTTGTAGTTAATTTAGTGTCACGTTCATGGAGAATGTGTGATTCTGGAAAAACCGATTAGAAAATATAAATTCCATTTGTCTTTATTTCTTTAGTTTTTTCCTTGTCGGACGACATTTGGTCCGGGAATGTGATTTATTGTAAGAGCGTTTCGTCGTGACGTTCGTTTGTATAATTAGATATTTATTGTTTCAGATATGGATATAACAGAGTTGAAAGGTAAAAACCTTATTGAGTTGAAGACCATTGCGAAGGAACTTGGTATCAAGCGCGTTGATTCCTTCCGAAAGGAGGAACTCATCTCTAAAATTGTGGGTGAGACGGAAGAACAGCAGCCTGCTGAAAATTCCGAGAGCGCTTCTTCGTCTTCAAACCTTGAAAATTTCCTGGACAAAATGATTTTGTATGCGGAAAAAGGCAGTGGAAAGGAGAAGGATCTTGTCGATGCGGAATCCTCTCTTCCCGAAGATGAGAACGTGGGCTCGTCTGTTCAGGGCAATGATGGCAGGCAAGACCAGTTCGATCGGAACGAGCAGGACCATCAGGATAATTCGATGCCTAACAGGAAACCGGACATGAAACAGATGCATGTGCGTCCTCGTGGCGGGTTCGATGCCATTGCCTCTGGTAATAAGGCTGCCGCTATCGCTCGTCTTATCTTGGACAAAAAGAAAGGTATAAAAACACCTCCGATAGAGGAGGTCTTGTCTGCTACAGAGGCTGCCGGGTCTCAGCAGAATCAGTCACAAAATAACGAACAGAACCGATTTGAAAAGGAGAATAAGCAACCTCAGGCGAGTGGGAAACCTTCCGCTAATAATACTCCGCAACCATCTAACGTGATGCCTCAGGAACCGCAACAACCTGCTCCGCAGAAGGTCCGTTCCTACGATTTCGATAATATCGTGAAGGGTCAGGGCGTTTTGGAGATCATGCCTGACGGTTTTGGTTTCATCCGTTCTTCTGATTACAACTATCTGAATTCTCCGGATGACATATATGTTTCCCAGGCCCAGATCAAGATGTATGGTCTGAAGACGGGTGACGTTATTGAGGGTACAATCCGTCCTCCGAAAGAGGGTGAGAAGTACTTCCCTCTGATGGGTATCGACAAGATCAATGCGCGCTCTCCTGAATTCGTGAGGGATTGCGTCCCTTTCGACCATCTGACGCCTCTCTTCCCGAACGAGAAGTTCAACTTGACGGGTGGCAAGAATTCATGCAACCTCTCTGTCCGTACGGTGGATTTGTTCTCCCCAATCGGTAAGGGCCAGCGTGGATTGATTGTGGCGCAGCCTAAGACTGGTAAGACGGTCTTGTTGAAGGATATCGCCAACGCCATCGCGGAGAATCACCCTGAGGTCTATATGATCATCCTCCTGATCGACGAACGTCCTGAGGAGGTTACGGATATGGCACGTAGCGTGAATGCGGAGGTCATTTCCTCTACGTTCGACGAGCCGGCTGAGCGTCACGTGAAGATCGCCAGCATCGTGCTGGAGAAGGCGAAGAGAATGGTGGAGTGCGGTCATGACGTGGTCATCCTGCTCGATTCCATCACACGTCTCGCCAGAGCCTACAATACGGTTTCTCCTGCGTCTGGTAAGGTCCTCTCGGGTGGTGTGGACGCAAATGCGCTGCACAAGCCGAAACGCTTCTTCGGTGCCGCACGTAACATCGAGAACGGCGGTAGCTTGACCATCATCGCCACGGCTTTGACCGATACGGGTTCGAAGATGGATGACGTGATCTTTGAGGAGTTCAAGGGTACGGGTAACATGGAGTTACAACTCTCCAGACAGTTGGCCAACAAGCGTATTTACCCAGCCGTTGACATCATGGCTTCCAGTACGCGTCGTGATGATCTGTTGCACAGCAAGGAGACGATTCAACGCATGTGGATCCTTCGCCGCTACTTGGCGGATATGAACCCCGTGGAAGCCATGGAGTTCTTCAAGGATAGGTTGGAGAAGACCGCCACGAACGAGGAGTTCCTCGCATCTATGAATGATTGATTGACAGGGGGGGACGGAAACGTCCCCTCTTTATTTTTGTATATGACATAAACCAGTTTTGATAGAGTTGTATTAGTGTTTTTGATTAAGTTTAGTTGTTTTATTATTTTTCCTTTTAGATAATGAAAAAGATAATCGCAACGTTAGGGTTGCTATTGTTAGGGTGGGGGACTCTTTGGAGTGTTACCCCGCATGAAGGTTGCCCTGACTTCACCGATCTTACGGCAAGTTATGTAGAGCCGTTTGCGTCAGGTGAGGGTAACCAATTGGTAGAGGGTCGTCATACTGTCATCACTGAACAGGGAACCGATCCGAGGACAGGAAACAAGCTACGGCTGATTCCCGATGGGGTCCACAAGGTGGTGCGTTTGGGAGATGAGTTGGCGGGTAGTCAAAGTGAAAGCCTGACATATCATTTTAAGCCCACTTTGGATGCCTCTATGATAAATTTGAAATTCGCTGTGGTTTTCGAGAATCCTAATCACGGACTCAGGGAACAGCCTTATTTCTCCATATCTGTGACGGATAAAAATGGTCATCTGTTGCCGAACACATTCCAGTATGCGGTGTATGCGGATAATGGGTTGTCGGGTTTTAAGGAATACGTCGATGGAAACACTACTGTCATGTGGCGGGATTGGACCGATGTGGTGGTGGATTTATGTTCCTATATCGGTGAAGAAGTATTGATCACATTCAAGACCCGTGATTGCTTGCAGAATGGACATTATGCCTATGCCTATCTCACGACCACATGTGCCTCTGGTGGATATATGAAGTTATTGTGTTTGGATAACAATAATGTGAATTTGTCAATGATCGATGGTTTTGATTCTTACCATTGGAGTGATGGAACTGATTCCAAGGACTTCGAAGGAATTTTGGATCAACCTATTTGGTGCGATCTGACTTCTGTTATTGGATTGATCACAAAGTTTTTTGTGGCGATTGCGGATGATGCGACATCGTCTATGGATGATGTCATTTATGATGAGGTGTGTGAAGGCGAAGAATATTCTTGGTTAGGCCATTCTATCGATACCAAGTTTAATGGGACCCGTAAATTTAATGGGGCTCTGGTGGAAAAGGATAGTTGTAGCATTGAGTACAAAACATTGATGCTGAGGACCATTCCTACGCACGTCGTTTTTAATGAAACCATTTGCGAAGGGGAAGATTATTTCAAGAACGGATTTAATTTTCGGAATCCTCCTGTGGGAGAATACCTGGATTCCGTTGAGGTGGAATCCGACACGGACTGTAAGCGTTGGAATGTCTTGAATTTGCGTGTTGTTCCAAAAACGATTTCACCTAGTATGAAGGGTGACGAAACGCCTTGTACGGATGCGTTAAGGACCTATGAAGTATCTAGCGGGTATAATTATAATTGGGTGTTGCCGGAGAATGCGGTCCTATTGGATGGTGATTTGACGGAAGACCGTATTGGGGTGAAGTTCACGGATGTCTCTAATGGGGTTATTTCTGCAATATGCTCCAATGGTTGTGTGTCGAAAACTGTATCGATGCCTATTAGCCCCGTAAAAACATTTAGGACGTTCACCATTGATACGATTTGTCAAGGAACAACTTACCAAAAAAATGGATGGAACTTGGGTGTGCAGAAAAAACTTGGATACTCCACTTTCATCCGTCAGTTGGGCGATTCCTGCAACGCATCTGATGTTTTGCTGCTTTATGTGATGAAATCTCCATCTATAGGTGTTGTGACTTCTACTGATGTTGTGTGCCCTGGAGAAGAGGTACGATTAGCTGCGGTAGATAAGAATAAATATAAAAATGATTATTTGGCGATCGGAGATGTGTGGTGTGAAGATGGAACCATTATGAAACTGAAGGATTTCTTAATGAGCGATAAGGTCGCGAAGGGAATCGTTTGCGACATATTTTTCGAACCTATTGTTTGTGTGGTCTCTATTGTAGATGAAAATAACGGAGATGCTGTTCCTTATGAAATTGGCACTATGGATAGTAATAAAAATTTGTGGGCTTATTCCATGATGAGTAATCTGTGCGGCAAGTGGCTCGTGTTAAATAAGTATCTAGGACGGATTAGAGGCGCAGATCTGTTGGATGGGTTATACTGGCTAGGAAATAAACATGATATGTCTTTAATTGGATTAGCTGATACCCATCGAGCCGCAATAGGTTATGATGGCGTTTCGACTAATCCTATTGAGACCAAATGCAAAATCAGGTATATGTATTTTGTTGAAGTGGATGAATCATCTCATATTGGGATAGATCGCACCTCCGAGCTTCATCGCACCTCTGAGTTTTAAAAATCAAGTATTACTCTATTCTATGTAGATACAATGAAATATATTTGCTCACTTATAATTTTGTTTTTATCATTCTCTTCGGTCTATGCATACCAGATTGGAGACGTTATTATGACAAAGGAGGGTGATTTGGGAATCGTTTTTTATATTGATCAGGAGAAGGTCTTGTTGTTATCTCCTTTTGAGAAACGCGCTAATTTTTCTACGCAGAGTCGTATCGATGAATGTATTACTGGTAATGATTGTGATGAATCATTGCAATTGCATTTGTTTAATGGACGTGAAAATACTAAGCGAATGAAAGAATTGGCGGAAAACTCATCCTATGTGTTTCCCGTTTTGGATAGTATTCCAACAGATAAAGGCTGGTTTATTCCTTCATTGGCTGAATTTTCTGAGATAATTAATTGCCTTTCCAGTGTGAAGGGTATGATTACCGCTTTGAATGGAACCCCTTTGGAAGAATATACTTATTGGACATCGTCTCAATGTGTGTCGGATGGAAGAGGAGGTATATATGCCTATACGATTAATAGAGGAAATGATAGTTATTGGAAGTCAACACTTTTTGATATTGATTACGCTGTCCGCTATATCTATCAGATTGATTTAATGGATGAATTTACGGATGCTGAAACGAACTACATGTGGAATACAGGAAGTACGGAACCCCAAATAACGGTTTCGCCCGGTAATACAACTACTTATTCGGTTTCGGCGACAAGTAAGTTGAACGCTTGCGGGAGCACGGCTAGTACAACCATCCTTGTGGCTGGTCAATCTCAGGATATTAATGAAACTATTTGCGAAGGCGAGACCTATTCAGGCTATGGGTTTAATGCGAATACGGAGGGAACCTACACGAAAAGCATCGGGAAGGATAATTGCATGTCTGAGATTAAATTACATCTTACCGTTGCTCCAAAATACAAACAGGTATTCGATGATAATGCATGTTTAGGCCAGTATTACAACAGGCATGGTTTCTCAATGACGCCTTTCGTGAAGGGCGAGTTCCATGATACGCTGACGTTCCTTAGTCAACTGGGGTGCGACAGTATAGTGATACTGAACTTGAATGTCAAACCGATCGCATACGATACAATCACAAGACGGATTTGCCAGAACGAGAGATATAAGGATTCCGATTTCGATATAGAGGCAAATCAGAAGCCTGGATTATCGTATTATACGGTTGAAAAGAGTCAGGAGAATGGCTGCAAGTCTTACCACACCTTGGCGCTTCAGGTTGATCCGATTTACCAAGTTACGGTTATGGAAGATATGAATGGGGAGGAAATCGCATACAATCAACATGGCTTCAATCTGGAAAAGGTAACGCCTGGCAGTTCTTATCGCCTAGAACTGAGTGCGGACAATGGGTGTGACAGTATTGTCACGCTTTATTTCCGATCGACCTCATGGAATGAGGAAAAGAGAGACACTGCTGCCGTTAGGGACACTAGAGTAATTCCTACCGCCTTTACTCCTCACTTCCAGGATGATATGAACGATCATTTCATGCCAGGCTATGAGGTCTATATATATGACCGTTACGGTAATCTGATCTGCCATTCCGAGGATGGTTGGGACGGAACCTATCGTGGCAAGGTGGCTACGGCTGGTGTCTATATCTATGTAGTGGCTATGAAGGATGGTGAGATGCGAAAGGGAACCATCGAAGTTGTAAAGTCTAAGTGATGAGAAATATGAAAAAGATAATATTCGCCTTTTGCTGCATGGCTACTATGTGTGGTTATGCGGCGGAGAGGGCTTTCCTGGATGGATACACTGTGGAGCCTTCCCGTATCAATAACGACGAGGCTGAGTCGGGCCTCTCTTTGTTGAAGAATAAATTGGCTTTTTCCCGTGGGGGAAAGGTCTATGTCGCTACCCTCAATGATAGTTTGGACATAAAAAGCATCATGGAACAAAGCGATTTGTCGGCTCTTGGGATAGAGGGACAGTTCGCCCAATACAACAATCAATTGATCTTCTCTTCGAATGGAGTCCTTTATTGCGCCACATTTAAAAACAACGTGTGGGGAAACCCCGAGAAACTGATGATCGATGGATTCATGTCGACCCGTGAACAGGAGGAGGGTACCACCTTCATCTCCCGCCGTTGGACCTATAAGAAGAAACCTGCGGCTGGCATGTACAATCCAGCAGTCGGCAATAAGGGAAAGCGTATCTATTTCTCTTCCCAACTCGAAGGCGGGAAGGGCGGATTCGACATCTGGTACATAGAGCGCAAACCGGACAATAAGACATGGTTCGCTCCTAAAAACATGCCGGATGTCAACTCGGAAAGGAACGAGGATTTCCCTCAGTTGGTGGGCGACACGATGTTCTATTTCTCCTCCGATAGAGCGGACTCGCTCAGGGGAAGCAATATCTTCAAGAAACTGATGAAGGGGAAATTTGCACATGCTCCGCAAATGGTTGTGGGCCAATTCAATAGTGATGCGAACGATAAGAATTTCGTTGTGGCTGAGAATGTTCCCTTCCTGATCTCCAATCGAGCGGGAGGCGACGATATCTATCGTCCGAACATCGTGCCTGCTCCAGAGCCTGTAGATACCACGCCAATCGACACTACTACGCAGCTGAAGGTGGTCCGCAAGGACTTCCGTACTTGCATCTTCTATTTCGAATATGACAAGACATCCATGATCGATTCATATGAGGCAGAGTTCAAATATATCTATAACTTCATTAACGAGGACTCAACTTCTATCGTTAAGATAACCGGATATACGGATGAGCGTGGTACGGTAGACTACAACATGACGCTCTCTAAAGAGCGTGCCAATGTAGTATTCGACAAATTGGTGAAGATGGGTGTCAACGCTAAACGCCTACGCTTCGCTGGAGAAGGAAAGGCTAATCCTATTGTGCCGAATGCCCAAACAGAGGCTGACCATCAAAAGAACCGTCGTGTGGAAATTGTAAAACTAGAGAATGATGAAAAAGAAGATAAATAAAAGATTTATATTGACGCTTTGTCTCTCGTTGTTGGCGCTCTCTTCGTATGCCCAACAAGACTTGATGTTGTCTCAGGAGATTTTTTCCCGTGTGAACAAAAATCCTGCCGCAACGGGTAATACCAACGACATCGATATTTTTCTCCATGGTCGCATCCAATGGGCGGGAGTGGATAATGGACCAAAGACCACTGTCTTAAATGTGACCAACTACTTGGATAAAATCCATTCAGGGGTCGGTTTCACAATGTCCTACGACCATATGGGTGTCGGACATAATACCACGAACATGAAATTGGTTTATTCCTACCAAATCGATCTCTGCGAGCAATATGTGCTTGCCATGGGTTTAGGCGCCGGTATCAATATCGGTGGTTTCGACTATACCGCTAACACAATGGACGATGCGAATGAGTATGGTTGTGACACCTACCCATATGATAAGGAGGTACGTGTTTCCCCTGATTTTGATCTCGGTTTTGAATTAAACAATCCCATGTGGACAGTCGGAGTCTCCATGACACACCTGACCAATAAGTTGTCTAACACATTCAGAAGCGGAAGGCATCTTTACCTGTATGGGATCGGTGACATCCATCTGAACGAGCAATGGATTTTGGCCCCTGTCATCAACTTTTTCCACCACAATAAAACCAATGTGTTCGAAATCGGTTCATTGGCTTATTTTAGGCGCATGTATTGGGGAGGTTTGTCTTGGCGCCCTGATTTACACGACAAAATGAACCCTTCCATGATGGTCTTTACCTTGGGCCTGGAGTGGAAGAAGTTCCGGTTCGGTTATTCGTATGATCTGGGTCTAGGTTCCAACGATTTGTTGCCTTCCAATACGCATGAGGTCATTTTGTCATATGGTATCGACAAGAAGAGAAAACAAAAATAGGGCAGGATTCTATGTTAAGGGCGGATATTGAGAGATCGATATCCGCTTTTTTCGTTTATGAGGGGACCCTATCGAAATTGTTTGGTCTCCTTCGTTGAATGCCCGAAATAAAGTCTATAAGCTGTTTTTTAGCGTTCCCTTGGACTCCGCTATAAAAAGATCACCAATATCAGGATATTCACCGCACAAATTACGCTGGCGCCTAGGGCGAGGTCCTTCAGCAACTTCTTTCCCGAGAAGGCGACGCCATAGATCATGTTGACGAAGCTGTTGCTGATCATCGCTTGGAATGTGGCGAGAATCAGCAGGGAGCCTGCGACGGTGTGTTGCGTCTGGAAGAGGTTGATGATGAATGGGTTGATGTCCGTTACGCCGACGATCACGGAGAGTACGCGCAATCCGCTGTCTCCGAAATAGATCAACGCATAGTGCGTGATGATCGTGAAGGCGACGAACAACACGGCGAAAAGTAGTGCCACCTTGAATTCCAACGGATTCTTCTCGTCTTCGATCTCCAACGCTTGGGACTCCTGCGCAACAGATTGGTTGCGGCGCTTCCTCGTGTAGAAATAGAGGGCTACCAAGGCGAACGTGACAATCATGATGGCGAACAGGTACCAGTATTGCAGCATTAGTTCGAAGTTGAAGATGCCCAAAAGGATTAGGATCCTGAAGTACATCATGGCGATGGAGCAGAAGATGGCGGCGACGTACTCCGAGAGGTCTCCGTTTTTATCCTTCGCCTTCTTGCCTAGGATGATGCAGGTCGCCGTACTGCTGTAGATACCGCCCAATATGCCTGTGATGATGACGCCTCCGTCCTTGAACACGTATTTCTTCACCAGGTAGCTGGCGTAGGAGATACCGGAGATGACCACGGTGGCGAGCCAAATGCTGTAAGGGGTGAGCCCTGAGCCTTCTATCAGTTCGGTCTTCGGCAACATGGGTAATACCACTCCGGCGATGATCATGAACTTGGCGAGGTTGATGAATTCCTCGTCGTTCATCGACTTGGTGAACTGTATGAACTTGTCCTTCATCTCGGTGAGGATCAGGACCGCCACGACGACCAGAATGGCCATCCACGGGTCTTTCTCGCAGACGACGGGCGCCAGACAGTAGGTGATCAGGGCGATCACGATGGAGGTGATGCCGTAGGACTTCTGCACGAAAATCTTATGGATGTAGTAGGCGACGAACAATAGAGTGAGGGTGACGCCTCCGCAAAGGAAAGGCACGATGCTCCCGCTCCCCGCTTCGTAGAGGATGTAGCCCAATATGCCAATCAGCGTGAAAGTACGGTCCGCACCGAACGCATGTTTGGAATCCTCCTCCTTCAGGTACAACTTCCTTTGTGATAGTCCGATAACCAATGACATTAGCGTGACTAAGACAAATTTCAACAAATCCGATGACAAAATATCGTTGGTCTCCATATCTCAAATCTTTTCATCTTTCTATGAAGATAAGAAAAATGGGGGATTATTCCAAATTTAAGTTCTTCAAAACGCTGTATATTGTCTCTGCGGAACCATCTTTCCACCTTAGTGCCCAGAATTCGATGAGGGAGATAGTCACAGGATTAGGCGTGCCTTGGAAGTTGACAAACTCGCTTATCTTTTCTATCTTTTTTTGGTATGTTGAATCCGTGTCAACATCCTCATCATCTATTCTATCTAAGACTTTTTCTGCTATTTCTATTTCTTCTCCTAATTTTTCTTCGATGTATTCTTCCTCCTCCTTATCCTCTGTTTTTTTGCGGTCATCTTCATAATAAATCTTGTATAGCGCCTTGTAGTTCTCTTGATTTACCCAATGATAGGAGGAAGTGAGCTGCTGGATGGCGCTTTGCAGGTTGCCGTATTTGTCTTTTGGCATATATTTTTTATACCAAGTCTTTCCTTTCTCGGTGAGTGTTTTTCGGAACACGCTATCATCCTTTTTCTTACAAATCAAGTATAGTAGGCAAGACGGAAGGTATCTATCGATTCTTCCTATTAGCATAGATGCGTAAAATAAATCATTGTCTGGGTTACAAATGGCTGAGTTACAGTATGAGATGATTTTTTTTTCGATGTTCTTTTCCACGCTATCCAACACTTCCGCATAGTCGTTTAAGGCCAAATCAACGATTTCATCCGAATAGGGTTTGCCGTCGATTTCAATGTTCAAAAGAGAGTCTTTGCCATTTTTGATATGTTTGACGCCACATACAACGTGGCCGTCCTTTATCGCTTTGTTAAGGAAATATTGCACCCATAAGGCTTTCCCATTACCAACATCAAAACCGTCGTTAATATCAAGGTTGTATATATATGTATTGACGATGAATGGTTTGTTTAATGGCGGTGTTATGCGGAATCTGTCCGGATAGTAATATCCATTGGAGTCCTTTTCGAAGACAAGATATTTGCACCCTTTGTGTTTTTCCCTGTAAAAGTCATATTCTATTGTTAGTATATTGCCTTCGTAAAAATATCCCAATTTGCAGTTTTTGATAGGTGTTTGGATAGTATATTCCTTGCTGGATGTTATCTGGCATCGAATCGCCCAAATGACGGCCAAAAGGATTGGCACGATGAGCGCCGCAAGGATAAGTTGCTTTTTAGTTATTTTGTTGAAGTCCATGGCTCTTTTTCTTTGAGATGAATAGATTGATTAGGATAAGCACGACGCCCCAAACGATGGAGAGCGTTCCAATTAGGATGATCGATTTGTTGTATTCGGACAATGTCATCAACATGAAAACGTACCAACCCACTAAGGCCAAATTCAGTTTCAGCACATCCATCGTCCGTATGCTAATGAATGTGAGGTAGGCCAAGTAGATGATGGTCAGACCTTGGAATGTGTACGATAAGTATGCGTAAGGTATGAATAAGACAAGAGGAATCAGGGGAAGCGTGATCCACTCGTCCAACTCGGGTTTCAATCCTCTTTTCCATTTCATGTAGAAGGAGATTCCCAATAAGAGGATCTGTATGATGGCAATTGTCGGGAACGCAGTCGGTCCATACTCATCGGTGTGGTAATCGGATAGACTGAAAGCGAAATAGGCCAGAATTATGAAGTTGGCGATGTATGTGGTTGCTTTCAGAAAAGATGCATTGCTTTGGATATGTGTGGATTGCTTGATCCATGTGTGTAGTGAGTATGATATGCATGCGGACGCAAAAAAGGAGGCTAATATTAGGATTTTGTCCTCAGAAGTGTACCCGTCTTTTAATGCTATATGTCCCCACATAATCACAAAGAAGAGGACTAAGGGAAGGGTCGCCGTCCTGAATTTGACAAGGAAGGTCTCCTTTTCCGTATGGTAAGTTCTGTAAAGAAACAGCAGATCAATGAAGAAGATGATGAGATATAAGACAACGCTCAAATCGTCATTCATAGCACTTGTTGAAACACATAAAGTTGCTATGATGACCGAAGATGCGATAACCGACCTGAAAAGGAATACAATGGGGTAGGCTAATATCGCCAGCGTGAAGACAGAGATTGAAAAATTGATCTCCATGTCGAAGATACTGTTGATCAAGCAAAAGGTTGTTACCAGACCTATGCAGTAGATGAGGCATGCCGCCTCCTTGAATGCCCGACTCTCGTATTGGTGTTTGTACACGTAATAGCAGGAGGCTGAGCTCAAGATGATCGGTAGTAATCCGATGATGACTTGAAGCGCATGGGGGATGGACTCCCAGTTATCCGCAAGGAGAAAACATATACCTGTTATGATAAAGAGGGCTGCGACGATGCACAGCGGCAAGGTCGTATTGGTGAGGAATTTTTTCTTATTTCCCTCTTTCTCCAAGTAATAGTTGATGATGTTGTTGGCCACCTCCTCGTTGATGACGTGGTGGTCCAGCAACTCCTGGGTGTCGATATTGGATATCTTCATGTATCTGGCGTTTTAAAGAATTGCGTGCGTTATTCGTTCAGGAAAGAGCGTATTTGCGGTACCACATAATCCCGGATGGACGCTTCGGGAGGGTAGTGCCCTCCCGGCATGAAGATTCGGTTGCTGTAGTGTTGTTTGAACCAATGGGCGGCCATGCGCGTCATGAAGTCCTTCCGTCCGAACATGCCGATGGTCAGCGCATCCTCTTCGGGTGTCAGGTCGTCGTATTGTTTCCGCTCCATATCCTTGTAGATGTCGCACATACGCTTGTCCACGTGCCATATCTGGTTGCCGTCGGCTCTTCCTTCCTTGTATTTGTTGTCGCCTTGGAACATGTACATGTAGGTCATGCCGAGGCTGGGATTCAGCAGGATTTTTTTCCTTCCTCTATATTTTTGCGCCATGAATCCGCCGAGGCTATGGCCAATGATCAGGTCCACTTGATATTCCGCCAAGAAACGGTCGATTTGAGGGAAAGCCTTCTCTGGGTCGATGGACAAGTCCGGCACCCATACAGTCGCTTCCGGCAGGTATTTACGGATAAACTCAGCTGTGGCAGATTCGTGGCTCGAAGCCATTCCGTGCAAAAAAAGTATATTCATGACAATCAGTTTTTTCTATGATTTGTTGAACTATTTAAAAAATTCGCATTATGCAAATATAACTAATATACGGGGAAAACCCTGTTTGTATTGTTTGAAAAAGTGAATATTTTTCCTTCCTCCGCTTCCGTGTGACTGCCGTTATTATCCCTCCCGCGGATTTTGCCGTTAGAGGAACTATCGTTAAATTTGCGGAAAAAGAAAAAGAAGAGAGATGGATATTATCCTTAAATATTTCCCGAATCTATCGGACAAACAGAAGGAACAGTTCGCCGCGTTATACGATTTGTATATCGATTGGAACAGTAAGATTAATGTGATATCCCGCAAGGACATAGAGAATCTTTACGAGCATCATGTCCTGCATTCCTTGGCCATCCCTAAGATTCTATCGTTCAAGGATGGCACCAGCGTCATGGACGTCGGTACGGGTGGTGGGTTCCCTGCCATTCCGTTGGCGATCTATTATCCTAATTGTCAGTTCCATTTGGTCGATTCCATCGGAAAAAAGATCCGTGTGGCGACGGAGATATCCAACGCTATCGGCTTGACTAACACCACTTTTGCGCACGAGAGGGTGGAGGATGAGAAGGGAAAGTTCGATTTCATCGTCAGCCGTGCGGTCATGCCTTTGGGCGACCTCGTTCGGTTGACACGGAAAAATGTGGAGCATAAGAATCCGAAAAATGCCCTTCCCAACGGATTGATTTGCCTGAAAGGCGGTGAATTGGAGCATGAGGTGGGTCCTTTCCGGCATGCGGCCTCTCTCTTTGACATCAAGGATTTCTTCACCGAAGAGTTTTTCCAAACGAAAAAGGCGGTTTATTTACCATTGTGATAAATGATCATGAATGACACACCTAGACATGCGACGCTGAGGCGACGTCTGGCGGAACAACTATATGCCAAGGGGATAAAGAACACCAAGGTGCTGAATGCGATAGCTAACGTTCCGCGCCATCTTTTCATGAGCAGCACGTTGGAACCATTCGCCTACAACGATAACGCCTATCCGATCGGGGCTGACCAGACCATTTCTCAGCCGTGGACCGTGGCATATCAGACCGAATTGTTGAACCCGCAGGAGGGGGAGAAGGTCTTGGAGATCGGCACGGGATCGGGCTATCAATCCGCTGTCTTGGCTTGTTGCGGCGCTTCCGTCTATTCGGTGGAACGTATAAGGGAGTTGTCGGAGAGCGCCCAAAAAAGGCTTGCCAGTTTGAATTATAAGGTGCAATGTAAATATGGGGATGGCTATGAGGGATGGGTAGAGATGGCTCCATTTGATAAAATCATCGTTACCGCTGGTGCGTCGGAGATACCGCAGAACTTGTTGATGCAGTGTAAAATAGGCGGTTCCATCGTCATCCCTGTGCAAGAGAAGAGCGGTCTCAGAATGGTTCGGCTTGCCCGTGTCTCTGAAACGAACTTCAGCAAGGAGGATTTCGGGACGTGCGCTTTCGTCCCTATGCTAAAAGGAATCATGTAAGTAAAAGATCATATGGAGGTCAAACAGTTTATATTCAATATGTTCCAGGAGAACACGTACGTGTTGACCGATGAGGAGAAGAATTGTATCATCATCGACCCTGGCTGTTTCTTCGAGGAGGAGCAGGAACGATTGGTCGGATATATTCGGTCAAATGGGCTGAAATTGACTCGTATCATTCAGACACACTTGCACTTGGACCATATCTTCGGATGTCAGGTCTTGTTCGATGGATTCGGCATCCAGCCCGAGGCGCATGCGTCGGACGAGTTCTTCCTGGATATCTTCCCCACGTACGGGAGGAAGTTCGGTATCGATGAGGAGTTGAAGTGCGTGCCGCTCAAGTCTTATTTGAGTGACGGTGACGTCATAAAGATAGGCGATTCGGAGCTCCATGTGATCCATACGCCGGGACATTCTCCTGGAGGTGTATGTTTCTATGCGCCGAAGGAAAAGCTCCTTTTCAGCGGAGATTCCCTCTTCATGGGCAGTATCGGCAGAACCGATCTGGAGCGGGGCAATGGTCCTGAGCTGATCCGTTCCCTTACGGAAAAACTGATGGTTTTGCCGGAGGATACGACCGTTTTGCCCGGACATGGTCCGAAGACGTCGATTGGGTTCGAGAAGGCCAATAATCCCTATATTCAATGAGTGATCCGATCCTACAAACTCAAGCGCTCTCCATTGGCTATAAAGGGAGGGGGAAGTCTGTTAAGGAACTTCAGACGAATCTTAACCTTCAGCTATATCCCAACATGTTTACCGTTCTTGTGGGACCGAATGGAGTGGGGAAGTCCACCCTGCTTCGCACCCTAAGTGGGTTACAACAGCCCATGGGGGGGATGGTCATTGTTCAGGAGAAGGATCTTTTCTCCCTATCCATCGGGGAAAAGGCGAGGATGGTCAGTATTGTTTCCACTAACAATGTAGATACCAGTCGCTTAACCGTAAAAGAGGTCGTTTCCATCGGTAGATATGCCCATACGAACTGGCTGGGCAACATGGATGATAGGAATGAGGCGCTTGTGCAAAAAGCCCTATCCACCGTAGGAATTAGTCATTTGATAGACAGACGATTGTCGGAGATGTCCGACGGAGAGAGACAGCGCGTTTGGGTGGCGAGAGCCTTGGCGCAGGATACGCCTCTCATCTTATTGGACGAGCCCACCTCATATTTAGACTACAAGAATCGTTTTGAGATATTCGATCTGTTGCGGGCGTTAAGCCATGAGGGGAAGAGTGTGCTGATATCCACCCATGAACTTGAACTTGCGTTACAATTCGCGGACCGTATTTGGGTTATGTCCGATGGAATCGAGCAAGGAAGTGCCAAGGAGATAGAAGAATCAGGCGTTTTAGCGCGCATTTTTGGCTATGCTAAAGATGCGAGGCAAATCCAAGTATAGTTCCTCCATGCTATGATAGAGCAGGTCTGCCCCGTTTTTTGTCAGCTCCTCATCCTGTAAAATACCCGTATTCACCGCAATTGTGAAGATGCCGGCGGCGACGGCGGAGCGCACACCCAAAGGCGCATTCTCGACCACGATAGCCTGTTCAGGACGCAATCCTCCCTTCTTTAGCCCGATAAGGTATGGCTCAGGGTCAGGCTTCCCTTTCTTCACATCGTAGGCGGTCACCATGCGCTCTTTAGCGAACACGCCAGGGAAAGAGTGGTTTAGTTTGTCTATTAGGGAGAGTTGTCCCGAACCTGTCACGAGGAAGATCTCCTTCTCCGCGGCTTGTATGGCGGAGAGTACTTTCTCCACATCCTTCATTTTCGGTGGAATCGGAAGTTTTTCGAAGCATTGAGACTTGAATTTGTAGATGCGTTGGCACTCCTCCTCCGTCGCTTCCCTGCCCAGTTGAGTGGAGAATACTTCGCTGATGGTGGAAGAACCCGTCATGCCTTCCCGCATATAAACGTCGTAGTCCGTGAATTTCAGCCCCAAAGATTCGAACGCATGCACCCATGCCTTGGCGTGGTTGGGCATGGAGTCGTACAACACACCATCCATGTCAAAAAGGAAGGCCTTCAAGTCAATCTCTTCTAATTTTTTATCCATTTCATCGATAATTAAAAGGGAGGCGACCCATGAGGATCGCCTCCCATCTCTATTCTTTCAATTAAAATTGGTATGTGATACCCAAGGAAGTGGACTCCCAGAACTGCACGTCAGCAAATGGCAATCCGCAGTTTTCCCCCTCAATTGTTTTCATTTCTGCGTTATCATACTTGAGTTGGGTCTTGAACGAGACGTTGATGTGTTTGGTGAGTTTCATCAACAATTCCAGTTTCCATTTGTAATACCAACCATGGACGAATTTCTTTATGTCTTGTCCTGGGTGAGAATTATGGTAAGTCTCGGGATTAAAATCTTTATCTTTGTAATCTTGTTGACCATGCCATTTCGTATATTCGTGTGTGTATTTGGAAATGGCTTTGTTATAAGCGTAAAAAGCCTCCAAACTACTGAAGAAGTGTATGTTTTGGGTGATGTCGAAATCAGACCTCAGGATACCGTATGCACCCAACTCACTTCTTACCTTCTTGTATTCAGCAGGTTGCACCAATTCTTTCTTGCCGTCAATTTCCCTGTATTTGTCCCCGGAAATTGTGTCCATACCATAGTTTGAAGCCAATTCGTTCAGACGGCAGAATGTGAAACGGGTGGTCAATGGAGAGACGAAAAGGCTGATGTATTTGTTCGGTACGTAATCGAAACCCAAGGATATTTTCGCATAGCCAGGGGCGAAGAAACTGGAAATTCTTGTGCTGTCGCTATTTTTATATGGCTCTTCCTCGTATGAATAGCTGCTTGTGAATTGAGATTCTAAGCTCGCTAATGCTGATGCATACCAATATTGCGCCATTTTGTATCCGAATTTTGAATAAAGTCCAAATTCGTCTATGTTCTTACGGATTTCATCTCCTTCAAATTCGTTGGAATAAATTAATCCATATTTTGCGGCGAAACTATTGTCCCATTTCACCCTGTTTTTCTTATAGTTAGCGTTCAAATTCAGGAAGGCGTCCATTGACACGCTCGATCCCGCACCCTCCATACAGTAAGGGGAGAAGTATGCCTGATTAATGTTCAAACCGACAGAACCAGGGAAGGTCCAGTAGATGGAATCCGTGGAGATTTCTCCGCTCGACTTAGTTGAGATAGACGTGGCCGTCTTCACCAACTCGTTATCGTCCGCAAATGCGGAGGCGATAGCCATAAATAGCACGCCAAGTGCGACACAAATTTTTTTCATAATTTTTACTTTTAAAAAATACGTTTATATTGTTACACTACACTATTTCGTCATTGACGGTTAATCCAATTTCAGCACTTCGAGGAAGGCTTTCTGCGGCACTTCGACCGTGCCGATCTGCTTCATACGTTTCTTTCCCTCCTTTTGCTTCTCCAGCAGTTTACGTTTACGGGAGACGTCACCTCCGTAACACTTGGCCGTCACGTCTTTGCGCACCGCCTTGATGGTCTCGCGGGCGATGATCTTCGTGCCGATGGCTGCTTGGATGGCCACCTCGAACTGTTGACGTGGAATCAGTTCCTTCAGCTTCTCGCACATGCGTTTGCCAAGCGGATAGGCGTTGTCGAAGTGGGTTAGGGTAGAGAGCGCGTCGACCGGCTCACCGTTCAGCAGCACGTCCAGCTTCACCAGCTTGGACTCTCGCATGCCGTGCGGGTGGTAGTCGAACGAAGCGTATCCCTTCGAGATGCTCTTCAGTTTGTCGTAGAAGTCGAAGACGATCTCGCCCAAAGGCATGTCGTAGATTAGCTCCACGCGGTTTCCTGACACATAGTCTTGGCGTACCAACTCACCCCTCTTGCCCAAGCAAAGGGTCATGATCGGACCGATGTATTCGGTGGAGGTGATGATGGAGGCGCGGATATAAGGCTCCTCGATGCGCTCAATGAGCGTCAGGTCCGGCAGACCGGACGGGTTGTGCACCTCGATTTTAGCGCCCTTTTTTGTATAGACATCATACTCCACGTTAGGCACGGTGGTGATGACGTTCATGTTGAATTCACGTTCCAGACGTTCCTGGATGATCTCCATGTGCAACATGCCGAGGAATCCGCAACGGAAACCGAAGCCCAAGGCTAAGGAAGACTCCGCTTGGAAGGTCAGGGAAGCGTCGTTCAATTGTAGTTTCTCGATGGAAGAGCGGAGATTCTCGAAATCCTCCGTTACGATCGGGTATACGCCGGCGAAAACCATCGGCTTCACCTCTTGGAAACCCTCTATCGCCTTTTCGCAAGGGTTGGCCACCGTGGTGATGGTATCGCCCACCTTCACCTCCTTCGAGGTTTTGATACCCGAGATGATGTAGCCCACGTTGCCGGCGGAGAGTCTCTGCTTAGGCTCCATGTCCAAGCGTAAAATACCGATTTCATCGGCCAAATACTCCTTTTCCGTCGCCACGAACTTCACATGGTCGCCACTGTTGATGGTTCCGTTGATGATTTTGAAGTAGGCGATGATGCCGCGGAACGGGTTGAAGACAGAGTCGAATATCAAGCATTGGAGCGGAGCGTCCGGGTCGCCCACAGGCGGTTTGATCCTTTCCACAATCGCCTCCAAGACCTTATCCACGCCCTCGCCGGTCTTGCCGCTGGCACGGATGATCTCCTCCCGCTTGCAGCCTAGCAAGTCCACTATTTGGTCCTCCACCTCCTCCGGCATAGCGCCAGGCAGGTCTATCTTGTTCATGACGGGAATGATCTCCAAGTCATGTTCCAAAGCCATATAGAGGTTGGAGATAGTCTGTGCCTGTATGCCCTGTGACGCATCCACGATGAGCAAAGCGCCTTCGCACGCCGCAATGGAGCGGGAGACCTCGTAGGAGAAGTCCACGTGTCCCGGGGTGTCAATCAGGTTCAGCACATATTTCTCACCCTTGTACATATAGTCCATCTGGATAGCGTGGCTCTTGATGGTGATGCCGCGCTCGCGTTCCAAATCCATATCATCCAACACCTGTGCCTGGAGGTCTTTTCCTGTCACAGTCTTGGTCATTTCCAGCAGACGGTCGGCCAAGGTACTTTTGCCATGGTCGATATGGGCGATGATACAGAAATTACGGATGTTCTTCATTATTCTTCTATGTGAAAAAATCTATGTTTATTAGTGGCGAATTTCCGGCATTCACCATGCGCTTGGACGGAGGGGACGCCCCTCCCATTTACACACACACCTCCCACCCATCAGACCTAAGCAGGATGCTTCAGGTCACACTGAGTGAAATTACACGCGAATTTAACGAAAAAGCGGATAATGTCAAAATGGAAATAGGGAACTTGTTTTTAGAATATGTTGTAAAATTCTATTATGGGAGATGTGGGGGATCGTATGACATTGACGATTATGCCCATTAGGCAATATGATTGACGATAGGCTATTTGTCGGGGAAAAAATACACGCTGTTAATTATTTTTTCCTCATAGGTGTTTTAAATTTAAAAATTTTTTCCATACTTTGTGTAGATGAATTTGGCGTTTGTGTTTGTAAGGGTACCGTAATCTACTTATTGGTATGTTTATTCGCCTGATTGCTAGATTGTATTATTTTTAAATATAAAGTGTTTATGAAAATTGGTAGTGTTTTTTGTTGGCTAAGCAGGATATGTTTTGCCAAAAAGTTGAAGGGATGGAATTCCTCTTCGGGGAGAAAAATCCCGAGTTCAGTATTTCGATGGTTGCTGCTATTAGGTGTGATGAGCATTATGCCATGGCAGGGGGCGATGGCAACTGGAGGTAGTGGTTGTTCCTGGTCAGCGTACAGTCACTTCGACAAAGCCACATGGGTTCCTGAAGAAGGAGTCATCCATTATAAAATCAGGGCATGTCAAACGTGGGGTGGACAAGGTAATTATTCCTCATGTTGGGGTGGCGACAATAATGAAGGAATGATTTTAACCCAACACACAAAAACAACACGTTCCATTTATATAAATATATATTACAAAGATTTAGATAACAGTGGATCTACAATCGATAATAAAGAATTGAAATTCAAATGGACCAAAGAGAATGGTCCTGCAGAACATGGGACAGACGAAACGACATGGTATATGGAGTTCGATGTGCCGGTTGAACAAGAAGATTTGGGTGGAAGCGTTAATATTGACTTAAAAGGATATTGGTGGAGAGCTGGAGATTCAGGAGAAGGAGTTGATGAACGAATTAACGTAAAAAATCACCTTACTGTCTCACTGACATATCCTGCAGATCCTGAATTAAAAATAACTAATGCAGAATACGCTTGTAATGGGAATAATCCAATAATAAAATTTGATTGGACTCGGAGTAAATCTGACGGAATCGCAGGCAAGGGGAATATTTATTTGTGTCAAGACCAATCTGTTGACGATTATGATTCTGGAATGCCTGGTACCACATCTAGTTCTGCGTCAGCGAACATAGAGGCATTCACAGTAGGTGTTTCTAATGAGGCGCCTTACCATAACTTGAATAAAACGTATAACTATTGGCTTAAACAAACATATACAATAAATCCAGATGCCAATGGAATTAAGACAAAAATAGTGTATAAATACGAATCAAAAAACAAATACAAAATAACTGCGTATCCACAAGTGTCGGATTTAACATACGAATCCGATCCTGGTGCTTTGTTGTTATACGCTAATTGGGAAATTCCAGAGGCTCCATCTTCAGATTTCAACAATAGTACATTTTTACTAACTACGACGAAGATTCTTGACGGGAAAGAGTCAGATCCCAAGACAGAGGAAATAAAATACCAACCAGGGCAGAGTACCTATTCCCACAAAATTGCGCTTGAGAAAGACGAGGAAGCCCAATATAAATTTTCCATAAAACGATCAGCTACGGAATCACTTTCTTGCTTTGCAAGTAAGGAAATAACAACGAAGCTTATTTCCACAAAACATAAATATCCAACAAATTTAAAAGTGGAACTCACTGAAGGCGGGGATGCTAAAGTTATGTGGGATACAATTGGAACAGTTTGGAGCGAGGGAACTCGTTTCATCATTGTACGTTCAGATTCGACAGATGCAAAGGAATATGAGAAAGAATTGTCGGAAGATGAATATAATAGGACAACGTATGTTGACGACATGGTAATACCGTGTCATCGATATACTTATAAAGCGAAATTAATACCTGGCAATAAATCTTATTCAGAACTAAATGATTTAATGGCGAAAAATGAGATATTGCCAATCATGGGTGGTTCTCTGAAAAACTTCGAGGTATCCAAGGGGTATTATTCTGACAAAGTCGATCTGTCATGGAATACGACTCCAGGGTATAATGAGTTCGTGGTGGAACGTCGTGAATACAACAATGATGAGTCAACATTCTCAAAAATCAAGTCGATAGACGCCACCTCAGGTTTGTCAGATTTCCTTTTTGAAGACAAAACTTGTCAACCTGGAATAGTATATGAATATCGAGTATATGCTTTATTCAATTGTGACACTTCGATAAAATCATCGAAAGACACACTTGTGGGATATGGATTTAGAACACCTACAGGAGATTTCACAGGAAGAGTGACGTTCGCGAATGGACAGGCAGTCGATTCTGTAGAGGTTCGATTAGAGACTGAAGATGAAATTTCCCTGCAGGCACTTTCCTTCAACGGAACGGGCACAGCACTTATTCCTGGAGATAAAATCTTGAAAGAAGGTATTCCAATGACCATGCAGGCATGGATTAAACCTAACTCCATAGAAAAGGATACGATGTCGTTAATCAATAAATCGGACTTCTTCGAATTAGGATTAATAAATGGTTCTCTGTTCTTTAGAGCTGGCGATGCTTCTTTGACGACAGATTCCCTAATTGACACGAGTAGATATACCCATGTTACAGCCGTCGTTACGGATACCGCTATCAAAATCTATTTAGATGGAGACTTGGCACAACGCAAGAGTTTCCCTTATATCTATTCAATGCCAAGTTCGGATAATGTGATTTTGGGCAAGAATTACAAGGGAATTATAGACGAAGTCCGTTTGTGGAGTAGAGCATTGGAAGCAAATGAAATCAATAAGGACTATTCTCGCTATTTGATCGGAAACGAAGATGGATTGAATGCATATTATACATTCGATTTCATGCCTATCGATGAGTTTTATGACCGTTCCTATAAAGGGAATGCCACGTATAATGGCAATACGGGAAAGTTACAAAAAGTGGATAAGATAAAAAGTGGACTTACTAACAACGAACTTTCTTATAAGGGTTACACAAATAAAGACGGAAAATATTCGATACTTTCCGTACCATATTTTGGGAATGGAACGTCATATACAATAACACCGAAAAAAGGTAATCATCAGTTCGCTCCTGTTCAGGAAGTTCGTTTTATCAGTTCAACGGAACAAAGCCATACGGTTAATTTCACAGACAATAGTTCTTTCGATTTAACAGGTTATGTCGTTTACATGGGAGGAAATTATCCTGTGGAAGGCGTTCATTTCACTATCGATGGAGTGCCTGCGCTCGACAAGACAGGACAATATATCCAAACTGATGCGAAAGGAAAATACACAATCAGTGTCCCTGTCGGTATTCATGAAGTGAAAGCTGTGAAGGATGGACATGGATTTTATATGGATGGACGTGTTTGTAACATTGATGGTTCGGATCGCAACTATCAAGATAACGACATAGCAAATCTATATGATACCACGAAAGTAAAATACATTGGACGTATTTGCGGTGGAACGGTACAAGAGGCTTATCCTGTAGGTTTTTCGTTATCCAAAAACAACTTGGCAAACGACATGAGGGTGATCTTGACAGCGACACAATCAGCATATAATCTACAGGATAGTGCGTATTCTAATGAGAATAACCCTACAAAACATCCGATACTCCAAAGTGTTTCGGGAAATAGCAATAAAAATCCGAAAACGACTATTTGTGAATATAATAAGAAAGACATCAATATTCACGTAAACAACGAAACGGGTGAATTTATTGCGTGGGTATTCCCTATTGAGTATAAAGTTTCATTGCAAGTTAATGGACATCAGGATATAACGGGTGACAATTCTGTTCTCAACTTGTCCGCATACGCGCTGAACAAATATGAAACATACGAATATTCTGATTCTGCCCTTGTAAACGGCGAGATGAAACGCTCTACGTTTAAGGATACTATAGAGTATCGCCAAAAACAGATATTCACGAAACGTTATCGTGCATCAATGGAAATGACTCCTCTTTCTGCATCTGAAACGCCGTTGGCATACTTCGGAGAGAAGAGTTATACAACAAAAAATGCGATCGGAACGAACAAGGATATTCTGCTGTATAATAGTTCCACAAAAACATATACTTTTGGATTGCCTGTATTTATAACATCCAATAAATACAAGATGCGTTATGATGTATTTGAGGTTTACCCATTCTATATAGACAGTAAACTGCATGTGGATAGTTCAAAAATCGATCGTGTTCCAGTAGAAAATGTCAAGGTGACTTTTAACAATAAACTGGGTAACGACATATCTCTTGATACTCTCAAAAGAATTTATGAATTCCAAGTCGGTGAACCTAACATGACTACAGCGAAAGGAACGATTGCAGCCACATTCACATACGGAGATAGCGACAATCCGACAAGCGTATCATGGGAGAATCCGATGGGGAATGCGAATGGAGAAGCTTATGTGTTCGGATCCCATCAAACAGGCACGGATTTTGTCACAGGTGGTCCGGACAAATTACTCTGTGTACTACGTGACCCACCGGGATCCAACAGTTATTCGTATTTAGAGAAAGGAACTTCATTCTCGCAATCATCCACTTACAATGGAGCCTTTAATCATGAAGGCAGTGAAATGTGGACGACCGGATACGAATTAAAAACGATGACGATTAACTTGGCGAATACTCCTGCCACCTCAACTGGTACTTCAAACATCCTTTTTGAAACAGGTGGTGGAATTAAGGCAGGTATTGTTCAAGAGGCTGAATATACGGGGGCAAATACAAAATCCTCAAGTTATACATTGACGACTCGTATTCAAACAAGTGATGATCCTTCGTATGTAGGCGCGGATGCCGATCTCTACGTGGGATATTCCACCAATATCTCCTTTGGTTCAACCCAAGATGTCACCGTTTTCCCTATCGCTTTCTATGACAGTGTCGGAGGTGATAAATATTTTGAAGAAACTTATGCAAAAACTGATTCGTTTGTTATTGCAAAGACATCTGGTATTAGTTCCATAGAGGAATTCAACACGATGTTTGCTTATCCTCAAATCTTTGTGGAGCAAACGCTGCTACCTAACTTAGAAGATTTGAAAAGATCATTGCTATTGCCAATGACCGAATACAAAGGGGATTCAGCAATGAATGCAATGGCAAAAAACAAGAAGCAGAACATATATGTATCTAAAGTACCTATTACCGACAAGCATTTCGGTGAAAAGGACCAATACAATGTATACTTCTACGACGAAAAGCATTGTGATACGATTAACTATTTGAATCAGGCCATAGAAAATTGGAATAGGCTTTTAAGCGAGAATGATCGAATAAAGTTAGCCGCAAAGGAGAAGACCGCACTTCAGAATTATTCATTCCATGCTGGGTCGAATATTGAATATTCCGAATCATATTCATCTGCACTCGCTTCGTCTCATTCATTTAGTGTTAAATTGGGAGTTGCATTAAGCGACGACAATAAGCAAACCACAGCAGGAACATTCCTTCTATTTGAATATGAGGAACAATTCACAACCACTCAAGGTGGTGAATTTGAGAGTGAAGCAGAAGCTTCTCATTCAAAAGGATTTGTTTTGGCAGAAGATGGTGATGATTATTTGAGTGTGGATGTCATTCGCGAACCAATTCTTGAAGATGTGTCCGGTATTTATGATTTTAATACAGTTGACACCTCTGAAACGTATGTTGATTGGGTTAATGCAGGTAGTGCGGATACATCTAAGTTAAAGAAAAAGGATTTCTATCCTACATTTGTGTTCATCACCCGTGGAGGTGCCACAAGTTGTCCGTATGAAGGAGCTTATTACGCCTCTCACGTGGAAGGTGAAGGAAATAAAATTATCAATGTGGCTACCAAAAAGATAGAGGTACCTAAAATCGACATGCCAATAAAGTACATTGAAAACGTACCTTCCGGAGAAGCAGCTTATCTGACGATATATATGAGGAATGAGTCTGAGACCGGTGCGGATCAACGGTTCAATCTCAGTTTGATGGATGCTTCTAATCCAAATGGCGCCGTAACAACCATCGATGGAAATTCCATGTCGGGAACAACTCTTTCATATCTGGTGCCTGCCGGTGGAGTTTTGGAAAAAACATTAGCGGTCTATAAAGGTTCTGCCTTGAACTATGACCATCTGAAGTTGATTCTGAGCTCACAATGTCAAGAGGACATAGCAGATACGGTTGATTTTACCGTCCACTATATTCCATCTTGTTCAAATGTGACCATCGAAAAACCGACAAACAATTGGACGTATAACACTAATTGTTCTAAGGATACGATTGACGGAGTGGAAAAACATTATATGCCAATCACTATATCTGGCTTTGATGTAAATTATGCGGACTTCGAACATTTGGAGCTACAATACAAGCCATTGGCTTCGTCCGACAACGGTTGGTTAACTTTGGCCTACTACTACAAGGACGATTCGTTGGCTCGTAACGCACAAAAGAACGGATTAGAAGCATTCGCAATCAATTCTGAGGATGCGGGCAATATCTACTACAACTTCTACATGGATGAATTGCCTGACCAGATGTATGATTTGCGTGCTGTTTCATACTGCAACATCAACAACGAACTGTACGAGAATCCTTCCAAAGTTGTTTCGGGTATCAAGGATATGTATAATCCTCGTTTGTTCGGTTCTCCTAAACCGGCCAATGGCGTCTTGACGATTGATGATGATATCCGTATCGACTTTAATGAGACCATCGCCGAAGGCATGTTGACGGTTAACAACTTCGAGATTACAGGTGTCCGCAATGGTGCGGTATCAGACCATAGCGTGGCCATCTCTTTGGATGGTGAGAATGATTACCTCACGACCGAGGTTACCCGCAACTTCGCTAATAAGGATTTGACCTTCGAGTGCTGGGTGAATTACGATTCCTTGCAGAACGCGACCTTCTTCAGCCATGGTGACACGAAGGAGTCTATCTCCATGGGCATGAACAAGGAGGGTAAGGTTGTGGTCAAGATAGGCAACAAGGAACTCGTTTCGGAGAAAGTTCCTGCTTGGGAGAAATCTTCATGGAACCATGTCGCTTTAGTTTACGACAACGAAAACCAAACGGTGACCGCTTATGTAAACTATACAGCTGTCATTAATGCCGTTGATGTAAATGCATACAGTGGCAACGGTATTGTAGAAGTGGGTCGCGACGTGGCTACTGAATCCGATAATTTCTATGGGAAAGTGGATCAGTTCCGCATCTGGAACGCAGTTCGTTCTTCCGCAACTATCCAAGCTAACAGCACATCGCAGCTTTCAGGCAATGATTTGAACCTGATGGCTTACTATGAGATGGAAGAGGCTAAGGGCACAGCTACAGAGGACAAAGCGCGCGGAGCCAACCTTGTTATGAAGGGTGGTGGCACCTGGGCATTACCAGAGGGCCGGTCGGCTGAATTCGACGGTGAAAGTTATGTGGCAATGAACAGTTCGTCGGCTGTCATCACGTCAGACATGGACTTCACATTGGAGTTCTGGTTCAATGCAAATACAGATGCCACTAACCAAACCATTCTTTCCAATGGCGACGGAATATCCAATAAGGGCGAGGATCCATCTAAACTCTTCAGCATTGGATTTGACGAAACTGGCAATATCACTTTCCGTCATAATGGTAATATCGTGGCTGTTGATGGTAAGTTCAACGACAACAGTTGGCACAACTTCACCCTTGCGGTAAACCGTTCTTCTGGCATAGCACGTATATACATGGATGGAGAACTGAACACTTACTTCCCTGCAGAACAGATAGGAAGAATTGCTTCCGACAAATTGTTCGCTGGTGCGCATGTATGGCATGAGGAAAGTAGCACGGATTTAACCATTGACCAATATTTCACAGGAAAGGTGGATGAGATTCGTCTATGGAACTTATACCGTCAACAATCTCAAATCGAGTCATTCTATAACCAAAAGTCAAGTGGCAAAGAAATGGGCTTGTTGCTCTACTATCCTTTCGAAGAGTATGTTGACTGGCAGGGAAGATCAGAGATGCAGTTCTCATTGGATGATAAAGGCAATGATGCAGTTAATGGGGAAGGCAAGAAAATAGCATTTGCCACAACAGAAGGCAACATCTCCGAATCTGTCAACATTCCTCCTGTCAAATCAAAAGGCACAACATCTTCCTTGCTTTTTGACTGGGTGGTGAATGACGACGCTTTGATTATTACCTTGCAAGAGCAAGACTACCGTATCGAGAAGACCATCGTCAGCTTTACGGTCGACCAAGTGCAGGATGTGAACGGGAACTACATCGTTTCTCCAATCACATGGAGCGCTTACATTGACCGCAACCAGCTGAAGTGGATGGATGACGCTGTGACTGTCAACAAGAAGCAAAACGAGCCATACAAGTTCGAGATGCCAATCGTTAACAAGGGCGGTTCCGTCATCAACTACAGTCTGAAGAACATGCCTTCTTGGTTGAGCGCCTCTACGGAATCTGGCGCCATCAATCCGTTGGAGAAGCAGACCATCGAGTTCGAGATCGACCCTTCTCTCGCTGTCGGTGCGTACGACGAGGTGGTTTACTTGACGAACTCCAATAATGTGACTGAACCTCTTACTCTCAATGTGACGGTGGAGGGCGATACGCCTGATTGGAGCGTCGATCCAAGCAAGTATGAGTATAGCATGGCGGTCTTCGCTCAGATTAAGGTGGACAACCAATTTTCCAACGATCAGAAGGATATGCTTGCTGCCTTCTATAACGGTGAGTGCGTCGGTGTGGCTAACATGAGCCACGACAAGACTATGGATCTGTGGTATGCGATGATGACGGTTTATTCAAATAGCTCTGATTCCCATAAGTTGGATTATCGCATCTGGGATGCAAGCAAGGGACTTATGTATATGGCGAAGAGCAATCCTGAAGTCATATTCCACGGTGATATGATCTATGGCCAGCCGACGGAACCTATCGTCTTCTCTAATGATTCGGTGAAATACCAGAACATTCAGTTGAAGAAGGGTTGGAACTGGGTTTCCTTCAACCTTGCCGATAAGGCTATGTCAGATCTCGACACATATCTTGCAGGCGGAACATGGGGCAAGCAAAGCTTCGTGAAGGATTTGAACGTCACTCCTAAGTCGGCCAACTATTCACTTGATGACCATAGTTGGACGAATTCCGGGGTCTCTCTTAACAACAGGAACATGTTCAAAATCCACTCTGAGGTGGATCAGACCTTGTCCGTTTCCGGAGTTAAGGTGAACCTCGACACAGCCCAAATCATCCTCAATGGCGGTTCTTGGAACTACATCGCTTACCTGCCGGATTACAGCTTGACGCTGAAAGCGGCGTTGGCGGGCTACGAGGCTAACGAGGGCGATGTCATCAAGTCAATCGATGGTTTCGCGATGTATTATGGCAACGAGTGGATCGGTTCTCTCAAGAGTTTGCAGCCTAACTGCGGTTATATGATGAAGAACACGGACAATGTCCAAAAGACATTCAGGTATCCATCCTCTTCTTCCGTTTTGCGTTCCGCCATCTCCGTGAAGTCTTCCGCTTACGAGTCTAACATGAGCATCATTGCTTCTGCTCCTGAAAAGAGGGAAGGTGATGTCCTCCGCGCACTTGTGGGAACAGAGGAGAACTCGGTTGTGGAAGTTGCTTTGTCGGATGATTATGCGCTCCAGTTCATCAATGTTTCGGCTAATGCGGGTGACAAGGTGCGTTTCACGATGGAACGTGACGGAGTCATCTACGAGGCGAACAACGCTTTGAACTTTGCGGGTGACGCAGTATATGGTACGCCTGACAACCCATTCGTGCTGAACTTCAACGTGGGTGGAGTGGAGACGTTGACCGTATATCCAAATCCTATGGATGTTGAGTTGAACGTTGCCGGTAAACTGGATGGCGAAGGCGATGTGACGCTTGAGCTCTTCGATGTGTTGGGTGTGCTTGTCTTTGAGAAGCAAGTTTCCGCACAGAATAATGTTTTGGACGAAAGCATCAACGTGTCAGGCTTGGTTCCTGGCTCATACATGCTGAAGGTTAACCAAGGCGATGAGTCTAAAGTATTTAAAGTAGTAAAGAAGTAATTTGGGAGAGAATATTATGAAGAATTGGTTTTATATTGCAATATCATTCTTCCTCGTATCTGGAACAACTTTCCAAAGCTGCAAGAACGATGATGAGGTCGATGCGTTAGAGGAACAGTTGAAACAGAAGAATGCCCTTATAAAGGAGTTGGAGGAAGAGAAAAATAGTTTGAGCGATGCAAACAAACGATTGGACGAGACCAATAAAAAATTGGATCAGTTGCTCAAGAAGGTTGGTGGGGATGATTCGTTTGATGACATACAGGACACTTCTTCGGTGATAGTTCCGACGGGCAACACGTATGAGCATCCGGGTTGGGAATCCGTAGCCATCTCTGGCGACTATGCCTATACCATGACGGCGGTGTTTGACCTTCCGGCAGAGCTTAGAGCGAAAGCTTCGGCGGATGACCTCATGGCTGCGTTTGTCGGAAACGAGTGCAGGAGCGTCGAGAAGGCCATCAACGGAGTTTTCCTCTTGACTGTCATCGGGACAGGCGCTGAGACGGAGGATGTGACTTTCCGCTATTGGAATGCGGAGGATCATAGCCTGTACGAGGCTTTGGTCACTGTCCCGTTCACATCCGACCGTATCTTCGGTGTCGTGGATAGCCCGAAAAGGTTTGTGTGCAAGCAATTGTGATGAATAAATCGCTTGGATCGATGTCCGAATCGGAACGTTGATCAGGTATCTATGTTGAAGTGTGGTTCAATGAAGTCTTCGGATGGATTTGAACCACGCTTTATTTTTCGGACGGGGAGGGTGGGGCATCCTCCCGTCGGCGGGATACTCTCATGTCTCGGTCCTAAACAAAGTATATTGCTTCGTTTCTTCAGCCCCTTGAAATTTTTATGTTGAGATTGAGCGGAAAAATCCTTAACTTTGCAAAAAATTATCTCTCATGCATAAATCAGGTTTCGTAAATATAGTGGGCAACCCCAATGTCGGTAAATCAACGTTGATGAACGCATTGGTGGGTGAAAGGATCTCCATCATCACGTCGAAAGCTCAGACCACGCGCCATAGAATATTAGGCATCGTGAACGGCGAGGATTTCCAAATCGTCTATTCCGACACGCCAGGTGTGCTAAAGCCCAACTATAAACTCCAGGAATCCATGCTGAACTTCTCCACCAGCGCATTGACGGATGCCGACGTGCTGCTGTATGTCACGGATGTGGTGGAAAAAGCAGAAAAAAACGTCGATTTCATCGAGAAAGTGAAGAAACAGAAGGCTCCGGTCTTGCTCATCATCAACAAGATAGACTTGACGGACCAGCCCAAACTGATTGAATTGGTGGAGAAATGGAAAACCATTTTGCCGGATGCGGAGATTATTCCTATTTCCGCGCAAAACAACTTCAACCTCGATTATGTGCTGAAGAGAATCAAGAGCCTATTGCCGGACTCCCCACCATTCTTCGAAAAAGATGCGTTGACGGACAAGCCTGCAAGGTTCTTCGTCACGGAGATCATCCGCGAGAAAATCCTCACCAACTACGATAAAGAGGTGCCTTATGCGGTGGAGGTAGTGGTGGAGAGTTTCAAGGAGGACGACAAACTCATCCGCATCAATGCTGTCATCTACGTCGAGCGGGACTCGCAGAAGGGTATCATCATCGGACAAGGGGGCAAGATGCTGAAGAAAGTGGGCATGGAAGCCAGAAAGGACATCGAGGCTTTCTTCGACAAGAAAGTGTTCCTCGAACTCTTCGTCAAGGTTGAAAAGGATTGGCGGAACAAGGATAAAGATTTGAAGGATTTTGGCTATCAGCCTGAGTAAAGGTTGCTGACGGCTATAATTAAATGAGGAAGGACAATGAGTAATTTAGTAGCTATAGTAGGTAGACCGAATGTGGGCAAGTCAACATTGTTCAACAGGTTGACACAAACCCATCGCGCCATCGTGAATGAAGAGGCTGGCACCACGCGTGACCGCCAATACGGTAAGGTGGATTGGAACGGCGTGGAATTCTCCATCGTCGACACTGGTGGTTGGGTCGTCAATTCGGACGACATATTCGAGGAGGAGATTCGCAAGCAGGTGAAAATCGCCATAGAGGAGGCCGACGTCATCCTCTTCGTCGTGGACGTGAGCAGCGGTCTGACCGACCTCGACGAGCAGGTGGGACAAATCCTCAGGAAAAACAAGAAACCTGTTGTTTTATTATGCAATAAGGTGGATAACAATGAGTTACGTTATGACTCGGCGGAGTTCTACAAACTTGGATTGGGCGATCCGCAGTGTATATCCTCCATGTCGGGTTCTGGTACGGGTGACCTATTGGATTTGATCCTTGAAAAACTTCCGAAGAAGAAGGAGGAAGAGATGGACGAGGACCTTCCGCGCATCGCTATCGTCGGTAGACCAAACGCCGGCAAATCATCCATTATCAACGCTTTCATCGGAGAAGACAGATATATTGTGACGGACATTGCGGGCACCACCCGTGACAGCACACATACCCGTTATACGAAATATGGATACGATTTCTATCTCGTCGATACGGCGGGTATCCGCAAGAAAGGGAAGGTGACGGAAGATTTGGAGTATTTTTCTGTCATCCGCTCCATCCGTTCCATAGAGGACTCGGATGTCTGTATCCTCATGATTGATGCGACCAGAGGCATAGAGGCGCAGGATATGAACATCGTGCAGCTCATCCAGAAGAACAAGAAGGGCATTGTGGTTTGCGTCAACAAATGGGACCTTATCAGGGAGAAAGACTCTAAATCCACCCTTACGATGGAGAAAGCCATCAGGGAGCGTCTCGCCCCGTTTGATGATTTTCCTATCGTCTTCACTTCCGCATTGACTAAACAACGCATATTCAAGGTGATAGAGGCCGCCATGGAGGTGTATGGCAACAAGAAGAGAAAGATATCAACCAGCAAATTGAACGAGTTCTTCTTGCCGCTCATCGAGAACTATCCGCCACCTGCCACGAAGGGCAAGTACATCAAAATCAAGTATGTTACGCAGTTGCCGAACACACAGATACCATCCTTCGTTTTCTATGCGAACCTTCCCCAATACGTGAAGGATCCATACAAGCGTTTCCTTGAGAACAAGATGAGGGAGGAGTGGGAGCTCTCCGGCACGCCAATCAACATCTTCATTAGGCAGAAATAACGCTAATGAGTTAGGAATTAAGAGTTAAGAGTTGGAAGTTGAACGTTTAGAGTTGATTGTTAGGGTGTTGTTGCGGGGGTGATGTCGGGCAATCTGTTAAAACACGTGAAAAACACCCGAAGGTTTTTCCTCTCGATGGTGGATTATGACTCTTTTTAATTAACTTTGCGGTTATAGAAAACTGGATAGAATGGGCAAAAAAGAGCAAGATAAGAGGGCAGACATGGAGAAAAACACAGAAGGAGAAGGGAAAGGTGGTTTGTATCCATTGCTAAAAAAAATGAAGGACGAGCGTATACAGACGGCCATCGGGCTGGTGCTGTTGACGTTTGGTCTCTATTTGGCGTTGGCTTTCGTCTCGTTCTTTTTTACGGGATGGCAGGACCAAAGCCTCTTGCAGAACACGCAAGGATTCACGTTAGACTACATCAACGAGAATGTGAGGAACTGGGCGGGCCTGAGAGGCGCCAAATTGGCTGATTTCTTTATCAACCACACATTTGGTATATCTTGCCTCCTATATCTTTTCTACTACTTCCTTTGTGCGCTTTGGCTGATGCACATCCGTCCATTTCGCATGTGCCGCACATTCCTGATCTGCTCCTTCTTCCTGATTTGGCTATCCCTCTTCTTCGGGTTCTTCTTCATGAAGTATTACGAGACGACGCACCTTTTCTGGGGGGGCGAACATGGCTATTTCATCTCTCTATGGCTGCGTTCCAACGTGGGTGTGGCGGGAACATCCCTATTGTTAATACTCTCCCTGATTTTGTTCATTATCTGCGCTTATAAAACCGCTCTGCCGAAACTGAAAGTGGCGGGCGCCACAATCGTCTCCAAGATAAAGAAGTTAGAGACGGATCCTATACCTTCTATCGCAACCGATGGCGAGACGCCTACGACCGATGGTGGAAACGAGGAGGGAACAAATGTGCCTGCCGAGGATGACAACAATCATGGCGACGCGACGGAAAACAGCAATGGAGGAGATGATTCTTCCGATGGAAACGCCATCCATTTCACGGACGGAGAGAATGGCGGACAAGAACAGAGTGGAGACGAGCCTCTCCCTTCCTCCGCAGGAGACAATGAGCCGGAATTCATCATAAATCAGCCAAATACGAAGGGGGATCCGTTCGTCACCTCATCTGGTGAAGGCGAGAGTCCCTTGGGGGCGGAGGAAGGACCTTCGACTATCGGTGGAGAAACATCCTCTTCGAAAGAAGGAGAGGGGGGTGACACATCGGGTGAAGCAAACGGAAGCGACAACGTGGATTTCCAAATCAACCAAAGCGAAGGAGATGATTTTGTGGCAGGGGATAACATCGAACTTTTCGACCCTACCAAAGAATTGAGTTTCTATAAGAAACCATCCACGGATTTGTTCGATGAATCCGTGGTGAGCGGTCCTACCATCAACATGGAGGAGCAGACGCAGAACAAGAACAAGATCGTCGAAGTATTGAAGAGCTTCGGTGTCGAGATATCTTCCATTAAAGCTACGGTAGGTCCTACAGTGACCCTTTACGAGGTGACGCCAGCCGCAGGTGTGCGTATCAGTCGCATTAGAAGCTTGGGCGACGATATCGCCCTTTGCATCGCCGCCAAGGGAATCCGTATCATCGCCCCAATTCCAGGCAAAGGAACCATCGGTATCGAGGTGCCGAATAACAAGCCACAGACTGTGCCGATGGCGGACATCATCAACAGCAAGAAATTCCAAGAGTCGAAATATGAACTGCCGATAGCGATCGGTAAGACCATCACCAACGAGGTCTATATGGTGGACCTCTGTAAGATGCCTCATGTTTTGGTGGCAGGTGCGACCGGACAAGGTAAGTCCGTAGGTTTGAACGCCATCATCACTTCCATCCTCTACAAAAAGCATCCGGCGGAGGTCAAGTTCGTGATGGTGGATCCTAAGATGGTGGAATTCAGCATGTACGCACCGATAGAGAAACACTTCTTGGCGAAGATGTCGGATTCGGAGGATGCGATCATCACGGATGTGACAAAGGTGGTGGAGACGCTGAAATCGCTTTGCGTTGAGATGGATGACCGTTATACGTTGCTGAAGGACGCCAACGTGCGCCAGGTGAAGGAATATAACGAGAAGTTTATCAATAGGCGATTGAACCCTGACAAGGGGCATCATTTCATGCCATATATTGTCGTCATCATCGACGAGTTCGCTGATTTGATCATGCAGGTCGGCAAAGAGGTGGAGCAACCAATCGCCCGCATCGCCCAAAAGGCCCGTGCTGTGGGTATTCACATGATTTTAGCGACGCAAAGACCATCCGCCAATATCATCACGGGTGTGATCCGCGCCAATTTCCCTGCCAGGTTCGCCTTCCGCGTGTCGACAGGCTTGGAGTCGCGCGTCATATTAGACCAGAACGGTGCGGAACAGTTGATCGGACGAGGTGACATGCTCATCAGTCAAGGCAATGACTTCGAGCGTGTGCAGTGTGCTTTCGTCGACACCCCGGAGGTGGAACGTATCACGGAGTTCATAGCCAATCAGCAAGGATATCCCAAGGCTTATATCCTGCCAGACCCTCCGAGCGAAGGAGACGGAGAAGGACCGAAAGACGTGGATCTGACCAAACTCGACCCTCGATTCGAGGAGGCGGCGGCACTGATTGTCTCCACGCAACAAGGCTCCACATCCATGATACAGAGGAAGCTCTCTTTAGGCTACAACCGTGCTGGACGTTTGATGGACCAACTGGAGGTGGCAGGCATCGTCGGACCGCAGGAAGGCAGTAAACCACGTGAGGTCAAAATAACAGATTTGGATCAATTGGATATGATAATCAGTAGATTGAAGAACCAATAAACACAAGAATATGAAAAGGATTATTTTATTTATATGGGCATGCATGACGGTTCTTTTTGCGGTCGCACAAAAGGAGGAAAGCGTCGATCCTAAGGCAAAAGCCTTGTTAGACAAGGCGTTAGGCGTAATGGAGAACAAGAAGGGAATGGAGATACAATTCACCATCAAAGTGGATAACGTACGAGACTCAAAATCAGAGACTTTCAAGGGAAGCGCCATCCTAAAGGGGGAAAAGTTCAAGATGTCCCTGAAGGACGTGGATACATACTTCGACGGAAAGACGGAGGCGGTACACATGGTAAAAGAGAAAGAAGTGACTATCAGCACCCCCGAAAAAGAGGATTTGAAGGAGATAAACCCTATCATGTTGATGAAATCGTATAAGACTGATTTCAAGATGCGATACATGGGTACTTCCTCGGTGAACGGTAAAGCGTGCGAAGAGGTTGAATTATATCCGAACGATTTGAATAGTCCGTATTCGATTATCCATCTTATCTTTGAAAAGAACACATTGTTGTTGGAGAAGATTGCGCTTCGTGGCAAAGGAGGCATCCATACCTACTTCGATGTCACGAAGGTTACCCAAAGGGAGTTTAAGGATACGGAATTCGTATTCGATGCTAAACAGCACCCAGGAGTTGAAGTGGTCAATTTACAATAAAAAGATACAAAAGACATGGATAAAGTACGTTGTTTAATCATTGGATCGGGTCCGGCAGGATACACCGCCGCGATCTATGCCGCACGCGCGAATCTTTCGCCTGTGTTGTACGAAGGATCAATGCCCGGAGGTCAGCTGACAACCACGACGGAGATAGAGAATTTCCCAGGCTATCCGGATGGCATATCAGGCGCACAAATGATGGAGGATCTCCGCAAACAAGCGATTCGTTTCGGGGCGGACATCCGTGTTGGAATCGCCACCAAGGCGGTTCTCCAGCCTAACGAGAACATCATTACCATCGATGGCGAGAAGGAGATCCAAGCGAGCACCGTGATTATCTCAACGGGCGCTTCCGCCAAGTACTTAGGATTGCCGGACGAGAGGAAATATGCGGGCATGGGCGTTTCCGCCTGCGCCACCTGCGACGGATTCTTCTACCGCAATAAGACCGTGATCGTGGTAGGCGGAGGAGACACAGCCTGTGAGGACGCCATGTATCTCTCAGGACTTTGCAAGAAGGTATATTTGGCCGTGCGAAAGAATTCTTTGCGCGCCTCCAAGGTGATGCAGGAACGCGTGCTGCGCAACGAGAAGATTGAAATCCTCTTCAAGCATGAAGTGATCGGTCTCTTCGGTGAGGACGGTGTCGAGGGCGCTATCCTGATGAAAAACAGGGGAGAGAAGGAACAAGAGGAATACAGCATCGCTGTCGACGGTCTGTTCATCGCGATAGGCCACCATCCGAACTCCACGTTGTTCGAGCAATACCTTGAGCTGGATAAGCTTGGATATATCAAGACCTTCCATGGCACGCAAGAGACAAATGTGCCGGGTGTCTTCGCCGCAGGAGATGTGGCGGATCCTCGTTACAGACAAGCAATCACCGCAGCGGCGAGCGGATGCAAGGCCGCCATCGATTGCGAGCGTTATTTAGTCGAAAACGGATTGTAAGCCATGGCTGACAACTATTTGGAAAAGAAATACGAGGAGTACGAGCAGAAGAAAGCCCAATTCCTCAAAAAGAAGAAATTGGGGCTCCTGAAAAAGAGCGCTAAGCCTTCCTCTTCGTCCAAATGAATTGGCCTGAGACGAATGTATAATAGATCGTATGTCCGATATTGGTGAAATCAGCGTTAAAAACGCCCATATACACAACTTGAAGGGAATTGATATTACTATTCCTAGAAACAAGTTCGTGGTTGTGACGGGACTATCTGGTTCTGGCAAATCATCTTTGGCCTTCGACACTTTGTATGCGGAGGGCCAGCGGCGGTATGTGGAGAGCCTCTCCGCCTACGCCAGACAATTCCTTGGCAGGATGTCGAAACCGGAGGTGGACTATATCAAGGGACTGCCTCCCGCCATAGCGATCGAGCAGAAGGTGAATACACGTAACCCGCGCTCCACCGTCGGCACTTCCACCGAAATATACGAATACCTGAAACTACTGTTCGCTAGGATAGGGAAGACCTATTCCCCCGTTTCAGGCCGTGAGGTGAAGAAACACACGGTGAGCGATGTGGTGGATTATATCTACACGAAACAAGAGGGTACCAGAGGCGTTATATTTGCTCCGATCATGCTGCAGAAGGAGCGTACCTTGTCCCAACAGATAGAGGTCTTCCGTATGCAGGGTTACAGCCGTGTGGAGGTGGATGGAGAGATGATCAAGATGGACGAGGCGGTCGAACGCATCAATGAACTGAGCGAAAAGGCCGATCGTGTGAACTTGGTGGTGGACCGTTTCTCCGTGCGTGACGATGCGGACACCCGCACCCGTCTGGCGGATTCGATCCAGACAGCTTTCTTAGAGGGCGGCGACATCTGTTTCGTCCGATTCTACGAGAACGGGAAGGAGAGTGTGGAACGCTTTTCGAAACAGTTTGAGGCGGATGGTATGCAGTTCGAGGAGCCTTCCGAGCTGATGTTTAGTTTCAACAGCCCTTATGGCGCTTGTCCCACCTGTGAAGGATTCGGCAAGGTGATGGGCATCGACGAGGATCTGGTGATCCCTGACCAGTCCCGCTCCGTATACGACGGCGCCGTCATCTGCTGGCGAGGGGAAAAGATGTCCGAATGGTTGAACGAACTGGTCTACAACGCATCGAAGGTCCATTTCCCAATCCATACGCCTTATGCGGACCTCACCCAGGAAGAGAAACGGATGCTGTGGAAGGGAACGCCCTATTTTCATGGCATAGATGATTTCTTCGATTTCGTAAAAGAGAATCAATATAAAATACAATACCGCGTCATGCTGGCCCGCTTCAGGGGCAAGACAACTTGTCCCACTTGTGGGGGAAGCAGGCTGAAGGAGTCCGCAAGATACGTGAAAGTCGGCGGAAAAAACATTACGGAGCTGGTTTCCCTGTCCGTGTTGGAACTGAAAGCGTTCTTCGATTCGCTTGTGCTGACGGAAGACGAAATGAATGTCGCCAAACGATTGTTGACGGAGATTAAACTGCGTCTGGAGTGCTTGGCGGATGTCGGATTGGGGTACCTTACCATGGACCGATTGTCCAACTCCCTCTCGGGAGGTGAGAGCCAGCGCATCAATTTAGTCACCTCATTGAGCAGCAGCCTTGTAGGATCCCTTTACATCTTGGACGAGCCCAGCATCGGACTACATCCAAGGGATACCCATAGACTAATATCCGTTCTACGCAAGCTACAGCAGTTAGGCAATACGGTGGTCGTGGTGGAGCATGACGAAGAGTTCATGCGTGCGGCGGATTACCTCATTGACATCGGTCCGGATGCGGGTCGACTGGGCGGAAACGTCGTGTTCCAAGGGGAGCTGTCCGATAAGTTGTTGGGTGACAGATCATTACAAGAGAAGAGCTATACCGTCCGATATCTTTTGGGGACAGAACGAATCAAAGTGCCAACCATCCGCAGGAAATGGAGCAATTACATCGAGGTGGTGGGTGCCCGACAGAACAACCTGAAGGGAATAGACGTGAAATTCCCGCTGAACGTGATTACGGTGGTGACGGGTGTCAGCGGTTCGGGCAAATCTTCCCTTGTGCAGGACGTCTTCTACAACGCCTTGAAAAGGGCGTTGGACGGCGTGGCGGACAAACCAGGACTCCACTCCGCACTGAGAGGAAGCATAAACCTCATCCACGATGTCGAATTCGTCGATCAGAACCCAATAGGAAAATCCTCACGGTCCAACCCTGTCACCTACATTAAGGCTTACGACGAGATCCGTAAGCTCTTCGCCGACCAGCCCTTGTCTAAGCAGATGGGTTACACGGCGGCCACCTTCTCCTTCAACGTGGAGGGAGGACGCTGTGACGAGTGCCAAGGCGAAGGAACAGTCACGGTCGAGATGCAGTTCATGGCGGACCTTGTTTTAGAGTGCGAATCATGTCACGGTAAGCGCTTCAAGCCAGATGTGCTGGAGGTACTCTACCGAGGCAAAAACGTATTCGACGTGCTGGACATGACCGTCAATCAGGCTGTGGAATTCTTCTCCGAGCAACAAGGCACCATCGAAAAGAAGATCGTAAAGAAGCTAAAGACCCTGCAGGATGTCGGGTTAGGCTACGTGAAATTAGGGCAATCGTCCAACACGCTCTCCGGCGGCGAGAGCCAACGTGTGAAGCTGGCGGAGATCTTGGGCACGGAGAAGCCGGAACCGATGATATTCATCTTCGACGAACCTACGACAGGACTCCATTTCCACGATATAAAGACGCTGATGAAAGCCTTCAACGCATTGGTGGCGAACGGTCACACGGTCATCATCATCGAGCACGATTTGGACGTGATCAAATGTGCGGACCATATCATCGACATCGGTCCTGAAGGTGGAGACGCAGGAGGGAACCTCGTGTTCGAGGGCACACCGGAAGCGTTAGTGAAATGTGAAAATTCATATACCGCAAAGTTTCTTAGAAACAAAATGAACTGACATGGAAGATTTCAAAGAAGACATAAAAAAAGCCATCCAAACGCTGAAAACAGGAGGAATCATTTTGTATCCGACCGACACGATATGGGGTCTTGGATGCGATGCGACAAACGAAGTCGCCGTGAAAAAGATATTCGAGCTGAAACACCGCTCAGACGCTAAATCCATGCTGGTGCTGACCGATAGCATCATGAAGGTGGAACGTGTCGTGAGCGAGGTGCCGGACGTCGCCTACGACCTCGTGGAATGTGCTGACAAGCCGCTGACCATCATCTACGACGGAGCGAAGAACTTGGCGCCTAATCTGCTCGCCGAGGACGGAAGTGTGGGCATACGCGTCACACAAGAGGCCTTCTCGAAGAAATTGTGCGAAGAGTTTCGCATCCCGATCGTCTCCACCTCCGCCAACATCAGCGGAGAACCCTCTCCCCGTAATTTTTCTGAAATAAGCGAGGCCATCAAAGCTGGCGTCGACTACATCGTATCCTACCGCCAAGACGAGACAGCGACGGCGGCACCATCCTCCATCATCAAACTTGGTAAGGGTGGAGTAGTCACCATTATCCGACAATAAGAATGGAACAGAGACTGACGAACCATACCAACAAGAAGACGCAGCGCATCAAATATATCATATTCGATGTGATAGCCGTTTTGTTGGCATGGGCATCTTTCGTCATTTTCCGTAGGATTGAGATCGAATCCAACGTTTTTCAGGAAATCCAACTATTCTCGCCCATCTACAATTTAGAGAAATTATTCATAAGCATTCCTTTCTTTTGGCTGTTTATATTCTGGCTTTCAGGATATTACAATACACCCTTTTTGAAATCACGTCTCTCTGAGTTTGCCCAGACCTTCCTCAGCACACTGATAGGATCTACTATCCTCTTCTTTATCTTATTGCTGAACGACCCTGTCGCCAACTATCATGACTACTATTTAGCCTTCGTCGTACAATTCCTCATCTATTTCCTTGTGGTCTATTTCTTCCGTTACATGATCACGAGGAAAACGACGGAGAAAATCCACAACCGTATTATCGGTTTTAACACGATCATCATTGGTTCAGGAGAAAAAGCGCAGCAGATATATGACCAACTACAGTCGATGAAACAATCATCCGGCAATTTCATTGTGGGTTTCATATCATACGGAGAATCTGTCAGTGTGGATAAAAACATGGTGTTAGGGGAGATGGCGCAATTGGGCGATATCATTATATCCAAGGAAATCGATGAGGTGATTATAGCCATAGACAATGACGACAGAAACGCTTTGTTGCCTATGTTCGACATCCTATACAGCCATGACGTGACGGTAAAGGTTACGCCGCAATTGTATGATTATCTGATTGGTGGCGTGCGTATGTCCTCCATCTTCGGCGCACCGCTCGTTAGCGCATTGGATGTGCGGTTGAGCGAGTTCGAGAAGAATGTCAAACGGCTTTTTGACATCGTATTCTCTTGTTTGGTGATTGTGGCGATTTCTCCATTGGGTATCCTCTTGTCCATCATGGTCGTACTCACGTCTGACGGCCCCGTATTCTATAAGCAAGAACGGGTTGGATTGCACGGGAAACGATTCAATATACTGAAATTCAGGACTATGGTGAGCGATGCGGAGGCGAGCGGTCCTCAGTTGGCGTCGAAAGACGATCTTCGAATCACTGGGATTGGGCGTTTTCTGCGAAAATTTCGCATCGATGAACTTCCGCAATTTATCAACGTGTTGAAGGGTGACATGTCCATCGTGGGTCCACGGCCTGAGCGGCCTTTCTACGAGAAGCAGATTGCTCAGAAAGTTCCCTATTACGGTATCGTACATAAGGTGAAACCTGGCATCACATCCTGGGGAATGGTTAAATACGGATATGCGACAGACGTAGACAAGATGGTTGAACGTCTGCAGTATGATATCATCTATTTGGAAAACATATCCCTCCTCGTAGATTTAAAGATATTGATTTACACTGTGAAAACGGTTGTTTCGGGGAGGGGAATGTAGGGAATTAAGAATTAAGAATTTTGAATTTTGAATTATGAATTTGATGGGAATTCTATCTGTATTCTAAGACCTGTACTTATTCCTTTGTCCTAATTAGGCTGATGGTGCCTTTTTTCAGGTATTCCTTCCCGTCTGTTCCCTTTGCCTTAATCACGTAATAATAAGCGCCGATGGAGGCTCTATCTCCTCTGAACGTGCCATCCCATCCCTTTGTGATATCATCGGATTTATAGACTCTTCTTCCCCATTGGTCGTAGATGGATATCTCGAACGATTCGATGGAGCGGTAACCCACTCTGAACTCGTCGTTTATGTTGTCACCGTTAGGGGTGAAGGCATTCGGAACATATAGTTGAGAGCCTCCGATGTGTAGGCAGGCGTAGGAGCGGTGTTCGCAGACGCTGTCGTTGCGTATGTTGCTCACTGTCAATTCTATGCAATGCAGATCGGGTTCGCTGATTTCAAATGCGTTGACATCCTTTCCAAAGTAGGTGTATGCGCCCTGGAAGTCACCCGTCTTAGCTTTGTCTCCTGAAATGAATGCCCATTCGAAATGGTTAGACATATCGTTGGCGTAGCTATACAGATTGAGAAATAGAGGCGCCGATTGGCGGAATTTGGTCACATTATCCTTCGCCTCCTCAATCGTGGCGTAGAAATGAAGCGTGCTGTCTGTACCCTCATCACCTTCATGCTCGATCTTACCGGTCGTCTCCATGTATGGGTAGGCCACCACCGCTTGCGTGTAGAACGAATCTGTGACGAATGGTTGCACATCCATCTTCAGTTCATTCTTGGCGGTTAGGTCCGTCACCTCAAAAGTGGTGTTCACATAAGGCATAATCGTCAAGGTGACGGAGTTGTCGCCCTCCACTTCCGCATTCACCTCCTCTACGGAAGGGAACTCATCCTTTTGTATATAACTATTATACTTCACGGAGAGTGTTCTGTCTATCTTCTTCACATTTCCATACTCGTTGAAATACGTCATGGTTGGTTCAATTGTCAGTTCCAAATCGCTGCAGATAACTGTATCCGTAGGGAACGTAACGGAACTCAGAGGTTGGTACTCCACCACACATGTGTAGGCGTAAGAATCTATCGCATCACCATACGAATAGTCTTTGTATTGGATTAAATAACCTGCATTCGCTATTAGATTATTGAATGTTACTGTTTGAGAATCAGTTGATAATGTATATTCGTCCGATTCAAGGAGCAAAGAGTCTATCTTTTCCTCCTTTAAGGTGATTTTATAGCATTTCAAGCCCTTGAGGGGTATGCTATCCGTGGAGAAAGAGAAGGAACCCTCCCCAACTTTTTCGAAGATTAGATAATCGGCCTTCTTGCTACTCGCCATACCTTTGCCTCCAGTGATGGAGAACGTGCCGGAGAAACCATTCGCGGCGGCGAAAAAAGAAATCAACAAAAATAGAATCCTACGTTTCATCATTTATCATTTACAAATTGAGTGCAATATTACAAATATTCAAGGGAATTTTGAAATATTTATGTAAATTTGCAACTCAAGTTTTTAGATATTATGAGGAAATTTTTGTGTAGTGTGTTAGCTTGCTCCTCCATGTTCATTTCGGCATGGTCTGTTGACTTGAACTATCCCAAGAAGGTGATAAACGGCAAGCAGTATTACGAGTATGTGGTTCAGAAAAGCGAGGGCTTCTATTCCATATCCAAAAAATTCGGTGTGACGGAGGAGGAAATCAAATCTGTCAATCCTGGTACGGAGAATGGTTTGACGCTCAACTCAACTATTCTGATCCCCGTGAAGGCGGATGCTTATACCACACACGTAGTGGATAAAAAGGAGACGTTGTATTCTTTGTCGAAGAAATACGGTGTCACGTACGATGATTTGTATGCCCTCAATCCTTCGCTGAAGACTGATGGGCTGAAATATGGCACGGAAATCAAAATACCGACCAAGAAGACCATCACCGGACAGAACATGACGGTGAGCGACACCTTGCCGAAAGTGAAAAAGGAGGCGAAACCTTCTTTCGTGATTCGTGAGGTGAAGAAGGGTGAGACCTTGTACGGTATCTGTCGCGAGTATGGCATCACCTCGGAAGAGATCATACGGCTCAATCCTGATGTGAAGGATGGTGTGAAGACGGGGCAGAAACTGATCATCCCGCCGGTGCACGCTAATACAGCCCTTACAGAGAGCTCCGTGGAGAATAAGGTGCCTAAAACGTTCAAATACCATAATGTGAAGAAGGGTGAGACCTTGTTCGGCATCTGCCATGAATATGGTGTGAGCCAGGAAGAGGTGATTCGTTTGAACCCGAAATTGGCGGATGGCCTGAAAGTCAATACGGTGTTGATCATCCCGCCGAGCATCGAAGGACAAGCGGGCAAGGCGAAGGATGACTTGGCGTCTGCAGACAAAATGGACTCCACTGGCGTCGATTCTGTTCCTGCGGTCGTCTTCGTTCCTCAAACCACGCCTAAGAAGGAAATCAACACGGCTATCTTCTTGCCTTTCCAACTGAAGAAATACTCCGAGTCGAGTCCGATAGATGGTAACATGGATAAGTTCCTTGAGTTCTACCAAGGGGCCTTGTTGGCTATGGATAGTTTGCGGAAGACGGGTATCTCCTTCAATATGAACATCTATGACTCTGGCGAGACTGAGGCGGATATGAATAAGCTCTTGGAGAACCGCGAAGTGGAGAAACTGGACTTCATGATGGGCCCTGCCTACACGGGACAAATTAAGACTATGTCCGAATACACGAGAACGCATGACGTGAAGATGGTGATTCCTTTCTCTTCCAAATCGGAGGAGACTGTGTCTAACCCGAATATCTTCCAGGTCAACACGCCACTCGATCAGTTGAATTACCTGATGGCGGATATATTCATCAAGAATTTCTCTGACAAAAACATTGTATTGGTACGTTTCAATAACGCCAAAAACGACAAGAATGAGTTCGGCGATACATTGGCCTTTATGCTGAAAGCGCATGGGATAGCTTTTAATGAAGTGAATTTCAGTACTTTATCTGCGATTAGGACACAATTGGTGTCGCACAAGGGTAACATCGTCGTGCCATTGACCGCCAACCAAGTATCCCTGAGTCAGGTGCTTCCGATGGTTAATATGATGAACACGGATAAGAAGGATGTCTGCGTTTTCGGTTTCTCCGAGTGGCAGAATTACCCGAGCATCGCGAAGGATCTCTTTATATTGGACACGTACATCATCACACCGTTCTATACCGACTTTAACGACCCGCAAGTGGTGAACTACCTGAAGCAGTTCAGGAAATACTACAATGCGGAGCCGGTCAACAGCCTGCCTCAATACGGCATGTTGGGCTATGATATCGTGATGTACCTCACCGAGGCGATTTCCAAGTACGGACATGACTTTGAACATGGCATGAGCAAAATTCGTCTCAATGGACTTCAGTCGCATTTCTTCTTCAACAAATTCGAGAACGGCGGATACTACAACAGTAGTTTCATGCTGATGAAGCACAATAGGAAAGATGGTGTGGTGCTGATGGGCGGTTCCGTGCCGCAGGAGGTAAAGCCACTATTGGAGAAGCAAAAGGAGAGATCGGAGAAAAAGAAATAATGGTGCGTCCGTAGATTTAATCGTTATGCGCAAACTTTTCATATTGGCATCCTTGCTTGTCGCTTTCGCATCATCCGTTTATGGACAAATGCTGCGACGTGATTTTACTCAGGAGATAGCCATAGGTGTCAACGGTGGGGTCAATCTCACGAAGGTCAGTTTCCTCCACAACATGAATGACCGGCTCTATGAGTTGGGCGACCAGTCGTTGCGGCAGGGTACTCGATTCGGATTCTCGTTGCGCTACATCCACCAAAAACATTTCGGTATCCAACTGGAGGTGAATTATGTGCAGGCGGGTTGGACAGAGAAGTTCCGCAACAACTCGGGCATCTCCATGGTTAACGACTACAACCTGCAGGACGTCAAATTGGGCAGGAGACTGGAATATGTGGACATCCCCGTGTTGGCGCATATCTACTTCGGGAAAAGGAGGCTGCGCTTTTTTGTGAACATGGGACCGGAGATCCGTTTTATGACTAAATACGGTGAAATGAAGTGGAACATCCCTGAAAACGACGACCGTTGTAACGCCTTTCAAGAGAGTGATAACCGATTCAAGGAACCGCACCATACGACGGACTACGGACTGACGGGTGGGGGTGGATTCGATATGAGAATCGGCAAAATAGTTCATTTGTTGGTTGAGTGCCGCTATTCGTACGGGTTCGGTGACTTGTATGACAATAATAAATCAGACCTTTTCCAACGATCCAACAACCAAATGTTAGGCGTGATTGGGTCGGTGATGGTGCCTATCCTGAAATTCAAGGAAAACCAAAGAAAATCGGAGGATGAGGTGGAATAGGGTATTCGGGAAATAGTACAATATGAATTAAAGAATATTTGTTGAGGAGAACTTGTCCCCGTTAGAAAAAATACGGACTTGTTTAAGAATGTTTGAGGTGAAATCACGTAAAAAAATTATGAGCTTTAAACGGTAAAAAGGTGCAAGAATGGGAAGTTTTAGAGACAGGTATTTTTACAATCCAAAGAACCAAGAAAAACAAGAGGACGAAGGAGAGAATAGTGAAAGTAATCCGATTTCAAAGCGCAACATAAAAGGACCAATAATAGCAGTTATAGTATTAATGGTTCTAATCATTACAAATCCTAGTCGAAAAGAGCATGGAATAACAATGTGTCAAAAAGAAGGCTCGGATTTCGGAATATTGGTTGTGGAACAATCAACGACATACCACAATCTTTTAATTTGTAGTTTCGCTGAAAGAGGGGAATATAGATCGATAGGAATATTGGGTAATGTTTTTGCTTTCGAATCTAATAAAAAAGAAAACTGCAATAGTTCACTAAGAATATATAAGCAAAAAAAATATTAAGGCGGCCATGACAAATGACCGCCTTTGGGGTGTGAATGATTCTCCCGCACCTCAGGCAGTAGAGTATGAAGACTGCCGAGGATACGTTTTGTGGAGATATATTCTGATAGCTAAACGTTTTCGCATTATAGTTTTGCCAACGCCTCATCCAATGTCAGTCCCGCATAGTCCTGTGCGGAGAAAAGTCTTCCGCTCTTCTTGTCGTTGACGAACGCTCCCAACACCATGCCTGGAATAGAAGAATCAGGGTCGTTAGGCGCCTTTGGCCCTCCGAGGTCTGTCCTGCACCATCCCGGATCCGCCAAACTGATGATGACATCCGTTCCGTCCACTGTGCCCGCCAAATCGGCGGTCACCTTGTCGAGGGCCGCCTTACTTGCGGAATAACCCGCCTGCTCCGGCTCGTTCTTGATGCCGCTGGTCGTATTAATCACCCTACCAAACCCACGCTTGATCATATCAGGCACGAAAGCGTAGCAGAGCATCATAGGAGCGATGGTGTTGATGTAGAAACTCGTGGCGTAATCATCCACAGGAGTACTGAAATATTGCGTTCTGTAGGCGATTTGAACCGCTGCGTTGTTGAAGAGCAAATCCACCTGCGTGCCCTTCCCCTTTATCTCCTTGATCATCGCTTCCACCTGCTTGGGGTCGGAGAGCTCGGCGGCCACACAATAGGCCTCAACGCCCATCGCCTTCACCTCTTCCAATACGTTCCTCGTGTGGTCTAAACTACGGCTATGGAGAATTAAATTGCAACCCTCAGCCGCCATGAATTTCGTAACTCTGTAACCGATTCCTCTATTGGCTCCCGTGATGAGCGCCCATTTCCCTCTTACATCTGTTTTCATAATCTTTAGACTTTTGAAACATTATACTTTATTAACCATGCAAAGATAATTATTTTACATCAGTAATTTGTTCTGTGCCATAAAAATTGTAACTTTACAATGTTATGGCTTTGAACTGAATGTGTGGCTATTGCCCTCCTGATAGAACCATTTGACAACGAAAGATTATCAGAATCATATATTTAATTTAAAAAACAAATTTTATGGCTAAGTTTATTTGTACAGTGTGTGGCTATGTCCACGAAGGTGATTCAGCTCCAGAAAAGTGTCCTCAATGTAAAGTGCCAGCCTCTAAGTTCAAGAAATTGGAGGAGTCTGACGAGGCCCTTTCGTTCGTTACCGAGCACGTGATCGGCGTGGCTAAAGGTTGCGACGACGAGATGATCAAGGATTTGAACGCTCACTTCAACGGAGAGTGCTCGGAGGTGGGTATGTACCTCGCGATGAGTCGCCAAGCGGACAGGGAAGGCTATCCTGAGATTGCGGAGGCTTTCAAACGTTATGCATGGGAAGAGGCTGAACACGCCGCTAAATTCGCTGAACTCTTGGGCGATGTGGTTTGGGATACAAAGACGAACTTGGAGAAGCGTAAAAATGCAGAAGCGGGCGCTTGTGAGGATAAGATGAGAATCGCTAAACGCGCGAAGGAATTGAATCTGGACGCCATCCACGACACCGTGCATGAGATGGCCAAGGACGAAGCCCGACATGGAAAGGGTTTCGAAGGATTGTATAACCGTTATTTCAAGAAATAAAAGACTATGGTGGTAGACTCTTTGGACAATCTTTTGTCGTACGTTTCCCTTCATCCTCGCTTCGAGTTGGCGTTCGATTTTATTCGCCAGCTTGATTTCACGAAGCTGAAGCCGGGTCGGATTGTGGTCGACGATGATATCTACATTAACGTGGACGAAGTGCCATTGCGTCCCTTAAAAGGGGCACGCTATGAGACGCATGACGATTATATAGACATACAGATTCCTATCACGGCAGGGGAGACGATTGTCTATGCGAAACGAATCGCCTTAGGCGCACCGGTGGAGGTCCATAAGGACAAGGACATCGCCTTTTATGACGCACCCTTGTTTTCCCGCATCGATTTGGGGGTGGGGGACTTCGCTATTTTCTTTCCGCAGGATGGTCACATGCCAATCATCGGCGAGGGAATTACGAAAAAGATTGTGGTCAAAGTGAGAGTCTAAACCATCGTTTTTTACGATAACAGAGAACACAAAAAAAGGCGTAGCTCAATGAGTTACGCCTTTGCTTTTCTATCGATTTAGGGATTATCCCTGCTCCTTCAGGATAACGTCGTGGGCACCGCCCTCGATGATGGAAGTGGAGGATACCATGGTGATCTTCGCCTTCTCCTGCAACTCAGGGATGGTGAGGGAACCACAGCTGCACATCGTGGAGATAATCTTGCCCAATGTCTGGTTCAAGTTGTCCTTCATCTTACCTGCGTAGGGAACGTAGCTGTCTACGCCCTCCTCAAACTTCAAAGCGGCGCTTCCGCCCATGTCGTAGCGTTGCCAGTTCTTCGCGCGGTTGGAGCCCTCGCCCCAATACTCCTTCACGATTCTGTTACCGATGGTCAACTTCTTAGTAGGAGACTCGTCGAAACGGGCGAAGTAACGACCCATCATGAGGAAGTCCGCACCCATCGCCAGGGCCAACACCATGTGGTAATCGTGCACAAGACCACCATCGCTACAGATTGGCACGTAGACGCCAGTCTTCTCGAAATATTCGGCCCTCGCCTTAGCCACATCCAAGAGAGCGGTCGCCTGACCTCTACCGATACCCTTTTGCTCACGGGTGATACAGATGGAACCGCCACCGATACCCACCTTGATGAAGTCCGCACCAGCCTCTACGAGGTAGTTGAAGCCTTCAGCGTCCACAACGTTACCGGCACCCACCTTCACCTTGTCTCCGTATTTAGCCTTGATCCAGCCCAATGTCTCTTTTTGCCACTCCGAGAAACCGTCGGAAGAGTCGATGCAAAGCACATCTACGCCCGCCTCAACCAAGGCAGGTACACGCTTCTCATAGTCGCGCGAGTTGATACCCGCACCAACCAACAACTTCTTGTCGCTGTCAGAGAGCTCGTTAGGGTTCTCGTGGTGGCTGTTATAATCTTTTCTGAACACGAAGTATTGCAAATTACCTTTGTCGTCCACGATAGGCAAGGTGTTCAGTTTATGTTCCCAAATGATTTGGTTCGCTTCGGAAAGAGTGATGCCCAACTTTCCGACCGTCAATTTCTCGAACGGAGTCATGAAATTCTTCACAGGAGCCGAGAGGTCCTCTTTGTCAGCACGGTAGTCGCGGCTGGTCAACATGCCCTCCAACTTACCGTTAGGCGTACCATCCGAAGTGACACCGATGGTGGAGTGACCTGTGAGGCCGATCAAGCTGATTGCATCCGCCAAGGTCGTGTCAGGTTTAACGTTCGTGTCGCTGATCACGAAACCAGCCTTGAAGTTCTTCACCCTTCTGACCATCTCGGCTTGAGACTCGATCGGTTGGGAACCGAAGATGAAGGAGAGACCACCGTTCCTCGCCAATTCGATGGCAAGGCCCGAATCGGACACAGCCTGCATGATGGCAGAAACGAACGGGATGTTCAGGTTAATAGCTGATTTTTCGCCCTTCTTAAACTTCACTAGCGGCGTTTTGAGCGACACGTTGCTCGGGATACACTCTTTTGTCGTCAATCCGGGGATGAGCAGGAACTCTCCGAATGTTCTTGACACGTCATTTAGAATCTTGGCCATATACGTTATCTTTTTGTTACTTTTCTTTCCATGAAAAATTTTGCAAATTTACATATTTTCCCGTTAAATCTATACTTGGTTTGGGAAAAATATCGGAAGGAATGGGGCAGTTCGTTTCGCTCACTTCGTAATCAGTCTGCCTTGGCGGGTGTTCCGTTCCTCCAACCGCTTCTCCAGTTTGGCGGTGAACTCGTAGTTCTTCAATCCCCAGTCGGGTGCGACGAGCAATTCTTTCGGAGATTGCGAGACGAACCTTTCGACCACGATCGAAGGGGGCAACAGTTCCAGAAAATCTATGACAAGCTCGATGTACTCGTCCGCCGTGAAGAGGTGGAACCACCCAGGATGTTCCCTATACTGCCGCTCCATGACTGTTCCCTTGATGATTTGTAGCTGATGCAACTTGATTGTGTCGAGGGGCAATTCTGCCATCCTTCGCGCATGCTCCAGCATGGTGTCCCTGTTCTCCAAAGGTAGACCGAGGATGAGGTGGGCACAGGTATGCACCCCGGCGGCGGCAGTCCTCCGTATCGTCTGTCTCGCCTCCTCGAAGAGATGGCCCCGGTTGATGAACCGCAGCGTGTCGTCGTCCGTAGACTCCACACCATACTCCACCATCACATATTTCCTTTGGGACAATTCGGAGAGGTAGTCCAACAAATCGTCCGCCATGCAGTCGGGACGCGTACCAAGAATCAGTCCATCTACAAGCGGGTGGGAGAGAGCCTCCTCGTATTTGGAGATGAGACGGGAAGTCTCTCCGTACGTGTTCGTGTAAGACTGGAAATAGGCCAGATAGCGCATGGATTTATATTTTCTGCTAAAAAAGGCGATGCCCTCCTCGATTTGTTGGGTGATGCTATGCGCCGAGAGGCAATAATCGGGATGGAACGTACGGTTGTTACAATACGTGCATCCTCCTGTAGAGATGGTTCCGTCGCGGTTTGGACACGAGAACCCTCCATTGACGGAAATCTTTTGCATTTTATGGGGGAAAAGTTCCATCAAATAAGTTGAAAAATCAGTGTATCTCTTCTTGTCAATCGACATACTTTACCAAATCTTTCATATTTTCACAAAAATAACCATTTTACTATTGATTCATACATGTTTTTTTGTTACATTAGCAGAAAATTAATTGAGCATGATGTTGACGGATGTGGATATTAAAAAATTAGATGAAAAGGGCATCTCCAAGGAATTGTTTGAGGAACAGTTGTCTCGGTTCGAAAACGGGTTTCCGTTTATCAAAGTCGAGCGGGCCGCTGTTGTGTCCGATGGAATTTCCGTCTTGGAAGAATCTGACCGTAAGGAATGTATTGATGTGTGGCGTAATTATCTGACGCAGAACAAATTGATTGTCAAATTCGTTCCGTCTTCAGGAGCGGCGAGTCGTATGTTCAAGAACTTGTATGAGTTCATGGGCAAGGGCGAAAATGTTTTGGACAATAAGGATGTGAAGTGTTTTATTGATAATTTGGAGAATTTCGCCTTCCTGGATTCCTTGAATTCGAGATGCAAACGAAACGAAGGTATTGATGCGATCGCTTTGAGAGAGAGAGGCAGGTATGTGGATATTGTGAGAAACCTTTTGGATAAAAAAGGCTTGAATTACGGTTTCCTGCCTAAGGGATTGCTGCTTTTCCATGATTACGAGGATGGTGCGCGCACCCCTTTCGAGGAGCATTTGGTGGAGAGCACGAAGTATGCGAAGAATAGTAGGGGAGAGGTGAATCTACATTTCACGGTCTCCGACGAACATGTCCCTTATTTCAAGGCCTTGTGGGAAAGCAAAAAGGATAGTCTCTCTTACCGCTATGGAGCCAATTTCAATGTGGATTTCTCCGTGCAGGACCATGCCACAGATACGATAGCGGTGGATATGGACAATAATCCTTTGCGCGACGAGGAGGGCAATTTGGTGTTCCGTCCGGGCGGACATGGCGCCTTGCTGACGAACCTGAATGATATTGACGCGGATGTGATTTTTATAAAGAATATCGATAATGTATCACCTGATATATACAAGCAATCCACCATCGAGAATAAGTTCGTCTTGGCGGGTCTGCTGGTGAAACTGCAACGAAAGATATTCGAGTTCCACGCCATGCTGGATTCTGGTTCCTCCATCTCTGAAGATAATATCCAGAAGATGTTGGATTTCTGCCAAAAGACCTTGTGCGTCACCAATAAATTCAATCCGTTGGAGACGAAGGCGGATAAAATCGCCTATCTGAAGATGGTGCTCGACAGACCATTACGTGTGTGTGGCATGGTGAAGAACCAAGGGGAACCGGGTGGTGGACCATACATGTGTCAGAACCCGAACGGAACTGTTTCCGCACAGATTTTGGAGAGTTCGCAGTTTGATGAAAACAACGAAGAACAGATGTCCATTCTTCGGAATGCGACGCACTTCAATCCTGTGGATATTGTCTGTGGTGTAAAGAACTATAAAGGTGAAAAATATGACCTGACCCGATATGTGGATTCTAATACGGGCTTCATCTCCATGAAATCCAAAAACGGCAAGGAATTGAAAGCCTTGGAACTTCCAGGGTTATGGAACGGAGCTATGTCCGATTGGAACACGATGTTCGTGGAAGTGCCTATTGACACATTCTGCCCTGTCAAGGTCATCAACGACCTGCTTCGACCGGAACACCAGTCTATTCAGCAGGAAGTATGCTGATTTTCATATAGTAATGGATACAAGAGGCTGCGTAGAAATACCCGACAGCCTCTTTTTCTTTACCCTTGATATTGGTTCTGACGTTGGTCGGACTTCCCATCAATGGGTTGCTTCCTATGCTATTGGTAATGTCGTTTATATAGCCGTAGTAGTCTTTGGGGATTCCATACATGGTGATGTGGATCATGTCTCCTTTGTCCAGATGCTCCCTTGTCAGAGTCTGGTCTAAATGGAAGATTCCTTTCGGATAGTTATTGATCTCTTTATAGATGATGCTCATCTCCATTCCGTTGTAGTATAATCCGCTGAAATTTCCCATGTGCAGAAGCGTCTTGTCGGTGAGAGTGTCGGTTAAACAATCTTGATTGATGTTCAAATCGAACATGTAGTAGATGTCTTTCTGGGTGGTCTGGAAGTAGGGACAAATCTTATATACATTATCATACACTTCGTCAAACAACGTTTCGACATGTATTTGCACGGAATCGATTTTTGCCGGACAGGTGTCTATGGTGCTTACCGCATAGAAATGCAGTTTCTCGCCGTGGTCTGGCACAGTGACATTCAGTCGATAGGTGTGGAACATCACCCCCGCCACAGAATCCGTCTCATATACGCCCGCTTCAATCTCCCTTAAATGAAAGGTGTCCGTCTGCGTCTGATCTTCGATGAAGACTTCAGCCCCGGAAACCATCTCTATCGGTTGGGTCGAGTAGAAATCGGCCGTGCGGCTGATCGTGATGCGGTGCTGTTTCTTGTCGGTCGTGATTCCTCCGGAAATACCAATCAGAGGATCTCCAGACTCCGTGTCGATGATGATATCTTCCTCGCAGGATGTCAGTGCACCCATGGTGGCGGTGAGGAAAAGCATTATATGAAATAATTTTCTCATTAGAATTTAAAATTATATGAAATAGATGGTACAATGGAAAACAAATACAATTTTGTAGTCTCTATGGTATTGTTATCCCCTGGGGTGAACATAACTGCCCATGTGTTATGTCTGGCATAGGCGTTGTAGAGGGATAGATTCCAATCGCTTTCCCATTTCTCCTTTTTCCTGGTCTTCCACGTAAGGGAGAGGTCCAGCCTATGGTAGTTCTGGTAGCGGCTCTGGTTTCGATACCCCGTGTAGATGGCGTAGGAGGTGCCATCGACCGTATATTTGCCGTATGGGTTGGTGCATGGCTGACCGCTCAGGAAGACCCAATTTGCGGATGCCGTCAGTCTCTCGTTGAAATCGTAGCTGATTACTGCGGTGAGGTTATGCGGTCGGTCGAAAGGAGATCGGTATCTTTTCCCGAAGTTGACCTCATCGATGGTCTGGAATGTCCGTGCATAGGTGTAGCTGATCCAGCCAGTTAGTTTCCCGCTGTTCTTTCTCAGCATCAGTTCCAAACCGTATGCCATTCCTGATCCTGTCCGTATCTCCCCGTCGATCTTCTTGTTGCCGTATATGTTCGCGTCATCCTTGAAATCGATCACGTTGTGCATCTTTTTGTAAAACACCTCCGCCGATGTCTCGTATTTGTTGCCCTTGAAGTTGCGGAAATAGCCAGTTGACCATTGGTCGCACACCTGAGGTTTCACGTTTTTGCTTGTCGGGAACCAGATGTCGAATGGCAGTCCGCCCGTGGAATTGCAAGCCACTTGCGCATATTGTACCATACGGTTGTAGGCGGCTTTGAGGGATGAAGAGGGGGAGAGTTTGTACAATAACCCCAGACGAGGTTCCGCATGTAGCTCCGTGTTGAAGATTTCTCCCTTCTTGTAATCGATGGTGTCGATGCATTTATAGTGTTCGTCCATTAGGTAGAACCTCTCTTTCCCTATGTTTTGGAACATGGAGAGGCGTAGTCCGAACTTGACGAGGAATTTATCCGTGAAGTTTTTCTCGTACGCTGCATGGACTCCATACTCCAAGGCTTTTCTCACTTCCAAGATCTCCTCGTCGAAGAGCGTATACTCGCCGTATGCTGTTTTGGGTAAGGTGAGCGATCCTTGGTTGAATCGGTGGAAGGTGGCGGAAACGCCAGTCGTCAGGCGGTCATTGTTCTCCGTTCTGTGTGACCAGTCATACAGCAGGGTCCAGTCCTTCGTGCCCGCCTTAATGGCGCATTCGTAAGGTGCGAGATAAACATCTATGTCATAATTGTATTTTGTGCCGATGAGGGACAGATTAGAGGATGTCTTGCTGTTGAATATGTGATTCCAACGGAACGTGGTGTTGCGGTTTCCGAAATTCAGTTCGAGTTTCTTTTTGACACCCATCTTGTCGGTTCCCCAATAACCGCTCCAGAACAGTTTGTCCTTGCCGCTGATTTTGTGAGACAGTTTCGCATTCATGTCGTAGAAAAATAGGCGGGTATCCTTTAGAGATTCGTTTCCGGACAGAGGGAGGAAGATATCTGCGTAGGTTCTTCTTGCGGCCACCATTAGTGCGGTTTTGTTGGAGACGATTGGGATGTCCAACTTGAGACGGCTGGAGATGAGTCCGATGCCTCCCGTTCCATGTATTTTTGTCGGGAAACCTTCCTTTGTGTCGACTTTGAGCACGGAAGATAATCGTCCGCCATATTGGGCGGGGATGTCACCCTTGAGCAATGTCGCCTCGCTCACCACATCGTTGTTGAAGATGGAGAAGAAACCCATCATGTGTGACGCATTATATAGGCATGCGTCGTCGAGTAGGATAAGGTTTTGGTCTGTCTTTCCTCCCCTGACGCTGAATCCCGACGTGCCCTCGGCCGCGCTCTGTACACCCGGCAAGAGCTGGATGACCTTGATGACATCCACCTCGCCCATGAGCGAAGGCATTTTTTTCATGGCCAAACCATCCACCCGTTGTATGCCTAATGTGGGCATGGCCACGTTTTCGTCCGGCCTGTGTTTGGAGACTGTCACCTCCTCCAGTTCCTCGTAGTCGAGATCCAGATAAAGGTTCAGTTGCTTATCTTTCCCTTTGACGGAGATTTTTTTCGTGACAGTTTTGTATCCGATGGATTCCACCTTGATCAGGTGGTCTCCGTCGGGGAGCATGATTTCGTAATACCCCTTGTCGTTGGTGAATGCGCCTTTGCTCAATTCCTCGCAGGAGACGGAGGCGTTAGGTAATTGGGCCCCTGTCGCTTTGTCTGTGACGTTACCGTACAACCTATGTTCCTCTCCGAACATGTTTAGGCTGCAAATAAGCAAGAATAGAATGGAAAACGAATGTCTCATCCGATGAAATAATTACCAGTTTAACGATTGATAGTCAGGAATTTCTCGTAAAAACGTGTATTGCGAACCCTCTTTCCCCATGCGGCAGCAGTAGTGCTCCAAACCGTTGGAAACGATTAATATATCGACGTTCAGCACGAAATTGTAGTTGGCTATTTGATCGAACACTTTAGGAGTGATCTTCACTGTTGGCGCTTTGTATTCAACTATCATCCGAGGCTTCATCTCCTTGTCATAGATGACCGTGTCGCTCCGTTTCCTCATGCCATTGATCACGACGGTCACTTCGTTGCCGATTCTCGCGGGGGGGAATCTCTTTGTTTCGATAAGGTATTCCACCATGTTTTGTCTTACCCATTCCTCTGGGGTCAGTGCGACGAACTTGCTCCTACACCGGTCGAAGATGCGAAGGCCCTCCTCTGTCTCCTTTATATTGAAGGAATATTTAGGCAAATTCAAATCCAACATTTTTACGTATATTTGCATTACAAAAATAAACAAAAGATGGCTAAATCGACAATTGATTACCGAACAATTCTTAGCGATATTTCCAGTAAGAAATATAAACCGGTCTATTTCCTCCAAGGCGAGGAGCCTTACTACATCGATGTTATATCCAACTATATCGCGAACCATCTGCTCACGGAAGAAGAACGAGAATTCAACCAAGATATTATATACGGGCAGGACACGGATATCAAAAAAATCATTAATTTGGCGAGATCTTTCCCCATCAATTCCCAACATCGTGTCGTCATCGTGAAGGAGGCTCAGAAAATGGCTTCCGTGGATGATCTTAGTTTCTATCTGCAGAAACCATTGGACAGTACCATCCTCGTATTCTGTTATAAATATAAGAAACTGGATGCCCGTAAGAAGGTCGCGAAGGATTTGGAGACGATGAAGTTGGTTTTCACATTCGACAAGCCATACGATTCCCAAATACCTGATTTCGTGGAGTCATACTTGCGGGAACGAGGCGTGGCTATCGAACCAAAAGCCAAGGCGATCATTGCGGATTACCTGGGAAATGATTTGCAGAAGGTGGCGAATGAATTGGATAAACTGTTGACTTCCAAGGCGCCGGACTGCAAATCGATCACATGTGACTTGGTGGAGCGGAATGTGGGCATCAGCAAGGATTTCAATGCGTTCGAATTGGTGAACGCTCTGTTCGCTCGGAATGTCCCCAAGGCGAATCTGATCGCCTTCCAGATGGCTAAGACGAAGGGGTTCAGCATCATTCCGACCATCACTGCCATTTTCTCCTCCTTCTCCAATTTGATGGTGTATTTTTATATTCCTAATGTTCCCGGCACCAACTATAAGGATGATCAGGAGGTTGCGAATGAACTGAAAATCAAACCATTCGCAGTTAAACAATACAAGGCTGCGGCCCTTAATTTCAAGCCAAAGAAGACAATGGAGATTATCTCCTTGCTCCGCACGTATGATGCGATGGCCAAAGGGGTGGGGAATAGTTCCGCAGATGATGGGGAACTTCTGAAGGAGTTGATATATAAAATCTTACATTGATTGTCGAATGTTATCTTGATAACATAATTTATATTAATTTGTTGACTGTCAATATGTTGTATATATAATGCGGTAGGTGGAAAGAATTTTAGCCGTAAATAATTTCCTTTTTTAGCAAAAAAATGCTTATTTTTGCGAGATAGTAGAGAATAGGGGGAACAAAGTATGAAGTATATCGGGGCACATGTGAGTTCATCCGGTGGTGTGGAGAATGCACCTCTTAATGCGAAAGCGATTGGAGCGAAGGCATTTGCGCTTTTCACCAAGAACCAGAGGCAGTGGTTCTCGTCCCCGTTGAGCGAATTGAGCATTGATGTCTTCAAGCGGAACTGTTCCGAATTAGGTTTTTCCGCCGACCATATACTTCCACACGACAGTTACCTCATCAATTTGGGACATCCGAAAGAAGAGGGGCTCGAGAAATCTCGGGAATCTTTTTTGGAGGAGATGCGTAGGTGTGAGCAGTTGGGATTAACCAAACTCAATTTCCATCCGGGTAGTTCCCTGAAGGAGATTTCCACGGAGGAGTGCCTCCGACGCATTGCCGAATCGATAAACATTGCGCTGGACAAGACAAAAGGCGTATGTGCCGTGATTGAAAACACGGCGGGACAAGGCAGTAACGTGGGGAACAAATTTGAGGAGATCGCTTTCATCATCAGTCAGGTTGAAGACAAGGGCAGGGTAGGAGTCTGCATCGACACTTGTCACGCGATGGCTGCCGGGTACGATCTGAGGGGGGAAGAGGGTGTCTCCGCCATGCTCAGCCAATTTGACAAAGTTATCGGGTTGCAGTATCTCAAGGGTATGCACCTCAACGACTCCAAAAAGGGAGTGGGTTCTCATGTGGATCGGCATGAAAGCATCGGACTTGGAGAGATCGGGTTGCCGTCTTTCAAGGCATTGATGCAAGACGATAGGTTGGACAATATACCGCTGATATTGGAAACCCCGGACGAGAGCAAATGGGCTGAAGAAATTAATGTGTTATATTCATTTTGTAACTGATTTTGGAATAAACTTAATTGTTAGGAGAAAAATGAACATGAAAATTAAATTAGCAACCATACTGACATTAATTTGCTGTGCCTTTTTTTCTTGCCACGACGATCCAGAGCCTGCTCCGGCATCTAATGAGTTAACAGTTACGGTCTCTAACGTCGCTTTCAAAATGGTACTAGTAAAAGGCGACACGTTCCAAATGGGAGCGGACACAGTCTACGACAAGGACTTCTGGGATGATGAGATTCCAACCCATAAAGTGATCTTGTCCGATTATTACATTGGCAAGACGGAGGTTACCCAGGCATTGTGGAAAGCGGTGATGGGCACAATCCCTTCCGATAACTTCAAAGGCGGTAACAAAAGCGATAATTACCCCGTGGAGAAGGTCTCTTGGAATGATTGCCAGAAATTTATCTCTAAACTGAATTCGATGACTAAAAAGAATTTCGAACTGCCGACCGAGGCGCAATGGGAATTTGCGGCAAGGGGCGGAAGGAAATCCAAATCCTACAAATTCTCCGGCGGTGATGGCATGAAGATTGTGGGATGGTGTGACGAAAACAGTGACGAGGAGACTCATCAGACGGGAACGAAGAAAGCGAATGAATTGGGAATCTATGACATGAGCGGCAACGTGCGGGAGTGGTGCGCCGATTGGTACGATGAATACGATGACTCCACTCAGGTCGACCCGCAGGGTCCGGATTCTCCGACAAACGGCGATCGTTTCCGCGTGGCGCGTGGCGGTAGTTTCAGCGACCGTGCCGAGTATTGTAGAAACGCCATGAGACAAAAGAGCGAACCAACCACTAAAAAGAATTATATTGGTTTGCGACTCGTTTTGGGAAAAGGTAATCCTATCGACACGAAGGAGAGTTCCAATAAAAAATAATCATCAATTATGTTGGATTCAATCGTCCAATGGGATAGGAATGCGATGGTCCTCCTGAACATGGGGGAGTCGCATTCTCCTTTTTGGGACAATTTCTTTTGGATGATCTCTGATATCCTGGTGTGGCTGCCGGTGATGCTGATCTTCTTTTATGTGGTGGTGAAAAATAAACGAAAGGAATCCATTTTCATCTTTTTGTCGGTCATTCTTGTCTTCTTATTGTGCGACCAACTTTCATCGTCCGTTATGAAACCCTTGATTGCGAGACCACGTCCCAGCCGGGATCCTGCAGTCATGGATATGCTCTCTTATGTGCGCGAATATAAGGGTGGACTTTTCGGGTTTCCTTCTTCGCATGCGGCTAACTCATTCGGTTTCTGTATGTTATCTTCTTTATTGCTCCGATATAGGCCTTATACAGTGATTTCCTTCTGTTGGGCTGCATTATGTGCCTATTCGAGGATATATTTGGGGGTTCATTTCCCGCTGGACATTTTATGCGGCACGATTTTAGGCCTCCTGATGGGCTATCTTTCTTATAGGGTATATCTATACCTCCGGAAGAGATTTCCTGTCAATCAGACGCACTATGCGGTCTCAGGGGCCACCACAAGTTCCGGCTACCTACAGTCGGACATCAGCCTGTTGATCATCGTCCTGCTGGTCATCCTCTTCACGTTCGTTTGTTGCGCACGATAAAAATCTCACAAATATCCATGTTTTTGTGGAGACGCACGTCATTGTAGAGAAGCACGGCCGTGCTTCTCTACGGTACGGCAACCGACCTGCAAACAAAATACGTAATTCGGTTCATTCGCCTGAAAAAAACGAAAGAAAAATCGATTTCTATAAATGTTATATAATTTATATTATGTTAAATAGAATATTCGAAAAATTCCAGGAAGGATTTTGTTTTATTGTGGAAACGCACGGCATTTTTTTATAAGAGTTATGAATGAACTGGAGGACAACATCTATTTCGCATTCACCCTACAAGGGAATAATGGTGAGAAAAGACAAATCTTTGACACGATCACGGCAAAGAAAAACACGATAGTTTTATACTGATCATTGTTAGAGACGTACGGCCGTGCTCTCTACGGTCAGACAACGTCAAATTACATGGAAATATAAACGTTATTGAACCCATAATAACCCAACGCAACGAATGCTATGCCGGCGATGACACTCAAAGCGATATATCCCGCAAAACCCCAGAAATTTCCCGATTGAAGCATCATCAGAGCCTCTTTCGAGAAGGTTGAGAACGTGGTGAAACCGCCACAGAGTCCAACGGTCAAAAACAAGGCCCATTTGCCGCCTTCGCTGGCGCTTCGGCTGAAGATTCCCCATAATAGACCAATCAGAAAGCAACCTGCCAGATTTACGGCAAGGGTCGCCCAAGGGAACCCTTTGCCGATGCCTTTCATCATCACGGAGACAAGATACCTTGCCGCTCCACCGATGAAACTTCCGGCCCCTACGACCGCAATATTTTTAATGATATCTAAATCCATTGAAATCAATTTGTTAATGTATATTCATGCCGTTATTCCATTGTGGAGACGCAATGTATTGCGTCTCTACGGTAATCCGCCTAACGACATAGCTAAATAAACATAGCCAAATAGATAGGCATCGTTATCTTCTTATCCTCAACACCCACATTGCAGTTGCCAAACTTATATCCTTCAACCACCCCACTCCATGTAAGTACTGTGTTGAGCGACTGCGTACGACCATTTTTGGCTTTCACCTCCAATGGCAGAGGATTTATCCCTGATGTAAGCACGAACTCAATCTCCACAGACGAATCGTCTTTTTTGTAGAAATAGAGAGGATATTTTTTCTTGTGTAATATATCCGCCATCAGATTCTCAAAGATACCTCCCTTGGCAGGACCTGTCAAGGTGTCCTCCATCAAGGCTGCCTTCATCTCAAAACCATACATGAATGTCAATAACCCTATGTCGCTCATGTAGATGCGAAACTGATCCTCACGTACGTATGCGGACAGAGGGAACTGCAAAGTGGACAAGTTATAGCAATATGAGACAATGCCCGCATCCCTCAACCAATCCAATGCATTGACGAATTTGCGGGCCGTACCGTTACGTTCCACCACCGAATATTGGAATTTCGTGTTCTCTTTCGCTAATTGACGTGGAATAGATAGAAAACAGTTCCTCGCTTTGGTCCGCTCAGTTGCCTCTGCATATTTCGCTATATCATTCAAATATGCAGAAATAATCTTCTCCTGCTCCTGATGGACTATGCCAAAGTTATGGCTGTCAACAAACTGATTGACAACTGCCGGCATTCCTCCCACAATCATATATTCGCGGAGATACTCCATCATTTTTCGATGGATGGATTCGTCCACCTTGGTTCTATTCATGAAATGTTCTCTTAACGATTCTATCACATCCTCAGACAATCCGATAGCCCACAAGTATTCCTCGAAATCCAATGAATACATATTAACTTGACGCTCATAACCGACAGGAAACGATGAGACAGACTTATAGTTTACGCCCAGCAACGAACCTGATGCTATAACGTCGTAGGTGTCGTCGATCGCCCAAAATTTCAACGACGTGCGAGCCTGCGGACAGGCTTGGATTTCGTCCAGGAAAATCAAAGTCTTATGAGGAATGAATCGCGCAGTCGGAATATGGACAGAAATCCTTTTTATCATTTCCGCAACTGTCAATTCACCATCAAAAGCGGATTTCAATGCTGGGAATTGCTCGAAATTCAGTTCCACAAACGATTCGTAGTTGTTTTTCGCAAATTCCTCTATCGTGAATGTTTTGCCTATCTGACGGGCTCCACACACTAAAAGGCACTCCTTTTGCTTGACCGACTTCCACTCTTTTAGATATTCTGTAAACTTGCGCTTTAACATATATTCTTAAATATTTGATTACCACAAATATAAAACATATTTTGCAGATTTTCGGAGGTTTTTTGCAATAATTTTGCAGATTTTCGGAGGTTATTTTGCCAACATTTGCAGATTTTCGGAGGTTTTCACCTGCCAGAGTTGGCGGAATCGCATGTCTTGATGATCTGGAACGCATTGTTGTACAGCGAGCGCAGGTTGTTGCCCGTGAGCCGGTTCAGGTTCTTCTTGAGTTGGATCTCGGACGCATCGTCGTAGGTGTAGATGGTGATTTTCCTATCCTTGTTGTCGAAATTGGTCACAAGGTACCTGAAGTATGGCTCGAAATATTGGCTGTCGCAATCTCCCAATGAATGTCCGTAGATGATCACCTCGTCCGCCTCCATCAGATTCTTCAGGAGACGAGGCGGATTAAACTGCGAATCGAACGCCTTCTGCACGAAATCGTAGTCGCCGTAATCGCCATCCTTCGCTCCGATAATCACATGCCCATCCTGCAACGAACCGTGCATATACTGCACCTTCGCATCGTATTCGCTAATTTTCAGCGCATCAGTGGTTATCAGACTACCCACCTTGGTATAGTTGAACGAATAGACAGAGGCGTTATCGTCCTCCAGAAAGTTCCGCAGAAGGCCTAGCACATAGGCCTCTTGCACGTGCGCCCTCTCCCCCACCTCATCCAGGTAATCGGCGAGGCCCTTCTCGATCATTTTCAGGGCGATTTCGTCGCGTTGTTCCCTCGTGTACTTGAAATAATCGTCGCTGTAAGGGAAGATGGGGTCTCCTCCCGACGGGGAAGACTGCAGTTTGCCCTCTTTCAGCATGTTCTGAACCATATCGCCCCAGAACTGAGGTTCGCCTTGCGGGAAGTCGCTGTAGGTGCGATAATATTTCACAATCTTCTCCTCGTCCTTCGAGTAGTAATCGTCCTTGGAGGGCTCCTTGGCGAACTCCTGCAGCGCATTCTCCAGGTCCAGCCAACGCACCTTATCCAACTCCTTCCCTAGCCTCTCGTTGAGGTATTTGATCAACGGCGCGGGATAATCCTTCGGGCAATACTTGCTGTCATAGAAATCCTTGTAGATAGTGCGCCTACCCACCGCCAAATCGAACCCGTTGCCCAATATGAGCACCCTATGGAGCGTTTGTCCATCGTATGCCTCCCGGTTTTTATTCATCTTCCCTCAATTCGTGAAACTGTTTCCTCAAAGATATAAAATATTTTTCAGAACAGCCATCCGATCATAGGTCTAGGTTCAAAACAAAAGGCAGGAAAACGAAGAGGATAACACTGAGTGGGAGTGCGATCAACTCCGAGAGAAGCAAAACAATGGCTTTCCTGGACTGTTTCTCCGCAAAAAACGCCACCATTTCGGTAATTGCGAAGATGAAACACACGATGGAAAGGAATGAAAAAACAACCAATATAGTTCCATATTGTCCATCGTCGTGCGGATTATAACACTGTATCACAGCAGAAACAAGTCCAATAAGCAGATGCAATACCGGAAATATCCAATAATGCTGGGCGACCTTCTCCCTTATATTTTCTAATACTCCCATGACATCATATTTTTACACTAATATTTGATTCAGAACGGATAGACGCCCTCGTTTGCGCCTTTCAGCAAGCCCTCCATGGCCCTTTGGTTTCCAACTGTACACTTGTCACGGTCGATCACGCTTTTTGATCCGTTCGGAGTATCCCATAACACGGGTACAATACCGTGATTCTTAGCGGTTTTGGTCAGGAAATAATAGTAGTCCGCACGACACTCCTCAAACTTGTCCTGCCATTCAGCGGATAGTTCACGGTTCATGATGGCGAACTCACCCATCACGACAGGTATACCCTTGTCGACAAATTTCGCTTTGATGGCGGAAAACTCGGATATGACTGTCTCCTCCGTATGCCAAGAGCAGGAACGATTCACACCGTCCACGATTATGTTCTGATAATCCTTCCCCCAGAACCAATGGGCGGGTCCCCAATCGGCATCTTCCTCCATCAACGCATAGGTGTATGGGTAGTAATGGAACTCCATCAGCAGGCGGTTCGGAACGACATCGGTCGGCATGTAGTCATACTGCACGGCTTTGTCGGCCGCCGTCCCCGCGCATTGAATGACAAGGCAACGTGTTCCATTGTAGCCACCCGAGGCACGAACTGTGTTGACGAAAGTTTGGTGATATGATTTGAGTATGGTGGCTTGCTCGTCGTTTTCTGTGTCTGGCTCGTTGGCACTGCAGAAGACCAAATGCTCGTCGTAGTTCTTGAAATGGGAGGCGATCTGTCTCCACAGGTTCTTCTGCGTTTTGTTCACAGAGGATTGCGAGGCTGCGTCCACATGCCTCTCCAGCCATCCCCCATCCCAATGGATGTTCAACAACACGTACAGACCGTCCTTTATGCAATAGTCCACCACCTCCTGTATGCGGTTCATCCACCATTCCGGTATGACACCGCCATTCGCCTCCGCATAGGTGTTCCATGCCACAGGGATGCGCACGGTATTGAATCCAGCCTCTTTGTAGGCGTCGATGATCTGTTGCGTGATTTTCGGGCTACCCCAACAGCTTTCGTTGCTGGAGGTCGTGGAACAGCCGACGGATTCGAACGTGTTGCCGATATTGCAGGCTAAGAACATCTTTGAGGCTAACTCTGCAGCCGTCATTTTCAGCTCCATATCAGCCGGTTCGTCGGACATGGAGAATGTGATGCTATCCACATCGGCCACATCAAACTGGGTGACGGAACCATCTTTCTGCCAAACATAAAAATAATCTTGCGCACTACTGCTGACATGCGCACAAATAGCACAAATGGCTATAAACAAACCTCTTATCTTCATAATAGTTTTTTTTAGGGAGGGATTAAGAACCAATCATCTGGTAAATCAACACTCCTCAAATTGACAATCGTTCGGTAAAGATATGAATAAATTTACTATTTGACTATTTACGATTTACTATTTTAGAATGTGGCGTATATGGATTTTATTCTCCTCTTCTAAAATCTTTGTGTAAACTATAGAAAAAAATATAAAATGGATGGTTGTCAATGATAAATTGTATATATTCGTTTAAAATTACTCACTAATCATTAAAACTAACTATCATGAGGAAACTTTTATTAACCCTTGTCACGTTGATTGTGGCCAGCGCCTCTAATTGGGCTCAGGAAACTGTTTTTCAACTCCATGACTCAACTGCCTATGATAAGGAGAAACACATGTACAATGTCACCCTCATCTCCGAGTTTGAAGGGGTAAAGCTTACGGTCAGTGGCAAAAACGGGAAGCATGATTATGTGGATTTAGGATTGCCAAGCGGTGTCTTATGGGCTACCTGCAACATTGGTGCGAAATCACCGGTGGAAACGGGCGATTTTTTCTCTTGGGGAGAAATCAAGAAGAAAAAGGAATACAACTGGAACACATATAAGTGGTCGAAAATCACGAAAAACGGAACCTATAAGGACGCAAACGGGAAGGAAAAACCCGCTTATAAAAAAGTACAAACAAAATATTGCGCCAATAGCTACATCGAGTACGAAGGAAAGAAATATGTGAAGAAAGGGGCGGATATGGACAGCCTGAGAACACTTCTCCCTGAGGATGACGCGGCCACCGCACAATGGGGAAATAAATGGCGCATGCCTACCATAGAGAATATGGAAGAGCTTATCGAATGGTGCGATTGGTTTTGGGTCCCAAACTATAACAAAACTAGCGTTGCAGGTATCATGGGCGTTTCAAAGAAGAATGAAAGCTTCATCTTTTTCCCTGCAGCAGGATTTATGTTTAACAAGTCCCTTAACGAAGTCGGCAAATTCGGAGCCTATTGGTCGTCTAACTTGGAAAAGAACGTGGATTATATGCAAAACATGTTAGATCCTAGCGCCAAATCGATGGGATTCTATTTCGCATGGAGATGGGTACGCACCAATTGGGATGACCGTATGTTCGGCATGCTTGTCCGTGCGGTTTGCGACCCTAAATAACCTTTTGTGATTTACTATATAGCTATTTACAATTTACTATTTATCATTTTGACATTTAACCATTTACGGTTTATTAGCGCAGGAATGATTTTCTGGGCGGAGGAAACAAAGAGAGAGGGTTTTCCAATTCGGGAAACCCTCTCTATCTATTACGGTTCTTGTTAGACTTCTTACTTCATCCACGACCGATACTTGATCCATACATGCAGCCAGATACGTGCGATGGAGTCTATGGCGTCGCTGAAAATCATCTTGTTATAGTCGTCGAAGTGTTGGCCCCACTCTGTCTGTTCCATGAATTCATTGATGCCCTGTGTGTTCTGGAACGTCAATGGTATCAGGTAATAGGAGAAGAGGTAGGAGTATTGCGAGACACTGCTCATGTAGTCCCATGTGCTGGAGTTGCCACTTCCCCACCCGTGCACGTAAGGACGTGTCGCTATCTCCTCCATCACATCCATTATCAGTTTCGTAGGCGATGTCTGGAGCGGGTACCCGTCCGGCGCATAGTAGAAACGGTTGTTGTCCGTGTCGATCTTGAACGATTTTTTGATCTGGTCTTCCCATTTTTTCTCGATGGCGCCATGAACGCCTTTCTCGTCGGAGAACGGACGGCTATCGCAGTGGAGCGGCATGTGGCAGTCCGCCACGTAATGGCTCAGGATGAAGAACCGCAGGGCGATATGGTTGTTGGTCGTCGCGATAGGACAGCCGCGATCCTCCTTGAAAAGGGTCTTGAAATTGTCCACGATGCTATGGGCGATGGACTCGCAACGGTCGGCGCAGTTACCTTGCACGATGTCGTACGGACAATTGTAGAGCGCCGAGTACTTCTTCATCATGGCAGTAATGGAATGTGTGGCGGGCATGCCACGGAATGTGCTGTACTTTCCACCTTCGTTGGGTTGGTATTTGACGATATGGCTCGTGCTCATATCTTTGAAGACATCGTCCGGATACCATGCGCCTTCGATCACGAAGTCTCTGTAATCCATAAACCATTTCACGAGCGATTTGGCGTGTTTCCTGATATCCTCGTTTACTCCCTTTACCACAGTCGGGTCTGTTGTCGTGGCGATTGTCTCCAATCGTTTGATCGCCATAAAGGCAATCCACGCATGTGAATATTTCTTCATATACTCCTTACCAATAAGTTTTCCTATTCCAAAGATATAAAAATAGGGACAATGCCGCATAAGGTGGGTAGAAAAAATACGAAATTTACGCCCTTCTGCGCGTTCGAAACGGTTGTTGTGGAGGGGAGTCCTGAATATAAGGAAAAGCCCCGCAGACGTGACGTATACGTTTCCTGCGGGGCGCTTTTAGATTTGCTATATTCTTACCAATACGTAACCGGACAAGGAT
>DBYR01000025.1 GCA_002310215.1 Bacteroidales bacterium UBA1181
AAACACTTCTGTAGATAATTTAATTTTTACTATTTAATTTTGCTGGGGGCCGGTCGTAGTGACCGCCCCTTTTTTTATTTGTATTTTAGGGTTGTAAAAAAAAAAGGAGAGAGAACTTTCGTCCCCTCTCTCAAGATAGCTTCAAGAATTATTGTTGTGTCTTATAATTCAAGGTCCTCGTTGAAAATCTCATGCCAAGGCAAACCTTGTTTGTTGAGTTGCTCCATGAACGGGTCCGGATCGAACTCTTCCACGTTCCATACGCCTGGTCGTTTCCACAATCCTTTGCAGAACATCATTGCCCCGATCATGGCGGGAACGCCTGTCGTGTAGCTGACGCCCTGCATGCCAGTCTCCTTATAGGCTTCGTGGTGGCTGCAATTGTTGTAGACGTAATAAGTCTTCTCCTTGCCATCTTTCAGACCTCTGATTCTGCATCCGATGCTTGTCTCGCCTTCGTAGTTTTCCCCAAGGTCTTTCGGATTAGGAAGCACCGCTTTTAAGAATTGGAGTGGGACGATCTTCATTCCGTTGTATTCCACTTCATCGATTCTTGCCATTCCGATGTCTTGGATGACGCGCAGGTGGGTCAGGTACTCTTGCCCGAAAGTCATCCAGAATCTTGCTCTTTTGATGGTCGGGTAGTTCTTTACCAATGATTCAAGCTCCTCGTGGAACATGAGGTATGACTCGCGTGGACCGATGTTCGGGTAGGTTAATGGTTTATGAATCTCCAATGCGCCAGTCTCAACCCATTGCCCATTCTCATAGAAACGTCCTTTTTGGGTAATCTCGCGGATGTTGATTTCCGGATTGAAGTTCGTGGCGAAGGCTTTGTGGTGGTTCCCCGCATTGCAGTCCACGATGTCCAGATATTGGATCTCGTCGAAGTGGTGCTTGGCGGCGTATGCTGTGTATACGCCCGACACGCCCGGGTCGAATCCGCAACCTAAGATGGCCGTCAGTCCGGCGTCTTCAAATCTCTTCTTGTAGGCCCATTGCCAGCTGTACTCGAAGTGGGCGACGTCCTTGGGTTCGTAATTAGCCGTGTCCAGATAGTTGACCCCACATGCTAAGCAGGCGTCCATGATGTTCAGGTCTTGATAGGGGAGTGCGACGTTGATTACCAACTCCGGCTTGTGTTTTTTGAATAGGTCGACGACCTGCTCGGTTACATCTGCGTCGACCTTGTCCGTCGTCACGTTCACTCCGTAACGATTCTTCAGTTCTTCCGCCAGTTTGTCGCATTTTGATTTAGTTCTGCTGGTGATGACGATGTCGGTAAAGACATCCCTGTTTTGTGCCACCTTGTGTGCCACGACAGTGCCGACACCACCGATTCCGATGATAAGTACTTTAGACATTTTTCAATCTTTTATTTGTTACATGGGTGATATGCATCACCCTATACAAATATAGGGTTTTTCACGATAACCATGTCCGTTTCAAATAAAAAATGCTGTTTTTCTTTATTCTTTTGTGCCGAATGTCTATCTTAGCGGAAAATTTTTAAACCCGAATATTTTATGTTCAATTAAATTCTATATTTTATGAAAAAAGTAATTTTACTTTTTGCGGCATTGTCCTTGTGTGTGTCTTCGTTTTCGGCGACATACATTATCAAGGATGGTAAACTCCAGAACGGAGTTAAATGGGCATCCGAGGATTGGTGCAATGGTACGAGCGATTTGAAGCCTGCCTCGAAATTGACGGAGTATGCGGATAAGGGGTATGTGGAGATTGCCCGTAGCGATTACCAGTATGTGGGTTGTCGTCTTGAATTGGACCCTTCCGTATTTAACCTGCATTTGTATGGCGTGAACATCGTGTTTGAATACGAGTTGCCTCATTCCGCAATGCTATACTCTAGCGAGCTTAAGGGTAATGAGGGCCTTTCGACAGAGTTGAGGGATAAGCCTCTTTTCCATGTCGTTTGTGGCAAGGAAGTCGGTTCTGAGTTTAAGTTCACGCAGGGAACTTCCGAGAAGAGTCATATTTGTCAGCATCGTATAGATGGCAAGTTCAATCCTAATGCGGAAAAAGAGTTCGTGAAATATGAAAGTTACTCTTTCGCTAAGAGTGATGACAAGGTGAACACGATATACATCGCTTACATGCGTGAGTTGGCGGATAATTCTCCTGTTGAGCCTGCTAAGATCAAGAACCTCTACTTCTATGCGCCTGAATCTTTCCAACCATTCTTTGGCGCTTCTTTCGACTTCCCTGACATTTGGTCAGAGGCACCTACGGTTATGATCTCTGATACTTTGACGGATGATCCAAACGACATGAAGGCCGCCACGGCTGCCTATTTGACCTATTTCCAGGATGGGAAGGTGCTTACCCAATATAATTATGATGACACGGAGGTGAATTCAAAAACGGGGAAAAGAAATTATCTCGCGGTAGCGCAGATGATGCTCTACGAAAACGACACGGCAAATTATACAGGAAGTGACGGATCAGGTTATCTCTCTCCTGAACTTTTCCATGGTTTGTTGGTGGGTAATAAGGAATTTAACAAAGTGCCGACTGGCGCATATACGGGCTTCGAGAATATTCCGCTCCCTGAGAAGTATGAGGGAGACCAATTGAAAGTCTCTTGCGTGGTGAAGGCGGTACAGAAATATTATGATGGCTTGTTGAAGGATAATCAGACTGATTTGCCTATCTATTATAAATTCGACAATCAGACAGAAGAGACGAAGTTGTTCGGTGATTCTGTTTTGAGGATGGTTTATACTCCTGAGGCTAATACGCTTACCATTCCTGCCGGTGCGAAGGCTATCTCCATCTATTTCAAGCAGAACAAGTTCGCTGGTTATTTGGTGGATAATTTAACCCTTGCAGTGAATTGGACGACGAGTGTGGCGAATGTTAGCGGAGATAGCAAGTCTCTGAGCGTATATCCTAATCCTGTACAGAACCAGATTTCCTTCTCCGGCATAGAGGATATTGAAACGGTGGATATCGTTTCCCTCAACGGAAAGGTTGCTTCTTTCCCTGTTGTAGATGGCATGGTGAACGTATCTAAGTTGGCTGCTGGCGAGTATGTCATTATCGTCAACAAGTCTATTACGGGTAAATTTATCAAGAAATAATCGGGTTTCCGATTTTGTGAGGCGGGGCGATTTTTATCGCCCCGCTTTTTTTATCATAACTGCTCTTTTTTATCTTGGCTACTCTCCTGTTCGACAACTTTGCATTTCTTTTGATTAATTTAAAATATTTAGGTTCTCCAAAATTTTTTACGTCTCGTATTGTGGTATTATCCTTAAATTTTGTAAATTTGCGCTGAATTTTTCGTTAAATTTCGCAATATGAGGGTCTGTGTTGTTGATTAGTGTATGAAAATTTAATCTGAAACGTTGAATTAACTAAATTATAATTAATATTTTAAATTCATGACTGCAAAAAATCGAATGTCGAGAACAATCTTATTGATTGTGTCGATGTTGCTTGGTTGGATTTTCGAGGCTTTCCCTGCGACAGTCTCGTTGTCTAGTTTTGGCAACATCCAAAGTGCGCTTGACGAATGTTCAGTCGGGGATACGATCTCGTTGACGGGAAACTCCACCCTGACTTCGTCTGTTACTGTGAACAAATCGGTGACTATTTTGGGTAACGGATATACCGTTACGAGGAGGAGTAGTAATGCTCGTATCACTTTCGGCGCGGATGTGAATGTGTCGAATCTGACATTCGACGCAAATGGTACCAGTTCGTCCACCACATCCTTTATCCTTGTCTCTACGGGGAACAAGGTGACGATGGATGATGAGACGATTATTACCCAAAGTGCCAGTGGCCCTGCCCTCGTGATTGAGGGAACGTTGGTCGGTGGTATTGTTACGGGTAATACGGCCACAGGCGCCAATGTTCCGAACAATGCGATTGTCAGGGTGACTGCGAATGGTACGATGGTCAATTCGTTGGTTTATGGGAATACTGCCACAGGAAATAGTTCAACTCGATATGCATATATTGTGCTTTTGCAGGGTGGTAAAATCGTCAACTGTACTGTTGCGGGAAATAGATTGAGTGGTAATTCCAGAAGTACATCGTATGCCTATGCGTTGACATCTTCCGATTCGCATAGTTTGGTGCTTAATTCGTTGGTTTGCCTGAATACGCATAGCAGCTCCAATGTTACGAGGAATGTGAATGTGGAGTTGGATGATAATATGCCGACAAGAAACATCCAGAAATCCTATTATGATACCACGGATCCTGGTTTCGTGAATGCGAGCCAAGGAAATTACGCTCTTTTGGAGTCCTCCGATTGTGTGGACGCAGGAGACAATTCGTTCAATTCGGAGGAGTTGGATTTGGCGGGCAAAGAACGTGTGTTGGGTTCGAAGATCGATATGGGTGCTTACGAGTACCAATTCTGCGCCGTGATAAAAGCAAGCAAGTCCACTGACATCATATATGGTGAGAAAATCGTATTGGAGGTGGATAACATCAGCTCTGAGTTCAATAACATGTCCATCTCTTATCAGTGGCAAAGTAGTTCGGACGGAAGGACTTGGAGTAACATCGGTAAGGATGCGACCTCCAACCGTTATGTGATTGAGTCTGTTTCCAAAGAGACTCCTTACTATCGTTTGAATATCGTAAAGAAGGCGAACACGTCGGAGGTGCTCTGTACGGCTAATGCGCCGGTGCTTCAGTTCGCCGCTCCATCTGTGAAGTTTGTCGCTTCCGGCTATGACAGAGTAGTGACCCATTATGCGTTTGAGGCGGTTTATGGCTCCACTTTCTCATTCGGTCTTGAGCGTGTGAACGATGCGAGGATTACGGCTTTCTCTTTAACTCGTAGGTTGCTGCAACGTCCAGGCGAGGCGGATGTGACGTATGACCCGAGTGAGGTGAACAATTACAAAATCGATTGCAAGGTGGATGATGCGTATGAATTCATCCTGTCTTATACCTACCAAATAGGTACGGGTACCGCAGTTAAGAAGGATACTACTTTCATCCTTCGTCCTATTTACAAGTGTACGGGAAAGAAAAGCCAGTTGATTTGGCATGATGATTTCGGAACGTTCAGATACGCAAACGACACATATACTTATACCTATGTGGATGCGGCGGATGGACTCACTAAGACGATTAGTAGTTATCGATACAATAATACGGACTACAATGTGGGGTATAATACCAATAGAGGCGCAATGGCGGTTCCTGATTTTAACAATGCTTTGCGGGGACATGAGTATTTCGCTTCTCAACGCTCATGGCATACTGATGACGGATATTACTCCATTGTGCCTAATTCAAGACATTCTTGGTGGGATCAAGATCAGTTCGGCGAGCAAAAAGACCACACGACGGGAAATGGTACCGGCGGTATGTTGGTGGTGAACTGTGAGGAAGATTCCAAAAATACGAGAATATATCAGCGCGATTTCAGTGTGGAGTGTGACTCCTCATTGGTGATTTTCTCATCTTATATCGCAAACCTCAACATGTGGGATAAAGCGACATGGACGAATAACGTTACGCTGATCAATGCGAATGTCCGCCTTGACATCTATGAGGTGAACGGGGCGACTGAAAAATTGCTTCAGAGTGCTTATTCAGGAGAGATGCTGAGCCGTCTGCACGACTATGACAGCGATCCGAATGTGGACACTTATTGGTCTAACCTCTCCGCTAAATTCTTGGCGGACGCTGGCAAGACTTATCGTGTGGTCTTGGTGAACAACAGTAATGGTGGTTATGGTAACGATATGATGTTCGATGACATCACCATCACGGCTTGTTGCCCGGATATGGCTATTTCCGACAATCCTTCGTTCGTGAACGAGAAACAGAATGTGGAAATCTGCGGTACCGACTCTTCTGACTTCACCATCTATGCGATCATGAAAGATGGTACGGTTGCGGATGATTACTTCATCTCTCCATACTATTACCTCTATCAGTATCGTGAGAAGGGTGATACGATTTGGAAAAACTTCATTGATGGCACCGACCCATATCTCGAGCAATTTAGCTACAAGGTTGATTTGACGACCTTCCCTTCGGGTGCTGAGTGCCGTGCGATCTTGGCGAGGTCTAAGACCCGTATCCAACAGATCGTAAATCATTACAACGCATCATACAATGATCCAACTATCACAGACGAGGAGAAACGTTATCCTCCGGTAGAGTGTAAGGAGGGTGTCTATGGTGTGGCATACGGTTTCTCAATAAGTTATTATCCTGACTTGGGTGTCATCTCCGCAGATAAAGTGAAGGTGGCTTGCCCAGGTGTGAATGTGAAGTTCGAATATGATCCGGGTGAAGTGTGGTCGGAGAGGAACTGGTATGATGAAAATGGTGCCTTGCTGGCTTCCGGTAATTCTATCACCGTGAAGAAAACCCCTAAAGAGATCGACTCTTATCATTATGTGATCGCTGGGGATGGCGGTGTATGCCCTGACACCATTACGTTCGAGGCTCACATGAACCGTGACCTTGCATTCGAGGATGTGGACGACATCTATGCCGACGCCGACGAGAATTGCAAAGCTACCGTTTCTTTGGCCGACGCGCAACCTGGTTATAGTTATTGCGCGGAGGACATTGACCGTGTGGACTACTATTATCGTGTCAACGATAAGGGCGCATGGGTGAAATTGGCCGCTGGTTCAAAAACGGAGGTTATGGATGGCGATGTAATCGCATGGAGGGGATTGCTCTTCTTGCAGGGCACATCACATGCGGTTGATTCTGTCTTCTACAATCAGCCTGCCCATGTTACGGACAAAACAGCTCCTGCCATCGTTCGTTGTGGCGAGATGGAACATGTCTTCGCACTTCCTTCAAGTGAGAAAATATCTGGTAATGTGCAGGTGACTCTTTCTCCTTCCACAATCCAGAACGCATCAGAAGACAATTGCACCGCACCAGCTAATTTGGGAGTGTTGTGGAATGCTGGATCGGGCGAAACGTTCGGCGAATTCGGCGATGACTATACGCTGACCTTGAACGCCTATACGAACCCGTTCGAGGAGTATGCTTGGGAAGTGAAGGACGAGGCAGGTCTTGTGAGTGCGCCTTGCATCGTGAAATATGAGATTAAGAAAGATACGGTAGATGAACATAATGATCCGTATGCGATCATCCGTGATACTGTGGTTTGTACCAGTAGCTTCCCGCTGACGTGGTACGGACGTACCTTCCGTCAGGATGGAGATACCGCTCATGTGGGTTATACCCTCTTGAAGGTTTTTGCTGATTCATCTTACTACCGTACCATTACCGAGACGTCTTGCGGCGTATTCCAATTCAATGGTAAGACGTACAACTATTCTGGTGTCTTCAGGGATACGGTTTATAATCCGACGGGTTGTGACAGCATCTATACGTTGAATCTCACTATTAATGACGTGTATAACGAAGAGATGGTTGTTACCGCATGTGATTCGTTCAATTGGATCGGTACGCAATATGTCGCTTCAGGATCCTATACGAAGACATTGAAGTCCGTTACGGGTTGTGACTCTGTCGTGACGTTGAAGTTGACGGTCGGATATTCGCACTATGACACGATGGAGGTGGCTGTCGCTAATGAGTATGTTTGGAGCGTCAATGGTGCCAAATATACCAAGTCAGGGCAATATGTGAGTGACCTGAAGAGCGTGAATGGTTGCGATTCCATCGATGTCCTGAACCTGACCATTTATCAACCATCTTATGGTAGTGAGACCGTCTCTTTGTGTAGGAGTGAGTTGCCTTATCGGTTTAAACCGACGTTCTCCTATAGTGGGGACACCGCTTCTAAACTGATCGTTTCGGATACGACGTTTACTTTCTCAAGATATGGAATGGGTGATACGATCATCACGTTCAAATTGGATATACGTGAGGCGACTTCCTATTCTGAGGAGGTCTCAGTTTGTAGGATGGACTTCCCTTACACATTCAGTCAGCGGAATCATTTGGTTGTTTACAATCCACAAAGCGATACCACCTTTGTTATCGAGAATGGCGTGGGTTGTGATAGCACCATTAATTTGAAATTGAATATTTTGGAGGCGTCCGAGCCAACAATCATCGATACGACGGTGTGCGAATCGTACACGAATTGGGGAGAAACTTTCACGGAGGACACGACCTTCTCGAAGAACTTCCGAAATGTTGCGGGTTGCGATTCAATCGTCACGTTGAAACTGAAAGTTAACCATGCCGTTTATGCGGTGGAGGATATGGGCGAGTATTGTGACTCTGTCTTCTGGCACGGCAATTGGTACTATGCGGATAACAATGTCGCTACCTTCGACACCGTTTCTAAAGTGACGGGTTGCGACTCCATCACCACATTGAATGTGAAGGTGAACCACTCGATTCGCACGAAGGAGACTCTCAGCTTGTGTGAGAGTGACTTCGTAGATGATGGTACGAGGAAGACCTACACGACCAGTCAAGGCATTGTACTGGTTGCTGACGGTTGGTCCGTGAAGGATACCGTATATGCGACTCGTACGGTGAAGGGTTGTGATTCCATTGTGAACATCCGCGTGAATTACGCACCTAGTAAATTCATATATGACACTATCTTCGCCAAGGATTCGGTGGAGTGGAGGAACGGTCTCGTATACTCTGTCAGCGGTGAATATTCGGACACTGTGGGACATGGACCTTTCATTTCTAACAGTGGTTGTGATAGCGCAACATTCTTGTCGCTTCACATTATCCCGACGAAGTATGTGGAGGTGGATGAGGTTGCATGCGAAACCTTCTCTTACCAGTATGGAAACGTGCGTTATGTGACGAACCAAGATACAACATGGACGTTCGCTTACACTTATGATACGCTTGTGGCTGTCGGAAGCGCTGGCTCTCCTCGTGATGTTGCAGTGAAGGGAGATTCTATCGTGACGCTCCATGTGAAGATAAATAACAAGGTGGTCGTTTATCTTGCCCCTGAGACATCATGTGGCCCTACTACATGGAATGGTATTCCTGTGAATCAGTCAGCGACCTATGAGTATACAATACCGTCTTTGTTGACGGGTTGCGATTCCACGACAATCATTAGATATTTTGTTTACGATGTGAAACGTGACACGGTTCAGGAAATTGTGTGTGACAGTTTCGCTTGGGATGTGACGGGTGAGAAATATACTCGTTCCGGCTTCTATTCGGATACGCTCCGTTATGCTAATTCCGCCAACTGCGACTCTGCTATCCATGTCTTGGATCTGACCGTTTTGGAGAAGACTGAGTCAATCATTACGGAGAGACTTTCCGCTTCCGAGTATGCAAACTATCGTGTTGAGGGATTCCATCCAGATGTGATGGATACGATTATGCCGGATGGTTCTTACAGATTGAACCCTCTTTATAATGAAAGGTTAGGTGTTTATCCAAGTGTTCTCTCTTACATAAAGAATGCGAATGGTTGTGATTCTATCCTGAATTTCCATGTCACTTTGCTGGCTTCTTCCGACGAGACGGTTATCAATGATGCCGTATGTTTGGCTGATTTGCCTTACCATGTGACTATCGGTTCGGTAGACTATGCATTGTATGGAGACACCTCTATCGTTCTGAAGAACAGTGTTGGGGGTGATAGCACAGTGGTGGTGAACCTCCAAATCAACTCTGCTTCCAAACCGGTGACGGAGAGCGTCGATGCTTGTGGCCTCTCTTTCGAATGGAACGGAAGAACCTATACGGAGAGCGCGAAGGATACAATTCATCTGCAAAACGTATTGTCTTGCGATTCTACAGTATATCTGGATCTTAAGCTGAACAAGCCAAACTATTTCGTTGAGGAGATTGCCGCTTGCGATTCCTTCGAATGGAACGGCGTGATGTTCACTGAGTCTGTGGTTGTCGACCAGCCTAAGGTGGATTACACGTTTGAGACTGCGCTTGCTCTGAAGTCAGGGGCCAGAGTCGTTGTGGACAACGCCAGGATGCTCCCTTATTACTTCGAGTCCAAAAAGAATGCGGCAGGCTGCGATTCTGTGGTGATTCTTTCCCTGAACGTCACGAAGACAGTTTATGGCGATACGGTTCCGGTTACCGTTTGTGACTCATACGCTTGGTTGGTGAATGATGAACACCTTGATGGTATTTATAAGACATCGGGTATCTATTCCGCAAGACGTTTGTCCATGGTTTCCAACTGTGACTCTGTCGCTTCTATCGATTTGACAATCCTCCACTCCACAACAGTTGACACTACGTTGTATGTGTGTGCGAACCAGCCTATCAAGTTGGGTGCGTTGGAGTTGAAGGGTGATACTACAATCTCTTCTGTGAATGCGGCAGGCTGCGATTCCATCGTTAACGTGAAGGTGGTGATCAATCCTGCTTACGATACAACATTCGTGGCTGCTACTTGCGATTCCGTTTATACATGGAGGGGTAACATCTATCGTCAGACTGGTATTTATACAGATTCGCTGAAGACCGCCTCTTGCGGCTGTGATTCTGTGGTGAGACTGGATCTCACGATGAACCAGTTGCCGATCGTCTCCATTGACACAACGGTTTGCGGACGTTTCTCATGGAATGGACGTGACTACATTGATGATGCTGTTATCTCAGATACCTTCCAAACTGCTAAGGGTTGTGATTCTATCGTGAATGTGAACCTCACCGTGAAGAAGGCATCCATCAGTCAACCAGATGCGCTCGAACTTGCCGCAGGCGATGCTTGCAAGGCGGATCTTGAGTTGAATGCACATGTACCAGCTTATCAGTATTGCGATGATGCGGCTAAGGCTGATTATTGGTTCAGTACTGACTCAATCTCTTGGACGCATGTGGATGACGCCGCTACCGCTAATGTAGCTAACGGTGACACGATTTATTGGAGAGTGATCCTCTCCGATGCGATCGGCAAATTGGACAGCGTTACTGTTTCCCAAGCTGTTTCTGTCGTTGACAAGACGGCTCCTGAGTTCGTCGAGTCGTGTGAGTCTTGGACGAGTGTCTACAGCGTGGTTGATACGATTTCTGGCGATGTAACCTTCTCGCTTGCCGCCGACTCTATCCGCACCAAGATGTCCGATAACTGTACGGGCACTTCGGACCTCAATGTTCAGTGGAATGTGAATGGCACAGGATTCTCCACCTTTGTAGGCGATACCACCTTCACTTTGAATGCATACAAGGGTGATTCAATCGTCATTTCTTGGAAGGTGTCTGATGAGGCTGGTAACGAGAGCGATGTCTGCGATAAGGTTTACCAAATCGACCGTGACAAGAAGGCTGATGATTCTATCTTCTATTCAATCATCCGTGACACCTTTGTTTGTGCCGGTGAGTTGCCATTCTCTTGGCACGGGGCCACGTTCAATGCTGATGGTGACACGGCGCATGTCGGTAGTACGCTGTTGAAGGTTCATGTGGATAAGTCCTTCTTCTCTACCGATACGGTGGTCGCTTGCGGCAGTTATGTATGGCGTGATGGACAAACCTACACGTCCAACAACACTACGGCTGTCTTCAATTTGAGCAACTCAGCCGCATGTGACTCTGTCTACACATTGAATTTGACCATTCTCGAACCATCTAAGGTGGATACAGTATTGAACGTATGTGAGGCGGATCTCCCTATCACTTTGGGTGACGCTTCCATCTCTTCTGATACGATCTTCACTCTTACGAATGTGGCAGGTTGCGACTCTGTCGTGACGGTTAAGTTGAACATCTCTTCCGTCAAACGTGATACGATCGCGCAAATCGCTTGTGGATCGTTCGTATGGAACAATGTTGAATATACCGCCAGCGGAATCTATTCAGATACGTTGAAGTCTGTTGCGGGATGCGACTCCATCTCGACATTGGACTTGATCATCGCTCCTGTCAGCGTTGATACGGTTTATGATTCGTTTAGTTGTGGCAACTATGTATGGCATGGTCAGACGTATACTGAGGGTGGTGTCTTCTCCGACACGTTGGCATCTTCGTTAGGCTGTGATTCCATCGTCACCTTGGTTCTTACGTACGAACCTACGAACATCAATGTGGCGATGAATACTTGCGAAGGCTTGCCTGGCAACTTTAGAGGTCACGAGATCCTCGGTGATACTGTTCTTGTAATGCCAGATGATAACGGATGTGATATCTTCTATACGATTACGTTGCATGTGACACCTGCTTTCTCGGGTGATACGGCTTCCGCATTCGCTTGTCACTCCTACGAGTGGAATGGCAGAACGTTGACCGAATCAGGTATCTATAAGGATACGCTCTCATCTTCAGTCTCCGGGTGTGATTCTGTCGCGATCCTCAATCTGACGATTTCTAACCAACCGATTTACGGCGATACGGCAGTCGTTTCCGCTTGTGAGTCGTATGATTGGGCTGGTAGGAACTTCACGGCTAATGGTCTCTACTTCGATACGATTCCGACGGCTGCGGGTTGTGATTCCATCATAGCGCTTGACTTGCGAATTTCTCATCCGGATACGGTCTATGTCGATACGACCATCGCGGTGGGTCAGTCAATCGATTTCTATGGATTGAAGGTAATTGACGCCGCTTATGGTGTCTACAATTACGATACTACGGTAGTGGAAAGCTCTGGTTGTGATATTCTCTTCCATGTGTCAGTCTCCGCTTCGGGCAGACCTATCGTCATCGATAGTGTAGAGGTTTCCGGTGGTGAGAGTGGTCATGGTGGTGAGGACAACATCCCTGGCCATGCGACTGTGGTGGACACTACTACTGTGACGGACACTACCGCTATCACTCCTGCCATTACTGACAGTGTGAAGGTGCTTGTCAAGGGTGGTCTCTGGTTCTGCCAGGGTGATGTGGCGAACGTAAGGTTCTACACGTCTGGCGCGCCTGAGAAGTATGCTGTGACGTTCGATTCGTTGACGGCGGCAGCAGGCTTCGAAGATGTCAGTGCTAATTTGGATGAGGATGGCGTTGTTCGCTTCAGCATCCCTGAAAACATCCAGGCAGGCACTTACCACGCTAATGTGCAGCTCTTCGGTGAGGGCATGTCAAGTCAGGTGATTAGAATTAAGTTCTACGTCAGCATGGGTTCAGGCGCTCTTAAACGCAAGTGGAACGATGTGCTTGTATGCAGTAACCCTGACAGCTTGTTCGTCGCTTATCAATGGTACCACAACAACGAGAAAATGGAGGGCGAGACTTCCCAATATGTCTCCGTACTTACCGGTGTGGAGGGTACTTACTCCCTGGATGTCGTGACCATCTATGGCGACACGCTCCATGTCTGCGGTAAGGACTTCGAATTGTTGTTGCCTGAGTTCTCCATCTCGGCATATCCAGTTCCTGCTGTAGCTAACAAGGAGTTCACAATCCATGTTTATGGTCTCAACAGAGATCAGTTGAGCAAGGCTAAGTTGGTTGTATACTCTGTCGACGGTGTCGTGAAGTACAAGGATATCGATGGCATAGAGGAGAAGAATGTACTCAAATTGCCAATCGGTGACTACGTCGCTGTTGTGACTGTCGAGAACGGTCTCAGTGCTAATTGCAAGATTTTGGTTAAACCATGATTGTGAATGCGGGAACTTATTAACGTAGATTATAAAAAGAAATAGATATGAAAAGAGTTGGTTTAGTTCTGGTGGGGCTTTCCCTCGTGTCCTTGGTTTTCGGACAGAGCGAACTGGTTACAGTGAGTGTGGGCGGTGGCCTGCACTCCTTGAAACACGAGCCTAAGCTCCCTACCAAGAATGAATTGGGTAAGTGCTTCGGAGAGGGTAAACTTTCCGCAGGCGCGACGTTCAGCGCAAGGTATATGCACTTCTTCCGTGATGGAAACTGGGGTATCGGCTCAGGTGCGGACGTGTCGTATTATGCCGCCACATCCTGTTTGGATGGGGTGGAGACCACGAGCGAGTACGACAAGTACAACAAGGAGAAGTTCGATTGCAGTTTCTCCTTCAATGGTTGGGAGGAACGTCAGCGTGTCTTCGCTTTGGAGATTCCGTTAGGCGTGTATTTCCGCACGGATTTCACCTATCGCTTGGGTATGGTGGCTGGTTTGGGCGCTAAGCTCATCATGCCGCTCCACTCCCGTTTCGAAATCCAAGAGGGTTCGTACGAGCTCACAGGCTACTATCCGGAGGATAATGTGACCTTCTCTCAATTGCCACATCATGGTTTCTACGACAACTCTCCTCGCTATAAGGACGGTATCGACACGAAGCCTGTTTTAGGCGTTTATGCGGAGTATGGATTGAACATCAAGTTCACTGAAAAACTTTGGGGCTATGCCGGTGTGTATTTCAACTATGGCATCACCGATATGGCCAAGGAACACGTTTCTGATTTAGGTGCCATTCGTGATGATTTCCAGAACGGTTACAAAGGAGTCTTGAACTCATCTGCCGTGGACAAGGCTAATTTTTTGGCCGCGGGTGTGAAAATCGGTATTACTTTGCCGTTCGGCAAAAAGCCAGAGCTTCCTCTCGACTCCACATTGTTGGAGGAGCCTCTTCCAATGGTTCCTATGGTTGAACCTGCCGATTCTTCCGCAATCTTGGATAGCACGAAGGCGGCTAATATCCAAATCGATCCGGAAGACTTCAGACGCGCTAAGGACGCATTGGGTGATATCAATAACACAGTTCACTTCAAGCTCGGTTCCGCTCGTCTCAACAAGTCTAAGACTTTGAACAACGGTATCCAAGTTGTCGCTCAGTTCATGAAGAAGTATCCTAACGTTAAATTGGAGGTCGACGGACACACTTGTACGTTGGGTACGGAGGAGCGTAACGATAAATTGGGTGTTGCTCGCGCGAACAGTTTGATCGTTCCGTTGATCAAGGCGGGTTGTCCGAAGGAGAGCATCGTCACGACTTCCAAGTCATACCATGAGCCTGTCGCTTCGAACGTTTCGGAGACGGGTCGTGAGTTGAACAGACGTGCGGTAGTTAAGTTCATTATCAACAAATAATTGAACCACACATACCTATGATCAGGTGGGCTTGCCGAAAGGTGAGCCCACTTTTTTTTGTTGCTATTTGTTTGCTTTTCCCCCGTGTTTTCTTTATATTTATTACACCTAATCATTTAAATCTTATAGCCTATGAGAACATTTTTCCTATCTATGATTGTGGCGCCCTTTTTATGTGTGGGTACTCTTTCCGCCCAGACTGCGGTGGGTGTCAATGGCTTTTATCTGGTGAAATATGCGAAAGATACAGTGCGGATTGGCCAGGAGTTCCGCATCTTCTATGCGTCCGAGTCGGGTGTGAAGGATTTCAAGGCCCCTCAGTTCGACAACACTAAGTTCAAGGTGGGGGCGGAGTCGCTTCCTTATGCCGCCAAAGACCGTCCTTGGGTGGATGGTAAGCGGGTTGAGTTGGATATGAAGGGGTATAGTTTCTTCATCACGCCGATAGGCACGGGACTGTGTGTGATTCCGCCGGCTGATGCCAAGGTGAACGGGAAACGGGTGACTTCACCCTCCGATACGATTTACGTTCTGCCTCTTTACGAGGAGTTGCGCGACTATAGTCTGAAATTGGTCCCTGTGAAACCGACTGCAGGCAAACCTTTCGAGTTCGTCATCACCTCCAAGTTCCGTTTCGACGTGAACCCGGAGATTTGCCTGGATCAGTTCACCGCCCTGACGGAACGTCCGAGGGTGGGTATGACCATGGACCAGAGCGGTAGTAGCTATACCTATACGTTCCGTTTGGTGGCGGAGCAGCCAGGGGATTATATGATGCCTGCCTTCGATGTTTTCGTGTCGCGGAAAAGGTATACGATAATGCCATACGTTTTCAACGTGAGGGAAGATGTCACGAAATGATTTTTTTAAGGAAAAACATGGGTAATAAAATTGTATATTAATCGATAATTAACGTAAATTTGCGAGAACTAATTTTTGTGATAAATGAATAAGATAGTCGGTAAGGAATACTTTTCGGAGAATGTGGTCAAACTTGAGGTCGAGGCGCCTCTGATCGCGAAGTCCCGAAAAGCGGGTCATTTTGTGATCGTGCGTGTTGGAGAAAAGGGAGAGCGTATCCCGTTAACCATTGCGGATGCGAATGTGGAGAAAGGTACGATTACGCTTGTTGCGCAAAAAATAGGAGTCTCAACAACAAGACTTTGCGCATTGAATGTTGGTGATGAGATTACGGATGTGGTTGGTCCGTTGGGCAAGGCGACCCATATCGAGAAGTTCGGTACGGTCGTTTGCGCGGGAGGTGGCGTCGGTGTCGCTCCGTTATTGCCAATCGTTAAATCGCTTAAGGCTGCGGGCAATCGTGTCGTCACGGTGTTAGCTGCCCGCAACAAGGATTTGATCATCCTGGAGAAGGAGATGCGCGAGTCCTCCGACGAGGTGATCATCATGACGGATGACGGTTCCGCCGGGAAGAAGGGCCTTGTGACGCAAGGCGTCGAGGAGATCATCAACCGGGAGAAGGTGGATCTGTGTGTCACCATTGGTCCTGCCATCATGATGAAGTTCGTCTCCTTGCTGACGAAGAAGTATAATCTGCCTACTGTGGCTTCCCTGAATACGATCATGGTCGATGGAACGGGCATGTGTGGCGCTTGTCGCCTCACGGTCGGAGGAAAGACCAAGTTCGTCTGTGTGGACGGACCAGAGTTCGACGCCCATCAGGTCGATTTCGATGAGATGCTGATGCGTATGGGTGCATACAAGGAGATTGAGCAGGCTGACCTAGCGAATAAATTTGGAAAGAAATAGTAGGACGATATATTAATTTATTATGGCTGAAGATAGAAATGCGGCGTGGCGCGAGGAATTGCGCAAAGCCACTAAGAATAGCGAAAGGGTGCAGATTCCCCGCATCCACATGAATGAGTTGAACGCTCATTTCCGCGCTCGCACGCGCGATGAGGTGAATCAGGGCCTTACGATGGAACAGGCGTTGCAGGAGTCTAAGCGTTGCTTGGATTGCCCTAACCCGACTTGTATGACGGGTTGCCCGGTCTCCATTAATATCCCTGGATTTATCAAGAACATTGAGCGGGGAGAGATTCTCGAGGCTGCTAAGATACTTAAGCAGACGAGCGCTTTGCCTGCTGTGTGTGGACGTGTGTGTCCGCAGGAGAAACAGTGTGAGTCTCAATGTACCTATAAGCTGAAATTGAAGAAAGAACCGGTTGCCATCGGCTATTTGGAGCGTTTCGCCGCGGATTATGAGCGTGAGAGCGGTCATGTCTCCGTGCCTGAGATTGCGGCTAAGAATGGTGTGAAGGTGGCGGTTGTCGGTTCCGGACCTGCTGGTCTCTCTTTTGCGGGCGACATGGCGAAGAAGGGTTATTCGGTGACGGTCTTCGAGGCGTTGCACGAGATTGGCGGCGTGTTGAAGTATGGTATTCCAGAGTTCCGTTTACCTAATCATATCGTGGATGTGGAGATTGAAAGTCTCCGTGGCATGGGTGTTGAGTTCGTCAAGGATTGTATCGTGGGCAAGACTATCTCCATGGACGATTTGAAGGCGGATGGCTACAAGGGCGTATTCGTTGCCAGTGGCGCTGGCCTTCCTCGCTTCATGAACATCCCGGGAGAGAACCTGATAGGTGTGATGTCCTCTAACGAATACCTTACCCGTGTCAACTTGATGGATGCTTCCAGCGAGGAGAGCGACACCCCTGTGTTGAAGGGTAAGAATGTGGCTGTGATTGGTGGTGGCAACACTGCCATGGATTCAGTCCGTACCGCATTGCGTATGGGTGCGGATAGGGCGATGATTGTATATCGTCGTTCGGAAGAGGAGATGCCTGCGCGTGTGGAAGAGGTGAAACATGCCAAGGAGGAGGGTGTTGAGTTCATGACGCTTCACAACCCGATCGAGTATCTTGGAGACGAGAAGGGTAGGGTGAAGACGATGCGCCTTCAGGTCATGGAATTGGGCGAGCCGGATGCTTCTGGACGTCGTAGTCCGGTGCCGGTTGAGGGCAAGATTATCGAGGTGCCTGTTGATGTTGTGGTAGTCAGCATCGGAGTCTCTCCTAACCCTATCGTGCCTCATAGCGTGAGTGGATTGGAGGTGAGTCCTAAGGGGACGATCGTTGTCAATGAGGGCATGCAATCCTCTATTCCGATGATATTCGCGGGAGGTGACATCGTGCGTGGTGGCGCTACGGTTATCCTTGCGATGGGAGACGGAAGAGCGGCCGCTAAGTCGATGGACGAGTACTTGCAGAAGTGATACAGACAAGCTGACGGGCTGCGATAAGCCCTGTGCGATAATAGAAAAGGCCATCATCGTTGGAGTGAAATCCATGGTGATGGCCTTAGTTTATTGAAGTCCGACGTAAGGATAATATAGGTAAAAAAGAAAGAGCCGTTCGGTTGTCGAACGGCTCTTCTTTATCGTTAAGATGTTAATTACTTAACTTGGATGACCAACTTCTTAGAAACTGACCAGAAAGTCTTGTAGTTAGTAATCTTCAAGATCAAGTTCTTGTCATCGCCAGGAGACTTAACCAAAGAGTAAGAGTTTGTAGGGTGGTTTGTCAAGATGACAGCCTTCTTAGCGCCGAGAGGCAACTCCTTGAACTCACGGATATCAACCTTCGTGCAAAGGCTCTCGTTGATAGTAGCGCCTTGCAAGTTCTTCAAGCCTTTCTCCTTCAAGGTCTTCTTGTTAGCCAAGAAGTAGTAAGCCGTATTCAACTCCTCGTCTTGTTGTTGGATAGCGGCCATGTTGGCGTTGTTAACCTCGTTGATAGAATCCCTCATTGCGGCGATGCTAGCAACAGTGCTGTCCAAAGAAGCGATCTTGATGTTCTTCTCGTCCAATTGAGCCTTCAAATCCTTGATGGTCTTCTCGCTAGCCTTCAAATCCTTTTGCAAACCAGCAACCAAACCACGCAAGTAAGGGAGCTTGCCTTCAGCCTTCTTCAAAGCGTTCTCCATAGAGTCGAGCTTAGTACGGCTGTCTTGGAAAGCGCGGTGGATAGACTCGAAGTCTTGTTGGATCTTCTGCTTGCTGTCAGAGTTAACACCCTCAGAACCTTGAGCCTCATCCAAGATGCCCAACTCGGTTTGCTTAATGTTTCTCAAGTTAGATTGAACCTCAGTGATGAGAGCGAAATAGCTGTTCATCTTCTGCTCGTTCATGTCGTTCACTTGTTGGAGTGAATCCACTTGTTGCGTCAAAGCGTCAATCTTGTCTTGGTTACAAGACACTGCGAAAAGTGCAACGAATGCACCTAAAACTACTTTTTTCATTTCTGTTTTAATTTAAATTTATAATAAAAATAATTACTCTTCAACATTCGTGTTTTTATCGTTAGGCTTTCCGGCCAGGATAATCACGATTTCCCCTTTGGGTTCGTGTTCTTTGAAGTAGTCCCGCACCTCTTCGGCCGTGCCTCTGACGGTCTGTTCGTGCAGTTTAGATATCTCTCGGGAGACCGAAACGCGTCGTTGTGGTCCCATCACTTCCATAAATTGTTCCAAAGTCTTCACCAAACGGAAAGGAGACTCATATACAATCATTGTACGGCGTTCTTCCGCCAATTCCCTTAATTTAGTCTGCCTGCCCTTTTTCTGGGGCAGGAAACCCTCGAAACAGAAGCGGTCATTCGGTAGGCCCGAATCGACCAAAGCGGGCACGAAGGCTGTCGGTCCCGGCAGGCATTCCACTTCTATGTCCGCCTCCACGCATGCGCGCACCAATAGAAATCCCGGATCCGAGATCGCCGGTGTCCCCGCATCGGAGACCAATGCGATTGTTTCTCCCCCTTTCAACCGTTCAATCACAGCGTCAGTTGTCTGATGCTCGTTGAATTTGTGGTGAGAAAGCATCTTTTTCTCTATTTCAAAATGTTTGAGCAACACGCTAGTTGTTCTTGTATCTTCCGCCAGGATCAAATCCACTTCCTTCAATATTCTGACTGCCCTTAGCGTCATATCCTCCAGGTTACCCACTGGAGTTGGTACTAGATAAAGTTTCCCCACGTTTTTCATGAAAACCTATCCTCCAGCAACCTCATGAAGTCCGACACGGCATCCTCCGCCTCATCCCACGAGAAATTCCACTTCACATAATCCTCCGCCTCCTGCAGAGAACTCATGGCGTCTAACGCCGCAATGGTCGAATTCATTAGATTCGCATCTCCTCCGAACAATTCGTTCAGATAACGAATGCGGTCATTCAATGTGATAGCCTTCTTGATAGATTGTACAAAACGGCTCTCAACACGCTTCGACGAGCGGTTAGCATCCAATACGGTCCGAACACTGCCACTCTCATGGGCGTTGGCCTTCACCTCGGGGTGGGAGACCACTTCTCGTTTCCCCTTCTGCGTTTCGAGGTTAATTTTCTCAGGAGCAGACTCCTTTTTCGACGGAGCAGGCTCCTCTGACTGATATTCAACGCTTTCCACCACATCCAGACATTTCTTCTGCTTGGCCTCCGCCTTCGCACATTCGCGGGAAGGTGTCGCTTCGACCACAGGCGAGGCCAAAGGCTCATCTCTCTTCTCCTTAAACGCCGCCGACACCTCAGGTTGCTTTTGCTCGGTCACGCCCATAGGACGCTCCGACGGGGCGGACACATCGCTCTTCCGAGACGACGCCTCCTCTTTTTGACAGGACTCCAGCATCTCTATTCTCTGCAATAACGAAGAAGCCTTCCCTTTCGCCAGACTCAACACGGAAACCGGGACGCTAACCATCTCCGTCATTCCGCTACACAAAAGCGAAAGTTCCTTTACATCTTCTGATATTAGACTCATCAAATCCTTGCTGTCCATACGCTCTGTCTAGAAATTTTTCTTTTCAGTCCCCAAAACCTTCACGAATTTATGAGAAACTCTGTATATTTGCAAATAACGGCGTAAAGGTATAAAAAATCTTTACCAAACATATCAAATTGATTCCATTTTTTACGATGAATACTCCTTTTTCGAAACCATTCACTTTAGATAGAACCGTCAGAACGCTGCTTATTATCGGCGCTGTTACGGGAATCATATTATTAATCAGGTATTTAAGTCCTGTACTTGTGCCATTCTGTCTGGCTTGGCTATTGGCCTACTTAATATATCCAATCGTCTATTTCGTGCAAAAAAAACTAAGGGTGGGCAACAAAAGCGTCTCTATTTTCATATCTTTATTGGCTTTGACGGCCCTCATCACTGGCCTCGTGTGCTTTTTCGCACCGCAATTTGCGGCGGAGGCGATGAAACTGAAGAACTTTGTGATCGAGTATTCCATGCATAAGGAGAACGGTATCATCCCTCACCGTTGGGAAATCTTTCTCCAGAAATTCATCCGTGACTACAATATCGCCGAGTTGATGGACAGGGAGGATTTTCTCGACATTGTGAAAAGCGTCTCTCCTCACGTCTGGTCGTTAGTATCCAGCTCCTTCAATCTCACGGTTAGTTTATTCGCCATGCTCATCACGGGCATATACCTCTTTTTCTTTTTAAGGGATTATCGGAAGATCACGCATTACTTCAGCGCATTGATTCCTCCGAAATACAGGGTTTTCGCACAGACGTTGTATAGGGACATCGAGGAAGGCATGAAGCAGTACTATAGGGGACAGGCGTTGGTCGCCATGTCTGTGGGCATATTATACGCCATCGGTTTTGTCATCATCGATTTGCCTATGGCTCTGACTATGGGGCTCATCATTGGCACGTTGAACATTATTCCCTACCTCCAGGTGATTGGCATACCTCCTTGTATCCTCTTGGCGCTTGTGCATGCGGCGGAAACGGGCAACTCGCCTTGGATTCCGCTGTTGTCCCTTGTCGCCGTGTTCGTCGTGGTGCAGGCTATCCAAGACGGGTATCTCGTGCCTAAGATCATGGGTAAGAGAATGGGGCTCAACGCTGCGGTCATACTGCTCTCCCTCTCCGTGTTCGGCATGATGTTCGGCATTCTCGGGCTCATTATCGCATTGCCGACCACCTCCTTGCTCATCTCTTACTATAAAAGATATATACTCTCACGTTACTATAGCAATCCAACCAATGATTCACAGGAATACATAGAGGAGGAAAACCAATGAACAACGCATGGATAACGCGCATCGTGGAGTCGTTAGACGGCTTATACCCCACGAGGGAGGCGAAGAACATCGCCTACTTCGCCCTGCAACGGATATGTGGATGCAGCATGACGGACTTGCTCATGGGGAAACACGATTATCTTTCTGAAGAACAGGAACTTCAAATGGAAGATATCCTGAATAGACTAAAAAAGAAGGAGCCCATTCAATATATCCTCGGCGAAGGGGAATTCCATGGCCTTACCTTCGAGGTGAACAGTAACGTGCTGATTCCTCGCCCGGAAACCGCCGAATTGGTGGATTGGATATGCGACGACTTCTTCGACAAGGGTGGCTCCTTCCTCGACATCGGGACGGGCAGCGGATGCATCGCCATCACCCTGAAATACCTGAACGCTCAGTTCGACGCCAATGCGACCGACATCTCTCCGCTCGCCCTGAACACGGCCATGCGGAACGCAAAAAGGCTCTGCGCTGACGTGAGTTTTATCATAGATGATATCCTGCACCCCCAGACGGAGTTCGACCCGCTGGACTTCATCGTGAGCAACCCGCCTTATATCACTGAGGCGGAGAAGTCTTCGATGCGGGAGAATGTGCTGGGCTATGAACCTCATTCGGCTCTCTTCGTCGAAGGGGACGACCCGTTGCTCTTCTACCGCGCCATAGCGGACTATGGCCTCACCCACCTGAAGAACAATGGATTCCTCTACTTCGAAATCAACGAAAAGTTCGGCAAGGAGATTCAACAAATGTTGGAAGATTATGGATATAAGGAGGTTGTCGTGAGAGAGGACATGGAAGGAAAAGATAGAATGGTGAGATGCAAAAAGAGATAACATACGAACAGGCTAAGTCTAAATTGGAGGCGCTCTGCTCCCAAAGGGAACTTTGCGAGAAGGATGTGCGGGACCGCCTGCAACGATGGGGCATCGGCAACGACGAGGGCGACAGGATCGTCTCCCATCTCATCCGGGAACGGTACGTGGACGATGCTCGCTTTGCCCGCTTCTTCGTCAAGGATAAGCATAATCTCTCCCATTGGGGGAAGACGAAGATCACCTTCGAACTACGGAACCGGAAAATCCCTTACTCCATCATAGAGGAGGCCATCGCACAAATACCCGACGAGGGCTACGAGGAGCAGTTGGAGGAGATGCTCGTGAAGAAACGGAAGGGCATCAAAGCCGGGAAACCTTACGAGATAGGCGCCAAACTGATTCGCTTCGGTTTGTCCAGAGGGTATGAGAGCAGGCTTGTCATCGAAACAGTAAAAAAGATCATCAAAACAGATAACGATACGTCAGATTATGAATTTGAATGGGATAACCTTTAAGGGAATGTTTGCGGAGAGTCCGCTGTGGAAGAAAGTCATTTTATTCATCTTCCTACTCATCTTTTTCACATGTCTTTTCTCTGGAATAGGCTTGTTGGTCACAAAGATTGCAGGCTGGGACGGGAGAAGTGCGGAAGCTATGAAAGTAATACAACTATGCAGTTCCACGGGGATATTCATCCTCACGCCAATTGTCTACATCTTTTTCACCCGAACAGATCCAAAAGGATTCTTCCGTCTGAAAATGGTAGACCCGAGAATCATCTTCCTCGGGTTGCTGTCCATCATCGTCGCCTATCCTTTCATAAGTGTTGCGGGCATATTGAACGAGGGGATGCATTTGCCCGACGTATTTCAGGGAGTGGAAGATTGGATGAAGAAATCCGAGGAGGATGCGAAATGGCTAACCTTGCTTTTTTTGGACACGCACACCATTCCCGGACTTATCTCCAATCTGATTGTTGTCGCACTCGTTCCCGCCATCGGAGAGGAGTTGATGTTTAGGGGAGTCTTACAACAGAGTTTAGCCCAAAAACTCAAGAACGAGCATGTGGCCGTATGGGTTGCCGCCTTCGTCTTCAGCGCCATCCATCTGCAATTTTTCGGATTTTTCCCAAGACTATTACTCGGGGTATTGTTAGGCTATCTTTTCGTATATGGGAAGAGCCTGATCATCCCAATCTTTTGTCACTTCATGAACAATGCGGTCACCATCATCTACGCCTATACGGCAAGTCCTGAGAAGGCTCTCGAGACCGACATGAAAGCCACGCCGGGCATGGTGACCATCAGCATTATATTGTTGGGAATCACATGCCTCATCCTGCTTCGGATCCAGCACTTAAGCAAGAAGCAAGAGGAAAAGGAGGAAATATAAACGGATCACTTGCCCAGCAAGTTCATGAACTCCTCGCGGGTCTTAGCCGTATTGAAGGCGCCCGTGAAGTCGGATGTGGTGGTGATGGAATGCATCTTCTCCACGCCACGCATTTGCATGCACATGTGTTGCGCCTCGATGACGACCATGACACCCATTGGGTTCAACGTCTCCTGGATGCAGTCCTTGATTTGAGTGGTGAGACGCTCTTGAATCTGCAAACGGCGGGAGAGGATCTCCACGACACGGGCGATCTTGCTTAGTCCGGTTATCTTCTTGTCAGGTATATATGCCACATGCGCTTTGCCGAAGAAAGGCAATAGGTGATGCTCGCACAGGGAAAAGAAATCGATATCCTTCACGATGACCATCTGTTGGTAATCCTCCTCGAAAACGGCAGATTCCAAGACCTCTCGAGGGTCTATCTTATAACCGTAGGTCATGAACTGCATGGCTTTAGCGACACGCTCGGGGGTCTTCTTCAGGCCCTCACGATCCACGTCCTCACCGATCAGGGTGATCGCTTCCCTATACAGGGGCACCAATTTTTCCGTCAATTCCTTGCTTGGGTACTTCGCCACCTCCCAAGGTTTTATTAGCAAATCATCGTTCATTTTCACTATTTTTCAAGACGAACATCACGGGCAACATCATCAACGACAAACACCTCACCCGTCATTTCAGGAAATTCGGACAATATGTTTTGGGCGAAAACCATCGCCTCCGTCTGCACACGGAAATCACCCAAGCGTAGTTTCCAGAAAGGGGAAGAGAACGTCAGGTAGGAAGTGACATCAGGATACTTCTCCTTTATCTTCTTCTCACGCTCCATGGCCTCCACCTTGGATTTCTTAGGGAGATTACCCATGTAGACTTGCACACGGTAACCGGAGAAGGTCACATAGGCCTTTTCGTCGTTGAGGGCAAGTTTCTTCCGCATCAACGATTTCATCTTCGGGTCTTGCTTAATCACCACCTTGCCGCCGCCTGCAGGGGTTTTGGAGAGGGTCTCGAACACATCCGTGTAGGGCTTCTTATTCGAAGACTTGGCCGATTGGGCGCAAAGGGATAAACATAAACCACAAGCGGCTGTCAAAAGAAGAAATTTATGCCACATATACATCAAAATTAAAACCGTCACAAAAATACATAATCTTATTCAAAAACGCAAAACAATAAGTTGTCGTTCCTTCTTCCGGTTACGGATCCTTGGTTCCGGCTCATTCTTGCAGTCTTAGAACGGTGCCTCTCCGCCCAATGGTGGCATGGCTCCGAACGGATTGGATGTGTCCATGGCAGGAGTGGGCGCATCCTCGTTGATTCTGGATTGTAGGGTGTGTCTGGGCGCATTCTCGAAGGCTGCTTCCGTATAGTCGCCAAAACCTTCCTCCAGGTTCTGGAACCTTGCCAGCTCGTTCCTGAATCGTAGGCGCACATCTCCCGTCGCACCGTTACGATGCTTGGCGATGATGATTTCGGCGATTCCCTTCAGCGAGGCACCCGTCTCGTCTTGTGTTATTTTGTAGTATTCGGGGCGGTGGATGAAGAGCACCATGTCGGCATCCTGCTCGATGGCTCCGGATTCACGGAGGTCGGAGAGCTGCGGACGTTTGTCTCCACCCTCTTTCTTCTCCACGGAACGGTTCAACTGGGAGAGGGCGATGATTGGAATGTCCAACTCCTTGGCCAACTGTTTCAGGGAGCGGGAGATCATGCTCACCTCCTGTTCACGGCTGCCGAACTTCATGCCGCTGGCGTTCATCAACTGCAGGTAGTCGATGATGACGCACTTCACGCCGTGCTCTTTGACGAGACGGCGAGCCTTGGTGTTGAGTTCCATGACCGACAGGCCGGCCGAGTCGTCCAGGTAGATGGGCATCTGTTCCAACTTCCTCGACCGTTGCATCAGGTTGTTCCAATCCTCCGAACTTAGTTTGCCGTTCTTAATCTTCTCTCCAGGGATTTCGCAGACGTTCACGAGCAGACGGTTGACCAGCTGCACGTTCGCCATTTCAAGGGAGAACACGGCGATAGGGTTGCCCGCTTCCGCCATGTTTCTGGCCATGGAGAGCACGAAGGCGGTCTTACCCATGGCAGGGCGGGCCGCTATGATGACCAAGTCGGAGCGTTGCCAGCCGGAAGTCATCTTGTCCAGTTCGGTGAATCCGCTTGGAATACCGCTCATACCATCCGACCGCTTGGAAGCGTCCTCCACGCGTTTGATCGCCTCCTTTATGACAGGCTGGATCTCCGTGAAGTCGCGTTTGGCGCTGCCCGTGGCAATCTCGAACAGCATACCCTCCGCACGTTGCACCAGGTCGTCCACGTCCGAGTTCTCATTGTAGGCGTCCTTTTCGATCTCCGTGGCGAAGGAGATCAATTCCCTCGCGAGCGCTTTTTGCGCGAGGATGCGTGCGTGGTATTCGATGTGGACGGAGGAGTTGACCTTCGAGGTCAGTTGCGCGATGTAGTATTCGCCGCCCACCTCTTTGAGTTTCTTCTCTTTTTTCAGTTGCTCGCAGACGGTGAGCATGTCGATGGGCAGTTGGAGCTGCGCCAAGGTGTTGATCGCCTTGAAAATCGTCTTGTTCGCCTCCTTGTAGAAGCAGTTCTCCTTCAGCACGTCGCACACGACGCTGAAGGCGTCCTTTTCGATCATGAGTGCGCCTAATATGGCCTCCTCCAACTCAACGGCCTGAGGGGGGAGCTTCGCATATTCGGAAGGCATCCTCATCGCGTTTTCGCTCGGTTTGTTACGTCTCCTTGTGTTCTCTGTCGTTTCTGCCATCTCTGAAAAATTTTACGTGCAAATGTACGATTTTCGGGGGACTACCCCCTTGGCCGCGTCATTCTTTTTCCCATAGATTTTTCACCGATTATCCACCGTATCCTAACAATTTATTAACAATATCCAATTACAACTCTTAACTTTAGCTCCCAACTCTTAATTGACTACCACGAACTAAAGTTTCTTAACTCTTAATTCTAAAATCTTCTCCAATTCCGTTATCTTTGTGAGTGATAAAATAAGAGCGCCAAGGATGGAATTACGCAAGCAGTTAATCGTCAATGATATAGAAGCGGAAAACAGTTTTGACTTTCTCCGTTTCTTTTTGGCGCTAATGGTCTTTTTCGCCCATTACGACGTTATGAGGGGCGTCTCCTTCGTGAATTCGCCGGTATCCGCTCCCGTGGCGGTGAGCGGATTCTTCACCATCAGTGGACTGCTGATTTATCGCAGTTACTGTCGCACCACCTCCTTGAAACGATATTTTTTGAAAAGGGCGAAACGAATATTCCCCGCCTATGTGCTGGCGGTTCTTTTAGCAGTACCCCTCTTCTCCCTTTTTTCCAGTTTGCCGATGTGGGAGTACTTCACCTCCTTCGAGACGCTCCAATACTTGGTGGCGAATCTCACCACGATGAACTTCCTGCACCCCTCCTTGCCGGGCGTCTTGTCGGGTGAGGCGGTGAATCCCTCCCTATGGACCATTAAGGTGGAACTCTTTCTCTATCTGATGGTGCCGTTGGCTGCCTGTCTCTATGCGAGGCGTTCCCGGGTTTGGCCGGTGGTGGTTGTTGTGCTGACCTCTCTTCTCGGCACATGGCTGAAGCGGACAGCCGATGACATTGGTGTGCCCACCTACGACTTGGTAGGGAAGTGGGTGTCGCTTGTCGCCTATTTCATGGCGGGTGCTGCGGCTTACCTCTTTCGGGAAGAGCTGAAACGCTACAAGTACATCCTGATCCTTCCCGCCCTATTCATCTTGACGCTGAAAACCAGGGATGTGGAATTCTTCCGTCCTTTCGCGATGGGGGTGGCCATCTATTTCTTCGCCTTCACTCTTCCCTTCCTGAATAAGTTTGGGAAGATAGGAGACCTCTCCTATGGCATCTATATTTTCCATGGACCGATTGTGAACCTCACCATCTGTTTGGGGTGGGAGGATGGTCCGCAGACATTCTTCGTCACCCTCTCCCTCGTTTTGTTGGTCGCTTTTCTCTCCTGGCATCTGTTGGAAAGGAAGATCCTGTCCCGTTGATCCCTATTTTTTTCTTGAGAAAACATATCACACGTGTTTGCCTTCCCTTGAAATTGGAGAATTGGGTTTGGCAATGAATCGTCTAATGTTGTCCTGAAAAGAAAATCCACCTGCCGATTTTTGGACGTAAAGTTTTCCAAAACGGACAACTTTTTAAATTGTTGAAAACTTTATTATGTTTATAATTAATATGTTAGTGATTAAAAATGGGAAACTTTGCGTGGTTGTTGATAACTCTATGCGCTTCTTTTTTGTGGATTCCATAAAGAGCATTAATATTGCATGGTATTTATTGGAAGGAAGGTATTGATGATTGAATTTAGAAGTGTGAGGAAATCGATCCAAGAACGCCAATAGACATTTTTATGAGAAAATGGAGGCTGTAGTTTATTCATACGATGAGGCTTATCAATCGTCCCTGGAATACTTCGGGGGTGATAGTTCGGCTGCGCATGTGTGGGTGGACAAATATGCCTTAAGGGATTCTTCCGGAAATCTTTTGGAGAAGAATCCTGACGATATGCATCGCCGTCTGGCGGGGGAGGTGGCTCGGGTGGAGGCCCAATACCCTAACCCGATGAAACAGAAGGAGTTGTTCGATTTATTCCAGCATTTTAAATACATCGTGTTGCAGGGAAGTGCCATGTCTGGTATCGGGGATGGTCACAGCATGACGTCCCTTTCTAGCTGCTATGTGGTTGGTTCGGGGATTCCGGAGGATACATGTGGCGCTGTTTTCAGAATGGATGAGGAGTTGGTGCAGTTGATGCGGCGTGGTGGTGGCGTGGGGCATGATTTGTCCCATATCCGTCCCGTGGATTCTTCTTCGGGGGAGAATGCGGATGGTACTTTCGGGCTTATCCTCGCCATGGAGCATTATTCCAGTTCGGCGAAGGAGGTGATGCGCAATTTACGTCGAGGGGCGTTGTCGCTTAGTTTTTCTGTCAAGCATCCGTCGGTTGAGGCTCTTATGGAGGCAAAAGCACAAGGCGGTGGGGCGTCTGGCGTCAATTTCGCGGTGAAGGTGGATGACTCATTCATGCGCGCGGTGACCGCAAATGGTCTTTATACGCAGCAATTCCCTGTCGATTCGAAGGCTCCGGAAGTGAAGAAGGAGGTGGTCGCCAAGGATTTATGGAACAAAATCGTTCGTGGCGCATGGCGGTCGGCTGAGCCAGGTATCCTTTTCTGGGATACGGTCACCCGTGAGTCGGTGTCGGATTGCTATGCCACGTCGGGCTTTGGAACCGTCTCAACCAGCCCTGTCGGAGATGTCCCTTTGTCTCCGTACGATGGGTGCAGGATGTTGGCCTTAAACCTATACTCATACGTGAGGAATCCTTTCCGTCGTGACGCCCAATTCGATTATGAGTTGTTCAAGTCGCACGTGTTTAAGGCGCAGCGTATTGCGGACGATATTGTCGATTTGGAGTTGGAGCGTGTTGATAATATACTCTCAGGGATAATGTCCGCACCGGGGGATGAAGAGACGAAGCGTACGGAACTGGAGCTTTGGCGGAAAATCCGTCAGAAAGCCGCCATGGGTAGACGTACGGGCGTGGGCGCAACCGCTGAGGGCGATATGTTGGCGGCGATGGGGCTCACTTACGGTACCCCTGAGGCGATCTATTTTTCGGAGCAAGTTCATAAAACATTGGCGGTGGAGGCGTACCGCTCGTCGGTCATGATGGCCCAGGAGCGTGGCGCTTTCGAGATATACAATGCGGAGTTGGAGTCCGGCAATCCGTTCATCAACAGGTTGAAGGACACAGACGCATCCCTTTATGCGGACATGGCGATGTTCGGCAGACGCAACATCGCTTGCTTGACCATTGCGCCGATGGACACCACCAGTCTGATGACGCAGACCTCTTCTGGTGTGGATCCTCTTTTCGCACCTGCTTGTAAACGGAGACGGAAGGTCGAATCGGGCGACCGTGACGCGCGAGTGGATTATGTGGATGAGGAAGGTAACTCTTTCGAGGAGTTTACGGTCATCCATCCTAAATTCCTGACGTGGATGTCGGTGAATGGTTATAGTACGGAGAAGTGTTATACGCAGGCGGAGGTGGAGTCACTTGTGGCGGAATCGCCCTACAACAAGGCAACCGCCCAGGAGGTGGATTGCTTGGATAAGGTACGCATGCAGGGACGTATCCAGCGTTGGGTGGACCAAGCGGTCAGTGTGACGGCCAATGTGCCGGAGACCGCGGACGAGGCATTTATTGGAACCCTTTACGAGGAGGCTTGGCGGTCTGGTTGCAAGGGCGTGACGGTTTATCGTGAAGGCTCCCGATCGGGCTCATGTCTTTCGAGAAAGAGAGACGTGGAGAAACCGAGCGGTGCGGAGAATGCTTTCCTGAAAGCGGGAGAGGCTCGTCCGAGGGAATTGGAGGCGGATGTGGTCCGTTTCCAGAATAACAAGGAGAAATGGATCGCTTTTGTCGGCTTGATCGGCGGGCGTCCGTATGAGATATTTACGGGTTTGGCGGATGATGAGGATGGTTTGTTGATCCCTAAGACGGTCAACTCGGGGAAGATTATACGCAATATTGACGAGGATACGGGCATGAGCCGTTATGACTTCCAATATTCGAACAGAAGGGGTTATAAGACGACGATTGAGGGGCTCTCCTATAAGTTTAACCCGGAGTATTGGAACTATGCCAAACTGATTTCCGGAGTGTTGCGTTATGGTATGCCTATCGACCAGGTTATTAAGTTGGTGGGAGGATTGCAATTAAACAGTGAGACCATCAACAACTGGAAGAATGGTGTGGAGCGTGCGTTGAAGAAATATATCCCGAACGGGACGGAGGCGAAGGAGTTGGTGTGCGAGAAATGCGGGCAGAAGTCCGTACGCTACCAGGAAGGATGCCTTGTCTGCGCCAATTGTGGCTACTCGAAATGTGGTGGCTGATGGATTTTGAAATTCGTTTTTTTATAAAATACTTTGTTTCATAATTAATATGTTTTTTTGATTTGCAGTGAAAGGCCTTCGGAGTGATCCGCGGGCCTTTTTTTATGTTTATGTATAGTGTGCAGTGTATAATGCTGTATAGAATAATGCAAAATGTATAATTGGATGCGAACCCAATTATACATCACATATCCTTTGGTTGTCGATTGATTAATACGCTTTTTCTTCTCCTTTGACCATGTTGGCCACGGTCTTGAAGATGATTTTGAGATCCAGCCAGAAGGTCCAGTTCTCGATGTACCATACATCCTGTTTGATACGGCCCTCCATTTCGGAGAGGTCTTTGGTCTCGCCCCTGAAGCCGGTCACTTGAGCCCAGCCTGTAATGCCCGGTTTGGCGAAATGTCTAACCATGTACTTGTCTATCAGGTGAGAATATATTTCCGTGTGTTTGAGCATGTGGGGACGAGGACCGACGATGGACATGTCGCCGATTAGCACGTTGAGGAACTGAGGGGTCTCGTCCAAGTTCGTTTTCCGCATGAATGCGCCGATTTTGGTGACGCGCGCATCCCCCTTAGTGGCTTGTTTCTCGTCCGCATCCTTGTTGACCGTCATGGTTCTGAACTTGATGCAGGTGAACTCCTTGCCCTCCTTGCCAGTCCTTTTTTGTAGGAAGAAGATTGGTCCTTTCGACGTTGTCTTGATGATAGTGCCTAAGACAATGAATAAAATAGGGAAGACAAAGACGGTGAATATGAGGGAGACGACGATATCGAATGCCCGTTTCAGGATTCGGTTCAATCCCGCCTTCAGAGGCTCGTCTCTGAGGGAGATGATAGGGATGGAATCCGCCAATGTGGTGAGGGACACCGACTTGCGGATGAATCGCATGAAGTCGGGCACGATATAGAACCGAATAAGATTGTTTTCCGCGAATCGGAGTATTGGCAACGCCTTACGGTCGTCGCCGGCCGGTAGCGCGCAGATGATTTCGTCCGCACCATATTCTTCGGCGAACTTTTCCACGTCCGCCAGAGAACCCTTCACAAGGCTTGGGTCCACTTTGTAGTCCTCCTTCGCCCTATCGTCGAAGAAGCCGATGAATCGGTATCCATACTCCAGGTTGGTGACGGTGGCGTTGTACACCTTTTGGGCGACGCTACCCGCGCCGAGGATGATCAATTGTCGGTGGTTTCCTCCGTGGATACGGTAACTTTTCAATATGGAACGGGACAATATTCGCCAGCACGAGATGGAAATGAATACGGCCAACACGTAGAGTATCCAATACCAGTTTGTGAAGATGAAGCTATTGTTGAGTATGCTGGAGACACCGAACAGTATGCCGGCGAATAGGATGGTCGTACGGAAAACGAGCGCGACGATGTTCTCCGAGTAGACGATGCGTCGGTCGAGGATGATACCTGTGCTAAATAGGCTGATGGCGTATGACATGTTCACCAAGACGATGCGGTACTTCAGGTCCGCATAGTTGAGGAGACCGAAGTGATGAGACCGGAATAGGTATACGACGGCGAAGAAGGCGAGATTGAGTAGAAAGAAATCGCCTACCGCCACAAGTGTCTTGATGGTGCTTGCGTGCTGTTGTTGTAGTTTCTTGTTCTTCATTTTTATTCACAAATTGTGAAACCGATGAATAAATGGAACTCTCCGTTGCTATTCCGTCTGCAAAAGTACAACAAAAGTTTAAAAACTTTATCATTAAAAAGTGATTGTACACTCTTTTTTTTTCTATTTTTGTGCTTTGATATACAAAATGGATTTTTTATGGGATTCGGTGATCTTTTATCTAAAATTTTTGGAAATAAGGCTCAGCGCGATATGCGTGAGATTCAGCCTTATGTGGATAAAATAAATGGGGTGTATGCCTCTTTGGTGAGTTTGACAAATGATGAGTTGCGTGCGCGGACACAGGCGATCCGCGAAAAAATCAGACAATACGTCGCCGCTGAAGTGGCGAAAGTAGCCTCACTTCGTGCAGAGGTGGAGGGACAGGAAATCGAGCAGAGGGAAGTGACCTATGCGAAGATTGACGAATTGGATAAGCAGATCATCGAGAAATATAAACAAGTGTTGGACGAGGTCCTTCCTGAGGTGTTTGCCATTGTGAAGGACACGGCGCGTCGTTTCTCCGAGAACGAGAGCATTGTCGTGACGGCTACCGATATGGATCGCGAGCTTGCCGCCACGAAGGATTTCGTTGAAATAGATGGAGACAACGCGATTTACCATAATCACTGGATGGCGGGCGGAAACGAAGTCACTTGGAACATGGTACACTACGACGTGCAGCTGTTCGGTGGTGTCGTGTTGCATAAAGGTAAGATAGCGGAGATGGCTACGGGTGAAGGTAAAACCTTGGTGGCCACCTTGCCGGTTTTCCTGAATGCATTGACAGGTTGTGGAGTGCATGTCATCACGGTGAACGACTACCTTTCTAAACGTGACTCGGAGTGGATGGGACCTCTGTATCAGTTCCACGGACTCTCTGTGGACTGCATCGACAAGCATCGTCCGAACTCTCCGGAGCGTCGCAAAGCGTATGCGGCGGATATCACTTTCGGCACGAACAATGAGTTCGGTTTCGATTACTTGCGTGACAACATGGCGAATAATCCAGCCGAATTGGTGCAACGCCAACATAATTACGCGATTGTCGACGAGGTCGATTCCGTCCTGATCGACGATGCCCGTACGCCATTGATTATCTCAGGTCCGGTGCCTAAGGGCGACGACCAGCAGTTCGAACAACTCTGCCCTCGTATTGAGCAATTGGTGGCGAAGCAGAAGTCGTTGGCGACCAACTACCTGACGGAGGCGAAACGCTTGTTGAAGTCGGAGGATAAGAAAGACCAGGAGGAAGGTGCGTTGGCGCTCTTCCGTTCTTATAAGGCGTTGCCTAAGAACCAACCTCTCATCAAATTCTTGAGTGAGCAGGGAAATAAGACCATCCTGTTGAAGACGGAGGAATTCTACATTGCGGAGCAGAACAAGAACATGCACATCGCTACGGATCCTCTCTACTTCGTCATCGATGAGAAGAACCGTACCATTGACTTGACGGATAAGGGTATCGAGGCGTTGACGGGTGCGTCGGACGACTCCCAGTTCTTCGTTTTGCCGGATGTGGGTGCCGAATTGGCCGAGGTGGAGAAATTGGGTCTCTCCCCTGAGGAACTTCAGGCGAAGAAAGACGAGATATTAAGTAACTACTCCATCAAGACGGAGCGTGTGCATACGGTGAACCAATTGCTGAAAGCTTATACGCTCTTCGACAAAGATCAGGAATATGTGGTGATTGACGGACAGGTGAAGATCGTCGACGAACAGACTGGCCGTATCATGGAGGGCCGCCGTTATTCAGACGGATTGCACCAAGCCATCGAGGCGAAAGAGAAGGTGAAGGTGGAGGCGGCTACGCAGACATTCGCCACCATCACGTTGCAGAACTACTTCAGAATGTACAACAAGCTGGCGGGTATGACCGGTACGGCGGAAACGGAGGCTGGTGAGTTCTGGAACATCTATAAATTGGATGTGGTAGTGATCCCTACGAATCGTCCGATCGCGAGAATCGATATGGAGGACCGTGTCTATCGTACGAAGAGGGAGAAATATAACGCGGTCATCGAAGAGATCGTTCGTCTTGTCGAGTCGGGTCGGCCGGTATTGGTGGGTACGACTTCCGTCGAGATCTCCGAGCTCTTGAGCAAGATGTTGACCATGCGTAAAATCGAGCATAATGTGTTGAACGCCAAGCTGCACCAGAAGGAGGCGGAGATTGTCGCCAAGGCTGGTCAGCGTAGTATCGTGACCATCGCCACGAACATGGCGGGTCGTGGTACCGATATCAAGCTTTCCGATGAAGTGAAAGCTGCGGGTGGTTTGGCCATCATCGGTACGGAGCGTCATGAGTCGCGTCGTGTGGACCGCCAGTTGCGTGGTCGTTCCGGACGTCAAGGAGACCCGGGATCATCCGTGTTCTATGTCTCTCTTGAAGACAACCTGATGCGTCTGTTCGGTTCCGAGAGGATCTCCGGCATTATGGACAAGTTAGGCTTCAAGGAGGGTGAGATGATCGAGCATAATATGATTTCGAAATCCATCGAGAGAGCCCAGAAGAAGGTGGAGGAGAACCACTTCGGTGTTCGTAAGCGTTTGTTGGAGTATGACGATGTGATGAACAAGCAAAGGGAGGTGGTATACCGCAGACGTCGTCAGACCTTGTTGGGCGAGCGTTTGGGCGTTAACACCATGAATATGATCTATGGTGCGGCGACGGCCATAGTGAACAACTCGAAACCGACCTTGTCCTATGACTATTTCTTGGATGAGTCTCTCCGTATATTAGCAATAGAAGCGCCTCTCACGTCGGAGGAGTTCAGGAACATGAAGACGGAGGATGTGGTTGAACGTCTCTTTGAGGCAGCCATGGATTCGTTCAAGCGCAAGATGGACAACATCGCCAATGTGGCGAATCCTGTCATCAAGCGTGTGTATGAGGAACAGGGTGAACATTTCCAGAACATCATCATCCCGATCACAGACGGCAAGGTGGTGTACAACATCCCTGTCAACTTGAAGGAAGCTTACGAGACGGAGGGCAAGGCGATCATCAAGTCTTTTGAGCGTGGCGTCATGTTGCATAACATCGATGAATATTGGAAACGTCATCTCCGCGAGATGGATGAGTTGCGCAATTCGGTGCAGAACGCAAGTTACGAGCAGAAAGACCCGTTGCTGATTTACAAGCTTGAGTCCTTCAACCTATATGGACGCATGCAGACGGACACGAACTTCAATACGGTTTCTGTCTTGATGCGCGCGCAGATTCCTGTGCAGCAGCGTGCACCGGAAAACGTGAGGGAGGCTGCCCCAGAGGAGCAGGAGGATAGGTCCCAATACGTGGAGAACCGTTCCGAAGCTCCGGCCCGTGGACCGCAACCTCCTAGGAGGATAGAGCCGGTACGTGCTGAGCCTCGTGTGGGCAGGAATGATCCATGCCCTTGCGGATCCGGTAAAAAATTCAAGAATTGTCATGGTAGGGGTCTTTAATCGTTTCTGATATGCTTTCGTATATAACATGGACGGTTGATCCCGATTGGTTCTCCATCGGTCCGCTCACAGTACGTTGGTACGGTCTGATGTGGGCGTTGGCGTTCTTTCTTGGCTATTGGGTCGAGTCGAAGATATATAATCGAGAAAAGATGACGCAGGATCAGTTGGACAAACTATTCCTTTATATGCTGATCGGTACGGTATTGGGCGCACGCGTGGGGCATTGCTTCTTCTATGACCCGAAGTATTATCTGTCAAATCTGGCGGAGGTGCTGTGCGTGTGGAAGGGCGGGTTGTCCAGCCATGGAGGTGCATGCGGAATTATTGTTTCTTTGTGGCTTTTTAATAAATATGTCGCGAAAAAGACTTATATTTGGGTAATGGATAGGGTGGTCATCGCAGTCGCCATTGGCGGTGCATGCATTCGTTTTGGCAATCTGATGAACCACGAGATATATGGTCATGCGACGGATGTGCCATGGGCATTCGAGTTCATTAAGAACATTCACCATTGGCAGATGGGGGCGGACCCAGTTTTCTCCGCACCGAGTCATCCGACGCAGATTTATGAGATGATTTATTGTTTGGTGACCTTCTCCATCCTAATGTTCTTGTATTGGAGGACCAATGCTCGCAAGTACGAGGGTTTCCTGTTCGGTGTCTTTCTGATAGGTGTGTTCTTGCCTCGCTTCTTCCTTGAGTTCATCAAGAACAGTCAGGAGTCTTTTGAGGACGATATGACGCTCAACATGGGACAATTGCTGAGCATCCCTCTGATTTTGTGGGGCGTGTATATGCTTTACAAATCGATTTCTCAGATGAGGAAGGAGGGCGGCTTGCAAATCGGGAAGGAGTCGGACACCACCCCAAAATGAACGCTTCTTAACTTTATAATAATTATATATGAGAGTTCTTATTCAATCGGATTATGATTCCGTTTCAAAGTGGGCCGCACAACACGTGGCGGATACCATCAACGCTTTTAAGCCAACACCAGACCGTAAGTTCGTTTTGGGATTGCCTACGGGTTCTTCTCCTCTCGGCATGTACCGCGAACTCATTAAGCTGAACAAGGCGGGCGTTGTTTCTTTCAAGAATGTGATCACATTCAACATGGACGAGTATGTTAACTTGCCGAAGGAACACCCTGAGAGCTACTACTCTTTCATGTGGAATAATTTCTTCAAACATATAGATATCCCTGAGAACCAGGTGAATATTTTGAACGGAAACGCTCCTGACCTTGCGAAGGAGTGCGCAGACTATGAGGCTCGCATCCAAAAGGCTGGGGGTATCCAACTCTTCGTCGGCGGTATCGGACCCGACGGACACATCGCCTTCAACGAGCCAGGATCTTCTTTGACTTCCCGCACTCGTCTGAAGCACTTGACGACTGATACCATCATCGCCAACTCACGTTTCTTCGACAACGACATGAGCAAGGTTCCTACCTCAGCATTGACTGTAGGTGTGGGCACCATCATGGACGCCAAGGAGGTGATGATCCTCGTGAGCGGCTACAACAAGGCACGCGCTTTGCAACAGGCCATCGAGGGCGGTGTTTGCCAAATGTGCACTTTGAGCGCATTGCAATTGCACCAGAAGGGTATCATCGTATGCGACGAGTTGGCTACCTTCGAGTTGAAGGTTTCCACTTACCGTTACTTCAAGGATATCGAGAAGGAAAATTTATTGTAAATATAGCCGAGGTAGGTTCTCCTCTTAGAGGGGAGCCTCCTCGTCTTCAACTGACATGGAGGGCCGCATTGCCAGCCCGACCATTTTTTTCGTATAACCTAATATAAAACAGAATGGATAACGCATTATTGCAGGAGGTTACCGCCAGAGCTAACGCCTGGTTGAAGGGTGATTTCGACGCAGAGACGAAAAGTGAGGTTCAACGCTTACTGGACAATCCCGACAAAACGGATTTGATTGACGCTTTTTACCAAAACCTCGAATTCGGTACAGGAGGTCTTCGTGGCATCATGGGTGTCGGCACCAACCGCATGAACAAATACGTGGTGGGTATGGCTACCCAAGGTCTCGCCAACTACTTGAAGAAGGCATTCGCCGGCAAGAAGGAGATCAGCGTGGTGGTAGGTCATGACTGCCGCAACAATTCCCGACTCTTCGCTGAGATCGTGGCTGATATCTTCTCCGCCAACGGTATTCACGCCTACTTGTTCGAGAGTCTCCGTCCGACTCCTGAAATCTCTTTCGCTATCCGTCAGCTGGGTTGCCAAAGCGGTGTGAACATCACTGCTTCCCATAACCCGAAGGAGTACAATGGCTACAAGGCTTATTGGGACGATGGCGCACAGGTGCTTGCCCCTCACGACAAGGGCATCATCGACGAGGTGAACAAGGTGCAGATCTCTGACGTGAAGTTCACGCCTAACAAGGACCTCATCACCATCATCGGTGGCGAGATGGACTATGACTACATGATGGCTGTGAAAGAGGCCATGGTGGATCAGGACGTCATCAACCGCCAAAAGAATTTGAATATCGTTTATTCCCCATTGCATGGTACGGGACGTGTGATCATCCCGCTTTGCCTGCGCTCTTGGGGTTTCCAGAATATCAACGTCGTGCCAGAACAGATGGTGATCGACGGCAACTTCCCTACGGTGAAGTCTCCGAACCCGGAGAACGCCGAGGCGATGACAATGGGTATGAACTTGGGTACGAAGCTTGGCGCGGACCTCGTGATCGCTTCCGACCCTGACGCAGACCGCTTGGCTATCGTTTGCCGCGATGACAAGGGCGAGTGGGTGATCATCAACGGTAACCAGACTTGCATGATGTTCTGCTACTACATCATCACCAACATGAAGAAGTTGGGCAAACTGAAGGGCAACGAGTTCTTGGTGAAGACCATCGTGACTTCCGAGCTGATCCGCGAGATCGCCGACAAGAATAACGTGAAGCTCTACGACGAATACACGGGCTTCAAGTGGATCGCCTACAGAATCCGTATGAACGAAGGAAAGGAGAAGTACATCGGAGGTGGAGAGGAGTCATTCGGCTTCTTGCCTTACGACAAGGTACGCGACAAGGATTCACCGGCTTCCATCTGCCTCATCTGCGAGATCGCGGCTTGGGCGAAGGATAACGGCATGACGCTCTACGAGTTGCTCATGAACATCTACAAGGAGTACGGATTCCAAAGAGAGAGCGCCATCAGCGTGGTGAAACCAGGCAAGAGCGGTGCTGACGAGATCAAGGCGATGATGGAGAACTTCCGTCAGAACCCTCCGAAGGAGTTGGCTGGCTCTCCAGTGAAGAAGATAAAGGACTTCAAATCCCTCAAGCAGACTTGCGTGAAGTGTGGCGAAGTGAAGGATATCAACATGCCTGAGACGGCCAACGTGATCCAATGGTTCACCGAGGATGGCACGAAGGTGAGCGTCCGTCCTTCCGGAACTGAGCCTAAGATTAAGTTCTACATCGAGGTGAAGGGAGACATGAAGGATGCTTCTGAATACAAGAAGGCTTGTGACGTCGCCAACACGAAGGTGGAGGCTATCAAGAAGTCTTTGAACTTGTAGTAGGCCTTTTAGCCTTCTAACAGGAAACAACGGAAAGGAAAGGTCTCGGGTTGTTTGGCTCGAGACCTTTTTGTTTTTTAATTCGCTTAAACGGCAGGGATGATGAGGGGAAAGAACCACTTGTTTCGCCCATGATAATAGTCATAGCCATCATTGTGGCGCTCTTCGCCATCATCGCAAGAAAAATCCATGAAGAAAACATTCATAACGAATATTCCCGACCGCCCCGGATCCTTCCTGAAAATGGTGAGGATCATATCGGAGCTGGGCCTTAACATTACCCGCGTCAGCTACAACAACGCGATCGATACCCATACCCTTTTCGTGGAGGTATCCGGCGAGGAGGACTTAGTGAAGCAAGCTTACGATGAGTTGAAAACGGACGGGTTCCTCTTCAAGGACGATAATGCGAACGTGATCCTGATGGAGTTCAAGATGCAGGACCGTCCAGGGGTCTTGTTGCCTGTCTTGGAGCTCATCAACCGATATAATTTTAATATCTCTTATATTAGTTCCCAGGAAAATAGCACGCCTTACCAATATTTTCGAATGGCGCTCTATATCGATGATCCTGTTAAGGTCGACGAGTTCCTGAAGAGCGTGACGAACCTCTGCGAAGTGCGTATCATCACGTATGATAAGACGGAGAAAAACCTGGACAATACGGTTTTCTACATCTCCTTCGCCAACGGTGCGGCTAAGAAGTTAGACTTGGACAAGGAAAGTATCAACGACCTGATTTCCAACTCCAATTTAGTCATGCAACTCTTGGACGATAAAAACCAGAGCCCACACAAGACATTTGAGTACATCGCCAAGTTCGCTGATCTGCTGAGCAAATACCGGGGCTTGCACTTCAACCCTCGCCTCTCCTGCAAGGCGTATGGGGGGTATACGGTCTATTGCCTCGAACCGGAGTGCGGATCGAATGTCTACGTGATAGCGAACGAAGAGGGCTACATCTTTGTGGATAGCGGGTTCGCCATCTATAAGGAGGAGATGATGAAGCTCATGAGCGTCATGTTCGAGGATTTCAACACGAAACCGAAGGTGCTGATCGTCACCCATCCCGACATTGACCATTTGGGTATGGTTTCCCTCTTCGACACGATCTACGTGAACCGTTCCATGTATGAGAATTTCCGCTTGGAAAACGCTTCATTGCCTAACTTCAGGGAACAATACAAGCAACATGAGCCTTACGTGAAGATTAGCAAAATATTGTCACATTATACTCCGCCGGAGATGTCCCGTTTAGTGGTTGTGGAGGAAGAGGAGCATGCCGCGGGTGTGCTGGCGGGAGAGCGCACCATCCATGGTTTGAACTTCAAGTTCTACAACGGGAACGGAGGGCATAGCAAGGGGGAGATGGTGATCTGCCTGGACCGTATTGTTTTCACGGGCGATATCTTGGTAAATCCTGAAGGCTATAAGGAGGAGCAACGTGAGTTCAACCACTTGGCGCCTTACCTGATGACGAGCGTGAACATGGACTCCGAACTGGCGAAGAAGGAACGCCTGCAGCTGGAGGCTATGCTGACCAAGGAGATGGACGTCTGTTACGGACATGGCGCCCCTTTGTGGTAATATCCGCAAGGAATCCTTTGCTTACCATTTGCCGGAAGTGCCTCTGTCGGAGCCTTTCGAAGGGATGAGGGAAACGCCAAGTTTCGCACCTACGCTCATCGGCACGCATTTGTCGGTCAAGTCACTGTTGAGGATGCCGTGGTAATTATTACCCTCCATCGATTCGTGGTGCTCCGCAATGTCCGTCACACCCTTCGAGAAGTAGAATCCACAGTGGAACCAAGTGCTTTCGTTGATTTTGAAACAAAACATCATATCCGCAAAGATGGAGGTGCAGATCGTATTGGTGACAATGTCGCCCCTCTTTTGTTGCTTATCCACATATAGACCGTGGTGAGGAAGGTCACGCACCTCCGTGTCCATATTGCCTCCGAAATAGGCCCTGGTCTCGATCGTGCCGTCCGTCATCTGGTAGCTCTTGATGACCGGCATGCCCACCTTCACACCCGCACCGAGGATGAGGCTCACCGTTCTGCCCATCTTCACCTTGCCATAGACTCCCACAGGTAATTCCGCCATCAACAAGGTTTGTTTTTCCTTCCAATCGTCGAAGATAGTGCGGAGCGTGTAAGGACCGCCCACGATTGGGTCGTTGATCTCCGACTCGAACGTCTCGTCGATCTCCGTTGAAGCGTTATAGTAATCGATGCCCACGCCTGCGCCTATGCCTATGATACCCTTAAAAAAATATTGGTATTGGCATTGGAACAGCACGCCACCACCAGGCGAGGTGGAACCCACTTTCGTCTCGTATTGGATAGGGTGTAAGCCTCCGCCCAAGGAGATGTTAATCTGCGTATTCTCTGCGTGCAAACCGCCCGTCCAACCGAATAGTGCGGCTACGAATGCGATGGTTGCTATTGTCTTGTTCATTTTCTTCTTCTGTTATTTAACCAATATCTTACAATTGATGTTCTTGCCATCGTTCATGGTGAGCACCACCACGTATTCCCCCGCAGGGAGCGTCAGCATGGTCTCTTTGCTTACCGACTTCCTTGTCCATTCCACCGTTCCGTTCGTATGGTATACCACCAGCCGGGCATCCTCCAACTGCGAGTTGTCGAGGCCGTTGATGGTCACGATGACCTTCTCGTGCCTTCGCGCAGGGTTCGGCGTGGCGGTGACGGAGACTTCCATGGTCTCCCGAGTGAAGAATCTTGGCTCGATGAAATATTTAGCGCCTTGTTTTTCTGTTACCTGAACCATGTATTCACCGTCCAATCCATTGAGGTCGCAGTAGTATTGTAGGGTGGCGCCCTCTATCTTCTTCCCGTTTTTGTACCATTGGAATGAGGCGAATTGTTTCCCTTCGTTCTGGCAGATGAGCAGGTCGTTCCATCGTTTCTGGTAGAAACTCTCCGTCCCATTGTCTCCCCTCACCACATGGAAGGTGACGGCCTGGTTGGCAGATGCTCCGAACCTGTCGTGGACGCTCAGTGTGGTGGTGTATTCCCCTGGCGATAGATTGCCTGGGATGGTAAGGTATGCCACACCCGTCTCCTTGAGCGTGTCGGCGCATATACGGACACCTTCCTTAGTGAAATCGTAGTGGGAGACTTCTCCTTCTGTTAGGCTATACATCACCTCGATCGTCTCGTTCGGTTTCCCAAATAACAGGGAATCCGCGATGGTGAGATCTCCTATTCGGGGCGAATACTGCATGGTGAGTTGGTAGCGGATGATGCTGTCGCACCCCTGCACCGTCTGCAGCGTATCGTTCCATCGCGCATCCTCCGTCATGGCTTTGCCCTGCCAGAAGAAGGTGTCGAGGGCGGTGACGGACGAGTCTGTTATCGTTCCATGGAGGATGGTGAGGTGGTAGCGGATGATGCTATCGCACCCTTGCGTGGTCTGTAACATTTCGCTCCATACCGTATCCTCGAAGAAGGTTATGCCCTGATAAGTGAATGATTCGCAGGCGGAGAGAAGCGTGTCTGTGACGACCGCTTTTCCGATGGTGATGTCATAGCGGATGATACTGTCGCATCCGTGGATGGTGGAGAAGGTGTCGCTCCTCAGACAGCTCTCCCTCAATATCTCCCCATGCCAAGGGAACGAGTCGCAAGCGTAGATGGCGGAATCCTTTACGACGCTGTGATGGATGGTGAACTGATAGCAGTACAAGCTCGTACAACCTTTATCCAAATACATGGTGTCGCACAAGAAAGTGTCTTGGGTAACCCGTATCCCTTTCCATACGATGGAGTCGCAGGCTACGCTCTCCTCCACAGCGATAGGGCCATTCAGGAAGGATACGATGCAACGGGTAATACTGTCGCAGCCATGGACAGTTTGTAGCGTGTCGTACAATATAGCGTCATCGTAGACCGTTTTGCCACGCCAAGTGAATGGATCGCAGGAATTGACGAAGGTGTCAATTATCGCCACACGTTGGAGGGTATAGTGGTAGCGGATAATACTGTCGCAACCATGTGCGGACGGGTATACATCCTCATACCCAAAATATTCGATCGCTTCCTCTCCATCCGTGGCCACCTCACAGGTGGTGACGAAGGAGTCCCTAACCGATTCATGGCCTATGATGACCGTGTAATGGACAATGCTGTCGCACCCTTGCGCATTGACCAGCGTGTCATACAATTCCGTGTTTTCTTCTATGACAATCTTCTTCCATGGGAAAATTTCGCAAGCATAGACGGTGGAATCCTTCCATGTCTTGTGAAGGATGTCGAGGTGATAACGGACGATGCTGTCGCACCCTTGTCCGGCAAGCAGTGTGTCGCTCCAATCCATGTTCTCCCTGATGATTTTACCGTTCAGAAGGAAGGAATCGCAGGCGGAGATGGAACTGTCCCGCACCATCTTGTCCCCTATGGTGAGTTGGTAATGGATGATGCTGTCGCAGCCATGGACGGATTGCAGGATGTCGTCCCATGTTGTGCTTTCCTTGAAGGTGGTGTTTCCCCACACGATGGAGTCGCAGGCGAATATCTGGCTATCCCTCTCCGTCCGCTGATGGAGGTTGAGGTGATAACGGATGATGCTGTCACAGCCTGCGGCAGACGATAGAGTGTCATCCCACACGTTATTCTCCCTGAAGACCAATCCTCCCCAAGGGAAGGAGTCGCAAGCCTCCACCACGCTATCTCGTAAGATAGTATGGTTAAGGGTAAGTTGGTATTGAATGATGCTATCGCATCCGAAGATGTTTTGGAGCGTATCGTTCCATGAGGTGCTTTCCTTGATGGCCACGCCCTTCCAGAGGAAGGAATCGCAGGCAATGACGGAGGTGTCATGGAGTTCCTTGTGGTGTATCTTGACCGTGTAGCGAAGGATCGTTCCGCATCCCTCCTCCGAGGCTAAGGTGTCATTCCATGTCGTGTCCCGCAAGTAAGGCACATCCCTCAACAGCACCTTCTCGCAGCCTTCCAGCAGGGTGTCCTTCATCTCCTTCTCGCCGATGGTGAACTTATAGCGTACGATGCTGTCACATCCGAAGATGGTCTGTAGCGTGTCCGTTTTTATGGTGCTTTCCGAGATGGTTTCTCCCCGCCATGTGATAGGTTCGCAGGAGAACACGGAAGAGTCTTTGCCCGCCCCGTAATGGATGAAGACTTGGTAGTGTATGATGGAGTCCTTCCCGTCCCCATAGTTTGTCGTGTCGGTCCACTCCGTGCTACGCATGATGTTCCGACCTTTTATCGAGTAGGAGTAGCAGGAGTGTATGGTCGTGTCGCATAGGAGGATGGTGTCGTAGGCGGCGACGAAGACGAAGGTGTCGCTCACCGTCAGTGCCTGGAGCGGCGGGTCCCAGCCCTTGAATTTGTAAATGGAACGTTCGTTGCCTGCCTTCTTGGGCGTGATGCCTTTGAACTGTGGTGTCTTCCCGCAAGGTATGGTATCCCGCATGAGCACCATGCTGTCCGCGTCCATGAAGATGGCGATGGGGTTGGCGACTATCTTGAAATTGGCGGGGACTTTCGAATCCCCCCGTTCGTCATAGGTCGATCCGCAAGGGAAGATGAACGTGCCCTCTCCGAGCACATCCTTCACCCAATTATACGTGCAGATGGGGGAACCCTGTGCCAAAGTCGTGCATCCCACCTGAATAAAAGAGAGGTTTTCGCATCCAAGGAACATGTTATTGTAACACTCTGGCTCAAGTTTTTCGGCAGGGAGTTCGGGTGCCCTCTTCAGTGACTTGCACTCCCGGAACATGCCGAAGTAGCATCGCGAGGAGAGGTCGGTGGCCGGCAATTCAGGTGCCTTAGCAAGTTGGGTGCATCCCAAGAACATCTCGCGGTAGCAGGTGCTATCCAGTTCCATGGCGGGAAGCGCAGGAGCCTCAATGAGGTTAGTGCAGTTGGCGAACATGATATAGTAACACTCCACACGCATCCGCATCGCTGGCAGTTTAGGGGCTTTCGTGAGACTTGTGCAGTTGTTGAACATGCCACAGTAACATCTGTCCTCCAAATTTGTGGCAGGCAGTTCCGGAGCCACCTCCAAGGAGGCGCACTTATAGAACATGTTGAAGTAGCAACGTTTCGCCAAAACCGTACTCGGCAGACTCGGAGCCTGGACGATGGCGGTTTGTTCGAACATGGCCAAATAACAGTCTATAGCCATTGTGGTGGCCGGGAGCTCCGGGGCTTGGACGAGGTTAGCGCAATTAGAGAACATGTTAGAGTAGCACCGTTGCTTCATCGTAAGGGCGGGCAGTTCCGTCACTTGTGAAAGGTTGGCGCAGTTGGCGAACATGCCTTCATAGCAACCCTCCTCCAGCTCTTTGGCGGGTAGTTGCGGGGTCTCGCTGATCCCACACTCTTGGAACATGTCCTTGTAGCATTCCTCCGCCAATGTGGTGGCGGGCAGTTCGGGTGCTTGGACGAGACCCTCACATCCCATGAATAGCCTATAGAAACACATCTTGTATGGAATCTCTGTCGAGGTGCCTTCCCCGTCAAGCAGGCTCATGACGCTTCCGCTGGCAGCCACTTGTCCGGTTATTACGAAATTTGTGTAGTTGTCCAACGTGTTGAAAATACCCGCTGGGTTATTCCCCCGAAAATATACCTTGTCATTGGCTTGGGGCAAATCGACTGTGCCGGAGGTGATGGGGGTCCAAGATCTGCCTTCGTCGAGAGAGTATTCCAAGTCAGGTATGTCTCTTCCTTTTTCCCTTATCCCAACGGACGAATTGTCTGTTGTGGCAGTGAAACATAGGTAATTCTGGGCCTTGACCATTCCCATGGCAGAGAACAAAATAGTCCATAATAGGAGAATCTTAAATCGCATTGTTTAAAATATCGTTTATTTTTATCAATAAAAAGACACACTACACTGAGAAATATATCATCATGTGGATTATTTCCCTTCACTCATCCGAAATTCGTCGCAAAATTATAGATTTTCAGTTAAATAAATCTTATTATTTAAAAAAAATAAGTGGTTGGCATGGCACGATTTTTCCAACATGCGCTGTCTTGGGTAGAGACACACTGCATCTCTACCCATGGTAAAAAGAATTGGAATGATTCCTTAGTTCTTCGCCACGACCTTCCATCCTTTCGGAATCCTATTCACGGAGTATTCCTTGATGGTGCGGACAGGACATGCGAAGGTGCCCTCTTTGGCCACACCGTCGACCCATCCCTCCGAGAAGGTTCTATTACCCTTCTTGTCTCCCCAGGTGGTGGAGCTGATTTTGATGTAGTTGAGGCTACTGCAGTGGTAGAACATCTCCTTGTAACAATTCTCCTTGAGTGAGGTGCCTGACATCGCCGGGGCTTTGACCAGCTTCGCGCAGTTGGCGAACATGGATTCGTAGCAACTGGTGGCGAGCGAGGTGGCAGGCAGGTCGCCGACTTGGGTGAGCGCCACGCATTCCTTGAACATGCTCTTGTAGCAGAAGTTTGCCAAGTGGGTGGAGTTCAATTGTGGTGCCTTGGTTAGGCTCGTACAGCCGAGGAACATCGATTGGTAACATCCCGTGGCGAGCGTGTCGGCCGGCAGTTCCGGCGCTTGCGTCAGCTTTTTGCACCCCTTGAACATGAACTCGTAGCAGGCCTCCGCCAAACGGGTGGAAGGCAATGCGCCTGCTTGGGTGAGGTTGGCGCAGTCCTCGAACATGGAGCCGTAGCAACGTTTGTCCATCACGGTGGCGGGCAACACGGGTACGCTGGTGAGTGCCTTGCAGTTGTTGAACATGGCGTAGTAGCACTCCTTCTCCAAGCGGGTGGCGGGCAGCTCGGGCGCTTTCGCCAGCTTCTCGCAATTCTGGAACATGCCTTCGTAGCAACCTTTCGCCAAGGAGTCGGCTGGCAGTTCAGGGGCTTGCTTCAGGTTGGTGCATCCTGCGAACATGTATTGGTAGCACGTCGGGGCGGCCTGTTTCGCAGGCAACTCTGGCGCTTGGAAGTTGACGTTGTCGCAATTGCAGAACATGTATTGGTAGCACCCCTCCGCCAACTTCGTGGCAGGCAGTTTAGGGGCTTGCTTGAGTGCCTTGCAGCTGGAGAACATCTTGTTGTAGCAGTTTTTGGCCAATTGTGTGGAGATGAGCGCAGGTGCCTCCGTAAGGTTTTTGCAGTTGGCGAACATACCGTCATAGCAATCCGCCGCCATCTTCTGTGCCGGCAGTTGAGGAGCGCTGGTGAGGCCTCCGCAACCGTAGAACATCTCTTGGTAGCATGCCTCCCCTAAGGAGGTGGCTGGCAGCTCGGGGGCCTTCGTCAGGGCGTCGCAGTTCTTGAAGAGCGAGGCGAAACAGCCCACGCCAGGGGTGTGTGACGCGTTGCCGAGCCCGTCGACGAGGCTCATGACGTTTCCGCTGGCGGCGATGTTTCCCTGCATGAAGAAGCGTACGTCCTGACCGTTCTTCGTCTGGTTGAAACCCTTAGGATTGATGCCTTTGAAATATATCTTATCTCCCTTGAATGGCAACGGAAGGGTGTCGCCGAATGCGACCTCTTTCCAATTCTCTCCTCCGTCGGTCGAGTAGAGCACGTTAGGGGTGGACTCCCCGTAGCTGATCATGCCGATGAAGGCGTCTGCCTTGGTGGTGGTGAAGCAGAGGTAGTCGTGGGCGGATTTCTTTCCGTCCTCATGGATCACCTCCCAACCTTCCGGTATGGCGCTCGACCCGAACTGGGCGGCGAGTCTGCCTGGACTGACGAATGTGCCCGACTCGGCTACGTCTTGGAGCCATACAGTGGTGCGCCTTCCCTCCACGCCATCGTCTCCCCACTCGGTGAAATGCACCTTGAGGTAGTTGATCTTCTTGCATTGGTCGAACATCCTGGAGTAGCACTTCGGGGCCAATTCCTTAGCAGGCAATTCAGGCGCTTGGCTAAGGTTGGCGCAGTTTCTGAACATAAGCGCGTAGCAACTCTCCGCCAGCTCCGTGGCTGGCAATGCAGGGGCTTTGGTGATGGAGGAACATCCGTAGAACATGCTCTCGTAGCAACCTTTCGCTAATTTCTTCGCAGGCAATGCTGGGGCTTGGCCGAGGCTGACGCAGCCTTGGAACATGCCTTTGTAGCAGTTCTCCGCCAATTCCGTGGCGGGCAGTTGCGGTGCTTGGGCCAGTTGCTCACAGCCTTGGAACATCTCCTCGTAGCACCCCTTCGTGAGGCGGGTGGCGGGCAGCTCAGGCGCATGGGTTAGGCTCGTGCATTTGGCGAAGAGGCGGATGAAACAGTTGTCGCTTGGAATGGTTTGCTCGTCGCCTGTCCCGTCGACAAGACTCATGATGCTTCCGCTGGCGGCGATGGAGCCGGTCATGACGAACTGGGTGCGGCTCCTGCCGTTCTCCTTCGAGAATCCTTCCCTGTTGTTACCCCTGAGGTATATCTTCTCGTGGGCGCTCTTGAAGGTGTAGCCCTTTGCTGGGTCCAGCTTCTTCCACTTGGATTTGTCGGTGGAGTATTCGATGTCGGGTTGGTTCCCCTCCTTGTTTTCTATGCTTATGGTCGATTTCGCCTCGTTGGCGGTGAAACACAAATAGTTCTGCGCCGAAGCCCATGCCAGGGAGCTCAGCGTCATCAGTATGGAAAATATTGCTTTTCTCATAAAATCTTAATGTGTGGCAAAATTGTTTTTTGCAAAAATATAAAAATTGTTTGTGATTTCACGAATCCTACGGGTGGGCTTAAAAGAAAAAGAGGAGACATGGTTGCCTCCTCTTTGGTTATGATGGATCTCTGTTTTAGGCTACGTCCAATTGTCCGAAGACGTTCTTCAGCACATCGCTGACACGTGCGCTGGCGTTGTGGCGGATGTCGTACTCCTTCTCGGAGACCTTCGTGAAGAGTCCTGAAAGGGCCTTCCCCGTGATGTAGTCGGACAAGTCTGTGTTGACGGTTTTGATGGAGGCGAGCTTCTCGAAGTACTCGTCCTTCAGGATACCGGTCATTCTGGCCATCTCAAGTCCTGCCTTCACGGCCTTGCTGTCCATCATCTCCACCAACTTGTTGTTATAGGTGGCGAAGGTGTTCCACGCCGCGAGTGGGGTGGTGTTGGCTATCTGCACGGAGCCGAGCGAATTGTTGATGGCTGGCATGAAGGCGTTCTGCAGTTGCGTGAAGGTGTTCTCCTTCAGGTAAGTGGTGGCTGCGTTGTCCGCACCGAAGAGGATGTTCTTGGCGTCGGCGATGCCCATGCCGGTGATGGCGTTGGCGAAGATGTCCACTGACTTAGGGGCTGCGTCTTCCGCCGCACGGTTGAAAAGGGTGATCACGGTGTCGGAGGAAGGAATGGATGCGCCTGCGGAGTTCAGCAGGGAGTTGAAGGCTGGGTTCTGCGCGAGGGACTGCACCGCGTTGAACACGGAGAGCGCCTCCTCTGGTATGCCGATGCGCACGGCTGCGTCCGCGAGGAATCCGTCTTTCTTTCCTAAGTTGGCGGCTGCGGTCTCGATGCCGACCTTCAGTGCGGCCTTCAGTCCTGCGGCGATGTCTAGCTGCCCGCCACCGTTGATTGAGTTGATGATCTCCTTCGCGGCATCACTTTTAGCCACCTTGGAGATGGTGGAAAATACGTCGTTTAATAATCCCATATACCGAATGTATTAAAAGTTAATTGTTTGCGTTTCCCTGATACAGATTGTGTGACGCTATTTTTGGGCCATTGCCTTTATGGGTTACACACAAACGCAAAGATAATATTTTTCCCGAAATGTGGATGTCAAAAAAACTTTTTGATACTTAATTCGTTAGGGTGTCACCCCTTCGGGTTCGGGCTATCCTCGGTTCTATTGTACAGGGGTTAACACCCCTACCTGTAATATAGCACCCCTTCGGGGTTTGCGGGTCTATCGTCCTTTTTAATTTTTAATTCTCTAGTATTTCGTCTTTGTTCTTTTCGACGTATTCCTGCAAAAGTTCGCAAAGGGTAGGGGAGAAGCTTCCGTATTCCGCATCGGTCTCCACCCAATCGTCTTGTTTTCCCTCCTCTAAGGCTTTGCAGTAGTTTCGGACAATCTCTTCGTTCCCGACGGTGGCGAGCGCCTCTTTCAGTTCGTTGGGGTCGGTGTCGGGATAGCTGTCTTGGTATTGGCTGAATCCTCCGTTTTGCATCTCGGAGTCGTACCAAAAGCAGAGGACGGCCTTCCTCTGTTTCTCGGAAAGTGAGGATAATTCACCGTCGACGCATATCTCCTCGATGAATCGATTCCAACGGAGATCTTTCTCGCTTAGGGATGCCTGCTTTTTCAGCTTCCTTCCCCGCTTTTTTACTCCTGAAGAAATCGAACAAATTCATAATTCATAATTCATAATTCTTAATTCTCCTGGTCTTTCCTCAATCCCCTCCTATGTTTGCTCAGCTGGTAGGAGTTGACGAGGTTCTGCCAAAGCACGTAGGTGGCGGGTGCGATGGCGACCACAGGGTTGAAGAAGGTCTGCGCCATCCAGATGGCGAGGATTGTGTTCTTCTGTCCGTAGGCTTGTCCGCTGGCCACTTTGTTGTGGTATAGCTTGCCGAGCTTCCTTCCTGCGGTGAATTGCGCGAGGCAACAGAACAGGGCGACCAGTGCCATGTTGAAGGCGGCCGGACGCTCGGCGGGGTCCATGCTCAGCAGGTCGGACGTCGTGCGCGACATCAGTAACACCAGGGCGATGGTCCACAGCCAGAAGGATATGCCTTGCTTCTTCCGCAGGAAATCGTAGGCGGGGCGGATGAACCGTTTCAGGAACAGTGCGCAGACGAATGGTCCGAAGATGAGCGGGAAGGCCTTCTGGCAGATGGTGAGGAACGCCTCGAAGAAGCTGAGGTCTTCCGCTCCCGTGCCGTGCGCACCGATCAGCGAGAAGTAGAGGGGTGCGAAGAAGGCCGCCAGCAGGTTGCTGGAGACGCTATAGGTGATGAGACCCGCCACGGTTCCTCCCAATAGCCCCGTGATGACAGGGGCGGAGGTGGCGGTGGGCGCTAACAGACAGATGAGCCCGCCTTCCGCTGTGCGTTGATCGAATTTGTAGACGAGTAGGTAGAAGAGAATGCACACCGTGAATTGGATGGTCAGCAGGATGACATGCCAGCGTTTCCACTTGAACTGGCGGAAGTCCACCTTGCAGTAGACAATCAGCAGCATCAGGAAAAGCATGTATTTTGTGATGAAGGTGATGTCCTTTAACGGCTCGTCCATGAAGTATTTCGTGACGAAGGACACGTCCACGAAGATGAAATGGAACACGATACCAATCATCATGGAGATGAACAGCGCGTATGTCTTTAGGAAATTGATCATCGTCGACGTCTTTGTCCGTTAGGCTTATTTGCCTGTCAATGTTTGGATCGCTTCCTCCACGCTGACGAGGTTCTGCTCGCCCGTCGCCATGTTCTTGAGCATGATCTTCTGCTCCTTCATCTCCGTGTCGCCGATGATGGCCACGAACGGGATGCCTTTGTTGTCGGCGTAGCCCATCTGCTTCTTCATCTTGGCAGGCTCAGGGAATACCTCGGCCGCTATGCCCGCCGCGCGCACTTGCTTCAGGCACTGCATGGCGTATTTGAGCTCCTCGTTTCCGAAGGTCACGAAGATCAGTTTGGTCGATTGGAGCATTTCGGCAGGGTAGAGGTCCAGTTGGTTGAGGACGTCGTAGATACGGTCCGCGCCGAAGGAGATGCCCACGCCGGAGACGCCCTCCATGCCGAAGACGCCTGTGAGGTTGTCGTAACGTCCGCCACCGGTGATGCTACCGATCTGCACGTCGAGCGCCTTCACCTCGAAGATGGCTCCCGTGTAGTAGTTCAGACCCCTGGCGAGGGTCAGGTCCAGTTCCACCTTGGTCTCTATGCCAAGGAGTTGTATGTGTTCGAGGATGGTGGAGATCTCCTCCACGCCCTTCAGTCCGATCTCCGAGGTGGCGAGCACTTCACGGATGGTCTTCAGTTTCTCCTCGTTCGATCCTTGGAGCAGGATGATAGGCTGCAGTTTCTCGATGGAATCGGCAGGAATGCCCTTCTCCGCCAGTTCGGCGTTGACGTTCTCCAAGCCTATTTTGTCCAGCTTATCGATGGCCACGGTGATGTCCACGATCTTGTCCGCCTGACCGATCACCTCCGCGATGCCCGTGAGGATCTTGCGGTTGTTGATCTTGATGCAGACGTTCACACCGAGGCGGCGGTACACTTCGTCCACGATCTGCATCAGCTCCACCTCGTTCATCAGGGAGTCGCTTCCGACCACGTCCACGTCACACTGGTAGAACTCGCGGTAACGGCCCTTCTGCGGCTTGTCGGCGCGCCATACCGGTTGGATTTGGTAACGTTTGAAAGGGAAGCTGAGCTTGTCGCGGTTCATGACGACGAAGCGTGCGAAAGGCACCGTGAGGTCGTAGCGCAGACCCTTCTCCGAGATCTTCTTGATCAGTTTCACGGAGTTGCGGCTCTCCAGTTCCGCCTGTTCCACGTCCGCGAGGAAGTCGCCCGAGTTGAGCACCTTGAAGAGGAGTTTGTCGCCCTCGTCGCCGTACTTGCCCATCAGGGTGGAGAGGTTCTCCATCGCCGGGGTCTCTATTTGTTGGAATCCGTAGAGGCGGAAGACCTCTTTGATGGTGTTGAAGATATAGTTGCGACGCGCCATCTCGATGGGTGCGAAGTCTCTCGTTCCTTTTGGTATGGAGGGTTTTTGTGCCATGATTCTTCTTTTTTGTTTCTATCCGCGAAGGTAATATTTTTATATTGAATCGGTATGGTGTGGATGATTTTATATGGGGTGTGGATGATGATTCTTCGGGGGATTCGCTATTTTCGTATTCGTAGTGTTGTCGGATTTTTTTTATATTTCTGATGTTTTTTGTGTTTTTGTTGTTTGTTTTTCCATATTTTTGCGTTTTAAAGAATGAATATGTGTTAAATTAAAATAAATTATCATGTTTTTGTGTGGTGGAAAAATGAAAAAAATATTATTGTTTTTGTCGTTTCTTTTTGGGGCGTTCTTGACGGTGCAAGCCCAAACTGGTTTTTATAAATTACAATATATGCTTGATGGATCGGAGGCTTGTGTTTCCAAGTGTCCGCAACAAATGAGCGGGAAAGTGGAAGTGCCGGAAAAAACACGTTTGGGAGGCCAGGAATATCCTGTGACGAAAGTGGGTTGTTTGTTGTACTACCCATTTAAGGATTGTCGAGGTATTACAGAAGTCGTGTTGCCGTTTGGTGTCAAAAAAATTGAGAGTGAATCGTTTAGAGGTTGCGTCAGGCTAAAGAAAATCAATTTGCCTTCTGCTGTGAAAGAAATTGGTTATTCTGCGTTTGATGGATGTGAGAGTTTGGATTCCGTAATGGTACCGCAGGGCATCCCGATGATTCAATTAAACACCTTCAAGGACTGCAAAAATCTGAAAAGTGTATCTTTGCCATTTACCGTGAAAGAGATTGGTAAGGGCTCTTTTTCGGGGTGTGCGAATTTGTCGGATTTTAAAATCCCTTCCTTCGTGGTGGATATTGATGATGAGGCCTTCATGAATTGTTCATCGTGGTCTGATGTGACATTGCCTTCTGTTGTGAAGAAAATCGGAGGAGAGTCATTTTCTGGATGTAGTTCCATAGTGGAAATTGCCATCCCTTCTTCTGTCAGTTATGTGTGGAACGCTGCATTTTCAAAGTGTAATGGTTTGAAAAAAGTAGATTTGAAGGGTTGCGCTTTTGGAGGAGGAGAGGGTATGTTCGAACTATGTGAGAATTTGGAATCCGTGGAAAATTTCAATTTGGGAAGTGTCCCTGCCAGGATGTTTAAGGGATGTGGCAAGTTAAAATCCATTTCTTTGGGGTCGGCAGTATCCTTTGTTAACCCAAATGCTTTTGTGGGGACATCGATAGAGGAATTGGTCGTGCCTAAATCTGTTGAGGGTGGGCTGGAATATGCTGAAAACTATGTTGGCTGGGAAAAACTAAAAAAAATATCGGTTGATCCTGCAAATAAGAAATACACTTCCGTTGATGGTGTGCTCTACAATAAGGACAAGTCGAAACTGTTACGTTTCCCTACAGGGAAGGAGTCTGATGAATTTGTCTTGCCAGCATCTGTGAAACAGATTTCAGATTATGCTTTCGCTGGATGTCGTGGCTTGAAGAAGTTGGTTCTTCCTAAGGACTTCTCGGCTTTTTCGGAAAACTCGTTTTCTGATTGTCCCTATTTGAACGTTGAAATGAAATAATTATAACTTTAATAATTTGAAATAATCATGAAGAATTTATTTTTCGGAATATTGTCGCTTTTTTTATGTGCGACAAGTGCTTTTGCTGAGTATACGGTAGATGGAAGGGACAAAGCTGCAGAACAGACGGCAGTTTCAAGAATGATTAGTCTGGATTTGTTGGCTAAGTTTGCCATCCAACGTTCCGTTGTGGATTTCGACACCATCTATTCCTTCTCTTTGGTTGAGGACCGTATGCGTGATTATGTCTCTTATCCTGAGGACGGGGTTCTGATGCTGAAACTCGGTAATGAGGAGACACTTAAGCTGTATCGTGCTCCTGTGGCCCAGTTGAAAAAGATGATTTACAGTAAGTCGGGGGGGGACCCTACATATCATAGTGTATGTTTGTATAATTTTGAACCTGGCATGCTGGAAAAGGTTGTGGAGAATGGTATTATGAAGGTTAGAATACAGTATGTGAACAATCAACAGAGAGATGTTGAAATCAGAAGTAAGAAATTGGAGAGACAAAAACAAACATTAAAGAATATCAAGAGTGATTTTGAGAAAAAAATAGAGGATGATTTTTAATGCTGCTACCTCTCTGTGAAATGGAAGAAGGCGGGTGTTTCATGAAGAGAAATGCCCGCCTTCTTGGGCTAAACAACTCTGAATTAGGATTCCCCATGATGCTTTAATGATGAAATTTGGGAAGTTTTGTTCAACATGCATCCCTTTATAAAACCGGCGAATAATATTGTGTCAGTTTTACGTGTGATTTATGTTAAATATTTTGTTGTATTGGATAATAATCCATATATTTGCCGTGTCGAGTTCGATAAAGTGAGTATTTTTTGAAGATTTAAATATTTGTGGTTGAGGGAAAAAGGCTGCCATGGATTTTGAATTTTCTATTTTTAAACACTTAAAAATTTTTATTATGTTATTCAATGAAAAAAATCTAAGTTTGCGCAAGTTGCTGTGTTCTATTGGGATAGTCGCGGTGGCTCAGTTTATGTCGTGTGAGACGGATGATGTGGAGGAGGCCCGAAACGAGTCTTCAAGTCCGCAGCAGGAACAGAAGGAGGAGCCTTCCTTGAACTACAAGGCCTTGTTTTCCTCCAACCACACGATGGGTATGGACGAGGCGAGGGAGTTGGCGCTCGATGCGGCCTCCCTATTCGCGGGAGATGACAACGGACTCAAATCGGGGAAGGTACGTCAGGTCGAGGAGGTGCGTGTGTTGCGTCCTGATGAGACGACCTTGCGCTCTGGCTTTGGCGAGGTGGCCGCTATCCCAGACACATTGGCTTACGTCTGCAACTTTGCGGACAGTGCGGGATTCGCTATTATTTGTGCGGACGACCGTGTGGGATGTCCGATTTTAGCGTATGTGGACGATGGCACCTTGGGGGAGAGTACAGACAATCCGGGAATGGCCATTTTCCTCGACAATGCGCAGACATTCATGACTAATTCTATTGCGAAGTTCGAGATGGAGAAGGATTCGTTGCTGGAGGTGGCGAAACAGAGGATGGCGGAAGACGTTTCTGAAGAAACATCCCTAAGAAAGAAAATGTCAGGAAGTTATTATTATTGGCGGGAGGAGGTTAATGTTGCCCCATTGCTTTTGACGGAATGGGCACAGAGCGGTGGACCGTACAATAAATTGATGAAGGATTGTCCCGATGAACCGAGTAGGCATGCTCCGGCTGGATGTTGGGCTGTGGCGATAGGCCAATTGATGGCCTATTACAAATACCCTACAAGTCTTATGAGGAGAAATAGTAGGGGATATGAAGGGGTGCGTCTTGATTGGAGTGAAATCACACGTGAAAAAGAGGCTGATGAGTTAGATCAATTATACAAGGATCAGGTGAGTAAACTTTTGTATGAGATTGGTTTTCGCATAGGTATGAATTGGCAGTGTGGTGGTAGTGGTGCTAGTGATGAGGATGTCGTAGGTTTTTTGAAGTTGGCAGGCTATTCCAATTGCGTGCAGTCTGATTATAATTATGCGAGAATAAGGATATATTTGAACAATCGGAAACCGGTGATGATGAAGGGATATTCAGGTAGAAAAGGTGGCTTTTGGAAGTATAGTTATTCTGAAGGACATGCTTGGGTGGCAGATGGGTACAGGGCTATGGTGGCAGACTGTTATTCGTATGTGATAGACACTGATACGGGGACTTATAGTGAGAACTATGTGAAGACAGTTTTACAGGATTCGTATCTTCATATCAATTGGGGATGGGGCGGAATTAACAACGGTTACTTTGCTGAAGGTTGTTTTGATACAAAAAAAGGGGACTATGACTATTCGTATGTTAGTGATTCGTACAACAATTACCAATATAAAGTAACTATGCTTCCATGTTATCGTTAATTTAAAAAGTATGAATTATGAATAAAATTTTTCAAATCATTATTGGTGCGTTGACGGCGGTAGCTGTCATTGCCTTTGCTTCATGTCAGGAAGAGGATGAAGGGGAAACTCCGGAATATACTTGGCCTTCGAAGCATTATCTTCAAAAATATATTTTGCCGGATTCTTTGACGAATCTTTCTTGGAGTATAGTCTCTAAAACTGGAGATTCTATTACGATTGGCTTTCGTTTCGAGGGCGAATTTGTATACTCGGGAGAGTGTCCTACCAATCTCCAGTCTCCTCACCCATTGTATGACTCTCTTGTCAGGATGTATCATGATACGGCGTGGCATGGAAAAACTAATTATATGTATCCGGCTGTCGCATATCCTGTCAGTGCTATTTCTGTCGTTTCGGACGCTGATTTCGATGATACACATCTTGCTGGTAGTGAGCTGATTGATATTGCGAAAATTTATTCCGGATCGTACGCCTTGTTTGTGCTAAATGGATACAATGGTAGATATCCTCAAGAACAAATTTTAAAACCTTTTTGCGAGTTCACTCAGTTGGAGAAATCTCTTTGGAGGCCTGGTGGTATTGGCATCTACCTTCCTCTTCCCACCCTCTCCCGCACACACAACCTCACCGTCACCTTCTCCTTCGAGGGGTGGAAGTCGGTGTCGTCGACGGTGCATGTGGAGTTGTGAGATAGAGCGTCTCGTGAAATGTACGGCGGAGGGTGCATGACTTTCCGTCGTTTTTTTTATTTGTGATAATATATTGATTGCTAATATCTTGTGATATTCTATTCTCCCATCCCCATAATTCTTCATTCATAACTCTTAACTCTTAATTTTTAATTATCTTTGCACCATAAAATCGAAAAGACTTTTTGGGTTGATGATAGAGAAGATTTTCCTTATAGAGAATGCCGATCCCGTGATCTTCTACGGTGTGAACAATTGCAATATCCATGCGATAAAGAACCTGCTGCCGAAGCTGAAGATCGTGGCGCGCGGCAATGCGGTGAAGTGCATCGGCGACGAGGAGGAGATTGCCCGCTTCGAGGAGGCTTTCACTCTCATGGAGCAGTATTGCGCCCGATACAACGCCCTGTCGGAGGAGGTGGTGATCGACTTCATCAAAGGGAAAACGCAGCCTGAGAACGTGGCGGATAAGAACCTGATTATCTACGGTGTGAGCGGCAAACCGATCGTGGCCCGCACACCGAACCAGAAACGCCTCGTGGCGGAATACGAGAAGAACGACCTCCTCTTCGCTACGGGTCCGGCGGGCTCCGGTAAGACCTACACGGCGATCGCCTTGGCTGTGCGTGCCCTGAAGAACAAGGAGGTGCGCCGCATCGTCCTGAGCCGTCCCGCGGTTGAGGCGGGCGAGAAACTGGGCTTCCTCCCTGGCGATATGAAGGAGAAGATCGACCCCTATCTGCAACCGCTCTACGACGCCCTGCAGGATATGGTGCCGGGCACGAAGCTCCGTGAGTTCATGGAGAACGGCACGATACAGATCGCACCGCTCGCCTTCATGCGCGGACGTACGTTGAGCGACTCTTTCGTTATCTTGGATGAGGCACAAAACACTACTACCCAGCAGATTAAAATGCTTCTTACCCGTATGGGCCTGAACAGTAAGGTGGTGGTCACCGGCGACATCTCTCAGATAGACCTCCCGTCGAACCAGAAGTCGGGCTTGATCGACGCCCTGCAGACGCTCCGTGATGTGGAGGGCGTGGCGAAGGTGCAGTTCGACGTCAAGGATATCGTCCGCCACCCGCTGGTGCAACGCATCGTGGAGGCCTACGACAAGGCGACGGAGGAGCGCAAGAAACGGCTGGAGGAGCTGCGTAATGCGGATGCGGCGAATGATGGTGATTCGGAACAAAAACAATCAAACAAAAATATTGGATATGGAAAGCGCATTGGTAAAAACGAGTTTTAGTTTCCCAGGACAGAAGTCCGTCTACAACGGGAAGGTGAGGGACGTGTATAGCATCGGCGACGATAAGTTGGTCATGGTGGCGACGGATAGAATCTCCGCTTTCGATGTGATCCTCCCTAAAGGTATCCCTTTCAAGGGACAAGTGCTGAACCAAATCGCGGCTAAGTTCTTGGACGACACCAAGGATATCTGCCCTAACTGGAAACTGGCGACACCAGACCCTATGGTGACGGTCGGTATCCGTTGCGAGGGCTACCCGGTCGAGATGATCGTCCGCGGTTACCTCTGTGGTAGCGCATGGCGTGCCTACAAGAGCGGTGTGCGTGAGATTTGCGGCGTGAAGATCCCTGAGGGCATGAAGGAGAACCAGAAGTTCCCGACCCCTATCATCACCCCTACGACAAAGGCTGAGATCGGCCAGCACGACGAGGATATCTCCAAGGAGGAGATCTTGGCGAGAGGCTTGGTCTCTAAGGAGGACTACGAGGTGTTGGAGAAGTATACCTTGGCTCTCTTCCAACGTGGCACCGAGATCGCCGCTAAGCGTGGTTTGATCCTCGTGGACACGAAATATGAGTTCGGTAAGGCGAACGGCACCATCTACTTGATGGATGAGATCCACACGCCAGACTCTTCCCGCTACTTCTACGCCGATGGCTATCAAGAGCGTTTCGCAAAGGGCGAGCCTCAAAAGCAACTCTCCAAGGAGTTCGTCCGCGAGTGGCTGATGGACAACGGATTCCAGGGCAAGGCCGGTCAGAAGGTGCCTGAGATGACCAGCGCCATCGTGAAGTCCATCTCGGAGCGTTACATCGAGCTGTACGAGAACATCGTCGGCGAGAAGTTCAAGAAGGAGACCGACATCTCCGCCTTGGGTAATCGTATCGAGAAGAACGTATTGGCTTATCTGAATAAATAAAATAATTGAAACGGGACGCTGCGGATCCTCTTCCTGAGGGTCTGTGGCTTCCCTTCTTTTTGCCCATGTACCTATCTCGCCTTCGTATACTCAATTACAAGAATATCCGGGAAGCGGATCTCGCGTTTTCGCCTAAGATCAACTGCTTCGTGGGCAATAACGGCATGGGCAAGACCAACCTGTTGGACGCTGTCTACTACCTCTCCTTCTGCAAGAGCCATTGCAACGCGATCGACAGCCAGAACATCACGCATGACGAGGAGTTCCTGATGCTGGAGGGCACGTATGAGCGGGGCGAGCGGAAGGTGGATATCCATTGCGACCTGAAGCGTCGCCAGAAGAAGCATTTCAAGTGCGACAAGAAGGAGTACGAGAAGCTCTCCGACCATATCGGACTCTTGCCGTTGGTGATCATATCCCCCGCCGATGACGCCTTGATATCGGAGGGAAGCGACGAGCGGAGGAAGTTCATGGACGGCTTCATCTCGCAATATGATAAGAAATATCTCTCCTGCCTCTTGGCCTACAACAATGCCCTGTCGCAACGCAACGCGATGATCAAGGCGGAGAACAGGGAAGACCTGTTGCTCGACGTGCTGGAGGCGCAGATGGTGGAGTATGGGAGCTATATCTTCGCGAAAAGGAGCGATTTCATCGAACATTTCCTGCCTCACTTCTCCGAGTTCCACCAGATCGTCTCCGATGGGAAGGAGCAGGTGGGCCTGACCTACCGTTCGCACTTGCAGGACTCCCTTCCTTTCGAGGAACAGCTCAAGGCGACCCGCGACCGCGACTTCGTCATCGGTTACTCCACGAAGGGTATCCACAAGGATGACCTCGACATGGAGATGGGCGGACTTCCCATCAAACGCATCGGTTCGCAGGGGCAGAACAAGACATACCTGATCGCCCTGAAACTGGCCCAGTTCAACTTCCTGAAGGAACAGGGTGGGGTGCGACCCATTCTGCTTTTGGACGATATATTCGACAAGCTTGACGCCCAGCGTGTGAGCCGCATCCTGCAGTTGCTGCGGGACGACCGCTTCGGACAGGTATTCATCTCCGACACCGACCGGGAGCACCTCTCCTCGATTCTGGAACATTCGGGGTGCGACTACCTCCTCTTCAAGGTGGAGGATGGTGTGGTGGAACAACTCATGGAGGTGAAGCGATGAAGGCGAAGGATCCTGAATTGTTGGGCGGCTACATAGAGGACTTCCTCCATCAGGGGGAACTGGGCAAGCGCATCGCCGAACAGCAGGTGCTGGAAGAGTGGCGCAAGTTGGGTGGCGGCAACATCGGGCGGTATACCAACAACGTCTATCTGAGCGGGCGCAAACTCTTCGTGAAGCTCACCTCCCCATTGTTGAAAAACGACCTGATGATGAGCCGAAGCACCTTGGTGGAACGCCTGAACGGGAAGGTGGGGACATCAGTGATCGATGATATAGTTTTTTTATGATAATCTGTTAACTGACATATAGATGGATAATTCTGTTTTCGATGCCGAGGCGGTTAAATTCAACCACCAGATGAGTGTGCAAATCCGTTTTAACGACGTGGATATTTACGGACATGTGAACAATGCGGTCATCCTTTCCTACTTCGATTTGGGGAAAGTCTCCTATTTCGAGGCGTTGGACAAGCAAGGGATCGGTCACGGCGACATGGCGCTGGTGATCGTGAATGTGAACGTGGACTTCCAGGCGCCTATTTTCATGGGCGATAATATCGTGGTGAAGACAAAGATCTACGAAATAGGCAACAAGAGCGTGAAGCTCGTTCAGGAGTTGTATGACGAGAAAACCCAGCGGGTGAAGAGCGTCTGCCGAACCATCATGTGCGGCTTCGACCCTAAGACAAATGTCTCTTTGCCTATCTCCGAAGAGTGGCGCAAACTGATCTGCGCATACGAAAAAGATGTCGCGCAACACTAAAGAGTTAAATTTATTGTGTGGAAGGAATAAAAAATGTGAAATTATTTTGAATTCACGATTGTAGGCATTAACTTTGCGGAAAAGGAGAATGGTTATGAAGAGATTCGCTTACATATTGCTGTTGCTCACGTTGATGGGTTCGTCGGTGGTTTCCGCCCAGTCCGTCAAGAACGGGGGTGAGGTCCGTGATGAGCAATTGGCGGGGAATGTGAGCGAGATAAAGATTTCCTATTCCAACAACTACTTGTATCTCTCCGGTGTCAAGGAAGGCACGAAGGTGGAGGTGATGAACATGTTGGGCGTGCCTGTGTTCTCTGTGGAGACGAGTGAGCCTAACGAGAAGATCTCATTGGATTTGAAGAAGGGATTTTATGTGGTACGCGTTGAGAACATCATCCAGCGCATCGTCATCAGATAATATTTTTACTAATCAGTTATTCCATTATCGTGAAGCATAAGTTGCTGTCGATTTTGTTGTTTACCTTGCTTTCGCTTGTCGCGAACGCCAAGACGACGGTTTATTTGCTCACCACGTATCCCAGCGACAGGGAGGTTTATACGGTGTGGGGGCATACGGCGCTATTGGTGACGACCGACTCCACCAGTGTGGTGTACAATTACGGGGTGTTTGAATTCTCCGACGATTTCATCTATAAGTTTGTCTCCGGGCAGACGGATTATTGCTTGGACACGGACTCTCCTCAGTCAGTTGCCAATGAACTGGTGTGGAAGAACAGCTACGCTTACCTGCATGAGTTGAATCTGACGAAAACGGAGGCGGAGCGGGTGCATGCCGCGTTGTTGCTGAACGCGAAGCCTGAGAACAAAGTGTATCGTTATAAGTTCTTCTCGGACAATTGTGCGACGCGTCCGCGCGAGCTCTTGGAACGTTGCATCGGAGAGGTGAAATATATGCCGATTGGGAACACTGAGAGTTATCGGGACAAGGTCCATGCGCTTTGTGTGTCAATGCCTTGGTTGCGTGTGGGAATCGACCTGTGTCTTGGTTCGGGCGCGGACGAAGTGATACCGGACGCTATGGTCACGTTCCTGCCCGTTGAACTGATGAAGCAGGTCGAGAGCGCCACTGTGTCCGATCCGTCGGGTGCCACCCGCCCGTTGGTGAAATCGAAGATGGAGATGTGGCATCCGCAGCCGAAGAAATTCGTGTCGGGAGACTTCCCCGTATCCCCAGTGAAGACAGGTGTTCTGTTGCTTTCCCTTGCCCTGCTTTCCCTCGTGTTCGCTTGGCGGAATATCTGTGTTGCGTATGTGCGGGCATTCGGTGCGACGCTGTTCTTCGTGTTCGGTTTGACGGGCATGCTGATTTTCTTCTTGTCCTTTTTCTCGACGCATGAATGTACTTTTCCGAACTTCAATCTAATGTGGACCAACCCGTTGCATCTGGTGGTGGCGGGGATTATTGCGGTAGGGGCGCGCAACCAGTTCGCTAAAGTCATTTTAGGCATAGATTCGTTGTTGTGCGTGGGGTATCTGCTTTTGATCGCCGTGTTGCCGCAAAGCACGTGTGTGGAATTTATCCAATGTTCGTTCGCATTGATAATTAGCGTTTTGTCGTATGCGGTTGTATACAAAAAATCTTTTTTGACAATTTTCGACAAAAAAAAGCATTCGGATACACAACGAATAAAATAAAAAAGTAAATTTGCACTATTGAAAAGAATGGTAATTTATAATTTGATACACAATGAGAACAATTAAGATGGTTATCGCAGCTGCCTTGTTGCTATTGGCGATGAGTGCGTGCAAGCAGCAACTTTGTCCAGGTTACGGAAACATGCATACTGAGGTGATTGAGCTTCAACAGAATGCGTGATTTTTTTGTAAAATATATCAAATTAGTCGTGACACTCATCGTTGTGGCGTTGATTGTCGTGTCATGTAAATCGTCGTCGTGCGGCTGTTTTTAGTCGTGCGTCACGTTTTGTTTTGTGTAGACTGGTTGTTGTATTGAAGTAAGTATTGAAGTTGTAATTGAACGTTAATTTTTGTTTAACATTAATATAAATAAAAAAATGGTAAAAGTTGCTATTAATGGTTTCGGACGTATTGGACGTCTTGCATTCCGTCAGATGTTTGAGGCAGATGGTTATGAAGTAGTTGCTATCAACGACTTGACTAGCCCTAAGATGTTGGCTCACCTTTTGAAGTATGACACTGCACAAGGTGGTTTCGCTGGCAAGTTCGGTGAAGGAAAACACACTGTAGATTCTACAGAGGATTCTATCATCGTTGACGGAAAGGAAATCAAGATCTCTAAGGAGGCTGACGCTAACAACTGCCCTTGGAAGAAATACAATGTAGACGTAGTATTGGAGTGCACTGGTTTCTATACTTCAAAAGATAAGGCACAAGCTCACATCAACGCTGGTGCAAAGAAAGTTGTTATCTCTGCTCCTGCAGGAAACGACCTTCCTACTATCGTTTACAACGTTAACCACAAGACTTTGACTAAGAACGATAACATCATCTCTGCAGCTTCTTGTACTACTAACTGCTTGGCTCCTATGGCAGCAGCATTGAACAAGTTCGCTCCAATCCAATCAGGTATCATGTCTACGATCCACGCTTACACTGGCGACCAAATGATCTTGGACGGTCCTCAACGTAAGGGCGACCTCCGTCGTTCTCGTGCAGGTGCTCAGAACATCGTTCCTAACTCNNGCTGCTAAGGCTATCGGTTTGGTTATCCCTGAGTTGAACGGTAAGTTGATCGGTTCCGCACAACGTATCCCTACTCCAACTGGATCTACTACTATCTTGATCGCTGTTGTTAAGGGTAAGGATATCACTAAGGAGGGTATCAACGCAGCTATGAAGGCAGCTCAAACTGAGTCTTACGGATATACTGAGGATGAGATCGTTTCTTCTGATATCATCGGTATGAAGTTCGGTTCATTGTTCGACGCTACTCAAACAATGGTTTCTAAGATCGACGACAACACTTATCAAGTACAAGTCGTTTCTTGGTACGACAACGAGAACTCTTATACTTCTCAAATGGTTAGAACTATTAAGTATTTCGCAGAGAACTGCTAATTCTTAGTAATTATAGCTTCAAAGCCCGGGCTTGTTGTCCGGGCTTTTTCTTTCTTTGATCGTTTGAATATGATGACGTTGAACATAAACGACACCCTCTTGACGGAGGAGGACATGCGGGATAGGGACAAGGTGCTCGCCATCCCCGGCTGCGATGAGGCGCTGGCTGATTTCCTGTCGGCTTGGTGGGACGACCGTGATTTCGTGGTGGGACACACCTCCGGCTCCACGGGCGAACCGAAGCGGATAGAGCTCTCCAAACAATCCATGTGCGAGTCCGCCCGTCGCACCAACGCCTTCTTCGGACTGAAACATGGGGATGCCATCCTGCTATGCCTGTCAGCCAATTACATCGCAGGCAAGATGATGGTGGTGCGGGCCATCGTGGGCGGATTGAACCTCTATGTGGAGACGGCCGCCTCGTTGCCTAACGTGGCGGGTCGATTCGACCTTGTCTCCATGGTGCCCATGCAGGTGCATGCCCTGCGAGAGAGCGCTGGGGGCAGGGAGCGCATGGAGCGGATCCGTTGTCTGCTTGTCGGGGGTGGTCCGTTGCGGCGTGCCGAGGCGGAGTGGCTTCATTCATTGTCGGTGAAGACTTATATCTCCTATGGCATGACGGAGACGGTATCCCACGTGGCGTTGGCGTTGTTGGAGCAGGGGAGCGAGCCCCTCTATGAGGCCTTGCCGGATGTGCGTTTCTCTACCGACGAGCGGGAGTGCCTCGTCATCCATGCCGACTACCTTGCCGGCTCTCCATTCGTCACCAATGACGTGGTGCGCCTCCGTTCCGACCATTCCTTCTCTTGGCTGGGACGTTGGGACAACGTGATCAATACAGGTGGTGTGAAGGTCTTCCCCGAGAAGATGGAAAAGAAAGTAGGCGACCTCATCGAAGCACCGTTCTACTTCACGTCGGAGGATGATGCGAAGTTTGGGCAACGTGTGGCGCTTCGTATCGAGTCCGCCCCTTTTGACACTGCCGACCTGTTGCGCAGGATGGCTGAGCGGCTCACGCCTTATGAGATGCCCAAGAATGTGACGTTTCTGCCACGTTTCGAGCGAACGGATTCGGGCAAGGTGAAGCGGAGGTGATGCTCAAAGACTATCAAACGGAACAGCCTCTCCTCTCCGTTAATAACCTGTTGATAATGTGTTGAACCGTCTGTTAACATTGATTTCGGGTGTTTGTGCGTCGAATCTCGCGGAATCTATTATCTTTGTCTTCCTAAAAATTCGTGATATGTTCGAAACGATTATAGATTTATTGTCTCGTCGGGAGTGTGTGATCGTCCCTGGCTTTGGTGGATTCGTGGTGAATGACCGTCCGGCCAAGAATGTCGACGGGAAGTTCATGCCACCAAGTAAGGAGTTGGTGTTCAACTCCAAGCTCGTCCATAATGACGGTGATTTGGCTACAGCCCTCTCTTCGGAGAAGTCTTGCTCCTTTGAGGAGGCGAACCGTCTGATATCCGACGAGGTCTCCTCCATCTGGAAAGCATTGAAGGAGGATGGCATGTTCGTGGCTCCTAACTTCGGCGTTTTCACGATGAAGTCGGGCAAGGTGGCTTTCCTTCAAAAGAACCTGAAAATCGCTTGTGGCGATGCTTACGGGTTGGGTGAGTTCTACTTCCCGATGTTGGACAAGTCACGCCGCAAGAAGCACTCTTCCTCGCATGTCTCCTCAACTTCCGCTAAGGCGGTCGCCGCGGGCATTGCGGCTGCTGTCGCTCTCCTTTTCGTGGGACAACCCATCAACGATGCCCCACAGACCGACATGGCTTCGCTTGTCCCTTTGAAACTCTCTCAGGCTTCTCTTCAGAAAGAATTGGAGGTGAAGAAGATGGAACTGAATCAGGCCCAGTCTGAGTTGGAGGCCTACAAGGAGGCGGTCGATGGTTATTACCTGATTGTCGCTGATTTCCAAGACGAGGAGTCTGCCGCCTCATACCTGCATAGTGCGAAGGATAAATCACTCTCCCTCCTCGGAATCGACGGACGTTTCTACGTCTCCGCCTTCTCCGCCAAGACGAAGGAGGAGGTCGAATCGTTCTCCAACATGTCCGAGACGCTCCGCGAGAACGCTTATGTGCTTTCCATCTCTAAATTTAACGACGAACTGAAATGATCACTGTCTCGGATGCTGAGTTGCGTAAGGCGGCGGAGAAGGGGATGGATGCGTTCATCGCTTTGTTCGTGGATAAGTATTGGGAGGAACTGGGCGGCGAACTGTCCGCCGAGGGTATGGCCAAACTGAATGCTCACCAGAATACTTTACTGGCTTACTCGATTTTCCGAAACGAGATGAATGATGGTGGTTTCGTCCAAATGATACAAAACGGCTACGGGGGCTACTTTTTCCGTAACCCCTTCGCCAAGGCTATCCGCCTCTTCGGCGCCAAGGATCTCTCCCGGTTGGTTTACGACGCGAGATTCATATACATCGATAACCAAGCGGCGCTGGAGCGGGAAACTACAGACGAGGAGTTCCTCGCCATGTACGTGGACTTTGAGGTGTTCGACGAACTGGAGGAGAAGTTCTTTATGATCGAGGAGGAGACTACGGGTATCATCGCCCATTTTGTGGACGAGCACCTTGAACTCTTCGCGGAGGTGGTCTGAGCCCCCCGCTTATCCGTCTCTCCCTGCTATGGAATAACTGCTTTAATCATGAATTTTACTTGCGTGGAGATGTTCCCTTCCATCATCTCTTGCCCTGTGCCGATGCTGGTGCGTCCGTCCGTGTAGATGAACCAACCTGCTTTGGCGATCAGCTGTAGTTGCTCTCTCTTCTTCCAGGAGAGGCTAACGGATAGCCTATGCCCCTTCCCGTAGTGCATCGGGAAGGAGAGGGTGTAGGGAAGGTCCTTCTCGTAGATGTATATCCTGTTGTTGTAGTCCTCCGCCTGGAAATAGGCGTAGCGGAAGGCGGTGGAGAGGTGGAGCGGACGGATCTCGCCCGTATGGGTTTGCGAGACGATCCACCCGTAGGTGGGGGATTGCCCCTCCTTGTCGGAGCGGTTCCCTTCCGCGATGGTCTGTATCCGCCATCTCCTGATTTGCGTGTTGAGGGTTCCCCGCAGGGTGCGTTTCCGGGTCTCCTCTTCGCTTTTCTCCTTGTATTTGTATTTGAGGGTCAGGTCACTCCGCCTCGTCATCTTCACATTGGCTTGTGCGCACATCTCTTGCCCCGAGGAGGGGGTTGGACTGGCGTAGAGGGCCCAAGGGAATCGATAACTATCCACGTAGGCGGATAGGGTGAGTCGCTTGGCGGGTACGAACCGCGTGCTGAGGTATATTCCCTGCTCGTTCTCTATCCTGGAGCCTTCCGCGAATCCTTTGCCGTAGTTGGCCTGGTAGTCGGGCGGGTAGTAACGTTGCGCCAAGGAGATCTCTAAGCGGGAGAGGGGGTAGATGGCGGCGCCGTTCAGTGTGGCGAAGTGCCCGTTCGCGTCGACGGCGCTCTCTCCGTAGAAGGTGATGTGGCGAAGCCTCGCCTTGTAATTGAATCCTGCGTTCCAGTGCGACTGTGTCTCTGAAAGCCTGAAGTGTAGGTAAGTCTTCGCTGCGGGCTGCAATATCCTGGAGTAGTGGTAGTGGAGTAGGGTGGCACCGAGAGATAGGCTTTTATGTTTGAAACTCAGGTTGGTGCCCCAGACCTTCTCCGTGTAGTTCCTCTTCTTCTCCAGTTCCAAGGCGGTGCGGTGCATGCCGTCGGTCTTGAAGGAGGATATCTTCTCCTCCTTAAGCGTCGCATCTGCCTTGAGACAAGAGCCGAGGAGGGTGAGCCGTACTTTGCCCCATCCTAAGGTGGTTGCGGCGCCGCGGAAGAACCCGCTCTCTCCGGTGGAGGCATAGCGCTTGATGCCCTGCGTGTTTTTGTAGGCGTTGGTGACGCTGGCGTTCTTGCCGAGGATGGAGCCGGTGCCGACGACCAATCCCTGTCCGAAGTTCACTTTGTAGTCACCCATACAGAACTGCTTCATCCACTTCGTGCCCTCCACGTCCAGGGAGGCGCTGACAAAGTCGAAGCCGTGACCGGTGTGGCTCCATTCCGCCTCGCCCGCATCTTTCTCGCCTATGAGCGAGGCCTTTATGCGTTCGGCGGTGAAGAGGTATTTGCCGTAGTATTGGAAGGGCGAACCAGCGTATCGTTTCACCCCTGCGCTGTCAGGCACGTATCCTTTCTTCGTCTGCAGGTAGCGGTTGGTGGAGAGGTGAATTTGCGACTGGCTCTTCTCCATCCGTTCCTTGAAGGTGAGCCTCCGCTCCTGCTCTCGGATGATTACGAAGGGAAGCAGCTGATTGATCTTCTCTTGGGTGAAGTCGGGTATGTGCTTCAGTTCGTAGAGCGTCTGGTAAGCCCCGTAGGCTTCCCTGTGGCGCACGAGGTTGCGGGCGTCCATGGCGGAGAGGAAGGGAAGTTGCTCAAACTCCTCCTCTGTGGATGTGTTGAGGTCTAGTTTGCTGATTTTTAACTCGTTGATTATGTCGAATAGATTCTCTACGTCCAATTGCTCGCCATCCTCTTCTTGGAACGATTCTATCGCTTCGATGAATTGTTCGGAGAGGAGTTCTTCCTGCGAGAGGAGCAGGAGCGTATGGGTCAGTAGTAGGATTGTCAAAACAGTTTTTTTCATCTCTTCTAATCATTGCGTGGCGTGTCGTGGCCATCATTCTCATGAAACAGGTATCCAATGCCGCAGTCGATCGCATATCCGATGTTGCGGACCCAGCGGGCGGAGGCGTCCAGCCTGAATCTCTTTCCGACGAATCCGCAGCCGAAGGTGGGGGTGATGGGTGGACCGAGGGCGCCGCATCGCAGCTGGAACTTCCCTATGTCGTAGAGGAACCCGAAGCGTCCGAGCCAATCATTTCCCTCTCTCCATACGGTTTCGGTGGCGCAGCTGACGTTCTCCGAGAAGTGGAACTTGGTGCCTGCGGTGACTTGTGCCGGGGGCTTCATCCGCTCTCCGAGGATTCCTTTCCAACCTGTGGCGAAGAGATCATCGCCCCTGACGTAGAGGTCGGTTCTCCTTCCCTGATAGAGGAAGAAGAGGTTCTCCGAGAGGGAGAAATTCCGCTGTTCCACCCCTTCGTAGTAGAGGGATGACAGATGGAGTCCCGCACCTAAGGCGCAATGTTCGCTTAAGCGTTTTGCCATGGCGAAGTGGATGTGCAGTCGGTTGTAGAGCGCATAGCCGAACCAATCCACTCCGTACGCCATGCTCAGGGTGTGGGTAGGTAGGGTCGCCTCCAACCTGCTATGGCATAGTTCAGGAATTAGGTAATGGTTGCCGAATGTTGCGTACAGCCTGCTTTGACGTGTGTCACTCAGATGTAAATCCTCTACTCCGATGTCGTAGGCGAGACACTCTCCTGCGGAGGAACGCACGCAGTCAAATGTTGTTTCTGCCGAGCCACGGATGGTTGAAATGCTAAAAAATGCAATAAAAACAGGAATAACCTTCATTTTTTCTCTTTCACAAATTGTTTTGCATGTTTATTATGCTACATTTGCATACAGCATGTATAACAGTGTAGATGATGGCAAAGATAATAAAATATCTTATAGTGTTCACCTGCCTCTCCTCTTTTTTCATGGAGGCGGTGGCTCAGGATGAGTCTACGGAGGGTGTCCTTGTCCCTGGTGTTGTGGATGAAAACGGGGATACGATTCCGAACCTTCTTCTCCCGCAGGTGTATGTCTATCCTGTGTTGGTGTTCAAGGACAAGAAGCAGGAGAAGTTCTATTGGAAGACTGTCCGCGACGTGAAGAAGACCCTGCCGTACGCGAAGTTGGTCGGTAAGATGCTGAAGGAGATTGATAAGGATTTGGCTGCATTGCCGAATGATAGGGAAAGGAAGAAATACATGGAGGCGAAGGAGGAGGAACTCCTCGCGACTTATAAGCCTGTCCTCAAGAAGTTCACACTGTCCCAAGGCAAGATGATGATTCGCTTGGTGGACCGTGAGTGTGACAAGACTTCCTACCAGTTGATCAAACAGTTCCGTGGCGGTTTCCGCGCTGTTTTTTGGCAGGGATTCGCCAAGATGCTCGGCGCCAACCTGAAGGTGTCGTATGATGCCAATACCAATGAGGAGGATAGAATCGTCGAACGTGTCATCAATTTGGTGGAGGCCGGACAACTTTAACGGGGTGCGTCGGGTATGAAGATTATCGTCAATCGTTTCTTGCCGCCCAAGGGCTTTCTGGCCATCAACCTGTTTGGTATGTTGTTTGTGCGCCAGCTCTATCGCTCGCGTGTCAGCGAGCGTGTCATCAACCACGAACGGATCCATACGGCCCAGATGGTGGAGACGCTCTTCGTTTTCTTCTATCTCCTCTATTCCCTTGAATGGCTCTATTGGCTTATCCGAAGGTTGTTCGACCGTACCATTAACCCCTACCGTAGCATCTCGTTTGAGCGGGAAGCCTATGCGAATGATATGGACTTCACTTACCTGAAGCGTCGCAAACTCTTTGCCGCATGGCGCTACTATTTCCGATGGAAAGGTGATAACTGACCTTACCATCGTTTCTCCGCCTTGGCGAATCGTGTCGCCTCTATGCGCCTGTTAATAATCTCTGTATGTGCCGTTTTCCCTTTCCGCTATGGCGATGCACTCCATCTCGATGAGCCATGTGGGCCTGCAGACCGGTGCGAGGGTGATGACGCGTGGAATGTCCGGAAATCTCTCGTCGAATATCGCCTTCACCATGGCGTAGTCGCTCACGTCCCGTAAGTATACGATGATCTGTGCGATATCTTGGAATCCGCTCCCCGCCTCCGTGAGCAATGCGTTGACGTTCTCCATCATCCTGAAGGTCTGTTTCTGGATGTCTCCAAGGTGGAGTACATTGCCTTTGTTGTCGATGCTGGCCGTGCCTGAGATGTAGATCTCCGCCCTGTCTCCGTATTCCACGCAGGTGCCCCGCTCAAAGGTCACCCCATATTCGTAGGTGGGGTTGAGGTAGGCTGGTGCGTAGAGGTATCTGACCTGCGTTGGCTCATGCCCTGTGAGCGCATAGGTGCCGAGTTGGACGAGCGAGCGGGTGTCGGCAGGCAATCCGCCGATGCCGGTCGAAGCGATATAGTGTGTTTTCTCTGTGAGCCCTTGCTCCGTGAAGTTCTCCCGGCGGGCCTTCACCATTCCGGCGTACTGAGTGTCGACGTCGCGCACAAAGAACCAAGTGCGTATGCAGTTGTCCGCAAGGGTGGCGTTGAACTTCGCCAATGTCTCCTCGTAGTCCAACAGCAGGCTCTCCGTCTGTGTGGCGCTGTCCCCGTTATGCTCGTGCATGCCCATCTTGTAGATGTGCGTATATCCGTTGTGTGATGCGGTCATGCAACCCTCCTTGGCTGTGACCTCCAACTCTTTGGCTAAATAGATCCATACCGCCACTTTGCTACCGTCCAGTGGGGGCTGTTGGATGAGGGATACCGCATCGGTATTCTCTTGCCTCATCAGTGGCTTCTGGTTGGTCGCATCGCTGACGAAGTATCGTTTGAAAATCACCTTGGCACCTTGTATGTCAGGATGTTGTAGTAACAAATCTTCCGCTTGGCAGATCCTTTTGTACTGCTGAGGGAACATCTCATCGCATGGTGCGACATGGATCATGACATGGAACTCCTCCGTCTTCCCCTTGGGGGCGAAACGGGACACCTCCGCTTGGGCGTTGATCTCTTTGTAGTATATGTTAAATCTTTCCATCATAATTGACTGCTTCAAACTATCGTTTCAAAATTCTTAATTCAAATGTGTCGCCCCTTCGGGGCTTTCTCTCACCCGTCGTTTTTCATACAGGGGTTTACACCCCTGCCTGGGGGATATCGCCATAGGGCGTTGCCCTAGGCTATATATGTTACGCCCTTTCAGGGCTAGGGGAGCCATCGTGTAAATCCCGCTCCCCAATTGACTACGTCGAACTGGCGTTTCAAAATTCTTAATTCTTAATTCGCATAGCTGTGCATCCCTCCCAAGAAGTAATTCACTCCGAAGTAGGTGAAGAGCACGGCTGCGAAAGAAATTATAAAGTATAAATGCAGGTTGCGATTGTCCCGCAAAAACTTTAAATCGGTTGAGTGGAATGGCACGGCGTAGACCATGAAGGTGATCAAAGCCCAAGTCTCCTTCGGGTCCCAACTCCAGTAGGTGCCCCATGATATGTTGGCCCAAACGGCTCCGAGGAAGATGCCTATGCCGAGCAGTATCTCTGCGGGGTAGAGCATGATGCGGCTGAGCAATGCCAGCTGCGTCTTCTTCTCCTCTTCCTTGAAGAAGAGTGAGAATATTCCGTTGAAGAAGGTGAAGGCCAATAGGCTGTAGGCGATCATAATCGTCGAGACGTGGGCGCTGAGGATTGGCGAGTTGAGCACAGGCATCAGCGGGGTGATCTGCGGGTTCTTTTGCCCGAGATAGGCCACCAACAGGGTGAACCCTGACAGGAGGAAGCCTGCCGATGTGGCGAATTTCCCCTTGAGGAATATACCCATTGCCATGATGATCAGCGACATGAAGAGCATGGTCTCGTAGCCGTTGCCCATAGGGATGCGCCCTGAGATGTACCATCGCAGGATGTAGCCGCAGAGGTCGAAGAGCAGGACCGCCACCAATATCGCCTTCAACGCCTTGAAGAACTTTTCGGAGAAGCGGGAGTCCCCTTTCGTGAATATCATGAGCAGGAAGGCGGCGAATCCGAGCGTCAGATTGAGCATGAAGAGTATCTTGGCGAAGTTGATTTTGTTGTAGATGATTTCCGCCTTGACCTTTGCCTCGGGGAGCGTCACACTGCTTTCGGAGAATAGTTTCCCCTTGGTGAGCATGAGGATCACACCTACCTTCTCGTCGGTCTCCCGCACCCCTTTGGTGAGCGGTAACCCGTTCAGTCGATAGTTCTCCTTTTCATCGAAGAAATCAGCGAAGGAGGCGTACTTTTCGAGTCCGAGTTGTTTCCGTAGCTGTTTGTCCTTGACGAGGATCATCTTCTCGTCTTTCCAGACCTCCGGACGGTATATCCATCCGCAGACCACCTGCTCAGGGGTTAGTTGGTGGTAGGTGGACTTCCCGTAGGTCTTCAGGAGGAAATCCCTTGCCATCGTGTTGAACGGAGCGATGCGTCCGTTGTAGACGATTTGTTTCTCGGACAATTGTGCGGCCTGCTCAGCGCTTATGGTCGGTACTTTCCGTTCTTGGGGCAAGGCTTGGTGGCTTATGCAGAGTAGCAGGACGAATAGTCCTCCCTTTTGCAGCAAGGGGTGCCGCAGCAGCTGCAGGAAGGCGCTCTTCCTGGAGAAGAGCATCCAGATGCCCGACAGTGCGAAGAGCAGGTATCCGAGGTAGGTGAGCGGGATCCCTATCGGGTCGTAGCTGACGGATAGGACGCTTCCTTGCCGGTCCTCGTCGAAGCTCGTCTGGTAGAAGCGGAAGCCGTTTCTCTTGAAGATATTGTTCATCGAGACGGAGGCTTGAAGTTGCTTCCCGTTGTCGAGTATGGTGAGGTGGCTGGCGTAGTCCTGCGGCATCTGGGTGCCTTGGTAGTTCAGGACAACGAAGCTGTCCAGTCGCACTTCAAACCCGAAATCCTCCTTGAACGTATTCTTCTTGAGGATGAAGTAGTCCGTTTTCTCGCCGCAACGCAGGTGCAACATTCCCTCTTTGGAGGTCAGTTTGGTGGCTAGTGCCCCTGCCAGAATGAGGAGAAAAGAGAGGTGGAACAGCAGTGCGGCGACTTTGCCCGTCAGCCTCTTGAGGAATACGAAGGCGGAGAGGACGGAGAGCGCCGCCCATAATCCGCAGAACCATAGGGAGGAGTAGATATGTTCCTCCGCGGTGTATTGGTCGAAGAAGGTGGCGGTCGCCATCGCGATGATGATTGCGACGAATAGGCCTGTGATGATATATTTCAGTGTCTTATTCTGCATGGATCCTTTTTTGTTTAGTTGGACAAAAATAGTCAAAAATCATGATTGCCTATGTTGAACTAACGTTTCATAAATTTTAATTCAAAATTCATAATTCGTAAGGGTGTCACCCCTTCGGGGTTTGGATTATCCGCGGTTCCATCGTACAGGGGTTTGCACCCCTGCCTGTGTTGTGGCCGCCCCGTTGGGGCTTAAACTATGCGCATTGTGGAGGATACGCACATTCCCCAGCCAATTCATAATTCATAATTCATAATTCTTAATTCACCTCGCTCCTCCCAATATCCAATTGTCGATCAACTCCTTCTCCGCATCGATAGCCAGTTTGTCTGTGTGGTTATGGTGCGCCTCCGGGAGGTTCCCCCAGAGGATCAGGTGTAGCGAACTCTTGGCGGTATCGTAGGGAGTGACGATGTTGATGCCGGCACGTTTCGTGGAGGGCACGTTCACCATCGCCGCATGGCTTTTCCCTTCGGTGAGGAAGAGACCGGCTGCGGCGCCCCTTTCGCTGAGGCCGTGGCAGTTGGCGCACGATTTGGTCAGGTATTCGTTTTGGATGTAGGTGAACATATCCACGTCCAATCGTCCGGCGTCCAACCGTAGCGTGTCCTTGCTGTTTTTGTCGGCGGCGGTCAGTTCATGTTGCCAGAGGGTGATGACCCGTTGACGTATTCTGTTTATGACTGTGATTTCCAGATAATTGACCGTCTGCGGAACACCCCCTAAGGTGATGTGTAGCTTCCCGTCCTTCGGTTGCAGGATCTGTTTGGAGATCTCCGAGTACTCGGGGATACCCTTGTCGTTGCGTTGGCTCTCGAAGCCGGACAGTGTGACGGTATATTCGTTCGTCCATGAATCAATGCCCGAGATCTCCGCTTCAACGGCCACCTTCATCCCCTCTTGCTGGTAGGTGACGTGTTCCAGAATGTCTCCGTCGTCGCAGGCGGCGAAGACGATTAAACTGGCTATCAATAATTTTCTCATGGGTTCAAATGTTTATGTGTTGATTGTGTGTCGCCTTTTGCTTAGAAGGCGTATTGCAGCATGACGGTGGCCGAGTGGGTCGCTAGTCCGAGGTCGTCGTTGTCACGGTCCAGTTGCGTCTGATGACCTGTCCTACCCATGTATTGGTACATCGTCTGCAGTTTGAGGTTCGTGTGCTTGATGAAGTAGTTGAGCCCTGCGGCCGGCATGTTGATGATACCGTCCTTCGCGGTCGCGTTCCTGTCCATGAAGTCGTAGCGGAGGGCGATTTGCCACTGCGGAGCGACGAAGTAACCCGCCTGAATGTAAGCGCCCCAGTAGTTGAACTCGTCGCTGATCTTCTGACGGTCGGTATAGCTGATGTGCATCCTATAGAACTCGGCCGCGAGGTACAGTTTCTTTGCCAGGTAGGCGAACTCGAAGCCGAAGCGGGCGTCGTTGGTCGATTCGCTCTGCGCCTCCACGTTCACGTTGGCGGAGAGGGCGAACAGTAGCTTGCGCTCGTCCGATAGGTTCGGTTTTCCTTGGCTCGCCGGCATGTGGCCGAACGGTGTCACGGCGATCCTTCCCGCATAGAGTAGGGAAGGCAACCCTTTGATGTCGTCGCTGAGCGTCTTTGTGGCGCTGTTCACGCCTGCGCCCGTTCCGTTGAAGAGTCCCACTTCATAGCCGAACTTCTCGTTAGGGGTTACGCCATGGGCCATGACGCCAAGGTCGAACCCTGTTCCGATGGTCGGATTGACTGCGTTGAGCACGTAAGGCATGATGACGCTGGTGGTCAAAGAGGTGGGCACCACAGGGAAGAGCGTCTCCCCCAAGGTGGTGAGGTAGGCGTGGGTGTACGGTGTCTTGAACTTTCCCACCCTGAAGCACAGTGCGTTCTTCACCTTCACGTCGAACCATGCCTGCTGCAACAAAGCACCTCCCGAACCTGCGGCGTTGAGGCTGAGGTTGAAGGAGATACGGTCGAACACCTTGCCCGTGAAACCGAGGATAGCGTAGGGGATGGCGAAACCGCTGTTCATGACGTTGTCCTGGTTGTAGGCTTTGTCGAGGCCCTCGTCATCGTACCAGTTGTATTTCCCTGCTGCTTGGATGAGGGTGTATGGCTTGAAGACGAAGTCTCCTTTCGCGGTGGAGATGGAGAATCCTTTTCTTCCGGCTAATGATACGACACCGTTCTCCGCCTCTTCGTCCATTAGGGACGTTGGGTTCGATACGACTTCTGCCTTGATGGGCTCTTCTGCCTGTGCCATGGCCGATAGGGTGATGGCTGATAATAGGGTTGCTATATATAATCTTTTCATTTTTTGAGTCTATTAAAGGGCTAATGGATAGTCCGTTGTTATTGTTGAGTTATAATGATTCCAGGAATGTGATCAGCGCTTCACGGTCTGCCTTGGACATCTTGGCGAAGATGTTTTTGGAGGCTTCGCCCTCACCGCCGTGCCACATGATGGCTTCGATGAAGTTCCTTGCCCGTCCGTCGTGCAGGAAGTAGGTATGTCCGTTGACGATCTTCTGCAGTCCCACGCCCCATAGTGGGGTGGTGCGCCATTCGTTGCCGCGCGCCAATCCGCTGACGTAGTTGTCGTTGAGGCCCACGCCCATGATCTCGCTACCCATGTCGTGCAGGAGGAAGTCGCTGTACGGATGGATGGTCTGTCCGCCGAGCCAAGGGATGCGTGTGCCGTTCAGCAGGACGGAGCCCTGCGGTTGTGTGTGGAGCGTCGTCACGTGGCAGAGGTGGCATTTGGCCTGGTAGAACATCTGTTCGCCCCGTTTCACGTTCGGGTCGTTCACGTTGCGTCGTGCGGGAACGCCTAGGCATTGCATGTAGAGGTCAACATCCTCCATCTGTTCGCTTGTGACGTCTAATTGATTGTAGGTGAGACCCATGGCGCTCATGCCTTGCCGCATCTGAGCTTGTCCCTCGCAGATCTCTTCGGGGAAGCGGCTGTTGGTCGCACCCATGTCGGACGAGAAGCCTAACTCGACGGTCAGGTCCGCGTGTTGCGCTTTGTTGCCGGAGAGCCCGAGTTGGCGGATGCCCCGCTCGGTGATGTAGTTGGCCTTGCCGGAGATACCATATTCGGGGTAGTTGCTTTGCCGTGCCAATTGCTCGATTTCGTTGCGGTCGATCGCCATCATAGGGCCCATTCCCACGTGTCTGAGCGGTATCCTGACGGTGCAGAAGAGATCCTCCGGCGCGATGCTGTCGGCATACCATTCCGTGATGGTGTAGTTCGGTTTCGCTAGTTCGTACGTTTCCCCGTCGGGGAATCGGAAGGTCTTGAATTCATAGGTCACTTTGAGCTTCCCTTCCGGCTTGACGCCTATGATGGATTGGTCGTGGACGACCCTTCCGTAGTCTTGGAAGAAAGCTCCGTTCTTGCGTGTGATGTAGATCAGCATGGAGGAGAAACCGTAGCTTCCGCTTCCTCCAGCGCTCCAGAGCGTCGGTTCGGTGCGCCCTGCGTTGCGGTGGCAACTTCCGCACGAGTAACCCGCATAGACGGGTCCTAATCCGCCTTGGCTCTGTGCCGAGCCGAGTGGGTTGTCGTAGAGGTTGTCTCCGTTGTTGAATCGTGATAAGTATTTGCCTTTCAGCCATTTCGCATCGGTGTCGTAGGCGTAGGTGGAGCTTAGGAAGACGGTCGATGTGCCCGCCGAAAGCGCATATCCGTCGGGAACCTTTATCTCGTCCACCTCCAATCCCTCCTCGTTGTCGCATGCGGCGAACAATAGGGCGATCATGGCCGTTAAGGTAAATAGTTTTAGGTTAAAGTTCATGTTTTTGTGTTTGTGTGTTGTGTAATAGGAAAAACGGGGGGAATATTCTTCCCCGCCGTTTCTGTGTAATCGTTCGTTGCTTAGGGGCGTTGCGATCAATGGATCGTCCTCGCCTTACCGTCCTTGAAGATGAGGTATTCCAACGTGTGGAATCCACGGAGGTTCTGTGCGGACTCGATGTCCTGCGCATGTTGTGAACCCTCGCCCTCCTCAGGCATCTCCTCGTATTCGCCGGACCATTCCAACTCGCCCCAAGAGGCTGTGTTGAAGATCTTGATGATTCCCTTGAGGTCCAATGGCCATGAGTCCATGTTCGGATCCAATCCTTTGTCCGCTACTGGTCCGAAGAGGAATGCCTCGGAAGACTCCCATGGCGTACGTGCCGCGATCCATGCGTCGGCGCATTTCGAGAACCCTTCGTCCGATGGGCTCTGTTGGAAGGCCACCACTGCGTTGAAGAGCTCCGCGTTCTTCTCCTTCAGGCTCTTGTAGGTAGGAAGAACCACGTTGTTCACGTATTGTGAGAGGACTGCGTCCCAGTTGTAGTCGGCGAGGTTCTCGTCGATGTAGTTCTTCAGATCCTCGTCTAAGATGTCGCGAAGTTCCGCACAGGCGGTCATGGCCTCTCTCGCCTCGCTGCAACCCAAGTTGTTACGGAAAGGTTGCGGGATGGCTAAGATCTTCGCTTGTGCGTTTTGGATGGCTGCGGTCACCTTAGCGTCCAATGTCGCGTCGCTTCCGTTGATGACCTTCGAGATGGAGTTGGCGTTCACAGTGCCGTCCAAGCTGCCGAAGTATGCGTTCTTGATGGATGCGATGTTGTTGGAGTAGTCCACCCTGGAGTGCCAAGAGAACCAAGACTCGACGGCGAGTACCGCCTCCTCTTTGTTGTTTTCGCTCCACTTCTCGACTGGTCCGCCGATCTTGGAATCACCCACCTCGTTGGCGATGTCCACGCAACCGTCTATGATCTGCTCCACGCAATCCTTGGATGATTGGAACCCTGCGCCCGTGTGGGAAAGGAAACGCTTCGCATAGCTGTCTCCTCCCTCGTAGCTGTCGTTCCAGTAAGCGTAGAGGTTCTCCGCATCCGTCTTGAGGAGGGATGCTACGGTACGCATGTAGTTGCCCCACTGCTTCGCATAGGCGGAGGTGTATTCCGCACTGATGGCGGTGGAGTCGTCGATGTTTGCCAAATTCTCTTCGTCATCGTCCTTGCAGGCGTTGAACGTCACTGCACCGAAGGTAATCAGTCCAGCTGCTAAAAATGCTCTTTTTTTCATTGTTCGTATGATTTAATGTTTATTGTTTTTATTTCGCTTATTTGTTCAGGAACCAAGCCACGTAAGCGATGGAGAGGTTCAGCTCGTTCTCGTTGTTGTAGTTCGATTTCGTGTTCTTGAATACTTGGCTCGTTCCGATCCTCCTGCTCGTGTAGTCCGCCTTGATGACAAGGTTAGGCAGGACGAAGTAGTTCAATCCCCAAGTCCAATAGCTCACTTGACAGCGGTCGTCCATCACCTGTAGGCTCACTCCATCCTCCTGCGGGTTGTAGTATTCGTAGTGGGCGAACGGGTAGATGACCGGAAACTTCTTCCCTGCGTTAAACACGTTCTTGAGGTTCACACCCAACTCGAAGTTGTAGGTGAGGGCCCTCTCCGCCACGTTCGGACTGCGGTTGTAACCCGACTTGGAGGAGTAGGTGCGGATGATTTTGTCCACGACCAAAGCCTCCGACAGCTTGCCGCTGAGGTAGTTGGCACGGAATGTGAAGAACTTGTGCTTGTACTGTGCGTCGGCCGAGAAGATGGAGATGTTCACCGGGTCATCGTTGTTGAAGGTAATCAGACGGTCGCAGTTCTTACCCGCATCGTAGCAGTAGTACATCGACAGACCCAACCGTAATCCTTTCACGCCCAAGTAATCCAGGCGGAAGACGTAGGCCGGACTGGAGAAATTGTCCATCTCGAACAGTCCTTGTTTGCCACCCTTGATCCAATTGTAGCGGCTGAAGCCCAGCGGGTTCTGACCTGCCACGATTTGCGCCTGGTAGTCGAATTCGGCGGCCTCTTTCCCTATCGTTCCGAAGAACTCCAGACCCGTCTCGTGCCATGTGCAGGGTAGGAGGGTAGTCGCTCCCTCAGGGCGGAAAGTGGTGAAGAAATTGATCGGTTCATGGTGCGTGTTGGTTAGTCCGACCGGTACGATGATATGTCCCGCCTTGACGCTAAAGGCCCTTGCAAAATAGCGGGTAAGGTGGAACTGCTCCAAGGCCACCTCGCCTCCCTTCTCGATCTCCGTCTCGTACTCCCCGTTCTCACTGCCCGAGCCAGCCTCCATCTCCATGGCGGTGCCGGTGCCGCCCGCCTCGAATTCAATCTCCGAGCCGAGCATCCATTTGTCGTTGAACTTATAGTCCATCGCCAGCACGAATCTTGGGATTGATATGTGCGCGTGGTTCACCTTCGCGTTACCCTGCGTCGAGCCGCTCCAGCGGTTCAGTCCGTAATCCTTCCATGACGCTAACATCTCACCGTATCCTCCGATACGGATTTTTTGGAATGTAGTGTCCACTTGTGCGGAAGCGTTACCCGCACAAACTAAGCTAATAGCCAATGTCACAATGCTTTTCTTCAATATGGATGTTCCCATTTTTTCTTACTTTTTTACGGGGCAAAGTTAGGCGCTCAGCCTATCGTGGATCATAGTGAATAGTTGGTATTTCCGAAAGATGACATCCTCATTTGTTGGTATTTTGGGGGACGTTTGACACTGAAAAGTATCAATAGAAAGGCGATCGTCTCCTCCTCGCATTTTATTATGTTAGTTTTGCTATAACTATCATTCTGTAAACAAATGACATTATTTAACATAAAAAAGAAAGGAATTGGGACGCAAAAGGAATTTTTATTATCTTCGCGGAAAATTTAAGGTATGTTGAAAAACATAATTCGCGAAATATTATGAGTGACGAGAAAAAACAATCAGATGCGTTAAGGTATCATGCGGAGGGAAGACCAGGAAAGGTCCAAGTAGTTCCAACCAAGCCGACAGCCACCCAGAGGGATTTGGCATTGGCCTATTCTCCAGGTGTGGCAGAGCCATGTTTGGAGATCCAGAAGGATCAGCACAAGGCATACGATTACACCGCTAAGGGTAATTTGGTGGCTGTGATCTCAAACGGAACGGCTGTCTTAGGTCTTGGCGACATAGGCGCTGAGGCGGGCAAGCCGGTTATGGAAGGTAAGGGACTCTTGTTCAAGATCTTTGCTGACATCGACGTGTTCGATATCGAGGTGAATGAGAAGGACATCGACAAGTTCTGCCAGACGGTTAAGGCGATCGCGCCTACGTTCGGTGGTATCAATTTGGAGGACATCAAGGCTCCTGAATGCTTCGAGATCGAGGACCGTCTGAAGGCTGAGTTGGATATTCCGTTGATGCACGATGACCAGCACGGTACGGCGATCATCTCTTCGGCCGCTTTGGTGAACGCATTGGAATTGGTTGGCAAGAAGATCGAGAATGTGAAGATCGTGGTGAACGGTGCAGGTGCCGCCGCTAACTCTTGCACGAAACTATATATGGCTTTGGGCGCCCGTTTGGAGAACATCGTGATGTGCGACTCCAAGGGTGTCATCAACACCAAGAGAACGGATTTGAACGACCGCAAGAAACCTTTCGCTACTAGCCGTGACATCACGACGTTGGCGGAGGCTGTAAAGGATGCGGACGTCTTCTTGGGTCTTTCCAAGGGTAACGTGTTGAGCCAAGACATGGTTCGTTCGATGGCCAAGAACCCTATCGTCTTCGCATTGGCGAACCCTACGCCTGAGATCTCCTATGAGGATGCGAAGGCTTCCCGCCCTGACGTGATCTGCGGTACGGGTCGTTCCGACTATCCGAACCAAATCAACAACGTGTTAGGATTCCCTTACATCTTCCGTGGTGCGTTGGATACCCACGCTAAGGCTATCAACGAGGAGATGAAGCTGGCTGCCGTACGCGCTTTGGCCGACTTGGCTAAGCAACCGGTACCTGAGGCAGTCTCCATCGCTTACGGCAACAAGAAGATGAAGTTCGGTCCTGACTATATCATCCCTACAGCATTCGACCCACGTTTGCTCGAGACAGTCGCTCCGGCAGTCGCTAAGGCAGCTATGGATTCAGGTGTGGCTCGCAAGAACATCACCAACTGGAACGAGTACAAGGCTGAGCTCCGCGCCCGCATGGGATTGGACAACACGTTGATCGGTTCGTTGACCGAGGCCGCTAAGGCAAATCCTAAACGTGTGGTCTTCACGGAGGCTAACACCCCTAATACTTTACAGGCCGCTTCCACGACGAAGAAGGAGGGCATCTGTATTCCTATCCTTTTGGGTAACGAGGAGCGTATCGCTAAGATCGCGAAAGAGAACGGTATCGACATCGAGGGCATCGAGATCATCAACCTCCGTCACGACCGTGAGGAGGCTCGCCGCAACCGTTACGCTAAATACCTCTCCGAGAAGTTGGCCCGCAAGGGTTACACCTACTCCGAGGCGAACGAGAAGATGTACGACCGCAACTACTTCGGCGCCATGATGGTGGAGATGGGTGAGGCGGACGCTATGATCACTGGTTCATATACTCGCTACATGGAGGCCATCAAGCCTGCTATGGATATCATCGGAATGCGTGATGGTGTCACGAACATCGCGGCGCTCAACATCCTGAACACTTCCAAGGGCGTTTACTTCTTGGCGGATACTTTGGTGAACGATTCTCCATCAGCTGACGTGTTGGCTGAGATCGCAGTATTGACCAACGAGACGGTGAAGTTATTCAACGAGCACCCAGTCATGGCGATGTTGTCCTACTCTAACTTCGGCGCGGATTCCACAGGAAACCCTTGCTTGGTACACGACGCTGTGGAGAACTTGCATAAGAACCACCCTGAGATCTTGGTGGATGGTGAGATGCAGGTGAACTTCGCCCTTGACAAGAAACTTCGTCACGAGAAGTTCCCATTCAGCAAGATCGACGGCATGGATGTGAACACCATGGTATTCCCTTGCTTGAACTCAGCCAACATCGCTTACCGTATGTTGATGCAGATGGGTATGGCGGAGAGCGTAGGTCCTGTTCAAATGGGTCTGAAGAAGCCAGTTCACGTGTTGGATGTGGAGGCTTCCGTACGCGACATCGTCAACATGACGACCATCGCAGTCATCGACGCTCAATTGAACAACAAGTAATAGTTTCAGTTCATGAAATGTCAAAAGGGAGGGTCTCCGATCGGATTCCCTCCCTTTCTTTACACAACACAAAAAACAGATTAACCTTTCCCTTTTGGGAACGATAGCAACAGTATACATTCCCCCCATGGAGAGGGGGAGGCAAAAATTCTCTTCCAGAGTCAGTCGGTTCGATGGACGATCTATGAAGGTGCGAACACGTCCATAAAAGAATCCAACCTTCCTGTCCTATGGAATTTAACTCTTAACTCTCTGCAAAACTACCGCTTCCCGTCCATCCGTGGAATAACGATAAATGATGAAATATGTGGGTCCGTTCCCCATCTTTGGTGAGCGGAGGGGCTTGATGCGTCGTTGGAAGGGGATAAACGTGCAAATCTTGGGTAGTTATTCATCAAAAAAAAATAAATCATGATGGAATCGCAACGTTTTTATATATTTGCATTGTACTTATCTGATACGATGGAACGCAGGGCAGACAACCGATCGATTGTTATAGGGATTAAAATGAAGGTGATTCTTCCGGTAATCCTATTCGCCACATTTCTCGCGAATGCGCAGGAATATGGTCGGTTTGACCATTTCGGCACGGAGGATGGGTTGATATCGGATAGGGTATACAATATCACGTTCGACCAGAACGGCTTCTTGTGGCTCGCCACGGATTTCGGCTTCGACCGCTTCGACGGAAAAACGTTCAAGCATCATCAGAAAAAAGATTACCCGACACTGCGTAGGGAGGATGTCCTCATTTGTCATTTGGGGGATAATAACAATCTTTTCCTCGGAGGCTATCATGGCCTGCTGGAAGAGTACGACCAGGAGCGGGATACCTTGATAGACCATATCCCCGACGTCTTCGTGACGGGCAAACCGGAGGAGACGGAGGGCTTCTATGTGGCGGACGATGGACGTCGTTTCGCGATGACCACCAAGGGCATATTCCTCTATGACCCGGAGACGCATGCGTTCCGTAGCGACACGAAGATCTACGAGGGTACGAAGGAGACTTACATCAAGTCAATGTATGTGGATAAATATGGCAGATATTGGGTGGGCTCCCTTGATAAATATTACGTCTATGATTCTTCGGGCGAATTGATCGTGGAGTGCGACCCTCCTGTAGACGCTTGTGGCTTTATTTGGAACCTGTTGCCGATTGGCAACGACAAACTGCTGGTCACCACGCAGACGCACGAGATGTGGGTCTTCGACATCCAAGACACGATCGGGAAACCAACCGTGCTGAATGTGCCGTTCGGGAACACTGTCAAGGTGCTGAGGGATAAGAACAATCGTTATTGGTTCGCCACGGATGGCTTCGGCCTCTGGTATACCGATGATGAGATCTCGGAGAAGGCCAGGTTCCACTCCGTCGTTCCGTATAATTCCCAAGGCCTGGAAATCAGAAAGATCTATTGCATGACATTGGACTCTGCCGGCAATGTGTGGTTAGGCACGAGGAACTCTGGCATCTGGTGTTACCGAGGGAATGACCTGACCAACATCTCCTTCTCCCGCAATTATGGGTTCCCCGCAGTTGCCTGCACGGGCATTTCGGAGGATAAGCAGGGCAATTTGGTAGTCGGTTCGGATGGTAGCGGTGTCTATTACGTCTCGCCCGATTTCAGAAATATTGAGCTCGTCGAGCTGGAAAACAATAACGTCTGCTCCGCTGTCGTGAAGGAGAACGGAGACGTGATCGTGCCTACGTGGGGTGGGGGAACGTTTAACATTGACGCGAGAACGAAGGCCGTCAGCAAGGAGGACTTCTCCGGCATGCATCTACCCAGCCGTTGCTATTTCGGGGCTTGCCGGTATGGTCAAACCCTCTATGCTTGTTCGGCGGGCGATGGACTCTATAAGAAGGAGGGGGACAAGGATTGGCAGAAGATCATCCTCAAGAATGACACTACGGAGGTGGACAGGTGGGCCTTCAAAGCTATCGATGCGCCCGATAACACCACATGGGCGTTGACGTCGACCGCATTGTGGCGCTTGCGGAATGGACGTTGCGACCTCATTCCAATCAAAGGATTGGAGGGCGATAAACTCTCTACCCTCAGTCTGGCGGATGGCGCCTGCGATGACGAGGGCAATCTTTATGTCACCTCGAACAAGGGATTCTTCGTGGTGGAGGCTGGAAAGGATGAGTGTGAGCTGTCAGACTTTGTCCCGGCCTGTAGTTATCACAGCATACAAAAGGATGATAACGGTCTTTTCTGGCTGGCGGGAGACAATGGCATCGCGCGGGTTGATGTCAAGAAGAAAAGCTTCCGTCTGCTGACCGATAGCCGTAATAACATAGCCTTGCACTACTTCATCTTCCGTAGCGGATTTAAGGATAGCAGAGGCCGGATCCATTTCGGCACCAATGATGGTTTCGTCACGTTAGACCCTGCCCACCTCTCCATGGATACGGACATCCCGTACCTTGCGTTTTCAGACTTGTACATTAGCAACAATAAGGTGAAACGTGGAAGCGGTCCACTGAAGGATTGCAACCTGTGGGACGGACATTTATCGCTTGAGTATGACCAGACGGACATCACCATCCATTTCGATGCCATAGACTACTCTGAGTTCGACCCTATACAATACAGGTACAAGCTCAGCAACCTGAGGGAAGATTGGGTGGATCTGTCGGGCGGTAAATATGTGCAATTCTCCCACTTGCCTGCGGGAGAGTACCAACTGACCATCGAAGCGTTCCGAAACAACGTGGAGTGTGTCCCTAAGCAAATCAACCTGACCATCAAGGTGTTGCCTCCGTGGTGGGAGACGTTGTGGTTTAGGGCTTTGCTGGCCATCGTTCTCACATTGATTGTGGGTAGCATCATTCTCTTGCGCATCAAACGATTGATGAACGCGAAGCGGGAATTGGAGCAGAAGGTGGACGAGCGCACTTCGGAACTGAAGGAGGCGCTTAATGACAAGGACCGTTTGATCTCTGTCGTGGCCCATGACCTGAAGAACCCTATGTTCGCCATCGTGGGCGCATTGGAGAACCTGACGAAAGGGAACTCCAATCTCGGTGAGCAAGAACGTCAACGTATAACTGTCAGCACGTACGATTCCGCAAAGACTTTGCAGAACGAGATGCTGAAAATCTTGGATTGGGCGCAGTCTAAAAAGGAAGACATCACCTGCCATCCTTCAGATGTGGATGTGCAGTCTGTCATCCAAAACGTCTCCCTCCTCCTCTCCAGCGTCATGGTGAAGAAAGAGATCCGCCTGGAGACGGACATCCACCTGACACATTTCGCTTTCGCCGACCCTCGTATGTTGGAGGCCGTCATCCGTAACTTGCTGAGCAATGCGATAAAATTCACTCCGGAGGGCGGAACCATCTCCATCCTTTCGTGGATGGACAACAAGAACGTGAAAATCGCTGTGAAGGATACTGGCGTGGGCATGAGCGCCGAGCAAGTGGAACGCCTCCGCGCAGGACAATCGTCCGTATCCACCAAGGGAACCAATAACGAGACGGGTAATGGATTGGGCTATCGTATCTGCCGCAATTATATCCTGCGGAACAATGGGACCATGGATGTGGCGAGTGAACCGGGCAATGGAACCACTATCACCATTACCCTCCCTTCTTCTGAAAGGAAAATAGAAATCAGGGACGAGTTACGGTTGAGTGGCACTAAGGTGGACGAGGACTATTCCATCCTCACGGGCAACACGGCCATCGTCATAGACGACAATCCGCTTATCTGCGAGAACGTGAAGACGTTGCTCTCCTCCTACCTCAATGTCCTCACCGCCAACAACGGTAAGGAGGCGCTGGAGATCATCGAGCAGAAGAAGCCGGACATCATCCTCAGCGACGTGGAAATGCCTGTCATGAACGGTATCGAGATGAGCCGAATCATCGAACAATCCGCCGAAACGGAGCATATTCCGCTGCTCTTCCTCTCCGCAAGGAACGAGGACTCCGACCGCCTCATCGGTCTGAAGAGTGGTGCGGTGGATTATATCCCGAAGCCATTCAGCCCGGAGGAGCTGTTGCTTAAGGTTTGCAATATCCTCAAAATGAGGCAGAAACAGCAGCAGTATCTGCTTAGCCAGTTTATGCTGGAACGTCGAGGACAATCCGCGGAGGAAACACAACCCGAGGAGGAAGAGAAGCAGACGAAACGGGTCAATCCGTTTGTGAAACAATTCCTCGAGGTCATCGAGAAACGTTATACGGAGAGCGACATCACCATCGAAGATATCGCGCAGGATATGTTCCTCAGTAAGTCCACATTGACGAGGCGAACCAACTCGATTATCGGCAAGACCCCACTTGAGGTGTTGAACGAGTTCAGGCTGAATGAGGCGATGCGGCAACTGAAGAACGCTGACAGCGAAACGCAGATCAGTGACATCGCATATAACGTCGGGTTCAGCGACCCGGCCTATTTCAGCCGAAGGTTCAAGGAGTATTTCGGCACTAAGCCTTCCCAGGTTATCGATAGGGGAAGTTGAGAATTAAGAATTAAGAATTAGAATTAAGAATTAGGAATTGAGGAATTTAGTTGTAGATCAGGGAAACTCGTCCAGCAAGGTGAGCGTTTATGAAGACGATGACTTAATCTTCACGGAGAGATATGAGTCGTTGCATCCGGACGTGCTTTTGAAAATCCGGCAGGAGGTTGGTTGGGAAAAATCCATCCTCTCTTCCGTTGTGGAGACGGAGGGGGAATTGTTGCAATGGCTGATGGATAATTCCGTGAAATTCATACGGTTGGATGAAAACACCCCGTTGCCTATCGGAAATCTTTATAAAACGCCCCGCACGTTGGGGAAAGACCGTATAGCGGTGTGTGTGGGGGCTAATTACCTGTACCCTGACAGAAACTTGTTGGTGATAGATGCGGGCACGGCTATCACGTATGATGTGGTCAATTCGGCAAACAATTATGTGGGGGGCAATATCTCACTCGGAATGGACATGAGGTTCAAGGCGTTGCATGCCTTCACCAGCAAACTGCCCCTCGTCGCGTCGGAGCATGAGGCTCCTCTGACGGGAGGTGACACCCGTGAGGCTATCTGGTCGGGTGTCGTGAATGGCCTTACTTACGAAATAGACGGTTTCATAGAGTCGTTCAGTGCCATTTATCCAAAACTTTTAGTGTTTTTAACAGGTGGGAACGCAAAATATTTTGAAAAAAGGATAAAATACTGCAACTTTGTAGTTCCAAATTTGTTATCACTTGGGTTAAATAGGATTCTAACTTTAGATGATTAAGAGAGTCGCATTCATAGGAATAATTACAGCGGGTGTCTGTTTCAGCACCTCCGCACAAAATAATATAAGTTCACCGTATACCCGTCATGGTTACGGCTCGATAGTTGAGGGTGGCTTTGGACAAAGCACACAGATGGGAGGATTGTCGGCCGGTTTGAGGTCCGCCTATTTCACCAATCCCGCCAACCCCGCGTCGTATACGGCGATTGATTCGCTCAACTTCAGGATTGAGGCGGGAGCGAGCTATTCCATAGACAAGTGCAGTGACCAGTCCGGCTCGTTCAAGAACACGACCGGCAATTTGGAGTACCTGGCGATGCATTTCCCTGTTAAGAAGTGGATGTCTGTCAGTCTGGGTATACGCCCTTATTCCCTCGTGGGTTACAAGAACTCCCGCCATGTGACGGAGGAGACGAACATGACGCAAGACACATTGCGCACCAGCTACACCTACGAAGGCGAGGGAGGTATTAACCAACTCTACTTGGGAATGGGTTTCAAACCGTTCACTAATTTGTCCGTCGGAGCGAACCTGATGTATCATTTCGGGTCGATAGAGCATAACAGCGCCACGACATTCGATGAGAGCTACATCTATTCTACCCGGCAGACCCAGAAGATCCGAGTGAAGGACTTCTGCGCCAATGTGGGTGCACAGGGGTCGTTCAAGTTGGGTGGGGAGCGGTTCGCGACCATCGGTGTCACCTATCAGTTTAAGTCTGAGTTGAAATCGGAGGCCGACAAGACCATCTTCGCATCAGACACTACAGTGTTAAATTATGATAATAAATTCGACACCCCCTCTAGTTTTGGCATAGGATTTGTATATCATTTTAATAGGAAGGTACTTGCCGGATTTGATTACAAACACACGGGATGGTCCGATATCAGATTCTTCGGCGAGAAACCTTTTGAGGATGTGAGCAGATTCGCATGGGGCGTGCAATATCAGCCAGACAAGAACGCCCGGAAGTATTATCAGCGGATGTACTATCGTTGCGGATTGAACGTGGGCAAGTCATACTATAAAGTGAATGGGGAGAGTTTAGGAAAGATGGCGTTGGATGCGGGTTTCGGATTCCCGTTGAAGAAGGGGTTGAATCCGACGGTGATCAATGTGGGATTTGAGTATGGCAAGACTGGCAATACAGACAATGGGCTCATTAAGGAGCAGTATTTTAAGGGGACGATCAACGTTACGGTCAACGAACGTTGGTTCGCGAAACGGAAATTAGAGTAGTAAACGATAAATTTTAATGATATGAAAACGAATTCAATTTTTTTAGGCGTGGCTTTGCTGACCTTACCGGCAATGGCTTTCGCACAAAAAGGTATCAAGGACGGATCCAAGTATGGACATGGCGAAGATAGTGTTAGGTGTATCTCGAATTTGAGCATGATGACGCAGTACACCAAACAGAAGGATTATGAAAGCGCAGCTCCTTGCTTCGAAATCGTGTACGCTGAGTGCCCGAAGTGCTCGAAGAACGTCTATATCAATGGAGCGGAGATCCTTGCGAACCAATTGAGCAAGGAGACGGATGCCGCTAAAAAGGAAAAGATATTCGACAGATTGATGAAGTTGTACGATGATCGTACCAAGTACTTCGGAAAGGATAAGAAGTTCGATAAATACTATATCCTTGGCAAGAAGGCGGGTGATTACATCCGTTTTGTGCCAGATAGCAAGAATGACCCGAACAAAGAGGTCGCTTATAACTGGTTGGGCGAGATCATCGACGCGAAAAAGGAGGCTACTTCCCCTACGGTGTTGCAGCAGCGTTTTTATTTGTCCGCAAATCTGTATCAGGCTAACAGGGATGCTTTCAGGGATAAGTTCCTCTCCGACTATCTGACGGTCTCTGGCTATATAGGCGAGAAAATGGCTGCCTTGAGCGAGGATGACCCTGATTTGCCGAACTACCAGTCCGCCAAGGCTGATATCGACCAGAAGTTCGCCAGCTCGGGTGCTGCGGATTGCAAGACGTTGGACGGTGTGTACGGAAGCAAAATCGAGGCGAACAAGAGCGACAAGGATTTCTTGAACATGGTGCTCTCCCTCTATGCGTTGGCAGACTGCGAGGAGTCTTCAACCTATTTCAAGGCTGCGGCTTACAAGCATAAAATCGATCCATCCGCTAATTCAGCGAGAGGTTTGGCGTCCCAGTCCATCAAGAACAAGGACTACAACAAGGCGCTGACCTATCTGAACGATGCGATCAACTTGGAGACGAAGAACAATGAGAAGTCAAAGCTGCAGTACATCGTGGCAACCATATACAGGGACATGAAGAACCCTACGGCTGCCCGTACGGCTGCACAGAAAGCCATCTCTTTTGACAGGACGAACGGTAAAGCTTATATGTTGATCGGAACGTTGTATGCTACATTCAACAACGATATCAGCGACGACGCGGTAATCCGTCAGACCGCTTATTGGGTGGCTGTGGAGCAATGGGAGAAGGCTAAACAAGCCGATCCTTCCGTTTCCGCTGAGGCTAATAGGATGATTAACAAGTACAAACCGTACTTCCCGGCTGCCGACCAGCTCTTCATGAGAAACATCACCAAGGGACAGTCGTTCACAGTGCCTGGTTGGATCAACGAGAAGACAACGGTCAAGTAAGATTTTGAGATAAGTCTGTGAAACAGAATATTTTCCATACTGGTTTACATATAGCGGCTGCGTCGATCGTGGCTGCTATATGTTTATTATCTTGTACCGAGAAGATGGATGTCGTCCCTTCCATGGATCGATCCAAACGCCCTTCGCTGCATGCGCTGGACGTGCAGACATTGGTCTCCGACTCGGGTGTGGTGCGCTATCGGGTGAACACGAAGGAGTGGTTCGTCTACGACAAGGCGGAAGACCCCTATTGGGATTTTCCCGTGGGGCTTCGTTTGGAACGTTTCGACCCTCAGATGAAGGTCGATGCCGAAATTCAGAGCAGGTATGCGATTTATAAGACAGAGCCTAAACTGTGGGACTTGAGGGATAGTGTGAAGGCGGTCAATCTGGAAGGCGAACAATTCGAGTGTGATCAGCTCTTCTGGGACGAGAAGGCGGAGCGGGTTTACTCCAACGGTAGGATTAAAATCACCCAAAAGGACAGGGTCATCTATGGAAAGGGTTTCGACTCCAACCAGACGTTGACAAAATATACCATAAAAAACCCGGAAGGAATTTTCCCTGTCAAGGAATAAATTTCAGAAAAATGTTTCACGTTGAACGTATTTTTACTAATTTCGTGCGCTAAAATTTGTAAAAAAATCAAAATAATTAATAATCAAATAAATGGCAACATTAGAGAAAATTAGGAAGCGGGGTAAGATTGTCATGGTTGTTGTGTTCGTGGCATTGCTCTGTTTCGTCATTGGTGATTTCTTGAGTAACTCAAGTGCGATTTTTAATTCGAACCGAGAGCAGATTGGTGAGGTGTGCGGAAAGAAGATAAACTCCGCTGAGTTCCAGAGAAGCGTTGAAGCGTATACAAACTTCAACAAGCTTGAGGGCAACAACGTGAGCGAGGCTGAGATCCGTAATGAGGCTTGGCAGACATTCGTGATCTCCAATATGCTGGAGGATCAGATGGGCAAGATCGGCATGAGCATCTCCCAAGACGAGTTGGAGTATGCGACGAAGGTCAATCCGCACAGGGAGTTGTGGAACCTTCAAATTCTCAAGGACGAGAACGGTAATTTCAGCCCACAACGTCTGGATGGTATGCTCCGCGCATTCAAGCAGTTGGAGGAGGCTCCTGAGGATGAGTCTGTGAATAATGAATACCTCAAGGATGTATACAACGGTTGGTTGTGCGTGGAGAGGAAGTTGGTTAACTCCATGGCTTATGAGAAACTTGTCACGTTGACAGCAAGCGCTTCGAGAGCTCCTAAGGCTGAGAAGGACCTCATCGCGAAGTTCGCGGGAGAGCAAGTCGATTTCGCTTGTGCGTTCAAACCATATTTCATGATGCCTGATTCCGCTTTCGCTGTTTCTGACGAGGAAGGCCGTGCGGAATATGAGAAGATCAAGAACGCTTTCAAAACGGATAAGTTCCGTTCCATCAAGGCAATCGTGTTCGACGTAAGACCAGGTGAGGCGGATTCTGTTGAGGCGAAGAATAGAACCATAGATAACGAAAATGAGTTGAAGAATATCACTGATTTGGAGGAGGTTTATTTGTTGGCTTCTCAGGAAAGTGACCCGAATTTCGTTTCAAGAAACATGTACGTGAGGGATAACGATATCGACTACGCCCTCAGGGAGTTCGCCTTCTCGGCGAAGAAGGATTCTGTGATCCCTACGTTCGAGGACGGTCTCTTCTACAAGACCGCTAAGGTGCTTTCTGATGTTGTTACTCGCCCGGATTCAGTGAAGATTTCCGTAATCTTCTTGGCGAAGGCGAATAAGGAAGATAATCCTAAGAAGAAGGCTGACAGTATATTCGAGGCTATCAAGGCGGGTGCCTCATTCGCTGAGATGGCAGAGAAGTTCTCTATGGACAACTCTCAAAAGAACAAAGGTGAGTTCGGTTGGTTGAAAGAGGGTATGTTCGGAAGATTCAAGGATTTCGACGAGACCGCTTTCAACGGCAAGGTGGGACAGACTTTCCAATTGTCAGACAAGGATGATCAAATTATCGTTAAGATCGATTCCATGACCGCTCCTGTCCGCAAGGTGAAGATCGCGGAGGTGGCTATTAGAATCGAGGCTGGTAGCGATACGTATCGTAGATATTACGAGAAGGCCAGCAAGTACCTCAGCGAGAACACCACATTGGATGAGTTCGTTAACAATGCAGCTTCCCAAGGATTGATCGCTTATGAGTATTCTCCGCTTTTCGAGAATGATTACCAAATCAGAAACAGCAACATCGAAAATGGTCGTAAGGTGATTAAATGGGCTTTCGAACATGAGGTGGGTGATATCACTTCCCAACCGTTCGAGTTCACTAACCAATGTGTGATCGCTGCTTTGACGGGCATCGTGGATAAGGGCTTCCTCCCTTACTCATATAGCTATGCGAACGATTACGCTAAGAGGAAAGTGATGGAGCAGAAGAAGGCTGATGCGACCATCTCGGAGTGGAAGGACAAGGATATTTCCGCTTGCTCGGAGAAAATCGACACCGTTAAGGATGCGCGTTTCGACATCAACATCCAAGACCCTGCCGTCCTCGCCACTGTCTTCTCTATGAAGGAGGGTGAGACCTCTGACCCGATAAAGGGTGTGAGTGGTGTCTACAAGGTGAAGGTTTTGGGCAAGAAGCCTGCTTCGGGCGCTGCGCCAAACAATTACCGTAGAGAACTGGAAATGATGTTCAGACAATCCATGGGTGTCTTGATCGACAAAACGGACATCGTGGACAATCGTTCCGTATTCTATTGATTTAAACAGAAACAACATAAGGGCGCGAGGGTAACTTGTTTTCTCCTCGCGCTTTTTTGCTTAATCGGATAGCTCCTTAATTATCTTTCTTCGGTGGAAAAACAAAGGAAACCATTGCTGGCATTGTCGCTGGACGAACTGAAAAAGATTGTCCAGGAGATGTCCATGCCTTCTTTTACCGCTAAACAAATCGCGGATTGGCTTTACAAGAAGCGCGTCTCTTCCATAGATGCCATGACGAACCTCTCCGTGGCGAATCGTTCCAAACTATCGGAATCGTATGAGGTGGGTGCGCATGCGCCTATCCAAGTCTCCACGTCGAAGGATGGCACGAAGAAGTACTTGTTTGAAGTTGAGGGTAGATTCGTCGAGAGCGTGATGATACCGGACGGGGAACGTTGCACCTTGTGTGTCTCTACCCAGGTGGGTTGTAAGATGGGCTGCCGGTTCTGCGCGACGGGTAAACAGGGGTTCCATGGACAGTTGTCCGCCGCGGATATACTGAATCAGATACAATCCGTTCCCGAGTCACAGGCGTTGACAAACGTCGTGTTCATGGGTATGGGTGAACCGTTCGACAATACGGATAATGTGTTGCGCGTGCTTGATATCCTTACGGCGGAATCGGGGTATGCGTGGAGCCCCAAAAGAGTCACGGTTTCTACCGTGGGATTAATCCCCGGTATGCTCAGGTTCCTGAAGGAGAGCCAGTGCCATTTGGCGGTCAGTTTGCATAACCCTATCGGAGAAGAACGTGGAGAGATGATGCCGGCGCAAAGGGCATTCCCGATAGCGCGCGTCGTCGAGGAAATCAATCGCTTCGATTTCACGGGACAAAGAAGGGTCTCCTTCGAATATACATTGTTCGAGGGGGTGAACGACCAGCAACGCCATGTGGATGCGCTTGTTAAACTGTTGGCGGGGCTTGAGTGCAGGGTCAACCTTATCCGTTTCCATACCGTGCCGGACACACCCTATAAGGGCGCTTCCGAGGAGAGAATGGTGTGGTTTCGTGATCAGCTCAACAAGAAGGGGATCACCGCTACGATCAGGAAGTCGAGGGGGGAGGATATCCTCGCCGCTTGTGGCTTATTGTCAACCAAACAATTAATGGAAAAATAAAATGATGAAAAGACTTATAATCGGGACGTTATGTGTGTCAACACTCTTTGCCTTGTTCTCTTCATGCACAAGTAAGGACAATGGCTTGTTCACGACTACGGTGGGAGGAAACGCCTACGATGTGATGGTGGTGGGAGATGCGTACGTTTGGAAAGCTGAGGCGGGACGGTGCTTGTTTGATATCCTGGATGAGGACATGCCTGGGCTTCCTCAGGCTGAGCCTTTGTTCAATATCCTGTTCCTCAACACGTATGATTTCACAGACATCGTGAAACCTATGAGAAACCTTGTGTTTTTCGATGTGGATAGCCTGAAATACACGGAGGGAAAGGTTAAGTTCTCGAAGGATAGATGGGCCAGGACGCAGGCGATAGTGACGGTGACCGCACCTGACCAAAGCGAGATGATACGTGTACTGAAGGAGAAAAAAAAGGCAATCGTGGACTTTTTCGTCGACAAGGAGTGCGAGCGTAGTTTGCTCTATTTCGATAGATATGCCAATGCGGAGGGTAAGAAACTTCTGCATGACAAGTTGGGAATCAATCTTTCCTTGCCTAATTTCATCAACAAAAGCAAGGTGGGGGACCAGTTTGTCTGGATGTCCAATGGTAGTGTGGACGCCAGGTTGGATATCCTCGCCTATCGTACGCCTTTCCGGGACGCAAAGGATATGTACCTTGAACGTATTGTGGCCAAAAGGGATTCTCTCACGAAGATTTATATCCCGGGGCCTTCCGAAGGCTCTTACATGTGCGTGGAGAATGAGGTCATCCCTCCTGTGGAGCGTCATATCCTCTTCAAGGGCAGGAAATGCACCGAAGTGCGTGGCCTTTGGCGGACGGAGGGTGATTTCATGGGCGGACCGTTTGTGAGCCGCACGTTCGTCGACACGCTTAAGCGGGAGACGGTGACGGTCGAAGCTTTTGTCTATGCCCCGCAACATAAGAAGAGAAATAAAATCAGACAAGTGGAGGCGGTTCTCCATTCGTTGGAAATTGAATAATTTTTTTTACTTTTGTGAAAAAGATAGTAGATAATTCTGATAGAAAAAGACATGGAAGAAGGTAAAATAAAAGTCGGCATTACCCAAGGTGATATCAATGGAATAGGTTATGAGGTGATTATCAAGACGTTGGCCGATATGCGTGTGAACGAGTTTTGTGTCCCGATCGTATATGGTTCTTCGAAGGCTGCCGCCTATCATCGTAAATCGTTGAATATAGAAAATTTTAATCTGAACGTTATATCAAACGCTACGGAGGCGAATCCGAAACGCTCCAATATCATCAATTGTGTGGATGAGGAGATTAAGGTGGAATTGGCTAAATCTACGGAAGAGGCCGGACATGCCGCTTTCTTGGCTTTGGAACGTGCCACGTCCGACCTGCGGGATGGCTTGTTGGATGTGCTGGTGACCGCACCAATCAACAAAAAGAACATCCAGTCCGAAAAGTTCCACTTCCCTGGCCATTCCGAATACTTGCAGGATAAGTTCGGCTACGGTGAGAAGGGCTTGATGTTGATGGTGAGCGATGTGTTGAAGGTCGCTGTGGTGACGGGTCATGTGCCTATTAAGTCTGTCTCGTCGTACTTGTCGGTCGATAAAATCGTCTCCAAACTGAATGATTTGAATAAAACCCTTATCCGTGATTTCTCTGTGGTTCGTCCGCGTATCGCCGTGTTGGGCCTTAACCCTCATGCAGGTGACAATGGTGTGCTTGGCTCGGAAGAGGAGGAGATTATCATCCCTGCCATCAAGAAAGCGTCGGACATGGGCATCACCTGTTTCGGGCCTTATCCTGCAGACTCTTTGTTCGGTAGCGGTAATTTCAAACGATTCGATGCGGTATTGGCGATGTACCACGACCAGGGTTTGGCTCCATTCAAATGCATCGCTATGGAGAGTGGCGTGAACTTCACGGCTAACCTGCCTATCATCCGTACCTCTCCTGTTCATGATGTCTCTTACGACAAGGTGGGTGTCGGCGAGGCTTCCGAGGAGTCTTTCAGAAATGCTCTCTACCTCGCATGTGATATCTTCAAGAATAGAATCCAATATGCGGAGTTGAATAAGAATAAGTTGAAGAAACAGGACGTGGAGATTAGCGGACAGGTGGAATAACTTGTCATCCCAAGTCTATTGTCATGGAGGAGTGCGTCAGTAGTTGCACTCCTCCTTTTTTTTGCTTGAGACATTGCGCAACCCAACCATAAACGCCATGGAGGATGTGCTACCCGCCGCATTGAGCCGACTGGTCGAAATTCCATACATGTAGCCTAAAAAGAAATGCTCGTTGCAGTCCAGCCTGACGAAAGGGGAAAATACTCCGCATACATGACAATTCACCCCGAATTTCCAACTGCTCCGTAGATGGTAACTGGGGGATATGACGATGTCGATTGGCGAATATTTCGCCACATGAATTAGTCCGTTCATCTCAATGCCGCTTCCCTTTCGCTTACGAAAAGTTTTCCTTCCCGATAAATAGAAATGGGTCGCTTGCTTGTGCCCAAAGGCGCGTTTGTGCCCGTCTCCCACACCTCTCGCTCCAAATGATAGGTAACTGCCGCTTTCGAACTGAAGCCAAACTCCCATGCGGAAACGGGCGACAACCTCTCTCTTCTCTTGCCAATCGAAATAGGGGTCCGCATCTTGCCGTAGTAGGGAATAGTCTTTCCCAACGCACCTCATTCCTCCTCCCACATTCATAGATAGCCATGTTTCGTCGGCAACCAAAAAACGGTAGGTGCCCGAAACCTCCGTTTCCATGAGTTTGCTCACGCCAAGCTTTTCGAACGATATTACGCCTCCCATGGAATAATTGGTTTCTTTCAGTAGCTTATGGATGGTTCCGATAAACTGTTTTGGACTTTCCTCAATCCCTATCCACTGGTTGGTGTGCCAAATAGTGGCGTTTAACCCTTCCGTGAAGCCTGAGCTTGCCGAGTTGTAGAGGTATGGGTCCATCATGTATAGTGTGGGATGTTCCTCCTGCTGGCACTTGGCTTCATAGCATAATAACACAAAAACAATCACAAATAGGTGTCTCATAATTCAGTAAGATAATTCTATAAATCCGTGTAATACTTTTTCCCCTTTCGCGAAGAAAACGTAGTAGTATGTTCCAACGGGCAGTAGCTTCCTTCCTCCCAAACTGAACTTGTTGTGGTCTTCTCCTCCCCAACTATTGTCGTACTGCTTCATGTCGAATACTCGTATCCCCCATTTGTTGTATATGACGATTTCATTGTCGGTGTAACGCTCTAATTCTTCTATTGTTAGTCTGTCGTTGAACCCATCTCCATTGGGCGTTAATAATAGATTCTCTGTGTGGGATATCTCAGGGGTAGGTATGGTGTCCGTGTTCTCAGGTGTGTCAGGCACTTTGGGCACATCGGGTATGGAGTCCGAGAAGGCGGGCGTGGTATCCGCAGGTGTAGGGATGGTGTCCGTGCTTTCAGGCGTGTCAGGCAATTCAGGCACTTCCGGCACATCGGGTATGGAGTCCGTGAGGGCGGGCGTGGTATCCGCAGGGGTAGGGATGGTGTCCGTGCTCTCAGG
>DBYR01000031.1 GCA_002310215.1 Bacteroidales bacterium UBA1181
TCTTCCGCAATCGGGCTCAGCGTGTGGGCCTTATAAATCTTGACAGAGAAAGCCTTCTTGTTACTTTCCGCATGCGTATCCCCATTGGTTTGGCTGACATAGAAGGTTTGAGCACCCACCTTGGTATAATCAACCGTCGGTGCAGTTGCGGAACCCGATCCCTTCGCCGCATTCGGATCCGTATACCAATTCAAGGTAAAGGCCGTGTTTGGATTCTTAGGGTCACCCGCCGTGACCAAAGTGGTCAAATCGACCGACGGATTAGGGTTCGTCACACTATTCTGCACACAGATAAGCGTGTCGTGGGCAGCAGGAACAGGTGCGTCGTTCACCGTCACCAAGAAACTGCTCGTGTCGCTCTCGCAACCATCCACGTTTTTGGAAACCCAGAAGGTGAACGTCTTCTCCTCCTTCAAGGAGACGGTTGGAACCGCTGTCGACGGGTTAGCCGGGAAGTCAGACTTGTTGGAATACCAATGGATATCCCCCGTCTGAGCAGGAACGCCATCTCCCACCGGCTGACTCGTCTCTTCCGAGACAAGGAAGTCGATATCTGTGACATCCGGTTTGTCCGGAATCGCCTTCACCTTCACATCAAACGAAGAGACTTCACTGATGCAGCCCGTCGCGAGGTCAGTCACCGATATCTTATAGGTTTGCGTACCCGCAGCCAAGGCATTCAGGGAAGTGGCAAGGTCAGCCACAGCCACCGCAGCATTGGATGGGTCTAATATATCAGCTTTCAAGCCATTCAAAAGCGTCTTTAGATCATTGTTCAGATAACTCTTCACCGCATCGTCCACGAGGCCTTTGCAGAAAGAAGGAATCTCGATAGTCGGAACGACCGGCTTTTTGTTATACTTCACTACAACAGAGTCCTCGGCAAAACAATGCGAATCACTTGGATTCTCATTGTCACGGCCCCTGACATAATATTTCTCAGTAGTACCCTCCTTAGCGGCGGACCATTTGATCTTAGTCTTGTAGGTAGAGGCGGCAGCCTTCTTATCCACCTGAGCGGCATCGGTCTCCGCCCCTAATTGATCCACGAACCAAAGCACATCGAAAGCAGCGGAAGAATTCTGGGTGCTCTTAATATCCTCGACCGAGAGTTCCACCTCAGGCGATTCCTCACACAAGGAGATGGTGTCAGACGTCTTAGCCACGCCATCCACCAACATCTTCACCTCGTCTGGGGAGGTACATGGAGGGCAATAAAGACGACACTGGAGTTCAATACGTCCACAAGTATAATCCGTCAACTTGAAAAACTCCAGATTATGGATAGCGAAGTTATAATCGTTTTTAGAGTAACACTCTGGTGCGGACTTATAATCGAGACCACCATCAATCAATTTGATCGCACCCGAAAATATCGATGTACCGGCGGTCGCATTCTGAACTAAAGCCTTTACCTGTTTATTAACGCTAACCACGATGATATAAGATGTTCCCCTCACTTTATTCACCGGAGCGGAAAAACCTTCAAAATCCATCAAAACTACCTTAGGAACAGTGTCAAGACTTGGAACGGATTTTGAGATACTGGTCAATTTACTCTTAGCAGAATATGTCACATTTCCATTATTCGTACATCTGTCGGTAGAATAGACAGATGCCGTAACCACAAGATTTGAAACAGCCTGACCATTCCCTTTAAGAACCAGACTGAATGTGCCCAACGAGAAATCAGACTTCGTTTCGAAAGTAAAGAAACAAGGGGCCTGGTCACTCATATCACCAAAAGTCGGATGAGTCAGTGTCACAGTACTATCCACAATCTTTGTATTTTTCAAAAAGAGTTCGTTCTTTTTCGTCGCATCCTCTATCCAGATGGAATAGGTTGTATCTATTGGTGCATTTTCGTTCACTTTCACGAAATTACCCTTGACAGAGAAACTTCCCTTTCCTCCAACCTTTACATCCAATGTATCCAATGGAGTGCCATTTTGTTCTTTATCATAAACCACCCACGTGGTGTTCTCCCCAGACTTATAAAACTTGTCATTAACCTTGAATTCGTATGGTATCACATTTGAGGCAGTTGGAGGAACAGACGCACATGTTTGTGTCATAATTGTATCAATAGGCATCTCCATGTCAATGACTTCAACGCTGGCAAAGGAGGTGTCACACGCCTCACACATTGTATTAGAGCCAACATAAACTACGCCCACCTTATATGTGCCAGGTTCATCAATGTCAATTGTTGCCTTGTTGTATTTAGTCTCATCCATTTTAACACCATCCTTATACCAAAAGAATTCATACACATCCTCTTTTCCCAAGGATGGCGTGAATCCAGAATATAACGAGGTCCCTGCTCCTGGACATTTATACACAGGTCCCACCATATATGTTGTTGGGCACGGATCCGCAGGCGCACAAGGTGTTTGTATCTTATACAAATAGTTTTTATAATCCTCAACTTTTCCTGTCGCCATGTGACCGACATGAGGATTTCCCTGCGCTGTAGATGCGGTTTGCCCCCATACATAATATTCGTCCTTATCGTTAACCATAAAACCGAACAAATCGCCTCTTGCCAAATGAACAGCATTATCCACAACACTTCCATCTCCGTATTTAGCATATACAGGACCATTTTTATGCGCAACTTTCACGCCGTTTTGAACAATCGTAGATTCGGTATCATTAGTGCCTTGTCCTTTAAAATCAGGGTCTGGCACAACACCTCCCCAAACCTTATCATTTTCACTATTGTTTTTACCCCAGTATAACATGTAACCCTCTTTTGTGATTGCAGCGCCATATCCATTACCGCCAATCACTTCAATAACATCAGTAAGGTATGTTTCTCCTGAAGTATTTACATAATCGCCAGACAAAACTCGCGCCGCATAAAGATAATCGATAAAATATGGAAGTCCGCACCTTCCATTTCCTCCATTTTCTCCCCATGCGTAAACATATCCAGTTATACCATCAACAGCGAAACCTGCAGCATCCGCCGCCGCCAACATTTTTATATTCGTCAAAGGTTCACCAGGAGCTGCAGCATCCGCATTTTGCACATTCTCATCTTTCATCTTCAACACAGGCTCCGCATAATACTCATGAGCAGCAATGTCACCGCCCCTACCATTATAGTTTCCTATAGAGTACGCATCTCCCAACCCGTCACCATCCGGGTCAACTTTGAGTAGCAGGTTATTATCACCTCCTGAGATATGAGTAACTCCAGTTATTGGTTGTTTATCTTTCGTCCGTATAAACACAGGAGTTGCTGTCGCCTTTTCTATCCACTGTCCATCTCCATAAGAACCATTACCTCCCCAACCAACAACTCTACCATCTTCCAATATGGCAAAAGAGCCAGACGTTGATGCGGCAATATATGTAACACCTCCCAAATATGGTCCACCAGGAGTTCCATCCAAATTATATCCCGGAGCTTCTCCACACAATACAGGAGTTGGAGTTGTCACATATTTCTGCGATGCAGGTTGTCCACAACTCATTTCCGCATCGTTAGCGCCCCAACAATACACAATACCATTACACGCAAGTGCGACATTGTGGGCACCAGATCCAGCTGTCACCTGAGAAAAAGCCAGACCAGTGATGTCAACTTGAGAAAAAGAGGGAACATACTGAGTACCCGCATTAGCCGAAGTTAAGCCCAGACGCCCATCTGTATTATCACCACACGCATATAACACACCCTTGGTACAAATAAACAACGAGTGGTCATTTCCTCCAGAGATAGCCATACTCTGCGCCAACGCTCCAGTCACCACTCCCAGCGACAGAAGCAACCATGTATATAAACGTTTTCCCATGATCAAAATATACTTTAAAACCCCTTATATAAATATATAAACACTACTATACCATTTTTCGTTATCATACAGAAATTGTGCAAATATACTATTTTCCCTCGAATCTTCAAAATTACTTACGCTGTCCACACCATGTGAGCGATATATCCCACATAAACAAGCAATAGCAATCCTCCCTCCCATCGCTCTAACGTACGGTGCGTGAAGAGGAAGAACCACAACAACAACGCCAGCACCACCATCAAGAGGTAATCATAGAGGAACCCGACGTCGCTCCCCTCTATCGGGCAGATGGCGGAGGAGACACCCACGACGAAAAAGACATTGAACGAGACACTTCCGATGATGTTGCCAATCGCAAGATCCGTCTCGCCACGCTTCGCCGACATGACCGAGGCAAAAAGCTCCGGCAGACTGGTACCCACCGCAACGACCGTCAATCCGATGACACGCTCCGAAACGCCCAAAGCAGCCGCCACATTCTTCGCTCCATCCACCAATATATTCGCACCAACAATCATCGCCGCAATGGAAAGAACCACCATGAGAATCGAAAGCCACAAAGGATAGATGGTTTTCTCCTCCTCCGTTTCCTTGTCTTCGCCTTTCTCTCGGGAGGTCCTGATCTGCCACACAATAAACGCCACCAACGTCAAAACACCGATGATACCCGTGATTCGTCCAATCGACCCCGTCATGCCTACAACGGCCAAAAGGACGCACGCCAACACCATAAACGGCAAATCGACACTGAGGGTGTGCTTGTCCGTGGCGCACGTATAGAGAAGCCCCGTCACACCGAGGATAAGCGCGATATTGGCGATATTGGACCCTACCACATTGCCTAAGGCGATACCGGAACTACCCGCCATCGCGGCGTTCAGGCTGACCAACATCTCCGGTGCGGAGGTGCCAAAGCCGATGACCGTCATTCCGATGACCATCGAACTCAGATGCGCCTTGCGGGCAATCGAAACAGATCCTTTCACCAAGTAGTCTCCCCCCTTCACCAAAAGGACGAAGCCTAACACTATCCACAAGAAACTCACAAGTATTGGGCTCATATCAATATACTTTTATCATATCGTCATTCAATCATTGGTGCAAAAATAAGGCAAAATATTCAACAAACAAAGCATTCTCGGACATGTAAAAGAGTGCGGCGGAAGATATCTCTTCCCGCACCACACATAGGGTGCGTCACGGCCCCATCCCCAAACAAAAAAATAGGGGCGCAGCACAGCCACGCCCCCATCGTAAATGTAACAAATTTCTTATTTTGCGAAGCTGACCGCACGGGTCTCACGGATCACCGTGATCTTCACCTGGCCCGGATAGGTCATCTCGTCTTGGATCTTCTTAGCGATCTCGTAAGACAGCGTCTCGATCTCCTTGTCGTCGATCTTATCCGCACCCACGATGACACGCAACTCGCGGCCCGCCTGGATAGCGTAAGTCTTAACGACGCCAGGGTAAGAGAGCGCCAACTTCTCAAGATCATTGAGACGTTTGATGTAAGCCTCAACGATTTCACGACGGGCACCTGGACGTGCGCCAGAAATAGCGTCACACGCTTGCACGATTGGAGAGAGAAGGCTCTCCATCTCGATCTCGTCGTGGTGGGCACCGATAGCGTTGCAGATCTCAGGTTTCTCCTTGTACTTCTCGGCGAGTTTCATACCCAAGATAGCGTGAGGCAACTCAGGCTCGTCATCAGGCACCTTACCGATATCGTGCAACAGACCGGCACGTTTCGCCTTCTTAGGGTTCAAGCCCAACTCGGAAGCCATGACAGCGCAGAGGTTAGCGGTCTCACGCGCATGCTGCAACAAATTCTGACCATAAGAAGAGCGGTATTTCATCTTACCGATGAGGCGGACCAAATCAGGGTGCAAACCATGCACACCCAAATCGATGGTCGTGCGTTTACCTGTCTCGATGATCTCCTCCTCGACCTGTTTCTTCACCTTAGCGACCACCTCCTCGATGCGGGCAGGGTGGATACGACCGTCGGTCACCAGTTGGTGCAAAGCCAAGCGGGCCACCTCACGGCGGACAGGGTCGAACGCGGAGAGAACGATAGCCTCCGGCGTGTCATCCACGATGATCTCAACGCCCGTAGCGGCCTCCAAGGCGCGGATGTTACGGCCTTCACGACCGATGATGCGGCCTTTCACCTCGTCGGAATCGATATTAAACACAGTGACAGAGTTTTCGATGGCGGCCTCGGTAGCGACACGTTGGATGGTCTGCACGACAATACGCTTAGCCTCCTTGTTCGCCGTCATCTTAGCCTCTTCCATGATTTCGTTCACGTATGACATGGCGTCGGTCTTCGCCTCCTCTTTCAATGCCTCGATCAATTTCTCCTTCGCCTCGCTTGCGGACAAACCAGATATCGTCTCCAGACGCTCGCTCGCCATACGGTTCAGTTTCTCGAGCTCCTGCTTGCGAGAGTTCACGATATCCATTTGGTTGTTGAGGGTCTCCCTCATGTTCTCGGTCTCAGTCTTACCCTTCTGCAACTCCGCCTGGAATTGGTTCAGTTGCATTTCGCGTTGTTTGAGTTTAGACTCCTGCTGTTGCATCTTCGCGTTGCGTTGGTTGCATTGGGAGTCATACTCGTTCTTCAGTTCCTGAAACTTCTGCTTCGCCTCACGCACCTTCTCGGAGCGGATTCTAGCGCCTTCGGCCTCCGCATCCTGTAGGATCTTTTGGGATTTGGACTTCAGTACGGTATTCAGCACGATCCAAGTCACCAGCGCACCCACCAAAAGGCCTGCAATTATTAAAACAATCTCCATATCAATAAACTAAGTGTTAATATAATAAAAAACGCATCACTTTTGAAGGCTAAATTCAAAAGAAATGCGGGTGTTACACAAAAAGAAAGGCTCCGTGTCTATAATGATTTCAGATAATCGGACAAATCCTTTTCCAAGGATTGCAGGCGTTCGTTCTCTCCCGAGCATTCCGACTCAAGTCTCTTGAGCCTCAGCGCGATCTGCAGTGAAGTATAGACCAGCAGGTCTTTTTCGCTCACCTTGTCCGCATATTTGTCCAATAGTACTTGGTACTCCTTCCTTACCAAATCGGCCGCCTCACGATACAGGGGTTCGTCACTTCGCTGACAACTCATCCCATACTCCGCTCCGGCCAACTTGAGCTTGATAGTTATATCTTTGTCCATACTTGCCACCACTAAATAAGGCTAAAACGTCATTCATTTAGTAACGCAATGCACTTTTCTATCTCCCGCTCCAACTTTGACAAACGGGCAATCGTCTTCTTCGAGTCCTCTTCGGAAGCCGAAATCGTCCTGGCGATCAGCAGATGCTGGTATTTGTCGCGCCATGATTTCTCCGACATTTTCGCCCTGGCCAACTCCTCTTCACACTTCTGCAAGTTCTTGTCGAGTGCCTCATTCTCACGCCTTTGCTCTTCATTCAGGAAGACAAGGTGTCTGACCTTCGACTCCAAACTATTCAGTAATTCGTTCTGCGGAACTGCCACTTTGCCAAAATTTTTCGCAAAGTTATGAATATCGTCGTAAATTCAAAGCATTTCAGCGAAAAATTAAGCGTTAAAAATGAGTTTGACAAAGATGCGAAAAGGCGGGGGCAGACCAATCGGCAGAAGGGTGAACAAGGTGTGGTCCGCACGGCAAAGGCACGATTTCTTGCGTCTGAACAAAAAAAATGTATGAAGGGAAAAAATATTCTTTGAATATCCTTTCTTTTTATATCTTCGCGGGATAATTTGACTTAGAACAGAGAAAGGAGAATCATTTATGAAACCCACATTATTGGTTTTAGCTGCGGGCATGGGCAGCCGTTACGGAGGATTGAAGCAGTTGGACGGATTGGGTCCGAACGGAGAGACCATCATGGACTTCTCCATTTTCGACGCCATACGCGCAGGATTCGGCAAGGTGGTGTTCGTCATCCGCCATGCATTTGAACAGGATTTCAGAGAAAAAGTAATCAGCAAATATAAAGACGCGGTTCAGGTGGAAGTCGTATTCCAAGAGCTGGATTGTCTGCCCGCAGGTTTTACCCTGCATCCAGACAGAGTGAAGCCGTGGGGTACCAACCACGCCATCCTCATGGGGAAGGACGCCGTGAAAGAGCCTTTCGCCGTCATCAACGCCGACGACTTCTACGGCAAGGAGAGCTTCCAAATATTGGCGGACGCACTGAAGGCGATGGAAGGCAAGAAGGACCAATACTGCATGGTCGCATACCGCTTGGGCAACACGCTTTCCGAAAGCGGACACGTTTCCCGCGGCGTCTGCAACAAGGATGCCCAGAACCACCTGACTACCGTGGTCGAGCACTACGAAGTGCAACGCAAGGGCAACGACGTGATTTTCAAAAACCAGCAAACGGGCGAATATGAAAGCATCGACGAGAACCTTCCTGTTTCCATGAACATGTGGGGCTTCACGACGGACTACTTCGAGCACTCCGTGGCGGACTTCAAGGAGTTCCTCCAGAAGAACGCCGACAACATAAAGGCTGAATACGGTATTCCTACCATGGTGAACCGTCTAATCCAAGAGGGCACTTCCACCATCAGCGTGCTGGAAACGCCTTGCAAATGGTTCGGCGTGACCTACAAGGAGGACAGACCTTCCGTCGTCGCTAAAATCCAGCGACTAATCGACGAAGGCGTGTACCCCAACAAACTGTTTTAAAAAGAACTATTTCCCAACATGGCAAACAAAGGAAAAATATTAGTGACCGGCGGAACGGGCTACATCGGTTCCCACACCGCCGTCGAACTCTTCAACGCAGGGTATGAGCCTGTCATCATCGACAATCTGTCCAACTCTAACATAGGAGTGCTCGACGGAATCAAAGCCATCACCGGCTCACTCCCCACCTACGAAAACATAGACTGCAAGGACTACATCTCGTTGGGCCATTTTCTGGAGAGACATTCCGACATCAAGGCCATCATACACTTCGCCGCATCCAAATCGGTCGGGGAATCTGTCGAACAGCCTCTTGTCTACTATAGGAACAATATCGTCTCCTTGATCAACCTGCTGCAGCTCATGCCTAAATTCAATATAAACAACATCGTTTTCTCCTCCTCCTGCACAGTCTACGGACAACCGGACGTGCTGCCTGTCACGGAGAACTCGCCCATCAAACCGGCCACCTCGCCCTACGGCAGCACCAAACAGATGAGCGAAACGATACTACGGGACGCCTCCGCGGCCGACAAGGACCTGAACGTGGTGCTTCTGCGCTACTTCAACCCAATCGGCGCCCACCCAAGCGCAGAAATCGGAGAGCTGCCGAACGGCATCCCAAACAACCTTCTGCCTTACCTCACCCAAACGGTGGCGGGCATCCGGAAAACATTAAAGGTGTTCGGCAACGACTATAACACCGAAGACGGAAGCTGCATACGCGACTACATCAACGTGGTGGACCTCGCCAAGGCTCACGTGTGCGCCATCGACCGTATCCTGGAAAAGAAGAACAAGAAGAACATCGAAGTCTTCAACCTCGGAACTGGCAAGGGGGTCTCCGTACTCGAACTCATCAACACCTTCGAGAAGGCTACAGGCATCAAAGTGCCTCACGAGATCGCTCCAAGGAGGGCGGGCGACATCGAGAAGGTATGGGCGGACGCTTCCCACGCCAACAAAGAACTGGGTTGGAAGGCAGAGACCAGCTTGGAAGACACCCTGCGCTCCGCCTGGAAATGGCAACAGAAACTCCAAGAAAAGGAGACTAAAACCGAATAAAAACAGAAGAAGAATCGTAAAATAGAATGAGGGACCTTATTGGAGGCCCCTCATTTTTTCTGTAGAGACGCAATGCTTTGCGTCTCTATTTGCATTGGAAGACGCAAAGCATTGCGTCTCTACAATTCACACCTCGACGAATTGGCTGTTATAGATCGTCCAATAGGTTCCACGCTTGCGCAGAAGCTCTTCGTGCGTACCCTCCTCGGCGACCTGACCTTCGTGCAACACGACTATCCTATCGGCATTCTTAATCGTGCCAAGACGATGGGCGATGATCAGGCATGTGCGCCCTTGCGTGATTTGAGCGATCGCATGCTGAATCAGCATCTCCGTGCGGGTGTCGATGTTGCTGGTCGCCTCGTCCATGACCAGGATCGGAGCGTTCTTGTTCACCGCTCGGGCAATGGTCAGCAACTGCCGCTGGCCTTGGCTTAGGCCGTTCCCCTGTTCCCTCAGCACTGTTTCGTAACCCTCAGGCATACGCTCTATGGAGAGGTCCACATTCGCCAAACGGGCCGCCTCCCTCACCGCATCGAGCTGGGCTTCCTTATCCCCATAAGCCACATTGTACTTCACCGTGTCAGAGAAGAGATAGGCCTCCTGCGGCACCCAACCGATGGAACGGCGGAGGTCGGAGAGGGAGAGCTCACGCACATCCACACCATCCACCATCACACTGCCCTCGAAGACGTCGTAGAAACGATTCAACAAATTCACGAGCGTCGTTTTGCCTGCGCCCGTGGATCCGACGACAGCGACCACCTCGCCTGGCTGCACGGAGAAAGAGACATGCTTCAACACCAGCTTCTCCCCATAGCCGAAACTGACATCCTTAAAGTCTATCCGTCCGCTCACCGCACCCATCCTTTTGGGGGACTCCGCCTCCTCGACGGTCACCTTCTCGTCCAACAGCCTGAAGATACGCTCGGCGGCCGCAATGGCAGACTGTACCGTGTTCAGCTGGGTGGCTATCGCATTGATGGGACGTTGGAAATTCTTGGTATAGAGTAGGAAAGACTGCACGACACCTACCGTTACAGAGCCCCGGGAGGCCATGAAGGCACCCACCATCGTCACGATGATGTATGAACAGTTGTCCAGCACTCGCATCAACGGCATCAGCAATCCACTATAGATCTGGGCTCGCCTTCCTGTCTCACACACCACCTGGTTCAACGCTTCGAACTGGGCGATACGCTCCCGCTCCCTGCCGAAACTCTTTATCGTCTTAATGCCGCTGAAGGACTCCTCCACAGCTCCGTTCATCTCGCCCAACGCCTCTTGGTGCAGGGCAAAATAACGACGGGTATGCTTCATCACAAAACGGCTCACTAAGATAGAGAAGGGAACCGTCAGACAGGTGACAAGCGCCAACTGCCAGCTCAAACGCACCATGATGACCACGGACCCCACCAACGTGAGGACACTCGAAATGAGTTGCACAATCGTATCCCCCAAAGCATTCTTCACCAGTTCCGCATCATTGGTGAAATGGCTCATCAAAGAACCACACAGATGGTCATTGAAGAAACGAGGGCTCAGGGTGAGCAATTTACGGGTCATCTCCTCCTTCAGCTTACGCAAGAGCCGCTGCGCCAACACAGACATGCCATACCCGTGAATCCACGAGAAGAGAGCAGAGAGCAGATGGAAGAGGATGAAGATTGACAAATGGAACAACAGCGAATCCTTCGAGGCGGCGGAGCCTTCCGTGCGGATCAAATCGACACAGTCATCCACCATGCACCCCAAGAGATAAGGGCAAAGCAAGGCACTGACGACGGAAAGCGCGGAGAGGAGCGAGAGCGCGAGGAAGAGCCATTTCTCCCCCTTCCAGTAGGAAAGCAGTCGACGGACTGTCCCCGACATGTTCTCCGCCTTCCCTGCGGACTCTTCCATCATACGCAAGCGTTGATATCTTCCCGTTGTCGTAATGCGTTCAGCCATATATCATTCCACATGCATTTGATTATCAACCATTTCTTTGTATAAATCACAAGAGGCATACAAGGACTCGTGCGTTCCCTGGGCAATGATACGCCCTTGCTCCATGACCAGGATATGGTCCGCATGACGCACGGAGCTCATCCGCTGGCTAATGACCACCTTGGTCGCCTCAATTTCCTCCAACTCCTTGCGAATCAGCATCTCCGTCCGCATATCGACCGCACTCAGACAATCATCAAGGAGGAGAATAGGGTAATCGCCCACGATGGCCCTGGCGATCGAGAAGCGTTGCCGCTGACCGCCCGACAGGTTCATGCCTTTTTGGCTGACCTGGTAATCCAAACCCTCCGGCTGCGCCTTGACGAAATCCGCGATCTGCGCCTTCTCACAGGCGAGGAGCAAATCATCATCCGTGGCGGAGAGGTTTCCCCACCGCAGATTATCCCGCAACGTACCTGAGAAGAGCAACGCATCCTGCATCACCATTCCCACCTCCTTGCGCAAGCGCTCCTCCCCATAGCTGTTGAGCTCCTGTCCGTTCAGCCATATCGTGCCTGCGGAAGGCTGGTAAAAACGTGCGATAAGGTTCGCCACCGAGCTTTTCCCCGAGCCTGTTCCTCCCACAATAGCCAGCGTGCCGCCCCTCTTGACCGAGAAGCAGAGGTCACGCAGCACCTCCTTCCCCACCCCATCGTCATAAGAGAACGAGACATGGTCGAAGACGATGGCCATATCGGAGGAGTCGCCCGCACCGTCCCGCACCTCGGCAGACATCGGTTCCGCAGAGGAGAGCACATCATCCACACGAGACATGGAAGCCCTCGCCTCCGTGATGGAGACGATGATATGGGAACCCATCAACAAGGAGAGCAAGATCTGCGCCATATAGTTCACGCAAGCCATGATATCACCCACATTGACCTCCCCCAGTTCCAGGAGACGAGCGCCATAGTAGACGATCACGGCTATGCCAATATTCAATAACAAAGACATGATGGGGCCTAACAGGGTCATCCACCTTGCCACACGCAGGGAACGCTCCACCATCTCGTCATTGTTCGTCCGGAACCGTTCCTGCTCACCCTCCTCGTTCACGTGCGACTTCACCACACGGATGCCCGACACATACTCCTGAACAATCGTATTCTGCCGGTCCATGGCGCTCTGGATATTGATGATCTGAGGATAGACATGTTTCAGGAGTTTGATGATGGAGAAAAAGAGGATAGGCAGAAGGACCAAGAGCACGGACGAGAGCCCCAGATGCACCATGAGCATCATGGAGACTGCCCCCACGAAGAGGACAGGCGAACGGAACAACAGACGCATGGAGGCCTGCACAACACCCTGCACCCGCTGCACGTCCGAAGTCATACGGGTGATCAGCGAGCCGATACGCAACTTATCCATGTCACGGAAAGAGAGGTCCATCGTCTTCCGGAAGAGCGCCGAGCGGATATCCGCCCCCATCCGATACGAGACCGTACCCGCCGCGAAGATCGACAACAAGCCACCCACCATGCCTAACAAGGCGATAACCGCCATCTGAATACCCATGGGAACGATCAGGGAGGAATTGCCCCCCAGCACACCCTGGTTGACGATGTTGGACATGATATAGGGTTGCAACAACTCGGCGACAACCTCGGTTGCCACGAACAAGGGAGACAAGACCGCCCACTTCCAATGCGGCCTCAAAAAACGCAATATATGTTTCAGTTCGTTCAAATCACTCTATCACAAACAATTAAATAGGCTTTCCACACGCCCCAAAAAGAAAAAAGAGCGTATCACTACGACACGCTCCCTATCACTTACACACCTAACTTTCCATGGGAAAGAAAGATGATGGCACGCATTAGTCCTTCTTCTTATGTGCTTTTTGTTTCTCACGCAATTTCTGCAAGCGGAAATACTCCTCACTATTATCACGAGCGACTGTCTTGATCACACGGATAGTATCTGCTTGAGGATCATATTTCTCCACGAACATGGTGTATTGGTAACCCTCCACATAGTAGAAGTTAGAGAACTCTCCACAATAAGGAGTCCACTCTGTCATGTCACGTCTCGCATGTCCTTTGCGGATCTGATAGCAACGCTTAGAGCCATCCACAAGGATCTTATCTCCAGCGACCTTCATGAATTCGCCGTCTTCAGGGAATGCTGACAATGAGACAGCACCAAGTATTACTGATAACAATATCTTTTTCATGATACCGAAATTAATTATTAACAAATTCCATTATTGTATTGTAGGGACAAATATAATATTTTTTTTACTTCTGCAAAAATTTTGTCTATTTATTCATCCACAACGATTCCATTTGAACAAATTAGGGAGGAAACGCCCGCTGGCATACAATATTCCCAACCTGGTTCTTCCCCTATTGGAGGAGTAGGCTTACGGATTATATATACCTCGCCGACCACCCTTCATGACGATCTCCTATTCGCAATGCCCCATTCATCAGTATCCACTAAATCCATTGATGTGTAGCACATCATAGGCCCGGATTATGGCATCATCAACAGACGGACTGCCATAATCCATCAGGTTACGCCAATCCTGGTCTTTCGTATAACCCGTTATCACATCAAAAGGATGTTTCAATCCAAACACAAGATGCCCTAATTCATGAGGAGCCGTATGCGATTGAAGCATAAAGTCATTGCCCTCTCGCATCTTAGAATACTTTACAAGAGCCTGAGTCCCTAAGGTATTCATATTTGGATAATCATCATTTAATGGCGCATATCCTGAATATGTATCATTTTTAGTGTCAATTTTTAATTTATAAGAGTTAGGAATGAATATAATGCCATACTTTGACTCTTTTTTACGATAAAGGTCAGGTTCGAAAGGCTCTCCTTTCGCCACATTAAAATCGAAATCAGAGATTATCTCGGCAGTTGGGTCAAATTTAAAATGAACATTGATAGGATTGTAAATCTCATTGATGACTTTCTGAACTTTATCGTAATCAAACCCTTCACAAATTGTAGACACACCATTTTTATCCTTGCCGTTCAAGACTCTCACGTGAAGGTTGTATTCCCGGTATTCACAAGGGACGACATACAATCTGTACAAGGATTTGTTGCCTTGTGACAACAATATATATGGGACATTTGACTTGTCCGGCCATGTTTTGAAATTGCCACTTGTCACGGAAAGGGTAATGGTCTTTTTTGACTGGTTAACACTTTTGGTCACCGTGATTTTAGCTGGAGATCCACAATGTTTGGAGGAAATTTTCAAATCATTCAGATTAACATCGGATTCCTTCACTAACAAGTCCACTTTATATGTCTCATTAGGTTTCATGTATAAGAACTGATAATCTTCCTCACACGTAATACTCTTATTCTCATATATGGATTTAACACAAGTTGGGTTTTCATCTACTTTATGAGGATGCAAGATTTTATCATTATCCGCATTCACAATGGATATCGACATGCTTTCCTCGTCTTTTTTCGCAAAATAATCAGCCCACTTCTGCAGTTGATTCTTGTCATTCGTGTCTACATATATTACAAAATCGACTATGCCTTCACTGGAAAAGACTATTAGTCCAAAAGAACCACCTTGCTCTCTTTTACACAAACATGCATCAACGATTGACGGAATAATCATAGTGCCAGCGTCGTTTATTTCATTCCATTCGATAGGATTAGCATACATACAAATTCCCAATGTGGAAGTCATATTGCCGGCGGTGTAGCGGGTATATCCAGAAACGCATTTTCCCAACTTGGTATCAAACGATTTACTATACGTATGCAAAGCATCGAAAAAAGCGCTAATTTCATCAAATTCAGAGACAATAAACCCGCAGTCTACAATCTCGTTGGAAACTTTTTCCTTACCTCCCGATTTTGTCACCGCATCGAATGACGTAAAGAAATCATATTGCCGAACGATTTGTTCCCGAGCAGTTGACGAATTAGAATAAGAAGACAGCCACTCGAATTTTGTGGAATTAGGTTTCTTAAATAGCAAGAATCTCACCCATTCCTCAAATTCCTCTCTTGCCTTGAGACGATCCGATTTCTCACGCAGTTCAATCATCAATGACGCATCCATCGTCTGATCCTCCGCAAAGAATGTTATAAGACCAAACGCCTTCCCACAATTGCAATAAAAACCTGCTTTTACCCTACTCTTAGAAGAGCTCATATCCGAGAAATCGGATATCTGATAATTAGATATGGTTGGGGAGTTCTTCCAAGAGAATAGCACTATACTGACGGTCCTCGTATCACTTGCATTGGATGTCAAATGGGATGAAGTGAGAGATCTCAAATAAGTAAACTGCCCCATCTGTAGTTTAACATTATCCTTCCCAATGAAAAAATCAGTAATATCTTTTTCATACCAATAAGTTTCATCGTCAAGGGGGGCAAACTGTCCAACACTGATTCCTCCTACCCTAGATAACTTACCATACAATTTTTCTTTTTCTATCCGGTAAAAGAGCGCAATATTATTCTTAACCCTGGTTTCCTCATCATCACCAATCAATCCATTGAGAACATTACCCAACCACGTAAAGCCCTCTATTGTCGCCAATCCATCCTCATCCCCCTGCAAGAACTTCCATACGAACATCGTAGGGTCCTGCATGATCTTCCATTGGAAGTGGGCGAGGAAGTCACCATTATTGTAGTCCATCAGGTT
>DBYR01000007.1 GCA_002310215.1 Bacteroidales bacterium UBA1181
TTGCACTTCGCATTTGAATGTACGTTGTTGTAAATCGTAAATTGTAAATGATTAAATAGTAAATATTCTTACCTTTGCGCCACGAAAATTTATTAGCGTAATTTCAAATGATTTCTGTAGATAAACTGACGATTCGATTCGGGAGCGTCACGTTGTTTAATGATATTTCCTATGTGGTGAACCCTAAGGATAAGATTGCCTTAGTCGGGAAGAATGGTGCGGGTAAGAGTACGATGTTGAAGGTCTTCGCGGGCATCCAGCCGCCAACGAGCGGTAGTGTCTCTGTGCCGAAGGATGTCACGATCGGTTATCTGCCGCAGCACATGATCCACAACGATGGGGTCACTGTCATGGAGGAGGCGGAGAAGGCCTTCTCCGATATTTTCGAGCTCCAGAAGGAGATTGAACGCATGACGGTGGAACTGGCCGAAAGAACCGATTATGAGTCTGCCTCCTACCAACAATTGATCGAGCGTCTGACGCATGCCAACGAGCGTTTGGACATGATGGGCGTGAACAACTTTAAAGGCGAGGTGGAGAAGACACTCTTGGGCCTCGGTTTTGTCCGCTCCGACTTCACCCGCCAGACGAGCGAGTTCAGCGGTGGCTGGCGCATGCGTATCGAATTGGCAAAGATCCTGCTGAAACGTCCTGATGTCCTCTTGTTGGACGAGCCGACCAACCACCTCGACATAGAGTCCATCCAATGGTTGGAGGAGTTCCTCAAATCGAGCGGCAGCGCAGTCATATTGGTGTCGCACGACCGTGCCTTCATCGATGCGGTCACGAACCGTACCATAGAGATCTCTTTAGGCAAGATATACGATTACAAAGTCTCCTATTCCAAATACGTGGAGTTGCGCAAGGAGCGCCGCGAGCAACAGCTGCGGGCTTACGAGAACCAACAGAAACAGATACAAGACACGGAGGATTTCATCGAACGTTTCCGCTACAAGGCTACCAAGTCCAACCAGGTGCAGTCGCGCATCAAGCAGTTGGAGAAGCTGGAGATCATCGAGGTGGATGAGGAGGATAACTCCGCTTTGCACCTGAAATTCCCTCCTGCGCCACATTCGGGTACCATCACGGTCGAGGCGCAACACTTGACGAAGAGGTATGGCGACAATGTTGTCTTGGAAGATATTGATTTAACGATTAAACGAGGCGAGAAGGTGGCCTTCGTGGGCAAGAACGGTGAGGGTAAATCCACGCTGGTTAAGTGCATCATGGACCAGATCCCTTATGATGGGACCCTGAAGTTGGGACATCTGGTTAAGATAGGCTATTTCGCCCAGAACCAGGCCTCTTTATTGGACGAGAACCTTACCGTGTTCGACACGATCGACCGTGTGGCGGTGGGGGATATCCGTACGAAGATCCGTGACATCCTTGGCGCTTTCATGTTCGGTGGCGAGGCCTCCGATAAGAAGGTGAAGGTACTGTCGGGTGGTGAACGTACCCGTCTGGCCATGATCCGTCTGTTGTTGGAGCCTGTTAATTTCTTGGTGCTCGACGAGCCGACCAACCACTTGGACATGCGTTCGAAGGATGTGCTGAAGGACGCTATCAAAGCGTTCAACGGAACGGTGGTTGTGGTATCCCACGACCGTGAGTTCTTGGATGGCTTGGTGGACAAGGTCTATGAGTTCGGCAACCATAAGATCAAGGAGCATCTCGGAGGCATTTATGATTTCTTACAATCGAAGAAACTCTCCTCATTGCAGGAGTTGGAGCGTAAGGTGCAAACACAGACGGTAGAGGCCAAGGAGGTGCAGCCTTCCGACAATAAGCTCTCGTACGAGGCGAAGAAGGAGTTGACGAAGAAGATCCGCAAGGCCGAGAAGGCGGTGGCGGATTCGGAGGCGGAGATCAACGCTATCGAGCAACGCATCGCAGAGATCGAGACGGAGCTGCAAAACCCCGAAAATGCGACGAACACCGCTCTGTTCGATGAATACAAGAAGAAAAAACACGAACTGGAGCAGAAGATGTATGAGTGGGAGTTGCTCTCCGAAGAGTTGGAGACGGTGAAGGCGCAGGCCTGATCACCGCTTCCATTGTGATATGTCCGCACGTTTCTCCAACGCCCTTTCCGTGCGGTTAGGGAGCCAATTGAAGAAGTCAAAACCTGTGATCCGCTCTATCTCGTCCACGGTGTGGACCGCCTTGTCGTAAGGTTGTTTGTCGTTGTTGTTCTCGAATACGAAGCCTATCGCCTTTTCCTCCCCCTTCTTGAGGGAGAGCACCACTTTGAAGAAAGCGTCCGGCACAGCCACCTTGTGTCTCTTCCCGATTGTCTTAGGCTTGCTGGTCCTGAATATAGGTCCGCATACGATATAGATGCTACTATCCTCTATCGCCCACTTATCCCTGCAGATATTCTCCAACGTTCCCCAGTCTCCCGCATTCAGCGTGGCGCTTTGGGGACAAATATTGCTTAAGAGGAAACACTCGTCCGCCGCGGTGGAGTCGAAGCGCATGTCCGCGAAGGGCGCCATGTGTCCACGGCTCAGGTGGATGTTAGTGTGCCTCAGTTCCCGCGAATAGTCGCTATCCTCCACCCTGTAATCCTTCATCACCTTAGGGTCTGGCAGGAACTTATTCCTTCGTTTGACGGTGATGGTGGATGCCTCCTCTTGGGTGAGTTGCCAGGAGACCCAGTTAGGGACCAATCGCTCCGTGTTGAAGGATAGGGTATAGTGTTGATGGTCGATGACGACGCTGTTTTTAGGGCGTTGGCGCACCATCAGGTCCTGGGGTGTCCCTGCATTTCTTTGGAGGGACAAGCATGAGTTTAGACACGATAAGAGGAGCACTGAGAGAATGAGTGTATGTATATGTTTCATGATGGTAAAAAGAAAGGCGCATTGCTTATGGACAATGCGCCTTTAGGTTGTTTTTCAATTAGTTAGAATCTCCATCCGAAGGATGCGATAATGTTGCGCGTCTTCAGATTCTCTTCCACAGGATCATCTTTTGGACTCAGAGGCATGTTAGGATATAAGAAATCCTTTTGGTTCTGGAATACGTAAGCCAAATCGCAGTAGAAGTGCTCGCCCTTATATCCGGCACCGCCTGTCACATAGAATGAGTTCTGAGGAATGGTGATGATTCTGAAATTTGAAGTACACTCCGCAATGTCTCTGTCGTAGTTCTTCATTGGACTGGAAGAGATGGCTGTACCTGCGCGGAGGAAGAATCCGTCGGCCACTTGTACCTCGGCACCCAATTTGACGGTATGAGTCTTGTTCATCTGCTCTTCCGCCAAGTCTGCCTCGCTTTCGATGTTGATGTCTTTTACCTTCATGCGGATCTTCTTGAAGTTCTCGTATTGGTAATCGAGACCGATCATCGCCTTCTTTCCGATAACGAAGCCTACACCAGTCTTGAATTTGAGAGGAGTTCTCAATGCGTAGCTGAAGTCACCTCCGAAATCATCGAACACGGTAGGACGGTTTTCTGTTGACATCTCCACTCTTTGGTAATCCACGATGTCGTAGTAGGTTGGTGTTTCGAAGGATGCTCCGATTCTGATCTCGTCGATTGGACGACAGATCGCACCAAACCTAAAGTTGAATCCGTGACCTTCCGCCTCGTATATGTTGTCCAAGCTCCAATGCTCGTAGAAGTCAGTAGGAAGAGTCTCCTCGTCATACATGGCTGTCTGTTTGTAGTCGAGCGTAGTGAACCCGAATGCGGCTCCCACATAGAGCGTGTTGCTGATGTTCAGACCGTATGCGATGTCCCATTGACCCACGTGTCCTTTTTCCATCAAAGTATAGCTTCTTACAACATCGTTTACACCTCCTGCGAAATTGGATACGCCTTCCCCGTCGATCAATTGCAGATCTTGGGCGAACTCGTAGATGTTGTCTGGAGCGAAATCGTAGAAATCATCCGTAACGGAGAAAGGAATCCTTTCGCCCCTGCAACGTGTGTACCTCGAAATATTGTTCAGGCGATTATAGTTGATGCCCAAAGACGAGGTAACGTAGCCGTGCTTGTTTTTCTTGCTGCCGAAGTTGAGCACGAAGGCGAAATTGTCCAATGCGGCTTTCACTTCCCCGTCGTTGTTGATGTACAGACTTGGCGTGAAAGTCAGATCCATGCTCCTGTATACGCCCAACGCCGCCGGGTTGTCCTTGATGGCGGACGGGTTACCGCCCAATGCGTTGAATGCACCTGCCATTCCGGAGTAACGTGCCGTACCTAAAACAGGGTTTGTCCGGCTAAAACTGAGGGCGTCGAGGTTGTTTTGCGCGAACGACATCCCCGATATTGCCGCAATGCCTATTGTCATCAATAATTTTTTCATTTCCGTATATCTTTAAAATTCTTAACTCTAACTCTTAACTCTTAACTCTCAATTACCTACGTCCTCCGCTACGACCGCCACCGCTGCTACGGCCGCCTCCACTGTAACCGCCGGACGAGCGTCCGCTTGAGGATGGAGAGGAGTAGCTGGAGCGGGAAGAACTGCCCGAGCTGGATGACCTCGTGCTGGACGAGGAACGGAATGAGTTGCCGCTGGAAGATCTACTGCTTGAGCCACTGCTTCTCATGCTTCCGCTATTGCTGCTGCGGGTGTTGCTGCTCCTCACTGAGGATGCCCCACTGTTGTTGCGAGTTGTGTTGCTGCTTCTTACAGTAGTTCCACTGTTGCGGGTTGTGCTATTGCTGCGTACGGTAGTGCCGCTGCTCCTTCTTGCGTCGGAACCATTGCTGCCACGTACGGCGGAACCTCTGTTGAGTGAAGAACTGGAACCGCTGTTCCTGATCACGCGGGTGCCGCTGGTCCTGATCTTATTCCCGTCATGTATGATATGGCGAGGTGACGCGATGTGGCGTGGTGCAGGATGTCTGTAGTAGTGCGGACGTGGGTGATGGTAGTATCCCCAGCCCCATCCGTAGTGCGGGTACCCCCAGTATGGATCCCAGTAGTAACGGTAGTATGGCCAAGACCAGGAGTAATATCCCAAGTAGTATGGCCTTCCCCAATAGTATCCGTAATAAGGGTCGGTGTTGATGTACACGGTCGTGGTGGTCGGTGAGCCCGTCTCAGTCTCCTCGTAGCTGTACATCGGAATGCCAGCGTCGTGGAAACGATTCAATCTCTCCGTATAGGTGTAATCGTCACCTTTCTCAACCATGACGGTGTCCGTGTAGAACTCGCCGTCTGTGATGGACGGATCCTCGACGAAGATCGTGTCATCGTTGACGCGGACGCTTTGCTGCTGTTTGGTCTTGAGCACCATGGCTTGGTATTGAGCCTTCTTTTTGGCCTCCTCCTTCTCCTTGGCTTGCTTTTCCGCACGGGCTGCCTCTTCTTCCGCCTCTTTGTCAGCGTCCTCAGAATTGTAGTAGATGTCGTCGACTACAGCGAAGGCGTTGTACGGTAGGAGTGTGATTCCTAACACGTAGAACATTAATTTTAGAATTTTCATGGCTTTACCCTCCTATTATTTAATTCAAAAAAGTAATTTTGTATCATAAAGTTTCGACAAAGATATTAAAAAAATATTGTAATGAATACATCGTTCCTTTATTTCAACGTTCCGAAGATAGTGGAATGTTTCTGCCCCTGCAAGTGGCTTGGACGTTTGGTTCATTATTATCGACGAATTAACGTTTTTTATCGATGAAATACATTGAAGTAGTATTCTCTTTCTCTTCTGATGAAGAATATGTTAAGGACTTGCTGTCCAATGAATTAGGTGGTATTGGGTTCGAAAGTTTCTCCATGGATGGTGACGAGCTCGTGGGGTATGTGCAGGAGACCGTTTTCGACGAATCGGCGCTGAAATCACTCCTCGAATCCTTCCCCTATGATGACGGTATACGTTTCGTGGCTCGTAAGGCGGAGGACAAGGATTGGAACGAGGAGTGGGAGAAGAACTATTTCCAGCCGATCGTGATCGGCGACGAGTGCGTGGTGCACGGCTCCTTCCATAAGAACGTGCCGGTGGCTAAATATGACATCGTGATCAACCCTAAGATGGCCTTCGGTACGGGCTACCATGCCACGACGACCCTCATGATGAAGGCTTTGCTTCGCCTCGATGTCGCTGGCAAACGCTTACTCGACATGGGTTGCGGTACGGCTATCCTCGCTATCCTCGCCGCTAAAAAGGGCGCTACGGAGGTGGTCGGCATTGATATCGACGAGTGGGCCTACGAGAACGCTAAGGAGAACATCGTCATGAACGGAACGCCTGACATCGAGTTGCGCTTGGGTGGCGCGGAGGCGCTGAAAACAGAGACTTTCGATGTGATCTTGGCGAATATTAACCGAAATATATTGTTGCAGGATATCCGTCATTATGTGGAACGGATGCGTAGCGGTTCCCTGCTCTTCCTGAGCGGTTTCTATGAGTCTGACATACCGGTCATCGAGGAGGAGGCCCGCCGATATGGCTTGCGGAAGATCTCCCACGAGGAACAGAACGGCTGGGTGGCGGTACGCTTCGAAAAAGCCTGATTCTCATTTAATTATATATAAAAACCTAACTGTTATGATGCAAACAAATTCTCAATTGGAGCTTGCCTTTCGGATTGTCCGGGAGACAAACTCGAATCTGTTCCTGACCGGTAAGGCGGGAACGGGTAAGACAACGTTCCTGAAAAACCTGAAGGAGGAGTCTCCTAAGCGTATGATTGTCGTGGCGCCGACGGGTGTGGCGGCCATCAATGCGGGTGGCGTGACGATCCACTCTTTCTTTCAGATCCCCTTCGGACCTTATTTGCCGGGGAAAAACACGCTTTCCAAGGATGTGAGCAAACTGCGGAAGGAGAAGATGAATATCATGCGCACGCTGGATCTCTTGGTGATCGACGAGATCAGTATGGTACGCGCGGATCTGCTGGACTGCGTCGACGATGTGCTGCGACGGGTACGCCGCTCTTCCGACCCTTTCGGTGGGGTGCAACTGCTGATGATCGGCGACACGCAACAGCTGACGCCGGTCGTGAAGGATGATGAGTGGGCGCTCCTGCATGAGGTCTACGAGACCCCCTATTTCTTCTCAAGTCAGGCATTGCGAAGAACCAACTTCTCATGCGTGGAGCTGAAACAGATCTTCCGTCAGGAGGATGAAGCTTTCATCGCTATGCTGAATAAGATACGTGACAACCAGGTGGATGACGCCACGCTTGCTGAACTGAACAGTCATTGTAAGCCTCAGTTCAACCCGGACGATAGCGAGGGCTATATCCGCCTGACCACCCATAACGCGACGGCGCAGCGCCTCAATGAGTCGAAGCTCTCCGCCCTGAAGACGAAGCCTCACACCTTCAAGGCGAGGATAGAGGGCACCTTCCCTGAATATGCGTACCCTACGGATGCGGAGTTAGTGCTGAAGGAGAATGCGCAGGTGATGTTCATCAAGAACGATTCTTCCCCTGAGAAGAGATATTACAACGGAAAGATCGGTGTGGTGAAAAACATTGACGGTGAGGATATTGTGGTGGAGGACCGCCGGACGGGCGACCTGATCACCGTGGGCCGTGAGTCGTGGGAGAATGTCCGCTACGAATTGAACAAGGAGACGAACGAGATAGAGGAGAAGGTGGATGGTCTCTTCGAGCAATATCCGCTGAAGACGGCTTGGGCGATCACGATCCATAAGAGCCAGGGACTCACCTTCGAGCGGGCCATCATCGATGCCGCCGCCTCGTTTTCGCACGGACAGGTCTATGTGGCCTTGAGCCGTTGCAAACGGTTGGAGGGCATGGCGCTGAGTTCGCCCATCACGCTCGCTTCTATTCGTCACGACAGCCGCGTCGATTTGTTCAACCGAGAGATGGAGGAGCGCGTGCCGGACAATAATAGGATCGCGGACCTGCACCGAGACTATTTCGTGACGCTGGTCTCCGAACAGTTTTCCTTCGATCGGATCTTCTCTTCCCTGCGGGATATGCGTCGCCTGCTGTCGGAGTCGTTCGCCAAGCTATACCCGAATGCCTTGTCCACGTTGGACCACTCCCTCTCGGAGTTCGTGACCCGTGTCGGAGACATCGGCGCAAGGTTCGTCGGACAGGTGAGGCAGCTGGCCACGGAGAGCGGCGATGTGGATGCTGACGCTAAGATACGGGAGCGCACGCAGAAGGCGGCTGCCTATTTCCTGAAGGAGAGCGAGACGATTGTCGCCCCTGCCCTGGAGGCTTTGGTGCCCATCCAGACGGACAACAAGGAGCTGGCGAAGCACTTCAACGATATACTCTCTTCGTTGCAGGAGGGGTACGACGAGAAGATGGCCACGTTGCGGGCTTGTGGCGAAGGCTTCTCTGTCGCTTCTTTCCTGCGGGCGAAAACCGATGCCATCGTCTCCGCTAAGGCGGATGAGGCGAGGAAGAAGGGGAAGGAGAAATATGCCTCCCTCTCGGCGGACATCCTGCATCCGGAGCTCTACGAACGGTTGCGCGAGTGGAGGAAGGACGAGGCGGACGCGCAGAACTACCCCGCCTATATGGTGCTTGCCCAGAAGGCGCTGATCAACATAGCGAACCTGATGCCTGCGGATGAGGCGGAGCTGCTGCAGGTGCAGGGCGTCGGCAAGGGGATCGTAAGCCGTTACGGGGAGGATATCCTGGCCGTGGTGGAGGAGTGCGTGGAGCAATTCGGCTACGAGCGCAAGTCTATGGCGGAGGTGGCGGAGAGCGTCCGTCCCCCGAAACGCACATCGGTCAATAAACGTGAGAAGGAGAAGGGTGAGTCGACGTATGAAATCACCCTGAGGATGTATAAGGCTGGAAAGACAACGAAGGAGATCGCCGAGGAGCGTGGCTTGGTGGAGAGCACCATCGAGTCTCATCTGCTGCGTTGTGTGGAACGAGGCGAACTGGGTTCGGAGGTGATCTGCCCGCCGGATAGGTTGAAGGAGGTCTCTGCCTTCATCGACCAACATCCCGAAATGGGAGTCAGCGACCTGCGCAAGGAGTGCGGGGAGAAGTACACTTGGGCGGAGATACGGCTGGCGTTGCTCGAGAGAAAAACTTTTCCCTGAATCGTGAAAGATTAGTTATGTATGGGCTTGTTGTTGAGGATGTTAAGGTTCTGTAACATTGTGAAGCCTGCGCTTTAGTCTTCCCTTCGAATCGCTTGCTGATTCCAGGAATTTTTCTAAAATTTGTAACGAAGTTGCGCATGTTTAAGACAATGGTGATTGCTTTACTTTCTGTATTGTTAAAATGTTGAATATTAAAACAATGCACAACGTTTTTGTATAGTATTATAAATTTAATTCAACCAACAGGTTATGAAACTGAAAACGTACATGGCGGCGTTCGCGTCGGTCTTAATGCTCGCCCCTTCCTGCAAGAAGGTGTACGAGGAGAATTATTACAACACTACGAACGAGACGGTCTACACCTACGAGTATTACCAGAAGGTCCTTTCTGAGCAGAAGGAGATCACGCAGGACATCCGTCCGGCTTACCTGAAGAAGGGGGACACGGTGGCGGTCTTCGCGGCGTCGAACAAGGTGACGAAAAGTGATTTGTCGGCAGGAATCTCCAAACTGAAATCGTGGGGATTGCAGGTGGTTGAGGCTGAGAACCTCTATGGGGATGACGGACGCTATGCGGGTTCGCAGTCGGATCGTATCATCGGTCTGCAGAAGCTGATGGATAACCCTAACATCAAGGCGTTGATTTCCGCTCGTGGTGGATATGGTGCGGCGCAAGTGGTCTCCTTCCTGGATCTGGAGAAGTTCCAGAAGAACCCTAAATGGGTGGTCGGTTACAGTGACGTGACCGCTTTGCATGTTGCTTTGAATAACTTGGGCATTGAGAGCATCCATGGCCCGATGGTGAATAAATTGTCGGATACCGAGAGCGTGGAGACGCTTCGCAAGGCTTTGTTCGGCGAGTCGATCTCCTATTCGATCCCGACCAACGAGGATTGTGTCGTGGGCGTGGCTGAGGGACGTCTGGTGGGCGGTAACCTCTCCCTGATTTACAGCCTGGGCGGCACGTTGTTCGACCTGAACGCGAAGGACGCTATCCTGCTGATCGAGGACACGGGCGAGAGCAACTACCACTTGGACCGTATGCTGACGAACCTGAAGCTGAGCGGCAAGCTGGACTGCATCAAAGGTTTGGTGGTGGGTGAGTTCACCAATATGAACCAAGGCTCGGACAAGCCGATCAACGAGATCATCCTGAGCAAGGTGAAGGACTTGAAGATCCCTGTGATGTATGGCCTGAATGTTGGTCATGACAACACGAACTATGCGGTTTATATGGGCCGTAATGTGAAGCTGAACGTCGGAAAGGATAATGCGACGCTCTCTTTTGAATGATCATTAACTAGAACAATTATGGCAAAGACCAAATCTGTATACGTGTGCCAGAACTGCGGGGCGGAGGCCTCGAAGTGGGTGGGGAAGTGCCCTGCCTGCGGCGAGTGGAACACCTATGTCGAGGAGTTGGTGCGGAAGGATAGCGGGAAGAGCCACCAATCGCTCCATTTCATGCCCGACAATGGTGCCTCGAAGCCTGTCTGCATCGATGATGTGGAGACCTCGGAGGAGGTGCGTGACGACACGGGCAACAATGAGTTCAACCGTGTCTTGGGCGGCGGCATCGTGCCGGGCTCCCTCACGCTGATCGGTGGCGAACCGGGCATCGGTAAGTCCACCCTCATCCTCCAAATCGTGCTGAGCCTCTTCAACAAGAAGACCCTTTACGTCTCGGGCGAGGAGAGCGTCAAGCAGTTGAAGCTACGTGCGGATCGTCTCTCCGTGAAGTCCAACCCGAACTGCTTCATCGTCAGCGAGACCTCGTTGGAGCAGATTTTCGTGCATATCCAAAACGTGCAGCCGGACTTGGTGGTGATCGATTCGATCCAGACCATCAGCACGGAGCTGGTGGAGTCTTCCCCGGGCAGCGTCTCCCAGGTGCGCGAGTGCGCCGCCGCCATCCTGAAGTTCGCCAAGGAGAGCGGGGTGCCGGTCCTGATGGTGGGCCACATCAACAAGGAGGGCAACATCGCCGGACCGAAGGTGCTGGAGCATATCGTGGATACGGTGCTGCAGTTCGAAGGCGACCAGCACTACATGTATCGCATCCTCCGTTCCATCAAGAACCGCTTCGGCAGCACGGCCGAATTAGGCATCTACGAGATGCAACAGTCCGGTCTGCGTGAGGTCACGAACCCATCCGAGCTCCTGCTGAGCAATAACCATACGGGTTTGAGCGGTACGGCTGTCGGTGTGGCCATCGAGGGGGTACGTCCCTTCCTGATCGAGGTGCAGTCGCTCGTGAGCTCCGCCGCATACGGTACGCCGCAACGCTCCACCACGGGCTTCGACATCCGTAGGCTGAACATGCTCTTGGCGGTGCTGGAGAAGCGTGTCGGCTTCAAGTTGGCGCAGAAGGATGTCTATCTGAATATCGCGGGCGGCCTGCGGATCAACGACCCCGCATTGGACCTCGCCATCATCAGCGCCATCCTCTCGTCGAACATGGATATCGTGGTGGACGCCAGGACCTGCCTGACGGGCGAGATAGGCTTATCTGGTGAGATACGCCCCGTGAACCGTATCGAGCAGCGCATCTCCGAGGCGGAGAAGTTAGGCTTCAAACGCATCATCATCCCTGAGTTCAAGAACTTGGACGTGAAGAAGTGGAACATCGAGGTGGTCTGCGCTAAGAAGGTGGACGAGGCCTTCTCCGCACTCTTCGGATGATTTATATTTTTTAACGGATTGGGAGGAAATATCCGACGAGGCGCTGCGTTGGTAGGATATGGATAGACCCATAGATTGTAAACGAATTTAATTGGAAGGATATGAAACGGCTCACCTTTTTTTCTCTATTGTTGTTCTTCGTGACGGGGCTGATGGCTCAGATCAACACGAAGCGAATGATGGATATAGGAAGGAATGCGATCTATTTCGAGGACTATGCCCTCTCCATCCAATATTTCAATAAGATCATCGGGGTGAAGCCTTATTGGGCGGATCCCTACTTCTACCGTGGCGTGGCGAAGATCAGTCTGGAGGATTATGTGGGGGCGGAGGCCGATTGCAACATGGCGCTGGAGCGGAACCCCTTCTTGGTGGACGCATACCGTTGCCGTGGTGCCGCCCGCGCGAGCCTGAACAGGATTGATGAGGCTTTGGCTGACTTTAACAAGGGGTTGGAGTTCGAACCTAAGAATAAATATCTTATGCTTTGCAAAGGGGCTGCCTATGCGGGGGCGGAGCGTTGGGACTCGTCCATCGTCGTCTTCTCCGATCTCCTGAAAACCTATCCGAATTACAAGGAGGCCTACCTGCGGAGGGGCTATTCCTCCTTCTACAATGGTGACACGTTGGGGGCGCTCGCCGATTTCGAGAAGGTGCTCTCGATCGACCGTTTCTCTCCTGACGGACATGCCGCGTATGGTTTTGCCCTGAATGCCAGGAAGGAACATGGGAAGGCGCTGTATGAGATGAACGAGGCGATCCGCCTGGATCCTTACTGCGTGAACTATTATGTGAACCGAGGCATTGTCTTGGTGGATGTCGGGGATACGGTGGGCGCCGTCTCGGACTATGACTATGCGATCCAATTGAACCCGACCTGCGTTCAGGCCTACTTCAACCGTGCGATTCTACGGACGGAGACTGGGCAGAAACGTCTTGCGTTGGAGGATTATGACGAGGTGCTGAACCTGGACCCGGAGAATCACTTCGCGGTCTATAATAGGGCTTTGCTGAAAAAAGATTTAGGGCAGTACCGCTCCGCGATGAAGGATATTTCGGTCATCATCAAAGAGTACCCTAAGTTCTATCCCGCCTATTTCGTACGTTCGGAGCTGAAGATGAAACTGAACGACAAAAAAGGGGCGGAGAACGATTATGTCAAGGCGCTCAGTGTGAAGCAGCAGGGGGAGAAGGAGGCGCAATCGCAGTCTCCCGACAAGTCTTCCTTGCCGAAGAAGGAGAAGAAGGGCAGGAATATGGGCAACCATAATAACATGGTCGTGATGGATAAGCAGGAGGAGATGCAGCGGCTCACCTACCGCAGCGAGTCGAGGGGACGTGTGCAGAACGTGAATTTCCATGTCGAGTTGGGCGCGATCGTCAAGTTGACCTCCCACCCGAAGTCTGGCATGACTATGGGGAAGAGTACCCTGTTCGACAAACGTATCAGCGTCTTCAACGGCAAGGGAATCTATCCCGAGAAACTTACCCTCTCGTGTGACGAACAGCAGATCGACAACGACCAGCTGCTCCTGTGCTTCTCCCGCATCGAACAGGCTACCCGCACGTTGGCTAAGGATTCCTCTTCGAAGGTCTATTTCGCCCGTGCCATGGATTATGTCTGCGTCTCGGACTACGAGAGCGCCATGGAGGATTTGGACAAGGCAATCGAGTTGGGCGATAAGGAGTATGTGTGGCTTTACTATTTCTGTAGGGCGAATGTGCGGTACCAAAAGTATCTTTCCGACGTGGAACTTGTCGACAAGGGTGAACTGACCCTGCCGGAGGGCGTGGACCTAACCATGGTGGGGCAGGTGGCGTGCGACTTGGTGCAGAAGGATTATGACAAGGTGAAGGATTTGATGCCTGACTTCCCCGCCGTATGGTACAACAGCGGACACGTCTATGTGCGGCAGCAGAATTACCAAAGTGCGTTGGACGACTTCTCGAAGGCGATTTCCCTGCATCCTTCGTTCGCGGAGGCTTATTTCAATCGTGGATTAACACATATCTACCTGAAGGAAAAAAATAAGGGCATCTCCGACTTGAGCAAGGCGGGTGAGCTCGGGCTCTATTCCGCCTATAACGTGATCAAACGTTTCGGGGGCGGAAGGTAGTTATTCTCCCTTTTGTTGTATGATGATCAGGGTTTGCCCTATTTTGAGCGCATTGCCTTTCAGATGGTTCCACTTCTGTATTTCCTCCACACTGCAACCATACTTTTTGGAGAGTCGGTAGAGCGTCTCTTTCGGTTGTACGGTGTGGGTGAGGGTGTCGTTGCGTAGAACGGGATCCTCCACATTCTCCTCTTCCTTTTGTGGCGTTTCCTGCGGAATAGGACGGGTGACGTAGAGTGATTGCCCAATCTTTAGATAGGTGTTTTTTAGATGGTTCCATTCCATCAGTTCTTCCACGGTGCAGCCGTGTTTTTTCGCGATCGTGAACAAGGTTTCTTTCTTCTTCACGATATGGCAGACCGCCTCTGATGGAGGAGTGGGCTGTTGGTCTTGTTGCTCGGACGGATTCTCTTGGGGCGTCGTTTCCTCTTCTTTCGTAGGCTCTGGTTTTGTCTCTTCCTCTTGGCTTGGAGGCGTCACTTCGGGTACATTCTCCTCTGTTTCTTCTTCAGGAATGATTGGTTGCCGTTCCTTCCGCCCATCCTCTCCAATGATGCGCCGGATGCCGATGAAACGGATGCGGTAGTAGTCCGACTCCGGGTAGTCGTCGATGGTGATGCCCTTGTTGACGGATGCGTGGATGAATTGCAGGGTAGTGTTCTTTCCGTCTCGGTTCACGTCACAGATGATGCCCACATGACCGACCCCTTTCGAGCGGGCGTTGCTTCCCTTGAAGAAGATGAGGTCGCCCTTTTGCGCATTCTCCAGCTTGGTCTTATCGCCTTGCAGGTACTGGGAGGCGGACGATGCGTAGAGTTCGTAGCCGAATTGGCGGAAGACGTAACCCGTGAAACCTGAACAGTCGAATCGGTTGGGACCCTTCCCGGCGTACTGGTACCGCTTCCCGATGTGGCGGGTGGCCTCGGTGATGATGGAGTCCTGCAGCGTTAGGGTGGAGTTCTTCCCCCTCCTTGCGTATGAGGCGTAAGGCGAAATAATCAATAATATCAGTGCTATTATCTTTATTCTCATGCGGCAAAGGTAATCATTTTTTTTCAGAGAGAACGCATGCCCCTCTCTTCCCTCTTTCCAAGGGAGGGCGTCTAATCCCCGACCTGCACCTTCTCGCCAAGGTATTTAGGCTTTTTGTGGAGCAACAGGTCGACGAACAATTTCACGCGGGCCAGCTTCTCCCTCAGCATGGTCTTGAAGCCATAGTATGCCTGCACATCCTTCGCGTTGAAACCAATGGCGGCTATGCCGTAATGCCTTGCCAGATAGATGGCCCGTTCGTTGTGGAACTGCTGCGACACGATGGTGAAGGAGGTCTGCCCGAAAATCTCCTTGCAACGCACCACCGAATCCAACGTGCGGAATCCCGCATAGTCCAGGTATATCCTTTCCGCCGGAATGCCAGCCGCCACCAAGTCGTTTTTCATGTCTGTGGGCTCGTCGTAATCCTCTCTGGAGTTGTCGCCGCTGACGATCACATAATCCACCTTATGGGCATGGAAAAGCGCCGCCACGGCCTCGATTCTGTATTGGTAGTAGAGGTTTTTCCTTCCGTCGCTCAGGTATTTGGAGGTGCCTAAGAGCAGGGCGGTTTTGTTGTAGGGGATGCTTTCGACGGATGGGTAGACCATCTTTTTCGTCGAGCACGAAACGACAAGGTTCGATGTGATGGTCAAGACGATCAGTGCGCTCAGCGAGACGATCAGCCATCTCTTCCACCTGATGTTCCTCAGACTGATTTTAGATTTCAGCCATAGGCCTGCCGCCCGTATTTTATCCAATTTCTTACCTATATCCATTTGAGAGAATACCAATGGTTGGTGACCAGCCACGCAACCATTCGCAAAGATAAGTATTTATTGCTTAATGCCTATTGGGAGGGTGCGAATAAGTATGGATACCGCAATATTTACTATTTGATGATTTACGATTTACTATTTGCTATTGCACAAAAAAGCCCCCAAGCGAAGCAAGGGGGCCTATGCAAATGAAGCCGTTGGTGATTAAACTAAGCTCTTGATCAATGTTTCCCTGTCGCCAGCCAACAGATCCATTGGAGCGATCTCAGGCAAAGCGTAGCAGCCAGGACGTTGTTTCACCACCGCGCGTGCGCAGGAGGTCAATACCTGAGCCGTCAAGGCAGGGTTGTTGATGTGCATGCGGAACTCGAACAGCTGGTTCTGAGTCTTGCCGGAAACACCCTTGCGCTCGATCAACACACCGTGTCCCATATCCTTGCAGTCGTCCACGCTATTGACTGGGATGACGTGCAACTCATCGTGAGCGAAGTAGTCGTCCGCCTTCAATTCAGCGTACACTTGCTCAGCGGTGTAGCCAGGCTCCAGTTCCACGTAAACCATACGGCTGTGGATGCTTTGACCCTTAGGGATCGTCATGGAGAGAGCGTTCTTCACGCCCTTCTTGCCACGGGCCACTACGGAGTGTCCCATGCTCATGCCTGGACCGAAGTTCGTATAAGTCAAGCCCTTTGGAGCCATGGCCATCAAGAGAGTACGGATGACAGAGTCAGTTCCCGGGTCCCAGCCTGCGGAGATGATAGCGGCCACGTTATGCTTCTTAGCCACCTCGTCCAATGATTGGTGAAGATCCCAAACTTGTCCGTGGATATCGAAGCTATCCACCGTGTAGATGCCCTTCTCCAAAATGCTTTTAGCCACCTCTGGAATGTTTCTGGTCGGGGTGCAGAGAATAGCCACATCCACCTTGCCGAGCTCGTCGATGTTAGCGACCACCTTCACGTCAGCCAATTCGGCCGGCTTGTTGGATGGGTCACGGCGAACGACGCCCGCCAGTTCCATATCAGGTGCTGCTTGGATCGCTTCCACGCTGAAGCGTCCGATGTTGCCATAACCGACAACAGCAACTCTTAGTTTTCCCATTGTTGTAATATTTAGCGTTTTAACAAAAAATCCCCGAAGCGAGAACACGACGGGGATTTTTATCGTATCGGATATTATTATACCAATCCTTGAGCAAGCATAGCGTCAGCTACCTTCACGAAACCGGCGATGTTAGCGCCCTTCACGTAGTTAACTGTACCGTCAGCTTCCTTACCATACTTCACGCAGTTGTCGTGGATGTTCTTCATGATCCATTTCAACTTGTTGTCAACTTCCTCAGCCGTCCAAGAGATACGTCCAGAGTTCTGGCACATCTCCAAACCTGAAGTAGCCACACCACCGGCGTTAGAAGCCTTACCTGGAGAGTAAAGGATCTTAGCGGCGATGAATGCGTTGACAGCCTCGATTGTAGAAGGCATGTTAGCACCCTCGGCAACCACCTTAACACCCTTAGCGAGAAGAGCCTTAGCGTCAGCACCGTCCAACTCGTTCTGAGTTGCGCAAGGCATAGCTACATCGAGAGACTTGATCTCAGCGATTTGCCAAGGACGTTGGTTCTCATAGTACTTAGCAGATGGATACTTAGCTGCATACTCCTTGATACGGCCACGTTTTACGTTCTTCAACTCGAAGATGAAGTCCAATTTCTCCTTAGAGATACCATCTGGATCGTAGATAGAACCGTTAGAGTCAGATACGGTAAGAACCTTAGCGCCCAATTGAGTACATTTCTCAACTGCGTATTGAGCAACGTTACCAGAACCAGAGATGGCTACAGTCTTGCCCTTCAAGGTGTCACCCTTAGTCTCCAACATATATTGAGCGAAGTAAGTTGTTCCGTAACCAGTAGCCTCAGGACGGATCAAAGATCCACCGAAAGAAAGACCCTTACCAGTCAAAACACCTACGAACTCGTTTCTCAATCTCTTGTATTGTCCGAACATGAAACCAACCTCACGTGCGCCAGTACCTATATCACCAGCAGGAACGTCAGTGTCAGCACCGATGTGACGGAACAACTCAGTCATGAAGCTTTGGCAGAAACGCATAACCTCATTATCTGATTTGCCCTTAGGGTCGAAGTCAGAACCACCTTTACCACCACCCATTGGAAGAGTAGTCAAAGAGTTCTTCAATACTTGCTCGAATGCCAAGAATTTCAAAAGACCCAAGTTTACAGAAGGGTGCAAACGGATACCTCCCTTGTAAGGACCGATCGCGCTGTTCATTTGAACACGGAAACCACGGTTGATTTGGAACTCTCCCTTATCGTCGATCCAAGGAACACGGAAGATGATTACTCTCTCAGGCTCACACATTCTCTCAAGAATCTTAGCCTCTTTGTACTTAGGGTTAGCCTCGATGAATGGCATCAAAGACTCAACAACCTCCTGAACTGCCTGGTGGAAAGGAGCCTCGCCTGGGTTCTTGGCGATCACCTTGTCCATGAATTCTTTTACTTTTGCATCCATGATTTTTAAAATAATGCGTTAGAAATATATTTTTTTATTCGATTTAATAAACTTATTTTTCGAAATCGATGCAAATATACCACTTTTTTCTTTGCGCAAAAACTTTTTTCCTCTTTTTTGAAATATTTTTTTTGGTTTGCGAAACAATTTGACAGAAAACATAGTGTTTTTGGAACAAAATGACAAACGGGGGAGGGTTATGAAACGTTAGTTCGACGGAGTCAATTTTGAATTAATTTGCCACTTTAAACTCTTAATTCTTAACTCTTAATTCTTAACTTGTGAAGATGCCCGAAGTTTTCTTCGTATAGTTTCGAATCATCATAAGATGGTTGTTCATTCCCTTCTTATTTACTTGATTTCCTGCGGATTGTTTGCAAATTCCAAGAGTTTTTCTAAAATTTGTAATAATCTTAACCTTCCAGACGGTCCGAATAACGGAGGTTTCAGAAGGAATTATCGTTCGTATTGATTCAGACGGAACGGAAACGGTGGTGGCGGTGACGAATGAAAGTCGATTTGTATTATTCTTGGACGTTTGGGAACAGCGGTCTCCGATAAAAGGATTTCAGTTCCATGGACCGGAGAAGGTCTATGTGAGGAAAGATGGCGTTTGGTTGCGGTGAGTTTTTAGCATAAAGGAGTTTGTGTTACTTAAAAACAACAAACATATCGCACAACCCGATCACACACGGGCTCATGTTCGGTTCCATTTTGTTCGAGCCCTTCAGGCTCGGGAGAGAGTGGTGGAATGCGCCTAACCTATGGCGGTGCCATAGGCTATATCTATATGAGCCTTTCAGGCTCGGGAAACTGCCACTAAGAAGGGTCGCCAATATTCGTCCGTATCAATCAGCCTGAAAGGCTGTGACAGATATAGCCCAACGGCAACGCCTTGGGTGGAAGGACGGGGTGTGAGTTCCATACCAGCCTGAAGGGCTGGGACAATTTAATCTAAGGCGGTGCCATAGGCTATATCTATATGAGCCTTTCAGGCTCGGGAAACTGCTACTAAGAAGGGTCGCCAATATTCGTCCGTATCAATCAGCCTGAAAGGCTGTGACAGATATAGCCCAACGGCAACGCCTTGGGGGAAAACGGCAACGCCTTGGGGTAAAGGTGGGGTGCAAATTTTTTATTGTAAATTTAATTCAACCAACAGGTTGTTTCTTAATTATTCATCGTCCAAGTTTTCCATGCTGCGATTGCTTGCCCGTGCAGCATCTCAAGCCCGTTCTTGGTGGCGGCCCCCTGTTCCTTCGCTAAGTGGCAGAGGAGCGTCGTTTCTGGGTTGTAGATCAAATCATAGACCAGATGCTCGCTGGTCAGCAGTCGGGTAGGGAAGGGAGGCATCTCGTCCACCTTCGGAAAGGTTCCCGCCGGGGTGCAGTTCACAATTAGTTTGTGGCTGGCGACGACCTCCTCGCTGAGCTCCTCGTAGGTGAGCATCCCCTCCCGCTTCTGGCGAGAGACGAGCTGAGGCGTTATGCCTAATTTGTTTAATATATAGATAATCGCTTTGGAGGCGCCGCCCGTTCCGAGCACCAACGCCTTCTGGTGGCAGGGCTTGAGGAGCGGACGCAGGGAGTTCTCGAAGCCGATGGCGTCCGTGTTGAATCCCTTGAGGGAGAGTTTCCCTCCTTTTCGGTTGAATTGTATGGTGTTGACCGCCCCGATCTCACGCGCGGTATCGTCCAACTCGTCCAAGTAAGGCATGACCACCTCCTTGTAGGGGATGGTGACGTTCAGTCCACATAGGCCCTCCGTCTCGAGTAGCTTCGGGAAATCCTCGATGGTAGGCAGTTCGAACAAGTCGTAGCGGGCGTCGATTCCCTCGTTGGCGAATTTCTCCGTGAAGAAGTTCTTCGAGAAGGAGTGCACCAATATTTTTCCTATGAGACCGTATCTTTCCATGCTATTTCTTTTTTGTGGTAGGATGTAATATCTCGTCCACCTTCTGCATCCTCTCGCTGACGATGAGCGTGCAGGTGTCCTTGCCCGTTTCGAAGTGGGTGGTGTCTTTGCTCAGGTTGATTTCCACCCTGCCCTCCTTGTAGAGGAAGAAGATGGTGGAGAGACCGCTCATTTTTTGCGTCTTGTACCGAGGTTCCCCTATGTGCTCCTCTCCGTAGGTGTAGATGTCCACCGATCCGATACTCTTTCGCTCCCCGGCCAGGATGGTGTCGGCTGATCGGGTTGTGTTTTCGCCCGAAACCAGTTTCAGGTGGGAGGTGGAGAATATCGTGTCTTCCAACTCGTTTTTGATCATGTAGATGTAATCTTTTTGCAGGGTGAGGGCGAGTCGTTCGTCCGTGATGTCCAACTGGTAGATGCCTATTCCGTCCACCTCCGTTGGGCCCTTCCACAGTTTACGGAAGGCGAGATCCTCGGAGATGCGGGAGAGGTCTTGGTTGTTGACCTTCAACTCGGGTATTTTATAAAGCACGACGCTCGTTTCGATGTCCCATACGCCCTTGCCGGACACTTCGCTTCGTCGGGCGATCACTATGCTGTCCCCTTGCACCAGTTTCTTTTCCCTGGTGGTGGTTTCCCCTTCGATGCGGTAGGTGACGGTCAGTGAGTCCTCGATGGTTGTTTTGTTGGTGACGATGTACCGGTAATTCTGCTCATCATCTTTGCATCCGACGAAGAGTGTTGCCAGTAGGGCCAGTAGGGCGATCTTTTGTTTTGTCATGCTAAAAGTCTATGTTTTTTAGGCGTATGTCGTCCATTGCCTCCGGGCATATCTCGTAGAAAGCCTTGAAGGTTTGAGGGTCGGAGGCGGACGATTCCCTTAGGTTTTTGATGCACATGGGGTAGTCTCCCTTTTTGTAGAAGACGATGGCGAGCAGGAGGGGCATCCCGTTGATGTCGCTTTGGATCATTTGTGCCTGCTGGTAATAATGCAGTGCGATGTCGTACTCCCCGTCGTCCACGTATAGGTTGCCCAGTGAAACGAGCGCGTCCACTTGTGATGGGTTAAGGGCCAGGGCGTGGTTGAAGCATTCGATGGCATCCTTCTGTCGCTCCAAATAGATGAGGGCTTCCGCCTTCTGTACCCATAGGTCGCTGTTGTTGGGACTGATGCGGAGGGCGGTCTCGATGTAATGGAGGGCCTCCTCCGGTTTCTCCAATTCGATGCAGCAGGCGCAGAGCCCGGAAAGCGCGTCTATATTGTTGCCGTCGAGGTCGATGGCTTTTCTGTACAATGTTTCGGCGTTGGCGAAGTCGCTCATTTTTTCGTAGCATTCGCCGGTCAGGACGAATGTGTTGCTGGCCTCGCCGGTCAGGTCGGCGTACTCCTCGTATGCGTCGGCTGCTTCCCTGAAGCGGTTGCAGAGGAAGAGCGCGTTCGCTTTTTGCAGCAGCGACTGGTAGTCGTTGGGTGTGATCGCGTAGGCGTAGTCGAATGCGTCGATGGCCTTGTCGTATTGCTCTTGGTAGAAGTAGAGCTGTCCGATGTTGAACCAAGCCTCGTTGGAGTAGGGGGTCTGGTCAAGTATGTGGTTGTAGGTGTCGATGGCCTTGTCGAATTCCTGCTTTTGCTCCATGCTGAACGCCAGCTCGAAGAGGATATCCGTGTTGTTGGGGGCGATGGCCACCGCCTTGTCGAGGTAGCGGATCGCGTCGTCGTATAGGCGGTTGTCGTTGAGTGCGTAGGCGATGTTCAGGAAAGTGCAGTAGTCGTCGTTGTCCGCCTCGCCGTCCATTTTTTTGAAGATTGACATGGCTTCGTCGACGAGACCTTTCCGAAGGAATATCTCTCCTTTGAGCAGGGATGCGTCCTCGTCGGTGGAGTCGATGGTCTGTATGTAGTCGATGATGGCGAGGGCCTCTTGGGTCTTGCCTGTGTCGGCGTATAGCCTCGCCTGTTTCGCCAAAAGGGTGGTGTTGTTGGGATGTAGTTCCCTTCCGTAGCGGACGGCGTTCATCGCCTCCTCTGTGTTGGCTCCGTCCATGTAATGGTTGATGATGGTTTCCAGCTCCTCAACCTCGAAGTAGCCGAGTCCGCCACCTTTGACGAAGTTCTCGTACCTTCCGACCAACTCGTCTTCCCGTTTCCTTGTATTTGGATTTCTGTCCCTTTTCATGCTGGAGAATGGTGCGTCTTGCTGTTAAAAACCAAATGTCGGATGCAAAATTAATTCAAGTCTCCCTTATTTTTAATATTGTAGGGGAAAAACTTATTAACATTCTTTTGATGATATTGTACAGAACATTATTTTTGTGGTGACTTTTGCGTTGATATTTTGCGAAGTTTGTTAACTTTGTGGAATTTAAGATGGACTTCTGTGAAGATGTCCGGTGAAAAGTAGTTAGGAAAAGGGAGGGGAGACCCGCCCGCAGTGATGTGAATTTTAACAATTTAATAACAAATAAAGAGTTCATGAGAAGGTTTTATTTAACGATGCTGACGATGTTGATGTCGGCGGCTGCCCTATGGGGAGAGTCTCAGACGAATGTTTTGACTGGGACCATCTCCGGAAAAGAGAAATATGTGGCAGGTAAAAACAATTACTTAATGGATGGGTACGACGTGAATGTGGAGTATAAGGAGGTTATGGGTGCGCCGGTTTGCACGGCGAACATGACATGGACCCGCAACAACAGCTTCACGGTGAAGGGCAAGAAAGTCGCTTACGCCCAGTTGGCTGGATACCCGGATTTGCAGGCTCGTTATGACCTGATTACTCCTAAGTCAGTGGAGTGTTCATATACGATTATGTTTTATTCCGAGAGCTCAAAGGCTTATATCGCCTCAGCGAAGACGAAGATCACCATCGATTTGTTGGAGAAGTCTGGCGCTACTGTCGCTCCGTTGATTCCTGAGAATCAGTCATGGAGGGAGAATTTCACGGATGTCGTAATCGGTCAGCAGGATGCGAAGAAGCCAGGTGTCATCATCCCTAACTCCGCATTGGAGGAGTTCTTCAAGAGCTCGCGTATCACTTCGGGCAAGCTTGACCCTAAGACCGCCGGTTTCGCTTATGGCTTAAGCCTTCAAAGAATCTTCAGGAACTCGTCGAGGATCGATTTTGTGAATACTTCCGTGAAAGTGAAGTGGAATGACGAGGATTATACCTTCATCGCCGAGGAGTACGGAAAGAGGAAATTGGCGGAGTCTTACATGGCTAAGAAGGATACCCTCAATGCGATGAAGACTTACACGAGCAACAGGAAAAGGGAAATTCCGGTGAGTGTGGATGCACCGTTCTTCTGGAGAACCACTTCCATCCCTTACGAGGTCTGCTTGGATGCGATCGCTACGGGTGATGAGTTGTATGCTCAGAAGAAATGGGACGAGGCGCTTCCTTTCTATCAGAAGGCGGCTAAGTCTGACGAGAAGTTCGCTTACCCTGCCAACCGTGTGGCTAAGATTCAGAAATACATGGAGTTCAAATCTAACAGGAACGTCCGTGACCTTGAGTTCGTCTTTGTGGAGGGTTCAGGTAGCATGAAGTCCTTCTACATGGGTAAGACGGAGGTGACGCAAAGACAATGGATGCGCGTGATGCATACGAATCCGTCTAAGTTCGGTATGAGAGGCAACGGCGACGCCCCTGTCGAGAATGTCACTTGGGAAGAGGCTTTGGAATTCGTGAAAAGATTGAGTGCCGAGACGGGTATGAAATTCCGTTTGCCTCGCGCCGACGAGTGGATGTACGCCGCTAAGGGCGGTAAGATGGCTGTCAATACGCAGTTCAGCGGTAGCGACAACTTGAGCGACGTGGCTTGGTGTACTTACAACTCTGAGGAGAAGACCCATAAGGTGGGCGAGAAGACTCCTAACGAATTGGGAATCTACGATATGACGGGTAACGTCAGCGAGTGGGTGGCTGATTCGTATGATAAGGATAATCGTTACGTGAAGGGTGGTTCTTGGTCTGATGACGCCGCTAACTGCGTGATGACTGCGGACGAGAAGAGGTCTCCGAAGTACAAGAGTGGTAACATCGGTTTCCGTGTGTGCCAGGACGAATAAACAATGTGTAAAAAATAATATTAGGATATAATGAAAAAGATCGTATTGTTTTTCATGATGGCAAGCGCCTCCCTGATGGTGTGCGCCGACAATAAAAATATAAGCAAGGAGGAGTCCCTTGCTCGCAAGAACTATTTCAAGGCTGTGGATTATTTCGATGCGGGTGACGCTAAATCCGCTCTTAAATACATCGATTTGGCGGAGAAGGCCCTGAATAAGAGCAACGCCCGCTTGAGTTACGTGAAGGCGAAGGCTTTGTACCAACAAGGAGACTTGATCGAGACGCAGAAGGCTTGCTCCAAGTATTTCGCTTCCATGCCGATGCAGGACAATGGTTATTTCGAGATGACCCAAATCCTTGACGATGTGACGACGCAGCTGAACGCCGCCGCCGCTCAACGTAGGGAAGAGGCTGCCGCTCAACGTGAGGCGCAGATCGAGGCCGCCGCTCGTGCTGAGGCTGAGGCTAAGGAGAGGGCTGACGTGATGGCTTCTGCGGCTGAACGTCGCGCGAAGGATGCGGAGAACCAGGCGGCTGTCGAGGCTAAAATCGCCAACGAGTTCAAGGAGGTACAGGCTAAAAACAGCAAGGACGCTTACCAACAGTTCATCTACACGTATCCGTCCAGCAAGACGGCTGCCGTGGCTAAGGCTGAGATGCAGAAGAAGTGGCCGGCTCCTGTCCGCGTGATGAGAAAGAACAAATATGGCTACCAGAAGGGTAACGAATTGGTTATCAAGGCTAAATACGATAACGCTTCTGAGTTCAGCGAGGGCCTCGCACGCATTGGAAAGGCGAACAAGTATGGTTACGTCACTGAGGATGGTAAGGAAATCGTTCCTGCCCAATTCTCCGCTGCAAGTAATTATAGCTACGGCTTCGCCGCTGTCAAATTGGCTGACGGTCAATGTTACTTCATCGATAAGAATGGTAAGAAGATGGACGACCAGGTTTATGCTGACGCAAGGGCGTTCAACGAGGGCTTGGCTCCTGTTCAGGCGAACGATAGTTACCTCTATGGCTTCATCGACACGAAGGGCAACATGGTCATCGAACCTAAGTACAACAACGTCTCTTGGTTCTATGAGGGCTTGGCCGCTGTCTGCAAGAATATGGGTGGCGCAAAACGTTATGCTTACATCGATAAGGCGGGAAAAACCATCACCGACTTCTCTTTCGAGGAGGCGAAGGATTTCCAAAACGGTGTGGCTCGTGTGAAATCGAACGGCAAGTTCGGTCTCATCGACAAGTTCGGCGCGCCTATCACGGAGTGTGTATATGACTACATCTCTGATTTCGCCAACGATGGCTATGCACTCGCTAAGAAGAACAACACTAAGATCTTCTTGGATAGAGAGGGTGGCTCTTGGGCGAAGGTGAACGGCAAATATGTGGAGGTTAAGTTCTAAGAAGATATAGATTTGAAGGGGACAAGGCGGCTATTGGGTCGCCTTGTTTCTTTGTTTTGAGGATGCGGTTATGGATGAGTTACAAATCCAAAAGGAGAATGAGTTTATAGAAGCGGAATACCAGGCGTTGCTGAATGACTATTTGTCTTCCGCCCATCGTCGTAAGGTGGCGATTATCGAGAAGGCTTTCAAATTCGCCCGCCAGGCCCATGAGGGTGTGCGCCGTCGTTCAGGCGAGCCGTACATCATGCACCCGATAGCCGTCGCGCGTATCGTCGCGAAGGAGATTGGCCTCGGCTCCACCTCCATTTGCTCAGCCTTGCTTCATGACGTGGTGGAGGATACCGAATACACCGTGGAGGATATCGAGAACCTCTTCGGCGCTAAAATCGCTTCCATCGTTTCCGGACTTACGAAAATATCGGGTGGTGTCTTCGCGGATTCTACCCAGGCGGAGAACTTCAGGAACCTGTTGCTCACGATGTCGGATGATATCCGCGTCGTCTTGATTAAGATGGCGGACCGTCTCCATAACATGCGCACGCTCGGTTCCATGCCGCCCGCCAAGCAGTATAAGATCGCTGGTGAAACGCAGTACATCTATGCGCCGCTGGCGAACCGCTTGGGCCTCTATGCGCTGAAGACGGAGCTTGAGGACCTGAGTTTCAAATATGAGCATCCCGACAAGTACGAGCAACTCACGCAGAAGATGGAGAACACGAAGAAGGAGCGTGATAAGGTTTATGAACTATTCTCCAAACCTCTGCATGACAAGTTGGAGAGCCTCGGCTTCAAGTTCGAGATACACTCCCGCGTGAAATCCATCTATTCGATTTGGCGCAAAATGCAGACCAAGAACATCCCTTTCGAGGAGGTGTACGATATTCTGGCGATGCGTATCGTCTTCAGCGTGGACGATGAGGCGGACGAGAAGAAAACCTGCTGGGCGATCTATTCCGCCATCACGGATGTCTATAAACCGCACCCTGACCGTATCCGTGACTGGATCAGCACACCTAAGGCGAACGGCTACGAGGCGTTGCACGTGACCGTCATGGGCCCGACCGGACAGTGGGTGGAGGTGCAGATCCGTAGCCAACGTATGGATGATATCGCGGAGAAGGGATTCGCCGCACACTGGAAATACAAGACGGGCGAAAAGGACGATTCCGAGTTGGAGAAGTGGTTGCAGACCATCAAGGAGTTGCTGGAAAACCCGGAACCGAATGCGATAGACTTCCTCGACACTTTCAAACTGAACTTGTTCGCCTCCGAAATATTCGTCTTCACTCCACAGGGTGAAATCAAGACGTTACCTCAGGGCGCCACGGCGCTCGATTTCGCCTTTTCGTTGCATACGGACATCGGTATGCAGTGCATCGGCGCTAAGGTGAACCATAAGCTGGTGCCGTTGAGCTACGTGCTGAATAGTGGCGACCAGGTGGAGATCCTGACCTCCAAGAAACAGAAACCTACGGCGGAATGGATCAACTATGTCACGACCGCCCGCGCGAAGTCCAAGATACGTGTTCTTTTCCGAAAAGAGTATAAGTCTTTCATGAACAAGGGTGAACATGACCTGAAGTCTTTTTTTGAGAAGAATAATTTGGCGCTCTCTCCTGATAATGTCGCCAAGCTGTTGGAGCATTATCATGAGACGAAGAAGGAGACGTTGTTCTACAAGATCGGAAAGGGAACATACAATCTGGACGAGCTGATGAACACGGTCTTCAAGGCTAAGTCGCAGAGCCGTTTCATGAAATATTGGAAACTGACCTTCGGCGGTGGCAAGAAGGATGATTCCGCACTACTCAATCTGCCTATATTCAGTAGCAAGAAGGTATCTTCGAAAAATACATTGACGCTGACGGAGGATAACTCTGGCGTCACCTACCGTATCGCGGATTGCTGCTCTCCGATCCCAGGCGATGACATCGTCGGATTCATGGAGGAGGATGGCATGTTGGTGGTGCATAAACGTCAGTGCCCCGTGGCGATGCGTCTGAAGTCCAACTACGGCGAACGCATCATTTCCGCAGTCTGGGAGAGCCATAAGATGCTCTCCTTCCCAGCCACCATCGAACTGAAGGGTATCGACCGTATCGGTATCTTAGGGGAGATCGTGAAGGCTATCACGGAGGAGCATGCCGTGAATGTCAACAAGGTGCATATCGAGTCGAACGATGGTATGTTCGAGGGCTTCATCACCGTCTATGTGCATGACGTGGAGGATGTGAACAACCTTTGCGTCACGCTGGTGAAAATCAATGGTATAAGTTCCGTGAACCGTGTCGAGAACCCGGACAAATGAGAATTAAGAATTTTGAATTAATGGGGTTTCCCGCTCTTCGGAAATGGTAAATCGTAAATAGCTAAATAGTAAATAATTAGCTTCTAAATAGTAAATCGTAAATAGCTAAATAGTAAATAACATAACGTCCTGCGTCACTTCCCGATGATGAGGATTTCCGTTCTACGGTTCAGCGCACGTCCTTCGTCTGTTTTGTTGTCTGCGATTGGTTGCTCCGCACCGAATCCCTTGTATTCCAGTCTGGTGGGTGGAACCCCCTTCTTGACGAGGTATTCGTAGGCCGCCTTGGCTCTGTCGTTGGAGAGGGTCATGTTGTATTCCTTGGTGCCCTTGTAGTCGGTATGTCCGCATAGGCGGATCTTCACGGTAGGGTTTTCCCGCATGAATTGTGCGACACGGTTCAGTTCGAAATGCGAAGCCTTCTTGAGGGTGGACTTGTCGAAGTCGAAGAAGATGTTCTTCAGCGTGATTTTCTTGCCCACCTCGATTTTCTCCAGCTGCACGTTGCTGTCTTTGGTGAGATCCACTTTCCTCGTCGATTTTGTTGAGGTCTTATCCCCCTGTGATGAGCCGTTGAAATTGTCCGAGAAGAAGAGGTAGCCTTTCTTGCTCACGTTGACGCCATACTCCTCGTCGCTTGGCACGCAGGCGATGAATTCTCCGCTCTCCTTGTCTGAAACGGAGCGGAAGATGGTGCGGTTGCTGGTTGTTCCGTACACGTCGATAGTCGCTTGCATGGGTAGTTTCTTGTCAGCGTCCAAAATTTTCCCTGTAGCGAATTTCATCTTTTTCGCAGGCTTGTGGTTGCCCTCCGCCAAAGTGAGTTCGTAGATGTCCCTTCCCTTCCAGTTCTTTTCCTGGCCGTCAGAGGAGAAGTAGGCTTTGTCACCGTAGGCGTTCACTACGAAGCCCGTTTCGTCCTTGCAGGTATTGATGGGGTATCCCACGTTTTTCGGGGTTGTCCATCCGCCTTTTCCATCCTTGTAGGTGATGTAGATGTCCTGTCTGCCCATACCCTTCCTTCCGTTGGAGGAGAAGTAGAGTGTCCGGTTGTCGGCGTGGATGAAAGGGGAGAGCTCATCCTCCTTCGTGTTGATGGTCGGACCGAGGTTGACAGGTTCGGAGAACTTCAGACGCCCATCCTGCTGTATTTCGACGCGGCAAGCCCAGATGTCGCATTTGCCTACTCCGCCAGGACGTGTGCTGGCGAAATAGAGCACGTCGCCCGTAGGACTAAGCGATGGGGATGTTTCCCAATGACGGGTATTCACGGGTGTTCCGCAGTTGATGGCGGGAGTCCAACCTTTTCCTTCGTGGATGGAGTAGTAGATGTCGCAGCCGCCCATTCCGCCTTGTCGGTCGCACGCCACGAAGAACATGTATCGTCCGTCGAGTGAGATGCTTTGGGCCCCCTCGTTGCTGATGGTGTTGATGGATTGTCCGACGTTTTGCGCCGCATTCCATACGCCATTCTCCCGTTTGCTAAGGTAAATATCTTCGTGGATGCCCCGTCCGAAGTCGGATTGCCCTTGTCGTTTGTTCAGTTTCCTGGTAAAAGAGAAGTAGCCCTCGTCGGCGGTCAGGCTGGGCCAGTATTCGTCGAACTCCGTATTGATGGCGTTGCCCATGTTGCGGAAGTTGAATGGGACCGGTTCTTGCTTGAGTTCCAATGCGTCCTCGCACTCCTTGATGGCCGCTTGGGCACGTTTGTAGTAGGTCGTTTCTGTGTTAGGCACGAGTTCGTAGGTCTTGATGGCGTTATTGTAGTCGCATTGGTTGTGGTATGCCTCCGCTAATCTCATCAGGGAGTTGTAGTAGCGGGGCATCTTAGGCTTGGCGACGTTCGCCAATGTGGCGATTTGCTTCTCGTTGTCGCACATCCTCGCGTAGAGTTCCGCCAGCGTCCAGGAGGCGTCCACGAACTCCTTGTTGGAGGAGACGAGCCCTTTGAGGAGGGGGAGCGACTCTTTGTATTTCCCTTCATTCATGAGGATGACGGCCGTCTCGTAGGTCTTGATGTCCTTCTTGCTTTGCCCCCACATTGTGGCGCAAAATGCGGAGAGTAGGATGGCTATGATTGTTCTTTTCATGTCTGTGATAGTCTTATTTGTACAAAGATAGTGATTTGAATTAAGAATTAAGAGTTAAGAGTTAAGAATTAAGAGTTAAGAATTAGCCCAGAATGGGCGACATCCCCCAGGCAGGGGTGTCAACCCCTGTGTGAAATGGTGCGTGTGTGTGGGAACCCTGAAAGGGTGACACGTGAAAATTAAGAAACGTCGGTTCGGCGTAATTGATTAATAATTGCCGACGTTTCGGCACGATTTTTGGGCAAAATAGTGTAATTTTCCCTTAAAAGAGGGCTTTTTTCGCCCTAAACCCTTAATTTTCCCGCCTATTTGCTTGGCTTTTCCTTTTTTTTTCGTACCTTCATACTCTGAATACTGTTGTCAAGTTGCGAAAAACCGTTAGGAGTTTTTAAAAGTCCGAAAGAAAGGTTAATTTCGCGGCTTGGAGCAATGTATTAGAAACAAAGTATATAAGTAAGTATATTTGAAGTATAGTGATGTGTGTTTCCTTCAAGGATGGGATGATGTGTCTTTTCAATGATAGGGAACAGCGTTTATTTGAATTGAGTAGTTGATGGATAATTTTATACATAAATTTTGGGATATGGGTGTGATAGGAAGGAGTTGTGTGTCGGGACTCAAGCGATGTGTATGTTTTTGCCTGTTGCTTGTCTTCTCGGTGTCCATGGCGCATGCTGCTATTGTGATTCAACGTACGGGCGCTTCGTATAGCACTTTACTTGACGCTGTCAACGCTTCCCAAAATAATGATGTATTGGTGCTGACTTCCAACACGCAACTTGGTTATGGGGATGTGTCTATACCCAATGGTATGTCATTGTCAATAAAAGGAAACGGGTACTCTATCATTCGAAGTTATTATTTACAAGATGGAACCTTATACAATGCAGGTATCTATGAGATTATTGTTTCTGGAAGGTTGGATGTGGAAAACCTTGTATTGGACGGAAATAATATGTCATCATATTATTATTCGGATGATTATGGTTATTGTTGTTTGGTTCGTTTGACGGGTGGTACGATGGTGATGGATGCCAATTCAAAAATCACCCATGTTTCTGATAATCCTGCTGTCTATATAAGTAATGGAGGTATTTTACGAGGTGGTATAATCACAGAAAATACTAATAACTCATGTAAATACGGAATCGTTTATGTCAATAGTTCGTCTTCTTATTTGATAAATACTAAAATTATCAACAATGCAGTCAATTATAGAGATGGGTCAACGGCTGTTGTCTATAACGGATCTGCGGGAAGACTTGTGAATTGCCTGATAGCCCAAAATCGTAGAGAAGGAGATAATGGTTCAGCAGTAAGGATTACTAGTTCTGGACGCATAATTAATTGTACGATTGTGGATAATGCAAACATGTATGGTGTTCGTGCAGACAATTCTAACGCACGTGTCTACAATTCTATTGTGTATGGTAATGGGAAAGGCGGGTTGTTAAATAACACGGACGTTGGTAGATATTCGTGTATACAAGGAGGTGGAACGTCTAACCATTGTATCAATACAAATCCTCTCCTTAATTCAGATTACACCTTGTCGGAAGATTCTCCATGTGTAGATCATGGCTCTGATGAATATTACTCTGGGTCGTCAAATTTTTCCACGTATGGGGATGTGGATCTTGCAGGTCACCATAGGATTGAGGGAGTCATAGATATGGGTGCCTATGAGTTCTCTAATAAATGTGAAGTGAGGATTCAGTCTAATAAAACAACAAACATTCGTTGGGGTGATGAAGTGGAATTCTCTATTGTTAACGAAGATGCTGTTGATGTTCGCGATGTTTTTATGTGGCAAAGCAGTTCGGATGGTGTCACATGGTCTACTATTGATGGAGCCATAGAGGATGAATACCAAACACAAATATTAAAGACTTCCCCTCTTCGTTATCGTCTGGGAATTGTAAGGGATGGGGATGTATGTTTTTCAAATGTCATCTCCCTTTCTCTTGCACCATGCAGCATATCCTATGAGTTGGTGGGTCCAGGTGTGCGTAAATTGAGCGATAAAGTCTACGAGGTGCAGGCGGGTTCGTCGTTCTCCGTCAAGATTAACAGTGTGAATGCCACTATCACTTCCGCCACATTGGTGAAGAAATTGTTGCAAAGGAATGAGAGTACTACAGCTGATGCCCCGGACCGTGTGGATGATACGGAGAGTTGGTATTTCGATTTCGTCAATCTGGATGATAGTTATGATTTGAAACTTAGTTATAGCTCGGATTGCGGCAACCTAAACAACCGATCCTTTATCGTTCGTCCGATTTATCAGTGTACGTCTACAAACTCGGAAGTGGTCTGGTTCGATGATTTTGGAAACATCAGTACGAGTAGTGGAAGATATACGTATACCGATTATTCTAATCCGGATAACCTTGTAACCAGAACGGTCAATGCGGATAGCCGTTCGTGCGACGGAGAAAATTTCTATTCTGTTAAGGATTACCAAAATGCGGTGGTGGAACATACCTATGGGTACACATCCAGTTATGGACACAGTGGTGATGGTGATGTGCAGGATGGTCACTATGCCATTTTGGAAAACTCGATCCATTCCATGTGCGGTTCCAGAAATCAGACGGGAAGTTTCACTGATCATACCTCAGGCAGTGGTGCCATGCTTTTTGTTAATTTCGCATCAAATTCCATAAACAGGAAAATATATCGTCGTCCTTTCTCCGTGAAGTGTGACGATGCGTATGTGATTATATCTGTTTATATCGCGAATGCGAACAAGTTGGAGAATGCGACCTGGCAGCAAACCGCCTTAGAGGAGGTGAACCTCCGTATGGATATACGTGATGGAGTTGCGACGAATGCTCCAATTGTGGCGCGTGCGTACACAGGTAACATTCAAAGCCGTGATGCTTGCCCTGAGTGGCATAATTTATCCGCTCGTTTCAAAGCTCAAAAGGGACACACTTATTATTTGGAGTTGACCAACAATAAGAATGGTGGTGCGGGAAACGATGCCTTGATCGACGATATCTCCATTACGGTTTGCTATCCGGAGGTGGCGGTCTCCGATAAGCCTGACTATGTGCTGGACGCTCCAAGACATTTGGATATTTGTGGTAGACGAAGTACGGAAGCCACACTGTATGTTAACAGTGCGGAGGATGTCAGCAAGTTTTATGACACACCGACTTATCTGTTTCAATATGAAGAATCGGACGGTGTGTGGAAAAATTTGGACACAGTTCCGCCAGTCTTCTCAACGGAGGATCATTATACCATCAGCACTTCGGATGCACGTTTGTCGAATGGAATGAAACTCCGTGCTTTTGTGGCGAAGGATAGTGTGGATATCAACTCTGTCATTGCTTATTACAATTCGCATAATAAAACATACCCTGATCCTACTTGCGACTTGCTATATGGTGTCTTTACGGGCTATACGGTCTCGTTCTTCCCTGGCATGGGTAGTCTCGACAATGTTTTGCAGGCTGCCTGTCCGTCGGATATTGTGACGTTAGAATCGGAGGGAGGAGCTGGATTTGTCGAGTTCCAATGGTATGATAAGGATATGAACATGATAGAGGGTGCGACGACATCGTCATATAGTTTTGAGATGGGGAAAACGACCCAGACATATATCCTTGTTGCTTCTGCAGAGAATAATGTCTGCCCAGATACCGCTGTCTATCGTACGTCATTGAAGCGGGATGTTTCTCTGATTTGCTCGGATACGACACTATATTCGGAGTCGAATGGTTGCTTTGCGGATTATGAACTTAAACTCCCGAATGTGTTGGTTTGCGGTGCGGAATATATTTCGTATAAGTATAGAAAGGACCCTTCTTCCGCGTTCGTGGACTACGTGAATGGCGCACATCTTACTGTAATGGACGGCGATGATATAGAATGGTCCGTGATAGTGGATGGAGACGCAAGTTTGGCGGATATGTGCACCCAGCATGTAACCGTTGTGGATACGGTTCGCCCTGAGGTCCCGACTTTCGGAGATGTGCAGGCCTTGATGTCTGGAGACTGTCAATATGAAATCCCTGATCTAAGGGATTTGGTTTTGGCTAGTACGACTGACAATTGCGAGGTGGACGAGTCATATTTTGTACAGAGCCCAAGTGCGGCATCTTTGTATCCTCAAACATCTTCCGAACAACGGGTTGATGTTTCGGTTGAAGTGAAGGATGTTTCGGGGAATATCCGTATGGCTACTATTACTGTGGTGATCCCTGCAAATGAACTTTTGGCGAAAGCGCCAGACGATGTCTCTGTCTGTCGGGGAGCGTCGGTCCTTTTGTCCTCAGAGGTGGAGAACCCTAATGGTGATGTGTCTTATGTTTGGAGTAATGGTTCAACTTCTAAAGACATTACTGTGTCACCAAACACAACGACTACCTATGAGGTGACGGTGACTGATGCGAATGGTTGTACATCTTCAGATGATGTGACGGTGACGGTTAACCCATTGGTTGAACTCTTGGCGACGAATCTGGTGCAGACGGTCTGTGTGAATGTCTCCATCATGGATGTTGTCATCACTTCTGCTAACGCTATAGTGACAACAAACACTTTGCCGATTGGTTTGACGTTCAGCAACGGCAGAATTAGTGGCACGCCGACTACACCAGGAAATTATTCGGTTACCATTACCGCTAATAGCGATCAGATACCAGCCTGTGAATCGAAAACCTTAACGTTCAGCTTGGTAGTAAACCCTTTGCCAACATTTAGTGCCACGAAAACGGATGTTCTTTGCAAAAATGATGGGAATGGCTCAATTTCAGTCCTCTCCACCAGTGGCTCGATGCCATACCAATATTCGATAGATGATGGTGATAATTACCAACTGTCAAATGTATTTAATGACTTGGTGCCTGGCTCGTATGGGGTTAAGATAAAAGATGGGAATGGTTGTGAATCCAATACTTCTTCGATTTCTATCACAGAACCGAATGCTTTGTCTGTCTCTATTTCTGCCCCGGAGGAAGGTTGTCCTAATAGAGAATACTCGTTTAATGCTCTTGTGACAGGTGGAACGACTCCGTACGTATACCAATGGTCAGGTGATCTTTATGGTACGAGTAGCTCTGCCGTTTTGTCAACGGTGAAAGAGTGTAAAAGTTATTCGGTACGATTACATATAGAAGACGCCAACGGATGCGTGGCGAATGCTTCTGATGTGACGTTCACAACGGTGGATGCGGTGGCGCCGACGATTTCGGGAACCCTCGCACCAATCACGGTGACGGGTTGCGGTCAGTCGGACGTGCCTGGCGCGACGGAGACGATAGACTATCTGACATCCAACGGATTGACTATCTCGGACAATTGTACCGCGAATGCGGACCTGACGGTTACTTCGTCAGACGCGGCCATGACGGGCAATTGTGCGAAGAGCGTAATCCGTACCTACACGGTGACGGACAAGTGCGGCAACTTTAGCACGGCGACACAGACCATCACGGTAAATATCGATGCGACCATCACGATGACGGGCGGCACAAATAACAAGACGGTGGAGTGCTTGGCGGATGTTGTGGCACCTCATCAACTGACACCGAACGTGATGCCGACGGTGACGGACGCCTGCGGTACCCCGTTGGATATCCCAGCCAGTGTCAGGACGGAACGCTTCAACGGTTGTGGGGGTACAGTGACCTACACTTACACCTACATGAACTGTGCGGGGGGAACCCGTGATTGGACATTCACCTACACGGTAAAACACAGTACGGCGCCTTCGGAGGATGGTACTCCAGTATCCACATCCAGCACAGTGCAGTGCTTGGACGCTGCCACCGCACCTACGATATTGCCGGTTGTGAAGGATGTTTGCGGCAATACTTTGCCAGCACCTACGCCAGTCGAGGGCGGTACGTACGATGATTGCGAGGGCACGAAGACCTATACCTACACCTACAAGGATTGCGCGAACTTAGAGTTCGTCTGGACTTACACCTACACGATAAAGCATAGAACGGCACCTGCAGAGGAGGACGGACCAGTGTCTACATCCAGCACAGTGCAGTGCTTGACTGCTGCCACCGCACCTACGACATTGCCAGTGGTGAAGGATGTCTGCGGCAACACGTTGACGGCACCTGATCCAGTGATTACGGACAACCCTGCTTCGTTGACCTGCAACGGTACAAGAACCTATACCTACACTTACAAGGATTGCGCGAACTTAGAGTTCGTTTGGGTTTATACCTACACGATAGCACACAGCA
>DBYR01000042.1 GCA_002310215.1 Bacteroidales bacterium UBA1181
GCTTTCTTGGCATATTTGTAGATTTGCTCCTCTGTCATGCCAAAGTGCTGTACGGCTTCTTTCATCGTGTAGAACTCTTCCTTCGGTGGTTCATTGATACCCTTGGCTGCATCTACATGCTGCTTGCTGTAGTAAACCGACGTCTTAATCTTCTTTTTCGGGATGTTGAACTTTGACACAAAGCAATAGACAGCAGAAGTGGTCATATTAAACTTCTCCATCATGTCCTGAACAGAATACCATTCAACGATGCTGTTGTTCTCAATGTGTTTGGCAAAATGCTTTTCGACGTGCTGCTTACTCCAGTATGTCTTACCATGGTGAAGAACCTTTGGAATCTTCTTCTCCTTGGCAAGTTTGAATACCCATGCCTCTGATACACCAAACTTCTCCTGGATCTCTTTTGTGGTGTAGAACTCGGTGATGGGTTTGCGCTCGGGCTTTACCTTTTTCGTGTAAAGATGCCCTTCAAACATAATTTCTATGTCAGCCTTACGAACAAAAGTCATTCTGCTGCTAAATTTGAAAGCCTGAAGTACCCCATTATATATGAGGTTATACACACTTCGTTTAGTGATGCCAAACAAAACAGACGCGTCTTGAAGAGATAGGAATTCCTTGTTTCCTACCTCTTCAATTGGTTTTTGCAGGACTCTTGCTTCTGCCTCTGTGATTTGTCTTTGTCGCCTCCGTTGTTTGTAGGCGAGCTCATTGCACCGCTTACTACAGTAGCGAGTGCTGACCTTCTGTGCGTAAAACTCCTTACCACAGAATTCGCATGTCCTAAGGACTCTGAACTTACTTGTTGACATTTTTACTCATTTTTTTGTTAATAATATGTGGATTACAATGGACAATGACAACGGACTTTTTCGTGTATCATCGTGAACCATCGTGCACCATCGTGAAATTCTTCTACTATCTCGCTAACCTCCGCCGCTATTATAATGGCTTTTTCTGAGGAGGCGGTACAGGAGCGGTACAAAAAGTCGAGCAAAAACGATTTATAACGGACTTTACTAAAAAAGCACGCAAAAAGAAAAGGCGCTCATAATGAACGCCTTACGTGATATTTTGTAATTGATTGTAATCGATGCTAATCGGGATTTACTTTCCCACGCAGAATTTCGCAAATATATTCCCCAAAACCTCGTCGTTGGTGATTTCTCCTCCCGTGATTTCGGCGAGGAAGAAGAGGCAGTCGCGGATGTCGCGGCTGAGGAGGTCGCCTGAGAGGTTCTTCTGCAAACCCTCACGGACTCGGTCGATGGCGCTGAGGGCGTTGCGAAGGGCTTCGTAGTGGCGGAGGTTTGTCACGACCACGCCTTCCGTCTCCGCTTCGTGGATGCCGGATCGCTGGGTCAGCTCGTCCAGCACGGCTTGCTTGTTGAGGTTGTTCTTGGCGGAGATGCGTATGCTGGATAGCCCGTGGGATGCCACGAGTTGCTGTAGATCCGTTTGCTGCGCCTCGCTCGATAGGTCTACCTTGTTCAGCAACGCCACCGCCTCTTTCCCTTCCCAGTGCGGAGCGTTTTGGCGCAGGAAGTCGCTGTTGCGCTCGAGCGTCTCTGTCGTGTCGAGCACCACCAGGACGATTCTTGCCTCGTCCATCTTCTTGAAGGTGCGCTCGATGCCCATCGCCTCCACCTTGTCGGAGGTCTTGCGGATGCCCGCCGTGTCGATGAAGCGGAAGAGCGTTCCGTTGATCTGCATGGTGTCCTCGATGATGTCCCTTGTGGTGCCGTGCACGTCGCTCACGATGGCGCGGTCCTCGTTCAGCAACCAGTTGAGCAGGGTGGACTTGCCTACGTTCGTCTCACCGATGATGGCCACCGGTATGCCGTTCTTGATGGCGTTGCCGTATTGGAATGTGTCCGCCAGGGAGCCGATCCTCGTGTGGATCTCCTCCACCAACTGTGTCAGGTGGCTTCTGTCCGCGAACTCCACGTCCTCTTCGCTGAAGTCCAGCTCCAGCTCGATGAGGGAGACGAATTGCAGCAATTTGTCGCGCAGAGCTCCCAACTCTTTCGAGAAGCCGCCACGCATCTGCTTGATCGCCAGGCGATGGGCGGCGGATGAGTTGGAGGCGATGACGTCCGCCACGGCTTCCGCTTGCGAGAGGTCCATCTTACCGTTCAGGAAGGCCCGTTGCGTGAATTCCCCTGGTTGCGCCATGCGGCAACCCTTCTCCAAAAGCAACTGTATGATGCGTTGTTGGATGAACGTGGAGCCGTGGCAGGCTATCTCCACCGAGTTCTCTCCCGTGAAGGAGTGCGGGGCGATGTAGAGGGTCGTTACCACCTCGTCGATGATCTCCCCCTCGTCGTTCCGTATGGTGCCGAAATGGGCGGTGTGGCTTGGGGCGTCGGCCAGTCGCTTGTCTCTCTTCACGGAGACGAAAAGCTTGTCCGCGATGCGGATCGCGTCATTGCCCGAAAGGCGTATGATGGCGATGGCTCCCATGCCGGGGGCGGTTGAGATGGCACATATCGTGTCGGCTGTCGTATTGAATCTTTCCATAATCTAAAAAACCAATCCGTCGTTAACCTTGATTTTAGGATTTTTTGCCCTTCCTGAGGTTTAATGGATTGTTTTATTTGCTATCTTTGAGAAACATGCTGTTAATGACGTATTGTCGCAAAGTTAGTATTTTTTCTTGGGAGGAAATGAATGTTCGAATGACATTTGGACCTTGATAGAAAAAATCAATTGGTGGATGTTTTTTTAAAAAGTTTTTAACAAAAAAAATCCTCTCTTATTTGTTGCAAGTCATTAATATTTTGTACTTTTGTGGAGATGTGAATAAATTCTAACATATTTTAAACATTTTATTAACCATGCTACAGAACGTAATTGGAGAAAATTCCGGTAAGGTTTGGCGTTTGCTAAATGAAAAGGGTGAATTGACCTTTAACCAAATTAAGAAAGATCTGAAACTGAAAAACGAAGAGATTTATCTCGCTTTGGGATGGTTGTTCCGCGAGGACGTCATCTATTCTAGCGAAAAGGATGAAACTCTCTACTTCGGTTGTCGTTAATCTTACCTTTTAGATCTTATTGTATTATGTGATGCCCTTCGGGGTATGTGTGAAAAAATTAGAGGAAGGTGGCCGTGAAAAGCTCCCTTCCTTTTTTATGCCTTGGCGTGATGGTTTGCTTTGAGCTCCATGATGTGGTTGATGCATGGTGGCGTCTCCTCTTTGAGGTGGGTGACGTAGATGAGCGTCTTCCCCGTTTGTTCGCAAAACCGTTCGATGATATCGAGAGCGTGCCGTTTGTTCTGCTCGTCGAGTCCGTGTAGGGGTTCGTCGAGGATCAGCAGGTCCGGGTTCTTCACCATGGTGCGGGCGAGGAGCGTCAGGCGTTGTTCTCCACCGGATAGTTTCGCGTAGTATCGGTCTTTGAGGTGCTCTATGCCGAAAATTTCCATCCATTCATGTGCGATCTCATACTCCTTTTCTGAGCATTGGCGGAAGAGCCCGATGGTGTCGAACAACCCGGAAGCCACGATTTTACTGCATGTTTGTTCTCCCTGGAAGTAGAGGTGCATCTCGGAGGATATGTACCCGATGTGGCGTTTGATGTCCCAAATGCTTTCCCCTGTGCCTCTTTTACGGTCGAACAGGGTGATGTCCAGTGAGTAGGCGTGAGGATTGTCCGCCGCAAGCAGGCTCAGAAGTGTGGACTTGCCGGAACCGTTGGGGCCTGATAACGCCCATTTTTCTCCCTTCCTGATGGTCCAGTTGAGTCCGTCGAAAATCTTTCGATCCGCATAGCCTAAATGAATGTCTTTCATCTTCAGCACGTATTCGTATGAGGCGTCCGTTGTGAGTAGGGGTGCAGGCAGTCCTTTTGAGATTGCAGGCGCGGTGGCGGGGAAAGTCTCTTTCAACTTCTGTAGGCTCTCTTTTGTGAGGGCGCCCCAAGCACTGTATTGGAAGTGCTCAGCCTTGAGTATATGGGTGGTGGCTTGCGGTATTTCGTTCGGGGATGGAACGATGAAGATCATGGGTTGTTGCTGGGCCAGTAGCATGAGGAATTCGTCCAACTCCTTTCTGTTCTGTACATCCAATCCCGAGAATGGGTTGTCGAATATGATTAGCTCCGGTTTCTTCGCGAGGAAAAGGGCGATCAGCACCTTGCGTAGCTCGCCGGAGGAGAGCATGATGAGTCGCTTCTCCATGAGCGGTTGGATCTTCAGTCTGTCGCAGAGTCGTTCGGTGTATTTGGGGTCTTCTCCCTCTCGGAGTAGCAGTTCCCGTATGGTGGGTGTTTCTTCGTTCTCAGTGGCGTGGAACCGTTGCTGGTAGTACATGTTTCTGTAGTCGGCGAGGCTATAGGTCGATTCGAAACACACTTTTCGGATACGGTCGGTAGGGTACCTGTCTCCGCGGATTCCGTATTGGATGGTGCCTGAGCGGATGGCGTGTTTGCCTGCGATGAAGTCGGCCAAGAGCGTCTTCCCTGAGCCGTTCGGTCCGATGATGCACCATTGCTCGCCCCGGTGGACGCTCCATTCGATGGGTGGTATGGGGTCCATCCCGTAGATGCGGGGTGTGGCTTGTCGGAGGGAAAAAAGTATCTCTTTTTCCATCTTCGCCTATCGTTTCATGGCCCTGTCCATCTGCCGTCTGTCGTCCTTCTCCTTGAGGGATTCCCTTTTGTCGTACTCTTTCTTACCCTTCGCCACGGCGATCTCCAGCTTGGCGAGACCCTTCTCGTTGAGGAAGAGCTTGGTCGGCACGATGGTGAAACCGGTCTCCTTCGTCTGCCTGCGCAGTTTGGCCAACTCCCTTTTGTTTAACAATAGCTTGCGGTCCCTGCGTGGCAGGTGGTTGTTGTAGGTTCCGTAGAAGTATTCGGATATGTTCATGCCCTTCACCCAAAGCTCCCCGTCGTTGAAGTAGCAGAAGGTGTCCACTAAGCTCGCTTTGCCTAGGCGGATGGACTTGATCTCCGTGCCCACGAGCACGATTCCCGCCTGGTATTTGTCTATCAGTTCGTAGTCGAAGGTAGCCCTTTTGTTTTTTATGACGATATCGTTTTTAAGTTTTTCCATAAAGTAGAGTCATTAATTTTTCATGATGAACTTCATCAGATTCTCCATCGCCACCGGTGTGATGCAGATGATGAAGGCGGAGTAGAAGGAGAACTTGGTATATTTCTCTTTCTCTAAAGCGGGGAACATATACGGGATGCCGAACCAGATGATGTACAGTAGGTAGAAGAGCGCCACGTATAGGAAGGTGAAGAGAGAGAAGAGTGTTGCTAATATCTTGATGACGATATAGAAGGATAGGGTATGCGTGGTGAGTGTCGCGCAGGCCGTGTAGCTAGGGCGGTCATGGAACAACTTCGTGGTGAGCTTGCTGCTTAGGATCAGCACGGCGAGGTGGAACCCTATGAATATGGCGGAGATGCAGGTCACCAGTTCCTTCGAACAGACTTTCAGGATATGTTCCCACGTGAGTGTGTCGGAGGCGTCTTTCGTGAATCCGATGATGTTGCTGATCAGCGTGGCGATGATGACCATCTCCATGAGCGGAAGGATATAGGTGTTGCGCAAATCGCTGATCGAGGTCTCCTCTCCTGCGATTCGGTTCCATTCCCTTTGCGGGAAACGGACCAAGCGGTATAGCCGTTGAAATACTTGTTTCATATTCTATCTTCCTTCCTTACCGCGAATTTAACTATTTTCCTGCACTATTTCTTCCCTGTCTGTCAAAAATGGAGGCCTCTTCTTCTCATTTTACGCTTTAATGCTTACTTTTGTGTGGTTTTCGGGCGGAAGAGTATCCGTTGCGAGCCTTCTCTTTTCACGTTTTTTATTTTGGCTTTATGGCTTTGATTCATATACAAAATGCGGGCATTGAGGCATCTGTCCTCTTGGATGTCGGTGGACGTATCGTCTCTTTTCATCGTGTGGGTAAACCGAATGTGTTGGAGTCTGATCCTTCGTTGTGGGAGGAGTCCGAACGGCTTCATCCTGCGCCTGACATGTTGGATTTCAGGGCGTACAATGGCCACGAGGTGTGGGTGGGTCCGCAGAGCCAGTGGTGGCGGCAACAGGACCTCAATCCAGAGAAGTACGATTCGGACCTCTTCTGGCCACCTGATCCCTACATTAGTTTCGGCGCATACGAGGTGGTGGAGCAGTCCGCGCACTCCGTCACGATCGTGGGCGAGCCTTCTCCCCTCAGTGGGGTGCGGATGACGAAGCGGGTGACGATAGAGGCGGATGGTTCCCTCTTCTTCGAGGTCACTGCGCAGAATATTCGCCAAACACCTGTTTCGTGGGATCTATGGCTGATCACGAGGGTCAACGGCCATAACCCTAATTTCGTACCTGTGGCTTCCGAGAAGGATGTTTTCTTGGGCGAGCCTTCCCATCCGTATCAGGGGCGGCCGACCTATAAGGTGGAGAACGGTTTCTTCTCCTTCACGCCTTTGGTCAACGATGGACGGTTCGAGGAGTGCACCGGAAAGGCTTACATCAAGGCCTCCAAGCCTATGATCATCACGCATTGTGGTGATGAATGTCTGACGCTGGAGTTCGAGCATCATGACCCTGCCTCGATACATCCTGAGCAGGCTGAGATCGAGCTCTATAACTTTGTGCACAAGGAAGCGGCTAAGTCGTTGCTGGAGTTGGAGTACCACTCTCCGTATGTGACGCTTCAGCCGGGCGAGCGCATGAGCACGTGGTCGCGGTGGCGGCTTTCGGTTATGTGAGCAACGGGGCGTGGGGAATAATTTACTATTTAGCTATTTACAATTTACTATTTGGTGATTTGCAGTTTTAAGAAGTGAGATTTGGGTATAAAAAAAGCGTCCGATAATATGTCGGGCGCTTTTGCTTTATAGGGAGAGCAACAATTATTTTGATTGCTCTTCTGTCGCTAATTCAGGGTCGATCAAGATACGGCCGCAATATTCGCACACGATGATTTTCTTCCTGATGCGGATATCCAATTGTCTTTGAGGCGGGATCTTATTGAAGCATCCACCGCAAGCGTCACGCTCAACAGGAACGACAGCCAATCCGTTTCTTGCGTTCTTTCTGATTCTCTTGAAGGCGGTAAGCAATCTCTCTTCGATCTTGCTCTCGATCTCCTTCGCCTTGTCGCGGAGGTTCTCCTCTTCTTGTTTCGTCTCAGAGATCACCTCGTCCAATTCTTTCTTCTTCAATACGAGGTCCTCGTTTCTTTCCACGATGAGGTTCTTGGCTTTCTCCAACTCCTCTTTGCGGATAGCGGACAAGTTGATAGCCTCGTTGATTCTCTTCTCGCTCAACTCGATTTCAAGGGTTTGGAACTCTATCTCTTTGGCGAGGTTTTCGTATTCGCGGTTGTTGCGGACATTGTCCTGTTGCTCTTTGTACTTGGTGATAAGGGACTTTGAAACTTCAATGTCGCTTTTTCTGCCGGTGATGGAAGCGTTGATTTGGCGAATCTCTTCGCTCAGGTTGGCGACGCGGGTGTTCAAACCGGCGATTTCGTCTTCCAAGTCTTGTACTTCCAACGGAAGATCACCTCTCAATGTCTTGATTTTGTCAATACCTGAACTAACCAATTGGAGGTCATAGAGGGCCTTTAGTTTCTCCTCTACTGTAATCTCTTTCGAATCTTTCTCTGACATACTTTACAAGTAATTTATCGGATTTGTTTTACTTTCTGATATATGGACTGCAAATTTAGGATTTATTTTTGAAATAATTTCATAAAAAATCTCTTTTGTGAATTGCTCTGACTCAAAATGTCCTATATCTGCGAGGATGATGTGATCCTCCACGTCGAAAAACTGGTGGTATTTGATGTCTGCCGTCAGGTAGATGTCCGCCTGGGCAGCGATGGCTTTGCCGAGAAACTCTGATGCGGAGCCGCCGCACAAGGCCACTCTTTTCACCTTCGCACCCTCTTTGAGATGAGTGTGTCGTAAGCTTCCCACTTCGAATGTTTCCTTTACTCTTTTGAGAAATGTTAGTGCATCCTCCTCGCAGGGCAGTGTGCCGATGATTCCCAACCCTATGATTTTGTCGTCATGCTTCTCCTCGTCAAGTGGACGGATATCTGTCAGCCCGATCTTCTCCGCCATCTTTGCGCTCACGCCTCCTGCGGTCTTGTCCATGCAGGTGTGGCTGGAGTAGATGACGATGTCATGCTTGATCGCCTTGATGATGCAACGCTCGATGTAGTTGTTCCCGCATATTTTCTTGGGTCCCTTGAAGATGAGCGGGTGGTGGGATATGATGAGGTTGCAACCCTTTTGGATGGCTTCGTCGATGACGGCTTCCGTGACGTCCAAGGTGATGAGTACGCCTGATACTTCCTGCATAGGGTTGCCCACCTGCATGCCGCAGTTGTCGTAGCTCTCCTGGTAGGCGAGGGGGGCGTATGCCTCAATGGCTGACGTTATCTCATTGACTTTCATGCTCTTCCTTCTTTTTCTTTAGGGTGATGATGGTGAACCTCGGAGAGATACCCAATCGGGCCGGTATGCCTACGCAACCCATTCCGCGGGAGACGTAGATATATTTATCATCTTCTTTGTAGAGTCCATCCCAATATTTGATCATGAACATGGCGGGGGATATTCTGAACCATTTCGTCTCGATACCGATTTGTCCTCCGTGAGTGTGTCCGCTGAGTGTTAGTGCGATGTCGGTCGTATCCCTGACGCCCCTTGGCCATGTGGTAGGGTCGTGCGAGAGCAGTATCTTGGTCTTGATCCGTTCTGTCCCTTTGTAAGCCTTCGGGAAGTCTGCCTTGTTTTCCAATCGTTTGGATGTGCCCCAGTTCTCCACGCCGATGAAGGCGATGGTGTCGTTCCCACGGGTGACGAAGTGGTGGCTGTTCAACAATAGTTTGAATCCGAAGTCCCTGATTTCCTGACGAATGGCGATTTCATTCATCGACCGCAGGTCTTCGTTGTCCCAATCATAGTAGGCGCCGTAGTCATGGTTGCCTAAGATAGCCAGCTTGGTGTCGGGACAGTGTAATTTGTCGAACAGATATTTCCATCCGTTACACTCCGTGGCGAAGTTGTTGACCATGTCACCTGTGAATACGATGATGTCCGGATGTTGTGCCTCCATGGAGTCGAAGACATACTCTAAACGTTTTTGCGAGTGTCCGAAACTGCCTAAGTGGAAGTCACTTACGTGTAGGATGCGGTAGCCATCGAACGAGTCGGGCAGGTCTTCTATCTCAATGGTTTCTTCTGTCTTGATGAAATGGAACCGCCCCACGTGTATGGCGTATAGGATAGTGCAGAAGGTGAGTCCCGCCGCGACATATCCTAAGTACTGTATTTTCCTCCAGCGCTTTTTTGTCAGGAAGAAGGCCAAGTCGAAGGTGCAGAAGACGACCTTGGTGGTATATACCAAGCCGAGAATGCAGACGAACATGGTCATCTTGAAGTGTGTCGTCGGTGAGAAGATATGGTTGATGTTGAAGAGTATGCCACACGATGTGATGAGGAAATAGGCGGATATGATCCAGTGCAGAACGGCAGTGGATTTGTTGACTCTGTTCCTCATGAACCGGCAGTAAAGGTAAATGTCCGGTATGAGCACCATCGTGATGATTAATATGAGTGTGATAGGGTATACTTGCATGACTCTGACATCTACTGATTTATTCGGTTCTTAATTCTAGCGCCACCACGTTTTCGACATGGTGGGTGTGAGGGAACATATCCACGGGTTGCACCGCTGTCACTTTGTACTTGGCGTCCAATAGGTTGAGGTCCCTTGCCTGGGTGGCTGGGTTGCAGCTGACGTAGACGATCCTTTTAGGCTCCGCGGCGAGGATGGTCTCCACCACGTCCGGGTGCATGCCGTCGCGCGGCGGGTCTGTGATGATCACGTCCGGGCGACCGTGCTCCGCGATGAAGTCATTGGTCAGTATCGCCTTCATGTCGCCTGCGAAGAAGAGCGTGTTGTCGATGTTGTTGTTGGCGGCATTGACCTTGGCGTCTTCTATCGCCTCCGGAACATATTCTATGCCGACCACCTTCTTGGCGTGCTTCGCCACGAAGCAGGCGATGGTGCCTGTGCCGGTGTAGAGGTCGTATACCAGTTCGTCTCCCTTGAGTTGGGCGAACTCCCTCGCCACTTTGTAGAGCTCGTAGGCTTGTTGGCTGTTGGTCTGGTAGAATGACTTCGGGCCGATCTTGAACTTCAGTCCTTCCATCTCCTCGTAGATACAGTCGCGACCCTTGTAGACGATGGTCTCCTGGTCTGTGATCGTGTCGTTGCACTTGCCGTTGATCACGTAGATGAGGGAGGTGATTTGAGGGAATTGTTCCACCAAATGGTTCAGCAGCCCTTCCCTGAGCTCCTTGTCTTCGTGGTAGAAGACGACGATCAGCATGATCTCACCCGTGCTGGCGGTGCGTACGACGATGGTGCGCAGGAAACCCTCCTTGTTCCTCAGATCGAAGAAAGGCAGGTTGTGCGCATGGGCGTATGCCTTGATGCAGTCACGTATCTGGTCGCACACCTCGTCCTGCAGGTGGCACTTGTCGATGTCCAACACCTTGTCAAACATGCCTGGAATGTGGAATCCGAGGGCGTCCATGTTGTCAAACTTCTCGCCGGCGGCCACTTGTTCGTAGGTGAGCCACTTCTTGTTGGAGAAGGTGAATTCCAGCTTGTTGCGGTAGCGCTGTGTCTTAGCGGAACCTAATATGGGTTTGAGCGGCGGCAACTCGACCTTGCCTATCCTGGTGAGGTTGTTGAACACCTGGTCTTGCTTCGCCTTCAACTGATCTTCGTAGGGTAGGATCTGCCATTTGCAGCCTCCGCAAACTCCGTAGTGGGAGCAGAATGCCTCCTCACGCCTGTCGGAGTACTTGTGGATTTTGGTGACGCGACCCTCCATGTAACTATTTTTCTTGCGGGTCACTTGCAGGTCCACGATGTCACCTGGGACGACAAACTGCGTGAAAACGACCATGTCATTCACCCGCGCGATCGCTTTTCCTTCGTTGGCGACGCCCGTTATCTCAATGTTTTCCAGCAGAGGAAGCTCCTTTTTCCGTCCCATAATGATCTTTTGATTCGTATATTCAATGATTTTGCAAAGTTACGTATTTTTTGGGTAAAAACACTTGCCGTTTGCCCATTTTTATTATTGTGCCGAATGATGGTTTTGTTTATTATGTTGAACATTCGGAAACATTTACTATTTACAATTTACTATTTAGTCATTTACGATTTGCTATTTATGGATGGATCTATGTTTACCTCTGTGTGGGGTGAATGGTGGCCGGATGATCGTCGATGTGTGGGACTATTATCTAAAAAAAGCCGGATGGGTTTCCCCCTCCGGCTTGATGGTTGTATGGATATCTTTTTATTTACAGATCTCATCCATGTACGCCGTGATGGTCTTCACGTAGTTGGCGTACTCTTCCGTGTTGAATACCCACTCCCCGCGAGGCTTGGTCTCCTCGCCCGTGTAGTGGATGTCGATCTCCTTGAAGATGCGGCAAGGATTGGCCTGCAGGATGAAGACTTTGTTACTGAGGTAGCAAACCTCTTCGATGCTGTGGGAGACGTTGATGATGGTAGGGTCCATCTTCATCTCGTAGAATATCTTGAGGATGATGTTCTGTACTTCACGCTTCATCTTGATGTCCAACGCACCCGTCGCCTCGTCGAAGAGGATGATCTGGGACTCGCAGGCGAGGCATCTGGCGATGGCTACCCTTTGTTGCTGGCCACCACTCAGTTTGGCTGGATACTTGTCCATGTGATCCTCCAGGCCCACCCGTTTCAAGAGGTCTCTGGCCTTCGCCTCCGCGGTTGCTTTGTCCACGCCCTTGACGAGCATAGGCAACATCACGTTTTGCAGGACGGTGTACCATTCGAAGTTACTGTATGTTTGGAACACCATAGGGAAGTTGTGGTTCTCCGACAGTTTCTCGCCGTAGATTTCCACCGTTCCTTCGTTGAACTTGTTGAGACCTGCTATCACCTTGAGCATCTGTGATTTGCCGCAGCCTGACGCACCCATGATGGAGACGAGCTGTCCCCTGCCGGGAAGGTCAGGTATGGTGAGGTTGAAGTTCTCGAACAAACGGTATTCGTTCTTCTCTCCTTTGTTGAAGATGTGGGTGATGTTCCTGAGTCGGATGACATCCACCTCACCGTCGCCTCTCGGGCTTTTGCTTTTCTTCGTGCTCTTCGTCTGGCGAGGCTCTTCCGTTTCGATAGGTTCCTCTTTGGGGTGATTATCCCTCATGAGAGCGTCGATGTTGATATCCGTATTGGTTTCGGTTTCGGTCTGCTCCTCCCTGATGTCGTTTGTCGGGTTCTCTTCGTCCCTGCTGTGCTTCATTAAGCTGTCAATGTCTATATTTCTGTCCATAACGTTATCTGTTTTAGAGCACACCTTTAGGCGCGGCGGTGTTTGAAAATAATTGGTTCACACTTCTTGAAGATAAAGTCCTGTATGATGCCTATCGCGATGATGATCAGCAGCAGGGCGTATACGCAGTCCATGGAGCTCTGGCGTGTCATCGTGGTGATGCAGGCACCGATACCGCCCTCGCGGTTGATGTTCTCCGCTATGGTCACGTAGGTGTATGAGATGGCCACGAGTCCGCGGATGTCGCTGTAGACGCTGGACATCACGTAAGGGAAGTATACATGGCGGAACATCTGCCAATTGGTCATGCCGATCGTCTTGGCGGTCTGTAGATAGACGTTATCTTTTGGATTGTTCGGGTTCTGCAGGTCCAGCACCTTCTGCGTCACTACGGGTAGGATGTAGATCAAGATACCCAAGGCGAGGAAGCTGGCCTTCATGTTGAATCCGAGACCGAAGATGGCCACCATGATACCGCTGACCGCCGGCAATGGCAGGAAGCGGATGGCCTCGAACGGTTTCTGGAACATGGAGCGTAGGATAGGGTAGATGCCTATCAGGAAGCCCATCGGGATGGCGATCACCAGGGCGATGACGTAGCCGGCGAGGTTGAGCCCTACGGTGTAGCCTATGTTGCCGAAGAGGTTGCGTTCCGAAATCAGCTTAGGAATGGCCCGGAGGACATCCAATGGATTAGGAAGGATTTTGGGGGAGATCCATCCCGTGATGGTGACGATGTACCAAATGACAAGTAGCACGATTCCTCCCACAATGCCGGTTATCATCGAGTCCTTGGTGGATAGGCTCCCTCCGAATTTAAATAGTTCTTTCATCTGTCATTGAAAATAAAAAAGTATAGGCGGACACACTGCCACCTATACTTTTATGGTTATTGTAATCTTATTGAGCGATCAATTGCAGGTCGGTCGTACGGTAGCTCTCGTTGGACTCCTTGACACCATCCTCGATGGCGTGTTTAGGACCATTGCCGACCACAACGAACCTGTTACGGTTGATCTTGTACTCGTTGGTGAGGTAGTCAACCACGGCCTGCGCTCTCTTCTTGGAAAGGGAGACGTTGGAGTTGTAGTTACCCGTGGCGTCCGTGTTACCCTCGATACGGATACGAGTGTTGGCGTAGCTCTGCACGATATCCACGAACTCGCGGTCGATTGTGGCGCGCGCCTCGTTGTCGAGGGTGAATCCATTGACAGGGAAGTTGATGGTCACCTTCTTGTTGGAGAAGGCCTTCACCGTATCCTCTTTCACGGTAGGAGCCGTGAATGTTTTCTCTGCTGTACCCACGGATTTCTTCTGCTCAGGCGTCAGGGAGTTCTTCTCGTTCACCAGCTCCACGATGTCCGTGTAGGCCGCCTTAGACCAAGGCAGTACGGACTTGCAGAGGCCTAAGCCTGAGTATATGCGTGACATCTTGGAGTAGATGCGCTCGCCTGTCATGCCTGAATAGTCTGAGTTGAGACCCATCCAGTTGATTTGGTCTTCCATGGATGCGTAGTTGATGGTGGAGCTGGAGGCGAGGGCGAAGTCCACGTCCGTCTCAAACTCTTTCGCGAATACTTGCGCAGCCTCGTTGAAGGCGGTCTTGTTGTTGGTTACCTCCGCATTGGCGGCGAGGATGGCCTCTACGATCTTAGCGGCGAGGTCTTTGTTCTTCTCCAACCACTCCTTCTTGGCGATGAGACCGTCAGAGACGAGCATGTTGGATTGTGCGGTAGAGGTGAGCAAGTGCGCACCCTTGAATGCGTTGATGCAGTCTACATCATCCGGGCTCCATACTGCGGCGCAATCCACTTGTTTAGCCTTGAAGGCTTGGGCGGCGTCCACACCGGAGGATACCTTGACTGGGATGATGTCGTCCATTGTCAGACTAGAGGTCTCGAGGGCGTTGATGAGCAAGGTGTGGGAGGCGGTACCCTCCGCGTATGCTACACGTTTGCCTTTCAAGTCGCTGATTTGGTTGATGGTAGCGTTGGCCACCAAGGCGTCCGCACCGGCGCTGAAGTTCAGCAACATGAAGTACTTCATGTCGGTCATGGTGCCGCTTGAACTCATCTCCACAGGGAGTGCGTCCAATGTGCAGTATTCGATCTGCGCGTCATCGTTCTTCAAAGCGGAACGAGCGGCGTCGAAGTCATCCATCACGATAACCTTCAGTTTGACTCCGTACTTCTTGGCGAAGTAGGAGTCGTCCTTTGGCTCCAGTCCGCCGTTACCCCAAACGATCGGAGCGAAGCCCGTGTAAGGGTTCACCACCAAGGTGGCATCATATTTGTTCTTCTTTGTCAATGAACTCAGAGAAGGAAGAGATTGCCCTTCTTTGTTCTTGCTGTTCTCCGTGCAACCGCTCATGATGCCGGTGAAGTATAGGATGGCGCATACGATAGCGGTTATGATACCGATGATGGTAAACCTTCCTAAGAATGTAAGTCTGCTAAAAAAACTCATAGTCGTTATTGTTTAAATTATTTCTAGTTTAGTCGTTTGTTAACACCATTTGTTTACCTCAACCTTTTCCTTCTCCTTCACAGTGCCGAAGCTACTGTTGTCGATTTTAGATTCCTCGCTGAAGGAAGAGAACGAATCCTTCTGACCGTACTTCTTGAGGATCTCCTCCACACGGTCTTCGTTAACGGCTGATTCGAGGTTGTAGTTCTCGAGCACGCCGTCGGAGTCGTTGATGAAGCCTTCCATCTCAGCCACGCTGGAGTTGATGGTGTTGGTGATGTGTTCGATGGCCATCTCCTCCTCGAGGCTTTGGGAGTCTCCGCGCATGATGCTGGAGATGGTCTTCAGGGCGCTGCGTTGCTCCTTGGCCGATTCGTAAGCGTCCTTTGTTCTCTTCAGTTCGAGGGAAGAGCGCTCCACCTTCGCCTCCGCGATGGTTTCGAGGCGTTCCATCACCTCCTGGTATTTCTTAGAGGTTTCGATACGTTTCTTTTGGCTTTCGATGATGCTGTCCAGTTGGGCGATGTCGTTGCTCAGGTTGCTGATGCTCATCTGGATCTTCAGCTTCTCGTTGGATGTCAGGTTGCTGGCGCCCGCCAACTGTTCTTTTCTCTTTTTCAGTTTGCGGATGTTATCATCCTGTTGTGATTTGTAGGAGTCCAGTTTGCTGTTCATGCTGACGAGTATCGTGCGCAGTTTGGTGACGTTCTCGTGCACGGTGTTCAGCTTGTCCTTCATCTTGCGGATGGAGTTTTCCAAGATGGAGATAGGGTCTATCTTCACGAACATGCCGACGATCTTACGGTTGATGTGGAGCCAGAAGAGGGAGATCCACTTCCATGTGTTCTTGTTGAACAATACCGCCAAGATGCCCACGATGGCCACGATCTCCAGGATGAGGACGAGCGTGTTGGCCGCTGCCGCCACCAGGAACGGAAGCGCTTTCGTGAAGAGGTATCCCAAGCCTAACACTGCGCCTACCGCTGTGATTTTAGCGAACGTTCCGCCCGGGCGTTTGAACATCTCCTTGAGTGACACAGGAGTGCTGTTCTGATCACCTGTGTTGTTTGAACCGAATAAATTGCTATCCATTTTCTATTTTGTAATTATTTGTTATTGTTTCTATTATTGATCCACATTGATGTTGGACATCTCCTCCCGGTCGGTCATGAGGTCGCAGATGACGCTGTTGGCGGAGTTGATGAAGACCTGCTCGTCGTGGGCGATCTCCTTGGTGGCCGCCGTGATCTCCGCTTTCAACTTCTCGATTTCATTGGTCAATTCCTTGTTCTTTTTCTGCAACTCAATGAGCTGTTGCTCGATATGGTTGTTCTCCTTGACCATGTTGTCGAGGTTCTTTTGCTGCGTGCCGATGGTCTGCTTGCGCTTAGCGGCGTATTGGTTTCTACCGCTCTCGATCTCCTCGTTGACATAGCTGATATAGGTGTCGATTGACTTCAGCAACTTCTCCTTCGTGAAGTCCGGGTATTGCGCCTTCAACATCTTGAATGCAGCCTCGTAGCGCTTCTCTTGGGAGAGGCCCATGGACTCCAGGGAGGCTGAATAGCTCTTCAACTCCAGCATGTCCGGTCCGGGGAGATTCCTCTTGATCAATGTTTCCCACAACCTCTTTTTCTTCACGTTGTTCACTTCCGTGATCGGGGAGGTATTGTCCTCTGCCCCTGGATCCGGTTGTGGAATGATGTTGTCCATATTGATCTGTTCCACTGGGGCTTCCTCTTTCGGAGCAGGTTGCGGTTGGCTGAATTTCGAATCCTCCCGTTCCTCTCTCCTCGGGGTTCCTGTGGATTTGTCGTTGGTCGTCCGGTTGTTCCCCTGGTTCTTCGGAGTGTTTTCCGGCCTGATGAATAGGTCTTTCAGACTCATAATCGTATGCTTTATTACTTTCTTAACACTACTAATATAACCAATTTTGTCCGTAATTTCAAGCGTTGTGCGCTAAAAAAAACTTAAATGAGCTGGTTGTTAGGGCAAAGATAATCAATATTTGTGTTTTATTGTGGAGAATGTAAGCAAAAAATAAGTGCGGTGGGTGTTATTTTTATTGGTTAAACGGCCAGTTGCCATGCTGGAAAGGTGTTTTTCTCCGCTGATGTTGAAAAAATATGTAGGTGAATTCGTTTTTTTTAATTTCCTTTGCAATAATTTTGCGAAAGAGTAGTTATGTTTTTGGAGGCCTGCCATGGATGATAGTAGACTTCCTCGAAAATTAAATGTAGAAATAGATATTTATATCGAATGGGAAATTTAAATTTACGTGCGGTTTTCTTCGCCGCTGCTATGTGTTCGTCTCTCGTCGCCAATGCCCTTGTGGATGAAAGTGGTGCGTTTTATAATCCATTGCAGACGGCCATCCCGTCTCTCTCCATCGCTCCGGATGCTGTGGGCGGAAGTATGGGTGATGTTGGTGCTGCGACCAAACCGGACAACATGTCTCAGTATTGGAACCCTGCTAAGTATGCGCAAGCCGAGAGCAATGGAGGCTTTTCCATATCCTATACTCCATGGTTGCGTAAGATTGTGAACGACATCGATTTGGTATACCTCTGTGGTTTCTATCGTCCTACGGATAAGACGGCCGTCGGCGCTTCTTTCCGCTATTTCTCTATGGGTGAGATCCAATTGACGGGCCAGCCAAGTTGGGGCGGTGAACCAATTTCCCAAGGTACGGCTAAACCGTACGAACTTGCCGTAGACGCCAGCTTCTCCATGCTGCTCTCCGAGTACTGGTCTGGAGGTGTCGCATTGCGTTTCATCTTTTCCGACTTGTTCAATGGCGCATACGATGAGGATGAATATTCTTCCGCAAAGGCTATCGGCGCGGACATCGCATTCTCTTACCGCCGTCCGTTGCAGATCAACGCTAACACTTCATACGTGGGCCTGGGTATGTCTATATCCAACATCGGTAATAAGGTGTCGTACGATAATGACCAGACGCAGCAGTTTATTCCTACTAATTTTAGATTGGGTGCTTCTTTCGAATATGCATTCGACGAATACAACAGGTTGCAATTCGCTATGGATATGAATAAGTTACTTGTCCCTACCCCTTATGGTAAGTCTGACCAATACGAAAGCGAGGATGCATTTAATGAGGCGGTGAGGGATTACGAGGAGACGACCTCTATCGGTGGTATCTTCAAGTCCTTGGGCGATGCGCCTGATGGATTCAGGGAGGAATTGAGAGAGATTAACCTCTCAGTCGGACTTGAATATTCCTATAACAAAAAGTTCATGGTGAGAGGTGGTTACTTCAATGAAAACAAGTACAAAGGTAATCGTAAGTACTTTAATGTGGGTGCCGGTTTTAACCTGAGCATCTTCCAATTGAGCGCGGCTTACGTGATCGCTATCGCCCAGACCAGTCCGTTGAACAATACTTTGCGTTTCTCCCTTGGTTTCGACTTGGGTGGCTTGAAGGATATCTTCGGCGTGAATGCGGATAGTGGTGCTTCCACTAATGAGTAATCTGAAAGTTTATTTATAACATGGATCGGGAAAGTGCGGTTTGATGCCGCACTTTTTTGTTTTTGTCTTTCTGTTTTCTTGGCTGATGTGGTGCTAACTCTTCGGATTCTTTCGTAATTTCGCGGTCTAATTTGTATGGTTGAATGGATTGCCCGAAAGATAGATTGTTCACGATGAGCTTCGTCTGCTCCTGCAGTGCGAATTTCCTCCTCTTCTTCTCCTTCTACCTGATCATGCCTATCTTAGCCATGTATCTGATAGAGGTCTTCACTGTGCCTGAGTCCACGGTGGGGGCGGTCCTTTCCTGCTATACGCTGGCTTGCCTGTTCGTCCGCCCCTTCTCGGGGTATCTGGTGGACACTTTCCAACGCAAACCGCTCTATCTGATGGCCCTCTCGGTCTTTGTCCTCCTCTTCGCGGGGTACCCTTGCGTGAAGACGGTCTTCCTCTTCGCCTTGCTCCGCGTGATGCACGGACTGGCCTTTGGCATGGTCTCCATATCGAGCAATACGATCGTGATAGATATCATGCCTTCCAGCCGTAGGGGCGAGGGCTTGGGCTACTTCGGACTTTCCAACAACTTCGCCATGGCGACGGGCCCGATGGTGGGTATGTGGCTCTTGGACCATTATAGCTACGAGACGATCTTCTACTCCTCCTTCTGCGTGAGCCTCTGCTCCTTCCTGATCGGTAGCCTGATCAAGACGAAGTACCGCCCGAAGACGGACGTGAAGGAGAAGCTCTCGCTGGATCGTTTCTTCCTGAAGAAGGGGGTGCCTGCGGGCATCAATCTTTTCTTCCTCGCCATCCCGTATGGGGTCATGACCTCTTTCATCGCCTTGTACGCGAAGGAGCTTTCCGTCGAGGGAAATCCATCCTTCTTCTATCTCTTCCTGGCCTCGGGCATCGCTTTGTCGCGTATCTTCTCGGGCAAATTGGTGGATAGGGGTAAGATGTTGCTCATGATCAAGGTGGGGATCGCCGCTGGCGGATTCGCCTACATCCTGCTGGGTGCCTTGCCTTATCTCGGCATCCCGGCGGACTATATGCGTGCGACCTTCTTCTTTGTCGCACTCTTGATCGGTATGGGTTACGGGACGATTTTTCCTGCCATGAACTCCCTGTTCGTCGCACTTGCACCGAACAACAAACGTGGCACGGCCACCTCCACCTACCTCACTTCGTGGGACATAGGGATTGGTGTGGGTCTGTTCGGGGGCGGTTGCCTGAGCGAATGGACCTCTTTCTCCACCACCTTCTGTGTCGGCGGATTGCTGGACATGGTCGCTCTGACGCTCTTCGCCTCCTTCACGGCCGCACATTTCCTGCGCAACCGTGTGCGTGAGGCTTGATGGCTTCCCTCGTTTTGATTATCTTTGGACGTTGATATGAACTTAAGAATAGCTCGTTATGGCTTATGATATGCTGACGATACTGGGACCGACCGCAAGTGGGAAGACCACCTTGGCGGCTCACTTGGCCCGCCGCTTGGGGGCTGAGATCATCAGTGCGGACTCCCGCCAGATCTACCGTGGCATGGACATCGGTACGGGGAAGGACCTCTCCGACTATGTGGTGGATGGTGTCTCCATCCCTTACCACCTGATCGACATCGCCGACCCGGGGTACAAGTACAATCTTTTCGAGTACCAGCGTGATTTCCTGTCCGCATACAAGGACATCAAGGGGAGGGGAGTATTCCCTATTCTCTGCGGGGGAACCGGTCTCTACATCGAGTCGGTCCTCAAAGCTTATAAAATGATGCCTGTGCCTCAGAACGAGGAGCTGAGGCAGTCGCTGGAGGGTAAATCGTTGGAGGAACTGACGGCTATTCTATCCACCTATAAGACGCTGCACAACACGACCGACGTGGACACCGCCAAGCGTGCGATACGTGCCATAGAGATCTGCGAGTATTATCGTAGCCATCCGCAGGACTTCGTCGATTTCCCCGACATCAATTGCCTTGTCGTGGGGGTGGATATCGCGCGTGACCTGCGTCGTGAGAAGATCTCCAAACGGTTGCGGGCTAGGCTGGACGAGGGCATGGTGGACGAGGTGCGGCGCATCTTGGATTCAGGTGTCTCCGCGGAGGATATGATCTACTATGGTTTGGAATATAAATACCTGACGAACTATGTGATCGGTAACCTCACGTACGAGCAGATGGTCTCCGAGTTGGAGATCGCCATCCATCAGTTCGCGAAACGGCAGATGACCTGGTTCAGGGGAATGGAGCGCCGTGGTTTCACCATCCATTGGGTGGACGCATGCTTGCCGATGGATGAGAAGGTGGAGGTTATCTGCAACCTGCTGCAGGCTTAGTATAGAAGCTTATCTCCGCCATTTTGTGAGTAAAAAAGAAACTGAGATGTGCTTTTATACTTGTTTATAACTCGTTACAAATTGTCCTTAACTAGTTGTTTCAGAAATGATATACTTATATCTTCCATGTCTGACTTGTCATAAACATAGAGCAGAATCACATCCCTTTCCGTTTCATAAGACAAAACCTCATAAGTGATTATCCTTGCACCTCCGCTTTTTCCTTTCCCCTTTGATTCAATGCTAATACGGATTTTCCTAAATCCGCCACCCAAGTCAGCATAAGGCAAAGAATCATAGTTCGTCTTGAACTTAAGGAGGTCGTTTTTAAAAGACTTATATCGTTTCAGTAAGATTTTTGCAGAGCTCTGGAATGATTTGGTTACGACAAAATTCAACATCACTCAACTTCCTCCAGAAAATCATCTAACGTCTTCAACTTCCCTCTATTCCCCTTCTTAATCTCTTTTTTAATTACGGATGCCTCCTTAAATGCCTTGCGCAATTCTTTCTCCGTATTGTTCTCCTTTTCCTTTATGATTCCAGACTCCAAAAGGAGTGATAGTATGTTTTTGGCGTAAGTATTCCTTGCGTCGTATGTGATTGTCATTGTTGCCATATTTTATTGCCTTTTTGTTTCAGACTACAAATATATTCAAAAAAAATACATAACCTTCTGCCAAGGCGTGATCTTTTTGAGAAAGCCCCCATGTCCCTGCGTCTTGAATGTTTTTTTGCTTGTTGCCCCGTTTTTTTTGCTCTTTTGTCTGTGAATTTTATATTTTTTCTAAAAATACCCCCTAAAATTGGGGGTGCAATTCGAAAATTATGTATTTTTGCGCATCGAACCTCAGAAAAATGAGGGGTTGTTGTTTAGAGACGAATGTTATTTTAAATTATATCTGTTATGGCGATAATGAGATTCAACGCATTGAAGGAGCTGCAAAGCAGGCGTCCATTGCCGGTGCATATACCATCGGACAAGTTGTCTGACTATTTCGCGATCAATGTGTTTACGAAGGAGAAGATGCGCGAGTATCTTTCCAAGGATGCATTTAATGCTTTTATTGCGGCGGTAGACCGTGGTGTGTTGTTCGACAGGAACGTGGCGGATCAGATCGCGACGGGCATGCGCAAGTGGGCGAGTGAACGTGGGGCGACCCATTACACGCACTGGTTCCAACCCCTGACGGACGGTACGGCCGAGAAACATGACGGGTTCATCGATTTCGACGAGAACGGTGACATCATCGAACGCTTCTCCGGCAAGTTGCTGATCCAGCAGGAGCCTGACGCCTCTTCCTTTCCTAACGGAGGTATACGCAACACGTTCGAGGCGCGCGGTTATACGGCTTGGGATCTCTCTTCGCCCGCTTTCGTGGTGGGCTCCACTCTCTGTATACCGACCATCTTCATCTCCTACACGGGTGAGGCATTGGACTACAAGACGCCTTTGCTGAAGGCTATTTCGGCGGTGGATAAGGCTGCCGTGGCGGTCTGCCAGTATTTCGACAAGAATGTGACGAAGGTGAATACGAACTTGGGATGGGAACAGGAGTATTTTTTGGTGGACTCCGCCCTCTACAATGCGCGTCCTGACTTGTGCATGACGGGTAGAACCCTTATGGGACATGCCTCTGCCAAGGACCAGCAGTTGGACGACCACTATTTCGGCTCCATCCCGGAGCGTGTCACCTCCTTCATGCGTGAAGTGGAGGTGGAGGCGCACAAGCTGGGTATTCCTTTGAAAACCAGACATAATGAGGTGGCTCCTAACCAATTCGAGTTCGCCCCGATCTATGAGGAGGCGAACCTGGCGAACGATCACAACCAATTGATCATGGACGTGATGAAGCGTATTGCCCGCAAGCACCATTTTCAGGTCTTGCTGCATGAGAAGCCTTTCGCAAGTGTGAATGGTTCCGGCAAGCACAATAACTGGTCGCTGACGACGGACACGGGCATTAACCTGCTCTCTCCTGCCAAGAACCCTAAGGGGAATATGTTGTTCATCACCTTCCTCGTGAATGTGATGACGGCTGTGTACAAGCATCAGGACCTGCTGCGCGCCTCTATCATGAGCGCTGGCAACACCTATAGATTGGGCGCCAACGAGGCGCCTCCTGCCATCCTCTCCGTCTTCTTGGGACGTACGCTCTCCAAGATGTTGGACGACTTGGCTACCCAAGTGGGGGATAACAAGATGACGCCAGAGGAGAAGACCGCCTTGAAGTTGGGTATCGCACGTATCCCGGACATCATGCTGGATACTACCGACCGTAACCGAACCTCTCCGTTCGCCTTCACGGGTAACCGTTTCGAGTTCCGCGCTGTCGGTTCCTCCGCCAATTGCGCCGCTTCCATCATCGCTTTGGATGCGGCCGTCGCCCACCAGCTGAACGAGTTCCGCGCGGAGGTGGATGACTTGATCAATGCGGGGAAAGGAAAGGATGAGGCGATCTTCCAAGTGCTGAAGAAACTGATCATAGAGTCCAAACCTGTGCGTTTCGAGGGAGACGGCTATTCCGAGGAGTGGAAGGCGGAGGCCAAGAAGCGCGGACTCACCAATATCACCAGCGCCCCTGAGGCCATCAGCAAGTATTTGGACAAGTCTTCCATGGATGTGCTGATCGGTGAGAATGTCTTCAATGAAGTGGAGCTGAAGGGACGTGTCGAGGTGGAGTACGAGAAGTTCTCGAAGAAGGTGCAGATCGAGTCGCGCATCTTGGGCGACATCGCCATCAACCATATCGTGCCTACCGCGGTGGCTTACCAGAACCGTCTGATCGAAAACCTCTGCGGCTTGAAGCAGTTGTTCGATGCAAAGGAGTACGATGTGCTTTCGGAGGATAGGAAGGACCTGATCCGTGAGATCTCCAGCCATGTCACCGCCATCAAGAAGTTGGTGAAGCGCATGACGGAGGAGCGCCACACCGCCAACACGGCGAAGAGCGAGCATGAGACAGCCGTGGTGTACGACAGTGTGGTACGCCCGACGATGGAGGAGATCCGCTCCCACATCGATGACCTCGAATTGGTGATCGACGATGACTTCTGGCCGATGCCGAAGTACCGTGAGCTGTTGTTCTCTTGATAACTCCTTAGGGATAAAATAGAAGATGGGAAAGCAATCGTGTTTGATCGCTTCCCCGTCTTTCTTTTCTCGGGAGGAGGCACTAGGCGCCGTCACCCGAAATGTTATAGGAGTCTATCGGACCTTCGTTTTGTTTGCTAGTCCATGATGTGCGTGATGGTTTTAGTCCCACCAGAAATACTAGAATCTGGAGCTCTTTAATGAGCTGGCAAGGTTCTGTACCGTCTCGCAGCCTTGGGTGACGATGTCTGAGCAAAAACCGAACTGCTGGAGTGCGAGGGCTTTCGCCTCTCCTTCCTCATTCACAGGTCGTTTCACGTAGAATTGCAGAACGTCGCCAGACATGAAGCAAGGAACCGCTCCGTATTTTTCAAACCAATATTTCGCGATGCTTCGGTGTTCCAGCGGTTCAGGGCTTTCCGCACCGCCGAATGGCAGGTAGCAGAATACGTCGTAGACAGATTGTACTGGCACATCGACGAAGCATAGAATGTTGTCGCTTTGGCTTAATATGATAGAGCTTAACGCATCACATTCAGCCGATTCCTTCCCCCAGGCGATCATATCGTTGTCCCAATCCATATCGCCATCCGAAGTGTAAATCTCCTTCGTCTCATCGAAACGGTTCTTGAGAATGCCCTCCGCATTTTCATAAGGCGTGCTCAACTTGCTTTGAATGAAGGCATCCATGTCAGACAGATGCTCTTCGTATTCAATCAACAGATTATCGATCAGTATACTATCCAACTCCACCATGACACGGACGAACCCTGGATTCGGTTGCTCAGCCATGCGCAGGTATTCGTTAGTCAACTGTTCTTCCGTGATGTTGTCGCAGCTGACGATGTGGGCGATTTTGCATCCAGTCTTTTCGATGATGTTGATGGCTTTCCCCGCCTCGTCGCTCACCTTGATCTGCGTCTCCGTTTTGGGATACACCATCGGCTTTTCGGATTCCTGCGTCTTCCCCGATTCTTGTGGCTTTTCAGCGTTTTCAGGGCTTTGGGTGTTTTCAGGGGTGGTCTCCTGACTCTTCTCCTTCCCCTCCTCGGCAGTCTGTTTCAGCTTAGCCTTGAGGTATGCGGCTGCGATGGGAGCTAAGGCTGCAACAGATAATTTTATTAAGTTTTTAATTGTTTGTCGATCCATATTGCTTATGTTTTTATGCTTGGTGATTGTTTACTCCACATCTCCTCATTCATCGACGAAGATGGTGCACTTCGCTATCACATTTCCCACGGAGGCGGATATGGTGGTCTCACCTTCAGCCATTGCGGTGACTGTGCCATCCGTTTCGACGGTCGCCACTGCATTGTTGTCGGAACTCCAGACAATGGATCTCTGGGTTGATTCCTCAGGGTATACCGCTGCGTTGAGTCTCTTCTTGTCTCCGATGTTCAAGCGTAACTCGTTTTTGTTCAGTAATATATTGTTTACTTTGACAGCCTCTTCCGATTTGACGATGAAACTATCCACCACATAGACGGTGTTGCCCCTCCAAGGCAGGGTGTGGAAGTACTCTTTGTAGTAGAGGTCCACGGTGCGGTTGCTCATTTTTGAGAGTTCATGAGCCACGTTTTCGTCCTCGATGGAGAATACGAATTCGTTGGATTGTATGGTGCCGCCATTGGTTGGTGCGCTTTTCAGTCCGTTCTGGATGATTTTACCCTCATAGGTTTTAAAGACATACCCCTTCCTCATCACGTAGTTCAGGTCGCCGCTCTTGACGCCCTCTCCGAAGACATAGTAGTAACGGAAGTATATGAATGCGGATAATCCCAATAACACGAATAGTATTGTGAAGATGACTAATTTGATTTTCATTGCTTTCTTAAGTTTATGTGAAGTTAACCAATGGTTTGCTCTATATGTCTATTAGAAATTATCGAACCTGCTGTTTCTCTTGTAACCGATGATGACACCCATGCCAAGGGTTATGCGCGTGTCACGCACGTAGCAAGGAATCTTATGTCCTGACATGGAGGCGTATCGCAGTGGTATGTGGTCGATGGCGGCGTACAAGTTGATAGGGCCTGCGTTTCCGGTCAGCCCAATGCCTATGTTGTTCCATCCGTCGAACAGATTATATGTGAATGTGCCCGAGAAGTACTCGATGGGGCGGAAGTTGGCTGAAAGGATAAACTCTTCCCTTGTCGCCTTGCGTAGGAAGTATGTTTTGGAGAGCGCACCGATGCTGATCTTGTCGTTCATGAGCGAATACTCGCCTGCCACAAGCAGTTTGGTTGACAACCATGTGGTGTAGTGTTTCGGGTCGTCATTCTTTTTCAGCATTCGTTTGAAACGGGTCTTGTATGGATCCCACCATCCGTCTTTGCCGTTATCTTCGCTCACTTCGTATTCCACTCCTTTGTAGCTGAAGTTTTCTCGTGGATTCAATTCTTGTATGTTCCCTGTCCAGGCGAGGAATCCCAAGTCCAAGACACTGGCGGATATTTTCAGCTCGTCTGTGATTTTGTAGTTGGCTCCTGCGTCGATGGAGAATCCGTGTCCTTGTGATTCGGTGATTTTCCCGCCATTCGATTTGAGGCCGCTGACTCTGTCCGTTTCACTGACTGTGATTTCTTGTGTAGGTGTTGTGATGCGTATGTTGCCGCTACCGGACACTTGCCACTCGTCTTCGCTTGCGGTGAGGTGTAGGTTTCTCAGGTTGGAGCTCATATTTGCGTTGCCCACTAAGAATTTCGCCTTGGCGCCCAATGATAGGTTCTCGTCTATCTTGGCGGATATTCCTCCCGCATATTCCGTGTAGATGGTGGCGGCGATGGACATTTTGTCGAGGCGGAAATCGAATTTCTCTCCATTTTCCATGCCTACGAAAAAGAACTGGAAAAACTCTTTCGGTATCGATATGGACGATTCCATTTTATTGTTTATGGAGAAGGATACGAATAGTTTTTTGTTGATTCGGTAGCCTGCGTCGAATAGCCCTATCTGGTACGAGGCGTGTATCTGCTCGCGTCCGTGGATGGCGTCCATGAATTCGTCCGTTGCCATGACGTTCTTGTCGCAGAATAGGAATGTCTTGTTTTGGCCATCGATTTTTTTTGTCTTGAACACGTCCGTCAGCGTTAAATCCGTGTTTCCTCCGCCGACGGCGATGGTGGAGATTACCGGCACACCCACGTATAACTTCCCTTGTGGTTGAAAGGACGGATTGAGATGATGCTGGCGATAGTTCTGCTTGTCGAAGTAGAGCGTGTTGGAGATTTGTGCCGACAATGTGCAGCAAATCATACCAAATAGAAGTAGTAGTAATGTCTTTTTCATTGCGCACATTGTTTTAGAAATCATATTCGTTTACTAATATACCTCCCTTGAAGAAGCAGGCGATTTTCATCTTCATCGTGTTCTTCTCCGTCAGAATGGTCTGGTCGTAGTCCTCCATGACAAACTTGTATTCCACACTGATTTGGTCTATCAGACTGAGTGGCTTCATGAAGGATTTGTCGTAGGTTATCTGATGCTTTGTGATGGTGCTCTCTGTGGCCGTTTTGCTTGCCTCGTTGAGTGTGGCAGGACCTGCCGTGAATGTTTGCTCTTTCCTCAGCTCGGGTATCTCCTCCAGTTTGTTCGTCACCGTGTCCTTGTGGTAGAAGCAGATTTTGTAGTCGATGGTTAATGGTAGGCCATTGTCCACCTCGATTTTTAGAATGCATTTCTCCAAATGGTCTATTGCGTGGCCTTCCCCCACTTTGTTGCTGAACACTAAGCTTGGGAACGAGTCTTTCTCTTCGACAAAAGATCCTTTCATTAGCACGATAGGTAGCTTGATGTGTTTTTTCACATCTTCTGTGATCTCGGCGATGGTGTCCGGTGTGATGATGACACCTTTGCTTTTGCTGTGTTTCACGATGTCTTTGAGCGTCGCTGTCACTTGCGCGACGGGTACATCCAAAGCTGTCTGCGCATACAAACTGTCTGTGTCTATATCATCTAAATCCAACCCTTCTACGGTGCAGGAATTATGTCCACAGAAATAAGCAAGAATGCCTAATGCAAGGGATAAAATTTTGATTTTCCTCATATCTGTGCGTTTTTTATTTATGACAAAGTTAATTCTTTTTCTGAAAAAACAACATGTTTTGGGTGTGTAATTTATGTGGGCAAAATGCTTTTCGTCCGTAAAGTTTTTTGTAAATTTGTCGGAAATAAATTTTGGGGTGAATATCCCCTTTCATTTAAAAGGAATATATTACAATGGATTTTACTGGTAGAATTATCGCAGTTTTGCCTGAGAGAAAGGGAGAAGGCAAAAACGGACCTTGGATGAGTCAGGAGTATGTGATGGAGCATGATACATCTAATGCGCAATATCCCCGCCGTTTGTGTTTCAATGTTTGGGGAGAGCAAAAGATTCATGATTTTAACATTCAGGAAGGACAGTTTTACACGGTGAGCGTGGACATCGATTGCCGTGAGTGGCAGGGCCGTTGGTTCAATGATATCCGTGCGTGGAGGGTGGCTCCTGCTGGATCCCAGGCTTCACAACCTGTACCGCCTGCACAACCTGCCATGCCTGCGGGTATGCCGAATGTGCCTACATTTGATGCGCAGGCTAATAATTCCCAAGAGAACGAGTCGGATCAACTCCCTTTTTAATTCGGGAAGTGATGCGAAGATTTAGATCGCTTTCGCATTCTCATAGTTCTTATAGAGGGTGTGCCGAATGGTACACCCTTTTTTGTGTGTGATCGGAATGGACTGCTATTCATTTTGTGTGTGATCGGAATGGACTGCTATTCATGCAAAAAAAGCGTGACGCACCTTGAGTGTCGCCACGCTTTCCTGTCTTATTTCCTTCTTCTATTTCTTCCCGATGATGATAGCAGGCAATTCATTAGCGGAACCGTCTATGTTCACGATAGGGAAGTCTCCCTTGTAGCACCAATGACAGTTGGCGATGTCGTATGTGTGGAAGATGTCGCAGATGTCTCTGTACCAACGCAAACGAACATCTTTGTCCACAAAGAATGGGTATGCGCCGAACTCTCCGCAGTAGAGTTGCAACCCGAGAGAGTCCGCCTTGTCTATGGCAAGTTTCATGTGTTCATACATGATTTCTTTGTTGTATTCTCCGTTCATAGAGGCGATCTTGTCCTTCTGTTCCTGCGTGAGGGAGTCCAAAGCGAGGGAGTCGGTCACTTGTATGCCTGGGTAGTTGACCTTTCCCGCATAGAAAGCGTAGTCGGTCCATGGAGCTTGGTGATGTGTCACTAAGCTTGGCTCGTAGAAGTGAAAGCTCAACATGATGTACTTGTCGTTTTCAGGCACGCGGAGAGAATCGAACGTTTGCGGGATTTGCCAACGGTTTGAACCGAATATGATGGTTCTCTCTTTCTCTGTCTCTCTGATGCCGTTCACGATCTTTTCCACCAATTGGTTCCAGTCCTCGCACGTAGGTGCCACAGGCTCGTTCATCAGCTCGTAGGCTAAACGGTCGTTCGGATATTGCTTCAGGTCTTTTTGAAGGTCTTTCCAAATATTGACGATCTTCTCCTGCTCTTTAGGGTCTTGGAAGAGCGTGTTCGGATGTCCGTTTTCGTTGTTGAAGTGGTGGGAACGTACGATGTGGAGGTCTACGACGATGTTCATGCTATCCTCCAGCGCCCAGTTGATGGCGTTGTGCATCAAGGCGAATGTGCTTGAATCTCTGTTCATCTGCTCGTCGTAAAGTTGTTCTTCGTCCACGGCGAGTCGTACGAAATCGAAGCCCATGGCGGCGATGGAATCGAAGTCTTTTTTGACGATTTTGTTGGCTCTCACTTCCCCTCTGTCGCCCGACTGGGATAGCCAATGGCTGATGTTCACTCCGTTGTGTAGGCTCAAAGTCGCATACGGACTTTTCGTTTCCTCATTCGTGTTTTGTGCTTTCTGATCTGCCGGTTTGTTACAAGATGTAAGTGCAAGCATCAGTGCGGCGATACTAAAAATACATGCTTTCATAAATTATGCAATAGATATTAAAAACGTTTATACTTCATGAAAAGATACAATTCATATATCTCGTTTGATGGGCCTTTGCGATGTCTGCTTATTTAGCCTTGACAACCAGTGTCTCAGACTGGGTTCCATCTGTCGACTTGAAGACTTGAACGCATTTGTAGGAAATCATCCATCCTGTTTGTGCGTCGAACATGGCGGATTCCTCTAACTCTGCCGTCATTTTCTTCTCTTTGTAGTCGTTTATCATCTCCTCTATCTTTTGCTTGCCTATTTTGTCATCGACTGACAATCCGCTTTCCTTCATGGCCTCTTCCATGTATTTCTTTGTCCAGGCGGAGATGGCTTCGAGACACTCTTTTTCGGGTAGTGCCGCTGTTGTCTTAAATGTGATGTTATTGCCGTCTCTTTTCACTGCCGTGGTGGATTTCGCGCTTCCGAAACTCATTGCGCTGGAGGTGATTTCGGTTGTTCCGATACTCTCTTTTTTTGTGTTGTATTTCTTCCCGAAGAATTTGTGCATGGCTTGAACTTCCTTCATGCTGATATTCATGAAACTCTTTTCGTCGGCGGCAATCATGGATTTCAATATGCTTTGCATTAGGCCTGAGAGAAACTTGGTTGGCGTTTCCCCTGTGGTGTCGCTCGCCGTTTCAAATATTTTGCGGTATTCGTCGAAGTTGTCGATTGAGATGATGGCCCCTTCCTTGGAGGCTGTGTACAATGGTGCGAAATTGTTGATTTTGTCGTATATGGCTTCCCCGATCATCATTTTTGCCATCTCTTCCATGCCGGTGTAATCGTGGTGGTTGGAATAGATGCAAGTTATTTTGTAGTTGTTTTTGTCCTCCAAAATTTTAATGTCCATGTCGGCGCTGGCGACTTTTGCCGTGTCGGTGTATTGCTCGACGGAATAGGATTTTTTTTCTCCTGCTCCCCAATTAGGCTTCAATGTGATTTTCTCAGCGTATACAGTGGTCGCAGCTATTAGGCAAATGCATGCGAATATTCCTTTCTTAACCATGTGCATATTGTCTTGAAATCTGTTTGTGAACTAATTAATCGTTACTTAATAATTATTTACGCAAACTTACGAAATGGGGCTGTCATTGTCAAATATTTATCTCCTTTTTTTCTTCTGTTTCTGTCTGGTGTGATCGCTTGCGGTCTTTGGTGTGATGGTTTTGTCGGTCGATGCTCTCTTTTTGCCCCGTTATCTTGACTGTTTCGATGCGTTGGGGAAGTGGTTGGCTGATGGTGCCTTCTCGTGTATACGTGGGGTTTGATGATTCCCGTAATCGCTCTTTTTGATGAAAAATAATGTTTTTTCCCTGAAATGAGCGGGTTGGGGGAATGTCCCTATGAAAAAAATATGTAAATTCGCGGTGATCTTTTCGATGACGTGTATTAGGTTTTCAAGCGTGTCGTTCGGAACTGTCATTTGAAGAAATAGTGTTTCTTATTACATACTTATGGATTACTTGCCATTATTAGTTCTTGCGGGTTCTGTGGCTTTGCTCATGTACGGTATGAAAGTGATGAGCGAGGGGTTGCAGAAGATGGCCGGCAGCAAATTGCGCCAAGTCCTCGGCAAGATGACAACCAATCGTTTCACTGGTCTTTTGACGGGTGCGTTTATAACGACATCTATCCAGTCTTCCACCGCTACAACTGTCATGACGGTCAGTTTCGTGAGTGCAGGTTTGCTCACGCTGTCGCAGGCGATCTCGGTCATCATGGGTGCCAACATCGGTACGACCGCCACCGCTTGGATCATGGTTTTGGGAGGTAGCGGCAATTACATGCAGTATGTGGTCTATGCGGCCATCGTGGTGGGTATCGCCTGCATCTACTCCAATAAACGGAGGAACTTGGGGGAGTTCATCATGGGTCTCGCGTTGTTGCTCCTCGGACTGACGACGCTGAGTGCGAACGCTAAGGGCATGCACCTCGACCAGAACGTGGCGGTGCAGGAGTTTTTCGGAAAATTAAGCAGCTGGGGGTACGGTTCGTATCTCCTTTTTTTATTCATCGGAGGCGTGTTGACATGCTCCGTGCAGAGCTCCGCGGCCATCATGGCCATCACCATGACGCTCTGTTCGGCGGGTGTGCTGGACATCTACATGGGTATCGCCTTGGTGATGGGTGAGAACATCGGTACGACGGTTACCTCTAATGTGGTGGCGCTCTCGGCATCCACGCAGGCTAGACGTGCCGCCATGGCGCACATGGTCTTCAACGTGTTCGGTGTGATATGGATTTTCTCCATATTCCCTCATTTCGTGGATTTCGTCTGCTGGATGGTGGGTTGCGACCCTCATTCGCAAACGCAGGACAAGTCTATCCTGACGGTCGTGCTGGCTGCTTTCCATACCTCCTTTAACGTATGTAACGTATTGATCCTGATATGGTTCATCAAGCCGTTGGAACGTTTGGTGTGCAAGATCATCTCTCCGAAGGCGAACACGGAGGAGGACGAGTCCCGCCTCACCTACATCGGTGGCGGTTTGCTCTCCACTGCCGAGCTCTCCATCCTGGAGGCTAAGAAGGAGGTGAACGTCTTCGCCACCCGTTGCCACAAGATGTTCCGCTTCGTGCCGGAATTGTTGCACACCGAGAAGGGCGAGGATTTCAATAAGCTCTTCACCCGCATCGAGAAGTACGAGAACATCACGGACAATATGGAGGTGCAGATCGCGGATTACCTGAACAAGGTCTCCGAGGGTCGATTGAGTGCGGAGAGTAAGACGGAGATTCAGCACATGATGAAGCAGGTGTCGGAGTTGGAGAGTATCGGCGACAGTTGCTACAACCTGGCGCGCACCATCCGCCGCAGGAGGCAGAACTCGCCGAATGAGGATTTCACGGAGAAACAGTATGAGCATGTGCATAACATGTTCGAGTTGGTGGACCAATCCCTGACGCAGATGGAGTACATCGTGAAGTCGCCGGACGCTAACGTGGCGGACGTGAACAAGTCCATGAATGTGGAGAATGAAATCAACAACTACCGCAAGCAACTGAAGAACCAGAACGTGGATGACATCAATAACCGCTTGTACAATTACCAACTGGGTGTCTACTATATGGACTTGATCTCCGAATGTGAGAAGTTGGGCGATTATGTGGTGAATGTGATCGAGTGCACCGGTTTGCTTAAAAAGTAGTGCGTAGATGACGGTCTCCGAACGGTATGCGAAGGTGCTCGCATGGTTCCAAACGAACATGCGGGATGCGGAGAGCGAACTGAATTTCCGGAATCCCTATGAATTATTAGTGGCGGTGATGCTTTCCGCCCAGTGCACGGACAAGCGTGTGAACATGGTCACCCCCGCTTTCTTTGAACGTTTCCCGGATGCTTTCGCCTTGTCGGAAGGCACGTTCGACGAGGTGTTGTCGTTGGTGAAGAGCATATCATACCCTAATTCCAAGGCTGAACATATTTTGTCGATGGCAAAGATGGTCGTTTCCGACTTCAATGGGGAGATTCCCTGCACGATGGAGGAGCTGACCCGTCTGCCGGGTGTGGGGCGGAAGACGGCCAATGTGATGTTGACCGTGGCCTTCGGTCAGCCCGCCATGCCTGTTGATACGCACGTCTTCCGTGTCTCCAACCGTATCGGGTTGACGAACCAATCCAAGACGCCGGAGCAGACCGAGAAGATCCTTGTGAAACATATTCCTCATGACATATTAGGCAATGCGCATCATTGGCTACTGTTGCACGGACGGTATGTCTGCACAGCCAAGAACCCCAAGTGCGTTGAATGTGGAATCCGTGAGTGGTGTAAGAGCAAAGGGAAATTCTCCTGAAAAAAATAAACCCAGCAACCGAGAAGGTGCTGGGTTTTTATTTGTCGTGAAATCCCTATTATCCCAAATAAGACTTCAACAATTTGCTTCTTGAATTTTGTCTGAGGCGGCGGATAGCCTTCTCCTTGATTTGGCGTACACGCTCGCGGGTCAGACCGAAGTTCTCGCCGATTTCTTCAAGGGTCATTTCCTGGTAACCGATACCGAAGAACATCTTGATGATTTCGCTCTCCCTTTCCGTAAGGGTGGAGAGGGCTCTGTCGATCTCTCTGGATAAAGACTCGTTGATGAGGGATTTGTCCGCGATAGGAGAATCATCGTTCACCAGCACGTCCAAGAGGCTGTTGTCCTCGCCCTCCACGAAAGGAGCGTCCACAGAGATGTGACGTCCGGAGATCTTCATGGCGTCGGAGATTTTGTCCACAGGCATGTCCAAAATGCCGGCCACCTCTTCGGTGGAAGGACGTCTCTCGTTCTCCTGCTCGAATTGTGAGAGCGCCTTGTTGATTTTGTTCAGGGAGCCCACCTGGTTGAGGGGCAGGCGGACGATCCTAGACTGTTCAGCCAATGCCTGAAGGATGGATTGGCGGATCCACCATACGGCGTAAGAGATGAACTTGAAACCCCTTGTCTCATCGAATTTCTCGGCGGCTTTGATCAAACCCAGGTTACCCTCGTTGATGAGGTCAGGTAAACTCAATCCTTGGTTTTGGTACTGTTTAGCAACTGAGACCACAAAACGGAGGTTGGCGCGTGTCAGTTTCTCCAAAGCGCGGCGGTCACCTTTCTTGATCCTTTGCGCTAACTCGACTTCCTCTTCGACGGTGATCAGGTCTTCACGTCCGATTTCCTGAAGGTACTTGTCCAGGGAGGCACTCTCTCTGTTTGTGATTGATTTTGTAATCTTTAACTGTCTCATTTAGTCTTACTCCTCACTTAAATGAAAAAATTTTGGAACGCAAAGATATGAAAAAAAATGGACTTTTCATCTTTTGGGGGCGAAAATTTAGGGTGGATGTGGTGCCGGTTATCTTATATATTTTACCATCGGGTCATCCTCGTGGTCGCACTTGTAATAGCTATCATACTTTAATGGGAATATTTTTTCTCCTTGAAATTCATAAGATCCTTTGTCTGTTATTCCATAACTTTCTTCATGTGCAAACATTGTAGGAGCGTCCTCGCTTTTCTTCTTGTTTTTAACCATGTCCCAGTTCCCTTCGTTGTACCTATATTTATAAACTTTTATTTTCCCGTTATCGATGACAAAATTTTGTCTTGGCCATGGTCCTCAAAGAATGATCCTACGGATAGCCTATCTGTCAACTCTCCCTCTTTTGAAAATGTATAGAGGTATACTTTTACTTCGTTGTACTGGTGTTTGGCGACGTCAAGCAATATGCATTTGAAACCATTAAATCCGAATGTTCCCCTGTGTGCATCGACGGGTTCCTTTCTAACATTGCTTTTTATGTCATTATCCATGTCATAATCAAAGTCAGCATAGACAACTCCTTCAGACCGGAACCTGAAGATTTTCTTTAATGTTGTGGTGTCAATCGTATATGGCTGGTCGTATGCTTCTCTCCCGCACTTTGATTGGTTCGGGAACTCTATTCGTTTCGCTTTGTCGTATATCTCCTCCAGACTCTCCTGTGCGTGAACGTTCGTTGCAATCAGCGCAACAAATAAGCATGCGGTCAATACGATTCTTGTCATGATGGTGGTTTTTAGTGGTTATATGGATAGTTGTTGGCGTATTATACTAAATGTTCCTATCACCAATTAGGCGAATATAGATGTTATTGTGCGAATGGACAAGAATAGCGTCTCGGAAAAGATTATTTATTCATTGGCATTGTTTAAATATGCATATATTATTCATTATTCATTTGGTTGTCTGACAAAGTGTATGTTTTGTGTATGTCTTTTTGTGCTTTATTGTGCCAAAATGGTGTCATTTTGCTATTGAAAATAAAAATTTTACACTCTGTGATAAAATTTTTGTCATTTTTGTTTGTCATATTGAAAATAATGCATATATTTGTATTGTTGTTAAACGAAAGATGTTTCACTTATTAAAATTTACGACTATGGTACTTGGATTATTTTTTTCGGTAGTGTTGGCTTTTTCTGTAGCAAGAATTTGTGTAGAGGCAAAGGATTTGAAAAACAACTATTAATTTACAATGTTATGGATCAGACAGAAAATGACAACTAAAAAGCCTCAGTGTTTGGGAGTAAACATTGAGGCTTTTTTGTATTCTTGAATATCGTGTTTTGGATGTTTCCGTAAAAATATATTCTGCTTGTATTTAACGTTTTGCGTTTGTTCCCCTTGGCTTGACATCAATTTCAATCCATCCTGCTCTTGTAATCCTCGTAGCCGAATTTCCGTAGCATCTCCATTTTGTCGTCCTGGGTCCACAGTACGATGGAAGGGTGGGAGACTCCGTTGAATAGGGTGGTCTTGACGGTCGTGTAGTGGATCATGTCCATGAAGACGATCTTCTCCCCGACCTGCAGTTCGTGGTCGAAGGACCATGATCCCACGAAGTCGCCGGAAAGGCAGCTGTTGCCTCCCATGCGGTAGGTGGGTTTCCCTTGCACTTCGTCCGTTGCCCCTAAGATGGCTGGTTTGTAAGGCATTTCAAGGCAGTCGGGCATGTGGCAGGCGAAGGAGACGTTGAGAATGGCTGTCTTGATGCCATGGTTCTCCACGATGTCCACCACGGTGGAGACGAGCTCTCCCGTCTGCCAAGCGAAGGCGCTTCCGGGTTCTAGGATCACCTTCAGCCAAGGGTAGCGGTTTCTGAACCCTTTGACGATCTTGATGAGGTGCTCCACATCGTAGTCCTTCCGTGTCATCAGGTGTCCGCCTCCGAAGTTCACCCATTTCAGTTGCGGCAGGAATTGGGCGAATTTCTCCTCGAAAGCCTGCATGAGCTTCTCGAACTCGTAGGAGGAGGATTCGCAGAGCGCATGGCAGTGGAACCCTTCGATGCCTTCGGGTAGCTTGCCGCCGAACTGGTCGACCGTGACTCCTAACCTGGAGCCTGGTGCGCATGGGTTGTAGAGGTCGGTCTCCACCTGCGAGATCTCCGGGTTGACTCTTATGCCGCAGGATATGTGCCGGTCGAATCCTTCGATTTCAGCCTTCCTCCGCTCGTACTGCTGGATGGAGTTGAAGGTGATGTGGCTGCTCAGCGAGGCGATCTCAGCAAACTCCTCGTCCGTGTAGGCGGGGGAGTAGGTGTGGGCATAGTTGCCCATCTCCTCGTATGCGAGTCGGGCCTCCGAGAGGGAGCTGGCGGTGGAGTAGGGTATGTACTCCCTCACGATGGGGAATAACTTCCACAACGCGAAAGCCTTGAAGGCGAGGATGATGTCCGCTCCGGATCTCTCTTTTGCCGATTTTATCAGCGATAAGTTTTTTCGTAGTCTGACTTCGTCCACCACGTATGCGGGGGAAGGTATTTGGCTATAGTCTATCATGATTTTCATCGTTTAAATTGTTCAAAGGTACATAATTTTGGGCATACATGACCATATATCCCATACAATTTTGTAATTTTGCACCCCGAATCAATAACATTAATATGGCAGAAAGAAAAGTTCGTGTGCGTTTCGCACCAAGTCCGACTGGACCATTGCATATTGGAGGTGTAAGGACATGCTTGTACAACTATTTGTTCGCTAAGAAGAACGGTGGCGATTTGTTGCTTAGAATCGAGGATACCGACTCCCAGCGTTTCGTTCCTGGAGCGGAAGAGTATATCATCGAAGCCTTCAAATGGTTGGGTATCACTTTCGACGAAGGTGTGGGCGTGGGTGGCCCTAACGGACCGTACCGCCAGAGCGAGCGCCGCGACATTTACAAGATATATGTGAAGCAGTTGATCGAGAGCGGTCATGCGTATTATGCATTCGACACGCCGGAGGAGTTGGAGGCGAAACGTAACGCTATCCCTAATTTCCAATATGACTCACATACCCGTATGCAAGGGGTTAACTCCTTGACGTTGAGCGAGGATGAGGTGAACCGACGCATTGCGGCCGGTGAGAAGTATGTGGTTCGTATCAAGGTGGAGCCGGATGAGGACATCGAGGTGGACGACTTGGTGCGTGGCAAGGTGGTCATCAATTCCAACATCTTGGACGACAAGGTTTTATACAAGGCGGCGGATGAGTTGCCTACCTATCACTTGGCGAATATAGTGGACGACCACTTGATGGAGATCACCCATGTGATCCGTGGTGAGGAGTGGTTGCCTTCCGCACCGCTCCACGTGTTGCTCTACCGTTATTTGGGTTGGTCGGATACGATGCCTCGTTTCGCGCACTTGCCGTTGTTGCTCAAGCCTGAGGGCAATGGTAAGCTGAGCAAACGTGATGGTGACAAGTTAGGCTTCCCAGTCTTCCCGCTGCAGTGGAAGGATCCTAAGAGTGGCGACATCTCTTCGGGTTACCGCGAGTCTGGCTACTTGCCTGAGGCGGTTGTCAACTTCCTCGCATTGTTGGGCTGGAACCCAGGCAACGACCAGGAGATGCTCTCGATGGACGAGCTGATCGAGCTCTTCTCCATCGACCGTATCAGCAAGTCTGGCGCCCGCTTCAACTACGAGAAGGGCAAGTGGTTCAACCATGAGTACCTGATCCGTAAGTCGGATGAGGAGGTGGCGCATATGTTCGAGCCTATCCTGAAGGAGAAGGGCATCACTTGCGCATTCGATAAGCTGAAATACATCGTCTCTTTGGTGAAGGAGCGTATCACGTTCCCGGCCGATTTGTGGGAGCAGGCAAGCTTCTTCTTCGAGGCGCCGACCGCATACGATGAGAAATCGTTGAAGAAGCGTTGGAAAGAGGAGAGCCCTCAGTGCCTGCGTGAGTTGGTGGAGGTGTTGAAAGGTATTGATGATTATTCTAAGGTTAATGAAAACGAACAATTGGTGCTCGATTGGGTGGCTTCGAAAGGCTACAATTTGGGTACGGTGATGAACTCTTTCCGTATCACTTTGGTGGGTGCGGCGAAGGGTCCACATATTTTCAACATTATAGATATTCTTGGTAAAGAAGAAACAATCGCCCGTGTGAACAGGGCGTTGGAAGTAATTAAATGACATGGTTAAGTTGTTGTACAATTTAGGTATGCTCATATACCATTTTGGTGTGTGGGTAGCCTCTTTTTGGAACGAAAAGGCTTCCAAATTCTGCAAGGGTAGGCAAGGAGTGCTTGAATACATTGCGGAGAAGGTGGATAAGAACAGCAAGTATGTTTGGGTCCATGCCGCCTCTTTGGGAGAGTTTGAGCAAGGACGTCCTATTATTGAGAAACTTAGGCAGATGAGGCCTGAGTATAAGATTATCCTTACGTTTTTCTCTCCTTCAGGTTATGAGGTAAGGAAGAATTACGAGGGGGCGGACATCGTGTGTTATCTTCCCATCGATACGTCATGGAGCGCGAACCGCTTCTTGGATGTCGTGAATCCGTCGTATGCGATCTTCATCAAGTACGAGTTTTGGATGAATTATATCGTCGGACTGAAACGGAGGAAAATACCTACTTACATTGTCTCGGCCATTTTCCGTCCGAGTCAGGTTTTCTTCAAGTGGTATGGCTTTTGGTATAGGAAAGTGCTTCACTGCTTCTCGCATCTTTTTGTGCAGAACCAAACCTCTTTGGACTTGCTCTCCTCCATAGGTGTGAAGAATGTCTCATTGACGGGTGACACCCGTTTCGACCGTGTCGCTGACATCGCCGCCAAGTCCAAGGAGTTGCCTATCGTCTCCGCGTTTGCGCAGGGCTCAAAGGTGATTGTAGCGGGTAGTTCATGGCCGAAGGACGAGGATATCCTGTGCGACTATTTCAATAATCACCCTGATGTGAAGATGATTTTGGCGCCTCATGAGATCCATCAGGCTCATTTGGATAGCATTGTCTCTAAGCTGAAGCGCCCGTATGTCTTCTATAAGGATGCGGACGAGGCGGCTGCGGCTAAGACGGATTGCTTGATAATCAACTGCTTCGGATTGCTTTCCTCCATCTATAAGTATGGGGAAGTGGCCTATATCGGTGGTGGTTTCGGCGTCGGAATCCATAACACGTTGGAGGCTGCCGTCTATGGCATGCCGGTGCTCTTCGGACCTAATTACGGACGTTTTCAAGAGGCTGTTGATATGGTGAAACGCGGTGGTGCGTTCTCCATCCAAAACGCAGGCGAATATAATGAGTTGATGGATAGTTTATTAGCGGAGAACTCCTCGTTGCTCAAGTCTGCTTCTGCCCAAACGGCGGAATATGTGAATGAGAACCGTGGCGCGACGGAAAGGATTGTAAACGAAGTTTTTCGATGATTTTTTCGTCAAAAGGGCGAAAAAATGTTGCTTCCCGTTTGCTTGATTCAGTAATTAGTGCTACATTTGCACTGCAAATCCGAAAGGGGTTTGGTGAGATGGGTGAGTGGCTGAAACCACCAGTTTGCTAAACTGACGTACGGGTTACCGTACCGGGGGTTCGAATCCCCCTCTCACCGCTTTTGCATTATTCTTGTTAGTTCGTTTACGAGCTAACTTTTTTTTTATAGTGATGTGGTGCCATGAAAAAGAAATCATCCAAGAAGAATCATAAGGGAGTTAAACGCATCGTTTGTGCGGCGATTGTTGTCGTGGCTTTGTTGGTGGGAGGTTTCTCTGCGTATTCCCTCTTTTCTCCTAATGTGCGTACTGGAGGGGATGCCCATAAGTGTCTCCTGGTTTATGAAAACGCCAGTTATGATGATGTCCTCGATTCGTTGAGAAGCATGAATGCATTGAGGTCGGAACTCTCCTTCCGCTTTGTTTCCAGACTCTTGAATTATCCAGGCAATGTGGTGTCGGGTCGTTACGAATTGATTGACGGGGAGAACTCTCTTTCTTTTGTCCATAAACTCATGTATGGCAAGCAGTCTCCTGTTCGTCTGACCTTCAATAACATACGCACGAAGAAGGATTTGGCGGATAAGGTTACCAAGAATCTACGGATGACGCAGAGTGATATGCTTACCGCTCTATGCGACCAGAATATTTGCGCTAAATATGGGACGAACCCTGAGAACATCGTCTCTTTCTTTATCCCGAACACGTATGAGGTCTATTGGGACATCTCTCCGGAGGATCTTATCCTCCGCATGAAGAAGGAGTATGATAAGTTCTGGACGAACGAACGCTTGGACAAACTGGCGGAGGTGGGTCTGAACCAACAGCAGGTGAGCACGCTCGCCTCTATCGTCGACGAGGAGACCCGTAAGGCGGACGAGAAGCCTCGTGTGGCTGGCTTGTACCTGAACCGCTACCATCGGGGCATTCCTTTGCAGGCGGACCCTACGGTGAAGTTCGCCTTGCAGAATTTCTCCCTGAAGCGTATCTACAAGGGCCATCTGGAATATGACTCGCCTTACAATACCTACAAGTATGTGGGCTTGCCTCCGGGACCGATCCGTATCCCTTCTATCGAGGCGATCGACGCAGTGCTCAATTTCGAGAACCATGATTATATCTACATGTGCGCCAAGGAGGACTTCTCCGGCTACCATAACTTCGCTGCCACCTACGAGGCGCATCAGGCGAATGCTAACAAGTATCGGAAGGCGTTGAATAGGAGGGGGATTAGGTAATTTTGAATTAAGAATTAAGAATTAAGAATTAAGAATTTTGAAATGAGGGTTCGTTGATTGAGCTTGTTTAAATAAAGAGGACGATGTACATCTTGGATGGTGTGTACATCGTCCTTTTTTTTGTGCATTGCCTATTGACAAGCTGCACGTAGTTCCTTTTTGTGCTTATGACGGCTTATTTCACAGCTATCTTAGCGACCCTGCGTTCGTGTCTGCCTCCTTCAAAATCGGTGGTGAGGAAAGCCTTCACGATCTCCAACGCCTTCTCCTTGGAGATGAAGCGGGCAGGGATACCTACCACGTTGGCGTTGTTGTGCTGGCGGCCTAATTTGGCGATTTCCACTTCCCAAGAGAGGGCGGCGCGTATGCCTTGGTGCTTGTTGCAGGTCATGGAGATACCATTGCCTGTTCCGCAGATGGCGATGCCCATGTCGCATTGCCCGTTTTCTATCGCTTCAGCCATGGGATGTGCATAGTCAGGGTAGTCACAGCTCTCGGTCGTGTTGGTTCCGAAGTTCATGAACGCTTGTACTTGGTCTCCTAATTGCTCGATGATGTAGTTCTTCACCTCTACGCCTGCGTGGTCGTTGCAGATGCCCACCACCATGTCTTTTAATTCCTTCATTGTAATTGATGTTATATTTTCTCGGTTTTATTCGTTTGGTGCGTCCTCCTCGATTACCAGGTTCTCGATGATGAAGTCTTGGCGTTGTTGGGTGTTGTTACCCATGTAGAACTCCAGCATGTTGCTGAGGTCGTCGTCTTTCCTCATGGAGACTTGGTCGAGCCTGATATTGTCGCCGATGAATCCCTTGAACTCGTCTGGCGATATCTCTCCCAAACCTTTGAATCGGGTGATCTCCACCTTCGAGCCGGACTTCTCGAGCGTCTTGATGGCGTTGAGCCTCTCCTCGTCCGAGTAACAGTAGAAGGTTTGTTTCTTGTCCCTCACGCGGAATAGAGGGGTCTCTAAGATGTAGACATGTCCGTTGCGCACGAGGTCGGGGAAGAACTGCAGGAAGAAGGTGAGCAACAGTAGACGGATGTGCATTCCGTCGACATCGGCATCGGTGGCGATGATTACCTTGTTGTAGCGGAGCCCTTCCATGCCGTCTTCGATGTTCAGTGCGGCTTGTAGGAGGTTCAGCTCCTCGTTTTCGTAGACGAGCGTACGTTTCTTTCCGTAACTGTTTTCAGGCTTTCCACGCAGGGAGAATACAGCCTGCAGGTTGGCGTCTCGGCTCTTCGTGATGGAACCGCTCGCGGAGTCTCCCTCGGTGATGAAGATGCTGGTCTTCTCCTGGTCGGTGCCTTTGGTGTCGTTGTAGTGGATTCGGCAGTCGCGTAGTTTGCGGTTGCAGAGGCTCACTTTCTTCACGCGCTCGCGGGCGGCTTTGGTGATGCCGGCGATTGCTTTGCGCTCTTTCTCAGCGTCTTGTATCTTTTTCAGCAGGATATCCGCCGTGTCTTGGTTCTTGTGCAGATAGTTGTCGAGTTGCTCCTTGACGAAGTCGTTGACGAACTTGTTGATGGACACGCCATCCGTAGGGTTCATGTCGCGTGAGCCCAGTTTCGTCTTTGTTTGGCTCTCGAAGACCGGCTCTTCCACGCTGATGGAGATAGCGGCCACTATACCTGCGCGGATGTCAGGCAACTCCATGTTCTTGTTGTAGAACTCCTTGATGGTCTTGCCGATCGCCTCACGGAAGGCGGATTGGTGCGTACCGCCTTGGGTGGTATGCTGACCGTTGACGAAGGAGTAGTAGTCCTCTCCGTACTGCATGCAGTGGGTGAAGGCTATCTCGATGTCCTCCCCCTTGAAGTGTATGATAGGGTAGAGGGGGTTCTCCACCAAGTTGGCGTTGAGCAAGTCTAACAATCCATGTCTTGAGGTGAACTTCTGACCGTTGAAAATCATGGTCAGACCCGTGTTCAGGTAAGTATAGTTGCGGAGCATGGTCTCCACGAACTCCTCTTTGTATTTGTAGTTACCGAATATCTTCGGGTCATTGTCCGGTTTGAAGTAGGTGATGGTACCGTTCTCGCCTTCACCGTCGATGATTCCGGTGTCGCTGACGAGTTCGCCACGGCAGAATTCAGCGATTCTTGTCTTTCCTTCACGGAAACTCTGGACCCTGAAATTCTCGGAGAGTGCGTTGACCGCCTTGGTACCCACACCGTTCAGTCCGACGGACTTTTTGAATGATTTATTGTCGTATTTGGCACCCGTGTTCATGATGGAGACCGCTTCCACGATCTTACCTAACGGAATGCCTCGGCCATAGTCACGAACGGTTATCGCACCGTCCTGCAGGGTGATTTCGATCTGTTTGCCGACACCCATCCTAAACTCGTCGATACTGTTGTCTATCACCTCTTTCAGCAGCACATAGATTCCGTCGTCGTAGTGGGAACCGTCACCCAGTTTACCGATGTACATACCTGGGCGGAGCCTGACGTGCTCAAGACCTTCCAGGTGCTTGATGTCGTCGTCGGTGTAGTTCGCGATAGCCGCTTGCGTCTCGTTGAAATCCAATTCTGCCATAGTGTTTTATGCTATATGATTTCCACTTTCTTGGAAGATACCCAGCCAGTGTTTCCGTCTTCCATTTGAATCTCGACCCAATCTCCTATTTTACTTTTAATACGCACCTTTGTACCTTCGTGCAACACGAAGAGGTCTTTCCCCGATTCGTCAGGCGTGCTTTTCCCTGTGATGGTCGGGGATATGATGATGGCGCTCTCGTTCTTTGTCATGGCGTTGTTCTGTGCCTTGGCGTAGCAGAACGATATGACGGTGAATGCCAAAGTTAGGATGGCCGAAAAAAAGGATATTTTCTTGATTAGGATTTTTGGTGAGAAGATGTATAGTCCGCAAAGAATTAATGTGAGGATGAAGGCGAAGATGCTCCATTTCGCCCAACCGTTGGAGGAGGTGCCGTTTTGGATGGACTGGTTCCATTCCGAGAGGACGAACTTCTCCATGGTCTCGATTTTGTCCACCGTTTGGCTCTTCGCCAATTCAAGGTTGTATTTGGCGTCCTCATTGTCCGGGCTGACTTTGAGCGCCTTCTCGTAGTAGAGGATGGCGTACGCTATTTCCCCCTGTTTATACTTCGCATTCCCCAAATTGTAGTACAGTGCGGACGAAACGCCCTCCTTGTTCATCACTTCGGTGTAAAGGCTGTCCGCCAACTCATATTTACCCTCTTTATAGGCTTCGTTGGCTTGCTTCATCTTGCTTGATTCCGCCGCGAATGTGCTGACCGACAGCAGTGCCAATGCGAGCAATATAATTATCTTCTTCATAATCTTACTTCCTTACTTGTTCTTCCAATTTTCCTATTACGTCAACGGTCTGGTTGTAGAGTTCGTCCATCGAGTTCTGACTGTCTGATTTGGCGAATCGTGCGAACTCGCATGTGCGGAGGATATCCATGAATGATTGGATGGTATCGTCTTCCACGTTTCGATTCGTTAGTTCCTCTTCGATGGTCTCTTTGTTGAGTTGAGATAGAGGTATGCTTAGTTTGTCGCTTACGTATCCCCACAAAGCTTTCATCACTTCTTCGTAGAATGACTCGCTTTCTCCGCTCTGCAGGTATGTGTCAGCCTTCTTCAGACGTTTCTTCGCTTGCTTATTCGCCCTCTTGTTTTTCACTAATGCGACGTTGGCGTTCTCCTTGATTTGTTTCCTGTACAATATCACCAATGCGATGAACAATAGGAGTGGGATGATATACCAAAGCCAGAATCCAAGCGAACCATAGATGTTCTTCTCGCTCTTCTCCACTTGGGTGTTGTTCGCATTGATGTAGCGTATTTCCTTGCCGAGGTATTTGACGTTCTCCTTGTTGGTGTAGTTGGAGATGATTTGGCTGTTGTCCGCGTTGTTATCCCCTTTCTCCACGTTCAGTGTGAACGCCTTTGTCTTCAGCGTGTTGTATCGCTTCGTGTTCAGGTCGAAGTAGGAGAAGGTTGCCGCTGGAATTTCGAACGTGCCGGCGTGGCGAGGAATGACGAGGTAGTCGATTTCCCTTGTGCCGGAGTTGCCGTTGATTTTCAGGTTCTCCTTCGGTGGGTAGGTGTCGAAGTCCGAAGGGAACTCGAAGGTAGGACTCTTGACGTATTTGATGTTACCGCTACCCGATATCTTTACTTTGATGGTGATTGGCTCGTAGGCTTTCGTCTCCGTTTTGCTGATGTCGCTTTCCATCTTGAAGGAGCCCACCGCATTGTTGAAGTCAGCCGGTTTGCCTTCCGTAGGCAATGCTTTGACCTCTATCTTTGTGCCTTCGATAGGAATAATCTTCCGGACTCTCTTCATGGTGTTGAAGATGTCGTCGAATCCCCAGAATCCCCTTCTTTGTCCACCTGTAGGTACTTGTAGGATGGCGGAGAGTTGTCCCTTCTCGATTTCTATCGGACCGCTCTTCTGAGGATAGAGGATGGTCTGTTTCAGTTTGAATGTCTGGTATTTCACACCATTCACGACGTCCGTTCCGGGTTGGTCTTCCCTTTTCAATTGTATGTCTTTGCTGATGAATCCCTTGTATTCAGGCATCTTGGCATCTTCTATTTCAAGGACATTCCCTCTATGGTACAGCGTAATGGTGGCGATGATTTCCTCCTGTTCATACACGCTCTTTTTAGAGAAGGTGGTTCTGATGAACACGTCGTTGCTGGCTGTCGTTGCGTTGTTGGCTTGTCCGCCTTGGTTCGATTGCCCGTTCCCTTGGTGAGATGTGTTCTGTCCCGCAGGCACGACTTTAATGGTGACGGCGTTGGACATGATGGTCTCTCCGTTCAGTTTGAAGCTGGATGGGGAGATGGTAAAGGTACCTTCCTTTTTTGGTGTGAGTATGTAGTAGATGGAGAGTGTGGTTGTCCGTGTGTAGTTGCCGTTGGTCATGTAGACCGAACTGGATTGGGACTGTGATGGGCCGCCCAGCACTACGAAGTCCTTCAGGTCTGGCTCTGAGATTTGTGGTGAGGCATTGGTGATGGTATATTCGACCTTGAATTGTTGGTTCATCTCCACCACCGACGGTGCCCTGAGCGAGAAAGACACATTGTCGTTGCTTGCTCTCAGCATGCTGATGCTTCCCATAAGGAGAAGCAGTGTTACCAATATCCTATTTTTCATGTCTTATTTTGTTTGCACTTGCAAAAGTACTAAATTACCTCTTATTCTCAACGTTTTTTTGTCGCTATTCCATCTTCCGAACTGCCTGCCGCACACTTTTGTGGATGTGTTCAGACGCTTTGTGTTCGGATAGGGTGGATATGCGTTACCAATTCTTTTCGATGCGTCGTCTCTGTTGGTTCTTGTCCCTTTGTAGACGTACTTTCTTCAAGGTGTTCTCCTCGTCCTTTTCCATCGCTTTCAGAATCTGTTCCGCGTTTTCCTTGGACAAGTCCGCGTTTTGGTCTTTCTGTCCGTTCTTCTCGTCCGTGTTCCTCCGCTCATCCTCTTGACTGTTTTGGTCTTGATTCTGTTGGTCTTGTTGATTCTGCTGGTCTTGGTTCTGTTGGTTTTGCTGATCTTTGTTTTGCTGATCTTGGTTCTGCTGGTTTTGATCGTTTTGGTTTTGAGGCGGAGTCATATCCTTTAGTATGTCCAGCAATCTCTTCTCGTACTCCTGTGCGTAGGCTAAGTTGTATCTTGTGCTGTCGCTGGTGGATTTCCTTCTCAGGGAGTTCTTGTAGTCAGATATTGCGGTCTGGACGTGGGTCAGACATTCCGCCAATTTTTGGTAATTCTGCTTGTATTCGGCGCTTTGGGTCGCATTGGGTTGTTCGGCCAAGGCTTTCATGGTTTCGCCCAATTGGATGATGGTATCCATCGTCGTGACCCGGCTCATGTTGGCGTTACCCTTGTTGTGGTAAGTCATGGAAAGAAACTCGTCGTTTTGGATGCCTTCCTTGGCTTGATTCTCCGTCAGGTACTTCTCCGCCGCATTTTTGTAGGTTGAGTCGGCTAGGTCGAACCTTTTTTTCTTGCAGTAAGTGTTGGATTTATTGTATTGCGCCGTGTAATTGTTCGGATTGAGGAACAATATCGTATTGTATCGGCTCAGTGCGTTCTCGTATTGGCCTTTGTCGTATAATTCGTTGCCCTCCTTGATGATGTCGTCTGTTTGTAAAGGGTTTAGGTTCGGTATGTTATATAAATTGAAAATAATCAGTGCCAGCACCGTTGCTGCGATGCCTCCGATGATTAGTATGTATTTCTTCCTATCCATAATGGGTTGCAATTATTTGTTAAATAATTTGAAGTTTTTGAATAGCTTGTTTTTCTTTTCCATGATGAATATCTCTATGGCGAGAAGGATCAGGGCTATCCATGCGAATGTTGGGTATTGCTCCTCGTATTCGGAGTATACTTTCACGTCCACTTCATGCTTGGATATTTTGTTTATCTCCTCTTGCACGACTTTCAGTGCGTTGTTGGAGTTGTCCGCCCGCACATAGATGCCTTTGCCGGATTGTGCGATCTTCATACACATGGTTTCGTTGAGGGCGGAACTGATATAGTTGCCGTTTTGGTCTCTGATGTAGTCGTTTGTCCCTTCGATGGGTACAGGTGCGCCGTTGACCGAACCGATGCCCACCACGTTTACTTGTATGCCTTTCTCTGCGGCTTTCTTTGCGGCGGCCTCCGCGTCGTCCTCGTGGTTTTCTCCGTCGGTGATGATGATGATGGCCTTCCCGTTATCGGTCTCTTCCGAGAACGCTGTGCAGGCCTTCTCTATGGCACCTCCTATGGCCGTTCCCTGCATGTCGATTAGTTTCGGGGTGATGGTGGAGATGAACATGCGTGATGATTGGTAGTCTGTCGTGATAGGCAACTGTGTGAATGCGGTGCCGGCGAATACTACGACACCGATTTTGTCGTTGTCCAGCCCGTCTAAGATTTGGTATAGCATATTTTTGGAACGCTCCAATCTGTTGGGCTTGATGTCCTCCGCCAGCATGGAATTGGAGATGTCCAGTGCGATCATCACTTCTACTCCTTTCTTTTTGACGGTCTCCAGTTTTGAACCGAATTGCGGGCGTGCCGCACAGATGATGATGGCTACCAATGCGAGCATCATGATGGAGAACTTCACGATCTCCCTTCCTCCCGATACGCCAGGCATCAGGGATTTCAGAAGCGTCAGGTCTCCGAATCTCTTCAGGTTTTTGGTGCGTAATATTCTTGTGGCGATAAAGCCTATGATGAATGCCGGCACGATGAGCAACAGCATCAGAAGATCTGGATTTGCGAATTTGAATAACATCTCTCTTCCTCCCTCTTTGTTATGGAATGTGTCGTAACAATGTCTTGCGGAGTACTATCTCGAGAATAAGCATCGATAGCGCGAAGATTGCCCATGGCAGGTACTCCTCGTTCTTTTTGCAGTACTCTGTGACTTGTATTTTTGTTTTCTCTAATTGGTCTATCTCTTGGTAGATGGACTTCAACGATTCGTTGTTGGTCGCTCTATAGTACCGTCCGCCTGTCTTTTGGGCTATTGTCCGCAGCGTGTTTTCGTCTATGTCTACCGATACCATCATCCTTTGTCCGTTGATTCGGATTGGGGCTTGTTGGGCATTGGTGCCGACACCTATGGTGTAGACTTTAATCTTATAGGTGGCTGCGAGGTCCGCCGCTGTCAGTGGGTCGATTTCTCCTCTGTTGTTGGAACCGTCCGTCAGTAGGATGATGACTTTGGATGGTGCGTCCACGTCCTTGATTCTGTTCACGGCGTTGGCGATGCCCAGACCGATGGCTGTTCCCTTGTCCTCCACCATGTCGTCGCTCACGTTATTGAGTAGGCTGACCAGAGCAGTTTTGTCGGTTGTGAGAGGACTTTGGGTGAAACTCTCTCCGGCGAAGACCACCAACCCTATGTTGTCGTTAGGCCTGTTCATGATGAATTCCGCACCGATTTTCTTGGCTGCTTCCAACCTCGTCGGTTTCAGGTCCTCGGCGCGCATACTTTCTGAGATGTCCATCGTCATCACGATATTGATTCCCTCCACGTTCTTGTTGGAGAGGTTGTCGGACGACTGGGGCCGAGCCAATGCGAAGACGAGTGCGATGAGGGCCAATATTCTGAAAACGAAGGGAAGGTGCAGCAGATACACCTTGTAGCTCTTTTTTATCCCTTTGAAGGTCTCTGTGGTCGACATCCGTAGGCTGGGGGATGTCTTGCCGTTCTTCCAGATGTACCACGCTACGATTGGAATCAGAAGTAGCAGTAGGTAAAAGTAGGAGGGATGTAAATATGTGACTGTCATAATCTTAATTCTTGTTAGGATAACGTAAATGGTTTGTCTCCGTCATTCGCTTCTCCTTGTGGAGTGGAGGATGTCTCCAGCTCCTTTTCCGCGGATTGGGCGGTTTGTTGCACGATGAACATGGCGTTGACGATGCTCATCTCGTTCTCCTCTTTGGTCGGCTGGTATTTCGCGAATTTCACCATGTCGGAGAGTTGGAAGACTTGGCTGATCTTGTCTTCGACGTTTTTCGCGTCATCGTCTGTTCTCAGTTCGTCTATGATTTGCTTGGTCGTCATCTCCATGGCGCCGATGTTGAACCTTTCCACGAAGTAGTTGCGTAGGGTGTCCGTAATCTGGGTGTAGTACTTCTTTTGTTGTCCTTTTTCCCAGACTTTCTCCTCTTTGATGTCCATAAGGTTAGACATCGCCACTTCCTGTGGCGTTCTTCTGTCCACCGTGTCGAAACTGAGGATGTCTTGCTTCTTTTTCTTCGAGAAGAAAATGATGCTTACGATGACGATGAATACGATGCCTGCCAGGATGAGCAGGAACGAGAAGTATTGGAACGCCCGTTTGAAGTTGAATCCAGGGCGTATGATGTCGTGGCTTCCTTTGATGGTTGCCTTCGAGAAGTCTTCCTCGATGGTGACCACATCCACGATTATCCTTTCCGTCGGGTATTCAGACGAATAGCCAGGCTCGTGTGTCTCGAACTTGAACGGAGGTATCTCGTATCGTCCTGTGTCGAAGGCGGTTACGATTAGGTCTTCCTTGACTCGGATGACGCCTCCTTTGAGTTCTGAGGTGTCTTTCCCCGATGAGCGAAGCACTTCAATGCCACCCCCTAATATGTTGTTTTTTTGAAAGTCCGGGAATATCACGCTGATGATTTTCGGTTGCTCCACTTCCAGATGGATTTTTCTCTGTTCACCGATGAGCAGGGTGGTCGAGTCCATCGTTGCCTTCACGGTTATAGGAGCAGCCGATGCTGTTGTCGCCGCTATGAGTAATATCCCGATGAGGTATTTCAGTCTTTTCATCTCTGATGTTCTTTTACATACGTTGTTGGAAGAGTTTCATTAACGCCTTCACGTAATCTTCGTCGGTCGAGATGGTGATGGAGTCCACTCCGCAGTGTGAGAATGTCTGCTTGATGCGTTCTTGACGTTCTTTCCAGTTGGCGTGGTAGATGTTCCTCGTCTTTGCGTTGGAGGTGTCTATCCATAAATCCTCACCCGTTTCTGCGTCTTTCATCTTGATCAGACCCACGGAAGGAAGCTCTGTTTCCCTTTTGTCGTAGATATGCAACGCCACCACGTCATGTTTCCTGTTGGCGATGGTCAGCGACTGTTTGAAGTCCTTTCCGATGAAGTCGGATATGATGAAGGAGGTGCATCTCTTCTTGATGGCGTTGGTCAGATAGACCAGTGCGCTTTCGATGTCGGTCCTTGTGCTTTCCGGCTCATACCCGAGTAGCTCTCGGATGATGTACAGCACATGTTTCTTTCCCTTTTGCGGGGGAATGAACTTCTCGATTTTGTCGGAGAATAGTATGACACCGATTTTGTCGTTGTTTTGGATGGCGGAGAAGGCTATGGTGGCGGCTATTTCCGTCATCATCTCTTTCTTCTTCTGCACTTGGGTTCCGAAATCTCCGCTGGCTGACACGTCGACAAGGAGCATCATGGTCATTTCCCTCTCTTCTTCGAATACCTTAACGAAGGGTTTGTTGAAACGTGCGGTCACGTTCCAGTCTATGTTTCGGATGTCATCGCCATATTGGTATTCGCGCACTTCTGCGAAGGTCATACCACGTCCCTTGAAGGCTGTGTGGTACTCTCCTGCGAAGATATTGCGAGATAGTCCTTTGGTCTTGATCTCAATCTTCCGAACCTTCTTTAATATCTCGTTTGAGTCTTGCATTTCAGTCAGATTTCAGCTGTTTCCTTCTTTGATCAAGGCACCTCGACCGCGTTGATGATTTCGCTGATGATGTCCTCGCTTGTCACGTTGTTCGCTTCTGCCTCGTAGCTCAGACCGATACGGTGTCTCAGTACGTCGTGTGCGATGGCTCTCACGTCTTCTGGAATGACGTATCCCCTTCTCATCAGGAAGGCGTAAGTGCGGGCTGCCAATGCCAGGTTGATGGACGCACGAGGAGATCCTCCGAAGGAAATCATCTCCTGCAGGTGCGCGAGATTCTTCTCTTTCGGGAAACGTGTCGCATGCACAATGTCGACAATGTAGCGCTCGATTTTCTCGTCCACATATACTTCCTGTACCACTTTCCTCGCCTTGATGATATCTTCCGGTTTGAGGACTGGCTCGATTTTCACCTCTTCTCTTTGAATGTTTTGCTTGATGATGTCCATCTCCTCTTTTGGTTTCGGGTAAGTGATGTGCACCTTCAGCATGAAACGGTCCAACTGCGCCTCAGGCAATGGATAGGTTCCTTCTTGCTCGATAGGGTTCTGGGTCGCCAATACGAGGAACGGAGATGGCAATTTAAATGTCTCCTCTCCGATGGTCACTTGCCTCTCTTGCATGGCCTCCAACAATGCACTCTGTACTTTCGCTGGCGCACGGTTGATCTCGTCGGCTAATACCAGATTGGCGAATACTGGACCTTTTTTGATGCTGAATTCCTCTGTCTTCTGGCTGTAAATCATGGTTCCTATCACGTCGGCCGGCAAAAGGTCTGGCGTGAATTGTATTCTGTTGTATTTTGCCTCGATCAGTTGTCCTAACGTCTTGATGGCTAAGGTCTTCGCCAATCCTGGCACACCTTCCAAAAGAACGTGTCCGTCGGCCAACAAACCGATTAACAATGATTCCACTAAATGCTTTTGTCCGACGATGGATTTGTTCATGCCCATCATCAATAGATCTACGAACTCGCTGTGCTTCTTGATTTTCTCATCCAGAGCCTTGAAGTCAATTGACTGATTCATATTGTTTTGCTTTTAATGTTTATATTTTCTTGTCGAATGTTTTTTCAATATTCACATTTACTGATACGCAAATGTACAAAATTATAGGCTATTTTTTCCTCCGTTTAATAACAATTATAATTTTTTTAAATTGCTTTAACTTTTCGGCCCTAATTATGAAAAAAGCCACCTGAAATTATTTTTCAGGTGGCTTTCCACTCCTTTTTCTCTTTTAGTTGAATAGTCTCAGATAGCTCTCTTTGACATCCTTTGCCGCATTGATGCTCATGTAGGAGTTCGGGTCTATGATGGACTCGTCCAACTGCGGTATCTTGATGGGTGTGCCGACCGACACGTCGTCTGGACGGCGGATTACATCCTTGTTGTAGAGGTAAATGTACACCCAGAAGTCTTTCACACCGTTGTAGTGTTTTCGTGACATGGACGTGAGGGTCTGTCCTCTTCTGATGGTATCCATGGTTGGTTCTCCCTTGACTTCGAAGTTGAGTTTCGGATATTCTTTTTTGATGAAGTTCTTCACTCCTTCCTCGAACCAGTCCCAATTCTGTTCAATTTCGACCTCTTCCGGAAACTCTTGATCCGCTTGTGCCGCTTCGTAGGTGTCCTCTAATCTCTCCTCAAAGAATTCGTCCACCTGTTTCTCTTTGGAAATTGTGTCTTTGGGCACTATGCTGTCCACGTTTTGCTGTACAGGTGTGTTCGTGAACAGCCCTATTATTTTCCCCTTGAGTTCGTTGATGTTGTTGGAGAAGCCTTTGTTGTCTCGCAAGGCGTAGACCAGACAGGCTATGATCAGAAGGGCAAGTATGATGATGACGGCCAGAAGGCTTCTGTTTCTCTCCTTTTTTTTCTTCTTATGGTGTTTGCCCTTTTTGTCCCCTTCGTTGGCGTCGGTTGCGTCTGTGACGCTGGTTCCCGCTTTTGCCACAGGTTCTTCCGTTCCTTCACTTTCCTTCGTCGTGGAGGTGGTGTCGTTTGTGGCTTGAGCCTTGGAAGAGGCTTCCGGGGTTGTCTCTTCTTGTCCCTCTTTCTTCTCTTCCGTCGTCTGTGGCTCTATTGGCTCCACATTGTCGGACTGAATAGCCTCTTTCACTTCCTCTTTGATCTCTTTTATGGTCTCTTGAGGAGTCTCTGTGACATTTTCCGTTTGAGGGGTGAAAGATGTTGGTGCTACCTTCTCCGTAACCACTTCCTCTGCCTTCTCTTCTTGGAAGGTGTGCTCCGCTGTTTGTTGGATGTCTTCCGTCAGGGTTGGCCCTACAGGAGCGCAGGTCTCTGTTGCCGGTTGTGTGGCCGTCTCTGCGGTCGTCTTGTCTGCTGACTCTATGCCCGGTTCTGGGGCTGGAGCGACCGTTGGAGTTTCCGTAGCTGTCTGTGTTTCCGAGACAGACGTATATGAGTTAGTTGGTGCGACTGCATCCTCCGTGATTGGCTGGGAGATGTTTGTGTTGGACTGTACGCTTCCCTCTTTTGCCGCGCCATATTGTGGTGTCTCTGCCGCCACGACAGGCTCACTTGCCACGTTAGTTGCCGTAACGGGTGAGGAAGGCTCTGTGTGATAGTTTATTGTCGAACTGTTAGCCGCGCCATATTGTGGTGTCTCTGCCGCCACGATAGGCTCGCTTGCCACGTTAGTTGCCGTAACGGGCGAGGAAGGCTCTGTGTGATAGTTTGTCGTCGAATTGTTAGCCGCGCCATATTGTGGTGTCTCTGCCGCCACGACAGGTTCGCTTGCCACGTTAGTTGCCGTAACGGGCGAGGAAGGCTCTGTGTAATAGTTCGCTGTCGAATTGTTTGCCGCCTCGTTGGACAATGCCTCTGGCTCGTCCTGTTCGTCATCATCCTCTTCGATGAACGGACCATCCACGGGACCGTCGTCGGGGAGAACGTATGTTTCAAGGTCTTCGTATGGCTTGTTGACCGCCTCTTTGAGTTCCTTTTCTGGCGTGAATGTGATTTTTTTATGTGCGGGGATGATGACAGCGCTGCCATCTGTCACGCTAACGCTTTTCCGCTCTTCGATTGCGACGATCTTGAAGGTTCCTATTCCCTTCACTTTCGCGATGCCGTCTTTGGACAATGCATCTTCCACGATTTCTGTGAGCGCGCGCAGGAAACTTTCTGAGAGTTTCTTGGATTGCCCGGAAATTGCGGATAGTTGATCCGCCAAATCTTGTAGTGTGACTTTGTTATTCATGATATGATTGGGAACTACTGATTAAATTTCTCTTTTATTGTGCCGCTTGGCTTGAATGCAATGGATTGTTTCGGAGGAATCAGCATCCTTTTTTTTGTCGTGGGGTTGACGGATATGCGCTCCGCCTTCCTCCGTGCCTCGAATGATCCGAATCCTTGCAACGAAACCACATTGTTGGCAAGTAGTTCTTTCTTCAGCGCTTCGGCAAAGCCTCTGAACAGTGTGTCCGAAGTCGCAGCATCGATTTGTAGCCGTGCTTTTATTTCCGCTATGATTTCTTTTGTATTCACAGTTCTTGTTGTTTTTATTTGTACAAATTCGGTCACGATATTACGAAAAAAATTTCACAAGAAAAAATTTTTGCGTAAAAAGCCTTGATTTATTTCCCTAATTCATAATTCATAATTCATAATTCAAAATTCAAAATTCAAAATTATCTAAATCCTTGCGCTTGAATGAACTCTTTCAGTTTTTGGGAGAAGAACTCCATGTCTTTCTTCGTGTATCGGATGTCTGTGAAGATTTGCGCGAGGTTTTCTTTCTTGTTCTCCTCCACAAATTTTTTGTTCTCCGGCAGTGATTCTTTTTCGGAAAATAGTTTGTCGATCTCCTCCGCACTGTAGTCATGGTAGGTCTCGTGGTGGACGATTCCCTGGAGCGGCAGACGGTCCGACACGGGCGGGTTCTCGTCCGGGTAGCCTACGGAGAGTGTTACGATAGGGACGACCAGCTTAGGCAGGTTCAGCACTTTGGCGATCTGTTCTGGATTGTATGTCGTCGTGCCCAAGTAGCAGATGCCTAATCCTTTCCTTTCCGCCGCCACGCAGAAGGTCTGTGCCACTATGGTGGTGTCGAGGATGGCGCAGATGAGCGACTCCGCATTGTCATATCCTGGGGTTGCGTTCCTTTGCTCGCACCACTTGGTGAATCGGTTAAAGTCCGCACAGAAGGTCAGAACCATTGGCGCGTTCGCGTAGGCGGGTTGGTTGAAGTGGGCGGGTGCCAGCTCCTCCCTTTTCTTCTTGTCCTTGGTTACGACGACGCTGTACAGCTGCATGTTGCCCGTCGTCGAGGCCTGGAATGCAGCGGTGAACAATTCGTTGAGTAGCTCGTCCGGCACTTCGGTTGCCTTGAACTTGCGGATGGATCGTCTCTTTAAAAGGTCTTCTATCATTCTATTGGCTTGATTAGTGTTTGATTATTCTCCAACTGTTTTCATTGTGAAGGGTAGGGTGTGCGCAGCCTCTTTGTGCTTTTTCACCCCTTCTTGAAGGAATTGTGCGAATGCGTCCGCGTCTTCGGAGAACCCGTATGGTTTGCTTAGCGCGTTGCCCTCCTTGTCGACGATTACGTAGAAAGGCATTGAATTGGCCCCGAATTTGTATTCCTCAAGGAAACTCCACTTCTCTCCGTAGGTGGTTACGTATGCCTCTTTCTCCCCTTTCTTGATGGTGATAGGCTCCGGCAGACTGCGTTTGTCGTCCACGAAGAGGGATACGAGAATGAACTCATTGTCGATCAGTTCCTTCACTTGAGGCTTGTTCCATACGGCGCTCTCCATTTTCCTGCAGTTCACGCAGCCGTAGCCTGTGAAGTCCACCAAAACGGGTTTCCCTTTCTCTTTGGCGTATGCGATGGCCTCGTCGTAGTCGTAGAATTGCGCCTCTTCCGCATGGTGTAGGTTGAACTCTTGCGTCATCATGGGTGGTGCGAATGCGCTCACGATCTTTAACGGTGCGCCCCAAAGTCCTGGGACGAGGTAGATGGCGAAAGCCAACGACGCCCCGCCTCCGAATAGTCTCCAGACGGAGATGCCCTCCAATGGCTCTTCGTCCTTGAACCTTATCTTGCCTAAGATGTAGAGACCGGCCAAGACGAATATGATGATCCAAATGGAGAGGAACGTTTCTCTGCTGAGGATGCCCCAACCGTAAGCCATGTCGGCCACGGAGAGGAATTTAAGCGAAAAGGCCAATTCGAAGAATCCAAGGAGCACTTTGGTGGTGTTCAGCCAACTTCCGGAGCGTGGCAGTTTCTTCAACAGGTTCGGGAAGAAGGCGAAGATGGTGAATGGCACCGCAAGTGCGATGGAGAATCCCAACATGCCTACCGTCGGCGCGAGGATGTTCCCTCCCGTGGAGACCTCTACCAGCAATGTTCCGACTATCGGTCCGGTGCAGGAGAAGGATACGACCACCAGTGTCAGCGCCATGAGTAGAATGCCTAGGATGCCTGCGGTCTCTTCCGCCTTGCTGTCAATCTTCGTGCTCCATGATGCCGGCAGTGTCAGTTCGAACCCTCCGAAGAAGGAGATGGCGAAGAGGATGAGCAGCAGGAATAGGAACAGATTGAAGATTGCGCTGGTGGAGAGCGCATTGAGCGCGTTGGCGCCGAATAGCAATGTCAGCACGACGCCCAAGCCCACGTATATGAGTATGATGGAGCTTCCGTAGAGGATGGCGGACATCCGACCGCTCTTTGCGTCACCGTCTTTTTTCAGGAAGAAACTGACTGTCATAGGAATGATGGGCCATACACATGGGGTGAGTATGGCTAATATGCCTCCGAGCATTCCTAAGCAAAAGATTAGCCAGAGCGAGCTGTTCGACGATTGTCCGGTTGTGTCGCTTGCGTTCATTTGGTCTATGACAGGCTTCCAAGTGTCGGTCTCCTCATTGACGTCAGGAAGCTGTAGTGGAGCGATGGTGGCCGTCGGTTCGGACGTTGCCTCGCCCTCTTGGCTGTTTGCGGACGTTGCGGCTTTCTCTTCCGCTTTCCCTGTACCTTCTTGCTGGAAGGAGAAGGGCTCTTTTGTCGGGGAAAGGCAGTTGGTGTTGTCGCAGGCCATGTACTCCACGTATCCGGCTATCTTATATCCTTTCTCCTTGGAGACTTTTGCTTTTTGTTGGAAGGTGACCTCTTGGCTGTATTCGCAGAGTTCCATTCCGAACAGGGCATCCATGCCACATTTCGTCTTCTTGTCCGCCTCGACTGTTCCGTTTAGGGAGACGCCCTTTTTCTCTGTGAAGTGGAAGGAGGTAGGTATCGGTCCCTCTTCAGGCATCTGCATGCCGTAGATATGCCATCCCTCATCGATGTTGGCTTTGAAGGTTAATGTGATCGTGCCGTTCTTGTCTATTTCACCACATTGGATGTTCCATTTGACCGGTTTCTGGATCTGTGCGCTTAAAATTGTGGTGAGTAGGCATGCTACAAAGAATGATATTGTTTTTTTCATCTTGGTTTTCATTTATGTTTCTTGCAAAAATAGATTGATTTTAGAAAAAATGCAAATGGGACCCTCGTCAATATGCTGTTTTTTCTTACTTTTGCAGTGCCGGATTGCGCATGTGGAATGCGATGGTTCTTCCGACATGGTTATTAATTATGCAGACTGAAATAGAATCAGGGTCTGTCACAAGAAAAATGTAGGATGAGAATCTTTTGGAATACATTCTCTTTATTTCGGTTGTCCTTTTTTTTCGGATGTTTATCGTTCCTGATAGTCGATGCCTCTGCTGAAGATAGTTGTGCCGTCTCACAAAAAACCAAACTGCCTATCTCTTTTGGCGTGAAGCTGGATGTGGGGGGTGTCTTTCAAACAAATGATTTCGTGAAGGGTGGCCATTTCGATTTGCAGAAGCGTCAGTGGGAGTATGCGCAGGAGCGTGAAGTCCATGATTTCTCGCAAATATCGGTTCAGTTGAACTGGGGTGTGCGTCCCGATAAATGGCAGGCCCGTACTTACCGCAATCCATACTATGGCGTGGGGGTTTCATTCCCTCGCTTCCATGACGACCGTTTGGGAAAGCCTGTCTCTTTCTTCGGCACGTATGGCGCGCGGATTCTCCACATAACGGATTGGCTCAAACTCAATTATGAGATCAACTTCGGATATTCCACCAATTGGAACCATTACGATCGGTTCAAAAACCCTGACAATGTGGCGGTTGGGTGGAAGCACAATGCGCATGTCTCCCTCTTCCCGTATCTTAAGTTCACTATTCCGGGGGGCATTGACCTGAAGACGGGGCTTTCCATCGTCCACTTCTCCAATGGCGCCACCACCATGCCGAATAGGGGGTTGAACAATTATGCGTTTTCTGTCGCCCTGATGTATGGTATGAATGATGCGGAGAACCGTGTCCGAAAGGACACTTCGCTTCTTCCGCCAGCTGTTCCGTTGCGTTTGGAGCATGACTTCACCCTTACCCGATCTTTCCGCCAGATATATTATGATGGGAGGGGAACTGATTTGAGCACGCAGTATGTCCAGTATCGTCATCCGATTTTCGCCTTCAGCTATGCTCCCATGCTGAGGTGCTCCTATCGTTACCGTTGCGGTTTGAGTCTGGATTTCATGTATGATGAGAGTGTCGGGGCGCATGCTGACTATGTGATGGATGAGGCGGACGGTAAGATGTACGAACGAGTGTGGTTGGGCGACAAACGAGACCGGTTCAATCTTGGTTTGTCGGCGAAGAACGAGTTGATCATGTATGGTTTCTCTTTCTTCCTGAACATTGGCTATGATTTCGTGCATGGCGACGAGGCATTGACGAGGATGTATGAGGTGGTTGGTGTGAAGATTCATCCGCATGGACCGTTGTATGCGGGTGTGGGTGTGCGTGCCGCCTATTTCTCGAAGGCGCAATATATCGCATGGAGCTTGGGGTATGACTTCAAGGGGAAACCGTTGCGTCGGGCGGATCGTCAATGATGCTTGGGCGCCGTAGTCGGCAGATTCGTCCATGATTGTGGCCATTTCGTCGATTGCGTATGGATAAGTTCTTATAATTCGTATTTTTGTAGTCGATGATAGTCAACCATTAAATGTTAGAGTCATGAAAGGTTTATTGTTCAAATTCATATTTGCCCTTCCGCTCATCGCGATGTGTTCGTGCATGGGATACTATGACGATGATCGGGACGAGGATCTCCTGGTGGGAGAGCCGTGGCATTGGACCAAGACGGTCTACTATGATGATGTGCCGGGCGCTATCGCTCAGACGGAATATGCGAATGAGGAACTGACTTACCATTTCCACTATGATGGTGCGCTCTCGATAAAAAGCACGTTTGTCTCCCACTTCGGACGTGTCTATTCCGATTGGGAACATGCGGATTGGGACTGCCGTGGTGGCGAATTGCGCATCACCACGCGTGATGGTGATTGGTACTACACTATTGACCGCCTTAGCCATTGGACATTAGTCCTTGTCTACTACGACTCGTATGTGGATGATTGGGGACGTCGAGTGGATTATAGGGCGGAAGAGTACTACGAGAGATAAATATGGCGGGGGGCTTATGGTCCCCCGTGTTTAATAAATTAGCTAAAATGGCGAAAGAATTAGAGTTGAAGTATGGGTGTAATCCCAACCAGAAGCCTTCCCGTATCTACATGGAGGAGGGCGAGTTGCCGATTCAGGTCTTGAATGGCCGTCCGGGGTATATTAATTTCCTGGATGCGTTCAATAGCTGGCAGTTAGTGAAGGAATTGAAGGAGGCTACGGGCTTGCCAGCCGCGGCTTCCTTTAAGCATGTTAGTCCGGCTGGAGCCGCTGTCGCGGTGGAGATGTCTGAGACGCTGAAGAAGATCTACTTCGTGAACGACGCGAAGCTCTCTCCGTTGGCTACTGCCTATGCCCGTGCGAGGGGTGCCGACCGCATGTCTTCCTACGGTGATTTCATCGCACTCTCTGATGAGTGTGACGAGGAGACCGCTTTCCTAATCAACAGGGAAGTCTCCGACGGTGTGATCGCACCCGGGTATTCGGAAAGGGCTTTGGAGATCCTGAAGAATAAGCGTAAGGGCACTTATAACGTGATTCAAATCGATCCTTCCTACAAGCCTAACCCGATCGAGCGCAAGCAGGTGTTCGGAGTGACCTTCGAGCAGGGACGTAACGAGGTGAAGATCGACGACTCTTTGTTTACCGAGTTCCCTACCAAGGCGAATTCGTTTTCCGCTGAGGCTAAACGTGATCTGTTGATCGCCCTGATCACCCTGAAATACACGCAGTCTAACTCTGTATGTTACGCGAAGGACGGACAGGCCATCGGTATCGGTGCCGGACAGCAGTCTCGTATCCATTGCACCCGTTTGGCGGGCAACAAGGCGGATATATGGTTCCTTCGTCAACATCCGAAGGTGATGGGCTTGCCTTTCAAGGAAGGTATCCGCCGCGCGGATAGGGACAATACGATTGATGTCTATATCTCCGATGACTATGATGATGTCTTGGCGGATGGCGTATGGGAGCAGTTCTTCACGGAGAAGCCGGAACCGATTTCCCGTGAGGAAAAGAAGGCTTGGCTGACGAAGTTGGACAACGTGGCCTTGGGCTCCGATGCCTTTTTCCCTTTCGGCGACAACATCGAACGTGCGCATAAGAGCGGTGTACGTTTCATCGCGCAACCGGGTGGTTCCGTACGTGACGACAATGTGATCGAGACTTGTGATAAATATGGGATGGCGATGGCCTTCACGCACGTCCGTCTCTTCCACCATTGATTATTTGGATATATGAATTCCGAACGGGTGTCCCTTGGGGGATGCCCGTTTTTTTTCGTAGAATGGCCTCCTACTCTTAAAAATATATAAAAAGGGTCGGCCGAAGGTCGATTTTCCCTTCGATTTGGTTGATGGAATATTGTTTGCTTTTATCTTTGTAGTGCGAAAAGTCCGTTGTTGACTTAATAGTGTATGTAACGGCTGTGGGATTTAATAGCGAACGTTTTTTATGAATGGTTTCGGAACGCTTGTGGCTATCACGTTGGTGATTGTGGCAGTGTCGCTTCTATTATTGGGCGTGCAGACCTTTTTCTCGAAGAGGAGAAGATTCCCCCATACGCATGTCGGAGGCAACAAGGCTTTGGCGAAGAAAGGCGTTTTCTGTGTGCAGACGCAGGATGCTTTGGAGCGCCGGAAGAGTCGGCCTGTCTCGACAGATGAATCGGATGCGGAGGATATTTCGGAAGACATTGAATGAATAAATTAATTATATATGAAGTATTTTAACTCATTATGTATGACGGTTATCGCATTAGCCGTTTTTTCTCTTTCAGGTTGCAAGGGTAAGACTCCCGCTCAGGATCAACCCGCTCAGACGTCCGCCGACGTTGAGGCCACCGCTGATAGTGCCACTGTCGAAACCCCTTCGGTTTTTCCTGTCGCATACGTGAATGTGGATTCTCTTCTGCTTGAGTACGATTTCGCCAAGCAGTTGAATGAGGTCTTGTTGAAGAAACAGGAGAAGTCGCGTCGAGAGTTGACGAACGCCCAAGCTAAGTTCCAAAAGGATTACGAAGCGTTCCAGAAGAAGTACCAGTCGGGAGGTTTCTTGACGGAGGCCACGTTGCAAAGCGAACAAACTAATTTGTACAAGCAAGACCAGGAATTGCAGATGCTGGAAAAGAAGTTGGCGCAGGAGCTGATGACCGAACAGCAGAAGATGAACACCCAATTGCGTGATACGGTGGCTGCGTTCTTCAAGGTTTACAATGCGGACAAGCGTTTCAAACTCATCTTGAGTAACGCTGATTCGGACAATGTGTTGTTCGCCGATGAGGCATTGAACATCACCAACGATGTCATAGAGAAGTTGAACCTTCGCTATGCGGAGCAACAAAAAGCAAAGTGATTTTTGTTTGAATATTTTTTGATGGGAGAAGATGCGTGTCATTTTCTCCCTTTCTTTTGTCTGTGCGTGACGCTACGTTTTTGATACTTGCCGATTTTGTTTATTTTTGTACCCATGAAAAGATATGTGATATGTTGAAAGCAGAGGAATTACCGAAAGAACAGATATATGTGGTCGCTCATCCCGACTATTTCCCGGAGACCGCGTTGGAGTTGGCCAAAAGATTGGCGGATGCCCATGATAAGCAGATTTGTTTGTTGGGTATATTGGACAAAAAGGAGACAATTTCCGCTTATGAGGAGACGTTCATCTCGTGGCGGAACGACAGGATCTCTTTTCCGGTCAATTACTATGTCTTAGATGAGGATTTCACAGACTTTATGGAGTTCGTCGAGGCTGTGATTCTGATTTTCGAGGTTTCAGATGTGCCGCCTTTCAACAAACCGATTAATCAATTGAAGCTCTGCCGTGAGCTTAGGATCCCATACTATTTTGTGAAGCCAGGCCAGCAAATCTCTTTCGACCGTGTGCTTGTGCCGATCGGTTTCCTTGTGGAGGAACGGGAGAAGGGCGTTTTCTGCCGCGGTATGGGGCTGCACTTCCACTCCCATATCATGTTGATGGTGGCCAATGATTACGGAACGAGGGCGCAACAGAACGCTTCATCAATAAAATCTTTGATGGATAAGGGTAATGTCGAGTATGAGGAGGTGGATTCCCACAAGAATAGTTTCAAGATAGAATTGGAGGCTGTGGACCGTGTGGCGGAGTTGAATGCGGACCTACTGATGATTTCCGCCTCCCGCGAATATGGTATGGATGATATTCTCTTCGGACCGAAGGAGTTGAAAGTTATAAAGAAATCTATTATTCCATTGATGGTTATTAATCCAAGAAAAGACCTATATACGTTGTGTAATTAACCGATTCATCGGATAAAATTCCTGATTCGTCGATCGGAATGCGTGTTTAGTCTGTAAATAAGTGATAATCAGTAGAATTGATTTGTTTTGGCATAGTGTTTGTACTATTTTTGATACAAACAAGAAGTAAAACATTCTAAATATTACGGTCATGAAAACAAATAAACTTATCGCAATTCTCATTACAGTATTGGTAATGGTTTGCACCTCAGCAACCGCCCAAAGACATGGGGGTCGTCAGGGCGGACAACAAAGAATGGAAATGAGAAACGGTTCTCGCAGTAATAACAATTTTAATTCAGGATCATCGCAAAGACAAAATAACCAAGCATCATTCAACAGGCCATCTTCTTCATCCCATAGCATGGGTAGGGCTGGCAATCAGGGATCGCAACGTGGTGCCGCTGTCCGTTCCGGCAACAATGGCTCACTTGCCCAGATGAATGCTCCGGCATCTAACCATCGTCCACAGATGGCACAGCAGCGTTCAGCGCAAACTCCTGTGGCAAACAGGCCGAGCAATGCGGCTCCTCGTCAGGCTCAGGTAAATAACGCTTCTCGTGGCGGGTTGTCAGCTCCGCAACACAGACCTTCGGCAGGTCCGCAGCACCGTTCACCGGCAGCTTCTGCACCTTCTCCTGCCCCTCGTCGCTCTCCGGCTGCCGTTTCTTCACCTCACCGTGCACCAGCGCCAGCACCACGTCAAGCGTCTGCTCCAGCTCCGGCTCCACGTCATGCACCAGCTCCAGCTCCGGCACCGCGTCATGCTTCGGCACCGCGTCATACCCCAGCTCCAGCACCTCATCATGGTCCGGCTCCTCATCACGGCCCAGCACATCGTCACGGTCCGGCTCCTCGTGGAGCAGTTCGTCCGAGAACGATGCACCATCATCCGGTTGTCGTACCTCATGGACCTTCTCCGATCGTGTATCACAACGGCAGACCATATCGTCCTTCCATGCACCCGCATGCACATCACTTCGTTGATTCACACGGTGTAAGATTCTATGTTCACAACGGACATTTCTATCGTCAACATCCGACCTTCGGATTCGAATTGGTTCATCGTCCTGTGAATTTGGTTCTGACCGCTCTTCCGTTCGCTTGCGTGTCTATCAATTTGGGTGGCATCGACTATTGGTACGGAAACGGTGTATGGTTTACTCAGAGAGTGGGTAAATATGTTGTGGTAGAAAGACCAGTAGCTGCGACAAGCGAGGTATATGTACAGACGCTCCCTGTGGGTGCGGTGACTGTCGCTCTCAACGGTGTAACGTACTACAATTACAACGAGACTTGGTTCTTGCCTTCCGCACAAGGATATGTCATCGTCGGCAGTCCTGAGGATGATGTGGTACTTCCTGACGCTAATATCGTCACCACGTTGCCAGAGGGCAGCAAGCGTGTGGTTGTCAACAACCGTCTCTATTGGTTCGGCGCAGACACTTGGTTCCAACCAGTGACGGGAGGCTATATGATTGTGGATGAGCCATATAAATAATCATCTGATTATACATTTCATGACTGAGGCGCCTTCCTGCTATGCGGGAGGGCGTTTCTGTTTTTGGCACAATAATCCATTCTTTTGATTCTATTGTCCATGTGCTTAGACGATTTGTGGACTATTTTTGTCATGTTCAATGATATTAATACTTTTAGAAAACCATGTAACTTTGCACTTAACGTGAAGATCCTGTGATTGCAATATTTTTGGGTTATATCTTAGGAGACGATGCGGGTCGTCTCCTTTGTTTTTCTTACAGTACATCTCTATTCTCGTCATAAATTCGTACATTTGTGTTGTACTAAAAATGATTATATGCAGTTTGATTCGTTGATTGCCCAGTCGCTGAACATTCAGCAGAAACAGGTGGCGAATACATTGAAACTTTTGGCTGACGGGGCAACCATCCCTTTCATCAGCCGTTATCGTAAGGAGATGACCGGTGGACTCACGGAAGTGGACATCCAAGAGATACAGATTCAATATGAGAAGCTTGTCGAACTCGAGAAGCGCAAGGCGAGTGTCTTGAAGAGTATTGAGGAGCAGGGTAAACTCACATCCGAACTGAAGAAACGCATCGAGAATTGCGTGACACTGACCGAAGTCGAAGATATCTATCTCCCATATAAGCCGAAACGTCGCACGCGTGCCGAGGTGGCGAGGAACAAGGGCTTGGAGCCTCTGGCGAAGATCCTCATGTGTCAGGTGAATAACGACGTGGAGGGCAAGGCGCTTCCTTTCGTGAAGGGTGATGTGCAGGACGTGGAAGAGGCTTTGCAGGGTGCGCGTGACATCATTGCGGAGTGGGTAAGCGAGCAGGAGAATGCCCGTGGACGCATCCGACGTCTCTTTGCTCATGAGGCGATTATCCAATCGAAGGTGGTGAAAGGGAAGGAGAAGGAGGCTGAGAAGTATCGTGACTACTTCGATATGAAGGAGTCGGTGCGCCGCTGTTCCTCCCATCGCCTGCTTGCGATGCGTCGCGGCGAGTCGGAGGGTTTCCTTCGTGTAGACATATCTCCTGACGGCGAGGCCGCATTGGACCGTTTGAACCCTCTGTTTGTCAAAGGAACGACGGAGGCTTCCCAGCAAGTGAAGTTGGCGGTGGCGGATGCCTATAAACGATTGATAAAGCCCTCCATCGAGACGGAGTTCGCTGCCTCGATGAAGGAGAAGGCCGATGACGAAGCCATTAAGGTTTTTTCGGAGAATCTGCGGCAACTTTTACTTTCCCCTCCGTTGGGCGAGAAACGCGTCTTGGCGATCGACCCTGGTTATCGTACAGGCTGTAAAGTGGTTTGTTTGGACGAGCAAGGCAACTTGTTGCATAATGAGACGATTTATCCGCATCCACCGCAGAATGAGCGGGCGCAGGCGATGGCGAAGATCTCCAAGTTGGTGGAGGCCTATCGGATTGAGGCGATCTCCATCGGCAATGGTACGGCGGGCCGCGAGACGGAGCAGTTCATCCAAAGCATACGGTTCGACCGTAAGGTGCAGGTCTTCGTGGTGAGCGAGAGCGGTGCCTCCATCTATTCCGCTTCGGCGGTGGCGAGGGAAGAGTTCCCGAACTATGATGTGACGGTGCGTGGCGCAGTGTCCATCGGTCGCCGCCTCATGGATCCTTTGGCGGAGTTGGTGAAGATTGACGCTAAGTCGATCGGTGTGGGACAATACCAGCACGATGTGGACCAAACGAAGCTGAAGCGTTCCTTGGACCAAACCGTGGAGAATAGTGTGAACCTCGTTGGGGTGAACTTGAACACGGCGAGCAAACATCTGCTGAATTATATTTCCGGATTAGGCCCTCAATTGGCGCAGAATATCGTGGATTACCGTGCTGCCAATGGCGCTTTCTCCTCGCGCAAGCAATTGCTGGATGTGCCACGTTTAGGTTCTAAAGCTTTCGAGCAGTGTGCGGGTTTCCTGCGCATACCGGGGGCGGAGAACCCGTTGGATAATACGGCGGTGCATCCGGAAAGCTATGGTATCGTGGAGAAGATGGCAAAGTCGCTGAAATGTACTGTTCCTGAGTTGATTCAAAACAAGGAGTTGAAGAAGAGTCTGAACCTGAATGATTATGTGAGCGATGCGGTGGGCCTTCCCACCCTGAAGGATATTATGGAGGAACTGGATAAGCCTGGGTTGGATAGGCGTAAGGCCATTAAGGTGTTCGAGTTCGACCCTACGATTCATGTGATTGAGGATGTGAAGGTGGGGCAAGTTTATCCAGGTATTGTCACGAACGTCACTAATTTCGGCGCATTTGTGGATATAGGAGTGAAGGAGAATGGTCTGGTGCATATTTCTCAGTTGGCGGATCATTTCGTCAGCAATCCGGCCGATGTTGTTGCGTTACACCAGCATGTGGAGGTGAAGGTCATCAATGTGGATCTGGAGAGGAAAAGAATCCAGTTGTCCATGGTTCTGTGATTCCCCCGTAGAGACCAATGCATTGCGTCTCCGCCATGCGTATGCACAAAAAAAATGGGATACCCATGAAAACCATGGATATCCCATTTCTATTGTTTCGTGTTTCGTTATAGACCGAACAATGGGCGAATAACCTCCTCTTGCAGTACGAAGAATCCTGCACCTGAGAGGTAACCGATGAGGGCGAGGAGCGAGATGTTCTTCAGATACCATCCGAAGTCCACTTTCTCGAGACCCATGACAACGACACCAGCTGCGGAACCGATGATCAGGATGGAACCGCCGACGCCTGCGCAGTAGGCCAAGAACATCCAGAATACGCCGTCTGTGGCGAATGTGCCGACCGTGGTGACATCATACATGCCCATACAGCCTGCCACCAATGGAACGTTGTCCACAATCGAGGAGAGTACGCCAATGATTAGGTCGATGAGATAAGGGTTGCCCACCGTCCTATCTAAGAATGCAGCCAATTCGCCAAGTATTCCTGCACACTGTAAAGCATTCACGGCCATCAGAATACCTAAGAAGAAGAGTATTGTGGTGAAGTCCACTTTCTTCAATACCACGGATATCCTCGCCTTCGCATTTTCTGGCACATGGTTTTTCTTGTGGTAAAGCAATTCTGTGTAAACCCAAAGCACGCCTAAGCCGAACAATACGCCGATGAATGGAGGCAAGTGGGTGATGGTCTTGAATATTGGGACGAAAACCAATGCGCCGATTCCCAAGATGAAGATTGTCTTTCTCTCCTTGTTGGTGATTACGTCTGTTATGTTGCTCGTATTGGATGTGTTCTTCGGTGCGACCACATCACCCTTGACGGATATGCTCTCCACTAACAGAGGAACGATCATGGCGAGTAATGAAGGCACGAAAAGATTCGGAATGACACCTGCGGTGGTGATGTTGCCTTTCACCCAAAGCATGATGGTTGTCACGTCACCGATAGGGGAGAATGCTCCACCCGCATTGGCCGCGATGATGATCATGCAGGCGAATTTCCATCTCTCGGCCTTTTCCGCCACCAATTTGCGAAGCAACATGACCATGACGATGGTTGTCGTGAGGTTGTCCAATACGGCCGACATGAAGAAGGTGATGATGGACAACATCCATAGGAGTTCTTTCTTCTTCTTGGTTGTGATTTTGTCTGTGATGATGGAGAATCCTCTGTGTGCGTCAATGAGTTCTACGATTGTCATCGCACCCATCAGGAAAAACAATGTCGATGCAACGTCTCCGAGGCCTTCGATGATTTGTACCTCTGTTACATATTTGATGACCTTTTCATGAATGTCCGGCAATGATGCCGCCGCTGCACCTAAGTCGCTTAGTTTGAAGTGTTCCATGAAACTTTCGCTGGCCAATAATATTGGCTCTGCGTTCATGACATAAATGGTCCAAAGTATGGCGCATAAGAGTAGCGCGGATGCTGCTTTGTTGACCTTTAGGGAGTGTTCCGTCGCAATGCTGGCGTATCCGATTAGGAACACTACAATCATTGAGATTTCCATTGCTTTTTTTGTTATTGTTTTTCTGTTATGTTTTTCTTTTTTCTTCCAAGCGCGAAATTAATCTTTTTTTGGAATATTTATACGTTTTGACGTCTCATTTTCCCCTTGGCAAGAAAAAAAGAAGGGAAGATTTTTTCTTCCCTTCATGGTTATTAGACTATTTGTTCTTTAGGAACTATGTCTTCTCGTTATCTGTTCAACACGAAGTTCACTGGCAACGTGAAATAGGATGCGCATGGCTTGTTGTGTTGCTCAGCTGGAGTCCAGTTAGGCATTGAGGTGACCACGCGGATTGCTTCTTGATCCAAAGCTGGGTCCACGCTACGTATCACTTTCACGTCCTTGATGGTACCTTTGGAAGATACGACGAACTTCACGAACACTTTTCCTTCGATTCCCTCGTCCATGGCAATCTGTGGATAACTCAAGTTCTTGGAAAGATACTCCTTCAGTTTCTCCTGTCCGCCTGGGAATTGAGCTTTCTTGTCCACTTTGATGAATGGCACCTCGTTAGCGCCTTCCTCGTCATCGTCCTTGAATTGGGTCTTAGGCATGTCATCAGGTTTGTTTTGACCTTCGACCTCGGCCTTGATTGTACCCGTCGTCTTCACAGTATCGTCCACAACCTTGATATCCGGCACCTCAGGAGTCTCTTGTGGCTGCTCTGGTTCTGGCTCTGGCTCTGGTTGATCTTGGTCGTCTTGGGTGGTGTTGTCCACTTGCTCCTCTTCATCATTGGCTTGTGTGGCCATCTCCCTCGGGTCTATTTTCTCCACATTGCTTTTTGACCATTCAAAGCAGATGTAGGCGAATCCCAGCGTGATGACCAAACCAATCAAGGTGAACATTGAACGTTTGTTGTTCAAGTCTGCTTGGGGTGATTTCTTAATTCTCATGATTATGTTTTTTATTATTAATTTTCCGTTTATTTACTTCGTTGTGCAAATGTAATATTTCTTGTGGAATTAATGCCTCAAAAAACTCTTTTTTTTTAGTTGAGATTCGGTAGGTTCGAATATTCTTTCGCATAGCGGACCATCTGTTGAACGAATGATTCATCATATCTGACACGTATGTCTGTGATATTCCCACTGTTATCATATTCGGGCTCGTAGCGTGGATTGACGAATCCTTTGTATGGAGCGATGGAGAGTGCCGCATAGCGTTCCCTGATCTCCTTGTGGATTTCCGGGTCGACCTTCACACCATAGGTCTCAACGAGATTCTTGGCCGCATTGAAGTCTCCTTCTGATTTAATACGTTGTATCTCAGCCAACAACTCTCCGATGAGCCCTCTCATTGCCTCGTAGTCGTTGATGACCACGAAGGTTTTCCCTTCTTTTTTCTTCAGTTCCACCACATTGTTCGTCTTGCCGTGCTCATAGACCCATTGGGCGATGAGCTGGCGGTTCCTCATGTGCGCCTCCTCTATGTTGTTGCCCAATTCTATTCTTGTGAGCTGGGTGAGCATACCGTTCATCATGTACTTGTAATATTCTGCCTTGTAGGCTTCCATATTAGGCAATAGACCCAACTCGACCATCTTAGGGTCTGCCGCGTAGTAGAGTCCGAAGAGGTCTGCGCGCGCCTCCTCGATGGTGGCGCCGTAGGCTCTCAAGGCGTCTTGGCTCACGCCTGGAAGCAGTTGGCCCGAACCGTGACCGAGGCATTCGTGGAGGTCGGTGTGCAGGTTGTCCGATTGGTAACCGTACTTCTTGATGCGCTCCCTCTCCTCGTCGTTCCATACGAACTCTTCGTTGAATCCGTTGCCTTGGGCGGCCTTGTCGTAGGCTTCGGTGATGTTCTCCAACGTGACGGATTTCGAACCGTGCATCTGGCGGATCCAGTTGGCGTTAGGCAGGTTGATGCCTATCGGTGTGGCTGGGTGGCAGTCTCCACCGAGCATGGCGGCCGTGATCACCTTGGCGGTCACTCCGTTCACACTGTCTTTTTTGAATCTTTTGTCGACCGGTGAGTGGTCCTCGAACCATTGTGCGTTCTGGCTGATGGTGATGGTCCTTTGCGTCGCCTCAAGGTTCTTGAAGTTGACGACGGACTCCCAGCTGGCCTTGATGCCCAACGGGTCTCCGTAGGTCTCGATGAATCCGTTGACGAAGTCGATGCGTGACTCCGTGTCCTCCACCCAAAGAATGCTGTATTCGTCGAAGGTCAGCAGGTCTCCGGTCTCGTAATAGTCTATCAATGAGTTAATCACCTTTTTCTGTGCGTCGTTTTCCGCTACTTCCGCCGCTTTCTCCAACCATCCCACGATCTTTTCGATGGCTGCGGAGTACATGCCTCCGACCTTCCATTGTTTCTCGACGATTTTGCCGTTCTCCTTCATGAGCTTGCTGTTCAGTCCGTAGGAGAGTGGGGTGGAATCGTTCGGGTCTCTCATCTTCTCGTAGAAGGCGTCCACTTCTTTCTCCGTCACCCCTTCGTAATAGTTGTTGGCGGATGTTTTGATGAGGTCTTCCCCTTCTGTTTGGTTAACTCTTTTGGCATATAGTTTCTTGTTGAACATGACTGGGGTGATGGCCTTCAGCATCTTCTCCACGTCGTTGTCGTAGCCTTCAAGCGGTAGTTGGCTGGCTGGGATGGAGCGTACGACCATCTCGAAATAGGCTTGGTTGAAGTTCGGTTCGAACTTATCGGTGGCGTAGTGGTGGTGGATACCGTTGGAGAACCAGACCCTTTTCAGGTAGGTGGTCATCTCCTCGAAGTCTTTGTTCTTCCTATCGCCCGCATAATTGAGGAACACCGCTTCCAGTGTCCTGCGTATGGTCAGGTTGTATTTGTTGTTTTGATCATAGAGTATGTCTCTTCCTTCCAATGCGGCTTGCGAGAGGAAGTAGATGAGTTTCTTCTGGTTGAGGGTCAATGACTCGAAGTCCGGCACTTTGTAGCGCAGTATCTCCAGGTCGGCGAATCTGTCCACCTTGTATTCGAAATTTGTCACTTCGTTTGTGCCTGACGGTTTGTCCCCTTCGTGGGAGCATGAGCTTATCAAGGTTGTTGTCATAAGGAATAATGCAGTTTTTATTTTCATATTCTAATGTTTTAGCGAGTGTTTCTTGCATCGATGTTTTCCTCCAGGTACCAGATGCCCTTTTTCTGCCGGTAGGCGTCGTAGGTGAAGTCCGGACCGTAGTAGGCGTGGATGTCTTTGTACCCTGGTTCTATGGGGGTGAGATGGTCAAAGATGATCTGTTTGGAAGATGCGTCGTAGGTGAGCGAGATTTTCGCCTCCGCGCTGTATTCGAGGATGATTCGGGAGTCGTTCTTCCCTTTTTTCTCGAAAGCCATCTTCCCGAATGTGACGTTGCCTCTGCCGTCAACGTTCAACGTTTCGATGATTTTGAAGTCGGATGCGGCGTCGTAGCCAGCCCAACCCAATGCCACGTAATAGTTTCCTCCTCTGCTCTTCACCGGGAAAACTTTGTAGTACAACGCCCCGTACCAGTCGTTTGTGGCTATTTTGCCTTGCTGTGGGGGCAGGTAGGCTTCTCTGCTCATGTTGAGCGGCGTAGTGGTCACTTTGTCTTTGTTTTTCGTCTGAATGAATCCTCCGTAGCCATGGGTGCGGTCAGCGTAAGGGAAAGACCAAGTGTAGATCCGTATTTTCTTGTCGTCCGAATATATTTTCCCCAGGTTGGGGATTTTGTCGAACGGATAGGTGAAGGACTCGTCCCCTTTCAATGCCTCGCCTAGCGTGATTTGTATCTCTCTGTTGAGCTGATCCTTTATACTATCTGTGTCGCAGCTCTTCAGCGAGTCGAAAAGGACAACCAGCCGCTCTTCCCTGATTTCGCCGTGGGCGGTGAGAGCGGTGAGTAGGCATAATATGGCGAGTAGGCTATGCTTCATGTTTTTCTTCTTCTGAATGGGTTGGCGCATCTTCTTCTCTCGCATCTACGATCTGCTCGAATGTTTTCCATAGAGTGTCGTCGGGCGTTGGGGCCACGATGTCTATCTCCTTGTGGGAAACGGGGTGGATGAACCGTATGTGGCGGGCGTGTAGGCTGATGCCTCCGTCCTTGTTGGTGCGGTCGAATCCGTATTTGATGTCTCCTCGGATAGGGCATCCCATGTGTGCCAATTGGGCGCGTATCTGGTGGTGCCTTCCCGTCATTAGGTCTATTTCCAGCAGGTAATATTTCTCCGACTGGGCGATAACCTTATAGCTCAGTTTCGACAGTTTGGAATCTTTGACTTGTTTATCGTAGACGAAGGTCTTGTTCATGCGTTCGTTGCGCACGAGGTAGTTGGTGAGTAGTTCCTCGTCTTGAGGTGGTCTGTTCTTGACGATGGCCCAGTACCGTTTGGTGAGGTTGTGGGTCCGGAACATCTCGTTTAGGCGGCTGAGCGCTTTGGATGTCTTGGCGAAGACGACGACTCCGCTGACGGGCCGGTCTAAGCGGTGGGTCACGCCGATGAAGACGTTGCCTGGCTTGGCATACTTCTCCTTCAGATAGGCTTGCACCATCTCCGATAGAGGCATGTCGCCTGATTTATCGCCCTGTACGATTTCCGAACAGGTTTTGTTCACGACGATGATATGGTTGTCTTCGTATAGGATCTCCATCTCTGCTTCTTTCCTGTTTTTACTCTCCGTTTCTTCTTTGTCTTACGGCTTCATAGATCATCACGCCTGCCGCCACGGAGACGTTGAGGGAGGATATTTTGCCGAGGATGGGTATGCTGACCATCTCGTCACAGATGCGCAACACTTCTGGCGATACGCCTTTGTCCTCCGCTCCCATGACGATGGCGACTGGGTCCTTCATGTTGGATTTCGTGTAGGACATTGTGCCCTTCTCGCTGGCCGCCACGATCCGCACGCCGCATTTCTTCATGAACTTGAGGGCGGAAGTCAGACTGCTCTCCTTGCAGACGGGCAATGTGTGGAGCGCTCCCGCCGAGGTCTTGATAGCGTCCGCATTGACGGAGGCGCCGCCCTTCACTGGGATGATGATCGCATCGACTCCCGCACATTCGCAGGTACGTGCGATGGCTCCGAAGTTGCGCACGTCCGTCACACCATCCAGCACGACGAAGAAGGGGGATTTCCCTTGCTCGTAGAGGAATGGGACGAGGTCGGCCACCAATTGGTAGTCCGTCTGGCTCACAAAGGCGATGGCGCCTTGGTGGTTCTTGTGCGTGTAACGGTTCAGCCTTTCGAGTGGCACTCGCTGGATCTGTATGGCATTGTGCCCTTTCACGGCGTTGAGCAACTCTTTCGCCAACTCGCTCTGCATATCGTTCTTGATGATGATCTTGTCGATTTGCTTGTCTGAATGGATGGCTTCGATGATGGCGCGTATGCCAAATATCATCTCGTTCTCTTTCATGCTTTCTCCGTTTTTTACGTTTTCGTTTCTATAAATCCAATAGGCCTTCCGGCAAATTCATGCTCATCGTCCTCTTCTCGTCGTTGATCTCGATGATGTATTCGTCGGTGGCGGGGATGTAATATTCTTGGTCTTGTGGATCGATCACGAGGAAGAGCACATTTTCCGACGAGTCGTCCACGCCCTCTATCGTCCCGATCTCCGCACCTTTCGCGTCGAGGAGGCGGAATCCGATGTAGTAGTCTATGCCTTCCACTTCGCTCTGACCTATCTCCTCCGGCACATATTTTTTCTCTATGAAAAGAGGCGCCTTGATCAGTTCTTTCGCATCCTCGGTCGAGTCTATCCCCTCGAATTTCACCAGGAGGGTCTCGTCGTTCTTGTAGCGTAGGTCCTCGACGAAGAAGGGCACGTATATGCCATCCAACTCGCAGATGAGACAGGATGGCTCGATCTCATCGAATAGGTCGGAATGGGTGGTGACCGCCAACTCCCCTTGGAGTCCGTGCGGCTTCACGATTTGTCCGATCTGCATGATGTCATCCCTCGTTATCATATCTTTTCTGTTTTCCCCCACAAAAATAGTGTTTTTAGATGATATTTTTTCTTTGTGGCATCGTTTATGGCCCGTTTTTTTATTTGGATGGACTATTTTGTTAATTTTGTACGTTCTTAATGTAGTTGGGTTTATGTCTAATACGAAGGAAGGACTCTTGTTCCATAAGGTTTTCAAGGCCTTTCGGCGAGCTGTCGACTCTTATGGCTTGATCGCCGAACATGACCATATTCTGGTTGGCCTTTCAGGAGGGAAGGATTCCTTGGCTTTGCTGGAACTTTTGGGGCAATATAAGCGAACGGGACACGTTGATTTCTTGATGACGGCTTTGCATGTCTCCATGAGCAACATTCCATACCAGTCTGACACGGAGTACTTGCGCTCTTTCGCGGAACGGTGTGGCGCTTCGTTCATCCACTCGGTCACTTCCTTCGATATGTCCACCGACAAGCGGAAGACTCCTTGTTTCCTTTGCTCATGGAGCCGTCGCAAGCGTTTCTTCGATGTGGCGAAGGAGTTGGGTTGCCGTAAGATCGCCTTGGGGCATCATAAGGATGATATCCTCCGCACGTTGTTGATGAACCTTACCTTCCAGGGCTCGTTTGGCACGATGCCTCCGTTACTGAAGATGGATAAGTTCGAGATGTCCATCATCCGCCCGTTGGCGCTGATCGAGGAGCATGAGTTGGCGGAGCTGGCGGTGGCGCATCAGTATGTGGGGCAGAAGGTCGTTTGCCCTTACGAGACGGCTTCCCACCGTGAGAGCATGAAGGCGGTGATGGATCGGTTGGCGGAGATGAACCCGCATGTGAAAAGTAGTATGTGGAATGCGATGGAGCATGTCCAATTGGACTATCTCCCGAAAAAGATAATGACGAATGAGTGATTGTGTGTTTGTTCAAGGTGTGACGGGCTTTGGTGCTCTCTGGAAGAGGATCGCGCTCCTTTTGGGGACATGCGTGTGCATGCTCTCTTCCCAAGCGCAGCAGTTTATGAATAAGGCTTATACTCCTGACATAAAAACATTACAGGTCTATTTGAATTCCGACCCGTTGGATTTCCCTGTGATTCGCATGGGTACGGAGGATAAGGTGACGGTGGCTTTCGATTGGATGTCGCATAAGTTCCCCCATCTCGCATATAGGGTCAGGTATTGTAATGCGGACTGGACGCTCTCCGATTTGGAGGAGATGGACTACATGGAGGGTTTGAATGAGGTCGTTATCGATGATCCGTATATCTCCATGAATACTACGTTCGATTATTCCCACTATGCTTTTTCTCTGCCGAATGATGATGTGAAATTGACATTGTCAGGTAATTACATCGTTCAGGTATATGATACGGATAATCCGTCGTCCACTCTTCTTGTCGCTTGTTTTTCGCAACAGGAGCCCAAGGTGAATATTGTCGGCGAAGTGGATGGCCGGTCTATCTATGGGGTGAACAAGGAGTACCAACATCTCTCCTTCGAGCTTTTTTATCATGGGAATTTTACCGCCTTGCCTGATGAGCTTTCAGTGGTCGTTCGTCAAAATGGCAGGTATGACAATGAGGTGCGTGGCTTGAAACCTACGTATACGAAGCCGGAGTCGCTTGTTTACGAGGATGAACGCAAGTTGTCGTTCGAGGGCGGTGTGCAGTATAATGTGGCGGATTTCTCCCACCGCTTCCGTTTCAGCGGTTGCGTGGATCGAATTGCTTTTCATAACCCTTATTACCATGTGGAGATGCGCCCTGGTGTGATGAGGGAAGGTAAGATGGCCACGTTCGGCAATGATGTGAACGGTGGTTATTTGTTGCATCAACAGGATGTTTGGAGCGAGGCTGAGATTGACTACTCGATTGTCCATTTCGTCTATCCTGCCGAAGAACCATGGCTGGACGGCTCCTTGTATGTCTCCGGAGCTTTCAACGATGGACGGTTAGATGTGAGGAATAAGATGGTTTATAGTTACGACCGCCACCAATATGAGTTGAATGTGGTGCTGAAAAATGGAGGCTATAACTTCCAATACCTTTTTGTGCCGGCTGGAATGACTTCCGGACTAAACTCTCGTGCCGAGGGCAGTTTTTGGGAAACGGAAAACGAGTATCAAATCTATGTCTATTATAGGCAATTAGGCTCTGACCATGACCGTCTGATCGGGTTCGAACGTATCATCTCCAAATAGCTTCCCCCCCCTAATTGACTACGTCGAACTAACGTTTCAAAATTCTCTACATGTTCACTTTCGAGAATGGAGGCAGACTGATGTCGCAGAAGTCTCCGTCCAGGTATTTGTAGTACCCGGCGATCGCCACCATGGCTCCGTTATCTGTCGTGTAGGAGAATTTCGGGATATGGATTTTCCATTTGTATCGCTTCGCATGGTCCTCGAAAGCGGCTCGCAATCCTGAATTGGCTGAAACACCACCAGCCACGGCCACCTCCTTGATGCCATAGGCTTTCACGGCTTTTCTTAGCTTATCCATAAGAATCTCTATGACAGTGCTTTGTAGTACGGCGCATAGGTCTTTTTGCCTTTCCTGCACGAAGTTCGGGTTTTTCTGGATCTCGTCCCTCAGCAGGTAGAGGAAGGAGGTCTTCAATCCACTGAAACTGTAGTTGTAGCCTGGAATCTGTGGCTTATGCAACGTGAATGCTTTCGGGTCTCCCTCTTTCGCCAATCGGTCGATGACAGGTCCGCCAGGGTAGGGTAGCCCCATGACCTTTGCGCATTTGTCGAAGGCCTCGCCCGCCGCGTCGTCGATGGTCTGCCCGATGATCTCCATCTCCTTGTAGCTTTTCACCAAGACGATCTGTGAGTTTCCTCCTGACACGAGGAGGCAGATGAACGGGAAGTTAGGCAACTCCTTCTCTTCGTCCTTCGTCTGGATGAAGTGTGCGAGAATGTGCGCTTGCAGATGGTTCACGTCGACCAATGGTATGCCTAACGCTAAGGAAAATCCTTTTGCGAAGGAGGTGCCGACGAGCAACGACCCCATGAGCCCCGGTCCTCGCGTGAAGGCGATGGCGCTGAGCTCTTCTTTCTTGATGCCTGATTGGCGGATGGCTTCCGAAACGACGGGTATGATGTTTTGCTGATGGGCGCGGGAGGCCAACTCCGGCACGACACCGCCGTACGACTCGTGCACCTTCTGACTGGCTATCACGTTGGACATTAGGTATCCATCACTGATGACGGCGGCTGATGTGTCGTCGCAAGATGATTCTATCGCTAAGATGTTAATCATTTCCTTGGCTCTTTTGTTTCTTTTCGTCCGCGAAATTACAAATTCCTTCCTCACATTCCAACTCCAAGCGGGTAAGCAATCGGGTATTGTGGAAAATATTTTCTATCTTTCTTTTATACCTTTTGCAAAATACGATTTTTCTGTCGAAATTTGCCTAAAAAAAGATTGTATGAGTAATAGCGAAAACGTAGAGGCCAACAAACGGAAACAGAAGGAAAACCCCTTCGTGAGTATTGTTTTTAACATCGTCATCCCTGTCATTGTGTTGTCAAAACTGACCACCGCCGATAGGTTGGGGCCCATCTACGGACTTATCGTCGCTTTGGCTTTCCCTACCATCTATTTCATCTGGGACTTCCTGAAGAACCGCAAGGCGAACGTCATCTCCATCATCGGTTTCGTGGGCATCTTACTGACGGGCATCATCGGTGTGTTCAAGTTCCCGAGCGAGTGGATCGCCTACAAGGAGGCTTCGGTCCCTTTTCTCATCGGCTTGGCCATCCTCATTTCGCTTAAGACGCCTTATCCGTTGGTGCGTAAACTGCTGTACAACGAGAACCTGATGGATGTGCAGAAGGTGGATGCTATCTTGGAGGAGAAAAACAAACGGGAGGAGTTCGATCGGGTGTTGGTGAATGCCACCTATCTCTTGGCGCTCTCTTTCCTTGTTTCCACGATCACGAACTTTGTTTTGGCTAAGGTGGTGATCCATAGCCCTTCCGGCACGGAGGCTTTCACGCAGGAGTTGGCGCGTATGACGGCTTTGAGTTTCCCTGTGAACGCTTTGCCGGCTACGGCTGTGATGATGGTCGCTTTATGGTACCTGATCCGTAATCTCAAGAAGACCACCGGATTGACCATGGAGGAGATGCTTGCTCCGGAACTGCGGGAGAAAATGGATGAGTCGGAAAAGAAGGAGAAAACTGAATCTTCTGATAACGAGGAAGATAGTAAAATGTAATGGTTGAATGGGACGGTTTTTATCGTCCCTTTTTTATGATTGATGTCTGTTCATGATTGGACTTGAAATGAAAGGAGATTGTTTATGTATAAGATTTCTGAAATTGCGGAGATGGTCGGCGGTCGCCTGGTGGGTGATCCTGACGTGTGTGTGCGCAGGCTGTTGATGGATAGTCGTCTGTTGTTCTTCCCTGAGGAGACGATGTTCGTGGCCATCAAGTCTGTCCGTGATGATGGTCACAATTATATCGAGGATTTGTATCACCGTAACGTGCGGTGCTTCATGGTATCGCAGGAGCTGCTGGATTTCAAACAATTCGCTGGGGCTTGCTTCGTCGTCGTGAAGGATACGGTCTCCGCTCTGCAACGTCTGACCGCCGCGCATAGGTCTCGCTTCAACGTCCCTGTGATCGGTATCACGGGCAGCAACGGAAAGACCATCGTGAAGGAGTGGTTATATCAGCTGCTCCATGAGGATTACCGTATCACACGTTCCCCTCGTAGCTATAACTCGCAGATTGGTGTGCCTCTCTCGGTGTGGGAGATGGACGAGGAGACGCAATTGGGTATCTTCGAGGTGGGTATCTCCAAGGTGGGCGAGATGGAGAACCTTGCACCGATCGTGGCGCCTTCCATCGGTGTCTTCATCAACTTGGGTGAGGCGCACCAGCAGAACTTCTCTTCCTTGAAGCAGAAGTGCATCGAGAAGATGAAACTCTTCGTGGGTTGCGGCACCATCATTTATGGCAAAGATGATAAACTGGTCGATATATGTGCCCAACAGATGCATCCTAACGCCCGGTTCATCACTTACGGCAGACAATCCGGAGCCTCTTTGCAGGTGCTGGACGAGGTGGTGAAGGGTAATGCCACGACCATCACTTATCAGTACGAAAAGAAGCGTTACGAGGTGGTTGTTCCTTTTACCGATTATGCTTCCATCGATAATGCGTTGCATTGTGTCTGTGTGCTCTTCGCCATGGGTCTTCCTGCGGATAAAATCAATAGCCGCATGGCCGATTTGGAGTCTGTGGCGATGCGCATGGAGGTGAAGGATGGTGAGAAGGATTGCCTTTTGATCAACGATAGTTATAACTCTGATATCAATTCCTTGGGCATCGCCTTGGACTTCTTGTCTCAACAGGCAACGGCTAAGAAGATGCGCAAGACCCTGATCCTCTCCGATATCCTCCAGACGGGTAAGGAACCTGACGAACTCTATTGTGGCGTCGCCGAACTGGTGGAGGAGAAGGGCGTGGATCGATTCATCGGTATTGGTCATGATATATCTGCGCACGAGAAGTGTTTCAACATCCCGGAGAAGTCTTTCTTCCCCGACACGGAGAGTTTCATGCATCATATCGATGCCTTCCCGTTCGAGAACGAGGCTATCCTCCTGAAGGGTTCCCGCAAGTTCCGTTTCGAGACCATCACGGATAAATTGGCTAAGGTGGTGCACGAGACGGTTCTGGAGGTGAATCTGTCCGCTTTGGTGAATAACTTCAACTACTTCCGCTCTTTCCTGAAACCGGGCACGAAGATGATGAGCATGGTGAAGGCGAACGCTTACGGTAGCGGTGACATCGAGGTGGCCCGCACCCTGCAGCAGAATGGTTGCGATTACTTGGCGGTGGCGGTGGCGGACGAGGGCGCCGTCCTGCGTAGCGAGGGAATCCATATCCCTATCGTGGTGATGAACCCTGAACCGAATAGTTTCTACAAAATATTTGAATATAACCTTGAGCCTGAGGTTTATAGCTTTGCTCTCCTGAACCGTATGATTTCGGAGGCAAGCAAGTTGGGCATTACGGATTATCCTATCCACCTGAAACTGGATACGGGTATGCATAGGCTTGGCTTCGAGAAGAAGGATTTGGATGAGCTGATCAATGTCCTGAAGTCTCAGAAGTGCGTGAAGCCTCGTTCGGTCTTCTCCCACTTGTTCGGCTCGGACGACGCTGCGTTTGATGATTACACGAAGAAGCAGATCGCGCTCTTCACGGAGATGAAGGATAAGATTTTCCAGGCGTTCCCTTATAAGATCATGGCGCATATATTGAACTCGGCGGGTATCGAGCGTTTCAGCGATTATCAGTTCGACATGGTGCGCTTGGGTATTGGACACTATGGCATGAGCGCTGTGGATTCGAACCGTCTGGAGGAGGTCTGCACGTTGAAGACGAATATTCTCCAGATACGCAAGGTGCCTGCTGACGAGACGGTCGGCTATAGCCGCAAGGGCGTTCTGACGAGGGACTCCATCATCGGTGCGATTCCGATCGGTTATGCGGATGGTTTCAACCGTAAGCTGGGTAACCGCAACGGTAAGGTCTTGGTCAATGGTTGTTTCGCACCGATTGTGGGCAATATCTGCATGGATGTCTGTATGATTGATTTGACGGACGTCCCTAATGTGAAGGAGGGTGATTCTGTCATATTGTTTGGCAAGGGCCATCCGATCCAAGGCGTGGCGGATACGCTCGGCACTATCTCATACGAGGTCTTGGCGGGTATATCCAAGCGAGTGAAGAGGGTTTATTACCGCGAGTAGGATTTCTATACGTAATGATAATCCAAGGGCATGTCAGGGTTTCCTGGCGTGCCTTTTTTATTCGTTTTTGGTATGTTCCTTGATGTATTGCGAAGGTTTTATGCCATACTTCTCGGCGAAGCAGTTGCTGAAATATTTAGGGTCGGAGAAGCCGACGTTGTAGGCGACGTCGGCGATGTTGTGCTTGCCGTTCGCTAATATGTCCGCTGCGTGTTGTAGTCTGACCGCCTTGATGTATTCGGAAGGCGAGCACCCCGTGATGGCCTTGAACTTCCTGAAGAGTTGTACGCGGCTCAGCGCGGTCTTCTCCGCGAGGAACTCCACGGTGAGGTTGCTGTCGGATATGTTGTCGCTGATCGTTTGGTTGATCTTGCGCAGGAAGATGTCGTCTTGGCTCTCAGGCATCTCAAGCTTTGGCATGTGGAGGATGCTCTTCCTGAAGTGTTCCCTTTGCAACTCTTTGTTCCTGAGCAGGGTGGATACCTTCGCCTTGAGGATGCTCTCGTTGAATGGTTTGGTGATGTAATCGTCCGCACCGTAGTTGATACCGTCCAACTGATTGTCCACACCCGCCTCCGTCGTCAGCAGTATGATTGGGATGTGCTGCGTGAGCGGTTCGTTCTTCAGGTGGTGGCATAGGGTCTTGCCATCCATCTCAGGCATGACGATGTCCGAGATGATGATGTCTGGGATCTCTGCCGTGGCGATCTCAAGCGCACTCTTTCCGTTGCCTGCGCTCAGCATGTCATAAGTGTCTGAGAAAAGTTCGTTCAAGTAACTGCGTATCTCTTCGTTGTCGTCCACAATGAGCAGTTTGTATTGCTTCGTCGCGATGGAGGTCTCCTTGTCTGGCGTGATGGTCTCTTTCTCAATCACATCCTCTCCCTTGTCGTGTTGGAGAGATCCTTTCGGGAAGCGGATGGTGAAGGTGGTGCCTTCTCCTTTCTGGCTGGTGATGTTCCACTGACCGTTGTTCTTGAGGATGAATTCGTGGCAGATCATCAGACCCAACCCCGATCCTTTCTCGTTGTTCGTGCCGAAGGTGGAGTTGAGGTGGTTCTCTTGCAATAGCTTTCTGACCTGCTCCTCGTCCATGCCTATTCCGTTGTCTCGGATGGACCAATAGACCATTTCTTCCTTCTCATAGATGTCTATGTTGATCTTTCCTCCTTGGTGGGTGAACTTGATCGCATTGCTCAGCAGGTTGCGGATGATGGAGGAGACCATTCGCTGGTCTATGTGTGCCGATGTGTTTGTTTTGTTTTGTATGGTCACTTCTATCTCCTTCTCTGACAGTAGGTTGTGTAGGAGTGTCACGCACTCCTTGGTGAGTGCGTCTAGGTAGTAGTCAGACGGAGAGAAGAGAATGGTGTTGTTTTGTATTCTTGCCCATTCCAGAAGGTTCTCCATCTGGTCTTGTAGGTTCTTGGCTGATTTGAAGGTCTGTTGCACTTTCTGCGCCTGCTCCTCTTCGTTGTACTGCCTGCTTGGATTTGTCAGGAGGGAAAGGTTCCCGACGATGGCTGTGATAGGGTTGCGTAGGTCATGTGCGATGATGGACATGATGCGGTCCTTGAGGTTGAGCGTCTCGTCCAGTTGCTTGTTTTGTTGCTCGATCTTTTCGTTCTTGGTGCGCAGCTCTTCTGTGCGTTGGGTTACTATCCTCTCCAGCACCTCCTGCCTTTGCCGAAGCCTTTTCTCCCGTAGTTTCATGACTAGGTTGAAGAGTAGTAGGATGAAGAGTAGGGCGATGGTTCTGAACCACCATGTCTGCCACCAGGCTGGGGCGATGATGATGGTGAGCGGTTTGGATGTGGAGCAATGGTCTCCATTTTGTTCGCAAACCTTCACGGAGAAGGTGTATGTGCCGGCGTCGAAGTTGGTGAAGAAGGCGCGGCGTTCCTTCCCGACAAACATCCATTGGTCGTTGAGACCCTCCATGCGGTAGTAGTAGGTGAGGTTCTCCGCCTGTCCATAGTCTATGCCGAAATATTCTATGCCGAAGTGGTTCTGGTCGTAGCTCAAGCGTATGGTGTCCGTGTAGCATAATGCTTTGCCCAATATGGACCCTTGTCCGTTCTCGATCTTTTCACCGTTGACGTAGAGGTCTTTTAAGTAAACGTCAGGCTTGTATTGTTCCTTTCCGGTGATCTCTTGCGGATTGAAGACGAAGAAACCGTTGTTGCTTCCGATATAGATTTCTCCGCTCTTCGCTTTGTGGATGGCTCCGGTGGCGAAGGAATAGCCGTCCAGGTCGCCGGACATGTCGAAGTACCTCACGATGTTCGAGTCGGGATTGAAGAGGATGACCTCGTTGGTGGCTGTGATCCATAGGTTGCCTTGGTTGTCCTCCGTGATGGCGTTCAAGGTCTTAGGCAAATGATACTCGTCGAATGGAGAGGTGAATGACTGTTTTCCCTCGTTGAATATGTTCAGTCCGCCCGTCGTGGTGATGAGCCATATTCGTTCCTTGCTGTCGCAGAAGCACATCTTTGCTTCGTTTTGCGCCAATGTCTCCTTTTTGTCGTTTAGGGTGTATATGCGCCTCTCATCGTTCTGGTGGCATACGATGCCGTCGCTGGTGCATACCCATAATCTTCCCTTGCTGTCGCGCATGATGTAGTTGGCCCATTGCGGATTCTCTTCCGAGAAGAGGCTGGATTGGCTGTTCAGCTTGCTGGTAACTTTCCCCGTCACGTCGTTGATGAGGCAAATGCCGGCGCCATCGGTGGTGATCCATACGGAGTCGCCTTCGACTAAGATATGGTGTATGTTGTTGGTCGGTAGCGTGTTGTCGCCTTCACCTTTGGAGTAGGTCTTCCTCTGGTTCGTCTTGATGTTGTACTTGGTGACACCTATGTTGCTGTTTCCCCAGGTGGCGTACCAGAACTCGTCCTCTTTCCCCTGCTTCACGTCCAGGATGATGTTGCCGAAGTCCTTTATGCTCTTGAACGAGTTGGTGTTTCTCTCTTTGGTGTTTAACCCGCCACCATCTGTTCCGATCATGATTATTTCGTCACCTTCGCAGAAACTTGTCACTGCATTGTTGGATATGCTGTTTGGATCTTTTGTGCTGTGTTTGAAGTAGTTGAAACTGTTGGATGTGCTGCTTGAGAAGAAGAGCCAATAGTGGTGTGTGCCTATCCAGATGTTGTGTCGATTGTCTTCCGTGATGCTGTTGATGGTCAATCGGTCCACGGTTGACGGAAGGGTCACTTGGCTCTTCGTGAAGCATTCCGTCTGAGGGTCGTAGACGATCAGCTTGCCGTTTACGAAACCGATCCAAACCCTTTTTTGTGAGTCCTCGTATATCTTGGCGACAAAATTGCTTATGATATGGGTTGGGGTGTTCTCTCTGTTGTAGCTATGTTGTGTGTTTGTCCGTGGATTGTAGATGATCAATCCTTCGTTGCGTGTCCCTATGTACAGGTTGCCGTCTGAGGCAATCATCAGCGTGTGTATGCGAGGGTTGTGCGCTTGCACGTTAGGGTGGGGCAGCGTGATGCGTTTGATTTCCTTCGTTTTGAGATGGAATGTGTAGAGCCCTTCGTGGTGTGATCCAATCCATAGCAAGTCTCCGTCCATGACGAGGCTGTTGAAGTTGTGAGGCAATTCATATCTCGCCAGGTATTTTCCCTCCTGGTCCAGTTCCACAATGCCGTATTGGCTCAATACCCAAAGGTGTCCATCCTTGTCCTCTTCTATGCCGTTCACGTAGGTGTTGCATACTTGCAGGTCTATGTGGATGTATTTTTTTACCTTTCTGTCGTAGATGGCCAACCCTTTGTCCGTGCAGACCCACAGCCTTTGACGTGAGTCTTCGTATATCTTTCTGAAATCGTTGTAGTGCACCTGGGCCGATGTGTCCTGCTCGCATTTGGTGTATTCGTATCCGTTGTATTGGAGCAGACCGTTTTCAGTAGCCAACCAAATGATTCCGTAACTATCCGAATATAAGTCGTTTATATTGCTATAGGGGGTATTCGACTGAGTCTTCAGAGCTGAAAAACGCATCGTCTCTCCTTGAACGTTAAAGGGGAGAATTAGACATAGGCATATGATTATTTGTATAGATAAGCGTCTTAGCATCGTTCTGTTTGTTTTATACCTCAGGAAACGTCGCAAAGATACGAATTGTATGCGTATTTTACAAGGGGAATTTTTACGAGGTGGTAAATGGTTATATGGTTACGTCTAATGGTGGTGGGCTGTAGAAGAGTAGGCAAATGGTAAAAAAAGAGAGGCTCATGTGTGGCCTCTCTTTTGCGCTTGTGTCATGTGTGATTTTAGTTCCCTTTCATCATTGTTTCGTAGTTTTCCTTCGCTTGTACCCACGTTTGAGCCAGCTTGGACATCCGTAAAGCGTCGCCAAAGTCAACTAATGTTTTGTCTGACAGCTTGAAGTAGTCCACTGATGCGGTGAAATCCTTGCAGAGTGCGGAGTATACCGCCATGTTGTAATACATTGCGGCGCATAATTCAGTGCTGATCCTGCTGTTAGGCGTTTTGGACTCTTCGATGGCTTTCTGCCATACCGCCACGGAGGAGGCCGCCTTCTCTTTGAAATCGTCTATCTCCCACTGCCGTTTTTTTAGGTAATCGAATGCTTTTTCGAAGTTGTCGTAAGCCGCATTGATGTCCGAATAGTCCACCGTGCATTTCTTTCTCACCTTCACACCATAGACTTTGAAGTTTAATGACGTCAGCGCTGTTGCTCCTACCACCTTGGACAAGAATGGCTCGTAGGCTTTCATCTGCCCCGACAAATTGAATCCTTTCAACATCTCCACCAATTGGTCCTCGGCCATTTTTTTGTTGGGATAGGCGTTGGACTCAAACTCTTGCATGGAGTAGATGGTGTCTGTAAAGACCAACTGGTTTTTGAATTTGACCTCTATGGTGAACCCTACCTCTTTTGTGGCTCGTGCAACGTATTGGTGCTCTGCCGGCGGAGGTGTAGGCTTAGGGGCGGAGGAACCTGTCGAGAGCGTGAAACTGCCGATTTTGATCGTCGTTGATTGCCTGGATTCATTTCGAGGCGCAGGTCTCTTTTCCTTCGCGTCGTAGTACGTGATTTTTCCTTGGTTCTCGAAGAAATCGTTTACCGCCACGACAATGTCTGCTCCATCGGGGCTATATACGTCCGTTATATAGCTACATGCGATGTTTAACGCGTTTTTGATGTAACTCGTCGAACTGCCATATTGTATCGGAACGATATGGTCCGTGACGATGCAGGAGGTCTGTGAATTACATTCCATCTGACAATATGGATATCCTGCGATGGTGAAAAATCCTAATGAGTTCCTGTCCGCAGACTGTGAAAAACCAAGTGCCGGCAGTGATAGGAAACCGAGAATTAATGGTATTTTCTTCATTCGATAATAATTCATTTAGATTTATACTTTGTTTTATTGTATTGATTAATCTAAGTTATCGATTCTTTGCTAATATGAGCGAATTCGCCTGCTTAATTTTGCGCCCTTCTTCTATTTCTTGACTAATATGGATAGCTTTGTGTGTTTCTCTACGCAAATCACTTTCCCCGCAATGCGTTCGACAACAATCGTCCTGTCAAAGAGTTACGTTTCCATGTTGGGAGACATGTCGCCTCCTCTCAAAAAAAAGTTTATTCCATGGATATTTTCTTCCCAAATCCTTTGGAGTCTAAGGAAAAATAGCGTACCTTTGCACCGCATTTGAGAATGGCGGGGTAGCTCAGTTGGTTAGAGCGTCGGATTCATAACCCGGAGGTCACGAGTTCAATTCTCGTCCCCGCTACAGAATGGGAGACTGGTTTCAGCCTCCCATTTTTGTTTCATTCCTTTCCCTCCTGATACTTTTTGCTGAGGTTAATGATGATAAACCAATATGCATAAATATATTAATGCACAGAAATCTCTTTTAGACAAGACAGAAGATTTCGGACTTTCTGTGTCTATGAAATAGTAAATCGTAAATGGTCAAATCATAAAGATCCATCATTTCTTCCCTTCAAACTTTTTTCGTGGTTAAAGTCAATACGCATAAAGCCCCCTTCTTGCCTCTTAATTCTCTTTCTGACAAGGCGGAAGATAAATAGTAAATCGTAAATAGTAAATCGTAAATATCCGATGTGCTCAATGAAACTGCCGTATCATCTCGGGACATTTTATGGTGCTGTTCATTGGCGAATCGATAAAACATGTTATTTTTGTGGAAAACTCGGGGATGGCTGCGGAATGCGCTTTTGTTGATTATGTGTTCTGCTCCCTTTAAATTGTTTTGCCATGGTGCATTTTAGGGTTGTAATATATCTTTTGCTTTTGACTCTTGTGTTGTCATGTGTTGACCATCGGGAAGATAGAGGCGGGCGTGGCGAGGCCATGACGGAACGCGTCAATTACGATAGCATCGTCTCCCGCGCATCCATAGTGGACCCTGATTTGGTGAATGATCTGGAAACGAATAGTGTGTTGCTTGAGGATGGTACAAAACAAATCCGCTATTCCTTGTATGAAATGAATTACCTCCCTGCCAAGGATTTCCTTTTCCGTGAAAACATATATCGCCAGGATGGTTCGCTTCTCATGTCGTATTGCGCCATCTTTGATGTGCCTGTCGGTGCCATGTGCACGTATGACGAAAGGGGTGCATTGCTGCAGAGGGAGGAATGGAACGATGGTTATAAAGGGTGCAAGGTGAACCCTTCCATGTTGGTTGCCTTTCTGGAGAAAGAGGGTTGGTACAATAGGTCTACGGGCGAATCTGCGGTTGGTGATGTCGATACTCTTGGGGTGAACGGTAACTTCACGCACAATGTCTTCAATCATGTCATCGTGGATTTCTTTCCTCCTTCCGAACTGCAGGACTATCCTGTTTGGGTGGTGCTTTTACCAGACATTAACCATGTGCCGAAAGCCTTTGCGGATAAATATTTACGGAATGATGCGAAAACGGGAGAAGGGAGTGCGTCAGGTCTATGCAACGTGACTTATGTGATTGATGCGAAATCTGGTAGGTATAGCGTCCGTTGGGAGCACGGTCATGTGCGGTAGGTTAATCGGGTAGTTTGATGCCGTGCGTATGTTTCATCTCCTTCAGCACGAAGAGACTATGCAAGCTTCCGATACTCTCTATGACACCCAATTTGTTTTGCACGAATTCCTGGTAGTGGCTCATGCCGCTCACCAATATCTTCAGCATGAAGTCATAATCTCCTGATATGTTGTAGCATTCGACGATTTCATCTATTTTCTGGATGGCGTCGATGAAGTGGAGGATGTATTCCTTGCTGTGCTTTTTAAGACGGATGTTACAGAATACGCAGAACCCGTTGTCCAACAACTCGTTGTTTAGTATGGCCGCATACTGACGGATGATTCCTTCCTTTTCCATCCTCTTGACACGCTCGAATACGGGGGTGGGCGACAGGTGTACGTGTGCCGCCAACTCTTTCGTGGTCAACTTGCAGTTCTCTTGCAGGACCTTCAGTATCTGGATGTCGATTTCATCCAATTGTGGTTTCGACTGGTCTTTCATCTCTCATTAATTCCTTTTGGTGTAGATGATGTCCACGCATGGCTTCAGCGAATCCGGTGCGGCGGCGCCATATAGCGCAGTCCCTGTCATCCAAAGCTGTTGCTTGTAACTGTAATCATTTCCGTCTAAGGTCTTGACGACTGGGACAAGAACCATTTTCCTCGAATAGGTTTCGCCTTCTTGTCTTATCTTGTTTTGTGTCGGCCTTGTCAAATTGAATGCGTATAAGTTTTTTTCGCTGTCAATCGTGCAGGTGAATGAGGATATCCCGTCCGGTGTTTTGTTGTTGTGGAAGAAATTCTCGATGCTATCCTTTTCGATGAGTAAGAGTTGCACGTTATAGAGGTACTTGTCGTTGATTTCCTTCTTGTGGAGAGCCAGACGGACTGAGTTGAACAACACCTTTGTCGTGTCCTTTGCGACTTGTTTGACCGAATCCATGATGGCGTCGAAAGGGATTTCCACTTCGGTGTATACTCCGACAGGCGTGTACATGTAAGTTTGAACGGAATCACTCTCCTGTAGTTTTTGGACCATGTCGCCCCAATCTTCGTGGCGGACGACATTTGCCCGCTTCACAGTCTTGTTGCCCGACAAGAAATAGGATGTCACCAATGGTGTCGTGCCGTATTTCTCTTTAAGGCTCTCGGAGGTGACCATCGTGTCTTTTCCTCCAACGGTCGTATGGATGTCCGCATCGTAGTGGTAGTATATCAATATGCCGGAAACGTCCACTTTGAGGATTGTGCCTTCGTTAAATGCTTGCTTCACATATACGCCTCTGAAGTATTCGTTGAAGTCTGATTGGGTTGTGCCCGACCCATTTGTGTAGAAGGACGAGATTCGTTTCCCGAAATCGTTGGACAAAGGTATCCTGATTTCTCTCTTGTTTTGGATCTGATAGTTGGTCTCCCCCAAGAGGAGGGATTGGTCGCAATAATCCTCTGGATTTGTGTTGGTGTAATATTTTGGCTTGTCCATCGCTTTATTCAATTCGTACACTTGTGCGGATTGTAGCGTTGTGGAGTCTCCCCAGAACCCTGAGGAATATTGCATGAGGTATATTGTCGAGTCTATGGTGAAGTTCCTTGCGTTGTTGACGCTTGTGATTTTGCCGAATTTGCTGTCGAGGTCCTGCAAGATGGTGTTTAAGATTCCTGTGGTGGCGGAGCTGTAGGAGACGACGGTGGTGTCCGGGAGTATGATACCCCCTATGCGTGCGTCGAGTTGGGTCATGTATTCCGCCTCGATTTCTCCGAAGATGTCATCGGAGTACCTGCCGAACAATAAGTAATCTGCCTTGCTTAGAACAGAGTCGGAGACGACGCTCCTCGTGCTGATGTTGATGTGGTTATGGTGTGCGGTGAGTATATCCTCCTCTGGTTGGATAGATGAACCAATCGCACTGTCTTCCTCGCAGCTGCTCATCAATATGCCTGTTAGGCACATCGCATATAATGGTAACTTGTGTAGTCTCATTAATGCTTGTATGTTTAGATGGTTTATTTTGCCAAAATTTTGTCGTAGAATTCGTTGTAAGCGTCTACGTAAGTGTCAGGATTTTGGAACGGCAAGTATGGTTTGCCCGATTGCTCGATGTGTGCCAACAGCTCCTTGTTCACACTCTCGCTTCCCACAATGGCGGCGTCCGAATAGTCTACCGCGAACTTTGACAGGTCCGTATATGTGACGGCTTTGTTTGCGATGGATTTGACATCCTCGTCGCTGATTCCATCCAACTTCAACTTTTGTGCGAAGTTGTCCGAGAAAGGACGTTGGAAATCGTCGCCATAAAGTGAATACACGACTTTTGAGTTTTTGAAGAATGGGTCTGTGTTAAACGCTTTCTTGATGTAGATGGGGGTCAGTGCGGTCATCCATCCATGACAGTGTATGATGTCCGGTGTCCAGCGTAGCTTTTTTACGGTCTCCAAAACACCGCGTACAAAGAAGATGGAGCGGTCTTCGTTATCCTCGAACTCCCCGTTCTCGTCCGCAATGGTGTATTTCCTTTGGAAGAAATCGTCATTGTCTATGAAGTAGACTTGCATCCTCGCCGATTGGATGGACGCGACTTTGATGATCAGCGGGTGGTCCGTGTCGTCAATAATTATGTTCATGCCCGATAGCCGAATCACCTCGTGGAGTTGGTTCCTACGTTCGTTCACGTTTCCGAAACGTGGCATGAACGCGCGGATTTCCTTCCCTTTTTCTTGGATAGCCTGCGGTAATTTCCTGCTAATCACGGAGATTTCCGTTTCTGGGAGATACGGCGTTATCTCTTGTGAGATGTATAAAACTTTTACACTGTCCATCTTTTTTTTTCAATTCTCGTAATGCAAAGGTATGAATTTTGTGATTAAAAGCCAAATTTTCATTTCTTTCTTTTCATTTCTTCGATTTATTGCTTTCCTTTGTGGTCCAATTTGGGATTGAAAAATTTTATTTGGTCATGAAGATTTATAAGACTACAAAGGGACTTGAAAATGCGCTGCAAAAATTACGTGCGGAGTCCAAGAGCATTGGTCTCGTCCCTACGATGGGTGCCCTGCATGCGGGTCACCTCTCTTTGGTGAAAAGGTGTGTCGAAGAGAATGATGTGTGTGTGGTAAGCGTTTTTGTTAACCCTACCCAATTCAATAACCAAACCGATTTGGAGAAATACCCGCGCACACTGGAGGCGGATGCGGCCTTGCTGGCGGGAGCGAAGTGCACGATCATGTTCGCTCCGTCCGTGAAACAGATTTACCCGAAACCTGACACGAGGGTATTCGATTTCGGTCAGCTGGATAAGGTGATGGAGGGTGTCCATCGCCCGGGCCACTTCAACGGTGTGGGCCAGGTGGTTAGCCGCCTTTTCGATATCGTGAAGCCGGGTAAGGCTTACTTCGGCGAGAAGGATTACCAGCAGTTGGCCATCATCCGTAAGATGGTGAAGGATTATAAATATCCTATCCAGATCGTGGGTTGCCCGATCGTACGTGAAAAGGATGGCATGGCGCTCAGCAGCCGTAATATGCGCCTCTCCAAGGACGAAAGGAAGCGTGCCGTGCGTATCTCCCAAACTTTGTTCAAAAGCGTCGAAATGGCTGCCACCAAGAGCTTGGAGGAGGTGAAGCAATGGGTCATCGACGAGATCAACAAGGATAGCATCCTGAACGTGGAGTATTATGAAATCGTCAATTCCGAGACGATGCAGAGCGTTAAGTCTTGGAAGGACGCTGATAAAATCACGGGTTGCATCACGGTTTATTGTGGTGAGGTTAGGCTAATTGATAATATCCAATACAAGAAGTAAGATATGTTGGTCGAGGTTCTGAAATCTAAAATTCACCGGGTGAAGGTGACGGAAGCTAATCTGGACTACATCGGTAGCATCACGATCGATGAGGATTTGATGGATGCCGCTAATATGATCCAGAACGAGAAGGTCTTCGTCGTTAATAACAATAATGGTGCCCGCTTCGAGACGTATATCATCAAGGGCGAACGCGGCAGTGGCGTGATCTGCCTGAACGGTGCGGCTGCCCGCATGGCGCAGAAGGGTGATGTCGTCATCATCATGACGTTCGCCACGATGGATTTCGAAGAGGCTAAGACGTTCAAGCCTACGGTCGTCTTCCCTGACACGGAGACGAATAAGTTGGTGGATTGATCGGCTTTGTTATACGAGTTCTAATAGCCGCTGGTGGTCTTCCATCAGCGGCTTTTGTTTTTCCTTTCCTTCCTTTTCGCTTGTTTTGTCCCTATTTGTTGTTAGTCATTTTTTATGAATCGAAGCGCTTCTTTTCCCATTATATGGGGATTGTCGCCCCCTTCCGCATGCTTGTATCTTTGCGGTGAATTTAAAACATGTGATTTTTGTGATGAAAAAGATTTTTTTAGCAGTTATGATTTCCGCTTCCCTTTTTTCTTGTAGTAAGTCGGAAACAAAAGTGAATGAACAGTGCTCAACAGAGGGTGTTCCAGAGTGTTGTAGAAATAAATCAGCGGAGATTCTTTTCCCTTCGGAGGCTTCCGCTAAGCTTGATTCCCTTGTGGGCAAGGAGGTTGTGGTGCGTGGCTTCGTCAAGAAGGTGTGCCATTGCTCTGGTAAGAAGTGCCAATTGGCGGATAATGATGAGTCGGAAACCGCTTTGACGGTGATGGCTGGTGAGGAGATCGGTAAATTCGACCAGTCATTGACCGGCAAGAACGTTAAATATACTTGCGTCGTAAAGGAGAATCGTATCACGAAGGAGATGATCGCGGAGTCTGAGGCGAAGATGGCGGAGGAGGCCGCACAAGAGGAACAGAAGTCAGAGAAAAAGTCTTGCTGCAGCTCGGATACCACAGAGAAGTCCAAGGAGAAGGAACACGGACACTGTGGAAAGAAGAAGCAGAACTTCGATGAGATGAAGGCTTGGATGCAGGATCATGGCAAGGATTATTATCCAGTCTTCTTCTTGGAGGCGAAGAGTTTTGAGGTGATGGAATAGTCTTTCTTCTATATAAAGTTAAACATAAATATTCTATTTGAGGATCTCTTTTAAATTCCTTATTATCCATTTCCTGATGTCGCTCCATGGATGAGCGGATACGTTGAATTGTTCTATTTTTTTCATGCCATTCCGTTATCTATTGCGGGTGAATAGGGACTTGGATGAATAGGGAATTTGAAGAAGTCCTAGGGGGAAGCTTTGTCTCTATTAGAACGGACAAATCTCTTGGGTCGGTATGGACCAATGAACAACAATAAAACCATTATACAAATTAAAAAAAACCAATCAAAATGATAAAGAAATTCTTAAAAATGCTCGCATTTGCGGGTGCGGTGGCTTCAGCTGTCGGTTTATCCGCATGTAAGGATGATGATGACAATAATGTTTCCACCATCAAGTCTACATTGAACATTTCGCCGGATGTGGCCGATGCGATCTCGGCGAAAGACATCAAGGCTTTGGCTGGCGCTAAGATTACATTCACGGAGGTTAGTTCGAAGGATGTCTATACATTCAATTTCCCTGAAATGAACGCTGATGGAACTGTCTCATTCAATGTGAATGTCCCTGTCGGAACTTATGATATCTCTATGGAAAAGGATATTGATGGCAAGGTGATATTCCTGAGACAACAGAATGTGACGATAAAGTCTGAAGGTCAGCAAGTTGAGGCGAAAATCATCGCGACTGTCGCAAACTCAAGCGATTATCAATTCATTTTCTCCGAGCTCTTCTTCAACGGAGAGAGAAACGGTGGTAGAATGATGCATCCAGACCAGTTCATGGTGCTTTACAACCCAACGGACAAAGTGCTTTACGCCGACGGCCTCGCTGTGGGTTGTACCATGCAGGGTTCTTCGAGCGAGAAGAAAAGCTGGTATGATGAGTTTTACGGAAAGGGCTTGGTGCCTGTTCATGGTATTATCGTCATCCCTGGTTCCGGATACGACGTGCCGGTTAAGCCTCACGATAAGATTGTCATCGCTTTCACTGCGATTAACCACACGGCTACTTCGGATAAGAACCCTATCGTGAAACGTGACACTACATTCGCGGCGGACGGAAGCGTCTTGAGCGTTAAGGTCGACACTACTGGCTGGGAAGGTTACACTTACGAGAATGCGGTCGATCTGAGTGGCGCGGATTATGAAATCTATGACCCTCAGATGTATACAAGCGACGTGGACAATCCTAACGTTCCGAATGTGAAGGAGATCTACCCTGCTGAAGACGATAACGGTGGTTACGGTGGTTTCTATCTTCACCCTCGTGGCTTTCAGAACGCTTTCATTTTCAAGATGAAGAACGGTAACCAAGAGACCCTGGACGCTTTCTTCGCTGAACACTCTGGTGTGGCTACGGTGCAGGATAAGGATAATAACAACGTTCAGATCCAAATGTTGAGCGTCCCTGCCTCCATGATCCTGGACGGTATCACTACGGGCCACATCCCTTCTGGTATCGTGACCAATCCGCTTCCTCAGACGGTAGACCGTGGAGAGCAATTGGTGAAGGGTTGCCATAGTGGCTTGCTCGTGAAACGTAAAGGAAACGACAAGGACGGATACGCCGATACGAACGACTCTTCTGTGGACTGCGAGATATTGTCACCTCATAAAGACTTTGTCGGTTATCCTCAAGGATGGAGAAAATAAACAACGAACTTCTGGCGAATTTATAAAATTACTTTTTCACAATTCTAATGAATCCGGGATGAACAATGTGTTTCGTCCCGGATTTTTCCAAAAAAGACTAATGTCATAATGTTAAGACATAAGATTATCAAGATATTGACGCTGGGCATTCTCTTTTCCTGTGGCCTGCTTTTGGGCGCTTCTGCGCAAAGCATGGATGGGGGCAATGCGCATGGTAAATACTATAAGATAACAGGAAATGTCACCTCCCGTGAAGGTCCTATCCCTTTCGTCTATGTTTCTATCGAGGAACCAAGCGTGAATGTGATGACTGACGCAAATGGGCATTTCGAATTCACACGTATGCCCGCAGGAACCTATACGATAGAGACCCAGTGCCATGGTTATGTCGATGCGAAAAGGATTGTGACAGTGGAAAATGCGGATCTAAACATTGATATCAAACTGAGGGAGTCCGCATACGAGTTGGAGGAGGTTACCGTGATGGCGAAGCAAGCGCAACGGAACAAGTTGGAGGTGAACGAGACTGCGATCGAATATGTGCAGCCGGTTTCGCTTTCCGATGTCATGATTCTGTTGCCGGGCAACCTCTATCAGCAAAATGCGCTTACTGGTTTCTCCCTCAACACCAATCGTCAGGCTGGTAGCGACCAAAACACCTCCCTCGGTATCGGTTTGTCCTCTGATGGTGTGCCACAGACTTCCGACGGAATCCGCACGCAAATGGTTGGAATGGTATATGATAGGGGCGATGATTACAAAGAAAGGAACGAAAGCTCTAACTATGATGGCAAGATCAAAGAACGGTCGAGCACCAATTCCGGCTCTGATCTCAGGTATGTATCAACCGATCATATCCATAGCATCGAATACACCAAGGGTATCAGTTCCCCACGCTATGGCAACTTGTCTAGCGGATTGATTAAAATAAACTCTAAGTCGGGAGTGTCTCCTCTGCGTGTCAGGACAAAAGTGGATCTGAATAATAAATTGGTTTATGCGGGGAAAGGATTTAAACTTGGGGATAAAGCCGGAACATTATATGCGGGCGTGGATTACCTGCATGCGGTGGATGACATCCGTGATGAGATGGATAAGTTCACTCGCATCACGGCCCAAACCTATTACAACAACAAGTTCAAGTTCGGGGATGGATATTCGTTGGACTTGGATGCGAAAGTCGCTCAAACGATTTCCGCCAATAAGATGAAGAAGGATGAATTGACTTACGAATACAATGAAACCTACAAGGCGGACTATGATAAAACTGACCTTATGCTGAAGGGTAAACTGAACCTTGGAAAGGCTTGGATCGACAATGTGGAATGGATCAATTCGCTCAACCGTGTCGACGACCGAATAGACCGCCACTATTGCGTGATCACCGCCAATCCGAAGAGCATGCCTAAATCGTACGAGGAGGGCGAGCATGAGGGTTACTATCTTCCGACCATGTATTACAGCGACTACTATGTGGAGAATACTCCAATCAATTTCTATATGCAGCTCAATCTGAACAGCCGTCTCTCCTTCAGCCAGAAGTGGAACCTGAACCTGGAGTATGGCGCGGATTTCCATTCGAGCAAAAACAAGGGCGACGGTGCGGTCATGGCCAACCCGGAATATCCGCCATTCCCTTCCGACAATACCTATATGCGTCCACGTGCCAATTGGAGCATTCCCGCATTGGAGGTGCTCGGCGCTTATCTGCAAGCCATCCTGACATTCAAACCCTCTCAGTCCCATTCTGTTAAGTTGGAGGCGGGCGGGCGCCTCACGGAAATGTTGAATCTTCCTGATGACTATGTGCTGAACCACAAGATGCTTAGCGAGCCGCGCATTAATTTCAGTTATCTCTTCGGAAAAAAGTTCAAAAGCAATCTCCGCTTCGGATACGGAGAGGAAAACAAACTCCCCACGTTGGACTACCTCTATCCGGAAAAAATGTACAAGGATTTTTGGGTGTTGAACGCCTATACGAATAACCCGGAATATAGGCATCTGATCACTTATACGCAGATTTACGACGCGACCAACAAAAAGTTGCGGGAAAATAAGAACCAAAAAATAGAAGTTGGCTATGACGCTAGCTATAAGAGCTTTGAGGTCTCTGTGACCGCTTTCCATGAGTTCAGCAATACGGGTTTCGAATATTTCCGCTTCTATGCGCCCGTAACCTACCCATACTACAACCAGCTAAGGGAGGATGCCGACATCTCCGGGAAGAAACCGGACAAGGAGGATTATGTGGCCTCTACGTTCAGCGAATTCGCTTTGTACCGGCAGGTGATGAACAGTAAGAAAATCGTGAAGAACGGTGTCGAATACCGCTTGATCTTCCCTAAGATAAAGGCTATACAGACCAATGTGGAGGTGAACGGCGCATACTACAAAACAACGTATGGCACCAATCAACCGGACTATTTCTATCCGAACAGTAGGGTGGGAGACAGTAAGTACCCTTATGTCGGATTGTATGATCTGGACTGCAAAAACATTAAACAACAGTTCAATACGAATTTCTGGTTTAATACCCATATCCCTAAGTTCAGGCTCATCTTCACGAACTTCTTCCAGCTGGTGTGGTTCCAAACGGAGCAAAAGACGGATAATTACGAGGGGATATACAAGAAAACGCCGTACGCTTATATCGATTTCGAGGGAAATACGCATGTCGTGACCGAGGCGGAGCGGCGGAAGATCAACTCGAAGGAGGAGACGCAGTGGTTCCAACTACTCAGGCAAAGTGCCACCAGTATGTATGAGACGGAGAAGAAGCCGATTTATCTGCTCTGGAATATTAAGGCGACGAAGGAATTGAACGATGTGGTTAAGCTGTCGTTCTTCGTCAATGGAATCTTGGATGTCCATCCTAAATATATAAACGATCAAAAATCGAAGACAAATCGGGAATGGAGCAATCCATATTTCGGGATGGAAATGGTTATGACTTTGGGTAAAACTAAAAATAGCGAAGCGAAATGATTTATAAATTATTTAAAATATTAATAATCATGCTGTTGATGGTTTCTTCTGCGTTGGGGCAGGAGGCGCCGATATATGAATGGCAAACCACTCCTCTTTCTCCTTCGGAAAGGAGATGGACGGAGGTGTCGACTTCCATCGATGTGCGAAAAAGCGCTGCGTTGAGGCTGCATCCTGTCTATCATGCGATGGTCAATGCGGAGAGGGACTCGGTGAAGGCGGACTTGGACTCAACCTTTCTTCCGAAACGTTTTTATGGCAAGCAAAACATTGTACTGACGTCATTGGGCTCAGGGAAAACGAAGGGCGATTTCATCCCATACGAAGGAAAATCCAATGAGGATTGGAGGTTGTACGGACACGGAACCCATGATTTCGGGAAGCATGGAACGTTGTATGGAACCGTCCGATACGCCAGGGGAAAACATAAGGAGATCAGTTGGAGCGCGATGCGTTACCCCGAACTCTATTGGCCGTACATGCTGACCGACTCGACGGGTGGAGACAGTAATTTCGAATACTATGCGATAGAGGGCGGTTATGGTGTGAAACTCGATAAAGTCTATTTCGGAGCCATCGTGCAATTCGATGGTGAGTTGGCCCATAGAATGACCGACCCTCGGTTGAAAAACAATACAACTTTCCTTCAGCTTGGCTTTGATGCTGGCTATAGAACGCCTAAAGGCCAAAGCCTAATGGTGGAGGCCAAATACCTTCGCAACAAGGAGCATGAGAGTGATAGTTATTGGAGACCAGGCGAACAGCAACGCTTCTTCGCCTTATATGGGTTTGGTCTTTACGACAACAAGAAAAGTACCGTTGCGATGGGACGCTCGCGAATGTATTACATCAATGGATTCAGATCTCACCTCTCGTATGCTTCACCCACAGACAAAAAGATAAACACAAGCCTAAACATGGGCTTGAAAATCGATAAGATGAATGTCGAGGAAAGCGATTATATAAGCTCGTATGGGAGGCGTACGACAACATTCACTCCGCAAATCGATATTAGGTGGAAAATCAATGAACGAAACGTATTGTCGTTGTTTAGCGACAACATGATTGAAAAGCGGTTGGGTTACGAGCGTGTGTATGAAAAATTTATCACCAATGTTGCGACCTCAACCTATGACTATCGGCAAATCGCAGAGAACCAGTATTATACTCTTTCCGCGGCGCAAGGCTTAACCGCTCTGCGATATGCTGTCTCGTTCGGTAAATACAATACCTTAGGTGTCCAATGTGGAATGGGTTATTGCTATAGAAGCGAAAAAAATTCTTTTTACGATTTCTCTGTCATCAATAAGAACATCAGTGTTATCCCCCGCATCGATTATAGATTGTCTTCTCCTAAGCATGAATTGTCCATAGGTGTGAATTGGGCCCATCAGATGGTGAAACAACATGACTACGAGGTGGATATAAAGACGTCAAGCATCCAACATCTTGACTTCCAGACATGTTTCGCTCCTTACGCATATTATGCCGCTGAATATGATATGCTTTCGGCTGACTTGACCTACGTGTATCATCTCAGAAAAGTAGGGTTGGGAATGCGTTTGAGGTATATGAACATCTCGGGCCATCGATTGGAGGATGTGGCATATGCCAAGGAGATTGGATTCAACTCGGTTTGCGCGATGAACTCTCCGCAAACGGATAGGCACGACGAGCATTGGCTGAATGGTTCGTTCTTTGTTTTATTCTGAACAGCAGGCTTGCAAGAACAGAAACAATAAGTTTTTATGGTGGATATTTTTATGGATTTGTTATCTTTGGCAGATGTAAGTTATGGATAAGATTTTTGATATAAAAAGTTTTTTAGGTGTTATATTCTTCCTTGTGATGCCTTGCTCCGCTGTGTGGGGCGAGGAGGAAGAGTTGTGGGACATTGAGACTGCCGAGTTGGAGGAGGTTGAGGTTGGCGCATTTGCGGGCAACACGAAGATGGAGAAGGTGAACCATGTCGAGCAGATCGGGACGGATAAGTTGTGCCGCGCCGCTTGCTGTAACCTCGGCGAATCTTTCACGTTTAATCCTTCTGTGGATGTCTCCTACAGTGATGCGGCTACGGGTGCCAAGCAAATCAAGCTCTTGGGTCTGAGCGGCAAGTATGTGCAGATGCTTACGGAGAATGTGCCGAACCTCCGTGGGGCGGCGATCCCTTATGGCCTGAGCTATGTGCCGGGACCGTGGATGCAGTCCATCCAAGTGAGCAAGGGGGCTTCGAGCGTCAAGAACGGTTACGAGAGCACCACGGGGCAGATCAATATCGAGTACAAGAAACCGCAGGGTGAGGAGGAATTCAACGGGAACCTGTTCTTCAATTCGCACCTGAAGTATGAGGCGAACGCGGACGGTAATATCCATCTGAACAACCGCTTGTCCACGAACCTCCTGCTCCATTTCGAAGACCAGCGGATGAAGCATGACGGCAACGGGGACGGTTTCATGGACTCGCCTTGCCAGCGTCAATATAATTTGATGCATCGGTGGTCATACCTTGCGAAACGGTGGAAGAGCCAGATCCTTTTCCATGTGCTCCGTGACGAGCGCAACAGTGGTATGGTCGAGTCGGACGAACTGACGGTGCCGCTCTATCGGGTGGGTGTGACGACCAATCGTTACTTGGTTCAGTGGAAGAACGCATATGTCGTTGATTATCAGAAAAACACATCCGTCGCTTTGATGCTGCATGGCTCTTGGCATGATGCGGATAATGATTTCGGACGTTCGTTCTATGATGTGGTGCAGAAGAATGGCTACGCCCAGCTGATGTACGAGTCGGATCTGACGGATGCGCATAACTTGGCGGCCGGACTCTCGCTCAACCATGATCTATATGACGAGGCTTCCTCTTTGTATTTGAACCCGCAGGAGCTGGATAGGGAGACCTCCTCTGGCGGGTATCTGCAGTACACTTATAAGCTGAAGAAGAAGCTGACGGCCATGTTGGGCGGACGCTGGGACTATTCCTCCCGCTACGGTGGTTTCTTCACACCCAGGGTACACTTGCGTTATTCGCCTACAGATAAGCTCACGCTACGCACTTCGGCGGGGAAGGGTAGACGTACGCCCCACGCCTTGGCGGAGCATTCCCAGATGATGGCGTCGGGACGCACCTTCTATTTCGCGGAGCGTCTGAAGCAGGAGGAGGCGTGGAATGTGGGCGTCTCCGCTCATCTTCTGTTGCCGGTCCATAAGAGAGACTTGGAGGTGAATGCGGAGTATTACTACACGGATTTCCAGAATGTACTGGTGGTCAATGTGGATGGCGCGAGAGGTGCGCACACCGTCAGCTTCGAGAACCTTGACGGTTCCAGCTACAGCCATACGGTGCAGGTGGATGTCACCTATCCTTTCGCGGGACGATGGGAGGTGATGGTCGCCGGGAGGTTCAACGATGTGCGGACCACCTACGACGGGGAGTTGCGCATCCAACCCTTCTCGCCCCGCATGAAGGGTTTGCTGACATTGTCGTACAAGACAAATCTAGATATCTGGCGCTTTGACGTGACGGGTCAGCTCAACGGCAAAGGGAAACGTTACGACCAGACGGACTATCCCACCTACTTCCAATTGCAGGCTCAGGTGTCGAGGGAGTTCCGCTATTTCACGCTCTATGCGGGTGGCGAGAACCTGACCGCCTATCGGATGGACGAGCCGATACTGCATGCGGAGAATCCATGGAGCGAAGCCTTTGACGCCACGCAGGTGTGGGGTCCTACCCATGGCGCGATGGCCTATGTCGGCATGCGTTTTAACCTGAAAAGGAAGAAGTGAATTTAAATTCGATACGATATGAAAAAGATTTTTTTATTGGGCATGCTCCTCTCTGTCTCATTGAGTGGCATGAGTGCGGAGAAGGAAGCGAAGGGTGCTCGGTTGGATACGCTCGTAGTGACGACGCAACCGGTCATGCACTGCATGAAGTGTGAGAATAAGATCAAGTCCAACGTCCGTTTCGTGAAGGGCACGAAGTCGATCGAGACCTCCGTTCCTAACCAGACGGTGACCATCGTGTACGACACGAAGAAAGCCTCTGTGGCCGACTACGAGAAGGAGTTTGGTCGGATAGGGTATGAGATCAAGGTGCTGTCGCCTAAGCAGTAGGGTGGTTCGGGCTATAACCGATGAAATAGTTTGGCTGGGTTCCGTCAAGGAATTCAGCCATTTGTTTTGTGAAATAACAATCTTTCGCCACGTTTTTTCAAATCACGTGCTTTTTTGCGTGGAAAAATATAACTTTGGGTGATTATTAGCGAATGATTGCCTAAATAGAACGAAGAAGATGAATAGCACATATGAAGTAATATTTGATATTGGAGAAGTCAAGGATGGAATGTTTGACCATGATCCCGAATTGAATGGTTCATTGATTCCTTGCCTCATAGAGTCTTGTTTCGGAGAGAATTGCGTGACGACGGTGCTGAGCGGACCTCAACTGATCTGTTGCAAGGTGCGGACGGAAAAGAACTTGCAGGAGACCGCTGACGCCATCGTGAAGAAAATGGAGCAGGTTTGCCCCCACATCGCGATGATTCACGAGAGCGGAGATGAGGAGCGGATAAACTATAAACTCGGGGAGAAATCTTCTGTCCATGTTTCCCTGAAGAACGAAGGGGAACAACCGCAGGAGGAGAAGAACGAGGTGGACTATAGTGTCTTCAAAAACAAGGAGGAGCTGGACGATATCATTAAAAACATCAACAACCTCATCGGCTGGGACTCCTTCAAACAGTTCGTCAACGAAGCGGTGCCTGTCGTCGCCGATATGCACAAAAGGGACTCGCTGGACAGTTTCAAGGCGCAGAATTATCTCTTCTCGGTCAATGACGGATGCGGCCTGACGCGGGTCATCAACCTGCTCACCCTTTTCGAGGTGGAGTTGGACGTCTTCACCAAGAAGTTCTATTTCGAGTTCGTGCTCTCCGATGAGACGCAGGGACGGAAGATCAACGTCAAAGACTTGTTGAACATCCTTTACGACAAGGAGAATTATGACAAGCTTGTCTGTCTGGACATCAGCGAGTTCATGGTCAAATCCAAGCAGCGTGAGCTGAAAGACCTACTCTTAGAGATCTCGCACGTCTCCGGCAACTTCAATTTCGTCTTCCGTGTCCCTTACATAGAGCCTCATGAGCTCAAGAAGATAGAGGAGACGCTTTCCGACATCCTTTTCATCAAGACATTCACCATCCCGCCTTTCTCGGACAAGGAGATCCGGCAGTATGCGGAGCGTATGCTCGACCCGCTACGCCTTGAGATGGAGGAGGACGCCTGGGAGGTTTTCTTCGCCCGGATCAGGGAGGAGAAGAGCGATGGACGCTTCTACGGACTACGCACCGTCAAGAAGGTCTTCGACGAGACGGTATTGCTCAAGCATCAGGCGGATGCCCGGAACCGTGGCGCTTCCGACGATACCATACGTTGCGAGGAGATTAAGCCCCTTTCGGTCACATACGGTGTCCAGGGGAAAGATGCCTTCGACGAGTTGTCCGAAATGATAGGCATGGAGAAGATCACCGAGCGTATCCGTGAGATCGTGGCGCAGGTGGAGGTCTCCGCGAAGAACGATAAGCTGGACCGACCTTGTATGCACATGCGTTTCGTGGGTGCGCCGGGTACGGGTAAGACGACGGTGGCGCGTATCATCGGACGGATATTCGCCGAGCGCAAGTTGCTCAGCAACGGTTATTTCTTCGAATATGGTGCCCGTGATTTCTGCGGGGAATATATCGGTCAGACTGCTCCTAAGACGGCCGCCATCTGTCGTGACGCCTATGGCTCGGTCCTCTTCATCGACGAGGCCTATGACCTCTACAGAGGGGGCGTGGGGTCTGAAAACGATTATGGTAGGGAGGCCCTCACCACGCTCATCTCGGAGATGGAGAACCATCGTGACAACCTTGTGGTCATCATGGCCGGGTATAAGGCGGAGATGGAGAAGCTGATGCAGGGAAACGCCGGGCTTCGGAGCCGTATGCCTTTCCTGGTCGAGTTTCCTTCCTACACGAAGGAGCAGCTTGCCCAAATATTCATGCTGATGGCGGAGAAGCATTTCGCCTGCCAGAAGGAGCTGAAGCCCGCCGTGGAGCAGTACTTCGACGAGTTGCCGCAAAGCTACATCAGTTCGGAGGAGTTCTCGAACGCCAGGTTCGTGCGTAACCTTTATGAGCGCACATGGTCCAAGGCGGCGATGCGGGCGCAGCTCAATGGGCTGAAGGAGGTTGTTCTATGCCAGGAGGATTTCTTCGCCGCCAAATCGGAGAAGGAGTTCAGCGAGAAACTGACGACCGGCAGGAATAGGGTAGGGTTCTGATCACTCGAAAACGTCAGCATCCTTAAACTGTGGTTCGATGACGATTTTGCCGGTAGTGTCTATGTAGCCCCATTTCCGGTGCTCGTAGTCGCCAATCATCACGGGAGCCAAACCTTTCCCGTTGAAATGGTAGGCATCGTCAAATTGCGGGGAAATCACTAGTTTGCCCGTAGCGTCCATATAGCCCCACTTTTGGCCTATTTTTACAGGTGTGAGACCCTCTCCGTCAAACCCCATGTCATCAAATTGGGGAGCGATAACGATTTTTCCTGTTCTGTCAATAAATCCCCACTTCCCATTCGATTCCGTCTTTATGGGTGCAAGTCCGTTTCCCCTGAAACATACAGCCTGTTCAAACTGAGGAGTGATCACCATATTCCCTGACGTATTGATATAGCCGCTTTTGCGACTTTCGTCATCAAGTATCACTCTAGCAAGACCGAAGGCAAAGTCGTCAGCATAGTCGAATTGCGGTTCGACGACAATTCTTCCTGTGGTGTCCATGTATCCCCATTTGTCGCCTAATTTCACAGGTGCGAGACCATCCTTGGTAAAATACTCCACATTGTCAAATTTCGGTTTCCCCACAAACTTTCCTGAGGCATCGATAAAGCCCCACTTGTCATTCACTTCCACGCGCGCAGTGCCATATTGGAAATCATCGGCCCACTCAAACTGAGGCTCTATGATGAATTTCCCCGTGACGTCGATGTACCCCCATTTGCCGTTTCCGCCTTCACCGACATTTACTGCGGCGAGACCATTCTCCGCGAAACTGCGTGCTTCGTAAAACTGAGGCTTGATGACTATTTTCCCTGTTGTATCAATGTAGCCATATTTGCAATTCGTGTCATCCTTAATTCCCACAGGCGCGAGACCCAGCGCAAAATCGTATGGTTTGTCGTAATCATCGACGTAGGCAATGAACTTAGGCGCTATGATGAATTTCCCTGTGCAGTCTATCCATCCAGTCATTCCGTCATTTTTCACAAGTGCAAGACCATATTCGTTGAAGGCGTGGGCCTCGTCGAATTGTGGCTCCACAACAAATTTACCTGCTGTATTTATGTAGCCCCATTTTTCTCCTATTTGCGCTGCCGCCAATGGTTCTGTTTTCGGGGTGATTGCCGGACTGCAATCAACTGTTTGTTTGGGGGAATTGCACCCTGCGAATGCACATAGGTGCATTATGCTGATGAAAAAGATGCTTGCGATTTTGCTCATATTCTAAAATATTCCATTAGTTTCTTATATTCGTCTTGTGCGGTCAAGCAGGTGTCACGCAAATAGCCATTTACCTGTCCCCAGTTTTGCAGGCCGCGATAATAGAACATACGTAGTTCTTCCGTTATGATAAATGGCTCGATGTTGTTTTGCAGACATTGCCAAAACATAAGCAATCGTCCCACACGACCGTTCCCGTCCTGAAACGGGTGTATGCGTTCAAATTGCACGTGGAAATCAAGGATGTCGTCGAATGTGATTGTTTTGTTCGCATTGTATGCGGCAAGCAAAGCCTTCATCCGTTTGTGCACGTCTTGTGGTAACGCAGTTTCTTCTCCGCCCACTTCGTTTGGCAACCGTTTGTAATCGCCCACGGAAAACCATGATTTTAGGCTGTCGGAGGTGTTGTGCTTCAGCATCGAATGCAGTTGTTTCATATGTGGCTCCGTTATTTTTTCGGTGGCGTGGTCAATGATGTAATCGATGCAACGGAAATGGTTGACCGTCTCCAAGATATCGTCAATGCGTGTGCTTTCGGTGGTTACGCCAAGTGTGTTCGTCTCAAAGATATAACGGGTCTGTTCTTTCGTCAGGCGGCTCCCCTCTATATGGTTGGAGTTATATGTCAAATCAATCTGCGTGCGGTGATAGATGCCGCCTTTCAGCCTGCACTCCTTCTCTTGGCGCAGACGTTCAAGCAAGGGAGAAATCTTCCGCTTTTTCTTTTGGGGCAATACGGCATCGGCAGGTATATTCCATGTTTTCCCCGAAAGGAAAGCTCCCTCTATTTTGCCGACAGCGCAGTAATTACGGGCTGTTCGCTCGCTGATGCCATGCTTCTCGGCAAACTGATTGACTGAAATATATTCCATACTATCGGCAAGTTTTTATGAAAAACGATGTAAATATAGTAAAAATTTGCCTGTATCGGCAAGAAATTACCGGGTATCTATTATTATAGATTCAAAAAAAGGGTGCAGGCACGTTCTGTATGAACTATGCATGCACCCTCATATCGGGTAAGCGTATCGCTTATTGATTCATAAACTCTTGCGGTTTGAAGCTTTGCCCGCAGGTTAGTTGGTGAACTTCAGATGGTCTCCGTCCCTGTCCACCACGATCGGTTTGTCACGGTTCACCGATTGGGAGATGAGCGCCTTGGAGAGCTCATTCAACAACAACCTTTGGATGGTCCTCTTGATAGGCCTTGCGCCGAACTGAGGGTCGTAACCCTCTTGGGCGATCAATGCCCTCGCGTCTTCCGTCACGTTCAGCTCCACATCGCTCTCCTTCAACATCTTATGGAGACTGGCGATCTGCATGTCGACAATCGCCTTGGTGTCATCCTTCGAAAGAGGGGAGAACATGATGATCTCGTCGATACGGTTCAGGAACTCAGGACGGATGGTCTCCTTCAGCAGACCCAAAACGTCTTCTTTCGCCTCCGCCAGTGTCTTCTCACGGTTCTCGTCCGTGATGTTCTCGAACTTCTCCGCGATGAGGGAAGAACCGAGGTTGGAGGTCATGATGATGATCGTGTTCTTGAAGTTGACGACCCTGCCTTTGTTGTCGGTCAATCGTCCGTCGTCCAGCACCTGAAGCAGTGTGTTGAAGACATCCGGGTGCGCCTTCTCGATCTCATCGAACAAGACCACCGAGTATGGTTTACGACGGATGGCCTCGGTCAGTTGTCCACCCTCCTCGTAGCCGACGTATCCCGGAGGTGAACCGATGAGTCGGGTGGAGGATATCTTCTCTTGGTACTCGGACATGTCTATACGGGTCATCATATTCTCGTCGTCGAACAGCAGTTCCGCCAAAGCCTTCGCCAGCTCGGTCTTACCCACACCTGTCGTGCCCAGGAAGATGAATGAGCCGATAGGTTTCTTAGGGTCTTGCAGACCCGCCCTGCTTCGTCTCACGGCATCGGAGACCGCTCTGATGGCCTCGTCCTGTCCGACGATACGTTTGTGGAGTTCCTCCTCGAGGTTCATCAACTTATCCTTTTCGGTCTGCATCATCTTGGTGACAGGGATGCCCGTCCATTTGGAGACTACCTCGGCGATATCTTCCTCGTCCACCTCCTCCTTGACGAGCGGATCGGCGCATTGGATGTCGGCCAGTTTCTTCTGTGCCTCGGCGATACGGTTCTCAGCCTCTTTCACCTTTCCGTAACGGATCTCCGCCACACGTCCGTAGTTGCCTTCACGCTCCGCCTTCTCAGCCTCGAAGCGCAGTTGCTCGATCTCTATTTTGCTCTGTTGGATGATGTTGATCTGCTCTTTCTCAGCCGTCCATTTGGCGCCGATGTCCTGCATCTGCTCCTTCAGGTTGGCGATCTCCTTCTCCAACTTATTGAGTTTAGTCTTGTCGTCTTCCCGCTTGATGGCCTCTCGCTCGATCTCCAATTGCTTGATCTCACGTGCCTTGTTATCCAACTCCTCCGGTACGGAGTCTATCTCCAGCCTTAGCTTAGCGGCCGCCTCATCGATCAGGTCGATGGCCTTGTCTGGCAAGAAACGGTCCGTGATGTATCGGTTGGAAAGCCTTGTGGCCGCGATGATAGCGTTATCCTTGATACGCACCTTGTGGTGGTTCTCGTAACGCTCCTTCAATCCACGCAGGATGGAGATGGTGGTCGCCTCGTCCGGCTCGTTGACCATGACGATTTGGAACCTACGCTCCAAGGCTTTATCCTTCTCGAAATATTTCTGGTACTCGTCGAGGGTAGTTGCGCCGATGGCTCTCAGCTCACCTCTGGCGAGGGCTGGCTTCAGGATGTTGGCGGCATCCATGGCGCCGTCGCTCTTGCCTGCGCCTACCAAGGTGTGGATCTCATCGATGAAGAGGATGATCTCTCCGTCCGATTTGATCACCTCGTTGATGACCGATTTGAGTCGCTCCTCGAATTCGCCTTTGTACTTCGCACCTGCGATGACGGCACCCATGTCCAAGGAGTAGATCTTCTTGGTCTTCAGGTTCTCCGGCACGTCGCCACGCATGATTCGTTGCGCCAAGCCCTCCGCGATGGCGGTCTTACCTGTACCAGGCTCACCGATGAGGATAGGGTTGTTCTTTGTCCTACGGCTAAGGATTTGTAGCACCCTACGGATCTCATCATCCCTTCCGATGACAGGGTCCAGCTTACCGGCCTGCGCCCGCTCGTTGAGGTTGATCGCGTAGTTGTTGAGGGCGTCGTAGGTCTGCTCGGCAGACTCGTCCGTCACCTTCTTCCCTTGTCTCAGTTCGGCGATGGCATCCTTCATGGCTTGGTAGTTCAAGCCCGCGTCCTTCAGCAAGGCTGCCGCAGGACTATCCACCGCGATCAGTGCAAGCAAGATATATTCCAGGGAGACAAACTGGTCACCCTCTTCCTTCGACATCTCCTCCGCCTTCTTCAACACTGCGTTCGCACTGTTGCTCAAGTAGGTGTCTTCGTTGCTCCCCGTTACCTTAGGTAGACGCAAGATCATCTTGATGACGACCTCATTGAGTTGTTCGGTGTTTACGTTCAGTTTGTTGAATACGAACTTCGTGACGTTCTCGCCCACTTTCAGGATACCCTTCAGCAGGTGGACAGGCTCGATAACCTGCTGGTTACGCTTGTTGGCGTAGTTCACAGCCTCTTGTATCGCCTCCTGACTTTTGATCGTATAATTCTTAAAGTTCATAACTCTGTTGTTTTTAATGTTCACATCAAATATACATCAAATAGCTTGCCAATCATTATATTCTGACAAATTGTCCACAATGAGTTATGCGCTTCTGTCATTTTGTCCTCTCTTTGTCCGAACGAAGGGGTATGTGTCACTCCTGCTTTCCCTTTACCACCTTGCTGAAACCATGGTCTGTCTGGATGATGTAAAGGCCTGGTAGCCAGTCCGCACCCATCTCCTTCTCGTCAGACAATGTGCCATGTTCCACTGTTTGTCCCAAGGCGTTCGTGACATGGTACTGACCATTACCCTTGATGGTGACGGTGACATTGAACGGGTTAGGGTAGGCGATGTTGTCGGATTGCTTCGTCTCCTCCACCAGGGTGTAGTCTACCATGCAGTCCGTATTGTCCACGTAGCAGTTCCATTGGCTAGGTGTAGCGTTCTCCGTTCTTTCTCCATAGACGATGCCTAGGCCTACCGTGCTCATGTAGAACCTGCCGTAGGTGTTCCAGTCTCCGACCACGAACTGACCGTTGCCTGGTCCGCCGAACTGGTGTTGCTCATCGTTAATGTGGAACCAGCTCTTTCCGTAGTCTTCCGACAGATAGAGACCCACACCGCAGTTGTTGACGTTGCCCCAGATGTAGAGCGCGTAATCGCTTCCTTTGCCTAAGCCGGTGCCGACCGCCTCGCAGCTGTTGACGTTGGCCACCTTGGTGAAGCTCTCTCCGTAGTCGTTGGAGAAGTAGAGTCCGTTGCTACCGCCTGGCGCATAGAGTTGCCCCTCTTTGCCCGGTATGATGGCTATTCTGCCGTATTCGTTGTTGTTGAGGCTCTCCTTGGTGAAGGTCTCTCCGTAGTCTGTGCTACGGTAGAAGGCGTTCTTCCCGCCAGCGTAGACGTAGGCGTCGTTCTCAGGATCCACTTGGATGTGGGTGGCGGCGTCCGTTCCGCTGATCTTGGTCCACGAGGAACCATTGTTGTCCGAATAGTAGATGCCGCTGGTGCCTGGACCAGGGATGATGAAGAAACGGTAGGAGCCGTTGCGTTTCGTGATGGCGCATTTCCCCTCATTGGAGGCTTGCGGTGCGCAGGTGTTGCAGTAAGGGTTCTGGTAGGAGAAATCGGTCTTGGCGCACTCCTTCCACCCTTTGTGACCGCTCGTGGTGTAGAAGAAGCCAGCGTTGGCCACACGCATCATCACCTTAGGGTCTTTGCTGTAGTAGTTGATACCGCCTGTCGTGCCGGGCGCCGGGTCGTGGATCGGGGCGAACTGGTGGATGTCGTCGTGGATGAAGCCCGTGTAGTCTCCGATCACAGACATCAGGTCACCGTTTGGTACGCTGACGAGGTCCAGTGCGACCGTCTCCTCCAGTCCGTTCACGTCGAAGTGGAAGGTAGGTGTGCCTTCGCACCAGATGTGCTCGCAGGTGAAGATACCGTTGCCGGAAGTGGTGGAGATGATGTTATCGTCTTGCGGGTCGAAGCATAAGCTGCCGCTCCAGTGGATAGCGTAGCCAGGGATCCATGTCACGTTGTTGCTGGTGAGTTTCATGTTGTTCTGCAGGCTGCGCCATGTCTTTCCGCCGTCGGTGGAGGTCCAGTAGATGTCTCCGTTGGCGCTGGCACCGTTGTCCCATTGTTGAGGAATCCAGGTGTTGTTGGTGGATACGACCAGCTTGTTAGGGTCGGAAGGGGAGACCGCCACATCTCCTAATCCGTAGTTCTTGCTAGGGGAGATATCTTCCGCCTTTTGGGTCTGTGGATCATAGCGGAAGACTGCGCCCGCCGTGCCTGACACGCAGGCGTTGGAGTAGGCGATGAGCAATTTACCGTTGCCGTCCATCTTCATCCTGCAAGGGATGTATTGCGTAGGCAGTGCGGCGATGTCCGACCATGAGGCGCCACCATCTTCCGAAACGTACAGGTTGGATGCGCCAGTGCGTGATATGCCGACGAAGATGCGTTGCGTCTTGCCGTTCTTCACGGAAGAGCCGTCGAACACGATGGCGGTGGTACCGTTCTCGTCAGGGGTGGTAGGGTAGCTGTTGCTGCCCCAGCTTGGCCATTTGACGCTCTTGGTGTATACGTCATTGAGGGAAGTGACCGCTTTCCATGTCTTGCCGCCATCCTCGCTCTTAATGAGCGGGTTGTTGGCGCGGCCGCCGCAGAATATGATGTCGCTATTGTTTGGGTCCACCGCGATGCGTTCGCCGCAGTTACGTCCCTGTCCGTTGCCATGGGCGAAGATGAGGGAGGTCACGTCCACCGTCTCGAAGTTCTCCCCGCCATCCTTGGAGTACATGATGGCAGTCTTCTGGTTGCTGAAGTATTGGCAACCGCCCAAGAGGTAGATGTTCTTTTCGTTCTGCGGGTCGATGGCTAAGGCCTCGATGCTCAGCAGACCCTTGTCCTCTTCGGAGATGAAGTTGGTGATAGGCTGCCAAGAGCAGTTGTCCGCTCTCCATTTGTAGGCGCCACCCACGTCTGTGCGGGCGTATTTGGACTTGCCGGAAGCGATGATGCCCGATACGAATCCACCGCCACCGATGGCGAGCGTGCCGTAGGTGTAAGGGATGGCCACGGTGCACTTCTCGTCCAATTTCTTCTCGGAGCACTGCACAGCATCGCTTTGGTCAGATGTGAAGCGGATGTTATCGATGTATATCGTGCCGCTTTCTCCACCGAGGGCTATGAGTATCTCGTCCGACGTTCCCTGATGCTTGGTGAAGTCGAAATAGAGCGTGTTCCATACGCCTCCCTTGGTGGCTTGGTACAGGTTATCGTCATTCTTGTTCGAGTAGGCCTTGATGTTGCAGTCTACCGTGGAAAACACGTCCACCGCCAGCAGTTGTGAGCCGATCTCAGCACCGCAAGGGAAGGATACGCCACCATAGTTCGTGATCTCCATCAGGAGGCTATGGCCGCTGGTGTTACCGCATTTATGAGGGTTCGCGACGATTGCTTTCTCCGTTCCCCATCCTCCTGTAGGAATGGAACCGTCTTCGAAATCGTAGAGAGTCTCCGCCTTGAGGTTCCCTGCCGAAGCGCAGAGCAGACAGAGCATGGCTGATTGTGTGAGTAATTTTCTGTTCATAATTGACAATAGATGTTGGTTTGTGCCTGCAAATGTAGTTTTTCCTCCGAATGTTTCATCACCTCTTAGTCTGATTGGAAGATTATTGAATGCTTTTAGCGTAAAAATACAAATTTGGGAGCCTGTGGGGAGAGGCGTGAGAACGTTTGACGATTGAATTTCATGTCGGTTGACTCAAATTTCGTGTCGTCATGCGGAGGTAGGGTGCATCAATTGCTCTTTCTCCTTCTGGAAGTTGAGGAAAGGATGCGTTTGGTGGAGCTCCTCCATCTCGGCAAGGATCCTCTCTTGGAATTTGCGGTGACCTTCGCTTTGCGGGTTGAATGGCCGGTGGTGTACCGCCGCGATGATTTTTTCGATGCGGGATAGGGTGTTGAGGGTCTCCTCTGAGAAACCATAGCTTGTGAATTTCTCCCAGATGTATTGGATGGCCAAATCATTCGGGTGGATCATGTCCTCCGCATAGAAACGGTAGTCGCGTAGCTCGTCCATCATGATTTCGTAAGCAGGGAAGTAGTGGACGGATGGTTCTTCCTCGCGGATTTTTTCCGCAGCGAGGAGTAGGGTGGATTTGCTGATCTGGTTGTCGTGCGCCCCATCCTTCCAGTGACGGATCGGACTGACGGTGAAGATGATGGAAGCGTTCGGGTTGACTTGGCGGATGGCCGCCACCGTGTCACGCAGGGCTTGTGAGCACTCTTCGATGCCAATTCTTCTGCGAATGAACATTTCTTGGGGTTCCTTGTGGCAATTCGCAACAATTTGGCGGGTGTTGGACAGCTCATAGATCCAAGCCGTGCCTAATGTGATGAAGATGTGCGTGGCGTTCTGCAGGAAGAGATGAGCCGCTTCCACTTGCCGGTTGGCGTTCTGCAGGAAAGCCTCTTCGCTGAGTTGGGCGAATTTGCTATGGAGGTGGAAAGAGTTCCAGACACCGTCTCGGCAGAAGAGGTCGTCGGAGACGAAGCGTCTCTTTTCCGCGATGCGCCTGATGCTCCCCTTGATGGAGCAGGGGTTGAAGAGGATGCCGAGCGGATTGTTCGACACGTTGAACTTCAGCTGCTCCAGGCGGTTTCCGATATTCTCAGAAAAGCAAGAGCCGAACATCATGACCCTGCTTTCGTAGGTGATGTCCGCCTCTTGTTTAATTGTTATTTCAGTGATGAGTTTCATCCTTTTTTACTCTCCGGACATTGCCTTGAGCAACTCATCCATCTTAGGGCTGAGGATGATCTCTGTACGTCTGTTCTTGGCGCGCGCCTCCGCAGTGTTCGCCTTGTCTACAGGCATGTACTCCGCACGGCCGGTAGCGGAGATCTGTGAAGGGTTCACGTTCTTGTTGCTGATGAGGATACGCACGATGGACGTGGCGCGTTTCGCACTCAAGTCCCAGTTATCCTCCACGTTGCCGTTGCCCTTGTAAGGCACGTCGTCCGTGTGGCCTTCGATGACGATATTGATATCTTTGTTCTCCGCGATGAAGTTGGAGAGTTTCTTCAGAGCGTTCGCACCCTTAGCGTCCACGTCCCACTTGCCTGATTTGAAGAGCAGCTTCTCGTCGAGGGAGACGTACACCTTGCCGTTCTTGTTGACCACCTCGATACCGTTTCCTTCGTAGCCTTTCAGCGCGTCGGAAACCTTTTTCTTCAAGGATTTCATCATGCTGTCTTGGCGGCTGACGATGCGTTGGAGCTCGGCGAGGTTCTTCTCCTTATCTTTCAGGCTCTTCTCAGACTTGTCCAAGGCATCTTCACGTGCTTGAAGCTTCTCCTGTGATTTCTGTAGGTCGGCGAGGAGTTTCTTGATCTCCTTGTCGCTGCTGGCGCTGGTCTTGGTCAGACGGTCGGATAGTTGCTGGTTGAGCGCTTTCAGGTCTTTGTTCTCCAATCCTATTTGGTGCAATGCCTTGGATTTAGCCACGGAATCCTCAGCCATCAGCCCGATCTTCTTGTGGGCGGCGGAAGAGTCCCTTTGCAGTGCGGCGACATGCTTGCGTGCTTTGTCCAGTTCTTCCGCACATACTTTATTACTTTGTTCGCTCTTGGTGAGGTCAGACAACGCTTGGTTGAGTGTCTTTTTTGAAGCGCATGATGCGAACATGGCTCCCATCAGCATAAAATAGAATATTTTTTTCATACAGTTTTCTTTATGTGTTTATGCAAATTTAAAATTTTTTTTAACTTTGTGAAAAGGACAAATCAATTATTTATGAACATTCGTGTAGGACAAGGTTATGATGTACATCAGTTCGCGGAGAATCGCGAGCTATGGTTGGGAGGAATACAGATTCCGTGCGAGAAAGGTTTGTTGGGTCATTCAGACGCTGACGTGTTGATCCATGCGGTATGTGACGCACTTTTAGGCGCCGCGCACCTGCGGGACATCGGTTATCATTTCCCTGACACGTCCTCTGATTTTAAGGATGTGGATAGCAAGATATTGTTGCGGAAGGTAGTGGCTATGTTGAAGGAGAATGGTTTTGCCATCGTCAATGTGGACTCTATCATTTGTGCCCAGTTCCCTAAGTTGTCGCCTCACATCGACAGAATGTCGGAGTGCATGGCGGAGGTGATGGGCGTGGATGCGGATTGCGTGTCGGTCAAGGCCACCACCACCGAGCACCTCGGTTTCGTCGGTAGGGAAGAGGGCATCGCAGCCTATGCGACCGTCCTGATTGAGAAGGTGTAAATCATTAATTATTATGGATGATAGAGGGTCCGGGGCAATCGCCTCGGACCTTATTCGTATTTGCTCAATAGATCCTTCGCCTCATTTAAGGTCATCTTGACCTCTTTGGTCAGGGTTTGAAACTCTTTTCTGGAAATCATTTTCTTGAAGTTATCCTCCTTTTCCAAGACGGTAAGTTTCTCCACGATTCCCTTCTTTTGCAGGGAGCGGAATAGCGGGAGCATCTTATGCGCATAGTGGTGCATCTTATTCGTGTCGTTCAGCAACCAAGCCTTTTTCAGTTCTTTGGCGTTGGAGGTGCTTTCTCGGATGAACGAGTCAAGGATCATTGCCTCAGACTCTTTGTCACCGCAGGCGAAACTGATTAAACCGTAGAATGGCGTGTTGTCCGCATTCGGTTCCTCCTCCTCTGTTTTAACGACAGATATGTACTCCGGCTTCGTGTGTTGGCGTATCGTGTCGATGAGTTGTTGGGCGGAGAATGGTTTGCAGATGAATCCGTTGAACCCTTGCTCCTTGATGTTCTCCTCCGAGATGTCGGCTCTGGCGGAGAGTGCGATGATCGGCAGTGAGCCCGAGTGGCATATTTGCGGGGATTGGCGGATCAGTTTCACGAACTCGAACCCGTTGATGCTTGGCATTTGGATGTCGGTCAGCACCAGATCGATATCCTGGCTCTCCATCGTTTTCAGCGCCTCCTCAGGGTCTTTTTGTGCGAATACGTTGATGTTCGCATGACTGAGTATTTCAGAGATTAGAGTGAGCTGGGTGTCATCATCGTCTAATATGAGTACGTTGATCGGATTGGAATCGTCTTCTTCGTTCTGCTCGGTTCCTTCCTCCTCTTTCTGTAGATTTATGGTGACGGTGATGGTTGTTCCCTCGTCGATTTTACTCTTCACATTGATGTCTCCATTGTACAGGTCCACCAATTTGCTGACGATGCTTAGACCAAGTCCTGATCCTTCTTGCATGGCATGGCCTTCACGAATGATACGTTTGTATTCTCCGAAGATGTTTTCTATGTCTTCCTCACTGATACCGATACCTGTGTCGGATACTGTGATGGTGAGGATATGGAAGGCGGTGTCCTCCTCCACGTTGGCGGAGATGCTGACTTCACCCTCTTCCGTGAATTTGATTGCGTTAGATACCAGGTTGTTGCATATTTGCTGGATGCGCGTTACGTCGCCGGTCACCTTGTCAGGGAATCCGCTGACCGTATGTTTCAGCGTTAGGTTCTTCTTTTGGGCGATGGGCTCGAAGCTTATATATATATCCTCTATCAAATCCTTCACCGAGAATAGTGTTGGCTGTAACGTCATCTTGAAGCAATCCAACTTGTTGTTATCCAATATGTTGGTGATGAGTTGGATGGTCTGGTTGGATGATTTCCTCATGTTCTCCAGATAGTATTGTTGCTTTTCGGATAGAGGTGTATTGCCCATTAGCTCCATGTATCCGATGGCGGAGCCCATTGGTGCTTTCATGTCATGGGTCAGGCTGATCATCATTCTTTCCTGCTCCAGGTTTTTCTTCTCCAATTTTTCTCGGAGTTTACGGCTACGGCTGATGTCGTTGAAGAGAATCCAGCAGAAGAGTAGGATGACGATGATGGCTAATACGGTCACGTAACGCAGTTTCTCGGCCGTTTGAGCGAGTGTGGCGTTTCTGCGCGTCTTGGCCTTTTGCATGTTCACCCTGTTGTCGAACTCTATTTTGCCGAGGATCGATTTGGCTTGGATGGTGATATTGTTGTTGTTGTTCCGCAAGGTGTTGATTTGCTCCATGATGGCCTTGTCTGTCCTATACTTTTCGTTGCGGATTTTCACCTTGATGTCGTCCAGGATGCTCTGAGCCGTGTCGGTCGGGTTGTAATACATGGAGAGGGAGTCCATCCATTGCCGTTCGGTACCTAAAAGGCGGATGGTCGTGTCGTTCGGTCCTCCATGTCTGGAGAAGGCTTCTGCAAGGCGGTGGAAAAAGTTGCCTTTTTTCGCATGGCGTTTTTTGATGATGGTGTCTTGCTTGAGCGTTGCGTTTTTGTTTTTGGAGGCATAGTTCTTGATTGAGTCCTCCATGAGCATGGTCCGTATGTTCGCCTTATAGAGTTCTTCGAGGTTGTCCTTGTTGGTTAGTTTTATCAGTTCGAGCAAGTTCTCCTCTTTTTTCTTCAGAAGGCTTGACACGCTGTCCAACGATTGGATTTGGTATGTGTCCGAAAGTAGGCTCTTCAGCGTGTCCATGTGGCTTTCCGCCATGCTGGTCTTCTCTTTGTAAAGGTTGAAGTCAGAAGTGTCAACCATCATTGGACCGATATAGTTTTCCGCATTGAACAGGTCCGCAAGGATGGCGTTCACCAACTCCTCCTGTTGTTGGTATGAGGTTTGTTGTCCGATCTCTTCCGTGATCGCTTCCGTGTTACGGTATACGAAATAGATGCTCCCCGCGCCTATGGCAATGAGGATAAGGTAGCTGATGGCCACCTTCATGATGGTTGATCTATCCTTCTTCTTCTCCATTACTCCATGTTGTAGTGTTTCATCTTATTGTAAAGTGTCTTCCGGTCTATCTTCAGCATGATGGCAGCTTTGCTCTTGTTGTTGTTGCAAGCTTCGAGCGCCTTCATTATTTTGCGCTTCTCGTACTCCTCGTTGTGGAGTGCGGCGTTTTCGCTCGTGTCTCCTGTCTCGCCTATGATTTCGTCGGGGAGATGGTTGGCTTTGATGTATTTGTCTTCGCACAGCATGGCGGCACGTTTGATCACGCTCTTCATCTGTCGGAGATTGCCCGACCATTGACATTTATTGAGTATTCTCATACTTTCCTCATCGAAACCGATGATTTTCTTCTCCAACTCTTCATTGGCTTCCTCCAAAAAGCTTTCCGCGAAGAGCGCGATATCTTCGCTTCGGTCCCTGAGGCTTGGCACTTGTAGGGACACTTCATTCAAGAAACGGTGGAAGTCTTCCGAGAATTTGTTTTCCCGGATGAGACGGTATATGTTTTCGCTGGAGGAGGCGATCACTCTGACGTTGATTTCTTTCTCCGTGTTGCTGCCGACCAATTTTATTCTCCTGACTTTCAGTGCGAACAACAGTTCTTCCTGCACTTTAATTGGTATTTCGTCCACATTTTCGAAGAAGATGACACCATTCATCGCGATGGACAGCAATCCCTGCTCCTCCCTTTGAGGAGTGATTTGTCCGAATAGTTTCTTCGCGAATTCCTCTTTGGGTATTTCGCCGCAGTGGACGATGATGAATGGTCGCTCTTTCCTGGCGCTCTTCTCATGTATGAGTCTGGCCACCTGCTTTTTCCCGGTCCCCGGTTCTCCGGAGATGAACACGGTCATTTCAGTTGCCGCCACTCGGTTGATCATTTCGTGTAGCCTTTTTATGGCGAGGCTGTTCCCCATGATATATGCGGAACCCTTTTGCGTTTCTTTCCGTTTCTCGGCTTCCTGTTGCTTCAGTACCTCGTTCATCTTCTCGAAAAGCAGCTCAGGTTTGATTGGCTTCGGAATGTAGTCTTTGGCACCGATCTTCATGCAATCCACCGCACTTTGTATCTTGGCGTAACTGGTGAGTATGATGAATGGCGTTCCAATCTTCTTCTCCTTTGCCCACTTCAGCAGGTTGATGCCATCATCGTCCGGAAGCCGCAGGTCGGATAGTATGATGTCGTAGCTCACTGTACTCATTTTTTGCTTCGCATCGCTAATCGTGGGCGCACTTTCCACCGCAAATCCTTGTTTCCCAAGCCATGTGCGTAACATGAGGCAGAAGGTTAAATCGTCTTCTACAATCAAAATTTTCTTCATATTCACATCTTTTTTTTATTTGGTATGCAAATTTAAGTAAAGTAACTGAAATCTCTTGGTTTATTTTTAAAAAATGTCGATATTTGCATCTATGATTTCGATGATTCTTAAAGGTTTGGTTATTGGCGTTATCGTCTCTGCACCAGTGGGGCCCATTGGAATTCTATGTATTCAGCGTACTTTGAATGGTGGACGTGGTCATGGTATTTCGACGGCGCTGGGTGCTACCGCTTCCGATTTGTTATACGCCTTGGTCGCTGCCTTTAGTATGTCGATGGTGGTGGATTTTATTGATTCTCACCGGTTTATCCTTAAAATCGCAGGTACAATCATCATTTTTTTCTTCGGACTTTATACCTATGCGACGAACCCTGTCTCTAAATTGAAGAAGATGCGCGGGGGAAGTCAGAATTACTTGCAGGATTTTATCTCCTCTTTTCTGCTGACCGTGACCAATCCTTTAGTCATTTTCCTTTTCATCGCTTTGTTCGCCAAGTATTCTTATATCACGGATGAAACGACGCTATTCGACACCATATTGGGCATTTTCTGTATCATGATGGGGGCTTGCTTCTGGTGGACTATCCTCGTGGGTATTGTCAACCATTTCAGGGATCGATTCAATATGCGTGGACTTTATGTGATCAATAAGGGAACGGGCTTTCTGTTGATGCTGATCGCCTTGTTCAGCCTCGTTTACTTTTTCCTCGAATAATTATTGTTCGGATAATTAATATTTCGCTCTTATGGAAATCAAGAAAGCTGTTTTCGTCGAAAGTAACTCGGATTGGAAAAAATGTCCGAACCATACCTTCCCTGAATTTGCCTTCATCGGCAGATCTAATGTGGGGAAGTCTTCCCTTATCAATAAATTGACTAACCAGAAGAATTTGGCGAAGACATCTTCCACTCCAGGTAAGACATTGTTGATTAACCACTTCCTTGTCGATGACACTTGGTATCTGGTGGATCTGCCTGGCTATGGTTTCGCTAAAATAGGCAAGGAGGGTAGGGAAAAGTTGGAACGGATGATTAAGGGATATGTGCTGCAGCGTGAACATCTAACCTCCCTTTTCGTCTTGGTGGATAGCCGCCTCGAACCGCAGAAAATCGATTTGGATTTCATCGAGTTCTTGGGGTCCAATGGAATCCCTTTCGCTATCGTGTTCACTAAGACGGATAAATTGTCCGGCGGTAAACTGAATGCTAATGTGATGGCTTACAAGGAACGCTTGCTGGAAGAGTGGGAGGAACTTCCTCCTATCTTCATCACCTCGTCGGAAACGGGACGGGGAAAGGATGAACTGCTGGATTATATTGAGTCTATTAATAAAACGTTGGAATTGTGATGGCGGTTCTTTTTTATCTTTTCTATGCTTTCGTATGGGTTATATCATTCCTCCCATTGGGGGTTTTATATATCTTCTCGTATCTGATCTATTTCCTCGCTTATTATGTCGTGAAATACCGTCGCGCCGTCGTGCGCACGAATCTGAAGAATTCTTTCCCGGAGTTGTCGGAGAAGGAGATTGTGAGGATTGAGAAGGGGTACTACCTGCATTTCGCCGATATTGTGATGGAGACGGTCAAACTGTTGCATATATCGGATGACGAGATGCGCCATAGGATGCAGTTCTCCAATCCGGAGGTGTTGGGCGAATTCTTCGAGAACGGCAAGAGCGTGGTGATACTTCTTGGCCATTACGGCAACTGGGAGTGGATCCCTTCCATCTATATGAATTATGACGGTATCGTGGGCGGTGAGCTTTATCGCCCCCTGAACAATAAGTATTTCGACCAGTTCTTCCTGAAGTTGCGTTCACGCTTCGGTACGGTCAATATTCCTAAGAACGATGCGCTTCGGGCCATCGTCAACATCCGTCGGGAAGGCAAGACTTTCGGCCTTGGCTTCATCGCCGACCAGACTCCTTCCGCCTCTAACCTCCATTACTGGAACACGTTCCTGAATCAGGATACGCCTTTTCTGAACGGTCCTGAGCGAATCGCTCGTTCCGGTGGCTATGCGGTGGTCTATTTCGATGTGAAAAAGATTGAACGGGGCTACTATACCTGCGATATCATCACACTGACGGATGATGCCAAGAAGACAGCCGAGAACGAGATCACGGATACGTACGTCGAACTCTTCGAGAAGACGATTAGGAGGGATCCTACCTGCTGGTTGTGGTCCCATCGTCGTTGGAAACATAAGCGTGTGAACCCACAATGAATAAGCTTGCGGTAGTCATACTGAATTGGAATGGACGGAAGATGCTGGAGCAGTACCTCCCTTCTGTTTGCCGTTTCTCCCAACTGGAGGGAGTGGCTGTCGTCGTGGCGGATAATGGCTCGACGGACGATTCGGTCGCTTATCTGCGGGAGAATTTCCCTTCTGTGCAGATCCTCCTTCTGGATAAGAACTATGGCTTCGCGGATGGTTACAACCATGCTTTGGCGCAATTGGACGCTGAATATTTCCTGCTGTTGAATTCGGATGTGGAGGTGACGGAGAATTGGTTGACGCCTATGCTAAATTTCATGGATGCCCATCCTGATGTCGCGGCTTGCCAACCTAAAATACGTTCGTGGGTCGGTAAGACCCGTTTCGAGCATGCGGGCGCATGTGGCGGCTTCCTGGACAAATATGGTTTCCCTTTTTGTAGGGGACGGTTATTCGGTGAGGTGGAAAGCGACAAGGGCCAGTATGACACGGTGGCGGATATCTTTTGGGCGACGGGTGCTGCGCTCCTGATCCGTTCTGACGATTATATGTCCGTGGGTGGTTTGGATGGTACTTTCTTCGCCCACATGGAGGAGATAGACCTTTGTTGGAGACTTCGTGCGCATGGCCGCAGGATCGTGTGCGTGCCGGAGAGTGTCGTCTACCATTTGGGTGGCGGAACCTTGAATGTCGAGAACCCGCGGAAGACGTTCCTCAATTTCAGGAATAATCTTCTGATGATCTATAAAAATGTGCCGGACGACTACCTGAAGCGTGTTATGACGGCGCGTTTCTTCTTTGATTATGTGGCTGCGCTTCAGTATCTCCTGAAGGGGGATTTGCCTAATGCGAAGGCGATTTATAAGGCTCGTCGTGAGTTCCGGCAGATCCGTCATGCGTATGAGGGGAAACGTTCGGAGAATCTGTCGAGACAGACCCTCCATGACATACCCGAAGTGCTTGACCGTAGTCTGGTCTTCTCATTCTATCTGTTTGGTAAGAAACGTTTCTCGGATCTTACCTTCTCCAAATGATTTTTGTAGCGATCCTTTGCTGGATGTCCGTCGTAATGTGACGGACTCCCTCCTGTGTTTGGTGTGATATATGGACGAAAAAATGGGCGTCCGGAGGTGTCCGAACGCCCATTTGTTGTTTAATTACAATGGATAGAGACGTTTTATTTCGCCTTCTTCATCCTAATCAGAGAGTTTTGAACCTCACTATTGCTGTAAGCGTTCAAATGCTCCTTGTCAATGATAGAACTTACGATTGATGTGCCGTTGGAGTTGTTGAACAACCTTCCGCCCGTCACGTAGAAGGAAGCCAAGTTCTTTCCTGTCACGTAGCTGAAGTTGTCGTCAAAGTTTTTGTCCGTCATCTCGTCGTACGGATCGGCGATGAGGGCGGTGTAGTAGTTGCCTGCGACTGCGCTGGCTGGAATGTTGTACTTCTTCTCTACCGTGATGCTCTGTCCCGGCTCCAAAATCATGTTCTTTTCGTTGTTGAACAAGATTTGCTTTTTGGACAAGTTCCTTGCTTGGAAGAGCAGGTAAATGATAGAGTAATCCTTGGTGTTGAAGCTGGTCGCTCCGTTGTTGGTGATGGTGTACTTCACGCTTCTCTCTCCGTCCATGTTCAACTCAGTGTCTGAGATGACCTTCACGCTGATATTTTCAGCCGATGATTTGCGAAGGATGGATGATGCGGCAGAGGATGAACCGCTGTTGCTTGCGCCCCATACACCGAAGCAGAATTGTTTAACGAAGAAGTTGTAGTCTACCCAAATCATACCGTTGTCGCCCCAATCGTTCTTACCCCAGGAGTTCTGGATACGGAACGCTTGCTTGTTGTCGTTGAAGCCGACCAACATCATGGCGTGGTATGCGTGCTGACCTTGATAGTCCCTGGTGTCACTTTTGATGACTGCGCTACTGTTCCAAGACATGAATTTCTCACCCAATCTTGCACCGATAACGAGCGGTCCTTTTTCCAAATGTGCCTTGATGTTGCTTACGGTCATACCGTATGCCTTGCCGTCTGAGCTCATGTCCGCGCTATAGGCGACGGTACGGTAGGCGTTGATTTTGTTGCTCGATTTACCTTTTCCGGCTTTGCCGTCGCAGGTCATCTTTTGGTTGTTGAACGATACCTCGGAGAGTGTCGCCACTCCTTTGGTCTGCATGGCTTTGAAGGCAGGGTCGAAGCTGGAACCGCCACATCCGGAACTCACCTCTGAACTATAGTTGGATCTCATGGTGTGCCACAAGTCAACCGGGCTACATTGGTATGATGCGCTGTTTTTGTTGGAGGTGCTCCATGTGCCATCAATCATGTTCATTGTGGTCTTCAGACCATAGGAGGTGGCCCATGCCACACAAGTACCGTACTGACCTTGGTTGCCTACCGGAGGACAATATTTTTCCCAGCTTACTGAGGTCGATGTTACATCCCCTCCGTCCAACTCCTCGTCAGTGTCTTCCCAGTTCTCAGTTTCTGGATCGTAACCTAACATGGAGGCGAAGATACTTACGATAGTATCTATTATTTGTGCGGCTTCCTCATCTGTACAAGAGGCCATGAAGAGCGTTGGTATGCTCAATGCGATGATGGCGATCTTCTTTCTGAAAAATTTCATCATAATGGTTATATTTTTAAGTTATAAATATGCTATTTATTTGGTGTTAAATCCGTTGAATGTAGGGGTTGTGTCGTTTTCGAAGACTGCCTCCTCCGTTATCGGGTGGAGTAGGAAGTGCGCTCCGTCGGTCTTAAGCCCCTTCTTGAAGTTTGTGCGGCCGAATTTCACCTCTCCGTAGAAGAGTGACCTCTCCATTTCGCACGTGCCGTTGAAGACTGTGCCGATGATGTCAGCCCGTCCCGCGAACCTGCTAAAGGAGAGTGTCGCGTTCTCCTCGCATGTGCCGTAGTTGAAGATGAAATATCCGTTGATGGTCGAGTTGGATAGGTCTAAGCGTTTGTCTGCCGACAAGTTGCTGATTTGAATGTTATTGACCGTAATGCCTTGGATAGAGACGTCCTGCCTGAATTTCGCATCCATCATGTTGAGGTCGCCACGGAAGGTGGCCCCGCACATCATGAAGGTGGAGTCGGACTCTATTTCCCACCATTGGTTTTTCTGCCCTATGCAGAGGATATTGTTGAATTGGGTCTCTCCACGGAAGACGGATTTGCTGAGGTTGACACTCGCTTGGAACTCCGCATCGCTGAAATCGACATCCTTCCTGAAATCGCAGTCCATGAATTGCACGTCGCGGGAGAACCTCACTTTGATAGGAATTTTTTTTCCCTTGATTTCCTTGTACCCATTGCCTTTCACATTACCCAAAAACACACAACTCTGAAAAAATATGGAACTTGGCACATGGGCGACAAAGGTGTTCGGGGCGGACATGGCTACATCCTCGATGTCGGAAAAGTCCACATCACCCTTGATGATGGCGTTGGCGAAGAGAACGCTCTTCCCTTTCTTGATGAGCTTGGTGATTTCTTTCGCATCGTACTCCTTCATCGTAGCTTCCCTCTCGGTTTGCGCCTTGGTGCAAGAAACGAAGCATATACCCAAGTATAATATGATTAATAATTTTCTCATCCTATCTGTTGAAGTACACAACCATTATACATCATGCAAAGTTAATGAATTTTTTTTATTGTAATCGAAAAGCTTTTCTTTTCAGTGTGAAAGATTATTAATCGTTTGATATCTATTTTATTATGATATGTTTGTCGGACGTTTTATGTGCATTGCGCCGTGTCGTCGCTCTCAGGTTGGCCAGTCGCCGTGTGACGATGATTTTTTCTTTCCTTTGGCGTGATTTGTTACTTTTTTGTTATTGATAAAATTAGTAACTTTACGCGCTCAAATATATGTTTTGGATTGGTTATGGATAACATGAAACGTTTTATTATATGTTGGGTTTGTGCGATGTTTGTTTCGCTCTCATCATTTGCCCAAAAGGATTTCTTCGGATTCCAAAATGTTTCCGTCGCGGACGAGTCATACCAGCTTAAATGGTCAGCCAAGATGAAGAATGGCCGTATCATGGAGGAGTTCCTCCGGCCGAAGGATAACTTCGCCAAGTTCGAGAAGAAGGTGGTCCTGGAATTGTCGAATGCGGGGAAGATGAAAGAGGACGAGGTGAAGAACCAGATGGCGGAACTTGCCGTCATGAAGGAACAAAGTATTGTTTTTAGTTTCAATCAATTGGATAGCAAGTATCCGGATGAGATCTGGTTGGAATATACGCAGGGAAATGTGCAGGGCGGTAAACCATTCGTCTTGGAATGGAACTTCTGTCGCTACAAGAGCGTCGGGGATCGTGTCGTCCTCTTCCGTTTCCGCCATCGTTACTATGATACGAAGGAGGAGTCGTTCACAAAAACGGTGGAGAAAAATAGGGAAAAATGGATCAAGGAGATTGTATCCTTTGAAATTCCCGAATTAAAAGATAAATAATTTATAATAAAATAGATAGAGTATAATCGGTTATGTTCGAAAGTTTAGGCGAAAGATTAGAACGTTCCTTCAAGATATTGAAGGGTGAAGGTAAGATTACAGAGGTTAATGTGGCGGAGACGCTGAAGGATGTGCGTAAGGCGCTCCTGAATGCGGACGTGAACTATAAGGTGGCCAAGACGTTTACTGACACTGTGAAGGAGAAGGCTCTGGGACAGAATGTGCTCACATCGGTGAAGCCGAGCCAGTTGATGGTCAAGATTGTTCATGACGAGTTGGCCCAACTGATGGGTGGCACCTCCACGGATATCAATTTGGATGGCAAACCTTCCGTCATTTTGATGTCTGGTCTGCAGGGTTCCGGTAAGACGACTTTCTCCGGTAAACTGGCGAACATGCTGAAGACGAAGAAGTCCAAGAATCCTTTCTTGGTGGCGTGCGACGTCTATCGTCCTGCCGCCATCGAGCAGTTGAAGGTGCTTGGCGAACAGATCGGTGTTCCTGTCTATTCGGAGATGGATAGCAAGGACCCTGTCTCCATCGCGAAGAGCGCCATAGAGGAGGCTAAGGCGAAGGGACATGATGTTGTGATCATAGATACGGCGGGTCGTTTGGCTGTCGATGAGCAGATGATGAACGAGATCGCGGCCATCAAGGCTGCCATCCATCCGAATGAGATACTTTTTGTTGTGGACTCCATGACGGGACAGGATGCTGTCAATACGGCGAAGGAGTTCAATGATCGTTTGGACTTCGATGGAGTTGTGCTCACGAAGTTGGACGGTGATACCCGTGGTGGTGCCGCCCTTTCCATCCGTTCCGTGGTGAATAAGCCTATTAAATTCATCGGAACGGGAGAGAAGATGGAGGCGATCGACGTCTTCCACCCTGAGCGTATGGCGGATCGTATCTTGGGTATGGGTGATATCGTCTCTTTGGTGGAGCGTGCCCAGGAACAATATGACGAGAACGAGGCGCGTAAGTTACAGAAGAAGATCTCGAAAAACCAATTCGACTTCAACGATTTCATGGCGCAAATCCAACAAGTGAAGAAGATGGGTAACCTGAAGGACTTGGCTTCCATGATCCCTGGTGTGGGTAAGGCGTTGAAGAATGTGGACATCGATGACAACGCATTCAAAAGCGTGGAGGCCATCATCTATTCCATGACCCCTCGCGAGCGTACTAACCCTGCTATCTTGGATAGCTCCCGCCGTATGCGAATCGCTAAGGGTAGCGGAACGGATATCCAGGAGGTGAACCGCCTGATCAAACAATTCGATGAGACGCGCAAACTGATGCGTACCATCACCCAAAATCAAGGAAAATTAAAATTAGGACGTAGATAATAATTATTTTTATGCAATTGATTGACGGAAAGGCGATTGCTGATCAAATCAAGCAGGAAATCGCACAAGAGGTGGCTGACATAAAGGCTAAGGGCGGTAAGACTCCGCATTTGGCCGTTATCATTGTTGGCCACGATGGAGGTAGTGAAACGTATGTCGCCCACAAGGTGAAGTCTTGTGAACAGGTCGGATTCAAATCCACGAAGATCTGTTTCGAGGCGGATGTGACGGAAGAGGAGCTCCTCAAACAGATTGACGTGTTGAACCATGACGACGATGTGGATGGATTCATCGTGCAGCTTCCTTTGCCTAAACATATCTCCGAGCAGAAGGTGATCGAGGCGATCGATTACCGTAAGGATGTGGATGGTTTCCATCCGATCAATGTGGGCCGTACCTCTATTGGATTGCCTTCTTTCGTGTCTGCCACTCCAGCTGGTATCTTGGAGTTGTTGAAACGTTATGACATCGATACGAAGGGTAAGCATTGCGTTGTGGTCGGACGTAGCAATATTGTTGGTAAACCAGTGGCTTCATTGATGATGCAGAAGGCTTATCCGGGCGATGCTACCGTTACGATTTGCCATAGCCGCACGCAGAACTTGAAGGAGGTGACTCTCCAGGCTGATATCTTGATCGTTGCTATGGGTTCTCCTAAGTTCCTTACCGCTGACATGGTGAAGGAGGGGGCTGTCGTAATCGATGTGGGTACGACGCGTGTGCCTTGTCCTACCACGAAGACTGGTTTCAAGCTGACGGGCGACGTCGATTTCGAGAACGTGGCGCCTAAGTGCAGCTACATCACTCCTGTGCCGGGTGGTGTGGGCCCTATGACCATCTGCTCTTTGTTGAAAAATACATTGCTCGCAGGTAAGAAGGCGATTTATAAGTAATTGATATTATGATAAATACAATGTAGGGACATGTTTCGGTGTGTCCCTACTTATTTTCTATATTATGTTTTTTTTCGCACCGGACATAGAAAAAACCAACTTTCTGTCGGAGGAGGAGTCGCAGCATGCGGTGAAGGTCCTTCGCCTAAAGGAGGGCGACTTTGTGGAGTTGGTGGATGGCTGTGGTAATTACTATACGGCCGAAATCTCCTTCGCCAACCATAAGAAGTGTGAGGTATGTGTGTTGGAGAAGAAGGAGGAGTTCAACGAACTCCCTTGCCATATCCATATCGCGATCTCCCCTACGAAAAACATGGACCGTATGGAGTGGTTCGCCGAGAAGGTGACGGAAGTTGGGGTGAGTGAGGTCACTCCGCTGCTGTGCGACCATTCGGAGCGTAAGGTGCTGAAGACGGAGCGTCTGGAGAAAATCATGGTCTCCGCTATGAAACAGTCTAAGAAGGCTACATTGCCTACGTTGAACGAGATGGTTCCGTTTGCCCAATTTGTTAAAAAGTATGCTGATTTTCAGGGCGAAAAATATATCGCCCACTGCTATGAGCAAGACAAGAAGTCTCTCGCCAAGGTTTATACGAAGTCATCCGACGTGATTGTTATGATCGGACCGGAGGGCGATTTCAGCGAGGAGGAGGTGCGGCTTGCCATGGAGAATGGTTTCGTGCCTGTCTCGTTAGGGGAGAGTCGCCTGCGTACGGAGACGGCTGGCTTGATGGCTTGCCACACAATCCATGTGATCAACGAGTTGTAAGCTATTCCCGTAGATTTTCCTATTCCGCGAAATATTTATCCCTCAGAGGGGTGGTGCGTTGTTCTCCTGTGAATGCGACCTCCTTCTGAAGACGTATGTCTGTGCTGGATGCGCCTATTTTCAGGAGATACTTCCCGCTGTTAACTGACCAATGCCCGTTGTCGTAAAAGCCGAATTGGGTGGTGTTGAGATAGAATTCCACCTTTCGGGATTCTCCTGGTTTTAAGGACACCCGCTTGAATCCTTGCAATTGGATAGGTTTGAGTTTGGAGGAGTTATCTGCTGGGGAAATGTAGATCTGCACGATTTCATCGCCTTCGTATTTGCCGGTGTTGGTCACGTCGAGGCAGAACCGTATTCCCTTGTCCGTTGTTTTGAAGATTGTGTCCATGGACAAGTTGCTGTATTCGAATGTGGTGTAGGAGAGTCCGTACCCGAACGGATAGGCGATACGCTTATCGTTTTCCATGCCGTAATTGTAGCAGATTGGTTCGTGCAACTCCACGGCCGGATAGCTGACGCTTAGTTTGCCTGACGGGTTGACGTTGCCGTAGAGGATGTCCGCCAAGGCGTTGCCACCCTCCTCGCCGGGATACCACGCTTGGATGATGGCGGCGCATTTATCCGCGATGTCGCTGATGATCTGTGCGCGCCCGCCGAATAGGATCAGCACGACAGGTTTACCTGTGGCGATCAGTTTCTTCACGTAGTTTTCCTGCTCTCCGGGTAGGCGCAGGGTGGTGCGGTCTCTGTTTTCTCCGCAAAGAATGACATTCTCGCCCATGGCGGCTACGATGACATCGCTTTGTGCGGCCATCTTTAGGGCGGTCGAACTATCAGCTTTCTCCCCGCTGTCAATGCGTCGGTTCTGGATGGATCTCATGTAGGCGGCCCGTGAATCGCCTCCCTCTTCGATGATGGTCTCCACCTTCTCTGTCCAATCGCAACCTCTGCTGTATTCCAACGTACATTCCTGAGGCAGTTTGGCGCTCATCCCATCCTTGAGGCTCACGATGTGCGGGTGCATGTCGTCTTCTATCTTCAATTGCCAGAAGTAGCGCATGGAGTGGTAGGTGTAGTCTCCTAACATCGCCCACATGCTATGGGCGTTCGGTCCTGTGAGGAATATCTTTTCGGGGCGGATGAGCGGAAGCGTTCCGTCGTTCTTCAGGAGCACGACCGATTGCGTGGCGAGTTGATAGGCGGTCGCTCTCTCCTCCGGGGTGTCAAATTCGATGTGTCCCTCCTCGTAGAGCTTCACATTTTTGTCCAGCAACCCCAGCTTGGCTTTCAACTTCAATACACGTTTGACCGCCGCTTCGAGTGTCTCCTCGCTGACCAGCCCTTTCTGCAGCGCTTCGGGCAGGTATTTGTAACAGTCTCCGTTCGGGAGGTCCACGTCGTTGCCGTTGTTGATGGCCTCGACCGTCTTCCTTAGGGTGTCCTCGCTTTCGTCTGATTGGTCGACAGACCAGTAGTCGCTGAAGGTAGCGCCCTCATATTGAAGATAGCTGCGGAGAATGTCCTGTTGTAGCTGTCTGTTCCTCACGCATTTCGTTCCTTGAAAAGGATGGTAGCCAGTCATGATGCACTGGCTTTTCCCTTCGCGGATGATGGCCTCGTGAGGCAGGATGATGTCCTCCATCAGTTCCTTCTCGGGTGCGTCGCATCCTCCACCGTAGCCGAGAAAATGCTTGCTGCAGGCGGCTATGCCTGTCTTCAAATCTTCGCCTTGTAGTCCTTTCACGAAGGCTACACCCATGGCTGCGGAGAGGTATCCGTCCTCTCCGTACGATTCTTCCAATCGATTAAAAGAGGGGTTGCGTACCACGTCGACCATGGGAGAGAGCGCCATGCGTCCTCCGATTTTGCGGAAGTTTTGGGCTGTCTGACGGGTCTTGGTTTCCGCCAGTTCCGTATTGAAAGAGCATGCGAGGCCTATTTGCTGAGGGTATACGGTGGCATTGTAGCTGGCGATGCCACTCAACACCTCCTCATGGAAGATGGCGGGGATACCGTTGGGTGTGTTTTTAATTAGCCAATTCTGCATTTTCGCCACCATGTCGCGTAGCTCGTCCGGACTCTTCCTTTGTCCGACAGCGTACTGGGAGAAGTGTCCGATACCGTTTTTCAGTTCTCGGTTACACTTCGCCGTGTCCAGCGTTCCGTCCGTCAGGAAAAACTCCTCTAAGTGTATTTTCCCGTAGAGTTGGGCGATACGCTCCTCCTGACTCATCCGGTTGTATAAGTCATCCACCTCGTCATTTGCGGTGTTTTTCTCTATATTTGTGCATGAAGTCATCATTAATGTTACTCCAATTAATAAATCTCTGAATATCCTTCTCATTGTGTGTCATTAAAAAATTATGATAGATTCGTTGTCATAATCGTTCATCGTCTTTTGTGGAACATTTATTTTGCAAATATAAAAAATAGATGATTTATATACATAACTCTATCTCGCTTTTTGATGTTTTGTTGATGTTTTTGATTGTTGGACTATGATTAACTGTTGTTAACATAAAAAATGTTGTGTGACATGTTTCTCATGCTATGTTGTTACGTTTTCTTTCTTACTTTTGATTCCCAAAAACAAATACGATAGTTATGTCTTTGAAATTAATATTGTTGATAGTTGTTCTACTATCTCTTTTATTATTTTTATCCGTACATTTTATATGGGGGATAGTTTGGACGCTCGGTAAGTTTTTCCACTTCTCCGTATCCTATGCTCCATGGAAATGGACGTCCATTGGTTTGGTGCTGTTGGTGTGGTCTATTGTCTCTTATGGCTATTTTATTGGTCGTTTTAGGCTGGATGTCAATCATATAACTTATTCGCATCCTGCCATTCCCGCCTCTTTCGATGGCTATCGTGTCGTGCATATCTCGGATATCCATCTATCTACGTTTAACGACCGTCCGAAGGCATTGGAACGCTTCGTGGATAGTGTGAATGCGCAGTCTCCGGACTTGATATGCTTTACGGGCGATTTGGTGACGATTGGGATGGAGGAGGCCGCACCTTTTACCGATGTGCTCAAAAGGTTGAGGGCGAAGGATGGTGTGATGGCTGTGTTGGGCAACCATGACTTCCTGATCTATCGTCGTGACTTTGCGGATATGTCGGCTCGTATGCGTGCGGTTGAGGATTTGGCGAACTATATGCGGGGCGAATTGGGTTGGACGCTCTTGCGCAATGAGAACCATCTGATTGCGAGGGGAACGGACACTTTGACTGTGCTGGGCGTGGATAACCATTCCTGTTCGAATCAGGGGTTCCACACCGTTGCCTACGGTGATTTGCCTAAAGCGATGGAGGATGCCAAGGGGTTCAAGATTCTCATGAGTCATGATCCCACGCATTGGCGGGCGGAGGTCCTCTCTAAGACGGATATACCGCTTATGTTGTCCGGACATACGCACGATGCTCAATTGAGCCTCTTTGGCTGGTCTCCGGCTTCCCGGATGTTCCCTGAACATGCTGGTTTATATACGGAGCAGGGTGAAAAGGGTGTTCAATCGTTGTATGTGAATGTGGGTTGGGGATGTACGTTCCCCGCACGTGTCGGTGTGGATGCGGAGATTACGGTGATCGAACTGAATAAAATTAAGAATTAAGAGTTAGAGTTGGTTTAGGATTAAGAGCCCTGATTGCTAAGGCTATGAAATGAATGAGGGAGGCATCCGACGATGTCTCCCTCATTATGTGTTCAGGACTGGTCCTGTTTAGTCTTTTCCTCCGATTCTGAGTTCCTCCTCGGTGTCTTCTTCGTTGATAGTCGCATCGTTTGTTGATGAGGCGCCAGCGTCCACGAGATCCAGTTCCACGCGTCTGTTCTTCTCACGTCCTTCAGGCGTGTCGTTAGAGGCGATTGGCTCGGTTTCACCCTTGCTCACACATCCGATACGGTTGCGTGGGATGTTTTTCCTTACGAGTGCGTTCTTGAAGGCCTCGGCCCTATGCTGACCGTTCACGATATTCTTAGCTGGTGTGCTGGAGTTGTCGGTGTGGCCAGTGATGATGATCTTCGACTCTGGATTTGTCTCTAAATACTTGCGAACGATGAGGAAGTATGGGTCCGCCTCTTTCGGGAAGAGAGGGGAGGCGTTGACGTTCGCATATTTGGCCGCATTCTTGATGGCTTTCAAAGCGTCTAAGGCTTCTTGTCTGGATGCTTCGTTGACTGCGACCAACTCTTTGTCTTTGCGCTCTTGTTGACCTCTTTCCAACTCTTGCTTGCGACCTTTCTCCTCGACCTTAGCCGCACGTTTGGCTGCGGCCGCTTCCGCTTCTTGTCTCTCGTTCTTTACACGCTCGTCCAATATCTTATTGGTTTCGGCTATTTCCTTTTCCGTGTCGTGGAACGAGAGGTAGAATCCGACTTTCAGACCCGCTTCGATTGGGGTGATTTTCGTGACTTGGTTGCTGGAGTAGAGTCCGACATATTCGTGCTTTTGCGCATTGTACAATGGTGTGCTCTCCTGCTTGCAGGCGTTGAGCAGCCCGTAGCTACCGTATAAGCCTATGTAGAGCGCACATTGGTCTGTTATTTTCTTCAATATGCCCAAGTCTGCTATCGCATTCACGCCAATGGCATACTTAATCTTACCCTTCTCCGCTTCGTCGGCAGGGTAGAGGCCTAGGTGCTCATGGTCTTTAAAACCCTTGTTATAGATATACTCCACTTTCGTTTGGTCGAAGTAGACGGAATAGTTGATGTGCTCTCCTTCGATCGGTTTGTATTTTCCCGCGATAGGGAGGGAGAATGATGCGCCGATTGCAGCATGGAAACTGGTTGGCTTGGTCGCCCCTGTGGAGATTACCAATTGAACAGGTATTTCGACTGCAAACATGTTCTCCTTTTCTTCCCATTCTTTGAAAAGATAGGTATATTTTGCGTTTTGACCATTTTCAGCGGTATAATTTAGCTCCTGCTCCTTGTAGTCTGTTGTTGTTGTTGCATTCCTCAGGGTCAACTTCAAACCAGTACCGAATCCCACAACCTTAGGGACGATTTCATACCTTGCCTCGAACATGCCTCCAAAACCGATCTTGGAATCTCCGTAAATCGGGTCGCTGAACATAGTGTGCAAGCCGCCGCCCAAGTTGAAATTCAGGTGGTGATCCAAGAAATATTGAGCGGCAACCTGTTCCTGTTGTTCGATGGTGGAGTCCGCCTTTTCTTCTTGTGCGATGACTGCCATGACAGGCGTCAGAATCATCCATATTATCAATAATGATTTTCTCATCGTGCTTACTTTTTAGTTGGGTATTATTGTTTTAATACTTTAACCTTTACTCCATCGATGTTGATGATGAACAGACCGGATACCAGTCCGAAGTTGTCGGCTGGGATACTAAGCTCGTCGCCTTCGAATGTTGCAGGTCCATAGATTGTCGTACCGAACTCGTTGTCTACGGTCAGTGTGTGCTCCGTATCTGCGAAATTGTAAAGTTTTATTGTCGCCGTGGTCCCGCTGCGGATAGGGTTTGGCATCACTGAGATGTCCCTATACTTATTGAGCGGGTTGTACCAATTGTCTCTTGCGCAAGTCCTCATCTCTTGGTCGGTTCCTTCGTTGATGACTACGTAGTAAGTGCCGGAAAGTCCGCCTTGCTCTTGGTAGTATGGCAATGTCGCACCTTCTATCTTCTCTCCGTTGTGGAACCATTGAAAGCTTCCGTATTGCTTGCTTTCGTCCTTGATGATGCTGACCACATCCTTGTATATCGCAACTATATTGTCTTGGCTGAGGTTAACGTCGATGCTTACCCTGATTGGCTTGGTCTCGACGGTGTCTTCGTTTCTGAATACCACATCGGCGTCATATATGCCTTGTGCGCAACCATTAGGAATCTGTACAACGATTTGATGGTCGGCTGGAGCCGCTGTCCAACTCATGTCGGCGAATCCTTGCGCTTTGGCTGAATCAGAGAATGTGAGTTTGAAGTCGATTGGTATGCCTCCTTTAAGGGTGTATCCAATCTGTCCGTCCTCGCCTTGGCAGTAGCCCTCCGCATTCACTTCGAAGAATTGTCCGTTGGCTAATGGCATAAGGGATACGATCTTCTTCAACGCCACCTCATTCTTCGTGTCGCAGAATTTACAACTGTAGGTCTTAACACCCTCTGTCGTATCGGTTGCCGCACGAGTGACGACGCCTTTGTCGAACTCATGTCCGTGGGCTGGCGTGATGACCGTGTCCTTCTTGACGTCGCAACGGATGCAATGCTTGGATGATATACCGTCGGTAGTACAGCCAACCGGCACATCCACTGTTAGGGTGTCCGCAAAGGTGTGTCCCAATGCGGCGATTGTTTCTTTCTTCGTTTCAGGACATACCGTACAGGTGAATGTGGCGACTCCTGGAGTGGTGCATGTAGCGGCTGTGGTAGTCTCGCCTTCGTTCCAGGTGTGTCCCTTGGCTTCGGTTGTCTTTTTGCTCCTGCTCATTTCAGAGTGGCATGTGGTGCAATAGATGACATCCTCGTAGCTTCCTCCTGTTGTACATGTAGCCTCTATTAGGTTCTCCTTGACAGAATCACCCTTGATGTGCCCTTTGAATGGAATCGTAGTGATGTCGGTCTTCGCATCGCAGCGCGCGCAATGTCTTGACATTGACCCGTTGCTGGTGCAAGTGGCCTTTTCGTCGATTACGAGCGTGTCGGCGTATTGGTGCCCTAACTCGCTAATCTCTTTTGTTTCTGTTACGTTACATATTCTGCAGGTGTGGCTGATTACGCCCTTTCCGGTGCAGGTTGGTTCCACGGTGGTGATACCGTTGTTCCATTGGTGGCCTAAGGCATCAACTGTTACGTGGTTCTTGTTGAGTATCTCTTTGCATATTTTGCATTTTTTGACCTCATCGTATGATCCTGCGGTTGTACAGGTTGCCGCAATTTCGTTCATGGTGATCGCATCCGCCGTGTCGTGTCCCGTCGCTGGTATTACTGTCTCGAATGTGCGTGCGTCGCAACGGATACAATGCTTAGACTGCAGTCCGTCGGTGAGACAGGTCATCGCTTTGTCGATCGTGAAGGTGTCCGCATAGGCATGGCCCAAAGCTTCCACGTTCTTCGTTTCGACGAATCCGCAGACCGTACAAGTGAATGTTTTGATTCCGCCTTCCGTACAGGTTGGCGCCACAACGTCCACACCTTCGTTCCATTGGTGGCCGGTTGGATCCTCTGCCACGCCTTGTTTCCTGCTTAATTCCAGACCGCAAAATTTACATACGATGACCTCGGTGTAGGTGCCTGGCTCAAGACAAGTGGCCGGTTGGTGATTCTCCTTGATCGGCTCTCCTGGTTGATGGTCGACAACTGGCATTGTTTCCGTGTCTTTTTTCTCTTCACATCTGATGCAGTGTCTCGATTTTGAGCCTTCAGAGTGGCAAGTTGGTTGAACGTCCACGGTGAATGTGTCCGCGAAGGCATGTCCTAATGCCTCAATGATTTTGTTTTCCTTCGCTTGACAACGGTCGCACACTTTGCTGATGAGACCATCTTTCGTGCAGGTAGGTGCTTCGATGGTGTCGCTCTCGTTCCATGTGTGGCCCAAAGGAGAAATCTCTCTCTTGCCGAACTTGGCGTCGCAACCGGTGCGGGTACAGTGCCTTGACTCGCTTCCCAACTCAAGACAGGTGGCCGGAACATCTACTGTGTATTCCTCTGCGAATAGGTGACCCATTGCGTTTACGGTGTCCTTGGCGATGTTCTTGCATATCTTGCAGGTGTAGAGAACAATTCCGGATTCTGTGCAAGTCGGTTTAATGAAGTACTCTTCCGTGCCTTCGTAGTCGTGACCCTTCGCGACGTCTATCTTATGGGTTGAACGAAGCTGTATGCCACATCTCTCGCAGTAGAAGCTCTCGTCGTGCGATCCGTTTTCCGTGCAGGTTGCCTCTTCCACGTTTTCCCATCTTACTGGGCTCTCCAGATGGCCTGGGCTTGGAATGACGGTCGTGCCTGTCTTGGCGTCGCATCGGGTACAATGTTTGGATTTGCTTCCTCCTTTGGTACATGTTGGCTCCACATCTATGGTATAGGTGTTTTCCCAATGATGCCCCAATTTGTCGATGATGCTGTCAACCTCTGTTCCGCACACTTCGCACTTGAATTTCGCCATTCCGTTTTCCGTGCAGGTCGCCTTTTTCACTACTACGCTTTCTACTAATTTGTGTGTGCCCTTTGGCAATGGTGTGATGTCTTCCTTCTCCAGACATCCCTCGTGGGTGCAATGTCTCGATTTTACGCCTTCGCTTTTGCAGGTTGGCTCCCTATCTATGGTGAAGGTGTCGGCGAAGGCATGTCCGAGTGCGTCGATTTTTCGTGTCTCTATCTTGTCGCATCTTGTGCAGATGTATTTCGCTTGACCCTCCTGTGTGCAGGTTGGAGCCAATTGTATGGTGTCCAACTTCATGTCATGACCTTTGGCGGCCAAGACTCTCGTCTCTGTGGTGGCTGTACAATGATCGCGGAGACAGTGCTTGGATTCACTTCCCTCTTTCTCGCATGTTGGCTCGATGTCGGTGGTGAATAGATCGCTGAATAGGTGTCCCAGCGCTTCCACGATCTCAGTTTTCTCCATTTGACAACCTGTATTTGTGCATTTGATGTTCTTCTCGCCCTCTATGACGCAGGTTGGTTGGGTGACAATAGTGGTGTCGCTCCAGTTGTGTCCGATGGAGTCTATAGTGGTGATCTCCGTTCTCACATCACATCCGATGCGCTGGCAATGCTTGGACTTCTCACCCTCTTCGGTACAGGTAGCCGGCTTGTCGATGATGAAGTCGGAGAAGTTGTGCCCTAACGCATCGACGGTGTCTGTCTTTGTGGTATCACCCTTGATGCAGTTGTAAACAATCGTTCCGATGGTTGTGCATGTAGGGGCTAATGTTGTGTCCCCGTCATTCCAGATGTGTCCTGTGGCTGGAACAGGTCGGATTTCGATTCTGTCATCGCAACGGACGCAATGTCTGGATTCTTCACCCGCAGTCTTGCATGTCGGCTGAATGTCCACTGTGAATGTTTCTTCGTGTTTGTGCCCCAATTCTTTTATGATTACGTGTTCCGCTATCGATCCGCACTTGGTGCATCTACGGTTTACTTCCCCTTTCTCAGTACAGGTGGCCTCCTTGATGGTCTCGTAAACTTCCCATACGTGTCCGCCATTAGGCTCTATTTCGACGGTGTCTATCCTTGCAGTACAGCCTTCGTGTAGGCAATGGCGTGTTTTGATTCCGCTTTCCGTGCAATTCGCTTCCACATCGATGGTGTATTCGTCACTGAATTCATGGCCGATGGCTTCGATAGGACGCACGTTCCTTTTTTCGTCGCAGCGGGTGCAATGCTGGGATTCGCTGCCCTCTTCTTCACATTTAGGTTGCACGTCGATGGTGAATGCCTCCTCGAAATCGTGGCCTAAAGCTGCGACTGGGTCAATCTTGAATGCTTCACAGAAGCGGCACGTGATTGAGTCTGCGCCTTGGGCGATGCAGCTTGGTTCTGTGATTCGTATCGTGTCTTTGCCCCATGTGTGAGGTTTTTTATCGATGACCTCGATGTCCGTTTTCGCGTCGCATCGTGTGCAGTGTCTTGATTGGCTACCCTCTTGGGAACAAGATGCTTCGACATCGATGGTTAAATTCGGTTCGAAGTCGTGCCCCAATGCCTCTATGCTGTCGGTCTTTATTGTTTCGCATCGTTGGCATTTTATTGTTTCCGCACCCTTTTCGGTGCAGGTCGCTTCTTGTACTATCGTCGTGTCCCTTCCCCATAGATGAGGAATCATACTGTCTATGATCAGTCCTGAATATTCTTCGTGATTACAGATGGAACAAGTGTATTTTTGTTTGTGGTATCCTTCCGTTGTGCAGGTCGGTTCTGTTATGATGGTTATAGTTGTGTCGAATTTGTGAGGAGTGATGGTGTATGTGCTTCCCACTGTGGTGATGCTGTAGTTGGCGTTCTCTCCCTCGTCGCCTACGCTGATGGAGATGTTGTATATGCCAGCCGTTTCACCCTCTTCCCGACTAATCTGTATGCCTGTTATGGCGTGGTTGAGAATCGTGTCGCTGATGGAGTAGGTGAGAGGTTTAGGAGCCTCGCCTTGGTGAACGCTGATGGTATCGGCTTTTATGGTTGCAGCTTTTCTCCGAATGGTGATGGTGCTGCTGAAGATAGTGTCCGAATACCCTTCTTTAGAAGCTTTCGCCTTCACGTCGTACGTGCCGGCATTGATATAGGAAGGGGCTTCGTTCAATGTGAATTCGCCGTCTTCCCTCGCATATTGTATGGTGCATCCCACAGCGTCGCCCTCAGTCCTTGGCGCGACTGTGTGACGTTCTCCGTCGAATGTTACGTCGACATCCTCCATGGAGACACCGGTCAGTTGCGGTTTGCCCGTGAGCATCACGGTGAAATTGTCAGACTGGTCAGAACCGTATGGGAATTGTAGGCGAATGCTGTCTCTGTTGTATCCTGTTGGAGGAATGAGACTCACTTCCCCGATGCGTATATGCACCTCGTTCAGTGGTGTTTCTTCTCCGCCCAAACTGAATATGACGGTGATTTTCCCGTCTGTGTTTGATAGGTTGCCGATGACTTGCTCGATTCCCTCTTCCTTTTTGATGAACACTTTGCTTTCCCCGGAAAGTGTCGATACTTTCATGATGTCCGGCATGGTCAGTCCGTACGCTTCATCATTTGGTGTCCACTCATCGGCGAAGGCTACCACGTAGTTGAGTTGGTACACCTTGGTCGTGTCGAGCGAAGCGCCGTCGAATAACATGTTCGCCGAACTGCCGGATCCCGTCATCGTGATGCTTTGGCTTGTGATAGCCGAGTTTAATGTCTCAGCCTTCGCATTGCCTATCACACACGCAACCAAAAAAAGAAATAATGACGTGAGTCTTAAAAATCTTTTCATATCTGTTTTTTTTGTTTCGTAGTCTTAAATATAGTAAAAAAAAGTATCGTTATCTGCTAAAATAAATAATTCTTTCCGTTATTCCTCCCGTGAGATTCATATACATACCTATCCTCCTTACTTGTTGCAGCATCTATCTTTTTTGCGTCGCAAAATTACAATTTTTTTGACAAATTTTCCTTTTTTGCGTGAAAAATAAGTGGGTGATTTGTTAAATGATATGAATTTTTTTCATGTGTACCATTGTGTGCTCTCCGCTTATTATGCGGGATGAGTGTTGTTCTTTTCGTCTTGTTGTGGAATTTTCGCTTGTGTATGGCTTCTCTCATAACGAAAGAGGAGGATTTTTCGATGAAATCCTCCTCTTCCTCTTTCCGTATATAAATCTTACAAAGGTATGTTTCCATGTTTTTTCGCAGGATTCGACCTGATTTTCGTGTGGGTCATATCCAATGCTTGGATGAGTTTTTCCCTGGTTTGTGATGGCAGGATAATCTCGTCCACGTAGCCCAATTCGGCTGCTCTGTAAGGATTGGAGAATTTCTCCTCGTATTCTTTGCGCGCCTTGGCTTTCTCTTCCTCCGTCGTCTCTTTGTAGAGGATGTTCACCGCACCCTCTTGTCCCATGACTGCGATTTCCGCGTTAGGGTATGCGAAGTTGACGTCCGCACCCGTGTGCTTGCTGGACATGACGATGTATGCGCCTCCGTAAGCCTTGCGCGTGATGACTGTGATCTTTGGCACGGTCGCCTCCACGTAGGCGTATACGATCTTCGCACCGTGGCGGATGATTCCGCCGTGCTCTTGCGTGCAACCTGGCAGGAATCCTGGCACGTCCACGAATGAGACGATAGGAATGCTGAAGCAGTCGCAGAAACGGATGAATCGTGCGGATTTGTCCGCCGTGTCGATGTCGAGCACCCCTGCGTTGTAGGCCGGTTCGTTCGCTACGATACCGATTACTTTGCCTTCGATGTGGGCGAAACCTATGATGATGTTCGGTGCGAAGTTCTCCATGATCTCGAAGAAATATCCACCGTCGACCACTGCCTCGATCAACTGTTTCATGCTATATGGCTTACTTGGGTCCTCCGGAATGAAGGTGTCCAAGTCAATTCCGTTCGGGTTTACCATGGAGTTGATGCCAGCCCTCGGCACATCGTCCATGTTGTTGGATGGCAGGTAACCTAAAAGCTCGCGAACCATCATCAATGTTTCCTCCTCGGTCTCTCCCATGAAGTGGCAGACGCCACTCTTTGAAGCGTGCGTGCTGGCACCTCCCAATTCCTCTTTGTCCACGGATTCGTGGGTGACGGTCTTAACGACCTCTGGACCCGTGACGAACATGTGGCTGTGTTCCTTCACCATGAAGATGAAGTCGGTGAGGGCAGGGGAGTAGCAGGCTCCACCCGCACATGGTCCGAGGATGACGGAAATCTGAGGAATGACGCCAGAGGAGATCGTGTTCTGGTAGAAGATATCTCCATATCCCGCCAAGCTGGATACTCCTTCTTGGATTCTTGCACCTCCCGAGTCATTCAACGCGATGATAGGAGCCCCCATCTTCAACGCCAACTTTTGTATCTTGACAATCTTGTTCGCATTGGTACGGCTCAGGGAACCACCCAATACGGTGAAGTCGTAGGCATAGATGTAAACCAATCTTCCGTCGATTTTTCCGTATCCGATGATGACACCGTCGCCCGGCATTTGCTTGTTTTCCAATCCGAAGTTGTGGCATTGATGTGTCACGAACTTGTCCATTTCGACGAATGTGCCCTTGTCGAGGAGCATATTGATTCGTTCGCGTGCCGTGTTCTTTCCTGCTTTATGTTGTTTTTCTATGCGTGCGGCATCTCCTGCCTCCGCTTTTTTGTCTAATTCGATGAATTTTTTGATGGCCGATTCCATATTTTTCAATTTTGGATTAATTGTTCGGTTCTGTTTCCAATGGTTTCAGTTCGATGAGTGTCTGGTTGCCGGCGATGTTCTCACCCTCCTGCACCAATATTTTCCTGATGATGCAATCGTTGGACACCTTGTATTCGCTCTGCATCTTCATCGCTTCGACGATGATGACCGGTGTGCCGGCTTTCACCTCGTCCCCTTCCTTGACAAGTATCTTGACCACTTTGCCTGGCATTGGTGTGAACACCCTGTCTTGTCTGAAGTTGGCGTTACTCTTCTTTGAGAAATGTTGGTAGTTGTTCAAGATTTCGACGTTGAAGGCTTTGAACGCCACGCTGACGGTATATTCCCTCCCGTTTTCGGCAGGCTTCAGTTCCGCGTTGTATGACCTTCCGTTCTCCGCAATGATGGAGCATAGTCCGTTCTCAGCCATCACGATGTCCAAGTGATAAATCTTGTCGTCGACAGAGATGTCCACTTTGTTCTCGTCTTGGCTTAAAAGGGAAATCTCCTTTGTCTTGTTCCCGATCCGTATTTTCATATCAAATTCTTTTGTCTGTTTTTTAAGGTTGGAAAGTTTAATCGTAGTTGCGCATGTTGTTGCGTTTGCCGAATTCTTTCCATCGGCTGATTTGCCTGTTGTCCGCTGTGTTTGCCGTGCTTGGCCTATCCTGGTTCACCATGTAGTCGAAGTAGGCTGCGATGGCTGCGATGTCCTCGTCCGTGTGTATTTCCTCGTCGTCCCCGTCCACATTGTCCAGCGACACGTTCGCCATGCGTTGCTTGTTCTCTTCGAGGAAGGCGGTCGTGTAATGTCCTTGGACGAAATCCGGCACTTCGAGGATCTTCCTCAAGTAACTGATGTTCGTCTTCACTCCCGTGATTTTATACTCGTATAACACGCGGCGCATACGCTCGATGGCGTATGTCCTGTTGGCTGCCCATACAACCAGTTTACTGATCATGGCGTCATAGTATATAGGGATTTCGTAACCTTCGTAACAGAAACTGTCCACACGTACGCCGATTCCTTGTGGCTCAGTGATTAGCTTGATGATGCCTGGCGTTGGCGTGAAGTTGTTCTCGGCATCCTCCGCGCAGATACGGCACTCGATAGCGTGTCCGCGTTGTGACAAATCCTCTTGTTTGAAACGGAGCGGCTTGCCGTTTGCCACGTTGATCTGCTCCTTTACCAAGTCTACGCCGAGGACCTCCTCTGTGATAGGGTGCTCCACTTGCAGACGGGTGTTCATTTCGAGGAAGTAGTAGTTGAGCTTGTCGTCCACCATGAATTCGATGGTGCCTGCACCCTCGTATTTTACCGCTTTGGCTGCCTTGACTGCGATTTCGCCCATCTTCTTTCTGACCTCGTCCGTCATGATTGGGGACGGAGTCTCTTCGATGACTTTCTGATTTTTTCGTTGGATGGAGCACTCACGTTCGAAGAGGTGCACCACATTCCCGTGTTGGTCCGCCAATACTTGGAATTCGATGTGATGCGGATGTTCGATAAGTTTCTCCATGTATACGATGCCGTTCGCGAATGACGCTTTGGCTTCCGATATGGCGCTGTTGTAAGCGTTCTCGAGTTCGTCTAAGGTGCGGACGATGCGTATTCCTTTTCCGCCGCCGCCTGCGGTTGCCTTGATCATGACAGGCAAACCGATCTCTTTCGCCGCCTTCACCGCATCCTCGTAGGTGTCCAGAGATTCCTCGTTGCCGGGTACGATAGGCACTCCCGCCGCCTTCATGATTCTTCTGGCGGAGATTTTATCACCCATCGACTCTATTGCTTCGTATGGTGCACCTATGAATATGATTCCTTCGGCCTTGCAACGTTTCGCGAAATCAGCGTTCTCGGAGAGGAATCCGTATCCCGGGTGGATGGCATCCGCTTTCGTCTTTTTGGCCGCATCGATGATTTTATCCACGTTCAAATAACTCTCGGCCGATGGCGCAGGTCCGATACAGATGGCCTCGTCCGCGAAAAAGACGTGTCTCGATGTTCTGTCAGCTTCCGAGTAAACCGCCACGGTCTTTATGGACATTTCCTTGCATGACCTCATCACCCTCATGGCGATTTCACCTCTGTTGGCCACTAGAATTTTTGTTATCATAACTTCACAAACATTTTGGACTACTTCAGGTCATCCCGATCTCGTCCCATTCAATTTTGGTTGATTAAATAAAGTTCCTTAATATATTTAGGTGTCAACCGCTGTGGCACCATCATAAGTCTGGTTACACTAAAATTTAATTCACCGCAAAGTTATGTTTTTTTTCTGATTGATTCAATAAAAATATGCTTATATGGGTGCAAAATGTTTCTTTTTATGTTAATTATTTCAGATTATAGTCTGTAGAACATTGTTTTTTAGATTTGTTCAAAAAAAAACGTTTTTTCAAGTTCCGCGTAAAATGAATTTATATACATTTGCAGGTCATTTGAGATGGAGGGGATTTTCCCCATTTATCGTTCTGAAATTAATTTTTGTATTAATAATTTTATGGAAACGAAAAAAATTATTGGATTTGCTGCGTCGATAATATTGACGTTATTGGTGTGGCTGCTTCCGACCAGCGCGTTTGGTGTTGAGGGCATGACTGTCGTGGAGCAGCGGATTATCGCCATCTTCGTGTTGGCGGCTGTGATGTGGATTATGGAACCTATTCCAATCTGGGGTACTTCCGTCGTGGTGATGGTGCTGATGTTGCTTACGACTTCCAATAGTATGCTTTCTTTCCTGGATGGGGAAGTGGGCGAAAAACTTTCCAGCAAAGCTATTATGGCTGCCTTCGCGGATCCTACGGTGATGCTTTTCATGGGTGGTTTCGTGTTGGCGATCGCCGCGACGAAATATAAGTTGGACGCGACCTTGGCGCGGGCTATTCTAAAGCCTTTCGGCACCAAACCTAAGTTTGTCATGCTTGGTTTCTTGGTGGTTACCGCCCTCCTTTCTATGTTTATGAGTAATACGGCTACCGCTGCCATGATGATCGCTATCTTGACGCCTGTGTTGGCTACGATGCCTGACACTGACAAGAAAGGTCGTGTCGGCTTGGCGTTGGCTATCCCGGTGGCCGCTAATATCGGTGGAATCGGTTCCCCAATCGGTACTCCTCCGAATGTTGTGGCTGTGGGCTGGTTGGAAAAGATCGGCGTGAACATCAGTTTTGGCACGTGGATGCTCTTGATGGTCCCTGTTGCCGCATTGATTCTTTTCTGCGCTTGGATGCTTTTGTGCAAGGCCTTCCCTGTGAAACAGGAGAGCATCGAGGTGAAGCTTGAAGGTGAAGTGGATAAGAGTCCTAAGGCTATTATCGTATATGTCACTTTTGCGGTGACCATCTTCTTGTGGGTGTGCGGTAAGGAATTGTTCGGTGTGAACGCTAACGTGGTCGCTCTGATTCCTTTCGCTGTCTTCTGTATCACGGGTGTGTTCGAGAAGAAGGATTTGGCGAAGATCGATTGGGACGTGCTCTGGCTGGTTGCGGGTGGTTTCGCCCTCGGCGTCGGCCTCGAAGGTAAGATCGGTCCTGATGGCATGACGATGTCTAAACATATCGTGGGCTCTATTCCGTTTGATACTTGGTCTACATTGGCCTTGATACTCGGTTCTGGCGTGTTGTGCCTCGTGATGTCCACCTTCATGTCCAACTCTGCCACCGCGGCGCTGTTGATTCCTATCTTCTGTGCTTTGGCGCAAGATCCGACCATGGCGGAGAAATTGGCTCCTTATGGTGGCGCTACCACGTTGATCGTGGGTCTTGCGCTTTCCGCTTCGTTCGCCATGTCTTTGCCTATATCTACTCCTCCGAACGCTATCGCTTACTCGAAAGGGTTCATCAAACAGAGCGAGATGGCGATGGTGGGTATCATCGTCGGCATCATCAGCCTTATCATCGGCTATTTCGTGTTGTTCAACTTTAGCGGAATGCTGAAATAATAGGATGTGTTCATTCGTAAAAAATAGTAAACCATACTGCGAGTTGTGGCGTTTCTTTCGCCGCGACTCGTAGTCTTTTTCTAAATTATTCGTTAAAATGAAACGTTTATTCGTATTAGCGGCCACGTTGTTGTCCTTGAATTATATGTTCGCTCAGGACACAATCGTTGCCCAAGTGGTGTCGGAGGAGGAACTCTCTGACAAGCCTAAAAATGGCGGTAAGGTCACGTTGAAGCCTTACGGTTTTGTCCGTGACTATCTCTATTATGATTCGCGTCAGACCTTCAACACCAATGCGGGTCTCTTCGAACAGATTCCGAAAGATGAGTCTTTCGTCGGCGAATATGACATGAACGGCGAGTCCGAGATGAACTTTCTCGCCATCACGACCCGCCTTGGTTTGAACATGTCGGGTGTCCGCGCGTTGAATGCTGATGTTACCGCCAAGATTGAGGCCGACTTCTGTGGTTTTACTGGTAATAACTTCATGATTCGTCTTCGTCAAGCTTACTATAAGATGCAGTGGAGGGGAAAGAAACACTCTTTGTTGATGGGTCAGGCTTGGCATCCGATGACGGGTGACCTCCCGGAGGTGCTCGCCTTGGCTTCCGGTTCGCCGTTCCAGCCTTTCAGCCGTTCGCCTCAGTTGCGTTATGACTATAAGTTGGGCAGGATGAACTTCACTTACGCCGCTTTGTGGCAGTTTCAATACAAGACCGTTGGACCTACCGACAAAGACACTATCGTGTATACTTATAATGACATCCAGTATAAGAGCGTTGTTGGTCCTATCGGATATGATCCTAAGTATAATAAGATCCCGGAGATGTTCTTGGGAGTCGATTACTCCAACAACGGGTTCAAGATCGGCTATGGGTTGGATATCCTTTCCATCGTGCCTCGTAAGACCGCCTCGTTGACACATGAGGATTTGGTGCTGACTGACAACGGTGTGGAGAGGGATGAGAATGGAAACCCGAAGATGGAGAAGAAAAAAAGAGTGGTGAATGTGAGCGAGCGTTTGACAACCTTCTCTCCAATGTTGTATGTGAACTATGCGAAGAATAAGTTCTCCTTGAAGGCGAAGGGCCTCTTGGCGGAGAATACGGGTCATCTGAGCATGTATAATGGTTTCGGTGTTTCGGGTGTGAACGAGGACTTCTCTCAGGAATATACGCCTATCCGTTCGCTTACGGGTTGGATCGACCTTTGTTATGGAAGCAAATTCAAGGTGAACCTTTTTGGCGGTTTCTCCAAGAATTTAGGCGCCAAGGATGAGTTGTATGAAGGTAATCGAATCTTTGCCCGCAATTCGGTGAAGAACATTGATTACATGTGGCGTATCTGCCCGGCGGTTTCTTACACGGTCAGTGGGGTGACGTTCGGTTTGGAGTATGAGCTTACGAATGTCGGATATGGTGATTCGATTAATTCATGGGCTGATGTGGAAGCTACCCGTGACGTGTTTAACAACAGACTTTGTGCCATGTTGAAGTACGCTTGGTAATCAATTCCATCTCACATAAAGTTGGGGCGCGGAGATCATCTGCGCCCCTTTTTTGTGCCGACAAGTCGTTCGTGATGGGTCGCCCGCTGTGATGCGTCGGTTTTCGTTTTGGGAAACTTTTTTGTTCCGTTTGTTTATGCTAAAATACATAAGTGCTTAATATATAGTAAATTACAAATTGATATTTTTCAATACACGGATAACTTTGCGTATAATATGGATTCTGAAGTTGTCCGAATGGGAAAACTTAGTGATAATCGGGGGTCTACGCATGTTAATAACTTTTTATGCTCCATTATGGTGATAATGATGTATTATTATATATTTTTGTGTGTGCAGACAAGTGCGTTTGTCTGCTCTTTTTAGGTGAATGTTTTTGGAGTGGAAACGGACAGACAACCTGAATCAGCCTGAACCGTCCGAGGTCAATGGACCTTCCCCATTCCGGAAGTTGCCGGACGGATTCGTCTGGTTGGAGTATGTCCGAGTTAGGGTACCTGCCTAAGAAGTGTTAGATAGATGATAAGTTCGTGTAAGGGAGATTGTCGAAGCGTTGTGATGTGAATTATGTTGTAAGTTTTGTTCAGCCTAAAGAACGGTATGTTTTCGCTTCGTGTCCGGACGGATTGTCATTATGTGGGTCAGATAAACCATAATCGTCAAGTATGTAATATAAAAAATAATAATATAATGAGCGGTAATATTTTCATCGTAAAGCGTGATGGCGCTGTAGAACCTTTTTCCATCGATAAAATCAAGAACGCTATTTCACGCGCGTTCCTTTCAGTAGGTAGTTTCGCCACACAGGAGATTCTGACCCAAATCCTGAGCAGGGTGAGCATCCATAACGGTATGAGTGTGGAGGAGATACAAAATCAGGTGGAGGTGGCTCTGATGTCCGAGAAATATTACATGGTGGCGAAGTCTTACATCCTCTATCGTCAGCAACACCTTGAAGATCGTGAGGTTCGTAACAAGTTGAAATTCCTCATCGACTACTGTAACGCCACGAACTCCGCGACGGGCAGTAAGTACGACGCGAACGCGAACGTGGAGAACAAGAACATCGCCACGTTGATTGGCGAGTTGCCTAAGTCGAATTTTATTCGCTTGAACCGTCGTCTGTTGACCGACCGCTTGAAGGAGATGTATGGCAAGGAGATCTCCGATAAATATTTACAATTGCTAAACACCCACTTTATCTATAAGAACGATGAGACGAGCTTGGCGAACTACTGCGCGAGTATCACGATGTACCCGTGGCTCATCGGTGGAACACTTTCCATCGGTGGCAACTCCAAGCAGCCGTCTAACCTGAAATCATTCTGCGGGGGCTTCGTGAACATGGTCTTCATGGTATCCAGCATGTTGAGCGGCGCCTGCGCCACGCCTGAGTTCCTGATGTACATGAACTATTTCATCGGAAGGGAGTATGGCCGTGACTATTACAAAGACCCTGATCGTGTGGTGGATCTTTCCGTCCGTCAACGTAGCCTGGACAAGGTGATCACGGATTGCTTCGAGCAGATCGTCTACTCCATCAACCAGCCTACCGGCGCGCGTAACTTCCAGGCGGTGTTCTGGAACATCTCATACTACGACAGGTATTATTTCAACAGCCTGTTCGAGAACTTCATCTTCCCGGATGGCTCCAAGCCTGATTGGGAGTCGCTCAGCTGGCTGCAGAAACGTTTCATGAAATGGTTCAACAAGGAGCGCACGAAGACTCCTTTGACCTTCCCGGTCGAGACGATGGCTTTGCTCACGGAGAACGGTGAGGTGAAGGACGAGGAGTGGGGCGACTTCACGGCGGAGATGTACGCCGAGGGCCATTCTTTCTTCACCTACATCAGCGACAATGCGGACTCCTTGAGTAGCTGCTGCCGCTTGAGGAACGAAATCCAGGACAACGGATTCAGCTACACGTTGGGTGCCGGTGGTGTTTCCACGGGTTCGAAGAGCGTCTTGACCATCAACCTGAACCGTTGCATCCAATATGCGGTGAAGAACGGTGTGCCTTACCTCTCCTTCCTGGAGGAGGTGGTGGACCTCGTGCACAAGGTGCAGCTCGCCTATAACGAGAACCTGAAGGATTTCCAGAAGCGTGGACTGCTTCCTTTGTTCGACGCGGGTTACATCAACATGTCCCGTCAGTACCTTACCATCGGTGTGAACGGATTGGTGGAGGCGGCTGAATTCCTCGGCATCGAGATCAAGGACAATCCGGACTATGTGAAATTCGTGCAGAACGTCTTGGGCTTGGTGGAGCAGTACAACAAGAAATACCGTACCAAGGAGGTGATGTTCAACTGCGAAATGATCCCTGCGGAGAACGTGGGCGTGAAGCATGCGAAGTGGGACCGTGAGGATGGTTATGTCGTTCCTCGTGATTGCTACAATAGCTACTTCTACGTGGTGGAGGACACTTCATTGAACGTGGTGGATAAGTTCAAACTCCACGGAAAGAAGTACATCGAACATTTGACGGGTGGCTCTGCGCTGCACATGAACTTGGAGGAGCATCTCTCCAAACAACAATACAGACAGTTGTTGCGTGTGGCTGCGGACGAGGGTTGCAACTATTTCACGTTCAACATCCCGAACACCATCTGCAACGATTGCGGAAACATTGATAAGAGATATTTGAAGGAGTGCCCGGCTTGCCATAGCAAGAATGTTGACTACTTGACGCGTGTGATCGGTTACATGAAGCGTGTCAGCAACTTCTCCGAGCCTCGTCAGGAAGAGGCGGCTCGTCGCTTCTATGCTAAATACTAATTTTTTCCTTGTGGATATGCTGAAGTACGTCGATTACGATGTGGTATTCCAAGAGATACCCGATGAGGTGACGCTCGCCATCAATTTGTCTAATTGCCCTAATCATTGTGTGGGTTGTCACAGCCCGCAGCTGATGCGCAATATCGGAAAGGATTTGACGGAGGTGGAGCTCCTCGGACTCTTGGGTGTGTATGGAAAGAACATTACATGCGTCTGCTTCATGGGAGGTGACGCAGATCCGATGGCCGTGGCCGATATGGCTGCATTGGTGCATGCCTTTGGCGACCATGGCTTGAAGGTGGGGTGGTATTCCGGAAGGAATTGCCTGCCGAAGGATATGCCGTTGGAACGTTTCGACTACATCAAACTGGGTCCTTACGTGCCTTCCAAAGGTTGCCTTAAGGAACGAACCACCAACCAACGATTGTACAAAATCGGAAAGGATTTGTCTAAGGAGGATATCACTTACCGATTCTGGAAGTGATTGATCCGATACTTTTTATGGGACGTGTTTCCTTGGGGAGCACGTCCTTTTTGTTTCATTCCCAAATGAATTATCTATCTGTCGGGAACCTGTTGTCTGGAATGATGCGGATAATGTTGTTCTTAACAGGTGAAACCGGTGATGCCTCTATGCTTTCTCGCACATGACCACCAGCCTCTTCTCCATGTGCGTGGTGGCGAAAAGATATAAGTCGCCGCCTTCCTTGATTTTTAGCTTGTTACGTAGTTCGTTGGCGCCTATCGGGAAGTTGCGCACGGCGATATTGGCTTTCGTGATGCCTCCTAAGTGCTCTTTCACCTCCTTCTTGTTGAGCGTGAAGGTGTCGATGACGCGGAATGCCCTGCCGGGGAACGCTTCGATTAAATTGTCGGAAGTGTAGAGATGACTGCTGACGGCTAATTTGTCCACGGAGAAGCGCTGGCAGAGGGATTTGTAGGCCCCCGCCTTCAGTAGCGAACTGTAGGGCTCGTAGAGGTATGCTCCGATCTCTCCCGCTTGGCGTATGGTGGCGTTGCGTTCCTCCTCTGGAGTGAAGGTGTAGCGGGTCTCTCCCTTCTTGGTGAGGTTCACGCAGTGGAACGCTGGGTTCCCCGTAGCCTCTTCGTCCAGCAGGAAGAGCAACTCCTTGCACTCGTTCTCCACCGAGACGACATGAACGCTCTCCACCTGCCTCAGTTCCTTGACGGCCAATGAGATGTCCAGCATGGGTGAGTATTTGATCAATACCTTTTTCGCATGGGTGCGTAGTGTCTCCAACACTTCTAAGAGATTGGGCTCGCAATCTGCGATGGAGACGGTCTTTCTGCCTTGCTGGTCCCTGCGGGCTGGATCGATGAAGATCACGTCGACGGGTTCCATTTGACGGAGGTGATCGATGCCGTCACCGTTCACCACCTTGGCGTGGGGAAGTCCTAGGAGAGGCAGGTTGTGCATAGCTATTTCGCATAGCTCGGCGTTCCGCTCGACCATGGTGGTCTGCTTGAAATTCCGTGCTATGAAGGCGAAGTCCACGCCGAATCCGCCAGTCAGGTCGGTGAAGGAGTCTCCTTGCACGAGCGTCGCCTTGTAGGCTGCGGTCCGCTCCGAAGAGCATTGTTCCATGGAGAGGTGGGGAGGGTAGACGAGGTCGTCGATTTCGCTCCACGAAGGGATCTTCTCCTTGGCCTTCTGCCATCCGCCGATTTGGTTCAGCGCATAGTTCAGCGCATCGCCCAGTCTCTTTTGGCCGCTGAGCGCTAACTGCCTCACATCGTCATTGCGGTGAGCGCGGATGTAGGCGGATAGTTCGGGAGTCGTTTCCATTGTAAAAAAAGAGGCGGAAGATCTCCCGCCCCTTGTTTCATGTTTCTTTAGATTAACTGAATACGACCGTTCTGTTCTTGTAGACCAGCACCTTTCGGTCGATATGTTTTTCCACGGCCCTGGAGAGGACGATCTTCTCCAAATCCTGTCCCTTGTGGATGAAGGATTGCACGGTGTCCTTGTGGGTCACGCGGGCAACGTCCTGTTCGATGATCGGACCGGCGTCCAATTCGCTCGTTACGTAGTGGCTGGTGGCTCCGATGATCTTCACGCCACGCTCGTAGGCGGCATGGTATGGTTTCGCACCCACGAAAGCGGGGAGGAAGGAGTGGTGTATGTTGATGATCTTGTTCGGGTATTCTTTGATCATATCCTCTGAGATGATCTGCATGTAGCGGGCGAGCACGATGAAGTCCACTTTCTCCTTCTCCAGCAGTTCCAGTTCTTTCGCCTCCTGTTCCGCCTTGTTCTCCTTCGTGATAGGGAAGACGTGGAAAGGAATGCCGAACTTCTCTCCGATCCAGGCGAGGTCCGGGTGGTTGCTGATGATGAAAGGAATCTCGACGTTCAGGTCTCCGTTGAAGTAACGGGAGAGAATGTCGAAGAGGCAGTGGGACATCTTAGAGACGAAGATGGCCATCTTAGGCTTCACGTCTGAGAAGTAGAGCTTGAAGTCCATCTCGTACTTGTTGGCGAAGAGTGTCCTGAAATACTCCTCGATCTTATCTCTTGGAATGATGAAGTTCGCGAGGTCGAACTCGATACGCGTGAAGAAGGTGTTCTGCACATAGTCCACGTGTTGGTCCAAATATACGATGTTTCCTTTGTTCACATTGATGAAGTCGGTCACCGCCGCCAGGATGCCTTGCTTGTCGGGGCAGTGGACCAATAGAATTGCAGTCTGTTTCTGATCCATTTGTCTAAAATTCTCTTTTCCGCGAATTTACTTATTTTGTTCGGGTTCTCAAATGGTTCCCCTCTTTTATACGAATGATTTGATGAAATACCAGATGTATAGTCCGCATACTGCGATCTTTAAGCCTGTGGTCAGGATGAATCCAAGGAAGGAACCTGCGCCTGACTTCAGCGCTGTTTTCGTCCCTTCACCGTTCAGCAGTTCTCCGACTACCGCACCGAGGAATGGTCCGACAATGAGCCCGAGGGGTGGAAAGAAAAAACCGACGATGAGTCCGACGATGCTTCCTATGGTGCCTAACCTACTGCCTCCCACCTTCTTAGTGAGCCAGGCGGGCAGGATGTAGTCCAGTACTTGTGCCACGATCATGGCGGCTGTCATGAAGATCAATTGTTGGGTGGTGAAGTCCACCCGTTCGGTGAAGTGTAGCAAGATGATGCCCACGTACGCCAAGGGAAGTCCGGGGAGGGCGGGCAGTATGCAACCGACCAACCCTGCGAGGATGAGTATTCCGCTTAGTATGTATAATGCTATTTCCATGCTCCAAAGTTAATGTTTTTTATTTGAAGTTGGCTTTAAAAAATTGATTTTTATGATTTATTCAGGGTTGAATGGATGGTCCATGGGGTAAGGAGAAAAGGGGAGGAGTAAGGAATATTCGGGGAATGAATTGAGAATATTACCCTTCATAAGACACTCTTTTCAATGAAATTGCTGGTTTTTGTTCGATTTTGTGAGAATTTGTGCGTTTTTGTTTTGTTGTGAAATAAATGTTTTCATAAATTTGCGATACGTGTCGAAGATTTCGCTGTGAAGAGTTCGATGTGAGATGTAGTGCCAAGCACTTCGGGAAGGGGAGATGAGATGAGAAGCTTTCTCCGCCTTGGATCGGATGCTTGAATTGTAAGTTTAATCGGGTGAGGCTTAGTTGCTTCCCTAAAATTGGTAGCCATGGATGTAAATGAACAAAACGTGAAAGACGTTACTGAGAGAGTGGATTCTGTTGATGAGATTTCTACGGAACAAGATGCGATTGAGTCCACTATTGTGGAGGAAACCCCTGAGTTTGAGGATTTCGGAAGTATGACGGAAGGTGAGTTGGTGGAGAAGGCAAAGGAGTTGATGAAGAGCAATCCTGAGTCGTATTCCTCGCTAAGGAGTAAAATGGATGCCATCAAATACAACTTCTATAAGAAACTTCGCGCGAAGAACGAGGAGCTGAAACAACGTTTCATCGAAGACGGTGGGCTCCCTGAGGACTTCAATCCGGCCGAGAACCCTTTGGATACGGAACTGAAAGAAATTCTACAAAACTATAAAGATAAGCGTATCGCTGAGTTCCAACGTGCGGAGGCTGAGAAGCAAAAGAACTTGGAGGAAAAGAAGCGCATCTTGGACGAATTGAAGCAATTGCTCGAGAACGAGGAGGACTTCGGCAAGAAGGTGCCTTCATTCCAAAAACTGCAACAGGATTGGAAAGCTGTCGGCCCGGTGCCGCAAAGCGAGGTGAACTCCCTTTGGAACGCTTACCAACTATGCGTGGAGAGTTTCTACGATAATCTGAAGATCAATAATGAGTTGCGTGACTACGATTTCCGCAAGAACTTAGAGATGAAGGTGGCCCTTTGCGAGCAGGCCGAGGCGCTTGCCAATGAGAAGGAGATCGTCCCTGCGTTCAGGAAATTGCAAGCATTGCACGACGAGTGGCGCGAGATCGGTCCGGTTTCCCGTGAGAACCGCGAGTCCATCTGGAATCGATTCAAGGAGGCTTCGACCGTCATCAACAAACGTCACCATGACTACTTCGAACAGCTCCGTGCCGGTGAGGTGGAGAACTTGGCGAAGAAGACCGCTCTCTGTGAGCAGATCGAGGCCATTGATCTTTCCGCCATCAATTCGTTCAAGGAGTGGCAGGACAAGTCGACCGAGATTCTTGCCCTACAGGAGGAGTGGAAGAAGATCGGTTTCGCCCCTAAGAAGGACAATGTGGCCATCTACGAGCGTTTCCGCGCCTCTTGCGATAAGTTCTTCAAGACGAAGAACGAGTATTTCCGCAACGTGAAGGACCAACTCTCCGAGAATTTGGCGAAGAAAATCGCTCTCTGTGAGAAGGCGGAGGCGAACAAAGATAGTACAGACTGGAAAGCCACGTCAGACCTCTTCGTGAAGTTGCAGCAGGATTGGAAGAAGATTGGCGCCGTGCCTAAGAAACAGTCCGAGGCTGTGTGGAAGAGGTTCCTTGCCGCATGTGACTACTTCTTCGCTAAGAAGGGCGAACAGTTCAAGTCCCAGCGTGTGGAGCAGGATGACAACCTGAAGAAGAAGAAGGAGATCATCGAAAAGATAAAGAACATCCCTATCGGTGATAATCATGACGCTTCGTTCAATGAACTGAAGTCGTTGATCGCTGAGTGGAATGCGGTGGGTCACGTGCCTTTTAAGGATAAGGATAAGGTGTACAACGCCTACAAGGCTGCCATCGATGATAAGTTCGACAAGCTGAATGTGGACAAGTCGGCTCGTCAGTTGGATGTCTTCAAGGAGAACGTCAAGGACATGGCGGAGAAGGGCGAGCAGAAACTTATGTCTGAGCGGAAGCGTTTGCTCCGTCAATATGAGGCCTTGACCTCCGAAATCACCACTTACGAGAATAATATCGGCTTCTTCTCCGTCTCTTCCAAGAATGCGGAGAGCCTGATCAAGGACATGGCTAATAAGATCCAAAAGCTGAAACGTGAGCGTGAGACGATTGTCGAGAAGGTGAGACTGCTCGATGAGGCGTCGAAAAAGGAGTAATTTGTTAAGTTCATATATTTGTTGGACCGGGATTCGTCTTAGGATGGGTTCCGGTTTTTTCGTGCCCTTGGAATACTAAATCGTAAATATCTAAATAGTAAATGATTACAAATGGCTAAATAGTAAATCGTAAATAGTCAAATCGTAAATCCAGTGGTAAATTGTAAATGGCTAAATAGCAAAAAGTTACAAGTGATTAAATAGTAAATTGTAAATAGTCCAATAGTAAATCCAAATAGTAAATTGTAATTAGTCAAATCGTAAATCCAGTGGTAAATCGTAAATAGCTAAATAGTAAATAAAAATAATCTATTAAATGACTGATTTGTGATTTGTTGTTACTATCTTCGCGCAGTTTAAAAAGATAGAAATATTTTGTATGGCTACATTCCGTGGAATCGCATGCGTTGCGTGCTTGGTCGTCTCTTTGGGAAGCGCATTTTCCCAGGACTTGGAGGCTGCTAATGATACATTGTCCGGTATAAGCAAGAAGGTTGATGTTGTGAAAACCGACGAGGGGGTTGCGTTGAAGACCAAACATTTCGAGTTCAAACCTTATGGTTTCTTCAGAAATGATTTCTATTATGACTCCCGTACCAATTTTGAGACGGCGAACGGATTGTTCTACATCATCCCTAAAGATAAGGATATGAATGAGGAGGGGCAGGATCTGAATGGCCTTTCCTCCACCAATTTCATGAGTATCGCCACTCGCTTGGGTGTGCGCATTTCGGGACCTGAATTCTTGAACGCTAAGACATTAGGCGTTGTGGAGGGCGATTTTGCAGGATGTGGGTCGAGCCCGACAATCGTTCGTTTGCGACAGGCGCATTTCGACCTTCAATGGCAGAAACTCTCCCTGATCATGGGTCAGACGTGGCACCCGATGTTTGGTGACGTGGTTCCTAATATCCAGAGTCTGGCGACGGGTAGCCCGTTCCAACCTTTCAACAGAAGTCCGCAAATCCGCCTGAATTGGCAGATGGATGCCCACAACCGTCTTTTCACCTCTGCGATTTGGCAGTTCCAATACACGACGACGGGTCCGAATGGAGGAACCAACTCCTACATGACGAAAGGCAAGATGCCTGAGTTCTATTTCGGCTATGACTGGAAAAAGGATGGCTGGACGTTGGGTTTGGGTGCCGATGTGATGCGCCTTTCGATGCCTGAGACCGTAAAGGTACAACATTCCGGCGATGTAACACCCGTGTCGACGGAGGATCATATCGTCTCTTGCGCATTCGACGCATACGTGCAGTACCATTCGTTGGATGGCAAATTGCAGGTGAAGGCGAAAACCATCTATGGCGGTAATATGTCTCACCTCCTGCTCCTCAGCGGATTCGGCTTGGCTGACAATCCTAAAAGGGGTGTGTACTCCTGGACGAACGTGAAGAACTCCACTTCATGGGTGGATGTGGTCTATGGTAGGACGTGGAAGTTCGGTCTCTTCTTGGGCTATATGAAGAACCTCGGTACGGATGATAATCTGTTGAGCGAGTCCACGACGTACATCTTCGGTTTCAACAACATCGACTACGTATACCGCATCGCACCGATGGTTTGCTACGATTTGAAGCACTGGTCGTTCGGTGTCGAGTATGAACGCACTACGGCCGCTTACGGTAAGCTGAATCTGAAGGACGGTAGGGTGGATGACTCGCACGAGATATCCAACAATAGGGTGGTGGCCATCCTGATGTATTATTTCTAAGAATATGAATTGATAGACGCAGGGACGTGACGAGTGCGTCCCTGTATGCTGTAATTCGTGATTGTTAATAAATAATTCTTCCATATATTTTTTGTATGGAAAAATATTCTTAATTTTGCGACATAATTGGTGGATAGATTTGATTGCTTGCAACCACAGAAAAAAATGCTAAAATGATAATTGTGAGCTATCTGTTATATCCCCTTACATACATAACTTAAAAGTCTTAGTGTAATGGCTTATTTTTTTTCATCGGAATCCGTTTCCGAAGGACATCCAGACAAAGTCGCTGACCAAATCTCCGACGCTATTCTGGACAACATTTTGGCTCAAGACCCTGAGTCGAAAGTTGCTTGCGAAACTTTAGTTACGACCGGACAAGTGATCCTTGCCGGCGAGTTGAAAACGACTGCACAAATCAACGAGCAGGACATCGCCCGTCGTGTCATCTGTAAAATCGGTTACACGAAGAGCGATTACAAGTTCGACAGCGAGTCTTGTGGCATCCTGAACGCCCTTCATGGACAATCTCCTGACATCAACCGTGGTGTGGAGCGCTCCAATCCGTTGGACCAGGGTGCCGGCGACCAAGGCATGATGTTCGGTTATGCTTGTAACGAGACGAAGAGCATGATGCCTCTTCCGTTAGATATGGCGCATAACCTGTTGCGCGAATTGTCCCAGATACGTCGCGAGGGGAAGGAGATGACCTACCTGCGCCCGGACGCCAAGTCGCAGGTGACCATCGAGTATGGCGACGACAATAAGCCGAAAAGGGTGGACACCATCGTCCTCTCCACGCAGCATGACGAGTTCATCACGGACGAGAAGAATCAGTTGAAGGCGGACGAGGAGATGGTGAAGAAGATCGAGGAGGATGTGCGCAATATCCTGATCCCGCGCTTGGTCAGCAAACATGCCGAATACAAATCGCTCTTGCGGGGCGATTATAAGCTGTTGGTGAACCCTACAGGCAAGTTCGTGATCGGTGGACCTTATGGAGACACCGGTTTGACGGGCCGTAAGATCATTGTGGATACCTACGGAGGCAAGGGAGCCCATGGCGGTGGCGCCTTCTCAGGCAAAGACCCTTCCAAGGTGGACCGTTCCGCCGCATACGCCGCTAGACATCTGGCGAAGAACCTGGTTGCCGCTGGCGTGGCGGACGAGGCGCTGGTGCAGGTGGCCTACGCTATCGGTGTGGCCGACCCGATGAACCTCTTCGTCAACACGTATGGTACTGCAAAGGTGAAGTTGAGCGACGGTGAGATCGCGCGCAAGATCGCGGAGAGCAAGATCTTCGACATGCGCCCGAAGGCCATCGAGGACCGTCTGAAGCTCCGCAACCCGATCTACGAGGAGACCGCTTCGTACGGGCACATGGGCAGAACGCCTCAGGTGGTGACCAAGACTTTCACGGACCGCTCAGGGAAAACTTTCACGAAGGAGGTGGAGCTATTCACTTGGGAGAAAACCGATAAGACGGACGATTTGAAAAAATTGTTTAAATTGTAAGATATTACCCCTTCACAATGTATGCGCGAAGTGATTTATTTTTTAACTTTGCGTAAAATTGTAATGCGATAAATTCTTTTAAAAAACAATTATAGTATGAGTTTCTTATCTAACAAAAAATTGGTTATCGTTGGTGCCGCTGGTGCTATCGGTTCTACAATGGCTCAATTGGCCGCTGTTAAGGGTTTAACAAACAATATCACGCTTTACGATCCATATTTGAAGGGTCTCGAGGGCGTTTACGAGGAAATGCGTCACTGCGGTTTCGAGGGCGTTAACTTCACGTTCACTGACAATGTGGAGGAGGCTTTGACTGGCGCTTCTTTCATCATCTCTTCAGGTGGTGCTCCTCGTAAGGAGGGTATGACCCGTGAGGACCTTTTGAAGGGCAACGCTCAGATCGCTGCTGACTTCGGTGACAACGTAAAGAAATATTGTCCTAAGTGCGAGCACATCGTCGTTATCTTCAACCCAGCTGACGTGACTGGTTTGGTTGTGTTGGTTAAGTCTGGTTTGAAGCCTAACCAAGTGACTACTTTGGCTGGTTTGGATTCTACTCGTCTTCAGAGTGAGTTGGCTAAGTACTTCGGTATCCCTCAGTATGCGGTTAGCGGTTGCGCTACGTTGGGTGGACACGGAGAGAAGATGGTTCCTGTAACATCTGACGTGATGGTGATGGGCAAGCCTCTTTCTAAGTACAACATCCCAGCTGACAAGTTCGAGGAGATCAAGCAAAAGACTATCCAAGGCGGTTCTAACATCATCGCTCTTCGTGGACGTTCTTCTAACTTGAGCCCTGCATACGTGGCTATCGAGATGATCGAGGCTGCTATGGGTGGCAAGAAGTTCACTTTGCCTGCAGGCTGCTTCGTAAAGGACGGCATGTACGGTTACAAGAACGTTTGCATGGCCATGAAGTCAACCATCGACGAGAACGGTGTTTCTTACACGGAGGCTAACCTCTCGGCTGATGAGAAGAAGGCTTTGGACGCTTCTTACGAGCACCTTTGCAAGATGCGTGACGAGGTAATCGGCATGGGCGTTCTTCCTGCAGTCGCTGACTGGAAGAAATACAACGCGAACCTCTAATCCTAGGATTGGATTCGATATAGGAAAGCGGGCGGGGTATATCCCTGCCCGCTTTTTTCGTTGGGGGAGGGGAGTCGGTTGTGGAACCGATCGGGTCTGATTTCGGATGAGAAATCCCGAGATATGCTTCCCCTCCCTGTAATAAATAGAGAAATATCCTCTTTTACCTCCTAATAATTTTAGCCTCTCCCATAAACGAACAAATCTCCTCTGTCAGGCGGTTCATGTTGTGAAAACAGCTGTAATCTCTATCGGAAGGGACACCGTCCACATCTGGCATTTGGTCGAGTCCCCAAGGCGCAAGGATGAGCAGACTGCCGTTGGCGCAGGCGTCGAAGCGTTGTCGCTCGGGTTTCCAATAGGGAGTGATGGGTTCTTTCTGTATGTGGATGAGCGGGTAACCCTTCTCCAAACACTCGTTTTTCATCTGTAGTTCGCCATGGGAAATGCCGGGCGTCACAATCACCGTGGAGCCTTCAAGGATGGCTGCCACCCATCGGTCGTGCTGGCGGGCATAGTCGGTCGTCTCTTCGTAGGGTTGCCCGGTCGTGGGATGCTTGCGGTGGCACTGCACCTGTATCCTACGGGCCCACCGTAACAGGAAGAGGTTGCCAAATGCGCCATAGCTACGTCCCGCCAACCGCACATGAAGACATCGTCTCATCACGTCGGGCATCGCTCGGCGCAAGAGAGCGCGACGTGGGTTGTCCTGCACATAGGCGATCATCGCAGCTCGGTGTCGCTCGTCGATGCAGACCGTGTCATCGTAGTTGTCGTCGAACAGGGGGCGGCGCTCACGCCCTACTAGGGTGTAGTATTCTTGCCTTCGATATTTGGATAGGTTGCGAATGAGCTCGCTCTCGTTTTTGTATTTCTGGGCTTTCATGCGCAGCCAAGACGGGGTGGTGGGGCTCTCGCAGATGTCCGTTAACGGACGGTTGATAGCGGATGGGAGCCCTTGTTGTTGCCACCACCTACTAGTGCAAGCCGCCTTGAACGCCTGCATGATATCCCCCAAATTCCACTGCATGGGTTCCAGCACCTCGATCACCCCGTGGAAATGGTCGGGCATGCATACGCAGGCGTGTGTCACCACACGGTTGCCATGCGCCGCTTGCCGCTCGGCGGTCTGGCCCCAGAACAGGAGCAGTTCTTCCCCAAGCGCTGTCGGGACGAGCTTTTCGCAGCCACCCTCAGATGTGAACGACGCAAGCAACGGTTCCCTCCCTCTCACCACCAACGTGATGAGATAGACACCCTTGCCGTAATAATCGTGGCCGGGATTGCGCGGACGATAGGATGAGTTCATCATTACAGGTATTTCAAAACATTAGATTTTTCGCAAAAGTACAAAATTCCTCCCGAATGGCTCGCATTATGAACGTTTTTTAGAAAAGCAAGAAGGATTTCACCTGCCTCGACTTGTGATTTCGGCAGGTGGATGGGTGCGGTCATCCCTCTTGCCCTACTCGTCGTAGTAAACGAACGTCATCTTTGTTATCTCCTCCTTGTCATCCTATTCGGTTCCTTTTATGGTGAATTGTAAAAATCCCCCGTCTGTTGACCAAAAATTGATTTGAAAATTTTCAAAAGCGGAAACTAAAACATACATTTGCGGAAAAATGGAGGAGCAGCATGTCAGCAAAGGATATATTCAAGAAGATTGGCCTTGTACTCAAGAAGGTTTTTTCCAGCAAATACCTGCTGGTCTTCTGTTTGGGCTGCGCTTGGCTGGCGTTCCTCGATGAGAACAGCGTGTCGAATTACCTGCAGTACGACCTGAAGATCAGGGAGTTGACCAGTGAAATTAACATGAACAAGAAGGGTATCGCGGAGTGTGAGAAGAAGATGGAGGAGATGAAGACGGACAAGGCGAGCCTGGAGAAATATGCCAGGGAACAGTACTACATGAAGCGTCACAACGAGGACATCTTCATCGTGAAATAGTGGCAAAAATTTACCTAAAACTCAATCGTTAGACCATCATAGGCTAAATGGACGTTCTCCGGTAGGGCGGCTTCCACGGTTTCGTGCAGTCCGATGTCGTGGTTCGCATGGACGAAGTAGGCGCTTTTCGGCTTGACGCGCTCCACCAACGCCAATGACTCGCCGACGGAGGCGTGGGAGAAATGCTCCGTGTAGCGTAACGCATCCAATACCAGCACATCCAAACCCATCAGCTTCTTTATTTCCTTCTCTTCAATCGTTTTGTAATCAGTCAGATAGGCGAATTTGCCGATTCGGTAGCCGAAGTTAGGCAGTTTGTAGTGGTAGGCCAGTATGGGTGTGATCTCTATGCCGTAGGTGGTGAACTTCTCGTTGCGTATCTGGTGCAACTCTATCTGTGGTATTCCCTTGTAATCATTGTCGAAGCAGTAGGAATAGGCTTCGTGGATGTGTGCGATGGTGGATCTGTTGGCGTAGATCGGTACCCGTCCGAAGGGGCGCAGATCGTCCAGCCCGCCCACGTGATCGGTGTGCTTGTGCGTCAGCAGGATGATGTCGAGGTGGGTGAGACCCGCCCGCAGGGCTTGCTGGCGGAAGTCCGGACCGCAGTCCAGCAGTATCTTCTTGCCTTCGGTCTCCAGTAAGGCGGAGCAACGCAACCGGTTGTCCTTGGGGTCGGATGAGTTGCACACCGCACATTTACAGCCTATGTAAGGGACGCCTGTCGAGGTCCCTGTTCCTAAGAAAGTCAGTTTCATAATTCCAAGAAATCATTGAATTCGAGTCCGTCCACCTGCATGCGGATGCGCCACTCCTGCGTATGTAGGTTGTTGCATCGGTTGCCTAAGTTCTTTACCCAGCCCAACGGGACGGAGCGGTAGGTGAGCAGGAGATAACCTTTCGGAGCGTCGGCCGGCAGTGTGAGGTTCTCTTTCCTCAGGTAGGTGATCGCCTCCTGCCAAGAGAGGTCCACCGTTGGGAAGACCCCGCTTCGCAATGTCCATGCTAGTGCCAAGTGCTGGGAGGGGATCATGTCCTTCCCTTTGATGGTAGCCACTTCGACGCCAGACTGCAGCATGCGCAGGTGTTCGGAGAACATATCCACCAAGTCCGCTTGGTCGGTTGGTATGGCATAGACTACGTCGTTGTGGGCGGTCAGCTTCACGGGTTCGGTCAGCCAGTTCGTCAACTCTTTGGCGGAAGGGGGTAGGGCGACCTTGGCCTCTTTCTTCTTCTTCCGCTTGCAGGCAGGCTCCTCTTCCGTCTTGCGCAGGGCAGAGAGGAAGAAGCCTTCGCCACGGGTCTTGTGTGGGTAGAAGTGGTAGCCGGCGTCCGTCTCCGTCACGTTCCAGGCGGGGTCGGTCTCGATGCGGAGAATCTCCGCGCCCAGCTCCTCCGCGATCCAATGGACGTTCTGCTCATCCTCCTCCTCGTTGTAGGTGCAGGTGCTGAAGATCAGGATGCCACCCTCCGATAGGGCAGGGAAGATGTCGGCGAGGATCCTTCGTTGCCTCTCGGCGCAGAAGCGCACGTTCTCGGGGCTCCATTCCTCCACCGCTTGCTCATCCTTGCGGAACATGCCCTCGCCCGAGCAAGGCGCATCCACCAGGATTAGGTCGAAGAGACCCGTGAGTTTGCCGAAGTCAGCCGGGTCGTTGTTCGTAACCGTCACGTTCGGTGCGCCCCATTTGATGATGTTTTCTCGCAGGATATTGACACGGTTGCGCATCACCTCGTTGGAGACCAGCCAACCCTTGCCATCCAAGAGCGAAGCCAAGTGGGTCGATTTGCCACCCGGTGCGGCGCAGAGGTCCAGTACGACGGGCGTCTCCGTGTCGATGAATTGGCGGTAGACCTGCTCGACGAACATGGAACTCGCCTCCTGCACGTAGTAGCAACCCGCATGCAACAGCGGGTCCAGCGTGAAGGAAGGGCGTTTGTCCAGGTATTGGCCGGTGGCGCACCATGGCACCTCCGCACTCTTCGTCGGGACGGGAAGCTTCCTCGTATTGATGCGTATGCTCACCTGCGGGTCTTGCTCCAAGGCCGCGCGGAAAGCGTCATATTCGCCGCCCAAGGCAGCCTTCATCGAGTCTTCGAATTGAGTAGGTAATTGCATATCTTAAAGTAACGCTACGTATGCAAAGATAATATGTTTTTTGAAAAAGTCGAGATGTGGCGTGTCGCATGTGGACATTTTGTGGAATGCGTACGTGTCATGTTGTGGAAGGATGTACTACATGAATTCGATGAAAACTGATGAGCGCAGTTTTGCCTAATAAGTTCACCGACCTGTATCCCTATGGCGTGATGATGGTTATAGATTTTTTAATCTGCTGATTATCATATCTAATTGATCCAAGTCCTTGATTATGACTTCTCGTGGAGCGCTTCCACTTTGTGGACCGACGATGCCTGCCACCTCTAACTGATCCATTAAATGTCCAGCACGGTTGTAGCCTAATGATAACTTTCTCTGTATCAGGGAGGTGGAGCCTTGCTGCGTAGAGACGATCAGTGCGGCTGCCTCCTCGAATCTTGGATCCAATTTGGTCAAATCCACATCCTTCGGTCCATCGTTTTCTCCCTCTGATGGTGGATCAGGCAAAGAGTATGCATCTTGATAGCCTTGTTGTCGGGAGATGAATTGTGCGATTTTTTCTATTTCATGAGTGTTCATGTATGCGCATTGTACCCTTTGTACGGCGTCTAATTTGACTAGTGCGTCTCCTGGCACATATAGTTTCTCCGCTCCGCTTTGGCTTATGATGGCACGAGATTCATGTTCGTTCGACATGTGAAAAGTGATTCTTGCCGGAACGTTGACCCGTATGGCATCCGTGATGATGTTGGCGGATGAACTTTGTGTGGTGAGAATCATGTGGATGCCTACGGCGCGCGCCTTTTGTGCTATACGGGCGATCGGTTGCCCCACCTCCTTGCCGGTCTGCATGATCAAATCGTCGAATCCATCGATGATGACGACGATGTATGGCATGAAATGATGCCCTTTCGCAGGGTTGAGCTTGCGGTTGATAAATTTCTCGTTGTACTCTTTCACCTGCCTCACATTGGCTTCTTTCAGCAACATGTAGCGGTCGTCCATCTCGATGCATAGTGATTTCAACGTCTCCACCGCCGTGTTTATATCCATGACAATCGCACTCTTGGCATCTGGTATTTTAGCCATGAAATGCTTTTCGATAGGTGAGTAGTGGTTGTATTCCAATATGTTAGGGTCTATAATCACAAACTTAACTTCCGCAGGGTGTTTCTTGAAAAGTAGCGAATTTATTATGTTGTGGATGCATGTGGATTTTCCTTGCCCGCTTTGCCCGGAAATAAGTAGGTGAGGTAACTCCGTTAAATCAAACGAGAATGTTTCGCCATTAGGTTTTTTCCCTATGAAACATGGTAATTTATGTTCCGAATTGGAAAAATCTTCGGTGTTTAAAATGGATGCGAGGCTAAATGATGTTGGCTCTTTTTTGGATATTTCGATGCCGATGTTCCCTGAACCTAAAATAGGTATCTGTAATCGTACGCTTTTCGCCAGGAGTGCCATGGCAAAATCGTCTTCCGCATTTTTGAGTTTGCTGATTTTACTGCCGATAGGAACTTTTATTTCGACGTAATCCACTATGTTTGATTCTGTTACCTCGATGCTTTCTGCTTTTATTTTGTATGTTGATATTATCTGCTCGATTATATTTCTCAAGGACTCGATATGTTCTTTGTCTTCGGGACATGGGGCTTGGACCCCAAATAAATCTAAAGTGGGTTTTTTGTAATAAAATAATTCCTTTGTCGGATCATATAAAAGTGTCTCTTCTTCTGAGGAAGGCTTCTCCATTGTGAATTCAATTTCTTCTTCACAGACAGGTAGCTCCGGCATCGTTTTTGAGATTTCTGAAATTGTTTGGGATATCAGTGCATAATCGTAGTTCTCGGAGCTTGTTTCTATAGGTTGTTGAAATGTCTCTTCTTTTTTTGATTTAAATATTTTAGAGAATAATCCCATGGACTTCGTTGTTATGTTGAATGTTTGTGTTTTTTACATTATTTGAGGGAAGGTGATCCCTTTCGCTTAGAAAACCTTCATCGAGTCTTCGAATTGAGTAGTAGGTAATTGCATATCTTAAAGTAACGCTACATATGCAAAGATAATATGTTTTCCGCAAAATCGCACATGGTGAGGCGGGGTGGCGGTGACTTTTCTCGTAATCTGCTATTAGGCGAACAATGTATATCATTTGCTATTTTATTATTTACGATTTACTTTTTGCTTTTTACTATTTGGGTGATGTGGAACGACTGGTTATCGGCTGTCTCGTTTAAACGGATTTTCGAATGTTTGTTGAGAAATCGTATGATTGTTGAATAAATGTATAGAAGTAACGATGATTTTGTTTACATTTGCGGCGTGATTTGGGTTTTATACGATATTATATGAAGAAAAGAATTATTTCAATGTTGCTATGTGCAGTTTCATTGGGTGCATACGCGCAACAAAAAGGGGACATGTTCGCCAGTCTCCATGGTGGTGTGAATACAACATCCTATGGCATATATTATGACGACAAGGCGTTAGATGGGTACGATCCGCAGGTGGATTTTTTTATTGCTCCCGGATTTCATTATTTCGTTGCCAATCGTTTCAGGGTTGGTCTCGATTTCACATACGGCGTACAAAAAAATCATGTGAAATACGGAGTGGGCCCCATGTATTTGAGTAGCGATTCGAAAACCAAGTATTGGTCTTTGGGTCCCGTTTTTGCGGGGTATGTTAAGTTGGCTGAGAAATTCTATTATGTGCCTGAATTGGATTTGAACTATACCCGCATGAAGGTGAGTGAGGATGGTTTGTATTCTTTCAGTCCGCAGTATTCTGATAGTGAACCACTCTTTGTTTCTGATAGTTACCCAATTTTGCCGTTAGATGATGATTTGAGGGAACTTGGTGGTTATTTATTTATGGATCGATCCATGGATGGCTTAAGTTTCTCTGTGAGATTATTTCAATTGGAATTCCGCCCAGTAGAACATTGGGGATTTGCCTTGAATTTAATAGACCTCACCTTCTCCCATTTTTTCATGAAGGAGAAGAATAAAGTTATCGATGGGGTGAATGTCCATATGCCAAGTATGAAAAATAATGGACTGACAATAGGTGTTAATCCTGCTCTTGGTGTTCATATCTATTTTTAAATCGATGTCGCACATTTTAAATTACATACATGTTTTTATGAAGAAAAGAATCGTTGCGATACTGCTGTGTGCAGTTTCATTCGGTGCATATGCACAACAAAAAGGCGATATGTATATTGGCTCGATGATAGGTTTGGGATTATCATCTTCCAGCATATATTCTGATGGTGAGAAGAAAAATGAGTATAATCCGTCCATGGGCTTTTCCGTTTCCCCTGAATTCCATTATTTCGTTGCCGATAAATTCAGGGTTGGACTCGTTTCCTCCTTTGGCGGTAGTAAGAATCATTTTGAAAGAGATATCATTAGTTCGTCTTATATCTTCGATGCGAAAAATTCTTATTGGTTTATTGGCCCTGATATCGCCAAATATATTAGGTTGGCGGATAATTTTTATTATGTGTTGGAGTTGGGTGCCTTCTATATGCATTGTAAATCAACCATAGACGGTGAGTATATAAAACGTGATATTGTTTCATTTAATGAACTAAATCTTGGTACTGGTAAAAAAGTTACCTATAGAGATGATTTTTCCACAGGTCCACAGAGGTATAATGCTTTCCGATTAAATCTTAGATTTGCCCAATTCGAATTCCGTCCGGTGGAGCGATGGGGATTTGCCATGAGTCTTCTTGATCTTACGTTCGTGCGATTCGTCTATAAGAAGAAAAACATGTATGAGAATGGGGAGAAGTCTCGTATTCCTAAAGTAGTGGAGAATCAGGTGAATTTTTCAGTAGGTGTTAATCCTGCAGTTGGCGTTCATCTGTATTTCTAACTATTACATGCTTTTTAGAGAGATAACATGCCTTTTGTGGGTGATATGTGAATAATAAAGTTGAGAAATGGAACATCTCATCCCCAAGATTATCCTGATCACCGGCGCATCCCACACGGGCAAAACGCTTCTGGCGCAAAGACTGCTTGAGAGGTACCGCATGCCTTACCTCTCGATCGACCATTTGAAGATGGGCCTTATCCGTAGCGGACACACGGAACTGACGCCCCTAAGCGACACCGCCGCCCTCACGGATTACTTGTGGCCTATCGTCCGAGAAATGATAAAGACGGCCCTCGAAAATAACCAGCGCCTGATCGTGGAGGGTTGCTACATCCCGTTTGATTGGCGGCAGGACTTTGACGACAACTCTCTGTCCGCCATCCGTTTCGTCTGTCTGGCCATGTCGGACGCATATATCGATTCGCACTTTGACGATATCTCAGCCCATGCCTCGGACATCGAGTCCCGCATGGACGATGATTGCACCCTCGAAGGCCTGAAGGAGGATAACCATGCCGTGATTGAGGGGTTCGGAAAGTGTGGTGAAAGGGTTACTATAATAGACGGAGATTATAAAAATTGTTTGTATTTGCTTGAAAATGAACGATATAATAAAGTTGATAAATCAATAACACAGACGGAACGCATCGCACAGATGGAGACCCTTTTCGACAGTAGCAACGAGGTGATCCGTCATTTGCGACAGGCGATTGATGACTTTCACGCCTTGCAGCCCGTCATCTCCGAGTTGGAAAACTACTACAGGACCGATTGGCGCACCGACTTCGAAGCCGACGAGGAGGGTGCCTTGCCTGCCGACCTCAAACGGGGCGTGCTGAGCGAAGACGGACTCTGGGATTTGCTGGAGGAATACCAGCAACTGAAATCGTCTCTCGAAGAACACGAGTGATGATCGGTATGAAAAAACTCAGGAAAAGCGTTGCGTTTGTTGAAAAAAAACTATCTTTGCCGGGGTAAATAATATGTTTTGTGGAAAAACACGCAATGAGTGAGCAGACTATTCTCGTTGCTGATTTGAAAAACACGACCAAGCCTTTACATCTAAAATAATAGATGTTTTTTACGATTGATTGAGTGAAATTGGACTGGATAAGGTCTGAGGTTCGGTTGTATTATTGTTGTTATTTATTGAGACACACTGTATTATAAATTTAATGTAGGCGATGAAAAATTATCTTTTTGGGGCAGAATTTCTGCGAAGGGTGGCGTGTGCGTCTACCCGTAAGGCATTATTGGGTGCAATGATGTTTTCCCCTGTCGTGACGTTGGCGCAAGGCGAGTCGAATCAGTACGATGAGACGGGCAATCAGGCTACTTTCTACGTGGCTCCTTCTGGCTCCGACACGAATGAGGGTTCTTTCAAGGCTCCTTTCAAGACGCTCGCAAGGGCGCAGAAGGAGGTGCGCAAGGTGAACGAGACAATGACGGGCGATGTTGTGGTCTGTCTGCGTGGGGGCACCTATCAGCTATCCGGTACACTGACACTGAATAACTTGGACGGAGGCAAATCGGGCCATTACGTCCGTTACAGGAACTATCCGGGAGAGTCTCCGTTGGTGACGGGTGGCATCCCTATCGAGGGTTGGACCCTGCATGACGCTGAAAACAATATCTGGGCCGCACCGAACGTGGAAGCCCGTTTCCGTCAGCTCTACGTGAATGGTAAAAAGGCTATCCGTGCCCGCTATCCGAACCTGAAGGAGAACGGTGACCATAACTTCTTCCGCTTGGCGAAGGTCGATACGCTCGGCAAGGGCTTCGAGGTCTACAGCGACCAAGTGGGTAATTGGAACCAGTTGAACAAAGTGGAGATGCACCTGATGATTGCCTGGGCGGAGTCCATCCTGCGCCTGAGCAAGATCACCAACAAGGGCAATATCAGCAAGATAGAGGTGCAGGAGCCTGAGCACACGATGATCTGGCGCCGCAAATACCCGATGCTGGGTACCGCCTTCATGAGCAACCCGCCCCGCCAACAATGCTTCTACTTCGAGAACGCCTACGAGTTTATCGATCAAGAGGGAGAATGGTACTTGGACGAGACGGAGAACATGCTCTACTACAAGGCGAGGGAAGGGGAGGATATGACCAAGAGCTTGGTGGTCGCCCCACGCTTGGAGACATTGATCGCCATCCAAGGGGAAAGCACTTCCAACAAGGTGGGCTACCTCTCTTTCGAGGGCATCACATTCGCCCATACGAACTTCACCTTACCGAGCGAGAAGGGCTACATGGACCTGCAGGCGGGCCTCTACCATCTCGACGTGTTGGACGAGCATCCGGGCCAACCATTGAGCAGTAACCAATTCCTCCTGAAGCGTCCTGCTTCCGGTGTCAGGGTGGAGAACGCCCACCATATCCGCATCGAGAAGAACATATTCGCCCAAATGGCCATGACGGGCTTGGACTTCGTCTCGGGCACCAACGATGATATGATACAGGGTAATATCTTCACCGACTTGGGTGCGGCGGGCATCATGATTGGTAAGTTCTCGCAGGACGATAACACGGAGATCCACAAAGCCTATAACCCGTCCGACCGTGCGGAGATATGCACCCGCGACACAATCAAGAACAACTATATCCACCACGTCACCACCGAGTCGCAGGGCTCTGTGGGCATCGGGGCGGGCTACCCGAGGGATATCGTCATTGAACACAATGAACTGGCCTACATGAACTATTCGGGCATCTCCGTGGGCTTCGGCTGGACAAAGCAGGAGACCGCCATGAACAATAACCATATCAACTGGAACAGAATCCACCATGTCTCCCAACTGCTGGCGGACTGCGGACCCATCTACACGCTCTCCAACCAGGGGACGGGTGGACAGATACAACACAATTACATCTCGGACATCTCCGCTTCGCAATGGGCGGACTATTGGGTGCTTCCGATCTACTTGGACGAGGGTTCGAGCGGCTTCGAGGTCTCCGATAATGTGTACGACCGCGCCCCTTCCGGCAATGCGGCCAACCAGGCTGGATCGAACTATTGCCACGACAACGACGGACACTCGCAGACCGTCATCAACAATGCGGGTATCGAGAAGGATTTCCAAGGCATATTCTCCGTGAAGGTCACCATCCTGCCTGATTTCTCGGAGGTTGTGCCACAAACCGCCTTCGTCGAGGATGCTGCCATCCCTGGTGTTATCGAGATGGAGAACTACGATTTGGGCGGACAAAGCGTCTCCTTCTACGATACGGATTTCCTCAACGAGGAGGGATTCTACCGTGAGGACGGTGTGGACATCGTGGCGATCGGTGACTCGCTCCATCCCGACGGCTATGCGTTGGGTTACACGGCTGCGGGAGAGTGGCTGGAGTATACGCTGAACGTGAAGGAATCCTCCCGCTACCAATTCCGCGCGTGGGTGGCTTCCGGCTTGGAGCATTCGGGCTTCCGCCTCTTCCTGGACGGTACGGCGATTACGGATACCTTGGAGATACCGCAAGGGGAGAACTGGACCGATTATACCACGATTGACGGTGAGACCACCCAACTACAGGCGGGCGAACATGTATTGCGCCTGGTGATCACAGGTCCGTACGCGAACATCGACCGTATCCATTTCGCCAAGAACCTATCGGAGATTACCTCCCTGCCTTCCACCCTTGCATCGAATGGAGAACAAGTGTTATATGTTTATGATATAAGAGGTTATTACTGCGGAACGATTCATGTGGTGGGAGGTGATTCTTCCTCCATTGAATGTTCCATGGAAAGGGCGGGCTTCCTGCCTGGCGTATACCTCCTCCGTGCTTCCGACGGATTAGCCTTTAAGCATATTGTCAAGTGATTATATATTGATTGTCAGACTATTGTAAGAATTATATTATGAAAAAGAATAGATTGTCATTAAGTTTCATCGCTGCTTCCCTGTTTGCCGCAGCGTTCAATCTTTCCGCCCAGGACAATGAGTGGAACGGAAAGCCTACGATTTATGGTGTCAACACGCTGAAACCGCACGTGACCTCCATGCCTTACAGCTCTTTGCAGGAGGCGATCAAGGGGGACAGGCGTGCATCGGACTGTTACCAGACCTTATCTGGCACATGGAAGTTTTACCACGTGGAAAAGCCTTCACAAAGGAACAACGAATTCTTCAAGGAGGGTTATGACGTTTCCAACTGGGACAATATCTCCGTGCCTAGTTCTTGGCAGACATTGGGTTACGACCGTCCTATCTACACGAACGTCACCTATCCATGGGCGGCGACAGACTATGGGTTGAATCCTCCGTATGCCCCAACCAATTTCAACCCTGTGGGTCATTACAAGCGCACATTCGAAGTGCCTGACAAATGGGCGGGTAAACGCATCCGTCTCCATTTCGAGGGCGTGGAATCGGCCTACTACGTCTGGATCAATGGCGCCTACGTGGGCTACAGCGAAAACTCCTTCACCGACCACGAATTTGATGTGACGGACAAACTGAGGGCAGGGGAGAACAACATCGCTGTACAGGTCTTCCGCTGGAGTGATGGTAGCTGGCTGGAGGATCAGGACTTCATCCGCCTCTCGGGTATCTTCCGTGATGTCTACCTCTACGCTACGCCTAAGGTGCAGATACAGGATTTCCAGATCAACGCTTCTTTGCAGGATAACTACGTGGACGGTGACTTCAACACGACGGTCTGGGTGGATAACTTCTCCGGCGAATCAGCGGAGGGCTACAGTGTGGAGTTAGGCTTGTACGATGCGGCGGGCAAGGAGGTCTTCGCCCCTATCATGAAGCAGTTGGCGGAGATCCGTCCGAGTGGCGGGGAGGTGGACGCCTCCTTCCATGTGGATGTGAAAGCACCTAACCGCTGGTCGGCCGAGACCCCTTCCCTCTACACGGTGGTCCTGGCCCTGAAGGATGCGGCGGGCAAGGTGGTGCAGTACGAAAGCAACAAGGCGGGCTTCCGCAAGGTGGAGCTGAAGAAGGGAGGCGACGGTATCACACGCTTCCTGATTAATGGCCAGCCGATCAAGTTCAGAGGAGTGGACCGTCATGAGATTGATCCTGACCGTGGACGTGTGATGACCTACGAACGGATGGAGGAGGATGTGAAGCTGATGAAACGATTCAATATCAATGCGTTGCGTATGTCGCATTATCCGAACGACCCCCGCATGTATGATATCTGCGACCAGTATGGTATCTACGTGATCGACGAGGCGAACGTGGAGTCGCATGGTGCCAACGATAAGCTACCGAAGAGCAGTGACGACTGGCGCGGAGCCTGTGTGGAGCGTATGAACTCCATGGTGCAACGTGACAAGAACCATCCTTGCGTTTGCCTCTGGTCGTTGGGCAATGAGGCGGGCAACGGTAACGTCTTCCGCTCCGAACTGGATCAAGCGCACTTCGCTGACAAGACCCGCCCCGTGCACTATGAGGGCGACTGGAACAATGCGGACGTGAACAGTTGGATGTACTTCGGACCAGGAGCCATCTGGGGTTATGATAATAATAACAAGCCTATCATGCTCTGCGAATATGAGCATGCGATGGGTAATAGCGTGGGCGATCTGCAGGAGTATATGGACGCTTTCTACGCGAACCCACGCTCCTTCGGCGGGTTCATCTGGGACTTTATCGACCAAGGGTTGCGCCGTGGAAACTCCCAGTATTTCAACTTCGGTGGACTGTGGAAAGCGGGTGACCCAAGCGATGATAATTTCTGCGCGAACGGATTGGTATTCCCTGACCGTACCCCTCAGCCTGAAATCTATGAGGTGAAGTACCAATACCGTAACATCATCGTCAAGGAGGTGGATGCCGCCAAGGGGAAGGTATCCATCGAGAGTAGATTTAACTTTTTGAATATCAAGGATGTGGTGGATGGTGTCTGGCGCATCCGTGAGGATGGTAAGGTTATCTTCAAGGGTGCTATCGATGCGTCTGATTTGGACATCGCTCCGTTGGGCAAGAAGAGTGTGACGCTGGATTTGCCGGCGGTGGAGACCAAGCCGGGCTCCGAGTATTACTTGGACCTGGATTTTGTCCTGAAGGAGAATACCGCCTGGGAGAAGAAGGGCTATAGTATCGCCATGGACCAGTTCCGCATGAAGATAGGGGACGAGACCACTCCTCGCATCGCCATCTCTTCGTTGGAGGCTCAAGAGGTGTCGAAGGAGAATAATTCAGTTAAGATCACGGGAAAGGATTTCAGCGTGACCATAGACCTCTCGTATGGTGTCATCCGTGACTATTCATTGAACGGAGAGACGTTGATCAAGGATGGTCCGGTGCCAAATTTCTGGCGTGCGCCAATCGATAATGACAAGGGCAATGGCATGGAGAGACGCTGTTCCGCTTGGCGCTATGCGGGCCAAAAACGCTCGGTGAAGGGCGCCGATGTGAAGACGGTTTCCGACCGTGAGACGCAGGTCTCCTTCCAGCTGGAGTTCCCTGAGGCTGGCTCATCACGCATGAACCTGACCTACACCATCTATGGTAGCGGTGATGTCTTGGTGGATTATACCCTCTACCCGGATGGCTCACTTTCTGAGATTCCTAACGTGGGTACGCTCATCACGCTGCCTGGCGGGTTCGAGCGGGTGCGCTGGTACGGCCGTGGACCGGAGGAGAACTACATCGGTCGTAACCGAGGTAGCTTCATGGGTGTCTATGCCACCACCGCAGATTCCATGACGATTCCTTACATGGAGATTGGCGAGACGGGCCAACGCACGGATGTGAAGTGGGCTACGATGACCAACGCAAACGGTGTGGGCCTGATGGTGGTGGGTTCCCCTCGCATGGAGTTCAGTGCGCAACACTATACGCCGCAGCAGTTGACGGACGTGAAACTGCCTTGGGACCTGAAGCGTGACGAGGATATCACCCTCCGCATAGACCTGCATCAAATGGGCCTTGGCGGTGTGAACAGCTGGGGTGCGAAACCGATGGACGACTATATGCTCTTCCCTAAAAATACATATAGCCATAAGTTCCGTCTCTCACCTATCCGTCAGCAACTGAATGACCCGACCCGTCTTGCCAACTTAGGGTTCGGCAACCTGAAAATCGGTGACGAGGCCTTCGCCTATCCGGAGGATATCTACACGGGCGATGCCGAGCAGGACATTATGCTGACAAGGTGCGAGGATCTTTCCGCGGACTTCCCGAACGTGCCTACCCGCTATACGCTCTACGACCTAATGGGCAGACCTGTGGCAAGCTTCGTGGCTGCGAATGGAGTGGAGGTGCGCTCTAAAGTGACTGACGTTGCCATGAGTGATGGTGTATACGTCGTGTGCTCTTTGTCGGATGGCTCTTCCCAGCGTGTTGTGGTGCACAAGAAATGATTAAACTGATTGGGGTAGTCCGATTTTTATGACTAATGCTTTGCTCTAACAATTTATTTTCTGAATCATCATACATGAATTTTTATGTCATAAATATTTTTTTTCACGACTATTATTTTTAAATTCGCTTAGTGTTTGAAATTATTAACTTTAAATATTAATGTTATGGGAAAATTTGTGATTTCTAAAGCGAAGAATGGTGTGGTGTTCAACTTGAAGGCAGGCAATGGCGAGATCATCGCTACTTCAGAGGTTTATTCATCTTTGTCTTCTTGCAAGTCTGGTATTGCCAGTGTACAGAAAAATAGCCAGGTGGCTAAAGTTGAGGATCAGACTGTTGAAGGTTTCGCTACAGAGAAGAACCCTAAGTTCGAGGTATACAAGGACAAGAAGGGCGAATTCCGCTTCCGTTTGAAAGCCGGCAATGGTGAGATCATCGCTACTGGTGAGAGCTACAAGGCTAAGGCTGGTTGCTTGAACGGTATCGAGTCTATCAGAAAGAACGCTGCTGACGCTGAGATCGTTGATAATAGTGCGGAATAATCCTATTCTGAATTTATATTAAACAAAAAGGCGGTTCGATTCGAATCGCCTTTTTTGTCGCTTATAGTTTGATGTGAAAAGCTACCGTCAGATTGATGCCCATGTTCAGGTTCCGCTTCTTGTACTCTTCCGTGAGGCGGATTTGACTGTCATAGGTCTCCGCTTCTCTGACAAACTGTACAATGGGGAGTGTGAGCCCTAAGTCTACCACCTGTTTGATGCGTAGTCCTATCGTCGGCTCTACATATAGTCCTTTGTCCTTGTCTTCGTAATCGTAATACTTGTGGAACCATTTCCCGTCTTGCCGTTGGAAGAGATCATATCTTTCGCCCTCAATCCCCTTGATGTTGATGCTATAGCCTAACTTCATACCAACGTATGGCGCTGTCTTTTTGATGGGGAAGCAGCTACGAAACTCGGTGTAGACTGGGAGTGAAACGTACATGTCGTCGGAATCGTCGAATCGATTCCTCAATTCAACGCCCAATCCGTAGTAGAGATGCTTGTTGTGTTGCCGTCCGAAGTCTACTGCTATTCCATGGGAGAAGGTGACTTCCTTGAAATCTCTGCTGGACAGATCATCTGATACGATAAAGCCTAACGTGATACGTTCTATCCGTAGTTCGTAACCTTCCGTGAAATAGCTCTCTTCGCTTGATGCTTCTTGTGCGGATAGATGCGCCGTACAGAGCGCGAAGAGTATCGTGAATATTTTTCGCATGCCTTGCCGGGATTGTTTAGTAATAGCAATATTGGGTATTCTCAAAAATGACTTTTCTGCTATTTATTTTGTAGCAGACGCTGAAATTCCAGTCTTCCTGCAAACTGTTCAACTCCTCTTGTGGAATGCTTTGTATCAGTGCGGCGATATCCTCGTTGAGGGGATTCTCTTTCCATACGAAGGTGATGTCCTTGATCGTCCCCTTGTGGGTCACTGTGAAGCTGACAATAGGCTTTCCCGCAGGAATGGTGTCTGTCTTGCTGTAGTAATCTTTACAGTCTATGTTGTTCTGATTCAGGTACTCTAAGATGTTGTTATAGAGTGTGTGCCTCACCGCGGCCTCCTTCACGTTGTCACTGCCAAAAGGATCGGGACCCACGTCTCCTTCGTCACAGCAGGCGGATAGGAGCGAACTGCTGGCTATGCCTGCGAGGGAAAGCCCCGCTATGGTGATGATCTTCCCCAACTTCTTACGCTTGTCGAGCTCCTGCTCCAGGTAGCGCACCTCCGCCTCACACTTCGGACAGGTGCCTTTGCACTCTCCCTTGTAGGCGCATTCGTCCGTCACAAGCCTGATATCGTTTTCTAAAGCGATCTTCTTCCTGATTTCCCGCAGATATTTACATTTCTCTTTCCCTATCATGACAAAAATTTTTTTACAGATTTTGAATGATTCATCACCTTAAGGAATGAATTTGTTCACAAATATAATTTATTTATATGATTATTATCCTATTGCGGCGGATTTTGCGTCTGTACAATGTGTAATGGTGTGGTGATCCTGCCGTAGAGACGCAATGCATTGCGTCTCTACAGTGCGCAATGCGCCTTCCCTCCTACAATTTGATGTTATAGCATAGCGTGAGGTTGACGCTGACATCCATGCCAATCGTCCTCTCATCCTTTATGGTGACATGGGTCTGACTGTCGTAGGTCGTGCATACACGCATAAACTCCATCATCGGTACGCTGAGGCACATCTCCACCTTCTTGATCCGGAACCCTAACTCGGGACATAAATAGAGACCTTTTTGCTTGTTCCTGTATTGGTAGTCCTTGAAGAACCATTTGTAGTCCTCTTTCCTTTGGTATGTGGTGAAAACCTCCCCTTTGTGCCCTTTCAGATTGACAAGACACCCTAATTTGATGCCGCAAACCCTTGCGAATTTTCTGCCGGATGTGTTAAGCCGCAAATCCGCATAGATGGGCATCGATTCGTAACATTTGAAATCATACACGTCGGTGACCGTCATCTTGTACCCCACACCGACTCCATAGCAAATGCGTTCGTCGTGCTGGTAGCCGAGGTTGATGGATAGGCCCGTGGTGAGGCAAGGGGAGTCCTTCCCTTCATATTCCGTACTCCTCGATGAACTGATTCCTACCGAACATATCTCCGGTCGCAACTTGAATCCTTGTGTATTGTAAATGTTCTCTCCTTTCTCGTCCTCCGCATAGAGAGTTGCCGCACTGAACAGAGCCAACATTAGCATTATTTTCTTTCTCATCCTTTTGCCTTATTCACTTATGAAATATAATCGGTTTTCCTGTGATTCTCCTTGCTTGACGTATGATATGTGGAAAATCCAATCTTCCGTCAACGTGTTCAATTCCTCGTGCGGGATACTCTCCAACAATGTCGTGATCTCGGCCACGTATGGTGAATTGTCGGTGTCGAAAGTGATGTCTTTGATTTCCCCGTCACTCGTTACGGTAAAGTGAAATCTGTAGAGATTAAATGAGACGGAGTCTGATTCCGTTGAGATGTTTTGGTAAAAAAGATAGTCTATGATGTTTTGGTGCAATACATATCTTTCGCCCACTTCCTTTACGGATGCGTTTTCACTCATGTATGAATCGAATTCTATGGCCTCATCCGTTTCGTCGCAGGAGGTGAATAGGGTGGCGCTGGCCAATCCTATGATGGATAATGTTGCGATGGCGATATTCCTGCCTGAAACTTGCCTCCGCAGATATGCGTGTTTCCCTTTTCCGTGCATGGCAAATATTTTTACTTTTCTGAATGACTCATTCCTCTTGGAAATGAATTTGCCCACAAATATAGTCTGTTTTTATAAGATTATTTTTTTTGTCTAATAAAATACTTGAAGCAGGGGCGCATCTTTACTCTACCGTGTGCTTTTTGTCTCTATTTGCAAACATAATGAATAAAACGCAATTTTAACTAAAATTCATAATCCAAAATTCATAATTCAAAATTAAAAATCGTACCTTTGCACACGATAAATCAAAGGGGTGCCAACGTACGATTGGCTGAGATCATACCCTCAGACCTGATGCAGATCATGCTGCCGTAGGGATTGAAAATCAATTGTATCCATCTTGGTTTCTCCTTGTGATTTATTTCTGTTCTAACTTAATGGAGGATAAGAAATGAAGGTATTTGTGAATTCGAAGGAGACTTCCACTGAATCCAAAACGATTTTAGAGTTGGCGAACGAGTTGTCGCTGCCCGAGAAGGGGGTGGCGGTGGCGGTTGATAACAAGATCGTCCCTCGTGCGGAATGGGCGAACTCCCCGCTGAAGGAGGGTGCCCAGATCGTCATCATCAAGGCTGCCTGCGGCGGTTAAAACACTTTTCTGACCGCTATGAATAAGCAAGAAATGTTACAGGAGAATGTGCGGATGCAGTTCATCTCGCACTTCACGGAGCAATACTCCTACTTGGACTCCATCGCCATGGCCTTGGAGGGCGGTTGCCGTTGGGTGCAGCTGCGCATGAAGGATGCCTCGGACGAGGAGATCCTGCCTATCGCCTTGGAGGTGAAAAAACTCTGCGCGGAGAAGCGCTCCACCTTCATCATCGACGACCATGTGGAGCTGGTGAAGCGGGTGGGGGCGGATGGTGTCCACCTCGGCAAGAAGGATATGCCGGTGGCGGAGGCCCGTGGCATCTTGGGCGATGGCTTCATCATCGGTGGAACCGCCAATACCTTCGAGGATGTTTCGTCGCATGCCTCGTCGGGTGCAGATTACATCGGATGCGGTCCTTTCCGGTTCACAACCACCAAGAAGAACCTCTCCCCGGTGCTGGGGCTGGAGGGCTACACCTCTATCGTGGAGAAGATGAGGGGTGCGGATATTCGCCTGCCTATCGTGGCCATCGGGGGCATCGAGGCGGACGATATCCCCGCGATCATGCGGACGGGCGTCTCGGGCATCGCTCTGTCGGGCACGGTCTTGAGGGCGCAAAACCCGGTCGAGGAGATGCGCAAACTGATGGATTTGATGAAATGAATAAATGAATAAAAATTAATTATAACACTTATGGATAAATTAGTAATTGCAGGGAAAGAGTTCAACTCCCGCCTATTCTTGGGTACGGGCAAGTTCGATTCTAACCGCTTGATGGAGGCTTCCATCAAGGCTTCCGGAACGGAGATGGTGACGGTAGCCATGAAACGTATCGAGTTGGAGGACAAGGAGGATGATATGTTGAAGCATATCGTGAGCCAAAATATACAGTTGTTGCCTAACACGTCGGGCGTGCGTGACGCTGAAGAGGCTGTTTTTGCCGCACAGATGGCGCGTGAGGCTTTCGGCACGAACTGGCTGAAGCTGGAGATCCACCCGGACCCTCGCTATCTGTTGCCTGACTCGATCGAGACGCTGAAGGCTACGGAGAAACTGGTGAAACTGGGCTTCGTCGTTTTGCCTTACTGCCAGGCTGACCCTACGCTCTGCAAGCGTTTGGAGGAGGCGGGCGCCGCTACCGTGATGCCTTTGGGCGCACCGATCGGTACGAACAAAGGCTTGCGCACGAAGGATTTCCTCCGCATCATCATCGAACAAGCGAACGTCCCTGTGGTGGTGGACGCTGGTATCGGTGCGCCAAGCCATGCGGCTGAGGCGATGGAGATGGGCGCATCCGCCTGCCTGGTGAACACGGCGATCGCGGTGGCAGGTGACCCTGTGGCGATGGCTGTCGCCTTCAAACAGGCTGTCGAGGCGGGCAGAATGGCTTACGAGGCTGGTCTGGGCACGCAAGCGGATAATTTTGTGGCGGAGGCTTCTTCGCCGTTGACTTCATTCTTAAACTAATTATTATGAGCCAAAAAATAGTTTTCCCACGTTCCGAAAAAGTTTATTTGAAGGGTACGTTGTTCCCTGATATCCGTGTCGGGATGCGCCAAGTGGAACAGGTGCCTACTACGTGTATCGTGGACGGTGAGAAGGTGAACACCGAGAACCCTAAGGTCATGATCTATGACACGAGCGGTCCGTTCAGCGATCCGAACATCGAGATCGACCTGAAGAAGGGATTGCCTCGCATGCGTGAGCCTTGGATCACCCGTAGGGACGATGTGGAGCAACTCCCTGAAATCACTTCCGAATATGGCCGCATGCGCCGTGACGACAAGAGTCTCGACCACCTCCGCTTCGAGCACATCGCTTTGCCTTACCGTGCCAAGAAGGGTAAATGCATCACCCAAATGGCTTACGCTAAGGCGGGTATCATCACACCTGAGATGGAGTACGTATCCATCCGTGAGAACATGAACTGCAAGGAGTTGGGCATCGAGACACACATCACGCCTGAGTTCGTGCGTGACGAGATCGCCGCGGGCCGCGCTGTGCTTCCAGCCAACATCAACCACCCTGAGTCTGAGCCGATGATCATCGGACGGAACTTCTTGGTGAAGATCAATACGAATATCGGTAACTCCGCCACTACCTCCAGCATCGACGAGGAGGTGGAGAAGTCTGTGTGGAGCTGCAAGTGGGGCGGTGACACGCTGATGGACCTCTCCACGGGCGCTAATATCCACGAGACCCGCGAATGGATCATCCGCAACTGCCCTGTGCCGGTGGGCACGGTGCCTATCTACCAGGCGTTGGAGAAGGTGGACGGCAAGGTGGAGGACCTCACGTGGGAGATCTACAAGGATACGCTCATCGAACAGTGTGAGCAGGGTGTGGACTACTTCACCATCCATGCGGGTATCCGCAGGAAGAATGTGCATTTGGCGGATAAGCGTCTTTGCGGCATCGTGAGCCGTGGCGGTAGCATCATGAGCAAGTGGTGCTTGGTGCACGACCAGGAGAGCTTCCTCTACGAGCATTTCGATGAAATATGTGACATCTTAGCGCAGTATGACGTGGCGGTCTCCTTGGGTGACGGCTTGCGCCCTGGCTGCACCGCCGACGCGAACGACGAGGCGCAGTTCGCCGAACTGGACACGCTGGGCGAGTTGGTGCTCCGCGCATGGGACAAGAACGTGCAGGCCTTCATCGAGGGTCCTGGACATGTGCCGATGCATAAGATCAAGGAGAACATGGAACGCCAGATCGAGAAGTGCCACAACGCACCGTTCTACACGCTCGGTCCTTTGGTGACGGATATCGCTCCGGGCTATGACCATATCACCTCGGCCATCGGTGCGGCGCAAATCGGCTGGCTGGGTACGGCTATGCTCTGCTACGTGACGCCGAAGGAGCACCTCGCCTTGCCGGACAAGGAGGATGTGCGTGTGGGCGTGGTGACCTATAAGATCGCGGCCCATGCGGCTGACCTCGCAAAGGGCCATCCGGGCGCACAGGTGCGTGACAACGCATTGAGCAAGGCTCGCTACGACTTCCGCTGGAAGGACCAGTTCGACTTGTCGCTGGACCCTGAGCGCGCGCAGTCTTATTTCCACAAAGGGAAGCATTTGGACGGTGAATATTGCACCATGTGCGGACCGAACTTCTGCGCCATGAGACTCAGTCATGACCTCAAAAAGAAATAATTCATAATTCAAAACGTATAATTCATAATTCTCATAGGAGATGTTTTCAGACGAATTAGCTAAAATAGATTGGGACGAGACCACTGCGAAGATCGCGGCGAAGACGGATGCGGATGTACGCCGCGCCTTGTCGAAGGAACATTGTGACGAGGAGGATTTCATGGCGATGATTTCGCCCGCGGCCGCTCCTTACTTGGAGACCATGGCCCGTCTCAGCAAGAAATATACGGAAGAACGCTTCGGCAAGACCATATCGATGTTCATTCCGCTCTATATCACCAACTCATGCACCAACTCGTGCGTCTATTGCGGGTTCCACATCAGCAACCCGATGGCGCGCACCATCCTGACCATAGACCAGTGTGAGGATGAATACAAGGCGATCAAGAAGCTGGGTCCTTTCGAGAACCTGCTGATCGTGACGGGAGAGAACCCTGCCAAGGCGGGCGTCCCTTACATCGCCAAGGCGTTGGACGTCGCCAAAAAGTATTTCTCCAACCTGAAGATCGAGGTGATGCCGCTGAGCACGGAGGAGTATGTGGAACTGACTAAGCATGGCATGAACGGTGTGATATGCTTCCAGGAGACCTATCATCGGGCCAATTACAACATCTACCACCCGAAGGGCATGAAGTCTAAGTTCGAGTGGCGATGCAACGGTTTTGACCGCATGGGACAAGCAGGTGTGCACTCCATCGGCATGGGTGTCCTGATCGGGTTGGAGAAGGAGTGGCGCACGGATATCACCATGATGGCTTACCACTTGCGTTACCTACAGAAGCATTACTGGAAGACGAAATATAGCGTGAACTTCCCTCGTATGCGTCCGGCGGAGAATGGTGGATTCCAACCGAACGTGATCATGTCCGACAAGGAGCTGGCGCAGGTGACCTTCGCCATGCGCATCTTCGACCACGACGTGGACATCTCTTACTCTACCCGCGAACCTGCCGTCATCCGTGACAATATGGCTTGCCTAGGCGTCACGACCATGAGTGCGGAGAGCAAGACGGAGCCGGGCGGTTACTACACCTATCCGCAGGCGCTGGAGCAGTTCCATGTGAACGATGACCGTACGGCGGTGGAGATCAACGCCCGCCTGAAGGAACTGGGCAGGGAACCTGTCTGGAAGGATTGGGACAGCAGCTTCGATGAACTGAAAATCGTCAAAGCGGGATAGTATGGACTGGAGAGAACGCTACCACCGCCAGATGCTTTTGCCTGAGATGGGCGAAGCGGGTCAAGTGAAACTGCGCAACGCACGTGTCCTCCTCGTGGGCGTGGGAGGCCTGGGTTCTCCCATCGCCACCTATCTGACGGGTGCGGGTGTGGGTACCATCGGACTGATGGACGATGATGTGGTGAGCGTCACGAACCTCCACCGACAAGTGCTCTACACGGAAGAGGAGGTGGGGCTGAGCAAGGTGGAGTGCGCCGTGAAACGTCTCGCCGCCCAGAACAGCGAGGTGAAGCTGGTTCCCTACGCTTGCCGCCTGACGGAGGAGAATGCGGCGGAGATCATCCGTGATTATGACCTGGTGGTGGATGGCTGCGATAATTTCGCCTCCCGCTACGTTATCGACACGGTCTGCCGGGCACAGAAGAAACCCTACGTCTATGGCTCGATTCAGGGCTTGGCGGGCCAAGTCTGCGTGTTCGGGGTGGGGAAGTCTCCCAAATATTACACCGACCTCTATCCGAAGGAGGAGACGCAGGACTACACGCCTTCGAAGGCAGTGCTAGGCGTGACCCCAGCCATCGTGGGGAGTGTGGAGGCGAATCAGGTCCTCCAACTGATCACAGGGATAGGTACCCCCTTGGTCAATCGCCTATGGACCATCGATTTGTGCACGATGGAAAGCCATGTGTTTGATTTGTAAATAATTATATTGTTTAGGCATGAAACTGATTGTGATCACCTATCCCATGTTTTTCCAAGGCGAGGCGCAGTGCGTGGACGCCCTGTTCAGGAACGGATTGGAGTACCTTCACCTACGCAAGCCGGAGGCGGATGTGCTTGCCTACGAGTCGTTCTTGGAGCAGGTGGATCCGCAATACTACCCACGTATCGTCTTGCATGACCATTTCGAGCTGGCGGAGAAGTATGGGCTGAAGGGTGTTCATCTCAACCAACGGAATCCCTATCCGCCACAGTCGTGGAAGGGACATGTCTCCCGCTCCTGCCATAGCTTGGAGGAGGTGGTCGCCCATAAGCCTCAATGTGACTATCTCTTCCTCAGCCCAATCTTCGACAGCATCTCCAAGCAAGGGTACGGACCGTCCCTCTCTCCTGACATGTTGCGCAAGGCAAAAGAGGAGGGGATCATCGACGACAAGGTGGTTGCCTTAGGCGGAATGTCGGCTGAGCGTCTTCCGCTCGTCCGAAGCTGGGGATTCGGTGGCGCGGCGTTCTTGGGCGATGTGTGGAACCCGTTCATGAAGGGCGACGAGAGGCTGGGGGTGGAACACTTTATTGAATTAAGAAACGATAGTTCGACGAAGTCAATTAAGAATTAAGAATTATGAATTAAGGTGAAATAACAAGGGCGAAGCAGATATCATTCCGCTTCGCCCTTGTGTTTTTATCACTGGCTTGGACGTATAGTTTCAGAAGTCTTCGACTAAGGTAGACAGCATCCCTTTGCTCTTAATTTTAGACAAATACTTTTTGGCCATTTTAACATCGCCACGATTCTTATACAATAAACCTATCATATAATAGTTCGTATCAGCGTCAGCTAAAATATCGAATCCCCTATCTTTAAAATAGTCAAAATTTTCTCTCCCTCCCCACCGCATAAGCTCTTTGTCGGTCGGGTTATGATCAAATATCGTTTCAAGTTTTGCCATATCTAGTCAGAGGTTCTCTATCTTATTTGCGCACGATAGCCTCCGCCAATGCTTCTATCTGCGGCTTATCCGCCTCTTTCATGCGGCTCTTTATCGTCACGACCGGCTCCACGATCTCCACCGCCTTCATCTTCTCCAGCATCTCACGCATGATACGTGCCGCCTGTGGCGCCCATGTGCCGTTTTCGATCAGGCCGACACGGCGACGCTGGTATCCCTTGATGGAGAGCTTGTGCAGGAAGTTGTGCATAGGAGGGAAGATGCCTCCGTCGTAGGTAGCGCAGGCCAACACCATGGATTCCATCCTGAAAGCGTCTTCTATCGCTTCTGCGACGTCATCACGGCTCAAGTCAGTAATGGCTACCTTGGTGGCTCCTTTTGCGCTTAGAGAGGCTGCAATCGCCTCCGCTGCCGCGCGTGTGCCTCCGTGGATGGATGCGTATGCGACCAACACACCGCCCGGTGTCTCCACGTCATACTTGCACCAAATAGAGTAGAGACGGATGGCCTCTTTCAACAAATCGTTCTCAAGAACCGGTCCGTGCAATGGACAAATCTTCTCGATCGTCAATGCGGATGCCTTGCGCAACAGGGCGTCCACCTGCGCACCGTACTTTCCGCAGATATTGAAGTAGTAACGACGGGCTTCGCATGCCCAATCGTCCGGGTCTGCTCCGTACACGCCGAACTTGCCGAATCCGTCGGCCGAGAAGAGCGTTTTCTCACTCTCCAAGTAGGTGACGATCACCTCCGGCCAGTGGACCATCGGTGCGGTGAAGAAACGTAGCGTATTGTTGCCCAACGAGAGCGTGTCGCCTTCGCCCACGGCTTTCGTCGTGAAGGTTTTTCCTTCGATGAATTGTCCCATGAATTGGATGGCTTTGGCGCTCGCCACGATGGTCACGTTAGGGTAGGCCTCCGTCAATGCGGCGATGGATCCGCTGTGGTCTGGCTCCATGTGTTGCACGATGAGGTATTGTGGAGTTCTTCCCGCCAACGCTTTCTTGACGTTCTCCAACCATTCGCCGGTTTTGCGGGCGTCCACCGTATCCATGATGGCAATCTGTTGGTCTTCAATAAGGTAGGAGTTGTAGCACATTCCTTCCGGAACGATGTATTGACTTTCGAACAAGTCTATGTCAGGGTCATCCACCCCGATGTATTTCACACACGACATAATGATAAATTTAGCTTTGTTATTACCTGTTTAATCTGACACCAAACTTAATCATTTTTGTGCTATTCAGCAAATTTTGTTTCGCTTTCGTGAGCCAAAACTTTGACGATGGAATGGGTTGGTAAATTGTCTTCGCAGTTCTGAATGAATGTGAATTTGTGATTGAATCTCCCATAAAAAAAGATTGTTGCAAGACTAATCCTGCAACAATCTTCTGAATTTTTTTATTGACCTAAAGTATACCGTTACGGTTTATTTAGGGCCAATCATTTATTTTTCCACAACAAGTTTCTTTACAATCACACCGTTCTCTGTGATGATACGGATGATGTAGTTGCCGCTTTGCAAATCAGCCACGGAAATGACGCTTCCTGTGCTCTTCTTCACCACAACACCTTCCGTGGAGATGATCTCCACACTGATTGGATCGACGCCGTAAACCTTCACCTCTGTGGATGCAGGGTTTGGTCCGATAGCGACTGGTGCGTTAACGTCCTCCACAGAACTTACGTAACCATCCAAATCGAATTGGATCCAATCTACATCAATCCAGCTTCCTGTGTTCTTGATGACCATGTTCTGAACGCCTTTCTTAAGCGAAACTTTTTTGCTCACCTTCACATCGTCAAATGTTCCCCAGCTACCCAATTTCTTAACACTCACATCGAAAGAGACATTTGATTCGTCGAACTCCACTGACAATGAACCTGAATCATTGCCTTCACCCAAGTGCAGTGTCACGTCGTAGTCACCATCCTTTTTCACGTCAACGGTATAAGACAGCCACTCGTCACCTTCGAACGAACCGACTGCCACACCGCCAGAGATCTCTTTGAGGTCAACATCATCCTTACGATAGTGGTTGGTGTAGTCGTCGCATTTGTTACCATCCGATTGATCGAAATAGGCCATGCCGGAAGCCCCCTCGTCATAATTCTCAGCCTCGATCTTGCCAGGGATAACTGCGGCGGATCCGCCATAAGGCTTGTTAGGTTCAACCACCTTAACAGAAGAAGATCCTTTTACCTCATCATTGCTGTTCGTGATGACTATAACCTTGATGGAGTAGTTTCCAGCCTCTTCAGGAGTCCAAGTGAATGACTCGCCCTCACCGATCTTAGTGTCACCAGCGTAGTATGTTACGCTCTTAATGCCGCTATCCGAATTCTTCAATGTAACCGAGAAATCCACGCTCTTGCCAAGGACAATAGTTGATTTGCTTACCTCAACGCTTGCTGATGGACCGGCAGGACCACCTGCTTCCTTTCCGCAGAACTTTGCCGTTGCGGCCTTGGCTTTGTCGGATGCCATGTATTCGCGCAACCATTTCATGCTGGCACGGTCTTGGCCTTGACCCGACACTAAACCTGTGTTGGATCTCCAAGTGGCGCCATTTATATATCCCCAGATTGTAATACCAGAGACGTAGTCAGCCTCCCACATGGCAGGGAAGGAACCCTTCATGATATCCAACTGGGTGTTGTCGTTGGCCTGATTGATATCATACTCTGTAATGTAACACTGCAACTCCCTACCGCCATTCCTTGTGATTTGGTCGTGGATATCCTTCAGATTGTTCTCGAAACCAGACATGCTGTTGCCGTGTCCCTGGTAATAATCGTCCAAATCGTGGGTCTGATGTCCGTAAGCATCGATTGGAGCGCCTTGTTTTACCAATGTCGAAACAAGGCTTATGAACTCACTTTTCTGGTGGGTGAGAGTGTTATAGTCGTTGTAAATCAACACGGCGTTAGGGAATCTCTCACGAGCCATTTTAAATGCCTCTGTAATCCATTTGTAGTCGGAAGGTGTACCGCTATTACCCAAAGCTTGACTCAAGAGTTTCTTGAAATCACCACCACCACCACCTTCGGCGTGTCCTGGGATTGCCTCGTTAACAACATCGATTATCGCCAAATCAGGATACTTGATCGCAACAGCGTCCATCCAATATCCAATCTGTTGCTTCAATTCGGAAGGCGAACAGTTTGACAAAACTGACGGGAATTGACTGGTCCAAACGAGACAGTGGAATTTGAATAATACATTATTCTGTTTACACCATTTGTAATGAGAATCGCTAGAACTCCATTTCCACTTCTGAATACCCTCTTGTGCGCTGCTCACCTTGCAATTCACGATTTCGCCCCATTTGGACTCATTCTCGCAAGTGAGCTGATCCCACATTGCCTCATACTTCAAACCGCTCACATTGGGTTGTATTTGCCCCCTTGTGGTGATGTTACCCAAAAACTTACATGTGTTTTTGTTCAATTGTGCGTTCGCCAAGCCTACACCCATAAGCGCGGCCGCAAAAAGTGTAATGATTTTTTTATTCATGATACATGTGTTTTTTATGAATGGTATACAATAAATATCTTAAACTCAATTTTTTTAAATGGATAAAGTTTGAATAACTATTGAAAACGCCTTGTCTATTCGTTTGGATGTCTGATGTCAAGGCATACATCAGATTTGAATTCGTGTCATAGAAACCTGAACTTTATTACCCATTTATTTGTAATTAAACATGTTAACAAATATACTATAAATTTATACGCAGTATACTACCGCACAAATATACAACATTTTTCATAACCAATCAATTTTATTCAATGTTTTTTATGCTAATTTCAACGGGAATGTGTGTAAACCTCATTCTAATGGGTCGGATTGAGCGTAAATAGTTGTGTGAATAGGGCGGTTTGGGGGTAATTTGTCATATGGATTTATTGCTGGAAAATCAATTTTTTTTGTGGCAAGATTTTCGTCGTGGCTTATAGGGGTAGGGTCCATGTTATTTCTAAAAAAAATAGAGACGGCGCATATCCACCGTCTCTATCGTATGTTGGTCCAATCGCCCCTTCCTCAAACGGATACGGGTCTTTGGACTGGCTGCTATCAGTGCAAGGGGTGTTAGTTACCCATCTCGGAGATGAACTTGATCCTTACGAGCCTGATTTCCTCTTCCGTGTAGTCGTTCTCGCCCAACTCCTTCAAGGCGTCATCCACATCCTCGGATTCTGCCTCCTTGAAGTAGTCGAATACCTCGTCAATCCTGTCTTGGTCCATGATTTGGACAAGGAAGTAATCGATGTTGATCTTCGTGCCCGAGTTGACGATGGCCTCGATCTCGTCCAGCAACTCGTCGAAGTCCAACCCTTTCGACTCTGCGATGTCGTCCAATGCAATCTTCCTATCAATCGCTTGGATGATAGAGACTTTCAACTTGGATTTGTTTGCCACGGAACGTACGCGAAGGTCTTCCGGACGCTCTATTTCATTCTCCTGGACATGCTTCTTGATGAGTTTCACGAACTCTTCTCCGAAACGTTTCGCCTTGCCGGCGCCAACGCCAGGAATGTTTTGCAACTCCTCGATGGTGATAGGGTAGGTGGTCGCCATCGCCTCCAAAGATGGGTCTTGGAATATGACGAAAGGCGGCAACTCCAACTTTTTCGAGAGGTTCTTCCGTAGGTCTTTCAACATGGAGAACAAGGCTGGATCCGCACAGCAGGATGCCCCGCCTTTCAGTTGGATATCCACCTCTTCCACGTCTTCCTCCTCTTCGCTGACAATTTCGAACGACTTAGGCTTCTTTAGGAAAGCCTTGCCTTCCGACGTGATTTTCAGGATGCCGTAGTTCTCGATGTCCTTCGTTATATATCCGCTGATCATCGCCTTTTGGATGACGTTCTGCCATGTCCTCTCACTCTCGTCCTTTCCTTCGCCAAACGTCTCTATCTCCTCGTCGTGGCCATAGGATTTAACTTCCGACGTCTCATTACCCATGATGACATCGATTACATGCTCCGTTTTAAACTTTTCATTCAACGCTATGATCGTCTCCAGGACGGTGCATAGCAACTCTTTCGCTTCCACTTGTTTTTTCGGATTTAAACAATTATCACAATTACCGCAATTATCTTCTGGGTATTCCTCACCGAAGTAGTGCAGCAAAACTTTTCTTCTGCAGACCACACTCTCCGCGTATGCGGCTGTCTCCAAAAGCAGTTGTTTGCCGATTTCCTGCTCCGCAATGGGTTTCCCCTGCATGAATTTCTCCAGTTTCTGCAGGTCGCTGTTGGAGTAGAAGGCAATGCAACGCCCTTCTCCTCCGTCTCTTCCTGCTCTTCCCGTCTCTTGATAGTAACCTTCCAAGCTTTTCGGTATGTCATAGTGGATGACAAACCTTACGTCTGGTTTGTCGATTCCCATGCCGAACGCGATGGTGGCCACAATCACTTGTACCTTCTCCATCAGGAAACAGTCCTGGTTGCCTGAGCGTGTGGCGCTATCCATGCCCGCATGGTAGGCCAAGGCGTTGATGCCGTTCACGCGCAACGTCTCCGCCAACTCCTCCACCTTCTTCCTGCTGAGACAGTAGATGATGCCCGACTTGCCTTCCTGGCTTCTAATGAACTTGATGATCTCCTTGTCGATGTCGTCCCTTTTCGTCCTCACCTCATAATAGAGATTCGGACGGTTGAACGACGACTTGAAGACCGTCGCCCCCATGATGCCGAGGCTCTTCTGGATATCGTGCTGTACCTTGGGCGTAGCCGTCGCTGTTAATGCGATGACGGCGACTTTTTGCCCTATTTCATTGATTATCGGGCGTATCCTTCTGTATTCGGGCCTGAAGTCGTGTCCCCATTCGGATATACAGTGCGCCTCGTCGATCGCGAAGAAGGATATCTTCACTTGCCTGAGGAATTCCACGTTCTCCTCTTTGGTCAACGATTCGGGCGCCACATACAGCAGTTTCGTCTTACCTTCCAGGATGTCCGACTTCACATTGTCTATCGCCGCCTTGTTAAGGGACGAATTGATGAAGTGGGCAATGCCATCCTCTTCGCTGAAGTTCCTCATCGCATCCACCTGGTTTTTCATCAGCGCGATGAGCGGAGAGATTACAATCGCTGTGCCTTCCATCATTAATGATGGCAACTGATAGCATAATGACTTGCCACCACCCGTCGGCATGAGGACGAATGTGTCCTTCCCCGCCAGAAGGTTGGTGATAATTGCTTCCTGGTTCCCCTTGAAGGAGTCGAAACCAAAATGCAATTTCAGTTGTTTTGCCAATTCATTGTCTTTCATAATCGGAACACAATTAATCGTTAAAATCTACCCTTGGACATGTGACTGTCCCTATATATCAAGGGTGGCACGCAATTGTAGGCACAAATGTATATTACTATACGCTAAATGACATCATAAAAAATGCTAAATTTATTATGCTACCCTTAATTTCTCGACATTGGCGCTCTGGATTTTCGTTTCAGCATACGCTTTGGTGATGCTGACCTTCTTCTTTCCAGAGGATGGTACCTCGAACATCACGTCTAACATGATGGTTTCCACGATAGAACGTAGTCCCCTGGCGCCGAGCTTGAATTCCACCGCTTTGTCCACGATGTACTCCAATACCTCATCGTCGAACGTGAGATTCACATCATCCATCTCAAACATCTTGATGTACTGCTTGATGATGGAGTTCTTCGGTTCTGTCAAAATGGATCGCAACGCCTTGCGGTCCAGTTGGTTGAGGTGGCAGATCAATGGTAACCTGCCGATGATTTCCGGGATGAGCCCGAATGACTTCAAGTCTTGTGGCGACACATACTGAAGAATGTTCTCCATGTCCACAACTCCCTGTTTCTTCGCCGCCGCATATCCCACCACCTTCGTGTTGAGCCTATGCGCGATCTTGTGTTCGATGCCGTCGAACGCTCCTCCGCAGATGAAGAGGATGTTCTTGGTGTCCACTGGTATCATCTTCTGCTCGGGATGCTTGCGTCCGCCTTGCGGTGGAACGTTCACGATGGATCCTTCCAACAATTTGAGCAAACCTTGCTGTACACCCTCTCCGCTCACGTCGCGCGTGATGGACGGATTGTCTCCCTTGCGGGCAATTTTGTCTATCTCGTCGATGAAGACGATGCCTCGCTCGGCCGCTTTGACGTCGTAGTCCGACGCTTGCAACAGGCGGGTGAGTATGCTCTCAATGTCTTCGCCCACATAGCCCGCTTCGGTCAATACGGTGGCGTCAACGATTGCGAATGGCACTTTTAAGAGTTTTGCAATAGTCTTCGCAAGCAAGGTCTTGCCTGTTCCGGTCGCTCCCACCATGATGATGTTGGATTTTTCGATTTCAACACCGTCGTCGTCCTTCGGCTGCATGAGCCGCTTGTAGTGGTTGTAGACCGCAACGGAAAGTGTTTTCTTTGCCACATCCTGCCCGATGACGTACTGGTCGAGGAACTGTTTGATCTCTATAGGTTTAGGGAGTCCTTCCGCATGGAAATCGGATCCTGGGTCAACATCCTTTTTGTTGCTTTCGACAATCTCGTAAGCCATTCTCACGCACTCGTCGCAAATGTTCACGGATGGTCCCGTGATGAGCATGTTCACCTCTTTTTGCGATCTGCCACAAAAACTGCACCTGTTCGTGCTTTTCGTGTTAACTGCCATCTCTCTCTTATTTGTTCCTCACTAAAACTTCATCGATCATCCCGTATGCTTTAGCCTCTTCGGCTGTCATCCAATAATCTCTGTCGGAATCTTGGAAAATCTTCTCGTAGGAGTTCCCTGAATGCTCGGCGATAATCGTGTAGAGCTCTTTTTTCAGTTTTTGGATCTCCCTCGCGGTGATTTCGATATCCGACGCTTGCCCCTGGGCTCCTCCCATGGGTTGGTGGATCATGACGCGGGAATGCTTCAATGCGGAGCGTTTCCCCTTCGTGCCTGCCACCAATAGTACCGCACCCATGGATGCCGCCATGCCGGTGCAGATGGTCGCCACATCACATCCGATGTATTGCATCGTGTCGTATATTCCTAAGCCTGCGTATACGGATCCGCCCGGGGTGTTCAGGTATATCGAGATGTCTTTCCCCGGATCGGAAGAGTCCAAGTAGAGCAGTTGCGCTTGTATTACGTTGGCGGAATAATCGTCCACCTCTGTTCCGAGAAATATGATGCGGTCCATCATGAGCCTTGAAAACACGTCCATCTGCGTTACGTTCAGTTGACGCTCTTCCAAGATGCTGGGTGATATGTAGCTGTTCGATATGCGGGAAGTGTATTGGTCTAATGCTAATCCGTTCATTCCAAGATGACCTACCGCATATTTCCTGAAATCATTTTTTTCCATCATTTTATTAGAATTTAATCTTGCTTTTTGTTCTCTTATTTGGTTACTAAGTTAATAAAACTTTTTTATTTAAAACCAAAAAAAATCCCGGCAATTTTTGTTGTCGGGATTGATTTTTTTTTGTAAATTGTTATTTCCCTTGCTCTGAGAAGAGTTTGTTGAACTCCTCAAGGGATACTTTCTTCGTATCCAATTTGATCTTGGACTTCACAACGCCCATCACCTTCTCTTCCAAAACACGCTCCATGATTTGTTGAGCGGATTCCTTCTTCTTCAACATCTCCTTGGCGTAGTTCTCCAACACGTCCGTAGGAACGGTTGACATGCCATATTGGGCGAATTGCGCCTGTGCGGTCTTCTTCGCGAACTCCATCATGTCGCCTTCCTCAATCTGCACCTTATTGTCTGTGGCGATCTTGTTCTTGGTCAATTGCCATTTCAAATCGTCCAACATCATCGGATATTGTGCCTCGAGATCCTCTGCGCTGATCTTCTCGTTCGTCTCGGAAACCCAACGCTTCAGGAATGCGTCTGGGAATGCGGCGTCTCCGAATGCTTCCTTGGCCAAAATCTTCTGTGAGTCGAGCAACAACTTGTAGTCACTGTCCATGACGAGTGACTTCTTGACGTCATCCGCCAAGCGTGCCTTGAACTCCTCCTCGCTCTTCACAACGCCCTCGCCGAGAGCTTTGTCGAACAACTCTTGGTTCAACTCCGCTGATTTGTAGCGTGTCACACTCTTGATGGTGAACTTGAAGTCCGAATCAACATTGGCTACATCTTCCTTCTTTATTTTCAGGAGGGATGCGATCTCGCCCTCGTTCTCGAAAGCCTTCTTAGGGTTGAATGAAATGGATGCGCCTACCTTGGCTCCTACGAAAAGGGCCTTCTGGTCGGCGTCTTTCATGTATTTAGGGCAAAGAACAGCCTCTTCTACTTTGATGCCGTCTTCCTTCTCCTTCGTCTTGGTGCGCATCTCTACGATGTCACCCTTCACCACGTCGGATTCTATCACGTCTTTCGCATCTTCGTACGATCCGAAGCGATCCTGGTATGACTTTACCGCATTGTTCACCATATCCTCGCTCACCTCGATTTCATAGTATGGCGCGCTGATCTTATCGCTCAAAACTAACTTGTTCGCTGGGGCGATCGCAATGTCGAACTTGAACTCGAAGTCTTCCTCCTTGTTGAAGTCGATCTCTTTCTGCTCTGTCTTGTTTGGAAGTGGCTGGCCAAGGATTTCAATGTTGTTTTCCTTGATGTAGTCCATCAATTTCTCCGAGATGATGTTGTTGATTTCGTCTGCCATGGCAGCCTTTCCGTACATCTTTTTCACCATCGTCATCGGAACATTTCCCGGACGGAATCCTGGCACGTTAGCTCTCTGTTTGTATTTGCGGAGCGTTTTCTCCACCGCTTCTTGATAATCAGCCTTCACAACTTGCATTGTGATGATCGCGTTCGTCGCGTCGATGTCTTTTCTAGCGATATTCATATTGTTTATTTTAAGTATAATTCTTTTGTAAATCAGGGTGCAAAGGTAATGATTTTTTCCATTCAAACAAACCAAAAATATTGATGATTCTTTTTGTTTATTTTTCTGCCCGTAAATCTATGGCAAATATCAGCAAAAAGGGGACTTCCGGATAGGAGCCCCCCTCTGCTTGATGTGTTGTTTTACCCGAAGGTTAACGTATTTTCGCTCCCAGTTTCTCTTCGAAATTCTTCATCAGTTTGTTCATGATGGCGTCGATTTGTCCGTCCGTCATCGTCTTCGCCTCGTCTTGGAGGATGAAACTTACCGCATAGGATTTCTTGCCCGCCTCGAGGTTCTTCCCTTCGTACACGTCGAAGAGATAGATATTCTTGATGAGCTTCCGCTCTGTCTCCATGGCCACTTTGGTGATGTCATCGAAGGTGGTCGCCTTGTTGATCAGAAGGGCCAAGTCTCTCTTGACTTCTGGGTACTTGGAGATCTCCTTGTAGGTCACTTTATGGTTCTTTAACTCGGTCAGAATATGGTTCCACTCCAAATCGGCGTAATACACGTTGTTCTCCAACCCGAACATGTTCAGGACTTTCTTGGAAACGACGCCTATGGTGGCGAGCAACTTGCCTGTGTTGGTCATGATCGTCATCCCGTCTGACATGAGTTCGTCTTGGTAGACTCCGTAAACCAATCCTTTTTTGCTGAATCCGAGTCGCGTGAATATGTTTTCAACGTATGCCCTCAACTGGTAGAAGGAGGTCTTCTCTTGCTTCAATACCCAGCTTTGGGTGGTCTTGTTTCCGCTCAACCAGATGCCTAAGTGAAGTTCTTCCGAGTAGGGCTTCAATGGCGCCTCTTCCGTTGATTGCTTCTCTGGATTCATGTGGTAACAGTTGCCGAACTCGTAGAATTTGATGTCGACGTTCTTCCTGTTCACATTGTAGGCTACGCTTTCGAGCCCTCCGAAAAGCAACGTCTGCCGCATGCATCCAAGGTCGGCGCTGAGTGGGTTCATCACCATCACCGTCGTGTTGAGTGGATACTTCTCCGAATCCGAGTAGTAGGATATCTTCGTGAGGGAGTTGTTGAGTATCTCGTTGAATCCGCAGCCCGTCAATTGCTCTGAGATGAGGTTTTGTAACTTCAAACTGTTCGGACGTGGCGAATAGGCGATGGATGAATTGAGGGACATTCCCTCCTCCACGTTGTCGTAACCATAGATACGAAGCAGATCTTCGATCACGTCCACATCCCTCGTCACATCGACCCTGTAGGTAGGGACTTCGAGCGAAAGGCCGTTCTCATCCTCCTTCTTGATCTCTATCTCAAGACCTGAAAGGATGGTCTTCACCTCCTCTTTCTTGATTTCTTTGCCAACAAGGGTATTGATTTTGTTGTAGGTGAGCTCCACAGGGAACGGTGCGACTGGATTAGGGTATATGTCGTACACTTCGCTTGATATTTCGCCACCCGCCAACTCCTTGATGAGCAAGGCGGCGCATTTCAAGATATAGAGCGTGTTGTTAGGATCGCAGCCTCTTTCGTAACGGAAAGACGCGTCGGTGTTGAGACCGAATCTGCGGGCCGTTTTCCTGATGTATACTGGGTTGAAGCATGCGCTCTCGATGAAGACGTTTTGGGTGGTTTCGCTGACGCCAGACTCTAAACCTCCGAAAACACCGGCGAGACATGCGCCTCCTTTTTCGTCGCAAATCATTAAATCGTCGGCTGTCAAGGTCCTCTCCACACCGTCGAGGGTGGTGAACTTAGTTCCGTTCGGCAATGTCTTGACGATGATCTGTTGCCCAGCCATCTTGTCCAAATCGAAGGCGTGGAGCGGCTGACCTAATGCGTGCAACAAATAATTGGTGGCGTCCACCACGTTGTTGATTGGTCTGAGACCGATGGTCCTCAATGCGTTTTGCATCCAACTAGGCGACTCCTTGATGGTGATGCCGGTGATGACCACGCCTGAGTAACGGGTGCATGCCGCCGTGTTTTCCACACTCACCTTTACGGGATGGCTGTTGTTGTCTATCTTGAAAGAGGAAACGTCTGGTTTGCTGAGGATGTATTTCCCTGGTTGGTGAAATTGGAAGTAGGCCGCGAGGTCACGTGCCACACCGTAATGGGAGGTCGCGTCGATACGGTTAGGGGTGATGTCCACCTCAATCACATAGTCCGACTCAACACCGTAATACGTCTTCGCAGGGGTTCCCACCGCCACGTTCGCTGGCAATTCGATGATGCCTGCATGACTGGTGCCCACGCCAATCTCGTCTTCCGCACAAAGCATACCGAACGAGTCGACTCCACGTAGCTTGAACTTCTTAATGATGGAACATTTGTCGCCCTCGTAGAGCTTCGTTCCAATGGTGGCGACGATGGTTTTGATGCCGGTCCGACAGTTCGACGCACCGCACACGATCTGCAGGGGCTCGCCTTCCCCTATGTTGACTTTCGTAACATGAAGATGGTCGGAGTCCGGATGCGCTACGCATTCCAACACCTCACCCACAACTAAACCTTCCAATCCTCCTTTGATGGATTGTATCTCTTCAACACCTCCGACTTCAAGACCTATTGAGGTTAAAACCTTTGAGACTTCTTCCGGCTCTATATCAAGATTGATATACTTCTTTAGCCAATTGTACGAAATATTCATTACTGCCAATTATTATTTCCGGGTGGCGACACCGCCTCCCTCCGTTCCTAATTCCGCGAAATTATAAAAATATTCTCTATTCTTAATGTCTTCTTCTTTATTTTTATGCGTATGGGCAATACAACATTGGCGTGATGCATTAAATTAGACTGATAGTCTAAATTCTTTTCGATAAATTCTTATCTTTGCGAAATAAGATTTATAAAATGGCAAGATTTCGATTCTTATTATTTGGGTTAATGTCTCTCTTCCTCTGTGTCAATGTGCAGGCGGAGGAGGAAGAGTATGCTTCAGACTATTTTTATGGGAGGGAATATCGCTATCAGGGCGACACGCTCCGCTATCGTGTCATGTTCCCGAAAGGATATGGCGTCGAGGGCCTGAAGTTCCCTTTGTTTGTTTTCCTCCATGGCGAGGAAGAGCGGGGCAGTGATAACTTGATGCAACTCAAGTACGGGGCTCAACTCTATATGAGTGAGGAGGCTCGTAATTACCAGTCTGCGGTGGTCATCATCCCACAATGCCCGGAAAGTGACGCTTGGGCGAAGTACGATAAGCTGGATGATGGTTCCATCGTGTTGCGGGAGAACCCGGAGCAGACAAAGAGCAGTGTCATTGTGGAGAAATTGATCCAACATTTCATGAAGAAGGAGGATAAGATAGATGTTTCCCGTGTTTACCTTGTGGGCAAGGACATGGGTGCGTTCGGGGTGTTGGACCTTGCAGCCCGCAACCCTAAGATGTATTCGGCCGTGATCGCAGTATCGGGTGTGATCGAGCCTTCGCGGTTGAAGAAGAAGAAGGTCCCTGTTCGTCTCTACCATGGGGTGGAGGATCGTATTGTTCCTATTCAGTACGCTCGTGATCTGGAGGCTGTGCTGAAGTCCAATTCCAATGGCTCCGACTTGGTGGAGTTCCAGGACACGAAGCACGACGACGCTTGGGAAATGGCCATCAGCGCATCAGACTTCATGGAGTGGCTCTTCGAAAAGAAGAAAAAGTAAAATGTCCCCGTTGTTTGTGGGAAGAGACGCACCGATGCAGGGCCCATTTATAGAGTATTAATTTAAAAACGTTATCCCCCCGTATGGTTGTATTTGCAGTCTTGCTTTTAATAAGCGCTTTGCTTATGTTTGTTGGCATGGGGATATTGAATGTGAGTAGTAGGTTCCCCATGGAGGAAGATGTGGCGTGCCTGATCCGTCTTCTCGTTTCGGTTGTCAAGTGCGATGGGGAAGCGGATCCGGAGGAGATTGCCGCTGTCAAATCATATATTAGTTCCTCGCCTCGTTGGGGGACTTATATCATCAAATATTTTGAGCAGGAACTGGACGCTTCAAATGTCAAGTTCTTAGGCTATGAAAGTTCTGGAGTCCCGTTGTTCGTGTTGAATAGAAAGGAAAAAGACTGGAATGTTTCCAAATATAGCGTTTCCGACCTCTCTTCCAATGCCATTTCAAAACTCTTCCGCAAGTACTCCGAACGGATGGAATTCATGGACGTTTTGTTCCAAATCGCTTATTCCCAGGATGGTGTGAGCGATGTGGAGGTGGACCTGCTACGTGAGATGGCGCATTATCTCTGCATCAAATCGTGGGATTTCACGGGGTTCTTGTACAAGTACGAGTACATGATGGACGAGCAACAGAAGAAGCAGAAAAAACAAGAGGAGAAGCGGAAGCGTACTGAAAAGGATAAATCGGAAACGGGGAGAAACGAGCGCCAGAAAGCGCATGAGACCCGCTTCAAAAATGTCACTAACACCCGCACGAAGGAGGCTCTCCAACTCCTGGAAATCACGGAGAATGCGGACGAACAGGAGATCAAATCCGCCTACCGCAGATTGGCGAAAATGTACCACCCGGACACGCTCCCCGCTAACGTCTCCGAAAAGGAGAAGGAGGAGGCTGCCGCACGGTTCCGATCGATTCATGAGGCTTATGAGTTTCTGTTGTCGGCGGAGATGCTTCGTGTGAAATAATTATAGGCTCAGCGTTTAACGAATGGATGGAATTTTGAATAATTGTTGATTTCAAATTGATTGTTATGGAGCAGATTTTAGTGACTCTCATCATCCTTTTCTTCGTATTCCCTATTTTTCTTCTTATATTGGAGCTTTTCGATGCTAAGATTACCGCTTTCTTTCACAGTCCTCGTATTTTCGTTCCAGAAAGGAACTTGAAAACTATCACGCTCTTTGCCGCAGTTGTAAAGTGTGACAAGATGGCGAGTCGTAGTGAGATTGATTTCGTGAAAAGACATATTTTTCTGTCGCCCCAATTCGCTAAATATAGGGAACTATCCTTCCGTTTCTTTGACAGTGAGTTAGAGGATCTCAGCGTTCGTTTCATGGGCTATAAAGCGGCGAATCTCCCTTTCTTCATATTAAACCGGAAAAATATTGTTGGGAAGAGTATTTCGGAGAGAGTCTCGGATATATCTACTAATCTCTTCATGAAATACTTAAACAAGTACTCCGAACGGATGGAACTCATGGAGGTTTTGTTCCAAATCGCCTATTCGCAGGATGGTGTGAGCGATGTGGAGGTGGATTTGTTGCGTGAGGTGGCGCACTATCTATGCATCAAGTCGTGGGATCTCTCGGGTTTTTTGTACAAGTACGAATACATGGTGGACGAACAACAGAAGAAGCAGAAAAAACAAGAGGAGGAACGGAAGCGTGCAAAAAAGGATAAAGGGTCGGAAGAGGGGAGTGGCGAACGCCAAAAAACGCATGAGACCCGTTTCAAGAATGTCACGAACACCCGCACGAAGGAGGCTCTCCAACTCTTAGAGATCACGGAGAATGTGGACGCACAGGGAATCAAATCCGCCTACCGCAAATTGGTGAAGAGGTACCATCCGGACTCACTCTCGGTCAATGCCTCCGAAGAAGAGAAGGAGGAGGCTGCCGCACGGTTTCGCTCAATCCATGAGGCTTATGAATTTTTACTTTCCTCGGAAATGGTCCGTGTCAAGTAGTAATAAGGTAATGTTTGTAATTCGTTGATTCTATGATTTATATATTTCCATTAGCAGTTATAATCAGTCTCTTTGTGGTCTACATTATTCTGACGGAAATTTCTGATGCCCCGCGCAAAAATCTGTCTGATATGGAAACAAGGTTCGTCGATCTATTTGTGGCTTTAGCCAAATGTGATGGGAAAGATGATCCTTCGGAGGTTTTGTTTATTAAATCACATATTTGCAGGTCCCCTCGTTTGAATAAAAATCGTGAATGGATTACAAAATGTTTGAATGTGGAACTGAAAAACACACAGGTGCGTTTCCTCGGATACAATCATGAAAATTTACCCCTTTTCATCATAAAAAGGAAAATAAATGATAGACAACAGATTATAGAAAAAGTCTCAGACATTACGATTTATCTGCATAAGAATTATATGCAGAGTTACTCTGATCGAATGGACTTCATGGATGTTTTGTTCCAAATCGCCTATTCGCAGGATGGTGTGAGCAATGTGGAGGTGGACTTTCTGCGTGAGGTGGCGCATTATTTGGAGATCAAGTATTGGGACTTCACCGCCTTTTTGTACAAATATGAGTACATGAAAAAGGAACAAAATGAACAAAAACAACAGAAACAACAAAAAGAGGATCAGAAGCGTGCGAAAAAGAAAAAACGGACGGAAAGTGAAGAAAATGAGCGTCGTAAAACGCATGAGACTCGTTTCGAGAATGTCACGAACACCCGCACGAAGGAGGCTCTCCAACTTCTGGAAATCACGGAGAATGCGGACGAGCAGGAGATTAAATCCGCCTACCGCAAATTGGTGAAGAGGTACCACCCAGACACGCTTCCCGCTAACGTCTCCGAAAAGGAGAGGGAGGAGGCTACCGAACGCTTCCGCTCAATCCATGAGGCTTATGAATTTCTGTTAGAACAAGTTGTGCTCTTAAAAAAATAAGGGCTTGTAATTATGCGAAGAAAATATAGATGATGCTGATTAGGTATAGCAGATCCGCATAAAAATATTCTTTTACAAAACACAAGTAGTCTTTGCGTGTAATAGCAACGTCATATCTGTCCGAGATGGTTTTGTTGTAGTAATGGAGGAAGGTAATGAATAATATCGCTATACATATAGATAGAAAGATGCCTAAGCTATCTGTTTTTGTGATTATGAGCTCAACAATTGCCCTTAAAGTTTGAAAAGAAAGAAAAACCACTGAGAATACAGAGCTTGATGCACCATTTTTGATGATGAACTTAGTGTTTGTATCTGTATGGGTTTCAGTGTTTTGTGGAAAAATGTTGAAAACGGTCTCTGGATCGGAATAGAGTTCCGGATTTTTCTCTTTCAGATTCTTATAGAACCATTCGTCTTCGGATTTCGAATCAAAGTAATCTTTTAGCGTGTAAAATTCCTCCGTTGTCAGGAAATGGTTCACGCAGATTCTTTTCAAGTCAGTCTCTTCGCCTCTATTGATGTTGCCATCCATGTAGGCCAGTTGGAAAAGTAGGTACGAAAGGTATTTCTTTTGCTCTTCATTGAGGTAATCCACTAATGATAGGGCAATTTCCTTGACATGCTCGTCGGGCAAACTGAAGAACTCTTCGCGATTGTGCATTCCTCCATATACGGAATAATCCTTCCTTCTTTTCAAATCACGGAGCCATCCTTGGGGGTTGATGTAGGTTCGTCTTATTTTTTTTATGTATGTGAAAATCTTTTCGTTGAGGGTGACAGAATTTAATGCGGTGTGTCTGAACACGAGATCGTCGACGATAGTGTCGATGTTTGTGCTTTTGTCGAATGATGTCCGGATGTAATTGACGACAAACGCTAATTTGTTGGCATACATCTCTTTCTTGTCGCTCTGCAAGAGCTTACACATGAGTAGAACGACCGTTCTGTTCAGTAGATTTTTATCCATTCGTGTGGCTTCGTAGAGCTTCTTTTCATCCCGTCGCTCAAACACGAATATGTTTCCTTTCAATAGAAAATACAATGTGAGTATAGCGTATATGGCACAAAAAAATACTTGAAACACATCGTAGTCTCTCCCGATTATGGATAAAATATTCATGTATGACATTTGGAATAACATTGTGATATCCATCTCTTTCTTGTTATTTCTTTTGTTCGCCGATTCTTTCCGCACACAATATTCCGTCCATGGCGGAGGAGGTGATTCCTCCCGCATAGCCGGCTCCCTCGCCGCAAGGGTAGAGCCCTTTGATCTGCACATGCTGCATCGTCTCCGGGTCACGCGGAATGCGGACGGGTGAGGAGGTGCGTGACTCCACCCCGATGATGACGGCGTCGTTCGTGAGATATCCTCTCATCTTTTTGTCGAAATCCTTGAAGCCCAATTGCAGGCGCTCCCTGATGAATTTAGGCATCCATTTGTGCATGTCGGATGGTACGATGCCTGGAAGATAGGAGGTCTCCGGCAGTGAAGCGGAAGGCCTTCCGTTCACGAAATCGAGCAGCCTCTGTGCGGGCGCCACCGCCATCCCGCCACCGTTCTGGTAGGAGAGCCTTTCGTACTCTTCCTGGAACTTCAAGCCAGCCAACGCTCCGAACTGCTCGTAGTCTTTGAGGTCCTCCGGCCTGATTTCCACCACGATGGCTGCGTTCGCGAAGGGTGAGTTACGGTGGGAAGGGGACATACCGTTGACGACACATTCGCCCTCACCCGTGGAGGCGGGTACGATGAAACCTCCCGGACACATGCAGAAGGAGTATACGCCTCGTTCCTTCACTTGCGTGACGACGTTGTAGGCGGCTGAGGGAAGGTATTTCCCCCGCTCCTTGCGATGGTATTGTATGCTGTCGATAAGCGCTTGCTTGTGCTCCACGCGGACGCCCATGGCGAACCCTTTGCACTCCATGAGGATGCCCTCTTGGTGGAGTAGGGTATAGATGTCACGTGACGAATGACCGGTGGCCAAGATGATGTTGTCGGCGAAGAATCGCTCTCCATCGGCTGTCTCCACGCCTTCCACATGGTCTCCCTTCGTCAGGATCTTGGTCATTTTCTTCTCGAAATGGATTTCACCGCCATGATGGAGGATGGTGTCCCGCATGTTCTTGATGACGACCGGCAGACGGTCCGTCCCAATGTGCGGATGCGCCTCGTAGAGTATCTCGTCCTGCGCTCCATGCTGGTGGAAGGTGAGCAGGATGCGGCTGCAATCCCCCTTCTTCTTTGAGCGGGTGAAGAGCTTGCCGTCGGAGAAGGTGCCGGCGCCGCCCTCCCCGAAACAGTAGTTGGATTCCAGGTTCAGTCCGTTGTTACGGTTGAGTTGGGCGATGTCTTTCTTACGTTCGCTCACCTCCTTGCCTCGCTCGATGATAACCGGTTTGAGCCCTAACTCGATGAGACGAAGGGCTGCGAAAAGGCCTGCTGGACCCGCACCGATAATGAGTACGGACTCTCCCTTCGAGACGTCCTGGTAATGGAACGGGTAGGTGATAGGCTCCGGTTGCGTCCCTTGGGTATAGACATTCACGCATAGGTTGATCTTCACCTGCGTGCGGGAACGCGCGTCGATCGATTTGCGGACAATCCGCACGGTCGTCACTTGGCTGGGCGCGACGTGGATCTTTTGGGCGACCTGCTCCTTCAGCAGGACCTCTTCTCCCGCCTGTTCGGGCAATACGGTGAGTTGTATGTTGGGTAAAAAAGCCATTTCGATTCTCCTTGTTTAGTTGGCTAACATCCTCTTGTCGATGAACTCCTGGAATACGTTTTTGTAGGAGTCGGAGACAGGAATGTAGGTCTTCCCGAAGATGATTCTATTACGCTCCACTTCCCTGATTTTGCTTGCGTTCACGATGTAGGAGCGGTGGACGCGCAGGAACTGGCTGGCTGGGAGCGTGGTCTCCAGCGACTTCATGCTCATCAGCGAGAGGATAGGGTATTGCTGGTCTTCCAGGAATATCTTCACGTAATCCTTCATGCCTTCGATGTAGAGGATCTTGTCGAACTGCACCTGCACAAGTTTGTAATCCGTCTTCACGAAGATCGACCTTTCCGTCTCGGTCTGTTCCGTGGCGGCTGGTTTATTAGCGTTAGCGGCCATCTCGAACCAACTCAACGCCTTATTGGCGGCTTGCAGGAAATCGTCGTAGCTGATGGGTTTCAACAGATAGTCCAAGGCATTCACCTTGAATCCATCCAAGGCATATTGCTGGAAGGCGGTGGTGAAGATCACCTTTGTCTTGTCACCGATGAGCTTCGAGAACTCCAAGCCGTTCATCTCCGGCATTTGGATGTCGAGGAACATCAGGTCAGGCGTGTTCTCAGCAAAGGCTTTCGCGGCTTCCACTGCGCTTGAGTAGCTCCCAATCAGGTTCAGGAAAGGGGTTTTCTTCACGTAAGATTCGATGAGTCCCAAAGCCAATGGCTCGTCGTCTACTACGATACAATTGAGTGTCATGCGTTCTCCTCCTTTTTCGTGTTAATGATTAATAATGAGTGATATACATCACCCTCCACACCATATTCGAAGACGTGCGAATTCGGGTATATGAGTTCCAGCCTTCTTTTCGTGTTCTCCATGCCGATGCCCGAACCGCTCTTGTCGTGCTCGGCGGATTTCGGGAAATAGCTGTTCCGCAGCTCGCATCGTACGGTGTTTGCCTCGGTTTCCTTGATGGAGAACTCTATGAATGACGATTGGTTGTTGGATATTCCATGCTTGAAAGCGTTCTCTATCAAAGATATGAAGAGAAGCGGGGCGATCGGCATCGTCGGGTCGAGGGAGACATCCGTCGTGACATCCACCCTGACGGAACTGCTCAACCGGAGTCTCATCAGTTTGACGTAGTTATTGATGAAATCGATCTCCTTTTGTATCGGCACATACTGCTGTCCGTCATCGTAAAGGACATAGCGCAACATCTTGCTGAGGTCCATGACCGCCTCCTGCGACTTCTCCGGGCTGATGGCGATCAACGCATAGATGTTGTTCAGCGTATTGAACAGGAAGTGCGGGTTGATTTGGCTCTTCAGGTTCTTCAGCTCCGCCTCCACCTTCTGTTTCTCCTCCTCCTGACGTTTCTCTTCAGTCTGGAACCACCTTGATGTTGTCTTGATGGCGACCGCGATGCCAGCCATGCAGATGAAAGAGAAGATATCAGTGATGATATGCCACCATCTGAAACGTTTACGGTCTCTTTGGATGTTTTTGGAGATGTCCGTTTTAACGGTAGGGACCTCCACCTGTTCTTTGACAATGATGGAAGACTCGCTCTGTTTTAGTTCTTTGATTTCCTTCTCCAACAGTTCGATTTTCTCTTGTAGACGGACACTGCGCGGCTGTATGTCCGGCGTCAGATAATTCTGCCAACAATAACTCAATCCGCAAAGCAAGGCGATGAGCACCAAGTTATGCGTGATATAACTTTTTAACCGGTTGGCGAACACGAATTTTTCTATCAACCAACAATAGTTGACGTAAAAAACAATCATGAAGGAGATAGGCGTGCAGACGTTCTTCCACCAGTAAATGACCCATTGGTTATCGTCGCTTCTGCTATAAAAGAAGATTGGAATGACGAATATTAGTAGCCACGCTATCACATGGATCGAAATGATGAACTCTTTTTTGTGTGGAAATATGGATTTACTCATGGTTGATAATGTCTAAGTCTAAAAAAATGGGTAAATGATCGCTATATCCGTAGGCATAGAAGGTTCCCATGAAAGCACGTTTGGGCGCTTTGCCGGTCTTGTCCTCTTTCAGCAGAAAATCCTCTTGGCATATATGAATATCATTGGTGGTGGTGTGGATGGAGTGCCTAGGATCCAAAAGTGCGCCAGAGACGATCAGATGGTCCAGCATGCCCCATTCCCCTTCGAATTTATGGCTCCCGCAGTCTCCTCTCTCCGCAAATTGTTCGCAGAGGTTATAGAGTTTGCCGTTGGCGGTTGTCCCGTCCGGCTTCTCCACCCCTAACACCTGCTTGATGCTTGCGTTGTAAGGGTAGTCGTTGAAGTCGCCCATGATGATGATATTGCACTGAGGGTTAACGGTCAGCAGACTATCCGTCACCGTGCGAAGCGCTTTGGCGGCGGCGAAACGTTTGTGCTCGGATTCGAGTTCCCCTCCGTAACGGGAAGGCCAGTGATTCACGAAGACGTGTAGCGTGTCTCCATTGAAGAGGATGCCGGTGGCATGGAGGATGTCGCGTGTCGGGCGACCCTCTTCGATCGGCACATGGATGTAATCGTCACGAATGATCTTGAACTGGGAAGGAAGGTAGGCGAGGGCCACGTCCACGCCACGTTGGTCGGGAGAGTCTTTGTGGACGAACTGATAGCCGCAGATCTTCAGTTGGGTGTGTTGCGTCAGGTCCGTCAGCACCTTCTTGTTTTCCACCTCGCAAAGCCCGATGATTACGGGTTTTGTCCATCCTCCAGCGGCGGTGATGGCTCTTGATATGTTATTCAGTTTGTTTTTATATTTCCCTTCGGTCCATTGGTGTTCCCCTTCCGGTGTGAAGGAATCATCGTCCGTCAAGGGGTCGTTTTCGCAATCGAAGAGGTTTTCAACGTTGTAGCTGACGATGCGGATGGTTTCGTGCGGCTGATCGGAGGCGAAACAAGGAATGGCTACTGCAGAGAAGCAGCAGAGGCAGATGCGTAATGATAATTTGATCGATCTCAATTCCATGTTTCGTTTCTATTAGTCTGTGGATTCAGTCTCCGTCTCCTCCGTCTTTACGACGATTTGGTAGGCGCCCATTTCTGGAGCAGCTTCCACGTTTCTCTCTACGCCATCCTTGTCCGTCTTGTAAGCCTCGTTGCGCAGGACTAATCCAAGGTCGCCTTTCTCTTTGCACGGAGAATCCTCGCTCAGGTGTAAATCGTATAGATAGTGGGTGTTGTCCACAAGTTGGAATCTCGGGTTCTCGTTGGCGATGACAACGTTGAAACGTTTCTGGTCCTTCTCCATCTGGTCCGGCGTGATGTCAGTGAATATGAGGGAATGGTCAAACCGGAAGTCGAGCGAGTCAATGGACGATTGTACCTGGAATAGTATCTCGTCCCACATCTCCGCAGGTCTTGTAGTGTCGCCAGCCACGATACAGTTATTGAACGTGGCCTTGAATGGTATTTCGGACGCTGAGTTCGTGTTCCCATCCAAGTTGGACAATGTGAGCGCGTATGGATATCCTCCGGACTTCCTGCCTATGAAAGAGATGGTGCAATGGTCGAATTGGTGATAGCCTCCAAGTAAGACGACGCATCCGTTGTTGCTGTTCGAGAATATTGAGTTATAGGCGTATACATTCCTGTTATGAGTTGTGAGACACGCTTTGTACGTGTTGTGTATTTGACTGTTGGAGATGATTAGGGTGTAGTCTTCTTCACTGGACATGGCCGAGTCCATCTCGATACCAAAAGCACCGCCACGGATAAACGCGTGGTCAATTCGGTTACCCGTACTAATCGAGGAGATTCGGATGCCTCCCCATTGGTTGCTTTCCTGGTCGTACAGTTTGTCTTTCCAGATATAATCTTTCCTGTCGGTGCGGAAGATAACCTCTTTTTCGACGGAACCATCGATGACGAGGGTGCCGTCGACCAACATCGTCGCATTCCTTTTCATGTATAGCGTAGTACCCTCCTTGATGGTCAGCGTAACGGCGGAGTCCACAATGATGGAATCATAGATGAGGAATGGCCTTTCGTCGGTCCAAGTGGTGTCCTTGGTGATGTGGATCTTTTCTCTCAGGTGGTTGGCGTCCTGGCTATAGGCGGAGAGGATGATGCGTTGATAGTTGCCGTTGTAAAGGAATCTGATCTCATCCTCGATGAGTAGGGGAGCATTTTCCTCGTGTACGTCCGCCACGATTTGCACAAAGACGAAGAGGCTGTCGCCCGAACGGAGCTCGACGTTCGAGAAGGAAGTGCCGGATTTCCCGTTTATGTTGATTTTGAAATAATTGAGCGATGAATTCAACGTGATGGATGCAATTTTGATGGCCTCCTCCGTTTTGTTGTAGATTTTAAATGCGGCGGTCGGACTAATGGTCTGGGAGATCACGGTATCGAACAGGAGCGAATCTGGCATTGTCAGTTTATACTCAGGGTCGGTCGTGAACTCATCCTTGCAGCCGTTGAGGGGTAGAGATAGCAGGAGCAGGAGTAATCCGGCGAATACACTGCTGAAAAAAAACATCAAATTGTTTACCTTCATTGTCTAAATCTTTGGCTTCAAAGTTAACGATTAAAACGACACGAAATAGTTTGTGTCAATAAAAAAAAGCTTTTGACGGATGTCGTGAGGCGAATTACCCCCCAACATATATATGTATTTTGTGGTTGTTGAAAAAATATAGTTCTATTAATCAAAAACTTACATCTTTGTTCATTGACAAACATTATTATTGGATTAATTATTTCGATTATATTTGTTTTTGTTGAAATTTTTGCACTAATTTTGTAGTCGAATATTGGATTGTGTATGTCTTTACAACAGTCTCAAGGTTACGGTTCTTATGAATGATGTGCGTAGTCGTGCATCGGCCGAGTTTCGGGATTTTTGCTTAAGCGCAAATATTAGCGAACGACCTTGGAATGCTCGCAATGTTATTTTTGCGAGGAGAGAAAGGTATATACATTTCATATTGTTTCTAAAGGATTTCGGTTGTTGTCGTTCCCTGTAGTTTGGCAAATAATTACGGCTGTCATTGCGAGGGATGAGAATAGGTTTAGGGAATACAAGGTTGTTTATAAATGCTTAACACATACGATGTATGTTTGATTTAAAGTCTTTTTTGATGTCTGATTTTTTCATAAAGATGTCTGACGCCGCTTTTTGGCGGTTCATGATGGGGTCAGCGTTGGTCATTTCAATTGTGGCCGCAGGTGTATTGATTCCGCAAATTCTCCTAATCGCATTTAGGAAAAAGTTGTTTGACGAGCCTGATGAGCGGAAAATTCATCACAGTACGGTGCCGAGATTGGGTGGTATGGCTTTTGAGCCAGTCATCCTGTTTACGGTCTTTATCCTTCTGGTCTTCGATGTCCACGCATTCAGGGACCAACTGATGGGAGAATTAGGGGAGAATGTGCTGAGCCTTTCCATCTGTGTTTGTTCCCTGATTCTTTTGTATCTGGTCGGCATAGCGGACGATTTGATTGGCGTGAAATACAGCGCGAAGTTCGTCGTTCAGGTGGCTTGCGGATTGTTGTTCCTCTTCGGTGGCCTCTATATCTCCAATTTACATGGATTATTTTTCCTCCATAATTTGCCATGGGGCATATTCTGGCCGCTGACGGTCATTCTGGTCGTCTTCATCATAAATGCGATGAATCTAATCGACGGCATAGATGGTTTGGCGTCAGGACTTAGTGGTGTGGCGCTCGGTTATTACGGAGGTGTGTTTTTCGAGATAGGGGAGTATGCCTTCGCTTTGGTCGCCTTCGCCACATTGGGTACAGTGATTCCGTTCTTCTATTACAACGTGTTCGGTAAGGCGGAAAAGCAACAAAAGATATTCATGGGTGATACGGGGTCGCTCACCATCGGACTAATCCTGTCTTTCCTGAGTTTCAGGATGGCCAATGTGGAGATTTCCGCCGATCATACGTGCTTGTCTAGGGTACATCCTCTCTTCCTCGCGTTCAGTCCATTGTTGGTACCGTGCATGGATGTCGTGAGGGTTTTCATCCACCGTATCAGAATGGGTAACAGTCCGTTCCTGCCGGATAAGAGCCACATCCATCATAAGTTGCTTAGTTTGGGGATGTCGCAGCACAAAGCTATGGTTCTGATCCTTTTGTTTTCCGCATTCATCATTTGTATTTCTCTGATATTCTCCAAAATAATGGACCCTACACTCTTGTTCTTGGGGTGCATCGCACTTTATACGGTGCTGAATATCTGGTTGTCAAAAATGATCGCCAAGAAAAATTCCGCAAACAATTAAAGAAAAAAATAATGAAAGCCAATTTATTCTTTACGACAATCCTCGCAGGTGTGTTGTTGTGTTCTTGCTCCTCATACGAGAAAATCCCGTATTTCCAGGATGCGGATCGTGTCAAAGGCATTAACATCTCCGCGGTGCAAGAAATCACACTTCGTCCGAAGGATAAAATTTCCATTGTGGTGAACTGTAAAGACCCGCAGTTGTCCGCCTTGTTTAACCTACCATACGTTACGCAGCGTGTGGTTGCCACGGGAGCTCGGAACACACTTTTCGGTGAGGAGACGGGTGCCGTTTCGGGATACACGGTCGACAGTGAGGGAAACATCGATTTCCCTACCATCGGTAAACTTAACGTGGCGGGATTGACACGTAGTGAACTCGCTACCTTGATCAAGGACGAAATCGAGGCCAGAAATCAGGCGAAGGATCCTGTTATTACGGTTGACTTCCTGAACCTAAGCTTCACAATCATGGGTGAGGTGGCTAATCCTGGCATATATCGTATCTACAAAGATAACATGACGCTGCTGGAGGCTATCAGTAGCGCGGGAGACCTTACCATACAAGGCAAGAGGGAAAACGTGCTTGTCATGAGGATGGAGGAAGGCAAACAAAAGACATACCGCGTGAACTTGACATCCCTGCAAAATGTGGTGCAGTCTCCGATTTTCTATCTGCAGCAAGATGATATCGTGTATGTCGAACCAAACAAGATGAAGGCAAAACAATCTACTGTCAACGGAAATGAAGTGAGATCGACCTCATTCTGGATTTCTTTGTCATCACTTGCGGCAACAGTAGTCGCTATCGTTTTAAATAACAATAATAAAGATTAAAGCGAAATAATAATAACAGTCTAATATAAATTTTTATGGAAGAAAACAAGAAAAACGGCGGCGGACAGTCGGAGGATTTCATTGATTTGGGGGAATTGATCCTGTTGTGCGTCCGGAAGTGGCACTGGTTCGCTGCTTCCTTTGCCATAGTATTGGCATTGGCCATTCTTTACATCTTGAAGACACCTGAATCTTACACCCGTACGGCGGAGGTACAGATTAAGTCGGAAGCGAAGAATGGTCCAGGTATGAATATCCAGAACGCATTCAACGACATGGGTGGAATGTTCGCCATGAACACCAATGTCAACAATGAATTGCGCGCCCTGCTCTCATCTGACGTTATGTTTGAGGTGGTGAAAAGATTGAATCTGGATGTGAACTACACGATTGACGGCAGTTTCCATAACATCGTTTTATATGGCTCAAATTTGCCTATATCGGTGTCGTTCATCGATCTGACGGACTATGACAATGTCTTCTGTGACGTGTTTCTGGGCGATTCAGCCGCATCGAAAGATTATGTGAAGATCGATAATATCGCATATACATCAAATGGTGAGGTCAAGCAAGTGCACGAACCTACGATGGCTTCCATAGGAGACACGATCAATACGGCCATCGGACGCCTAGTCGTTCAACGCAACGAGCGATATACCGGTAACGAAATCAAGTACCTTCACGTCACTCGAACGAATATGTTCTCTTCTCAAGAGAACTGGTCGGGTGCTCTCAACGTGACACAAGACGACGAGAAAGCGGATGTCATCACGTTGGAGGTGAAGGATGTTTCCATCCAACGTGCCGACGATATCTTGGACATGCTCATCAAGGTCTACAATGAGAATTGGATCAAGGACAAGAACCGAATCGCTGACGGAACCTCCATGTTCATCAACGAACGTCTGAATATCATTGAGAATGAGCTTTCTTCCGTGGACAATGACATATCCTCCTACAAAAGTAAGAACCTCTTGCCTGACGTAAAGGCTGTGGCGGAAATGTACATGCAGGAAAATGCGAATATATCTAACCAATTGCGTGACCTGAATGCCCAGTTGTACATGACCAACTACATCCGCGACTATCTTTCAGTTCAGAAGAACCAGACAAAGGTGTTGCCGGTGAGCTCCGGTCTGCAAAACGCCAACATCGAGGCTCAGATCTCCGAATACAACGATAAACTGCTACAGCGAAACCGCTTGGAGTCGAATAGTAGTTCCGAGAATGACCTCGTTAGACAGATGGATATCGATTTGGGTTCCATGCGTAGTGCTATCTTGGTCTCCATCGACAACCAAATCGCGGCGATCGACAATCAGATCCGCAACTTGAAACATAGCGAAAGACAAGCATTGTCCCGCATTTCATCCAACCCGAAACAAGCGGAAATGTTGCTGTCAGCCGAGCGTCAACAACAGGTCAAGGAGGCGCTCTATTTGTTCCTTTTGCAGAAACGTGAGGAAAACGAGTTGTCTCAATCATTCACCGCATACAATACCCGTGTGATTAAACGTCCGGGCGGAAGTATGTTCCCTGACGCTCCAAAGAAACGTAATATCTTATTGGTGGCTTTCGCTATTGGTTTGATCGTCCCTCTCTCCCTCATTTATATCAAAGAGACGTTGAATACCACCCTTCGCGGAAAGAAGGACTTGGAACAGGTACCTGTGCCATTGTTGGGAGAAATACCATTGTCAAAACAACCAAAGAAGTGGTGGCAGTTCTGGAGAAAGGAACAGAAGGTGCAAGACGCCGTGGTCGAACATGGCAACAGAAACGCGATCAACGAGGCATTCCGTATCCTTCGTACCAACTTGGAGTTCATGGTGAAGAAGGACAGCAATGTGCTGCTCATCACCTCCTACAATGCGGGTAGCGGTAAGAGTTTCCTCTGCGTAAACACAGCATTGAGTTTGGCTATTAAAGATAAAAAAGTGCTTGTAATCGATGGAGATATGCGTCATGCCTCCCTCTCGAAATGGGCGAATAGTCCAAACATCGGTTTGAGCACCTACCTTAGCGGAAAGGTGAACACAATCGAGGAGGTTATGGTGAAGAATGTGGATGGCAACGTTGGCTTGGACATGATTCCTGTCGGCGCCATTCCGCCGAACCCTTCAGAGTTGATCGGCAATGGCTTGTTGGGCGAATCGATCGAGAGATTGAAGAAGCAATATGACTACGTCTTCATCGATTGTCCTCCAATTGATGTCGTGGCGGATGCGCAAATCGTTGAGAATTATGCGGATAGAACATTGTTCGTCGTACGTACAGGTTTGTTGGAGCGCTCTTTGCTCGAAGACTTGACCGCTCTGTACCACGAAAACAGATTCAAGAACATGACATTGATTCTGAATGGTACACCTATGGAAAAGGGCAAGTACAGCTACCGCAACGGATATTATAACAGCGATTATTATTCATATAGTTGATAAAGTAGAGGAAATGAATCGAAATCCACTACCTTGTGGATATAAAATTTGTCAAAATGTCTTTTCTCGGATTATTTAACAATATGACATTGGCCGAATCCCGCGTTTGCGAGGGTATGGTCGATAATCATTCGCATTTGATTCCTGGCGTGGACGATGGAATCCAGAAATTGGAAGATTCCCTTGCCGTGCTTGACATGTATGAAAAATTGGGTATGAAGGAGGTGTACTGCACGCCACATATCATGGAGGATTTTCCGAATGCCACGGAAAAGCTGAAGGATTGTTTCGCGCAGTTATGTGATGCGTATAAAGGCGGAATCAAACTTCATTTGGCGGCGGAGTACATGATAGATAACTTGTTGCTCCACCGGCTATCGGAGAAAGATTTATTGCCTCATGGCGTGAATGGCGACCATCTCCTGATAGAAACATCCTACTTCTCGTCTCCAGGTTACTTTGACGAGGTAGTGCAAAAGGTTCGCTCATTGGGTCTGTGGCCTATGTTAGCCCATCCGGAACGCTACAACTACATGGAGAAGGATAGATATGAAGAACTTAAATCCCAAGGCGTTAAATTTCAGTTGAATTTGCCCGCTTTGTTAGGACGCTACGGCGACGACGCAAAGAAGAAGGCGAGCATGCTATTGAAGAAACGCATGTACGATTTCATCGGTACGGATGTCCATCGCTTTGAGCCAGACTTCGGACAGCGGAAAATAAAGAAAAGCGACGTTTCCCAATTGTTGTTAATGAAGTAGCACGGGACGTCTCTTCTTACTTATTATGTAGATTATTTATGGATAACAGTTTGATTACGGTCACCTCTCCTCTTCTTCCCGACTTGGAAGCGTTTCAGGGAATGTTGAAGGAAATATGGGAGTCTAAATACATTACCAACAATGGTGCCTTTCATAAACAGTTGGAGAAGGAATTGGCGGCGTATTTGAAAGTGCCGTTCGTCAGCCTCTTCACGAATGGTACACTGCCGCTTATTACTGCTTTGCAGGCACTACGCGTAACGGGCGAGGTGATAACTACGCCCTATAGTTTCGTGGCGACCACACATGCGTTGTGGTGGAATGGCATAAAACCGGTCTTTGTGGACGTCGACCTGAAAACGGGCAACATAGACCCGGATAAGATAGAAGCCGCCATCACACCGAAGACCACCGCCATTATGCCGGTCCATGTCTATGGGAAACCGTGCGAAACGAAGAAAATTCAAGCGATAGCAGACCGTTACGGATTGAAAGTCATCTATGATGCGGCTCATGCGTTTGGCGTTGAGGTGGACGGAGAAAGCGTATTGAACGCAGGGGATATGTCCACATTGTCGTTCCATGCCACAAAAGTATACAACACGATTGAAGGCGGGGCGATGGTGATGCACGATGAAAAGACGAAGCAACGCATCGACTATCTGAAGAACTTTGGTTTCGCAGGCGAGACAACTGTCGTCGGTCCTGGCATCAATTCGAAGATGGATGAGTTGCGAGCCGCATACGGTATTTTGAACCTCCGTCAAGTAGACGATGCGATCGCCGCCCGGAAACGTGTCGCAGTAGAATACCGTAAAGTGTTGCGGAATGTAAAAGGCATCACATTCTTTGATGATATGCCTGGCGTTAAGCATAACTACTCCTATTTTCCAATCTTCGTCGACGAGCAAAAGTACGGTATGTCCAGAGACGAGCTTTACATGAAAATGAGGGAAGCGAAGGTCTATGGAAGACGCTATTTCTATCCGCTGATTTCGGAATTCTCCACATACAGAGGATTAGAATCGGCTGATCCCAAGAACCTACCGAACGCACACAAGATGGCGGATTCTGTTATCTGTCTTCCTATGCATCACGCATTACAGACAGAAGACATTGAACGTATATTAGAGCAAATCGTTAAATAACAAGAATTTATTATGTCACAAAAAAAACTTATGCTTCTTGGCGGTATTCATTACCTCATACCCGTAATTGAAGCTGCCCATAAGCAAGGTTATTATGTTATAACGGTAGATTATATACCGGATAATCAAGCGCATAAATATTCTGATGAGTATGTAAATGTGAGTATTATCGACAAGGAGGCTGTACTCAATGTCGCACGAGAGAAACAGATAGATGGAATCTTATCCCATGCAGTAGATCCTGGTGTGGTGACAGCTTCTTATGTGCAGGAGAAAATGGGTCTCCCGGCTTTCGGGCCATACGAATCCGTGGAAATCCTTCAGAACAAGGATAAATTCAGGGCATTCCTTCGCGACAATGGCTTTAATGTTCCATGGGCTTTCAGTTTCACATCTGTCAGTGATGCTTTCCAAAGCAAAGACAAGTTTAAATATCCCATGATTGTTAAACCAACGGATTCCGCAGGGAGCAAAGGTTGTACCCGCGTCGACGATGAAGAGCATTTATTGCCTGCGCTTCAAAGAGCGATGGATCATTCACATGTGGGTCATATCATCGTCGAGGAGTTTATTGAACAATCTGGATGTTCATCCGACTCTGATTGCTTCTCGGAAAAAGGAGAGCTTAAGTTTGTCTCCTTCTCATCTCAGCGCTTTGATAGCAATGCGGCTAATCCTTATGTGCCATGTACTTATAGCTGGGGGTCGACTTATACCAAAGAACAAGAAAAAGAACTCACCGCGGATCTTCAACGTTTGCTTACGCTTCTCCACATGAACACTTCCGTCTATAACATTGAAACCCGTGTGGGGAAAAATGGCAAACCATATATCATGGAGGTGTCTCCAAGAGGTGGAGGGAACCGCATCTGTGAGATTCTCCGTTTAGCAACGGGGGTCGATTTGATTACAACTGTGGTACGTGCCGCTGTTGGAGATCCGATAGAGGAGGTTAAGCAAAAACCGTATGTCGGGTTGTGGGCAAACGTTATTCTCCACTCAGAAAAAGAGGGGAAATTTGTCCGCTTAGATATTGACGAAGAGATTCGAAAAAAATATGTCTACGAAGAGGACCTTTGGGTGAAACCTGGTGATCATATCGATTCTTTCAACGGAGCGAATAACACCATAGGGTTCGTCTTCTTTAAGTTTGACACTGAAGAAAACAGGGAAAAATATCTTGTTCGACAGAATGAGTGGCTTCATGTCGTCGTCGAGTGAATAAAATCCCTATAAATCAGATGTTCCAATGGAAAACGGGAAAGACATATACTTCGCGCCTGTGTTGATTCCGACATTATGTCGGTCGAAACACTTCATCCGGTTGATGGAGAGTCTGAAACGAAACACATGGGCAAAGTATACGGATGTGTATGTGGGGTTGGACTATCCTCCTGCTGAGAAATACAGACAAGGATGGCAGGAGATTTGCGATTACGTTGACCACGGCGATTTTTCATGCTTCGCCAAGTTCGTTGTCTTCAAACGTGACGAGAACTACGGAAGCGCGAGGAATTCTTCCCATCTGATCGAATATGCGTATGAGCATTATCCTTGTTGGATCCGTACAGACGATGACGTGGAGTTTTCGCCGAATTTTCTGGAATTCGAGGACAAGTGCCTATGGGAATACAGAAATGACCCTGATGTGATGTTTGTTTCTGGCTACTCATATCCTGTCAAGTGGACAGCGAATGAAGGAGCCACTTGCTTCAAACAAAATTTCACATTATCCGCTTGGGGATTGGGTTTTTGGGCTTCGAAAAAAAACATCTACTCTTCCTACATCAAGTCGGGAGAAATGTTGAAGGACGCTGGCACCGTCGTGAAGGAAAAATACTATGAACGGATGATAGACTCATGCTTCCGGGATTATTTCGCATCTGCGCTTTCTTATGGTAGCCAAACTTCATTGTTCCTGATATGTTCGGATGTCGCATTACGCGCCTATCTCGCATGTCAGGACAAATACTGCATCACGCCTATGATTTCCAAGGTCAGGAATTATGGATTCGACGGAACTGGGGAATATTGCACGGCGATAGAGACAAATGGCGAACATGCGCTCGATTTCAATTATTCAACGCAAGAGATCGACACGTCCGAAACCTTCGATTTCAGGCCGGACGATTCCCTACAATACATGGAGGTGAACAAGCAAGCGCTGAATGCGTTCGATTATCGTTCGGGAGAAGACATGAAACCGGCGAGACATAATTTCCAATTAATTAAGCGTTATGGACTAACCCTCGCAAAAGTAATTCATGGGGTGGAGACGTTTCTCGAAAATAAATTACACGTATACAAGTCATGATTCCTAAAGTCATACACTATTGTTGGTTTGGACATAATCCGTTGCCCAATATGGCGGTGCGATGTATCGAGTCGTGGCGGAAATATCTCCCTGATTACGAAATCAAGGAGTGGAATGAGGATAATTTCGACGTGAGCATGGTCCCTTACACACAGGAAGCGTATGCGGAGAAAAAATATGCTTTCGTAAGTGATTATGCGCGTTTTTGGATCATCTATAATTTCGGTGGCCTATATTTCGACACGGACGTTGAAATCATCAAACCCTTGGACGAGGTCGTGGGAAAGGGCCCTTTTATGGGATGTGAGCAAGATTATATGCCTACCGAAAATGGCACAATCGTCAGGGGAACTGGCGCCGCCGTTAATCCCGGGTTGGGAATCGGAGCGGAGGCGGGGATGCCGATATACAAGGAAATATTGGACAATTACACCAATTTACACTTCCTTTATGCGGACGGAAGCCAGAATCAGAAAACGGTGGTGGCATATACAACCGAATTGTTGACTTCGAAGGGGTTGGAAGTAAAGGAAGAAATCCAATGCGTGGGTGATATATACATCTATCCCAAGGAGTATTTCGGTCCCAAGGATTATATCACCAATGAAGTGGCTGTCACGGAGAATACGCTGACAATACACCATTATAATGCAAGTTGGAGAGATAAGACAATATTAGGCCGCCTATGCGGGACGATTAAAAACAACATTTTGCTCCGTTGCCTACCATCCGGATTTGTGAAGAAAGTGCTCCGCTTGAAAGAACGCAAAAGAACGACAGGGTCATACTTTAATTGATAAGCTAATATGTTTCTTGCTTATTACGTCTATAATGCACTGCTGATTGTGCTGGTATTCCTGGGATATCAGTATGCGATGACGGGGAAAAGAGTATTCCCTTATATGATAATTACCATCTTCACTCTTGTCATCGGACTTCGATACAATGTTGGGGATGATTATCCCTCCTATATGGCATTCTTCTCCAAACCGCAACTATTCCCTGACATGGAATATGGTTTCACTAACGTGTGTAAGTTTTTCCACCATATAGGGTTCCACTATAGTACAATATTCTTGTTGGCTGCTTGCATTGAAATTTTGTTCTTCGTCAGAACATTCCTGAAATTCAAGTTTACCTTGCCATGGGCCTTCTTTTTCCTGTTCACGACATTGGAGTTGTTCATCTGGAACAATGCGTTGAGACAGAGTGTCGCTTTTTGCATTTTCATGTACGCCATCCGGTATATTCATGAAAGAAGATTCATCCCATACGCGTTTTTCATCGTGCTTGCCGCCTCTGTTCATAAGACCGCCTATCCGTTGGGCGTTTTCTATTTCATTTTGAATTTCAAAGTGAAAGATGACAAATGGGTGCAATATGCTTTGTTCTTCGGTACATTTGTCGCCGGTGCGGTGTTGAAGGACTTTTTATTCGCAAACTTAGGTACTCTTGCCGGAGCCATCGGTTTCGGAGGTTCAGCGAACAACATGGAATATCTGAAGACCTTGGACTGGTCCAACAGCAAAAATTCCATGGGTATCGCCACCTTCATTTGGATGATGTTGGATATCACTGTGATATGGATGTATGACAAGTTGAAGCGCTTATATGGGCATACGGGTTTTGAACTGTACTATAAACTCTATTTCATCGGCATCATGTTACAGAACTGTATTGGCGGTACCTATTTGGACCGTGTGAACATGTACTTCCTGCCGTTCCGTATCGTCATCTATTCATTCCTCATGTACGAATTGGCAAAGAATAAGGATGTGCTATACAGAGTGCCTATCATGTTCTTTTGTGGATTGACTTATGCATTGTGTATGTGGGCGGTCTACAACCATGCGGCCACTTGTTCTCCTTATGAATTTGTGGATTTGAATTTCTTTCCGTCTCAACAAAATTTCTTTGATTGAATCTTAATCTCTTACATATATGTTCCTCTCAATAATTATGCCATCCTATAATGTCGAGCAATACATCGAGGATTGTTTGACAAGTTGTGTCCGGCAGGAAATCAGTAGAGATGAGTTTGAAATAATAGTCATCAACGACGGGTCTAAGGATTCGACGTTGGACGTCGTGAACGCATTCATCGCAAGCCATCCGACCGCCAATATTCGTGTTGAGAGTCAAGAGAATAGGGGATTGAGTGCCACACGAAACAGAGGCGTCACACTTGCGCAAGGAGATTACGTTTGGTTTGTAGACAGTGACGATTGGATTGCGGAGAATTCCCTGAAAGAGATTCACGCCTGTGTCAAGTCTCATGACGAGCCGGACATCGTTGTCCTAAACACTATCTTACGGAAGGACGGTGTGGATACGGTGATAGACAGGAAATTGACCTCCGAAACAGGTGATGGTAAGTTCGTATATGACAATTCATATATTTTCCCATATAGCGGCGCCCCATTTTACATCTTCAAACGTGCTTTTTTGACAGATAATGAACTGTTTTTCAAAGAAGGGATATATTTTGAAGATTGTTTGTTCACCCCTTCCGCATTGAGCATGACAAAGCGGTGCGTCTATTATTCTACCCCTGTCTATATTTATAGGCTACGGGAGAATTCCATTACAAACTCCTCCATATCAGAGAAGAAGTTGTATGACTCCATCACTGTTGCGGAAGAACTGACAAAGAAAATAGGGGACAATCGCTCCATCTACAAAGATGTGCTGAAAGATGCGGCTTGTCGCACGTATGAGGTCTTGTTCCGCTATTATATATTAAAATCCGATCGAATGACCCAAAAAAAGTTTTTGGGGATACTGAACGCCGACGGCAACTGGAAGTCTTTGTTGACAGGTGTTCGTGTTAAACATAAGATTTATTATTTCATCATGAGAGTCTATTCGGCTTTCAAGGGCTGATTGGGGATGAAGATAGCGGCGTTCCATTTGTTCAATGATTATTCGGGAAGTCCGAAAGTACTGAAAATGGTGCTTTCCGACTTGATTCGAAGAGGATATGAGATTGATCTCCTCACCTCAAGGGGGGGCGTCTTGGATGAATTGAAAGGAGATAATCTCCACCCGTACCGCTACAGCTATCATTTTTCCACGAATCCAGTAGTCACGATGTTGCGCTATACGTATGCGCAAATCTACACGTTCCTTTTCGCCCTAAGATATATCTTTAAGAAGGAAACGGTCTTTTACGTCAACACGATACTTCCTGTCGGGGCCGCATTAGCCGGACGGATAACGGGGAAAAGAGTCATCTACCATTACCACGAGAATTCATTCGCCAAAGGCGCATTTTACAAGGGGTTGGCATGGATGATGGTACGCCTTGCGTCTGATATCATTTGCGTCTCCGAATACCAAAAGAACCATTTGAAAAGGAGAAACGGACTACATGTGGTGCCAAACGCCCTATCAAGCGAGTTCGTGAATCAGTTCAACCCCGATCCGTCGACCTCATTCTCCAAGCAAAGGGTATTGATGGTCGCCTCCCTGAAAAAATACAAGGGCGTCTCTCAGTTTTTGGAGTTATCCAATCGCCTTCCACAATTCGAATTCGCGATAGTTCTGAATGAGGATAACCACACAATTGACGAATATGTGAAGAATAACGGCATCACGTTGGGGAAAAATGTGAGCTTGTATCCAAGGCAGGACAATGTCGTCCCCTTCTACAAGGATTCCTCCATGGTGTTAAACTTGACAGACGCAAGTATGGCTGTCGAAACATTCGGATTGACAGCCTTGGAGGCGATGTCCGCCGGACTGCCCGTCATTGTACCGACACAGGGTGGGGTTGCGGAGTTGGTGGAAAACGACGATAACGGATACAAGATCGACGTGAATGATTTAGACAAAATAGAGAATAAAATAAAAATTGTTTTGACAGACTATGAGTTGTACAAGCGGCTCTCGGAATCTGCTTTTTTGAAGTCGAAACATTACTCGGAGGAAATCGTCAATGAAATGATTTCTTCAATAATTGGATTGAAAAATAAATAATTTAAAAATGAAGCAAGTCGCAATAGTTGGATGTCAGGGTATCCCGGCCAATTACGGTGGATTCGAATCCATGGTGGAGAATATTGTGGGGGAGAATGCGTCGGCGGATGTCCATTATACCGTATTTTGTAGTGGGATAGACATGCCGGAAAGGTTGCATGAATACAAAGGATGCACCCTGAAATACGTGAACGTGAAGGCGAATGGTATGTTGAGTGTCTTGTATGATGTGTGCTGCATGATGCATACCTTCAGGGGATACGACACCATTTTGGTTCTCGGCGTTTCCGGATGCATGTTCCTTCCGATACTCAAACTGTTCAGCAAGAACCGTTTGGTCGTCAACATCGACGGACTGGAGCATAAAAGAGATAAATGGGGATGGTTCGCCCGTTGGATCCTTCGTTCCTCGGAATGGATGGCCGTGAAATTCGCTGACGTAATCATCGCCGACAATAAAGGCATACAGGATTATGTGACGGAAACATACGGGAAACCTTCGCAGCTGATCGCTTACGGAGGAGACCATGCGATTCGGACGATTGACCCGCAAAAAAGAGATAAGATATTGTCTGATTATGGGTTGTTAGGCATGAGTTATGCAGTCTGTGTGTGCCGTATTGAGCCGGAGAACAACTGTCACATATCGTTGGAAGCTTTCTTGAAGAGCGACAAACATATTGTGTTCATAGGGAATTGGAACCACAGCGAATACTCGAAAAAATTAAAGCGACAATACGCTTCGCATCCAAATATACACTTGTTGGATGCCATATACGATTTAGACATTCTCTATGTACTACGCTCCAACGCCTCCATATATGTGCATGGACATAGCGCAGGAGGGACGAATCCGTCGTTGGTGGAGGCGATGTTCTTCGGCATGCCAATCGTGGCGTACGACTGTACCTATAATCGTGCCACCACACAAAACAAGGCGTATTATTTCAAGGATGTACAGGGATTGCTGGATGTGCTGAACCAAAATTTGGATGGGTCGGCCATGCGTTCCATTGCCGAAGAGAACTACATTTGGAAAAAGGTTGCCAAGCAGTACGAACAGACATATTGAGGCCACTAGCACATGACTTAATTCATGGATAAACACTGTCATCAGATAAAATAGTAAATTCAATACATCTCTTTTTCTCGCTCACTATATTCTGAATAAAGATTTTTATTTACATTTGTGGAAACAGTCTTTGGAGGCATGGGATGGAAGAAATGTCCGTTATTTTGGAGTCTGTTTCTCTTATAATTTGAAGGTTCTCCCCGAGTTGACAAAGGAGAGTTCCGGTGATGTTTTGAGCAGAGATGTATGAATAATATAAATGGATTTGGTTGGTTCGCCGTAAACGTATTTTTCAACCGCGTCACGAGAATGTCTTCCGTGTTAAATGAAGATGATGTTCAGTATTACGTGCCGATGAGGACGGTTGAAATGTTTAAGGATGGACAAAAGACATACGAACAAAGACAATTAGTGACCTCCTTGTTGTTCTTGAGATGCAATGTGCAGTATCTGAATTTATTGAAAGAGAAATTTGGAGATGCGTTTTATGTATATGCGGATGTCGAGACCAAACGCCCACGGATTATTCCCGACAAAGAGATGGACTCGTTCATTTTGGTCACGTCCGTCGGAGACAAAGGCTTGGAGCTTCTGTCGGACAAATACAACGATTGTAAGATCGGTGACCACGTGAGGGTAATCGATGGCGTGTTCAAAGGTGCGGAGGGATATGTGAAGAGGATTCAAGGCAGGAAACGTTTGATTGTCTCCATAGAAGGAATAGCGGTGGTGGCCACGTCATACATCCCCAGGTCATTCCTGGAGATATTGGATGATTGAAATGATTCAGTGACAACGGAAGTATAGAGATTGAATACATGTTTAGTTTAATCGCAACAATGTCTGATAATTTGTTTTGGGTTTTCGTGATGGCGTCGGCTCTTGTGTTGTCGGTGGTCGCCGCAGGTGTGTTGATTCCCCAAATCCTGCTGATTGCGTTTCGCAGGAAATTATTTGATGAACCTGATGAGCGGAAGATACACCATAGTACAGTGCCCAGGTTAGGAGGGTTAGCCTTCGAACCTGTCATCTTATTTACGATCATCATTCTGTTGGTATTCGATGTTCACTCGGACAAAGGTTTACTGATGGCTGTGTTGGGACAAAACGTATTGAAAATGTCAATTTGTGTCTGCTCGCTTATCCTCTTATATCTGGTCGGCATAGCGGATGATCTGATTGGAGTGAAATATAGTGCGAAGCTGGTAGTGCAAATTGGATGTGGCTTGCTTTTCCTATTTGGAGGGTTGTACATTTCCGACTTACACGGCTTGTTTTTCTTCAACCAATTGCCAATGGCTATTTTTTGGCCACTGACCGTTGTCTTAGTCGTGTTCATCATCAATGCGATGAACCTAATTGACGGCATAGACGGTTTGGCCTCCGGGTTGAGCGGCGTCGCATTGGGGTATTATGGATGTGTGTTCTTCGAGATAGGAGAATACGCTTTCGCATTGGTCGCCTTTGCCACGTTAGGTACGGTGATTCCGTTCTTTTTCTACAATGTCTTCGGCAAGGCTGAAAAGCAAAAGAAAATATTCATGGGTGATACGGGGTCGCTTACCATTGGATTGATACTCTGTTTCCTCAGTTTCCAAATGGCGAATGTGCATATCGACTCGTCCCATACCTGTCTGTCGAGAGTGCATCCGATGTTCCTTGCGTTCAGTCCGTTGATGGTTCCTTGCATGGACGTTGTCCGTGTATTCATCTACCGCGTGAAATGCAGGAAAAATCCGTTTATGCCAGACAAGAGTCATATCCATCACAAATTACTTAGCTTAGGAATGTCCCAACACGCCGCAATGATAAGCATATTATTCTTTTCCGCGTTTATCATTGTGACAAGTCTGATTTTATCCAAGGAGATGGATCCGACGCTTCTATTTATGGGATTAGTTATCTTTTTCGCCGCAATAAATATTTGGATGCACGAAAAGATACAAAAGAAGAATAAAAACTTAAACACAGATAAAACAGATGAAAACTAATCGGCTGATTTTTAGTGCAATGATAATCTTGTTGATGAGTTCATGCTCATCACACAAGAAGATACCATACTTTCAGGATGCGGACCGCGTCAAAGGAATCAACACCTCCGCCGTGCAGGAAATCACTCTCCGTCCAAAGGATAGGATTTCGATTGTGGTAAACTGTAAGGATCCGCAACTTTCGGCCTTGTTCAATCTGCCATACGTGACGCAGCGAGTGGTGAGCACCGGTGCGCGCAGCACATTGTTTGGGGAGGAGACGGGTGCTGTATCCGGTTATACGGTAGACAGTGACGGAAACATAGATTTCCCGACGATAGGAAAGATCAATGTGGCTGGTCTGACGAGAAACGAGCTTTCCACCTTGATCAAAGATGAAATCGAATCAAGGAACCAAGCGAAGGATCCGGTCATCACAGTCGATTTCTTGAATTTAAGTATCTCGGTACTCGGAGAAGTCGCCCGTCCTGGTATATATAGAATATACAAAGACAACATGACCTTATTGGAGGCATTGAGTGGTGCGGGTGACGTGACCATTCAAGGAAAAAGAGAGGATGTGCTTGTGTTACGTATGGAGGATGGGAAACAGAAAACCTTCCGTGTCAACATGAATTCATTGCAAAATGTTGTACAGTCTCCTGTCTATTATCTACAACAAGACGACGTGATATATGTGACGCCGAACAAGATGAAGGTTAAGCAATCCACTGTCAACGGAAACAACGTCCGTTCCACCTCGTTCTGGATATCGTTGTCATCGTTGGCGGCGACAATCGTAGCACTCGTTCTGAACAACAAATAACTTGTCATAAAACATTGCAGGCAAGCCTATATTGAATACTGCATGCGAATATGGACCAGAATTGGAACTTTAACGAAGATATCATAGTAGAGGATTCCTTGGACTTTCAGGAATTGTTTGTCCAAGTGAAAAGCCATTGGCATTGGTTTGTCATATCCATGATTGGTGTGATGGCATTTGCCGTGCTGTATATCCTTAAGACTCCATCGTCCTATACACGGTCGGCCGAGGTGCAGATTAAGTCGGAGAACTCGGGTGGGGCAGGCATCAATCTTCAAAACGCATTCAACGAGATGGGCTTCTCGTCGTCTGGCGCAAGCGTGAACAACGAATTACGTGCGTTGGTATCTCCTGATTTGATGTGTGAAGTCATCAGACGTTATCATTTGGACCTTGAATACCAAGCGATAGGGAATCTGAAAGGGCAAGTCCTATATGGCTCCAAATTGCCAGTCATGATTGATTTCCTTGATGTAACGGACTACGTGAACGTCACCTGCACGATGGAACTGGACCGCAACGACTTTGTTGTCCTCTCCAACTTCACGTTCCACGATTTTGAGGAAGGCGATAAGATGGAGAATGATGATAAGTGCAGAATCCATATCGGAGACACCACCAATACGCCAGTCGGACGTGTGTTGATAACCCGCGTCGCCGAGTATCATAGCCGTAGACCGGTTATGGCCATGAAAGTTAAGCGAACTAATCTATTCAAATCACAAGAGAATTGGTCCGCGAAACTATCCGTCACACAGGAAGACATCAAGTCGGACATCATTACGCTGATGGTGAAGGATGTATCCTCCCAGCGCGGAGACGCATTCTTGGATGGTATCATCACCATATACAACGAAAACTGGATAAAGGATAAGAACATGATTGCGGACGGCACATCCAGGTTTATCAATGAACGTCTGAAAATCATAGAGGAGGAGTTGTCCCATGTGGATAACAACATATCCTCCTACAAGAGTAGGAATCTGTTGCCGGACGTGAAAGCCGTGGCTGAGATGTATATGCAGGAGAACGCGAATATATCCAATCAGCTGCGAGATCTGAATTCGCAATTATATATGACCCAATATATTAGGGATTATCTCTCCACCGAGGCGAACCAGACGAAAGTTCTACCAGTCAGTTCAGGTATTCAGAATGCCAACATAGAGGCGCAGATCTCCGAGTATAACGAGAAGTTATTGAAGAGGAACCGATTGGAAGCGAACAGTAGTTCGGAAAATGATCTTGTGAAAGGAATGGATGCGGATTTAGCCTCCATGCGTACAGCCATTTTAGTCTCCATAGACAACCAGATAGCTGCCATAGACAATAAAATCAGCACGCTGAAACATAGTGAACGTAATGCGTTATCCAAGATATCGTCCAACCCAATACAAGCGGAAATGTTGCTGTCCGCCGAACGTCAGCAAGCGGTGAAGGAGGCGCTCTACCTCTTCCTGCTTCAAAAAAGGGAGGAAAACGAGTTGTCACAAGCGTACACCGCCCACAATACGAGGATGATCAAACGTCCAGGCGGAAGCATGTTCCCAAGTGCGCCTAAGAAACGAAACATATTGGTCGTCGCCTTCTTGTTCGGGTTGCTCATTCCGTTGGGAATCCTCTATGCGAGACTCACGACGAACAACACGGTACGAGGGAAGAAAGATCTTGAGCAAGTGCCTATTCCTCTGATAGGGGAGATTCCATTTGTGCAGAGGCAGCGGAAGAAATGGTGGTGTGTATGGAAAAAGCCGCGACGTATACACACCGCTGTGGTTCAGCCAGGCAACAGGAACGCCATCAACGAGGCTTTCCGCGTCATGCGAACGAACTTGGAGTTCCTGTCGGGGAATGGTTCCCAAGTTATGATGTTAACCTCCTTCAACGAAGGAAGCGGCAAGAGTTTCCTCTGCGTAAACATCGCATTGAGTTTGGCTATTAAAGACAAACGGGTCTTGATGATTGACTGCGACATGAGGCACACCTCATTATCCAAATGGGCGAAGAATCCGAATACAGGATTGAGCGCATACTTGAACGGGAAAGCAAAGAACTTGGAAGAGTTGTTGGTGAAATCCGTTGGGGGATATATTGGGTTAGATGTACTTGCTGTAGGAGGGATACCACCTAATCCGACAGAGTTGATTGGAAATGGCCTTCTGGAGAAAGTGATAGAAACCGCAAGGAAAAGTTATGACTATGTCCTCATAGATTGTCCTCCGATAGATATTGTCGCAGATGCGCAGATCATCGAAACCTATGTCGATCGCACGTTGTTCGTCGTGCGCGCGGGATTGTTGGAGCGCTCCATGCTTGACTATCTAACGAACATGTATAATGAAAAGAGATTCAAAAACATGTCACTGATACTGAATGGAACTTCCATGGAGAAAGGCAAATTCGCCTATCGTTACGGATATCACGATGGCTATTATGGATCGAAAAATGTTTAATCTATCTGTCATGATTTCGTGTCTGGCGATATAAAAAAATAGGAATGAAGCATATCATTATCATAGGAGCAAGAGGGTTTGGAAGAGAATGCTACGACCTCTATAAGAACAAAAAAACACATAGATGGTCTTATAGAATAAAAGGATTCTTAGACGATAAGGCGGATGCTTTGGACGGTTTTGAGGGATACCCACCTATCTTAGGTCCTGTCGAAACATATAAGGTTCAGAAGAATGACGTGTTTTTCTGCGCATTGGGCGACCCTGTCCAACGAAAAAAATATACCGATATAATTTTGAAAAATGGAGGTAATTTCATATCTTGCATAAGCGACTATGCATTGATTAACGCTACCGCCAAACTTGGGCAAGGCGTTTTTGTCGGTGCGTATGCGATTATATCGGCCGATGTTACGGTAGGCGATTTTTCTGTAGTCCACCCGTTTTGCAACTTTGGGCATGACGCAAAGATAGGCAAATATGGAGAGATTGAATCTTACGTCGCCATAGGAGGGTACTCCGACATTGGCGAATATGTGACCATCCACCCGCATTCGACGGTTTTGCCTCGAATACATGTGGGTGACTATGCTACGGTTGGGGCTGGTAGCGTCGTAATCAAAGACGTGAAGGGTCAAACGACAGTTTTTGGTGTTCCAGCGAATGTGTTGGAAATTTAATTTTATATTTACTTAATTTAAACGATTACGAAATGAAGACATTGGATGAATTTGTTGCTTTATTTGCGGAACAATTGGATGAAACAGATCCGTCTACCGTGACGGCGCAAACAAAGTTTCGGGATTTGGAAGAGTGGTCATCACTCTTGGCTCTCACATTGATTTCCATGATTGATGAGGAATTCGATGTGACCTTGAAGGGAGATGACGTGAAAAACTCCGAAACGATCGAAGATGTATATAATGTGGTTGTTTCCAAGAAATAATGGCTTTCATAGAATTTAAAGATGTAGAACTTGTGGGAATGGCGGCAGGTGTTCCGAGTTTTATCGCGAACAACCTGCATCCATTGCCGGACGATGATATATCATCTGATTATGCGCCTGAGGACTTCGTGAAGAACACAGGGGTCTTGGAGCGGCGCATCACCTATACGCAGACCACCTCAGACCTCTGCTACCATGCGGCGGAGCGGTTGCTCTCCGATTTGGGTTGGAAAAAAGAGGAGGTGGACGCACTCATTTTCGTCTCCCAGACTCGTGATTTCGCGACGCCTGCCACATCAGGTATCCTACAGAATCGTTTGGGCTTAGGCACGGGCACTTATTGCATCGACCTGACATTGGGGTGCTCTGGATGGGTCTATGGCCTGAATACCGTGACCTCACTGCTCTCCACCGGGTGCATGAAAAAGGCGCTCCTGATGGCGGGAGACTCCAAGGCGGTTCGCCCGATGAAGATATCTCCATTGTTCGGACATGCAGGTACAGTCACCGCACTGGAGTACAAACCTGGGGCGAAGGGCTTCCAATTCCATTGCGGGACGGACGGAAGCGGATACGATGCCATCATCATACCGGATGGTGGTGCCCGCAACCTGATCACACCACGTTCTTTCGAGTACGAAGAGTGCGAGGGGGGTGAAAAGACAAGGATGCAGTCCCGCATGAAAGGAATGGATGTCTTTTCATTCGGCATAACGACGGCACCTAAGTCCGTCAAGAAACTTGCGGAACATTATGGTTTCGATTACCAGTCTTACGATTATTTAGTGCTTCACCAGGCGAATATGGCCATGAACAGCATGATCGCCAAGAAACTGAAATTACCCAACGAGAAGGTTCCTTCCTGTATGCACAATTTCGGAAACACCTCATCCGCTTCTATACCGCTGACCATTGTGACGGAGTTGAAGGGAAAAGCGACCAATGCGCGGACGAATTTCCTCTGCTGTGGTTTCGGTGTGGGGCTTTCATGGGCTACGGTCGCATTCACGACGGAAAACCTGTTTATCTCGGATCTCGTGGAGGTCAATGAAGAGGGTGTTTGTCTATAACGAGTAACCAAGAAAAAGATGGCTTTTTTAGAGATAAAAAATGTACGTGTCGTTGGTATGGCTACAGCTGTTCCGAAGAATGTCGCACACAATTCGGATGCAAAAATTGGCGGAAACGACGTCGACAAATTCATCGAGCAAATCGGTGTGAGTGAGAGAAGGGAGAGTATGTTGCTCACGGCGGCCGATCTTCAGGTCTCGGCAGTCGAGCGTATGCTATCCGACCTCCAATGGGAGAAGGATTCCGTCGATGCCATTCTAAGTGTCAGCATCTCACCTGACTATCCTTTGCCGGTCAATGCATGTATGTTGCAGGACCGTTTAGGCCTGAGCCGCGAGTGTTATGCCCAAGACATCAGCCTTGGTTGTTCCGGTTGGGTGTATGGCTTAAGCGTTATCGCCACGTTGTTGCGAGACGGAAACATCAAGCGTGGATTGTTGGTGACCGGTGACTCCAAGATGCATTGGGGGAAGGGTAGGGAAGCCCTGTTGTTCGGTCATGCGGCTTGTGTGACCGCACTGGAATATGAACCTGGCAGCGAAGGCTTCAAGTTCGAATTTGGCACGGATGGTAGCAACTATGATGCGATCATCATGCCGAAGAGCGGTTTGCGCAACCTGCATTACGATGATGAGATGATCAAGCAATTCGAGGATCCATTCATGCAACACTCCATGGAGGCGGAGATGAAAAGTCTCGATGTCTTTTCATTCAGTATTTCTCGTGTTCCGGAATCCATTTCAACCTTGTGCGATCACTTCGGTGTCGATTTCCAGACATGCGATTATCTCGTGCTCCATCAGGCGAATAAGAGTATCAACCAGCATATCTGCAATAAAATGATGGTTGACTCGGAGAAGGCACCTTCTTCTCTTGAACGATTCGGAAACACATTGTCATCCAGCATACCAGTCACTATCACCACACAGCTCAAAGGTAAGGTGGAAGACAAAAAAACGAACTTCATCTGCTGCGGTTTCGGCGTAGGTCTTTCGTGGGCAAGCGTTGCGTTCTCCACGGAACATCTTGTGCTTTCCGATTTAGTTGAAGTGGATGATCATTATTACGACGATTTAAAATGGGTATAACAAACAATCCTTTCTCCTTAGAGGGGAAAACGATATTGGTGACAGGTGCCTCTTCAGGCATTGGTCAGGGATGTGCGGTCATGGCTGCGCAATTAGGAGCGAAAGTGATCGCTTGCGGCAGGAACGAAGAGCGTTTGAAGGGTACGATCGACCAATTGGACGGGGAAGGGCACACCTCCTTTGCCGGTGAGTTGACAGACCCAATGGTCATCGAGAGCCTGGTGGCGAATCTGCCAGCCTTGGATGGCGTTGTCTTTTCGGCGGGTATCTCCATGACGGCACCTTTCACCTTCTCCACACGAGACAAGTTCGATAAAGTATTCAATGTCAATTTCTTTTCACCCGTAGAGCTTCTGCGCCTCATGGTGAAGAAGAAAAAGTTGGTGAATGGAGCCTCTGTGGTATTCATATCATCCGTCGGAGGCAATTTCGGATTCTCCGTAGGCAATGGCATCTATGGTGCTTCCAAGGCTGCGTTGAACTCCATGTCCCGTTTGTGCAGTCTGGAACTGGCGCCGAAGAAAATACGCGTCAATTCGATTTGCCCAGGCATGGTCGTGACACCATTGGTGGAGGGTTTCTCCGAGAACATCACACAGGAAGACATCCAAAAGGATATTGACTTCTATCCATTGAAACGGTACGGAAAACCGGAAGACATTGCGGGCGGCGTCGTTTATCTCTTATCCGATGCCGCGTCATGGGTGACGGGGCAGGCCATCTGCATAGATGGCGGAATCACCGCATATTGATGGTTTAAATGTTCGGAACCCAAAGGTGGACAGCGTTAGATGATGAGAATGAGCGGTTCAGTAGATTATGGCAGAAGAGGAATCACTAAGGAATAAAACGAAGAAGGGACTGGTTTGGAGCGCATTGGAGCGTTTCGGGACGCAAGGAATATCCGCCTTGTTCGCGATATTTTTGGCACGGCTACTCTCTCCTGAGGATTATGGCTTGGTAGCCATGCCGATGGTTTTCCTATCATTGGCTTTGTGTTTCGTCGACAGCGGATTCGGATCCGCCCTAATTAGGAAACCAGACCTGAAGGATGAGGATATCACGACAGCCTTCTACTTCAATATCATAGCGGGCTTCGTCTGTTATCTGATTCTCTTTTTCATATCACCCTTAGTAGCGGATTTTTACAATGCGCCAATCTTGACCGACCTGCTGAAAGTTACGGCGATCGGGATGTTCATCGGTTCTTTCTGCACGGTGCAACAAGCATTGTTGACCAAGCAAATCGATTTCAAGCGACAGGCGAAGATATCATTGTGCGCCTCTATTGTGGGTGGTCTCATAGGCGTCACCTTAGCGTTGACAGGCTTCGGCGTTTGGGCATTGGTTTTCCAAGCGCTCTTTGCACAATGTGTCCGCGCGATCCTGTTATGGCGTACAAGCGTCTGGAGACCTCACGGGCATTGGTCGAACGAATCCTTCCGTTACCTATGGAACTATGGAAGCAAGATGTTGGCCTCCGCCATTTTGGACACGCTTTACATCAACATCTATCCGATCGTGATCGGCAAGATGTTTTCGAAGGCGGATTTGGGTAACTACACCACGGCGAATCATTTCGCTTCGTTACCCTCCAGCAACCTTACGGGTGTGTTGCAACGCGTAACTTTCCCTGTGCTGAGCACGATACAGAACGACGACGAGCGGTTGGCCCGCAACTATAGGAAAATACTTAGGCTATCGGCCTTCATCGTATTCCCACTGATGATGGGACTTTCATCCGCCGGGGAGCCGTTCGTGCGCGTCTTTTTGGGGGATAAGTGGGAAGGTTGCATCATCCTTTTGCAATTGGCATGCTTTTACATGATGTTTTACCCTATACACGCCATCAATTTGGACCTGTTGCAGGTGAAAGGGCGTTCAGATCTCTTCCTCAAATTGGAGATCATCAAGAAAGTGTTGGGAGTGGCGGTGATGTGCTTGGCGATACCGCACGGAATAGTAGTCATGGTGGCGAGTGGCATCGTGACATCCATATTGGCGTTGGCCATTAACACCTACTACACGGGGAAACTGATCAATGTGGGTTTCTTCCGGCAAATGAGGGACATATTGCCCATCTTCCTTGTCGGCATGGCCATGTGGACCGCCATTATATTGTTCAACCATATCATGCCGAACATGTACATCGCATTGCCGTGCGACATCGTCATTGGCGTGATTTTATACATCGGTTCGTCGATGATATTCCTCAAAAACGACATGAGAGAAATGATCTCCATGTTGCCAGCCTCCATCAGAGGAAAGTTGGAGAGAGTTGTTAAGTAAAAAGGGAAGGGAAGAAGAATGTCGAACACGTCGCGCATAGCCAAGAACACAATGCTTCTGTACGTGAGAATGTTTTTCATCATGTTGGTCACCCTCTACACGAGTAGGGTGATATTGGAAGTGTTGGGTGTGGAGGACTTCGGCATCTACAACGTGGTGGGAGGCATCTCCAGTTCGTTCGTCTTTTTCTCAAGTGCGCTGTCCAACTCGACGCAGCGTTTCCTGAACTTCAAGATGGGCGAAAACGACGCTGCGGGCACGAGGGCTGTGTTTAACAATAGTTTTATCATATATGCGGCGTTTTCTGTCATCGTATTGCTGATTGGAATACCCCTCGGCTATTGGTTCGTCACACATAAATTGGTGATACCCGAGGCGAGGATGGATGCTGCGGTCGGCGTATTCTTCGTGACCGTCTTCATGTTCGTCGCGACGATGTTGCTCTCCGTGTATGACTCCGTGCTGATAGCCAGGGAAAACATGAAGTGCTACGCCTTCGTGGGAGTGTTCGATGCGGTAGCCAAGCTGGCGATTGTCTATGCCTTGCTATTGACGGACGGCGATAAACTCATTCTGTATGCGATATTGCTTTGTGTGGTTCACTTAGTGTCCAAACTGATACCAATGGTCGTCTGTATCCGCCGATATGAGGAGTGCAAATTTGACTTGAGGTATGACAAGGATTTGATCAAACAACTATTCAGTTTTATTGGCTGGAACGGTTTCGGTTGTGCCGTATGGATGATTAACTCGCAGGGTATCAATGTTCTGATCAACACGTTCTTCGGAACAGTCGTCAACGCCGCCAATGGCATCGCGACGCAGGTCACGCAGGCGGTGAATAACTTCAGCGTCAATTTCTTCACGGCGGTGAGACCACAGATCGTCAAATCGTTCGCCGCAAAGGATTACGACTACTTTAACAAACTGGTTTATGGAAGTTGCCGATTCTCCTTCTATTTGACGTGGATGGTTTGCTTGCCGATTATGGCTAAAGCGGATTACATCCTGCAATTATGGTTAGGCAATCCGCCAGATTACGCATCACAGTTTGTGATATGGTCATTGTTATTCAGTGCGATCAATGTCTTAACCAACCCCGTATGGTGTGCGGCGCAAGCGTCTGGCAAAATCGCCAAGTTCATCATGATAGGAAGCTCAGTTTTCCTATTGGTGTTCCCGATAAGCTGGATATTGCTGTCGTTTGGGTTTGACCCCACCATCGTATTCCAGGTGATGTGTGTAGTACGCGTCGCATACCTAATCACGATAACCATGGTGTTGGGCGAATACATCGATTTCCCGCTGAAACGATTCCTGAAGAATGTGGCGATACCGGTGTTAAAAGTGGGAGGGGCGAGTGCCTTGATGGTTTTTTACATGTCCAGATATGCACCTGACAACATACCAGGGCTTCTGGTCTTCATTGTGCTGGCACTCTTCTTCACCATGTTTTTCTCCTATGCGATAGGAATGAACCCCAAGGAACGGGAGATGGTAAAAGGGAAAGTAAGGAGTATCTTGGGAAGGTTGTCCCATTAAGATACAAAGATCATAAGTGTGATTGTTTATTTAAGTGTGATTGTTTATTATAGATATTTATAACTTGCATTATATTGTATATCGATGAAAAAGGTGATGTTGGTTTTCGGAACACGTCCGGAAGCAATCAAGATGTGTCCGTTGGTTAAGGAGTTTCAAAAGTATCCGAATGATTTTGAAACGATTGTATGTGTAACGGGACAACACAGGGAGATGTTGGACCAGGTGCTGAAGATTTTCGAGGTGAAGCCCGATTACGACCTGAATATCATGAAGCAGGGACAAGACCTGTATGATGTGACGGCACGTGTGCTGACTGGCATGAGGGATGTATTCGCACAATGTAAACCAGATGTCGTATTGGTTCATGGAGACACGACGACCTCTACCGCTGCGGCTTTGGCTGCATTCTATCAACAGATTCCTGTGGGGCATGTGGAAGCGGGACTTCGTACGCACAACATCTACAGCCCATGGCCAGAAGAAATGAACCGTCAGATTACGGGACGTATCGCCACGTATGATTTCGCACCCACTCCGCTTTCGGAAAAGAACCTCAAGGACGAGAAAGCGCACGGAAAGATATATGTGACGGGTAACACGGTGATCGATGCCTTGCACATGGTAGTCGACAAACTGAAAGGGGACAAGAAGCTCGCGGATGAGCAGATTCAAGTGCTGAAGAACGCAGGCTATGACGTGTCTCGACTCGACAATGGCAAGCAACTCGTGCTCATCACAGGACATAGGAGGGAAAATTTCGGGGAAGGGTTCATCAACATGGTGACGGCAATGAAAGACCTCTCCGAGAAGTATCCGAACGTCGATTTCGTCTATCCGATGCATTTGAATCCTAACGTCCGTAAGCCTATTCATCAGGTGTTCGGCGAAGACCTCACAGCATACGAGAACTTTTTCTTCATCGAGCCGCTCCAATATCTCGAGTTCGTCTATCTGATGGAGAAATCCACCATCGTACTCACCGATTCGGGAGGTATTCAGGAGGAGGCGCCAGGTCTTGGCAAGCCAGTCCTCGTCATGCGCGACACGACCGAACGTCCGGAAGCTCTTTCGGCAGGGACGGTGAAACTGGTGGGGACGAACTACAACGCCATATTCGACAACGTGTCGGAATTGTTGGAATCGCCAGAGGCCTATGAGAAGATGTCGAAAGCGGTCAACCCTTACGGAGACGGTTTGGCATGCGGCAGAATAGTGAATGCTTTGAAATAAATATCAGTAATAATTAATAACACACACGAGTAGCGTCAGTCAACCACTGGCATATTCGCATATATTTTTTAAGTCTATGATTAATGTAATTGGATTGGGCTACATTGGGCTTCCAACAGCGCTCATGATGGCATCCCATGGTGTGGAAGTGATTGGAACGGACTACAACAAGGAACTTGTAGCAACACTGAACGAGGGAAAGACTACATTCAAGGAGGATGGCCTCGACGAACTTTTCAACGCTGCCGTCAAGGCTGGCATTAAGTTCACGACCGAGTACCAAAAGACGGATATGTACATCGTCTCAGTACCGACTCCGTACAACAAATTCTCCAAAAAGGTGGACGCATGCTACGTGGTGGCTGCGGTCAAGGAGGTGATGAAGGTTTGTCCGAAAGGGGCTACCGTTGTGGTGGAATCCACCGTCAGCCCTGGTACGATGGATAAGTTCGTTCGCCCGGTTGTCGAGGCGAATGGCTTCGTGATCGGCAAGGATATCAACCTCGTTCATGCGCCTGAGCGTATCATTCCTGGTAATATGGTCTACGAGTTGCTCCACAACAACCGTACCATCGGAGCGGACGACAAGGCGATCGGTGAGAAGGTGAAGAAATATTACGCATCCTTCTGCCAAGGTGAAATCGTCGTGACGGACATCCGTACGGCTGAGATGACCAAGGTGGTCGAGAATACCTTCCGCGCGGTCAATATCGCCTTCGCGAACGAGCTTGCCAGAATCTGTCGCCATGACAACATGGATGTCTATGAAATCATCAAGATCTGTAACATGCACCCACGTGTGAATATCCTCCAGCCTGGTCCAGGCGTCGGTGGACATTGTATCTCGGTGGACCCATGGTTCCTCGTAGGCGACTATCCTCAATTGGCGAAGGTGATCGACGAGTCCATGAAGACAAACGATAGTCAGCCAACTTTCGTGCTGAACCGAATCTACGAAATCATGCAGGAGAATAACATCACAGACAACCGTAAAGTGGGTTTGTACGGTATCACCTACAAGGAGAACGTGGATGACTTCCGAGAGTCACCAACCTTGCAGATGCTCGAAGCACAAGAACGTCATTTGGCTCGTCCGCTGAAGTGCTACGACCCGTTCCTGAAGCAAGATATCGTAAAGAACCAATTCCACGACTTCGACGAGTTCCTCAACGACGTGGACATGGTGGTCATCATGGTGAAACACGACCAAATCAAGCAAAACTGGGACAAGTTGAAGGGTAAAGTCATCTTGGATTGCCACAACATTTGTCCGTTGGAGGGTGTTTATCATATCTAATCAAGAGATAAATCATACGGAAGCAGCCACGCAGGTGGAACTATCAAGTTCGTGGTTCGATACCACTGGCTGCTACAATTGAGATAGAGAAGAGATAAACTGTATGATGGAAAAAATGGTTTATAACACGGTTTGGGACAAGCTGAACACTTATCTTGTTTTCCTTATACCCGTGTTGATAGTGGGGGTGCTTCTGAACGTCGTCAAGTTCCCTATCATCGCCCTATTGATATTCCTATCCTTCATCTTCTTATGCAACAATCACGAAAAGAGCGTGGTGTGCGCCCTTATCTTCTGTAAGATGATCGGAACATTCGGGCCCGCATTGGGTATCCGCGTGCCCGGCACGGTGGTCGCATTCCTTCTAATCATCGTGTTCATGCGGAAAGAGCTTTTGATGCTCTTCAATAAGCATACCACGAAGCCGATCATCTTCATCCTTTCCGTCTACTTCATCTTCATGGTCTATTTTCTACTGACCGGCGAGACGAGGAACTCGGGGGCGAAGTTCAGTGTCATGACTATATCTCTCTGCGTGGATACCATAGCGTTCCTGATTTTGGTGACGTTTAAGGACATCAGAATGGAGCGAATGACGGTTCCTTTCCTGCTATTCGCCTTGATGCAATTGGGATACGTGGAATCTCTTTCGGGGCACGGACCGTCGAGTATATTGGACTTTTCCTTCTTCCGTAACGCCTGTACCGAAATGATGAGGAAGAACATCCCTGTGCTATCGTACCATAACATGGGTATAGCCGCCTTCATCGGAGCCGCCTTCATGATGAGTCAACGCAAGAAGATCAACAATTACTTCGACATCGTGTTCCTCTTCAGTTCCCTATGGCTGATTATCCTGTCGGGTGCCCGCCAGACCATCTTCGGATTCATCTTCCTGGTATTCGTGTGGTTGGTGTTCCGTACGGGTAGATTCAAACTCACCACCGTCCTTTTGGCTTCAGGTGTCATCGTTGTCATATACCTCGGTCTGCAGATGCTGGATGTGCCTTTTTTCCAAAGCGGTTCGACACGAGGCGCTCACATGGGTAGTGACCTGAACCGTAACTACGACTATCCGTTGATGATCATCTCGTATCATTTCCTGGATGGTATCGGATTCGGCAACTACCACAATCCCTACACGCAAGAGATTTATCCGCATAATATCATATTGGAAATACTATGTGAGTTGGGCTTCGTCGGACTCTTATTCATCTGTATGGTGATTTTCTTATTCGTGCGTTCCCACCATTTCCTACTGCGGAATGAGTTGCCCAATAGGGGCATCTGCCTTCTCTTGTGGATTCCGTACCTCGTGCGGTCCATGATCAGCGGTGACCTCAGCGAAAACATATCACTGTTCATCGCCATGTTCCTGTTATTCTATTACAGGGGCGTCGTGTTGACGAGCGAACAGCTGAAACGACTGATGAAGATGCGTCAGATGTCTAATGGAAATCGTCAACGTTCTGAGGAAATAGTGCCTTCGTCGACCAACGAGGCAACCATCGATATAAATAGCGAGGAGAAAATATGAAGCATCTAATCTATGTCACCATCAGCGACGTGTCTGTCTATGAATCGCAGGTCTTAGCGTTGTTGGACTACCTTCAGACCCATGACGTGAAAGTCACCTTGTTGCAAGGCTATAAGTCGGAGGAGGATAAGCAGGCGGTCGTGAAGAAGATGGAGAATCATCTGCCGCTGAAAACCGTTTGGGTGAAGGCCTTTCCTGTATATCCGTTCAATAAAAAGAAACTGGTCGATTCGCTCTATCAGGGACTTATCACCATCGATGGCTACCACGAGGCGGTATTCCATGTCCGCAACGAATATGTCGGGAACGCCATGAAGTGCGTTTTCCAGCAGCATGGTTTGAACTTGCCAATGCTAATCGACATCCGCGGAGTCATCTACGAGGAACTGAAATACAAGCAGTCTCAGATGAGTTTTCTGCGCAAGGCACTCTTTCAAATACAATGTTCCTACCTCAAGGCATGCTATAAGAATCTCTTTGCGAAAGACAATATGAGAATCGCCTTCACATCTGTCTCACCGATGATTAACGATTACATATCCGAGAATTATAGTTCCTGCCAATACCCGAAATATATTCATCCGAACATTGTGGGGAGTCAATTCGTTTACGACGAGGCGAAACGACAGGAGATCCGCCAACGCTACGGCATAGCGGAAAATGAGACGCTGGCGGTCTGCTCTACGGGCGGAAACGCAGTATGGCAAAAGGATTATCTTGTGGTGAAACGCTTGGTGGAGATGGGCGTCAAGGTGATCAACCTCTCCAAGAAAACGGTCGACATCGAGGGATGCATCACCACCACGGTGCCATTCACGGAGATGCCGGCAGTGCTCTCCGCGGCAGACATGGCGGTTTTATGGCGAGACGACACCTTCATGAACAACTCAGCTTCGCCTTCCAAATTCAGCGAGTTCGCCTCCATGGGACTCTATGTGATCCATAACAAGACGGTGAAAGTGGCGGTCGATCATATCCAAGCCACAGGCGCCGGTTGCCTTGTGGATGAGGTGGAGGAGATTACCTCCCTGCCTTCCTGCGAAGAACTGAGATACAACCGCCAACGATGGTGCGAAGCGGGACTGTCCGCTTTCGGGGTCGAAAGCTTGGGACAATCCTATATGCGCACGTATGATAATCTCTTGAATTAACTAAGAATTTAGGATTAAGGGGTGACACAGATATGAAAATTTTGATTAATACACCTCATTTCAAGTTCTGTGGTGGCGTCGCGAACCATTTCATGGGACTGGAGCATTTTTGGACGGAGAATGTAAAGTACAATTTCGTGGGGAAACGCTTCAAAAACACGCCTTGGCTGACTTATTTGATATTGCCTTACGATATCCTGAAATTTCTTTTCCGCCTCTTATTCTTCCGTCCGGACATGGTGATGGTGAATCCATCCATGGCGCCTAAGGCGATCAAGCGAGACTTTTTCTACATGAAAATCGCCCGGTTCTTCGGGTTCAAGTGCGCCGTCATGTTCCATGGATTCCACACGGAATCTGTGACGGACATGAAGCCATATATCGTGGAACAGTTGAACCAAGCCTCAGTGATATTCGTCTTGGCTGAGGCATTCAAGTCTATTCTGGAAGAGTGGGGGGTCTCTACCCCGATCGAGTTGACCACGACAAAGGTGGACGACCGCATGTTGGACGGCTTCTCCTTGGACGAGCGGCAAGGAAAGGTGGAGAACATCCTCTTCCTCGCACGTGTCACGAAAGAAAAAGGCATCATGCTCTCCTTAGAGGTTTTCAAGGCTTTATCGAATCTATATCCGAACCTACGCTACACGGTCGTGGGTGACGGCACCGACTTGGATGCGGCGAAGACATTCGTGAAAGAACAAGCGATTCCGAACGTCACCTTCACCGGCGCCTTGTCCGGTAAAAAGTTAGTGGAGCAATTCAAGCAAGCGGACCTCTACCTCTTCACCTCCTACCATGAGGGCATGCCAACCTCTGTTCTGGAGGCGATGGCCTTTGGCTTACCAATCGTATCGCATCCCGTAGGCGGAATGGTCGATTTCTTCGACGCTCGCATGGGAAGGGCTGTCAGCACTTTCGAGGCCGCCGATTTCGTGCCACCGATCTCCGAGTTAATCGAGAACCAAGAGAAGACCAAGGAGATTTCCGAGTTCAATTACCACTATGCGCATGACCATTTCTTGGCGTCCATGGTCGCACAGCGGATGGAAAAGATTTTCTTTCGCTATAAATAATCTTATGATATGAAACTAAGTCGTATACGCAAACTGTTTTTCCTCCATCTGCAACATTTGCCGATGAAATCAAGGGGGTGGCGAGCCACTTGCTGCAAATGGGGTGGCGTCAATGTCCTATGCCCGAAACGCACCTTCGTGGGCGAGAACGTCATTTTCGACACCAACTACCCAGAGGACATCACCTTGGAGGAGGGTGTCCGCCTCACCACAGGCGTATGCATCGTGACGCACTTCATGAACCCTAAGACGGGCACATACGACCGTGGCAAAGTGCACATCAAGAAAAAAGCATATTTGGGCATGCACACACTCGTTGTCAAGCCTGTCACCATCGGCGAAGGCGCCATTGTGGGAGCGGGTAGTGTCGTGACGAAGGACATTCCTGATTACGAGGTCTGGGCTGGTAATCCTGCACGTTTCATCAAAAAGAGGGAACTGGAATGAGCATTGCGTTAGATTCTTTTAAGAAACTCAAGGCATATTGCGAGAAGGAGCAGTTCAAGGGGTGGGACCCGTACGACGGACTGAACTCCAAGCTCTTCAAAGCGGTGTTGCCATTGAAGCACTCCGCCATATTGCGTCTGGCCATCATCCAAGGATTCAAGCGTTGCCCCATCAACCTGAGGCGAATCGCCCTCGTACCCAAACAGCATAACGCGAAGGGCATCGGCCTCTTCCTGCAAGGCTACTGCAACTTGGTCAAGGCGGTGGAGCGGAACCCCTCTCTGTCGCAAGAATTAGGCACGAGAGAGGCCCTTACGGCACGTGTGAACGAATTAGCCGAACTGCTGATCTCCATGCGCTCGCAAGGCGATTACCATGGCGCCTGCTGGGGTTACAACTTCGATTGGCAAGCAAGACGCCTCTTCCTCTTCCCGGCCTACACACCGACGGTCGTCGCCACGAACTTCTGCGCCTCCGCACTCTTCGACGCCTACGAGGTGACAGGGGTGGAGCAATACAAGGAGGTGGCCCTGAGCGCCGCGGAGTTCGTCACGAAGGATCTACACCGCCACATACTATCCGACGGCAAAGAGGGTGGGGAAGACTCCTTCCTCTTCTCCTACAGTCCGCTGCAGGGCAACGACACGGTCTACAACGCCTCCCTCTTGGGAAGCAAACTGTTGAGCCTTTGCTACAAATATACGGGCAATGAGGAGTACAAGCGATTGGCCGCCGCATCGGTGCGCGCCGCACTCGACGGACAGGGCGAGGACGGTTCATGGGTCTATGGCCTGCTTCCCGTGCAGCAATGGGTGGACTCCTTCCATACGGGCTATAACCTCGATGGACTCATCGCCTTCTACGAGAACTGCGTGAAGGGAATCGATTCGGACGAAGTGGCGAAACCCATCCTCGCAGGCATCGAGAAGGGCTTCGATTTCTACATCAAGAATCTGTTCGACGAGCAGAATGTGCCGAAATACTATTCAAACAAGATGTATCCGATTGATATACATTGCCCCGGACAACTCTTCGTCACCCTGCATCGTCTCCACAAAACGTCGGAGTTCACAGCGAAAGAGGATGATGTCCTGAACTGGACAATTCGGAACATGCAGGATACGAAAGGATATTTCTACTATCAATTAAAACAAGGAATTAGTAGCAAAATCAGCTACATGAGATGGAGCAATGCCTTCATGTTCAACGCATTAACATATTACATCATTGACAGGGAGGTTTGACGATCATGAGCGATTTTTGTTTTTCTCAATATTTATCAGATAATAATATGCAGAAAGAAGCATGTGTTGAGGTGAACGGACTCAATATTTATCCATTCACCACTTTTGACCAGTTATTGAAGCATGTGGACGAGAACAAAGGTATTCTTGTCGCTATCAATGCGGAGAAGATTCTCCATGCCACAGACCAGACCCGTGACATCATCAACCGCAACATCGGCTATTGCGACGGTGCGGGAGCCGTAATGGTGCTTCACAAGAAGGGCTACTATGATGTGACCAAGATTCCGGGATGTGTACTTTGGTTGCGCATCATCGCCAATACCTACAAAGATAAAACGTTCTACTTTGTGGGTGGCAAACAGGAAGTCATCGATGAGACCATCAACAAACTGAGAAGCGATTTCCCTGGCATCAACATCGTCGGCTACCGCAATGGCTATATCAAGACGGACGAGGAGCGCCAAGCACTCATAGATGATGTGGCGGAGAAGAAACCGGATGTCGTGTTTGTCGCCATGGGTTCCCCGAAACAGGAACTGCTGATGATGGACATGGCCGCGCGTCATCCCGCCATCTACCAGGGATTGGGTGGCTCGTACGACGTCTATACGGGTCATGTTAAACGCGCCCCGGCTTGGTGGCAAAACCACAACCTGGAATGGCTCTACCGATTGATCAACCAACCTTCGCGAATCAAAAGACAAATCAAATTGTTGGGGTTTGTTTGGAATGTGAAGACGGGAAAATACTAGGGAATTATGAATTTTGAATTATGAAACGTCAGTTCGACGAAGTCAATTTTGAATTCATGAATTAGGGGGGAAGCGTGTATTGGAAATATGTTTATGAATCCATAATTAATGTTTTTTTTATAAATTCGCGCCATGAGCGGATGTGTATGGGGCTTGGGGACAGGTCTACGGATGATTGAAAGATGCGAATGGAATATATTTTAAGTTAATATGAATAGATTATTCAACCTTTTACTGATTCTACTATTGGGTGTCACGTTCTTTTCCTCGTGTAACCCACAAAAAAATGTCACCTACCTTCAAGACACGGAAAATATGATGAAACTACGGGCCTCCTACGAGCAGAATATCGTGCTGAAACCCGAAGACCAGGTGTTCATCATCGTGAGCTGCAGAGATCCTCAAATCTCCGCCATGTTCAACCTGCCATACTACACGAATCGTATCGGAGGGGTGGAATCCTTCAGTTCCTCCAATTTCACAATCAATAGCTACTCTTCCGCCAATAGCGTCGTCGGCTACACAGTCGACAACGAGGGTAACATCGATTTCCCGATTTTGGGTAAGATCCAGGTGGCTGGCCTCAGACGTGCGGAGGTCGCGGAACTGGTAAAGCAGAAATTGATCGAAAGCAATCAAATCAAAGATCCGGTTGTGACGGTCGAATACATGAACCTCGGCGTGGCTGTCTTAGGTGAGGTGGCTCGTCCGGGACGTTTCCGCATCGACCGTGACCACTTCTCCATCTTCGACGCATTGAGCATGGCGGGCGACCTGAACATCAACGGCCAACGCAAGAATATAACTCTCCTCCGCCACACGTTGGAGGGCGACCAGGTCTACAAGATTGATCTGACCAGCGGTAAGGATATCTACAAATCGCCTGCTTTCTACATTCAACAGGGGGATGTGGTCTACATTGCTCCTACCTCGAAAAGGGCGAGAGAATCTTCCGTCAACGGTAACACCGTACGGTCGGCCTCTTTCTGGGTCTCCATCGCATCCTTGGCCACATCCGTGACATCCGTTGTGGTGTTAGTCCAATCTAAAAACAAATAAACAGCGAGACCTTCATCTTCCAATGACTTGCTACTCTAATAGGTTAATTATCTAAACTTTTATGGCTAATAACGTTCCACAGAAAGTTCCCGTCAAAAGGGACGAAGTTCTTTTGCAGGACATCTTCAGCATCTATATTTCCAAATGGAAGTGGATTCTGCTATCGTTGTTTGTATGCCTTTCGATAGCTTTTTACCATATCCTGACCACTCCTCCGTCCTATAAGTGCACCTCCTCCCTGTTGATTAAGCAGGACAAGGATGGACAGTCGCTCCTCGGCGACGTGGCGATGTCTATGACTGACATCGGACTCTCCCAATTCAAGATCAACACCTCGAACGTGATCATGACGTTCCAGACACCCGACATCATCCACACGGTGATCCAACGGTTGCACCTGAACGACAACTATACGGTGAAAGGTACTTTCCGTGACGAGATCCTCTACGGCTCCTCCCTTCCTTTCACCATCTCCTTCATCGATATGCCGAACCATGGAGAGGGAAATCTGGTCGCTTGCCTCAAGTCAGACAGTTTGGTCCATCTCTCCAACTTCGCCATAGGGGATTCTCTCTTCAAGGAGGAATACACCGTCCACATGGGCGACACAATCCTCTCTCCGTTAGGACACATCTCCGTGCAACGTAACAACTATTACACGGGAGGTAGCTTCACCCAACCTATCCAAATCGCCCACATCAGTGCATACGACGCTATCGGCGAGTTCAAGGAGAAACTTTCAGTCTCCCTGCGAGACAAGATGGGTACGGTTTTCGACCTCGCCTTCACGGACCAAAGCCGCGAACGCGCGATCGACGTGCTGAAGATGGTGACGAACGTATACGACGAGTTCTGGATGCAGGACAAGAACAAGGTGACACTGAGCACCGTCAACTTCATCACCCAACGTCTGAGGATTCTGGAAGACGACCTGAACTCCGTGGATGGTGAAATCGCCACCTACAAGAGTAGCCAACGCATCCCGGACATCCAAGCCACCGCATCTTACGACCTGAGCTTGGCGGGCGAGAACGAACGGAATCTCCAACAACACGCCAACGAGCTCACCGTAGCACAATATCTCCTGAATTTCCTCAAGGAGAACAAGGATAAACTCATGCCCGCCAACGTGGGTGTCACGGAGCAGAGCATCCAGGCCCAAATAGCCGAATACAACAAACTGACCCTCCAACGGAGCCGCTTCGTGGAGAGCAGTAGCGAAGAGAACTTGCTCGTGAAGGATATCGACAACCAACTTTTAGCCCTGCGCGGGGCTATCATCTCCTCCGTCGAGAATTACATCGCGGCTCTTCAACTCCAATTGAACTCCTACGAGACGAACCGCCACGAGATCAACTCACGCATCAGCTCCAACCCAAGGCAAGCTGGTCACCTCCTTTCAGCCGAGCGCCAACAGAAGGTGAAAGAGGGACTTTACCTCTTCCTGCTGCAGAAGAAGGAGGAGTTCGAGATTTCCCAGGCCTTCACCGCCTACGATACGCGAGTCATCATGGAACCTGAATACGGTGGAGGTGACAAACCTTTCGCGCCGAACAAGAAGAACGTGCTCGCCTTGGCATTGCTGTTGGGCTTGGCCATCCCATTCGTCATCCTCTACGTGAAGGAGCTGATGAACACACGGATAAGAGGACGCAAAGACTTGGAATCGCTTACCATCCCATACGTCGGCGAGATTCCGCTCGTCTCCCAAAAGAACCGCATCAGAACCTTCGCTTTACTGCGCAAGGAGGAACCCGACGAGGAGGTGGAACTCGTGGTGAAGGAACAGAGCCGAGACATCATCAACGAGGCCTTCCGCGTCATCCGTACCAATACGGAATTCATGTGCAGAGAGGGCAATGCGACTACCATCATGGTCACTTCCGCAAATATAAACAGTGGTAAGACATTTATATCCAGTAACTTGGCTCTTTCGTTCGCCATCAACGGCAAGCGAGTGATCGCCCTCGACTTGGACCTCCGCAAGGAGACATTGTCCAAGACCTTCGACTGTCCTAAACACAGGGGAGTCGTCGATTACCTCAGCGGCAACGAAAAGGACTTCCATAAACTGATTGTCCATGAGACCTTGGACATCCTGCCTGCCGGGAATTTGCCACCGAACCCAGCCGAACTGCTCACCTCCAGCCACTTGGGCGACCTGATCACTGAGCTACGCAAGGAGTACGACTATATCTTCATCGATTGCCCTCCAGTTGAGATCGTCACCGACGCCGACATCATCAAGCAGTGGGCGGATATGACCCTCTTCGTCGTCCGCGCCAACCTCCTCGAAAAGGCCATTCTGCCGGACATCGAGCGGTATTACACGGAAAAGCGGTTCAATAAGTTAGCCATTGTCCTCAACGGAACCGAATCCATCGGTCATTATGGCTATAAATATGGGTACTACAAAGGCAAATACGGCTACTACGGCCACGAATAATTCTTAATTCTTAATTTTCATGCCTGCGATCTCCATCATCTGTCCAGTCTACCAAGCGGAAGCCTACTTGGACAGGTGTGTGAAATCCATTATAGGACAAACCTTCACCGACTTCGAACTGGTGTTAGTGGATGACGGCAGCCGTGACCGCAGCGGCGAAATGTGTGACGAGTATGCCCGCGTGGACAGCCGCATCAAAGTCTACCATAAACCCAACGGAGGACTGTGCAGCGCCCGTAACATGGGCCTTGACCATATATCAGGTGAATATTCCGTCCATGTGGATCCAGACGACTGGCTGGAGCCCGACATGCTGGAGGAGCTATACAAGAAAGCGAAGGAGGAGGATGCCGATATGGTAATATGCGACATCTACATCAACCGATATGGCCGGCAGTACTACTCCAAGCAGGAACCCGAAGCATTGGATTCCCAAACGGTCATGAACGGGTTCTTCCACGACCTGCACTCCGCATGCTGGAACAAGCTGGTGCGCCGTTCCTGCTACACGAGCCGAGGCCTGCGCTTCCCCGACAACCTCGTCATTTGGGAAGACATGTACTTCAACGCCTCTCTCTGCATGGAGAATCTCAAGATTGTATACCTAAACAAAGCATTCTATCACTACGACTGTTCCTCGAACCCTAATTCGTTGGTGAGGACCTGTCGCCCGGAGACCGTCGAATCGCAGAAGTGGATAATCAGCCACTTCGAGCCAATCGTGACGGATCCATCCATTTTGGACAACCTCAAATTGGGGACGAAGGAGAGACTCTTCTACTCCGGATTCTCCGATGGAAAGGGCGTTCATGACCTCTACCCGGAAGTGAACGGTATATTCCTGTCCGGGAAACGCTCAGCTTCCATAGTTGGACGATGGACCGCCTGCACAGTCCGCTACCCGTCACTCTACACAGTGTTCAGACGGATGATGTCCGCGGAAGAGAGCGCACGCTCATTCGCCGGAAAGGTAAAGAGATTCCTTGTCGGCTGAAATTAATAGGGAAGGAGGGGACCCCCTCTGGCAAGCACTAAATCGAACAGATAATCGAATTGAAATGGAGAACGAATCTTCTTTAAGACCGAAGGTTTCTATTGTTGTGCCCATCCATGGTGTGGAGCAGTTTATCGAACGTTGCGCACGTTCACTCTTCAACCAAACATTCAAAGGGGTGGAGTTCGTTTTCGTCAACGACTGCACAACGGACAACTCTATGGCCATACTCGAATCCGTACGGAAAGAGTATGTCGACGCGAATGTGAAGATTGTCAACCTCGAACAGAACGTGGGCCTACCACAAGCGAGGTGCAAAGGAATTGAGCAAGCCTCGGGCGACTATATCCTGCACGTCGACTCTGACGACTGGATCGAACCCGACATGGTGGAGCGGCTCTACCAACGCGCCGTCGAGAGCGGTGCCGACATGGTATGCTGCGATTGGGTGGAGGAGTATGCAGACCATAGCGAACTCTTCAGCCACTTCGAGGCCTCTCGGGACATCTACTACGACACCATCCTCGCATTGGACACGGACGCATACGTGTGGAGCAGACTGACGAAACGTGAGATGTACGAGGGTTTGGAGTTCCCCACCTGCAATATGTTCGAGGACTTCGTGATCACCTCACAACTGGTGGCGAAAACCCGTTCCATCGAGTTTATCCATACCCCGATGTACCACTATCTGCGGAACAACGCGACCTCCATCCGCTCGTCCGCCAACACGAGGAAGATACTCTCCCAGGAGGTTCAAAACATATTCAACGTATATCAACGGGTGACGAGGGAGGAACCCGGACAACATCAACGGGCGATCGGACGTATGCTCTTCGCCATGGGATACCACCTCATGAGGCATAATCTCCACACTTGCCTCACCAAAGAGCAACGCCACGCCATCTCAAGCGGCATCCGGTCCCATCTCCCCGACCAATCCTTGGACTTCTCCATGACCAAGCAGATCGTGTTGTGGATGAAGGTGTGGATCATGAGATAACCATCGTCGGAATGCGGATCCGTATAGACGCAATGCATTGCGTCCCTACAATGAGAAAAAATGGTTCATATATTATTTAAACAGACATAATACTCAAGCAAAATATGAAGGTCATTTCCCATCAGACAATCCAATCACTGAACATCACGCCACGGCAGTGTGTCGATTGGATATACGAGAGCTTCGCGCAAAAGGCGAACGCGCAACTCCCCGCAAAGATCAGTGTGCATCCCGCGGATTACGATTTCTTCACCTCGATGCCCTGCCTGCTGGAATCCAAGGAAGGCTCCAACCACCGCTATTTCGGCATCAAGGAGGTTCATCGCATCCAAGGAGCTGTTCCTTCGTTGGGAAGCGACATGATGCTCTATGACGCGAACAACGGTGACCTCCTGGCGTTGATCGACTGTGACTGGATCACGACAATGCGGACGGGGGCGGTGGCTGCCGTGTCCGCCAAGGCGCTTCGCAAAAGCGGGGCCTCGAAGTATGGTTTTATCGGCTTGGGGAACACCGCCCGTGCGACGATGCTATGCGTCCTGGAAGCCGAGCCGGAGAAACACTTCGACGTGAAGTTGCTCCGCTACAAAGACCAGGCGGAATCGTTCGCTGAACGCTTCATGGGCTATGCCAACGTGCGGTTTGAGATCGTGGACGACGTGAAGGAGCTCGTCAGCGACATCGATGTCCTGATCAGTTGCATCACGAGTGCGGACGGTTTATTGGTGGAGGACGAGAAGCTCTTAAAGCCGGGCATCACGGTCATCCCTGTCCACATGAGAGGGTTCCAGAACTGCGACACCACCTTCGACCGGGTGTTCGGGGACGATACCGACCACGTGAAGGGTTTCAAGTATTTCAGCCAATTCAACGATTACAACGAGATCGGGGAGGTTCTGTCGGGAAACGATCCAGGCAGGAAATCGGACGAGCAACGCATCATAGACTACAATTACGGCCTCGCGCTGCACGACGTGGTCTATGCCAGCAAAATATTCGAGTTGGTGAAAGACAGCGACATCCCGGAGGTGGAAATCCAGAAAGAAACCGCCAAATTCTGGGTCTGATTGCCATGCGATACCGCACAGGCGAATAATAGCGCCCACCATGCGAGGCGGGTTCCGGTCCGTACAGACGCAATGCATTGCGTCTCTACCATGCCAATCGCACGGATGCACGATAATGCACCAACATACGAGGCGAGGCGACCTCCGTACAGACGCAAAATTTTGCGTCTCTACATGGCCGTGAAGATGTTAGGTGCGGATAGGAACGAAACAGGAACAATTATTAATTTTAATCGTTATATTTGCAGCGTCGAACCTAAAAAGAAAATTGCTATTTTACTTGCATTGATAACATAAAAGCTTCACACACAGAAGCAAATGCTTAGGCATGATATTGATGCATCATTAAAAATGTCGGATATGCATACACTTCAAAAATTCAATCTTAGTAAATCAATTCAGGCAATCTTATATGTTTCCAATAGACTGCAAAGAAAAGATTTCCATAAGATTTTTAAGATATTGTATTTTTCGGACAGGAACCATTTAGCGAAGTATTCACGGTCAATTACTGGAGATACATATATCGCGATGAACGATGGACCTGTGCCGTCAAATATTTATGACATTTTTAAGTCGTTGCGAGGAGATGGTTTTTTCGCAAAAAATGCCGACCAATTTTCCCAATATTTTAACGTCGAAAATTGGAACTTCATAAATCCTTTGAAAGACGCTGATTTAAGAAAACTTTCGAAATCCGACATCGAAGAAATTGATGATTCGTTGAGGAAATACGGCAATCTCACATGGGACGAGGTGCGTGAGAAATCCCACGACTATGCATGGCGCAACACACCGAAAGACTATCCGATTTCTGTCGAGAACATGCTCTTGGAAACAGGAGAAAGCCCCGAGTATATCAGTTTTGTTAATGAAATGGTAGCGCTAAACAATTCAAAATTGTGATCTTGCCGGATTCAATATTGATAAAAAGAGGCGTGATTTTACATTCGACAATTTTCGAATACATTGATCACGGCAAGTTCTTTGTCATTATCGGAGAAGACGAGGATAATTATGTTGGACTATTTTTCATCAACTCCAACATCAACCATTTCAACCGAAAACAAGAACTGTTAGAAATGCAATATCCGTTGCTGAAACGTGATTACAATTTTTTGGATTACGATTCGTTCTTGTGCTGTACCGAGATTACAACGCTCAACAAGAAAAGACTCTCAGACTCTTTTTCTACGAATGAAACTGAATATAAAGGCTCTTTGCAACAGGACCATCTTGATGAAGTCTTGACGCTTGTGAGAAATTCTAAGCTCTTCACCGACGAAGAAAAAGAAATATACTTCAAGTAGAAATATATCCATAACTTCTTGGATTAAGAGAGTCCACACTGCCTAACCGCACGGATGCAGCATATTGCACCATACGATACCGCATAGGCGAACAATAGCGCCCATCATGTAATGCAGGTTCCGGTCCGTACAGACGCAATGCATTGCGTCTCTACAATGTCCAACCGCACGGATGCACGATAATGCACCAACATACGAGGCGAGGCGACCTCCGTACAGACGCAAGATTTTGCGTCTCTACAATGCCTAACCGCACGAATGCAGCATATTGTGCCCCATGCGAGGCAGATCCTGCCTGAAAATGGATTCACCAACCGCACAGCCCAACGGGGCGCCATACCACAGCCTGGGGCGTCAACCCCAGCCCGAAGGACGATTGTATTTATTTAAAATAAAGCATATATTTGTGATTGGTTAGTTTGAAAAATATTGTGAATTATATGGCGACGAATTCTAATATTACACTGACCGCAAAAGAACGGGGAAAGCCAAACACAACGCCAATCCCCTTTTTCTCTAACTATTTATGAAAGTTTATATGGCATCCGACAAAGTACAATATCTTGTAGCGTTAATAGCAGAATTTGCTGTGCACTATGGTATTTCCAACAAAGAGGTTGTTCGGTATTTGCAACGATATAAGGCGATCGACCTATACAATCGCCAATATGACTATCTACATACCCAATCGTTTGAATCAAACATTCGGGATATCTCTGCGTATTGCCAAAGAATGGGAGGTAAGCTATGATAACGCTCTATCATGGTTCAAATACCATTGTTTCAAATATTGATTTGACCCAATGTAATCCTTATAAGGATTTCGGTCAGGCTTTTTATCTGACCACCGATAAGGAGCAAGCATTAGATGTCGCCAATGCACGAGTTGATTTCTTTGGAGGTGTACCAATTGTAAATTCCTTCTGTTTCGATGAAAACCTTTTGCTTAATGGGGCCTTGTCATTTAAGGGGTTTGAAGAGTATAACAAGGAATGGGCAGATTTTATATATCAGAATCGTGACGAAACGCTCGTTCCCCCTTATGAGCATTCATATGATGTTGTTTATGGTCCTATTGCCAATGATCGTGTAGGATTGCAAATCCGTAATTATCGTATGGGTAATATCGATAAGAAGGAGTTTCTTCGTAGGTTGCAATACATGAAAGGAATAACGTTTCAATATGCGTTTTGTACGGAAAAAGCCATCCAATATTTGAAGTGCGATGAATGTAAGTGAGCAAGAATTTAAATATATGACAGAGTGCATCACATCCGACATTATCCAATTATTGATGGATAGGGAGCATTATTCTTTACCAGAAGCTGTTAGCATTGTATATGATTCGGCAACATATAGCGCATTGTTACGTCCTAAGACTGGATTATACGCACAAAGTTCAGGATACGTATATGCATATTTATGTAAAGAATTGGGGAAAATTAAGAATAAAAATGAAATTCACCATCCAAACCAGAACAAAGCCTGAAAGCTCAAACAAATATAGTCCAATGCAACGCCTTGTGGTTCCCAAGGCAACGCCCTAATATGTGTTGATGTGTATTTGCCAATCAATGGGATGTGATTCATTTCGCATCTCATCGTTTCCTAATCTATAAATAACAATGTTTCCTCAGTCCAACCAACTGAAAGCGGGAGCCGCACTGAACTATGTCGTCATAGTGCTGAACATCCTAGTTGGCCTTCTCTATACCCCTTATATGCTTCGTATGATGGGGCAGAGCGAGTATGGTCTATACTCTTTGGTGGCCTCCGTCATCGCCTACCTGACGGTCCTGGATCTAGGCTTGGGCAACGCTATCGTGCGCTACACCTCCAAATTTAAGGCGGAGGGGAAACAGAAAGAGCAGTATGAAATGTTCGGGATGTTCCTCATCCTATACATCGTCATCGGTTGCATCGCACTGGTGGGTGGACTCGCCCTCTACTTCAACGTGGATAGGCTCTTCGACGAAACAATGACGGTGGAGGAAATCAGCAGGGCACAGACCATGATGCTGATTTTGGTCTTCAACCTGGCCTTCACCTTCCCGATGAGCATATTTGGCTCAATCCTAACCGCTTACGAGCAGTTCGTCTTCCCGAAAATCGTCAACATCGCCCGTATCATCCTGAACACATGCATCATGATCGCCCTGCTCTCCTTAGGCTACCGGGCGGTCGCGATGGTGGTGCTACTCACCATCTTCAACGTAGTCACACTACTGCTGAACTTCTTCTACTGCAGAACCAAACTCCGCATTCAGATACACTTCGTCGCTTTCCGCTGGGACTTCCTGCGAGAGGTGGCGATTTATTCGTTTTGGATATTCCTCAACGTCATCATGGACCGCATCTACTGGAGCACAGGCCAGTTCGTTTTGGGGGCGGTTTCTGGCACCATCGCAGTCTCCGTCTTCGCGGTGGCTATTCAGTTGGAGCATCTGTACATGCAGTTCTCGACCTCCATTTCAGGCGTGTTCCTGCCCAAGGTGACAGGCATGGTGGCCTTGCAGAACAACGAAAAGGAAATCTCTGATCTGTTTATCAAGGTGGGACGCATCCAGAACATCGTGATGAGTTTCATACTCTTCGCTTTCATCGTCTTTGGCCAACCATTCGTCATCCTTTGGGCGGGCGAAGAGTACAAGGAGGCCTATGTTATGACCCTGCTCTTCTTTGTGGCGCTTTACATACCATTGATACAAAACCTAGGCATCACCATCCTGCAGGCACGCAACCAAATGAGGTTCAGGAGTTTACTTTACATTATCATCGCTGCTTTCGCCTTGCTGGCGGAATACCTCTTGGCGAAGATTTGGGGCGGAATCGGGTGCGCCATCGCCGTCTCATTCGCCCTGCTTTTGGGGCAAGGCCTCATAATGAACATTTACTACCAAGTAAAGCAGAAGCTGAATATTGTCGGGTTCTGGAAGGAAATCATCAAGATGAATGCGATACCCTTGCTGGTTTCCGCTTTTTTCTACTGGCTGACCCATTCGGTCATTCCAATAGACTCTTGGATGATTCTGATAGGGATGGCCCTTTTGTACACGTTGGTGTATGTGGCCACATGTGGAAGATTCAGCATCAACGCCTATGAGAAGGAGCTGATTCTCACCCCACTGATGAAAAGATTACGCAGATGATTACCATTACGGACAAACATAATTGTTGCGGATGTTCGGCATGTGTGCAAGCATGCCCTAAGCAATGCATATCTTTTGAGGAGGATGAGCAAGGCTTCCGCTATCCCTTGGTGGACAAGGCGGCATGCGTGGATTGCGGCCTCTGCGAAAAGGTCTGTCCGGTGCTGAACGCAGGCGAACCCCGCCACCCCTTGGCGGTTTACGCCGCCATCAATCCCAACGAGGAAATCCGCAGGGAAAGCTCCTCGGGAGGCATCTTCACGGCATTGGCGGAAGCGGTGCTCGACGAAAGCGGTGTGGTCTTCGGCGCACGTTTCAACGACCAGTGGGAGGTGGTTCACGCCTACACGGAGAGCAAAGAGGGTTTGGCACCCTTCCGTGGCTCCAAGTACGTGCAGAGCAGAGTGGGGGAGACATACCGCCAAGCCAAAGCGTTCCTGCAGCAAGGGCGCAAGGTCATGTACACAGGAACCCCCTGCCAAATCGCAGGACTAAAACGATACTTGGGGAAGGAATATGACCAACTGCTCACGGTGGACGTAGTTTGCCATGGTGTACCCAGTCCTTTGGTGTGGAGGAATTACCTTCGCGACATCACCGCAAATAATCTTTCACAGATTGCAAGCATAAATTTCAGGGACAAATCCACAGGTTGGAAAAATTATAGCGTGAAGATCTGCGGGCAGGAAGAGACTCCTTTTGTGAATGAATCATATAGAAAGAATCCATTCATGCAGGTTTTCCTGAAAGATTTCTGCCTACGGCCTTCGTGTCACACATGTCCCGCAAAATCAGGCAAGAGTGGCAGTGATTTAACCATAGCGGATTTTTGGGGAATAAATGATCCAGACTGGGATGACGATAAAGGAACCTCACTAATCCTTGTACACACCTGCCAAGGACAACAATCGTTGGATTCCTGCAATATTCCTAAGAAACAGACAAGCTACGAAGATGCCATCAGCCACAATCCATCGATTGAAAAAAGCGTGGCGGAAAATAAATTTATCTCACTATTTTGGCAACAGTACTATAACGACGGTTTAAATAATATCCAATCTTTGTTGGACAAGACAAAACCATCTATAATAAATAGACTACATAGAAAAATAAGAAGATTAATATGAAAGTAGGGATACTAACACATCCACTAACAAATAATTATGGAGGCATATTACAAAACTATGCTTTACAGTCCGTTATACGTGAGATGGGCCACGAACCAATCACTCTGGATTATAGAACCTCTATGCCTCTTAAAAATATTATAGCTTCTTACGCTAGTAGGTTAATAAAAAATCTGAAAGGTGGACATTACCCTCTAAGAGGGTGGCCTACAAGGAAGGAACAGGAAGTAATTAACCAAAAAACACGCGAGTTTATAAAAAGTAATATAGCTACAACAAAATCTGTTAATATTAAGGATTTAGGACTTCTTAGCAGACTTGATTGGGGTGCTATTGTTGTCGGAAGTGATCAGGTTTGGCGAGGAAGCAATAGATATATAGAAAAATTTTTCTTGAGCGATTTTAAAAATCTCAACATTCCCAAAATCGCTTATGCAGCATCCTTTGGTGTTGATTCCTGGAATTACACAAAAAGGGAAACAATAAGATGTGCAAAGTTGGCAAAGAATTTCAAATGCATTTCTGTCAGAGAAAACTGCGCTCAGAAATTATGCAAATCTCATCTGGATATTAATGCGGAATGGGTACTAGATCCTACATTTTTGATAGAAAGGGAAAGGTATGAAATGTTAGTTAGATTAAAATACCCACATGATTTATCTCAAAAAAAAATGATGGTATATGTGCTAGATAAGTCAGAGAAAAAAAGGGAGATAGTTAATCTTATCTCGAATTCTTTAAGTCTAACACAAAATGAAGTGATGGCTAAAAAGAAATTCTCCCAAGTGGGGTCAAAAGGATTATATGATTGTGTTTTCCCTTCTGTAGAAGAATGGCTAAAGGGATTTATCGAATCTGAATTTGTGGTGACCGACTCATTCCACGGAACTGTATTCTCAATTATTTTCAATAAACCTTTCTTGACAATGACAAATAACAGTAGAGGAAATAGTCGACTTGTGTCATTATTAAGTTCATTACATTTGCAGGATCGACTTGTCAATGAAAACACAGAAAATGTGGAAAGTATTATAAATTCTTCGATTAATTATGAAGAAATTAACACATTGTTATCATCATGGAAAAATGATAGCATACTATTTTTAAAAAGAGGATTACAATGAAATTGTCCATTATTATACCCATCTACAACGTAGAGCCATATATTAATCGATGTCTTGATTCCATATATAATCAACCTGTTTCAGATGATATATTTGAGGTAATATGCGTAAACGATGGCTCTATAGATGGTTCATCTAACATTGTAAGACAATATCAACAGAATCATAAAAACATATTACTAATTGAACAAAATAACCAAGGCGTTTCTGTTGCTCGTAATGAAGGTATAAAACGGGCAAATGGGGAGATAATTTTATTTGTGGACCCAGATGATAAAATAGAGGATTTAGCATTGCCGAAAATAATAAAAGACGATGATATAGGCATTAAAGCAGATATAGTTATTTGTAATTCTTTTATTGAGGGCAGGGAAAGATACAAATGGAATAACATGTTTCAAGAGAATCAGTTGTACAGAAGTGAGTATATTCTAAACTCTGGTTATTTAAGAGGAAGTGTTTGTGGAGTCTGTTTTAATCGAAATTTTATTCTTAAGCATAACATTATGTTTTTGCCTACAATAAGGAATGGAGAAGATACAAATTTCATGCTTCATGCGATGTACTACACAAACAGGATTAGATTTTCTAATATAAATGTTTATCACGTTATAGGAAGAACAGAAAGTGCATCAAATTTATATTCGAAGGATCGCATTGACCGAATGATAAAATCAGTAAAAACAATTAGTGATTTCATCGATATTCTTGACCATAAAGAAGGAGAGAAAGTAGTGCTCAATTATATGCAATATATCTCTTTTTCAAATCTTGTAAACGATTCTTTGAAGACGGAAGATGTAAATTTCAGATATCTAATTAATTCGCATATATGCAATGTAAAAAAACATAAGATTAATCCACAAGTGCATTTTTTGAAACAGAAAATGCAATTATTGTATTTTTCGTTTCCTCTTTTTTACTTCTTATGTTGGATTAAGTCTCACAAAACTAAATAATACAAGATAAAATGATTAATTTAATACCATATGCAGGATTAGGCAATCGGATGCGAGTAATTGCATCCTTTGTTCAATATTCTCAAAATCAAAATGTTCCTTTGAAAATTTTTTGGATAAGAGAACCTGGATTTAACTGTTGCTTCAGTGACATTTTTGAATCAAACAAATTATTACAAATAGATGACCATTCCTGGATTAACCATTTTGTTTATAACAAGGCATCTGTAAGGAATTTATATATACCTAAATTGTTGAATTGTATATTAAAAAGAAAATATCACTACGATTTACCAATTAATTCATTGAATAATATTAGCATTGCAGGAGATGTATATATTACAACATATAGCCAGCAAGGAGACATGTATCCTTTAAAGAACTTATTTGTCCCCAAGAAAGATATACAATCCAAAATTGATACAATTACATCTCAATTTAGTCCAAACACATATGGATTACATATTAGAAGAAAAGACAACAAAGCTTCTATAGAGCAATCTCCTATTGAATTATTTGAAAAAGCAATTGAATCAAAACTAACAACTGAACTAGATGCACGGTTCTTCTTATGTTCTGATGATCAGGGTGTAAAAGAATATCTGAAAAACAAATATGGGGGAATTATTATGTCATATGATTCTGTTCTTTCTAGAGCATCCAAACAAGGAATTAAGGATGCAGTTGTAGAATTGTGGGCATTATCCAATACAAAGGAAATATGGGGTAGTTTTTATAGTAGTTATTCCGAAATTGCATCAGCCATAAACGGCGCAGATTTAAAAATCATGAAATCAAATGAAATATAAAATACTTTTTATAGCTTCATATTCAGGGTTAATGGGTGCAAATCTATCCATGCTACAACTAATGATTGAGTTGAAGAAAATAGGACATTCTCCATGTCTGTTAATTCCAAATGAAGGTATAATAACCGAAGAACTACGGATGAATGAAATAGATTACATCACTTCTAAATACTTCATGTCATTATGTGACACTTCATCATTATTTAGTTGGATAAAGGGACTAATCAGAGTTATAATTAATCCATTATTTTACATATATGCATATTTTAAAACAAAAAAACATTGTGGATCATTCGATGTAATTCATAGTAATACATCCGTTATACACATAGGTGAATTTTTTTCTTTATTATCAGGAGCAAAACATATAAAGCATCTTCGCGAGTTTGGCTCAATTGACTATAATTTAAAATATGCATTGGGAACACATTTGCAGAAAAAAATAAACGATTGGTTTGTAGATAAAAACATTGCGATATCAGATTCGATTTATAAACATTACAACAAATTAGGTTTCAAAAATATTATCACAATTTATAATGGAATCAGTCCAAATCGAATCTATAAATCTGACATCTGTGAAAAACGTGATTATACAAATATAATCTGCATGGGTGTAATAAGTGAGAACAAAAATCAGAAGCAACTAATTGATGCCGTTATCTCCATTGTCGAAAAATCTCAAAAAATATATTTGTATTTACTAGGAGAAGATAAAAATCCATATGCTGAATCACTAAAAGAATATGTGAAACAGAAAAATGCGAAAAAATATATACATTTCTGTGGGTTCAAAAAAGATGTATCCAACGAGATATTATCTGCAGACATAGCTGTAGTACCTTCTTTAAACGAAGCTTTTGGACGTGTTACTGTTGAATATATGTTTAATCATATTCCCGTAATTGTAAGTAATCAGGGGGCAAATATTGAACTGATTAAAGATTATATTACTGGACTTATATATGATTTAGACAACACATCATCTCTAATAAAATGCATTGAAATATTACATGAGGATTATTCCTTAAGACGAAAACTTTCTGATTTAGCCTACTGCGAAGCAAGTAGCAAATATACGTCAGAGATTAACGCTCAGTGTATCAGTAAAATATACAACAATTAAAAATACTATGATTCAAACAATCCTTGTATATTCACTTCTAACAATTGTAATGTATATACTTTGTCTAAAAGCAGAGAAAGAATATTCTTGGAAATATGTCGTTTGTGCATTAGGTATTTATTCTTTAGTCTTTGGATTTAGATATGGTGTGGGATTTGACTATTTCACATATGTCGATATGTATCAAGATGTTATACATAACAATCCGATTAAAGATGTGGAAATCGGGTATATGTGGCTAATGAAAGTTGCTTCATTCTTTAATATACCTGTTGAAGGATTCATGGTTATAAATTCTTTCATTCCAATATTTTTTACATTTATAGTATTAAAAGATGATCTTAGTACATGTAAGTTTCTGGTACTTTCCTTCATGTTAACAGGAATCTGGTTATCCTACATGAATGGTTTGAGACAAATTATCGCTGTGGGATTTTGGCTATATTCTATAAAATTTATAGAAGAAAGAAAACCGATTAAACATTATTTGGTTTTATTTTTAGCTGTATTATTTCACCAATCTGCTTGTATACTGCTAATATTTTATCCACTAATTAGTTACAAAAAAGAATGGTTTCAAAATGTTACTATTCAAATGAGTATTTTTTTTATTTCATTAATTTTAATGAGATTATCATTTGTCCAAAATATTGTATCCAATATTGAGTATTTTTTGACAATCTCTGGTTATGGATGGTATGTTGATCATGCATATTCAAAGATTGTTCAAGATGAACATATAGCATTAGGAGTAGGGTTTTATATAAACTTAGCTCGGGCAGCATTTCTCATATATCTAAGTTCAAGTGTAAAATCATGGGCGAATTCAGATTTTTTTACGATAATATATAATTTTTTCTTCTTTGGTGTAATTATAAGATATTCATTATGGGGTAGTCATCTTATTGACCGATTGAATTGGTATTTTCTTATGACATCATCAATCGTTGGGGCTTATACATTAGCCTATTGTTATATAAATACACGGAAATACTATTTCCCAATATTATTTGTTTTTTTTATAATGACATTTGTCGCCACTTTATATAAAGCTGTTGGTAATACATCATTCTTTGTATTTACATGGCAACATGAATTATATCAAATAAAGAATGTGTTAATCCATTAATCAGTTTTATTATTCCATATAAAAACGACCTTTTACTTATTGAACATATACTTACATCAAAATCAATGTGTGATATAAAATGAGACGTATTTTAATGATAAGCCCAATTTATCCAGGAAATGGCACTCCCATAGGATATACACCCGTGGTTCACTATTTTACCAAAGTGTGGGTGAAGATGGGCTATGATGTTAGGGTTATACACACAAGCGCATATTATCCTTGTTTTTATTATTGGGCCCCAAAATGGATGAGAAATGTTTTGGAAAATATAGAAGGTTTTACTCTCCCTGATGTGCCCATTAATAATGAGGGAGCATATGAAATAGATGGAGTAAAGGTATACCGTATACCAATGAAAAAAAACAAACCACATGGAAAATTCAGTGACAAAACACTATCAATAGCTTTCGAAAAATGTAAAGAATATTTGCGTTGTGAAAAATTTTCCCCTGACATGATTGTTGGACATTGGATCAATCCAACAGCATGGATGTTATATGAATTTAAACGTTTTTTTTCATGTCCTTCAACAATCGTTATTCATGATTTCGAATCGGCTTTTAATCTTTATCCAAATGCAAAGGTATTACGTGAATCGATAGATATCTGGGGATTCCGATCCCAAATCATAGAAAAAAACCATGAAAAAATTAATGGTATTCCCCAGTATTCATTTCGCTGCTTTTCTGGCACTCCATCTGAATTGGAGGAAATAGATAATCAACGTCAATGGGACAACGTTTCAAAATTCATATTCGTTGGTCAACTAATAAAAAGGAAACATCCAGAGGTTATAGTAAAAACACTTGCAAAAGTTTTTGTAGATGCACAATATAAATTGACGATAGTGGGAGAGGGCGCAATGTGGAATTCGCTTCAAAAACTCACAAAAGAAACTAATTGTAAAGATAAAGTGTTTTTTACAGGCAGAATAAAAAGATCACAGATTTTTGACCACCTAGATAAATCTGATGTTTTCATCATGATTAGCGAAATGGAGACCTTTGGACTAGTATATTTGGAAGCAATGTCACGCGGATGCATTACTGTCGCCGCAAAAAAAGAAGGGATGGAGGGCATTATAATTGATGGATATAATGGTTTCTTATGCGAAGCTGGTAATGAAAAGGAACTGCATGAAATAATCAATAAAATAAGACATCTTTCACCCCAAAAGTTAAAAGAAATTTCTGAAAATGGGAAAAAAACTGCCCTTTCCTTATCAGATAAGAACGTTGCAAAAGATTATATCGAAACAATACTATGTTACGGGGAGAAAATAAAAAAAAGAGAAATAAGTAAACGTCTGAAACACAATTACCTAGAAGAAGTATTAAACCAATATCAAAATTCACCTTCAATTGAATAAAAAAATACGCAAAGACCCATTGCAACAAATATAAATAAATCGTATGTTTGCACCGAAAAGTGTATAATGTGTCACCCAAATATCAATTGAAGTAAAATCAGGATAAAAATGCAGAAGAAATCTGCGCAGATGGATAAAAAACGTCAAAAAATTAACCGAATTGAGTATGTAAGCCGTTAATGTGTAAAGTTTCATATGGCAAAGAAGATATCGATCATCACCACGTCGTATAACAGTGGCGAGACCATACGGGACACGTTGGAGAGCGTGCTCAGACAGACCTTCCGGGACTACGAGCTGATCGTCAAGGATGGAGGTTCGACAGACGACACCCTCGCCATCTGCCGGGAGTATGAGCCCCGCTTCGGCGGTAGACTCACCATCGTCTCCGAACCCGACAAGGGCATCTACGACGCCATGAACACGGGCCTCGCCATCGCGACGGGCGACATCATCGGCATCCTCAACTCAGACGACTACTACACCGCGGACAACGTCCTCCAAATGGTCGCCGACACCATGCGCGACCCTATGCTCGACGCTGTCTATGGCGACGTGCACTACGTGTCGCCCGAAAACCTCGAACGGTGCGTCCGATACTACTCCTCGAAGGTCTTCCGCCCTTCCCTGATGCGCTTCGGCTTCATGCCCGCACACCCATCCTTCTACTGCCGCAAAAGCGTCTACGACCGCTACGGCACCTTCGACAAGCGCTACCGCATCGCGGCAGACTTCGACTTGCTCCTCCGCTTCATCTACCTCGGTAAGATCAAGACCAAATACCTGCCCCTCGACTTCGTCACCATGCGCACGGGCGGCATATCTACCTCCGGCCTCCGCAGCCACCTCAAGGTGCTCAAGGAACACCACACCTCCCTCAAACGCAACGGCGTCAAATCCAACTACTTTACCTCGGCGTGCAGGTTCCTGTATAAGCTGAAGGAGTTTAGGATAGGGAAGAAGTTAAAAATTAAGAATTAAGAGTTAGTTGGGAAATTTAAATTCCAGCCCTGAAAGGACGTAATAACCCAGGCAGGTGAATGACCTCCTGTGAATCGAAGGGACGACACATTATCGACGATTCAAAAGAACAAGGGGAGATTTAATACCTGTCCATCTTCAGATTTTGCAGCATTAAAATATTTCTTTAATTTTGCAGTGTTCAAAATTTACATACGCGGTACATTAGGCCGATTTCGATCGGCTTTTTTGTGCCATTTTATACATACTGATAGAGATATCGGCACGAAGTGTGCGGTAGTGGAAACACCCGCAAAGTTTTAGCGTATGTAAACTTGAACAACACTTCCGTGCCTTTTTTATGTTCAAAAAATACATACGCATGAACAAACAATCAAAAAACAGCAAACTGCTGCAAGTCCTTAACAAAAACGAACAGCTTGGACGGCGGTTCGAAATCAATGGTCCAACCCAACAACCATCATCCAACCTAAACGTCAGAATATGAATCCAATAGATTTAATCAAAGGTAAAAAGCTGACAAAACAGGAAGCCTGGTTGTTTTTGTTCAATTACTTGCAGGATCTGGACGAGATTCCACAGGAAATCCTTGATGTCGCCGACGAAGGCATGCTGGCATTAATTGAAAGGGCTAAAATCTCTAATCTCTCAGAAGAGGAGCGTATTCAGTACGACGAAAGCCTGAAAAGGATGTAATGACCATTTTACTAAAACGAAAAAAGCAGCGAACAATCATATTCGCTGCTTTTTTCATATCAGATCGGATGGTCACAGATTATCAATCTCCTCCTTCGTCAGATGTGTCACCTCCATGATGACCTCCACAGGCATCTTGTTCTGTTTCATCTCTTTGGCGACTTGGGCGATACCCTGCTGCATACCTTGTTGCATACCTTGGGCAATGCCCTTCTGCATACCGTCCGCCATGCCACGCTCGTAGCCTTGCTTCTCCATGTCGATCTCGTCGGCAAGGAGCTTCATGCTGGCCTCATACTGGTCATACTCCTTCTCGCTGAGGGCTCCCACCTCGGCGCGCTTGATGAGCTGTCGAAGTCCCTCGTCAGCCCGCTCATATACAGATGGGTCTATAAATTCCATATTGCATCAGGCTAATCACAAATTATCAATCTCCTCCTTCGTCAAGTGGGTCACCTCCATGATGACCTCCACAGGCATCTTGTTCTGTTTCATCTCTTTGGCGACTTGGGCGATGCCTTGCTGCATACCTTGTTGCATACCTTGGGCAATGCCCTGCTGCATACCTTGTTGCATACCTTGGGCAATGCCCTTCTGCATGCCGTCTGCCATGCCACGCTCGTAGCCTTGCTTCTCCATGTCGATCTCGTCGGCCAGGAGCTTCATGCTGGCCTCATACTGGTCATACTCCTTCTCGCTGAGGGCTCCCACCTCGGCGCGCTTGATGAGCTGCCGAAGTCCCTCGTCAGCCCGCTCATA